>NZ_VVIW01000002.1 GCF_011682045.1 Massilia aquatica | reverse complement strand
AGTCTTGCAAAGCATGGGGAAGCAGCATTTGCTGATGCTGATCGTATGGAAGGTAGCTCGTCGTCATTTGACAAGTTTACCTCGTCACCATTCGGATTGCATCAGTTTCTGCCGCGCAGACTCCTAGCGCCGCTTCAGGATCGAGCCCAGCACGCCGCGAATGATTTCGCGCCCGACTTGCGAGCCGATGCTGCGCGCAGCCGACTTCATCATCGCCTCGACCGGCGATTGACGCTTGCCACCACCGCCGAACAAGCCACCGAGCATGCCGCCCAGCGAGGTGTCGGGCGCGCTCTTTGGCACACTGCCGCGCCCGGCGCCGGCCGGCGTCCCGCCGCGCGGTGCCGGCGCGTCCACGGTTTGCGCCGCAGCGGCGCGGGCGGCAATCAGCTCGTGCGCCGATTCGCGGTCGATCGCTTGCTCGTAGACACCGGCGACCACTGACTGCGCCATGGAACGCTGGCGCCCGGCCGCGTCGATTGGACCGATCTGCGACGCCGGCGGCAAGATAAAGGCGCGCTCGACCATGTTGGGCCGTCCTTTCTCGTCGAGGAAGGACACCAGCGCCTCGCCCACCTCCAGCTCGGTGATCACCTGGGCAGTATCGAGCGCCGGATTGGGCCGGAAGGTTTCCGCCGCCGCCTTGACAGCTTTCTGGTCGCGCGGCGTGTATGCGCGCAAGGCGTGCTGGACGCGGTTGCCCAGCTGGCCGAGCACGGTGTCGGGAATGTCGAGCGGGTTCTGGGTGATGAAAAACACGCCCACGCCTTTCGACCTGATCAACCGCACCACCTGCTCGATTTTTTGCAGCAAGGGCTTGGGCGCTTCGCTGAACAGCAAGTGCGCTTCGTCAAAGAAAAACACCAGCTTTGGTTTGTCCAGGTCGCCTACCTCGGGCAGGTTTTCAAACAGTTCCGACAGCAGCCACAAAAGGAAAACCGCGTACAGGCGCGGCGCATTCATCAGCTTGTCGGCGGCCAGGATGTTGACCACGCCCTTGCCCTGCGCATCGGTTTGCAGCAGGTCGTCGATATTGAGCATCGGCTCGCCGAAAAAGCGGTCGCCGCCCTGCTGTTCGACCGCCACCAGTCCGCGCTGGATGGCGCCGATGCTGGCCGCCGAAATATTGCCGTACGTGGTGCGAAAGTCGGCCGCATTGTCGCCGACGTGTTGCAGCATGCTGCGCAAATCCTTGGTATCGAGCAGCAGCAAGCCATTGTCGTCAGCGATCTTGAACACCAGTTGCAGCACGCCTTCCTGGGTATCGTTCAAGTTCAACATGCGCGCCAGCAGCAAGGGCCCCAGGTCGGAGATGGTGGCCCGCACCGGATGGCCGGCTTCCCCGAACACATCCCAGAACGTCACAGGGCAAGCGGCCCAGGCCGGCGCCTCGACGCCCAGCGCGCCCAGGCGCTTGGTCATTTTTTCCGACGCGGCCCCGGCCTTGGCCATGCCCGACAGGTCGCCCTTGACGTCCGCCATGAACACCGGCACCCCGATCCCGGACAGCGCCTCGGCAATCACCTGCAAGGTCACCGTCTTGCCGGTCCCGGTGGCGCCGCTGATGCAGCCGTGGCGGTTGACCAGCCCCGGCAGCAAGTCGAGCACGTGAGGCGGTTGGGATGCATTCTGGCGGGCAATCGGCAGCGGCATGGACATGGCGGCAATCTCCTCGGGGCGATGGGAAATCAATAGTACCGCATGCCATCCGCATTCATTAACAGTAGTTTCACGGCAATGTTCCGAATGTGGTTCAATAGGCATCGCGGTGACTTTCCGCGCGCTATTCTTAACGGAGACCGCCATGCGTTCGACTACTTTTTTCGTTGCCGCATGGCTTTGTGCCAGTAGCGTCCAGGCCGCCAGTAACCTTACTGCAGGCGGCGTGGTTCTGCTTCAACCTGACCAGGTGATCGGGGCGCGCGTGACCGTCGACAAGCTCGCGCCGTATCTCAAGCAGGTCGACAGTGCCGCCACGCGTGCACTCAAGGCGACCAAAGGCGTGCCGGCCTCGGGGGGATTCCTGGTTGTGGCGATGCGCCCGGGAGAGCAATCGAAAATCTGGCTCGATTTCAATCCGCCCTTATCGCAGGCCCTGGCGACGGCACTGGTTGATGGCGCGCGAGCCGTGCCGGTGCCAGCGGTGAAGGGAACCGTCGTGGTCGCGATGAAATACGGTGTCGGCGGCGGGAGTGCGCCATCGCATGCGGTGCCGTCACCGGCGGAGTGGAAAGAAGTCGCCAAGGCGGCCGGAGTGCCCCTGGAAATCGGCGATCTGGTCGAACGCATCTGGAAATAAGCGACCTCCGGACAGCCACGCGTGGCCGGATCTCACGCCCCAAGCCGCGCTAGCGCGGTCAGCAAGCGCCGCTCGCCGGGCGCGCACTAACCACATAACGACGCTGGCCCTCAGTCCTTCCAGGGCCAGCGCCGCCATGCTGCATCGAGGCACAGTAACGCTCGTGACAGCTCAGCTCGTCTTTTCCACGAAGCGCATTCCGAGGAACACCCGTCCCGCGTTGCCGCGCTCGGCCTGGAAATGATGCATGCGGCGCTCGGACTTGTTCTTGCCCTCCTCCGACTTGGCCAGGTCGCCCAATTTGCTGAGCAACAGCTGCGCCGCCAGCCGCTTGTTGGCATGCTGGCTGCGTTCCGTCTGCACCTTCACCGACAAACCGGACGCCACATGCGTCGCCCGGATGGCGCTATCGGTTTTGTTAACGTGCTGCCCGCCCGGACCGGACGCGCGGGTTGCCTCGTAGCGGATTTCGCCGCAGTCGGTCGACACCGCCGGTGGCGCGAACGCGGCTCCGTTGAGAAACCAGTTCTTACGTTTGTGCAGCTTGCGGTAAGGACTTTCGCAGATCCATTGAATGCTGCCACTCCAGCGCCGGGCCAGGGTGTCGACTGCCTCCGCCTCGCCGTCAAGCTCCACCAGCACCGAACGCAAGGTGCCGCCAACCGGGCCGTCGAGTTGTTCCACCACGCTCACCGTCACACCCGCTTTCTGCGCCTCGCGCCCCAGTTGCACCAGCGCTTTTGTGACCGCCAGGCAGCATTCCGCCGGGCCTGTATTGGCTGTAATTTGTAACCAGATCATCAGCAGCACTCCCCACGCGTTTTGTAGGTCAGTACAGGCTTGCTTCTGGATACCACCTTCACCAGTCCCGCGCCCACAAGCGAGCCGAGCACGCTGTCGACATTCTTGTAAGCCTGCGGCGCCTCCTCGTAAATCAATGCGCGGTCATTGCAGATGACGCGCCCGCCCATCGACGTGCGGCTCAATTGCGCCGGCGTCGCCAGTTTGTCGAGGCGGCCCTTGCAATCGGTGCGCTGCCATTTGCGCCCTGCCCCGTGCGCCAGCGAATGCAGGCTCAGTTCACCGGCGGACAGCACCGGCTCGATCAGGTAACTATAGTCGTCGCGCGATCCGGGCAACATGACCAGGCCCTGGTCGCTCGGCGTGGCGCCCTTGCGGTGCAGCCAGCCCGCCTGGCCATCGATTGTGGCAGGCGTCACCGTGTTGTGGTGCACGTCGAGCACGCGCACCGCCTCGCAGCGCAGGCGATGAAAAATCCGCGCCGCGATCAGCGAGCGATTCACTTCCGCGTACTGCAATGCTGCGTCATGCTCGCGCAGATACGCGAGCGCTTCCGGGCTGCCGTCTTGCAGACCGGCGTGACTGTGCGCATCGACATGCGCGCGCAAAATCACCTGCCCAAGACCGCGCGAGCCGCTGTGCACCAGCAACTGCAGGCATTTGCGCGTAAGCGTCGTGCGCCCGATCACCTCTTCATCTTCGACCGCATCGATCACCTGAAGTTCGGCGAAGTGGTTGCCACGGCCGATGGTGCCAAGCGAGCGCAGCGGCGTCAGGTCGAGGCCGGCCGCTGCCAGCGCGGCGGACAGCGCGTCGATGCGCACCGGCCAGGAAGGGTCGAGGCGTTCCAGCGCGGCCCATTCTTCCTCGTCGATTACATCGTCGAGGTTGCCGATCTGCTTGTCGATCTTGTCGAGTTTGGCCTTGCCGGCCAGGATGTCGGTTTGCCACAGCGCCATGCCGCAGCCGATGTCGTTGCCAACCAGCGCCGGATACAGGCGTCCGGTGGAAAAGAACGCCGCCCCGACGGGGTAGCCGCGCCCGGGATGCAGGTCGGGCAAGCCGACCACGCGTTGCATGCCGGCCAGTGCGGCCGTGGTTTTGGTTTGTTGTATTGCAGCGTCTTCGAGCCACAGACGGTCGGACGCGATGATCGAAATACGATCAGAAATATGCTGAACAAAATTGCCCATGTGATGCCAATCCAAAAAGAATACGAATACGGATTGGGCGCTGGCGGAGCGCTGACGATCAACTCGTCAAGAGAGGGCTAAACGGTGCGACAGACGGGCGAATGCCGTCGGTTCAGTGCAGGAGATTAGCCAGCCAGACCCAGAAAAGGAGCGGTAGTGTTCAGTTTTTGCATGATCGATCTCCTTTTCTAAAGTGGTTGGCCTGCTTGGGATTGCGATAGTAGGCGATTTTTTGCGTTGCTGCAAGTGCTAAATTACCAATCTTTAGCGCTGATCCGGACGTTATTGCAAAACCGGCGGCCGGCGAACCGGGGGCTGTCCCTAATGCCGTTAAGTTAAGCGCTTTTGGCCACAAAACTTAGCTCCGTCATTCCCGCGAAGGCGGGAACGCTGTGCGTTCCCCCCATAGCACCTACGATTAGCGAAGGTGCTATGGATTCCCGCCTTCGCGGGAATGACGGAGCCTAAGTTAACGGTATTGGGATCTGCCCCCGGTTTTACAATGATTGGCTTATCTAACGGCGCAGAAGCCGAACGATTGGATCGATTTCGGCTGCACGGTCGCGTTATACGCCTGGCCCGATGCCGTCAAGGTAGCGCCAGTCTGGGTGTAGACCGCGTTCCACAGGTTGTTGATCTTGCCCTGTACCGGCACGTTGATTTTCCACACCACCGGCGTGGTGCCGCTGTTGTTTACGCTTACTTCAGCGCAGTAGCCAGCCGTCCAATCGGAATTGATCTTGACCACTGCCGTCACCGCCGGCGTTGGCGTTGGCGTCGGCGTTGGCGTCGGCGTTGGCGTCGGCGTCGGCGTCGGCGTTGGCGTCGGCGTCGGCGTTGGCGTCGGTGTCGGTGTCGGTGTCGGCGTCGGCGTCGGCGTTGGCGTCGGTGTCGGTGTCGGCGTCGGTGTCGGCGTCGGTGTTGGCGTCGGCGTCGCACCCGCCCACAAATTCTTCAGCAACGCCATCTTGTCCGGCCACACCGTTTTCCAGTCATCCTGCAAAATACCGCCGGTGTCGCCGCTGTTCGGATTGAGCGTCCAGTAGAACGAGCTGATCATGCCGCGTTCTTTCAGGTATTTCACCAGCGCATCCTGCCAGACCTTGTCTTTCGGATTGCCGCCGCCGTGGCCGTACTTGCCGCCCCACTCGCCCAGCACCACCGGATAATCCTTGGCGAACTTGCCCCACTGCTGGTCCCAGATCGCAGGCATGTTGGCCGGGAAGTTGGCAGCCTTGAAGTACTCCATCTCGAACACGTCAGGACCGTACACGTGCGGCGACAGCACCAGCTTGTTGCGCGGGATGTCGAGCGTTTTGCAGTTCAGCGGCTCCAGGTTGCCACCCCAGAAGTGGCCGTACTGACCCTGGCAACCGCCCGAGTTGCTGCCGATGCCTTCGACAAAAATCAGCAGGTTCGGATTGACCGCCAGGATGCGCTTCGACGCGCGCTCGGCCGCCAGGTTCCAGTCGGTGCGCACATTACCCGTGCCCCAGGTCGCCTGGCCGTGCGGCTCGTTCTTGATGTCCAGGCCGATCAGGTTGCGCAGGCCGGAATAATGCTGGGCCAGGTACTCCAGGTCGGTCAGCCACTGTTCTTCGGTGTACTGCGGCGTTGTCCACAGTTCCGAAATCGCCTGGCAATCCGGACGGTGATGGTCCAGCAGGATGTAGATCCCACGGCGGTCGACTTCTTTCAGGAACACGTCGAGCCACTGGCGCGAGTTCAGGCCGACCAGGTCCGGATTGGCCAGCGCGTCGATGTTCGGCTTGACCGACGACTCGCGGAAGGTGGCCGGGCACACCGGAATGCGCAGGGCGTTGAAACCCTCCGCCTGCACTTGGTCGAGCATGCTCTTCCAGTTGCGGGTCCACAGGCCGTGCACCGAGCCGTCGAAGGTTTCGAATCCAAACCAGTTGACGCCCTTGAGCGTGACCGGACGGTTGGCATCGTCCAGGATTTTGTTGCCGGATACGGTAAACGCCTGGCCGGCGCTGGCCGCGAAGGCCAGGGCCAGCGACAGCGCCAGTTTGCTTGCAAATTTCGGGGTAATCATCATGCGTCTCCAATAAGTGAGATGACTTGAAGCAGGGTTTCGCTTACAACCCGGCAGGTAGCGGCCGGTAACCGGTCACCGCTGCGACCGCGGCACCCGGGAAGGTACCGACCAGGGCGTTGTAGCCTTCGGCCGACTTTCCGTAACGGCTGCGGGCATCGGCCAGCGCAAGCTCGTCTTGCGGCAATTTGCCGCGTAGTTCCTTGAGCGAAGACACCGTCTCCAGCTCGGGCGCGCCGCGGGTTCCCGCCAGGCGGTACAGCACGCCGGTCAGCTCACCCTGGTAACGCTTGTAGTTGTCGACCGCTTCCGGGTCGTTCAGCACGCCGCTGTTGGTCGGCAAGGCACTGGCGCGCACCAGGCTGGTACGGGCCTGGTCGACAAACGCCTGGTCGAGTCCGCCTGCACGCGCCGCGCCTTCCAGCGCCGTGCTGGCCAGGCGCGCGCGCGCCGCGTGGATGTGGGTCAGGTCGCGCCAGGCTTCAGCCCCGCCCGCGCGCGCTTCGGTCAGCGCGCTGTAAGTCATGCTGCCGCCGACGGCGGCAGCGCCCAGTACCACCGCGAGCACGGCGATGGCAGCGTGGCTCGAACGAATCGTCATGGTCGTTCTCCTCTGTTTGGAAAGACAAAACACAAATGCAAAAAATCCGCGCGGGCCAACAAGGCCCGCGCGGACGACTTACGATTACTTCACACTGATGGCGCAGCTACGGCCAGCCCAGCTCAGGCCGGTCGGCAGCACTTTGGCGCCGCTGTAGGCCAGTTGCATGCCGATTTCAACGTTGCCGCCAGCGGCGATGGTGGCATTCCAGGCCGCAGGCACGGCGCTGAACGCACGGCCGCTCTGGGTCACGGTGGCGCCCCACGAGTTGGTCAGCGTAACGTCGTTCGACGCGGTCCAGTTCAGTGCCCAGCCGGTAATCGGCGCGGTGCCGGTGTTACGCAGGGTAACCCGTGGAACCTGGCCCGAACCCCAGTCGTTGGCGGTGTCGAAATCGACAGCGCAACCGCCGGTCTGCACGTCTTTGTCCGCTTCGGTGGCGACCGCGTTGACGGTTGGCGCCGTCGGTGCGCTCACGGCGAAGGTGGCGCTGCCGTTGACGGTGTCCGCATCGACTGCGGCGGCAACCGTCACTGCCTGGGTCACGTTCCAGTTCGCTGGCGTGAAGGTCAGGGTCGCGCCACCGGCAACCGACAGGTCGGTGTCGCCGGTCAGGCGGGCTACGCTCACCGTCACGTTGGCTTTAGGAGCGGCGCCCAGGCGGACCTGGAAGGTGCGCGATGCGCCTTCCGGAACCGACAGCGGCGCACCGGTCACGACCAGGCTCACCGGAACCACGACATCGCGGTCAGCCTCGGTTGCCACCGTGGTGGAGCTCAGGTAGCCAGGCGCCGTGAAGGTGAAGTTGGCGCTGCCGTTGATGGCATCGGCGTCCGCCGCGGCGCTGATCGCCACTGCCTGGGCAACGTTGTAGTTGGCCGGCGTGAACAGCAGGCTGGTCGCTGGTGCGGTCAGGTCGACGTCGCCACCGGCTGCCTTGGCAACGGCCACCGAGACGTTGGCGGCAGGCGCTTTCGACAGGGTGATGCCGACGCTGGCGGAACCGCCTTCAGGCACGGTGATGGCGTTGCTGCTGGTGACGATCGACGGCGAATCGGTGCCGCCGATGATGTTGGCGTAGTCAGCCAGCGCATTGGCGATATCGGCCTGGGCCCAGAAGCGGTGGTAGCGCCAGGTTGGTGCCGGGCCGCCGTCCAGGTAGGCTTTCAGCTTGGGCCACTGTGGATCGTCCTTGTATTTCGGACGAATGCTCAGGAACGTCGCGCTCGAATCGATGGTCGCGCCCTGGGCGTTGGTGCCGGTCCAGCCTTGCGGAATGTAGACGCCCGAATCGGTCGCCGGATCGTAAGGCTGGGTGAAGCGCTTGTAGTCGGCGCGCGTTTCGTCGACCACCAGGCCCACCGAATCCTGGTGCTTGGCCCACATGCGGTCCAGCAGCTGCTTGGCCAGCGCTTTGGCAGGCTCGTTGTTGGCTTTGGCGCCGTAGTAAATCAGGGTGCGGGCCAGGGCCGCTGCGATACCGACGTCGTTGGTACTGTCGACGATTTTCACGCGCAGGCCGGCATTCGCGCCAGGGGTTGCCGCGTTCCAGGTGTCGGGCGCGCCGCTCCATGCCAGGGTGTTCGGGATGGTGTAGGTACCGTCCGCTTTCAGGACCGTGTTGGCCGAGGCCCAGGCGACCCATTTGTCCAGCACCGTCTTGGCGCGCGCGTCGCCGCTGGCGTAGTAGTACTCGGCTACGCGCTGCATCGACCAGGCCTGGAAGCCGAACCAGGTGTTCGAGGCCGGATCGTGGTAGACCGGTTTTTCATCGTAGAACATGCCGTGGAAGGTCGGGGTGCCTGCCGGTGGGGTCAGGTAATCGCCGCCCCAGCTGTTGGTCGCGCCGCCGGCGATTGCGCCGTCAGCCGATTGCAGCCAGCGGTAGAATTCCATCTGGCGGGTCAGGCTCTTGCCCCAATCGCCGGCGGCGGTTGGCGACTGCGGCTTGAAGTCGGCCTGGGTCGACAGTGCCCACGCGGCCAGCGGATTCTGGTAGCCGAAGTGGTTGTGGCTCGAACCGATGCGCCATGCCCAGCCGGCGTTGGTGTCGGTGGCGCCGCCCCATGCGTAGTACCAGCTCATCAGGTAATGCTGATTGTCGCGGTTGCCTTGTGCATCCGGCTGGCCGTTGCCGCCCGGGCACGAGTTCGCATTGGTGCAATTGCCGATTTTCTTGAAGTACTTGTCGAACATGGCGTAGCGCAGGAAGTCGCCCATCTTGGCCGCTTTGGTGACCAGGTCGGCCACTTGTGCGCTCTTGCCTTGCTGCTTGGCCCAGACCGAGGCCCAGTACACGGCTTGCACGGCGCGCGCATCGGCGTCGGGTGCATTGGTGTAGCGGAACTGCTTGGCGCGGTTGTTGTCGCCGATGAACAGGCCGAGGAAGCCTTCGCCACCGCCGTTTTTACCCCATTTGAAGGTTTCGCACGATGGATGCGGCACGGTTTCCCAGACCGATTCCTGCGAACCGCGCTGGAAGGTGTTGATGTACGACGGACGCGTGGTGCCGTCGCCGCATTTGCCGTAGCCGTACCAGTTATCCACGTCCAGCAGCCAGTGCATGCCGTAGATATTGCTGGTGCCGTAGGTCGATTTGAGTTCGTTGGCGATCGGATCCTGGCCGACCGGCACGCCGCCGTTCAGTGGCGCCGGGTAGCTCTTCGGCAGGTCGTACTCGGCGGCGTAGGTGGCCGGTTTGCTCGGGTTGTAGAAGCTGTTGGTCGGCTGGTCCGACTGCGATGGAATGATGTACTTTTCCATGTTGGCCCAGGCCGCGTTCAGCGGGCCCCAGTCGCCGGTGGCGCGGCCGTACTGCGCTTCCATCCACAGCCAGTAGCTGTACGCTTCCGAGGTGGTTTCGTGGCCATGGTCCGGGGCTTCGACCATCAGCGTTTCGATCGAGTGGTAGGGCACGCCTTCTTTGCTGAAGTAGCCGTTCGCAGGATCTTTCATCTTCTTGTACTGGGTCAGGAAGCGCTGCGTGTATTCCGCATCGGCGGCGGCGTGCGCCGTTGCCATCATCGGCAGGCTGATCGCGGCGGCGGACGCTGCCGTGATCGACAGGGCCAGCAGGCCGCGCATTGCGCTGCGCGCCAGATTGCGGCCGCTGCCGCTGTTGCGCAGGGCGTCGGTGACGGCGTTCAGTTTAATCTTGGACATCGAATTCATTCAGGAGTCTCCTCGCAATTGTCGTACTTTATGGCGTGCGTGAATCACGTTCGCCGGCATGGTTGTCGCCATCGTTCCGGATGCACCGGTGCGGATGACGCTTGTTTCAGTGTTTCCCGCGTACCGGTCCGTGGCGGGCGGCCACGGCGCGGTTCACGTTGCGCTTGCCGCCGCCCGCCGGAGCAGGAAGCAACTTGCGCCCGAAGACAGGTGGATGCCTTCGTTGTCCGCACGCGCCGCACCTTCCACTGCCCAGAGCAAGGCTGCGACGCCCACAGGGCCTGTTCGGTGAGGCCGGCCATGCCGTCCCCGCGTTACGCAGGCTTGAAAACGTTTTCAACTCTTTTTCAAAAAAAACGATCAAGCGACCGTTTTTTGTCGAATCGCCATGGCGACGGATGTGTCCGGGCCAAGGCCACCATGGGTTGACAAAAACAGCTTGTCGCCTAGGTATTGACGCAATGTATCGCTTGCAAAGGTTAAATGTCAAGAACGCAAAAATGAGGTTTTTTGCATTGCACATAAAGCAATTGCCAGGTGAAAACAGGTGTGTGGATTGTGGAGCGCTTCGGAACCGTTTCCAGCAAAAAGAACAAGTATCGCCCTCAACAGCGGGGCTTTCATGGCTTTCATAGAAAAGCCGGTGCAAAAGCCCACCAAATAATGATGCTTTCTGTTCAAGATCACCTGCGAAAAAGAAATGTTAAATTCCTTGCCGTGCATATGCCTGGCGAGCTGCTAAACAGCCTTTTAACTTGCTAAACACGCGTGGCGAAAAACTGACGCTGAAAAAGTTTCACGCTCTTGAAATCGCTTTCATGCTAAATAACGCTTTACTTACGCGATTTCGGCTTCAGGGCCCTTCTTCACTCACCGTTCAGGCTGGCGCCGGTGCTACCATCTGGCGTCTTTTATCTCCAACCACGCCGGAAAGTGAAACCGCATGCCAGCCTGCCAGCTCGACCACATCACCGTCACCGCCCCCACCCTCGCCCAGGGCGCCGCCTGGATCGAGAACAAGCTCGGCGTTGCCGCCGCGCCAGGCGGCAAGCATCCCGCCATGGGCACCCATAACCTGCTGCTGCGTTTGGGCGAGGCCCTGTTTTTGGAAATCATCGCGATCGACCCCGATGCGCCGCCGCCTGGCCGGGCGCGCTGGTTTGCGCTCGATACGCTTGGCGCGGACGCGCAGCCGGCGCTGTCGGCCTGGGTTGCGCGTACCGGCGACATTGCGCTCGCCGCCGAAGCGGCCGGGCCGCTCGCCGCGCTCGGCGCCATCACGCCCATGGGTCGCGGAGCGCGCAACTGGCTGATCACGATTCCTGGCGATGGCAGCCTGCCGTTGGGCGGGGTCGGCCCGGCGCTGATCGAATGGGAGGCGGGCCCGCACCCGGCGGCGGGCATGGCCGATCTTGGCCTGTCGCTGGCCAGGCTGGAGCTGTTTCATCCGGAACCGCAGCGCGTGGGCGCGCTGCTCGACGCGATCGGCCTGCACGCGCCGGTCACGGTGGTGCAAATCGATGCCGGCGCGCGGCCTTATCTGCGCGCCCATATCGACACCCCAGCCGGCCCACGCATTCTGTGACACGTCAACCAGGAACCTATCCGATGAAATTACTGAACATCGCCGTCGCCATCGGCGCCGCACTGGGCTGCTCGACGGCCTTTGCCGCCAAGGTCACCGAACTCAGACCGACCGAGGTCGACGCCTTCCTGTCGCGGCCCGGCTACGTGGTCGTGCAATTGACCTCGCCCGACCGCGGCTGCAAATACTGCATCGGCGCCGACAAGACCTTCGACCAGGCAGCGGCCGAATCGACCGCCCCCGACACCGTGTTCGTGCGCGTGCAGTGGCCGGTCTGGCACCAGCCGCCCAATCTGGGGACCCGTCTGGACGCCGGCGGCGTACCGCGCCAGGTCGTGTTCAAGGACGGCAAGGAACAGCGCCACGCGGGCGGGCGGCCCGACAGCGCGGGCGCGCTGCTGGCCAATATCGAGAAAATCCGCAATCTGCCGCCCGCGCCGGGCAAGGATGTGACCCAGGATGCCGGCGCGGAGCCGCCGGCGCCGGCGCCGCGGACACCCTTGACGGCCGCCCAGCAGGACGTGCTGCGCCTGTACACGCGCAAGGACTTGCTGAAAGAGCTGGTAGCGGCATGCGGCAAGGTCACGCCCCCGAAAGCGGTCGCCTACCAGGACGCACTGCAAACCTGGACGGTGGCGCATGCAGCCGCGCTCAATGAAGCGGCCATGCTGAAACTGTCGCGCAGCAGCCGCGCGCAGGCGGCCGAAGAAACCGCGCTGACGCAACGCGACATGCGCGATGTCGAAGCATGGATGGCGAAAGACCTGAACATCACCCGGACCAAGGGGCCGGACGCGCACAGCTGCGGTGCGCTGGCAGCCTATCTGGAAGCGGGCAAGCCTTGATCCTGGTGGCCGTGCGCGCGGTGCGTCATCGCGTGCGCCGCCTCGCGCAGCAACTGGGCGGCACGCTGCGCGTCGCGTGGGTAGCCCAGCGCGCCTTCCTGCACATACATGGCCATTTGCTGCAGCGCTTCCGGGTGCTGCAGTTCAGCAGCCGCTTCCAGCCAGCGCCGCGAAGCCGCCAGGTCCGCCGCACAGCCCTCCCCCGCCGCCAGCATGGTCGATGCGGTAAACATGGCCGGCGCATGGCCGCGCAAGGCACTCGATTCGATCAGCGCGAACGCGCGCCGCGGCTCGCGCGCAACGCCAATGCCGTTGCGGACCATGCGGCCCAGGTCATACGCGGCTTGCGGGTCCTGCGCGCCCGCCGGCTGCGCGTGCGCCACGCCGCAGCAAAGCAGCGCCGCCAGCAACACCGAGGTTGAAACCGGCATCATTTCGACAGATCGACCGCGTACAGCGCAAAGCCCTTGCCCAGGCCATCATCGGCGCGCACTTGCGACACGTTGGCAAGGCCGGCCTGCTGCGCCAGCGGCAACAGGCCCGGCGCCGAATGGAACACCACCGGACCGGCGGTGCGCACCCTGGCAAAGCGCCAGCTGCGCTGCTGGCCATGCTGCGCGCGGGTCAGATTCCTGACCTCCTTGATGTACCCGATCAGCACATCGCGGTTGGCGTCCGGCGCCGCCACGGCGGTCTTGCTGCCGTCCAGGCCCGGAAAACCGCCGCCGCCGCTGGCGCGGTAGTTATTCGTCGCCACCAAAAACTCGTTCGAGGCGTTGACCGCCTTGTCGCGGAAACGCAGGTTCTTGATGCGCTGGCCCGGTACCTTGGTCACGTCGATCTCGTAGCTGACGTCCTTCGACGTCATCGCGTCGAAGTTATAGGTCGGAAAAGCCGTGTTGACCAGTTCCTGCGGCGTGGTCAAGTCGGGATCGATGGTATTGAAGCGCCCGGCCGCGTGCTCCAGCCATGCTTTGAGCTCGCCGCCGTTGACCTTGACCGCGTACAGCGAATTCGGATACAGGTACAGGTCGGCCGCATTGTTCAGCGCCAGGCTGCCGGCCTTGACGTCGGTGTAATCGGTCACGCCAGCGGTACCGCCCTTGAACGGCGACGCCATCGACAGCACCGGCAAGGCCGCGTACTGCGGCAGGTTGGCCTTGACGTATCTGGACACATAATCGGTCTGCGCTGCGTTGACCACCGCAATCGCGCTCACGTCACCCACATCGGCAAAATAGCTCGACATGCGAAAGTCGGTCGCGCCCACCGGCGTCTTGACGTAGCGGATGGTCGCCTCGTGCTCGGCCGCGACCAGCGCCGCAATCGCCGGATCGGGCGCGATGAACGATTTGTCGGCCTGCTGCGCGGCGCGCGCTTCCACCGTGGTGCGGCTAGCGTCGACCACCCAGCGCTGGCCGTCGTACGACAGGTGCAGGCCGATCACGCCGAGGTGCTTGCCCCACAGGTTGGCCATCACGGTCGGCACGCCGTTGACCAGGCCCTTGACCTTGTCCACGCCCGGCAGGTTGAATTGCGGGACGGTGCTGGCCGCGTTCGGGAACGGCAGGTGCGAGTGCCCGATCAACATGGCGTCGATGCCCGGCACCTTGGACAGGTGCCAGTTCCCGTTTTCCATCGACGGCTCGTAGGTACTGTCGTCCAAACCGCCGTGCGAAATGGCCACCACCAGGTCGGCGCCCTGCGCGCGCATCTCGGGAATGAATTTCGACGCGGTCTCGCGCAGGCCTTCGGTGTAGACCTTCCCTTCCAGCCACCGCTTGTCCCACGACAGAATGGTCGGCGGCGCAAAGCCGATGATGCCGACCTTGAGCGTCACGCTCACCGGCTTGCCGTCGGCGTCTTGCGCCGTGATCTGCTTGTCGATGATGCGGTACGGTGCAAACAGCGGCTGGCGCGTCTTGAGGCTGTAGACGTTGGCCAGCACCTGCGGGAACGACGGCCCGGCGCAGCGCGCCCTGGAAGCATCGACGCCATCGACCTCGAAGCGGTTGCCGGTCACCTGGCTCAGATACGCGAGGCCGTAATTGAATTCGTGGTTGCCGATCCCGCCCCCGTCGTAAGCGAGCTTGTTCATCACCTTGTAGATGGCCAGCGTCTGCTCGCACTTGAGCGGATTGGCCAGCGCCTGGTAGTCGGCCAGCGCCGTACCCTGGATGGTGTCGCCGTTATCGAACAGCAGATTGTTCGGGAACTGCTGGCGCGCCTGCGCGATCAGCGAGGCGGTGCGGTCCAGGCCCAGCGAAGGCTCGGGCGAGAGCTTGAAGTAATCGTATCCGAGCACGTTCGAATGCAGGTCGGTCGTTTCCATCACGCCGACAACGGCGGTGGCGCCTTTCGGCGGGGTGGCGGCAGCGGCGACGGCGCAGAACACCAGGGGCAAAACGGGAATGCAAATTTGATAACGCATAGGGGCGCTTTCCGGCGAGTGGCGGGGGGAGATTCGCGCCATCATACGCAGCGGCGCGACACCGATCAAGCCGGGTACGCGGCGATGGCCGTGATTGTGGCGCGCTGGGGTATAATCGAAGGTTCGATTTAACCAATTCATAAGACCGGAAACGCCATGGAAGCCGAACGCATTAACGCCCTCTCCGCCCTGCTCAACGACCTGACGGATCGTGAAGCCGAACTTCGGAGGTATCTTTGACTTCGATAAAAAGTCAGAGAAGCTCGAACAAGTCAACGAAGAACTAGAAGATCCGACCGTCTGGAACGATCCGAAACGCGCCCAGGCGCTCGGTAAAGAGAAAAAAGAACTCGAAGGCGTCGTCCATACCCTGATCAAGGCGGACGCCGACCTCAAAGACGCGAACGACCTGTTTGCCATGGCGCGCGAAGAAGGCGACGACGACACGCTCGAAGCGGTCATCGTCGACACCGACGCCATCAAGGCCGTGGTCGAAGCCATGGAGTTCCGCCGCATGTTCGGCAACCCGATGGACGCCAACAACTGCTTCATCGACATCCAGGCCGGCGCCGGCGGCACCGAAGCCCAGGACTGGGCCTCGATGCTGCTGCGCCAGTACCTGCGCTATTGCGAACGCAAAGGCTTCAAGGTCGACATCCTGGAACAGTCCGACGGCGAGGTGGCCGGCATCAAGACCGCCACCCTGAAAGTGGAAGGCGAATACGCCTACGGCCATCTGCGCACCGAAACCGGCGTGCACCGCCTGGTACGCAAGTCGCCGTTCGACTCGGCCAACGGCCGCCACACGTCGTTTACCAGCCTGTTCGTGTACCCGGAAGTCGATGACTCGATCGAGATCGACGTCAACCCGGCCGACATTCGCGTCGATACCTATCGCGCGTCCGGCGCCGGTGGCCAGCACATTAACAAAACCGACTCCGCGGTGCGCATGACGCACGGCCCGACCGGCATCGTCGTCCAGTGCCAGAACGACCGCAGCCAGCACCGCAACCGCGCCGAAGCGATGGAAATGCTCAAGGCGAAGCTGTACGAGCATGAACTGCGCAAGCGCATGAGCGAACAGCAAAAGCTCGAAGATTCGAAGACCGACGTAGGCTGGGGCCATCAGATCCGTTCCTACGTGCTCGATCAGTCGCGCATCAAGGATTTGCGCACCAACTTCGAAACCGGGAATACCAAGGGCGTTCTCGATGGCGACCTGGACGACTTCATTTCGGCCTCACTCAAGCAAGGCGTATAAGCCATGGCAGCGACCCGACGCGCATTCATCTTCGACATGGACGGCACCATCGTCGACAACATGTCCTTTCACACCGAGTCCTGGATCGCGTTTTTCCAGCGGCGCGGCAAGGACATCGACGCCGACGAATTTTTCCGCACCACGGCTGGCCGCCAGGGCAAGGAAATCATCCGTGCCGAGATGGGCGAACACCTCAATGACGACGAGGTGCGGGTCCTGAACGACGAAAAGGAACTGGTCTACCGCGAACTGTACGAACCGCACCGCAAAACGGTGACCGGCTTCGACGAACTGATCGCGCTGGCCAAGGCCCACAACGTGGCGCTGGCCGTGGCCACCGCCGCGCCCAACGCCAACATCACCTTCACGCTCGATGGCCTGGACCTGCGCCGCCACTTCGACACCGTGGTCGGCGCCGCCGATGTTGCACGCGGCAAGCCCAATCCCGACGTGTTCCTGCTGGCGGCCCAGCGCTGCGGCGTCGCCCCCGAGCACTGCATCGTGTTCGAAGACGCGCCACTGGGCGTGGAAGCGGCGCGCCGCGCCGGCATGCGCGCCGTGGTGCTCACCACCACCCTGCCCGCCGACGCCTTTGCCGAATTCGACAACGTCATCCACGTCGCCAGCGATTTTTCGGAACTGACGATCAACGAACTGTTTTCCTCCTGATTTACACCTGCATCAATCACTAATAACGATACCTACCATGACTACGGACACCCAAGACCAGGCACCCGCCCCGGCAGATGAAAACAAACTGATCGCCGAACGCCGCGCCAAGCTGGCCACGCTGCGCGAAGGCGGCATCGCCTTTCCTAACGATTTCCGTCCACAGCACAAGGCGGCGCAACTGGTCGAAGAGTACGCATCGAAGACCCGTGAAGAACTCGAAGCGACCGAGGTGCCCGTGGTCCTGGCCGGGCGCATGATGCTCAAGCGCGAAGCCGGCAAAAAAGCCGTCTTCGCCACCCTGCAGGATTCGTCCGGTCCGCGCGCCGACGGCCGCATCCAGATCTACGTCACGCTCGACAAAACCGGCGAAGCCGCCATGGAAGCGCTGAGCCACTACGACCTGGGCGACATTCTCGGCATCGAAGGCACGCTGTTCAAGACCAAGACCGACGAACTGACGGTCAAGGTCTCAAGCCTGCGCCTGATCACCAAGTCGCTGCGTCCTCTGCCAGACAAATTCCATGGCCTGTCGGACCAGGAAACCAAGTATCGCCAGCGCTACGTGGACCTGATCACCAATGACCAGGCGCGCCGCACCTTCAAGGCCCGCACCGCCGCCATGTCGTCGATCCGCCGCTTCATGGAAAAGAACGACTTCATGGAAGTCGAAACGCCGATGCTGCATGCGATTCCCGGTGGCGCCGCCGCCAAGCCGTTCGTCACCCACCACAATGCGCTCGACATGGAAATGTTCCTGCGCATCGCGCCGGAGCTGTACCTGAAGCGCCTGGTGGTCGGCGGCTTTGATCGCGTGTTCGAAGTGAACCGCAACTTCCGCAACGAAGGCGTCTCGCCGCGTCACAATCCAGAATTCACGATGATGGAATTCTACGCGGCCTACACCGATTACCAGTGGATCATGGACTTCACCGAAGCGGTGATCCGCCAGGCCGCCATTGATGCCCACGGCACCGCCGAACTGACCTACGGCGGCAAGCCGCTCGACCTGTCCAAGCCGTTCCGCCGCATGACCATCGTCGGCGCGATCAACGCCTACGCGCCGCACTACACCGCGGAGCAGCTGCAGGATGCGGAATTCATCAAGGCCGAACTGCTCAAATTCGGCGTCAAGCCGTTTTCGACGGCCGGCCTGGGCGCGCTGCAACTGGCGCTGTTCGAAGAAACCGCCGAAGCGCAGCTGTGGGAGCCGACCTTCATCGTCGACTACCCGGCCGAAGTGTCGCCACTGGCGCGCGCGTCGGACACGGTGGCCGGCATCACCGAGCGCTTCGAGCTGTTCATCGTCGGGCGCGAGCTGGCCAACGGTTTCTCGGAACTGAACGACTCCGAAGACCAGGCCGCGCGCTTCCTGGCGCAGGTCGAAGCGAAGGATGCGGGCGATGACGAGGCCATGTTCTACGACGCCGACTACATCCGCGCGCTCGAATACGGCATGCCGCCGGCCGGCGGCTGCGGCATCGGCATCGATCGCCTGATCATGCTGATCACCGATTCGCCGAACATCCGGGACGTGATCCTCTTCCCGCACTTGCGCCGCG
Source organism: Massilia aquatica (assembly GCF_011682045.1). Lineage (GTDB taxonomy): Bacteria > Pseudomonadota > Gammaproteobacteria > Burkholderiales > Burkholderiaceae_D > Telluria_A > Telluria_A aquatica. The sequence continues at coordinate 650,368 of NZ_VVIW01000002.1, read as the reverse complement.
AAGACTAATTAAAAAGGCGGGCGCGATGCCCGCCTTTTTTATTCGGCCCGGGTTGCCATCACAAGGTCCTGGAATACACAAGCGTGCGGGATTCTACATCGTCGAGGGTTGGCTTGGCCGCGTCGAGAGGAATCACCTGCAATGTCGCATGAAGGTAGACATTCACGGTACGATCATTAAACTCGACAATGATAATGGGCTTTCCGACAAACGGTTTCTTGGCGTAGACACGCTCAGGATGGGCATAAGGAATAGTCCGACCAGTAATTTCCTTGTTGAGGTCAATGACGTGGCTCAGTTCGGTGCCGTCGCGTGAGCGCCACTGCATGTCGATCGGCCCTGCGAAGGTGTCATATGTACCGTATAGGGCACCCGGCGTGCGCGTGGCATCCGCAGGTTTCTTTTCAGGTGCGGCAGCGTCTTTATCATCATACAATTTGTGCGGGGCACCGCCGTATGTCAGCCTGACGTTACTGACTCCGCCGAAACAAAGCAGGCCCAGGTCGTGACTTGAGTAGGCCAGCACGTTGTTGTTATTGTTCGTGGCCGCACATCCTTGTAACAGTAAAAATCCGGCAAATAGCGGTACCAGCGTCTTTTTCGCTAACAAAGCGTATATAGTCAATTCATTCTCCTCGTGTTTCGGGCGTATCGCCCCTTTCCGTACATAGATCGCTGAACTGGCCTGATGGGTTCCGGTGAGACCTGCATTGTATTGGTCGACCTTTTACTACAATGATACTCCGAGAGCTTCCGGCCTCGCCTGGCGACTTGCTGCGCCCGCGTTGACGGCCTGCCGTATCCGGTCAATGAACAGTGCGGCTGCGCGCATCGAGATCCGACACGAGCCAGCGGCGATAAACAGCAAAGGCTTCTGCTCACCCAGGAGCATGATGCCGCAGCCGGCACAATTCGTCAGCAAAGACCTGCGATAGGCGCGGATGCCGCCGAGCCGGCCTGCCAGGGCCCCGAATGGCAGCACCAGGATCACGGTGGGGAGGCTGAACAAGGCAGCGAACATGCCGATCTCGAACAAGGAAAAGACTTCATGGACCAGCAGCAACGTCAACACCGGCAGGATCAATCCGAAGCTGCCCCACATCAATGCCTGCTAAAAACGGAAGCGCAGATGAACGGTCATGAACCCGGACCCGCGCCGCTGCCGAAATCAAAGACGATATAGTCGCCATCCTCTCCTACGCCGCGTCCCGTCTCCGCAAAGCCGCAGGCGCGATAGAAAGCAGCCGCGCCATGGTTGCGGCACAGGCATTTGAGCGAATATTTCTGCAGCGGCCATCCGGGAAGCGCAGCCAGCAATGCCCGCCCTACCCCATCCGGTGGCGGCCGCGATCGACATACAGATGGTGGATGAAATGGTCCGCATCCCATATCGACACGAAGCCGGCGATAGCCCCCCGGGCATCCTCTGCCACCAGCATGGTTTCACCCCGGGTCTGCTGTTCCAAGTCTGCCAGGTGGAAAGTATCTCCGGCCATCCAGGTATATGTCTGGCGACGCGATGCCAGGAACAACTCTTGCAACACGGCCAAGTCCGTCGCCGCGGCCACGCGGACACTAATCTGCATACAGAGCCTTCCTACGTAAAATCATATTCGCTTCAGCTTGGCAGTCTTGCCAGCACATCGACGCTAAAGCGCTAGTGTTTCAGCTGCCGTCGACCGGCGCATCCAGCCACAAGTGAGCGCCAACCAAGCCTTCCGGCTGCTTGGTTTGCGGCGTCGAGATGAAATGGATCCAGTCGCGACTGACAATGTGCTGCCCGTTCCAGTTCCCCTGCTGCAGAATCAGCGTTCCGATACGGCTCCAGTCTCTGGCCGACGCCGGCATGAAGCTTCCCCCACCAGGTTGCCGGCGGGCCTGCCCGCGTCAGTCCGCCTGTACCCACCATACCCCACCGTTCGAGCAAACATTCTATCGAACGCCCCACCTTATCGGTACACTCCTTGGTTCCATTGCAATATTACAAACAAGCGAGGAACCCCCATGTCTGCCAGCACCTTCGTCCCTTACAACGACAACCTGGAACAAAAGCAGGAAAACGAGGACGAGATCATCGACAGCGTCGTCGCCTCGATGATGCGCGTCAATACCCGCGTCTTCGACAAACACCGCCACGCCAAGCGCGATGCGCACGCCAAGTGCCACGGCGTGCTGACCGGCCACGTGACCGTCTACGGCAACCTGCCTGCGCACCTGGCCCAGGGCGTGTTTGCCCGCCCCGCCACCTACCCGGTCGTGATCCGCCTGTCCACCGCGCCCGGCGACATCCACAGCGACAAGCTGCCGTCCCCGCGCGGCATGGCGATCAAGATGCTCGGCGTCGACGGCCCGCAGTTCCTGCCCAACCGCCAGGACGCCAAAACCCAGGACCTGCTGCTGGTGAACCACCCGGTGATCGCCTTCGGCCACGCCGCCGCCTACCTCAAGACCCAGAAGCTGCTCGAAAAACACGCGGACGACCCTGACATGGTGCGCCGCATCGTCGCCGCCCTGGCGCGCGGCGGCAGCAAGGCCCTGCACGCACTCGGCATCGACAACCCGGTGGTCGACACGCTCGGCGCGCCGAACAACCATATCCTGGGCGAGACCTTCTTCAGCATGGCCGCCGTGCGCTACGGCGATTACGTGGCCAAGCTGTGCGCCGCGCCCCTGTCCGATAATGTGCGCGCCCTCACCGGCCAGCCGCTTGGCGACGATGCCGACGACTCGGCCCTGCGCAACCTGGTGGTCGACTTCTTCAACGGCCAGGGCGCCGAGTACGAACTGCGCGCGCAGCTCCTGACCGATATCGACAAAATGCCGGTCGAAGACGCCTCCATCGAGTGGCCGCAGGAAGACTCGCCCTACCAGCCGGTCGCCAAGCTCACCATTCCGGCGCAGCAGGCGTTCAGCCCGGCGCGCCGCGTGTTCGCGGACGACGTGTTGTCGTTCAACCCGTGGCACTGCATCGAAGCGCACCGCCCGATGGGCTCCATCATGCGCGCCCGCATCAAGGCCTATGAAGCCTCGTCCAGGTTCCGCCACGAGATGAATGCGCAGCCGCGCATCGAGATCGACGACATCGGCCAGGTACCAGATTAAGCAGTCCCGTAGTCCGTAGTCAGCAATCAGTATCACCATTCTTATCAAGACCCAAGGAGCAATCATGAGCGACACCACCCCACAAAACAAATCCTCTACCGACCTCGCGGACATCAAGCGCAAAGTCCAGGAGGTCCTGGGAGACGCCCCCGACCTGCTCAAACTCGCGCTCGAGAACATGCTGCGCGAGCAGGACCCCAACACCGAAGGCCACGCCGGTTCCGCCGGCCGCATCGGCCGCCAGTCCGGCAAGATCTCCGAACTGACCGCCATGGCCGACCTCAAGCCGGGCGGCGCCGACCGCCTGCGCCGCATCTTCAAACTGGTCAACGGTAACTTCAACGGCGCGCAAAAGGTCTCGACCCTGCACGACATGCGCTTCGTCTTCTTCGAAAACGATACCAAGATCCTGTTCGCCACCACCTACGACGGCGACTGGGACACCTACATCGAAGACTTCGCGACCAAGATCCCCGACCTGATGGACCTGCTGTTTTCGTCGGTCGAAGGCTGGCCCGGCATCACCGATCCGGGTGTCAAGGACTTCATCGCCGGCAAGCAGATCACCGCCGACGGCTGGTACGTCGCCAATCCGAACCTGTCGGTGGTCGAAACGCGCCGCCTGCAAAAACAGAACGACGCGCTCCAGGAATTCCTGGACAAGATTGCTTGAGGTTCCCATGACGATCATCGACACACTCAAGAACCTGGTCCATTCCTCGCCAAAGCTGGAACTGGACGACATCCAGGCCACCATCCTGTTCAAGCGTCCCGACCCGTACTACGGCACCCACGTGCTGCTGAAAATTGACGACGCCGCCGGCGGCCGTGCGCTGCTCGCGCGCCTGGCGCCGCACGTGCGCAGCGCCGCCGATGCGCGCACCAACACGACAGCCTGGATCGCCGTAGCCCTGAGCCACGCCGGCCTGGTGGCGCTGGACATCCCCGAAGACTCGCTGGCCAGTTTTCCGGCCGCCTTCCGCGCCGGCATGGCGGCGCGCGCCGACCGCCTGCAAGACACCGGCGCGAGCGCGCCGGCCAACTGGGAAGCGCCGTACGGCAGCGGCGACGTGCACGTGACGGTGTCGATCTTTGCGCCGGACGAAGCGTCGTGGAAGCACGCGCTCGACACGGCCAAAAAGGAATTCGAGAACGTCCAGGGCGTCACCCTGCTCGGCATGCACGACTTCGGCGCGCAGCCGGACAGCCTCAATCCCTTCGGCTACCGCGACAACATCAGCAACCCGGCCATCGACGGCGGCATCGAAGACCTGCTGCCGGGCCAGGGCGACGCCATCAAGGCGGGCGAACTGATTCTCGGCTATCCGGGCGAGTCGGGCGTGCCGCTGGCGATGCCGCAGCCCGACGCCTTGGGCCGCAACGGCACCTTTGTGGTGATCCGCAAGTACCAGGCCGACGCCGCCGCCTTCAACCGTTTTTTGCGCGACAACGCCGACGACGAAGCCGGCCAGGAACTGCTGGCGGCCAAGCTGGTGGGCCGCTGGCGCAGCGGCGCACCACTCACGCTGGCGCCCGAAAAGGACGATGCGGCGCTCGGCGCGGACCCGAAGCGCAACAACGACTTCACCTACAAGGACGACCAGGCCGGCCTGCAGGCGCCGCACGGTTGCCACATGCGCCGCATGAACCCGCGCGACAGCAAGCTGGCGGTGCTGACCGACGTAAACATCCACCGCATCATCCGCCGCAGCACCACCTTCGGTGCGCCGTGGCGCCCAGATCTGCTGGAAGACGACGGCCAGGAACGCGGCCTGTTCTTCATCGGGATCAGCGCCAAGGCGCCGGAAACGGTGGAGTTCATGCAGGCCGAGTGGGTCGATCACGGTAACTTCATGGACCTGGGCAAGGAGCGCGATCCGATCCTCGGCCAGCAGGACGAGGACAGCACCTTCACCATCCAGAAACGCCCGGTGCGCCAGCGCATCCACGGCATCCAGACCTTCTGCACGGTGCGTGGCGGGGAATACCTGTTCATGCCAAGCCTGACGGCGCTGCGCTGGCTGGCTGGCGAAGGGCGCGATCCGGCCTGATCGCCGCCAGACGCTTTTATCCGGGGCGGCGAGGCCGCTCGCCGCCCCGGCCCGCCGGGCCAGTGCGGCAGTCGGCGCAGGGCGCGCCGCATCCGGGCCGGAAGTCAAATGTCAAAGTGTAACTTATGCTCAATTAGCAACATCCTATCCCGCCTCCTCTGGCCACTGGTATATTGCCTATCTTGATAATTTTGTAATTCAACGAAGGCAAATCCATGAACAAATTCACTACAAGCGTGGTGATGGCCGCCGCGCTGGCGTCGCCGCTATTGGCCCACGCGCAGGTTCGCGCCGAGGGTAGCCTGACCAATTTTTCGTACACCCTGATCGACTTGTTGCCGGACGATGGCATTGCGCCGTCGCTCACCATCGTCCAGCCATCGGGTTATGCCGGGGGCAGCGCGGCCTACGGCAGTGCCAGCCAGAATGCCACCTTCGAGCCATGGTTTATCGACAGCCGTAACCAATCCACGACGCCGTATAACCGCGACCTTGCCGTCAACATCGGCACGCGTGCCGGCACGGCAAGCGGGAGCGTGACAGGCGCCGATTTCCATTCCTTGCAATTTCATACTGCGGCATCGACCACCAGCATCGCCGCGGCAAGCAGGGCGGCGCATGGGAGCGCCGGTTCCACCATCACCGAGTTCGTCCTCTCGCCGGGTACGCAGGTGTCGTTTTTCGCGGATCTGAACGCCAGCACCTCGACCATGCTGCCAGCAGGCAATGTACTTCAGGAATATGTACGAACCTACGCGTCGTTTTCCTTAAACGCCGATGCGAAAGACGGGTGGAATGGATATACATCGAATTTCATCGAGGTCGTCGCAACGAACGGCACATGGCCCAACAGTCCTCCGGCGACGGCATCGACCAGTGAGCGCGTCTCGCTTACGCTCGGCAACAACTCGGTGTTTTCATCCAATCTGAAGCTAAGCATTTCCTTGAACTCGACTGTGAACGTGCATGACGCCAGCCCGGTGCCGCCAAGCCCGGTACCTGAGCCGGCCACCACGGCCATGCTGCTTGCCGGACTGACCCTGGTCGCTGGTGCGGCCCGTCGCCGCCGCAAAGTCCAGGACCAATGAACGATTGCCGGACGGTGCCGCACGTAGCGGGTCGGCCCGATGGATGCGCCTGCGCGGGTATCGCGCAGGCGCGCCGCATCCCGTTTAAAACACGCTCATTTTTCATCCAGGACTGATCATGAAGACAATGTTTACCACGCTGGTAGTGGCCGCCACGCTCGCCGCTCCGCTGTGCGCCAGCGCGCAAGTCAGTGCAAGCGGCACCTTCACCAATTTTTCGTACACGCTGGTCGATTTGCTGCCAAACGACGGCATCGCGCCATCGCTCTCCATTGTCAAGCCGCGCTATCCAAACCCGCTTAGCTCGGTGGCGCGGGCCGACATCAACCAGAGCGGAGCACGCACCACGCGCGACATCAGCGACGACAAAAGCGGCGCGCTGTACAGCCGCCCGCTCGATGCCAGCCTGTCGGTCCGCCAGGGTGCCGTGACCTCGACCATCAGCGGAGGCAATTTCCAGAGCCTGAACTTCGACACCGCCGCGTCAACCACGGGCAGTGCCGGCTACGAGCGCTCGGCGTTCGCGTCGAGCTCCGTGCTGATCGAAGAATTCGTCCTCTCGCCCGGCACGCAGATCAGCTTCTTCGCCGACGCCAGTGGCAGCGTGGCGACCTCGCTGCCACGTACCAATCGCCTCAATGAAGATGCCAGTGTCGGGGCCACCATGAGCTTCGCCGGTTTCCTGCCCGACTGGTATCCCGATGCGAGCGCGACGTTCAACTTGACAGCGCCGAGGTGGAGCAGTGACCCGAACCTGCCGTTCTCGCAGTCGGCAAGCCAGCGCTTGTCGATCATGTTCCAGAACACGGAGTCGAGTGCGGTGAACATGAAGCTGTCGATCAGCATGTTCGCCAAAGCCGCATCGCGCGATACGGCGCCATCGGCCAGTCCGGTGCCGGAGCCATCGACCTATGGGATGCTGATCGGTGGCCTGGCGCTGGTGGCAGGTGCGGCGCGCCGCAAGCGGGCCGCCAACGCTTAGCGGCATGGGGCCCTTGGCGCCGCGCGACGACCGGCGCAAGCACCCTATTCAGGCATCTTTGCAAACCCCACCGCCAGCCGGTTCCACCCGTTGATGGTCGAAATGAGCAAGGTCAAATCGACCATCTCTTCCGCGCTGAACGCCTGCGCCAGTGCCGCGTAACTCTCGTCTGTCTCCGGCTGCTGCGCCAGGCGCGTCATGGTCTCGGTCCAGGCCAGCGCGGCCCGCTCGCGCGCGGTGAAGAACGGCGTCTCGCGCCATACAGACACCGCATGCAGGCGCCGCGCGGTTTCCCCGCCCTTGGCCGCATCGGTCGCGTGCATGTCCACACAAAACGCACAGCCGTTGATCTGCGAACTGCGCAGGCGTACCAGTTCGGCCAGCGGCTTGTCGATGCTCGACGTGGCGATATACTGCTCCAGCGCCGTCCAGGCTTTCACGGCTTTCGGCGAGGCGGTCATAAAATTGATACGTTCCATGTTTTGATTCCTTGATTGTTGAAGTTGATTGCTTGGCCTTACAATCATTAGACGGCCCAGCCGCGCCGTTTGTGACAGCCTTCCGAAAAAAGAATGAACGACACCTTCACCACCCAGTTTCACCAGGTCCGGCCACGCCTGTTCGGCATTGCCTACCGCATGCTCGGCTCGCGCGCCGACGCCGACGACGCCGTGCAGGATGCCTGGCTGCGCTGGAACGCGAACGACACGCGCGACACGCTCGTCAGCAGCGACGCCTGGCTGGTCACCGTCGTCACGCGCCTGTGCATCGACCGCCTGCGCAGCGCGCTGCTTGAGCGCGAAGCCTACCCCGGCCCATGGCTGGCCGAACCGATCGTCACGCGCGCGGCCGACCTGCCCGAGTCGCGCCTCGAACTGGCCGGCGACATCTCGATGGCCTTCATGCTCATGCTCGAGCGCCTCGGCCCCGAAGAACGCGCGGTGTTCCTGCTGCACGAGGTATTCGACTGCGACTACGCCGACATCGCCAGTGCCGTCGGCAAGACCGAAGCGGCCTGCCGCCAGCTGCTGCACCGCGCGCGCGAACGGGTGCGCGCCGACAAGCCGCGCTTTGCGGTCAGCGACGCTACCCACCTGGAGCTGTTGGGACGCTTCGTGACGGCCGCGCACAGCGGCGAGCGCGCGCAGCTGGCGCAGCTCTTCGCGCGGGATGCGACCTTTCGCGCCGACGGCGGCGGCAAGGTCTCGGCCACCATCAACGTGGTGCGCGGAGCCGACAAGATCGCCCGCTTCTTTGAGGGCATGGCGCGCAAGTATGGCGCGGCCACCACCTTCGAACACGCGATCATCAATGGCGAAGCCGGCCTGCTGCGTCTTGTGGAAGGCAGGCTCGATTCGACCATGTCGTTCGATATCGACGGTGGCAGGATCGTCGCAATCTACCTGGTGCGCAATCCCGACAAACTGCTGCGCGCCTCGTGACCAGCGACGCCGCTACGACAAAACCCAGACACTGGCGCCCGGCATCGTGGTCGTTCTCCAGGGCCGCAGCGTGCCGTCCTCGGCGCGGCCACCCTGGTCTACGACGACATGAGCTGCCTCGTGCTCAGCGCCGAAACGCGCTGCGACGGCACCGTGGTCGAGGCTCGTGTGGGTACGGCCGATTCGCGGCCGCAACCACATGCAAAGCGACGCACCCATGACAGGCACCACCTTCATCATCACCTTCACCACCCGGCCCGAAGCGGCATCCGACTTTCGCTCGATGCGCGGCACCGTCAAGCGCGGGCTGCCAGCCGTCGCCGGCTGTCGCGGCGTGAGCGTCTTTTGCGCCAGCGACGATCCGGCCGTGTTTACGCTGGTCGAGCAATGGGACAGCGAGCAGGCGCACCAGGCGCATATCGCCAACCTGACCGCCTCCGGTGGCTGGGACGCGATTGCCGCGTGCCTGCGAGAGCCACCGGCGGGCCGCTACGCCTGCCAGCTCTGAGCATTCTTTAGCAAACTGCCCCCGTTGCCGCGACAGAAACGTTAAAATGCAGGCATGCATTTCAATCAACGCCGCCAAGCGTGTGCCACGCTTTCCATCATCCTGTTCGGGAGCCTGGCGTTGCCGATGACGGTGCGCGCCGGCGACCCGGCCGTGGTGACCGTCAGCGGCAAAAAGGAAGCGGTCGTCAAAAAGCTGGACAAGACCGTGTATGACGTCTCGAACATGGCGCGGGCGGCAAACGGTAGCGCCCAGGACGTTTTGCAGTCGACCCCCGAGGTATCGGTCACGGGCGACGGGCAGATTGCGGTCAAGGGCAATACCCAGGTCACGGTCCTGGTCAATGGCAAGCCGACGGCGATGATGGCGGGCGACGAGCGGGCGGTGGCGCTGCAGACCATGAGCGGCACCGACATCGCCAGCATCGAAGTGATCACCAATCCCTCGGCCGCCTACAACGCCAATGGCGGCGCGATCGTCAACATCGTCTTGAAGCGCAACCGCAAGGCTGGCGCGCATGCGCAGATGCGCGCCAGCGCCGCCGACCACGGCCTGTGGAATGCCGGCGCGTCCGGCGACATCACCCGAAAAGACCTGAGCGTGCATGGCAACCTGGCCTACCGCCGCGACGGCACGCAAAAATTTCGCCAGTCGGCAGTCGAGTGGCATAATCCCCTCGGCGGCGAAACCGGATCGACCCTGCAAACGTCGGAGATATTCGTGCGCCGCAAAGTACAAAGCGCGGGCGTGGAGCTCGATTACGCCCTCGGCGACAGCGACAGCCTCACTCTCTCGGCGAAATACAACGAGCGCGGCTCGCTCCCGCTGCTCGACACGCTCAATGTGACGCGCGACGCTGGCGGCCAGGCGATCTTTCATCGCATCTCCTACGGTCCCAACGAACAGGCCGACAACAGCGCCAGCCTCGCTTACAGCCATCAGGACAGCGGCAACGCGCTCAAGGCCACGCTCGGACGCAGCACGACGACAGGACTGATCGACAAGTCGTACAGCGACGTCTTCGTCGCACCGCTGCGCGCCACCGGCTACAGCCGCGGCGCCACCAGGTCGGCGCGCCACCTCAACCAGGCTACGCTCGACTGGACCCGCGCGTCCGCTGACGGCCAGTGGGGCATGGGCATCGATCTCCAGGACGAGGTTAACCAACTCGATAACTACCAGGCGTTTGTCGATCGTTCCACCGGCCTCGAGACGCCCGATCCCGCCACCACCAACGGCTATGACGTGGCGACGGCGCTGAGCGCCATCTATCTCACCAACCAGATCAACCATGGCCAGTGGGAAGCACTGCTCGGCGGACGGCTTGAACGCATGGCGCTTCGGGTCAGCCCGGCGCAGGGGCGCATGCAACGCAGCCATTGGCAGGCGTTTAATCCCAGTCTTCACCTGAAATATGCCGCCAGCGACAAAACCGATTACACGCTGAGCTATCGGCGCAGCCTGCAGAGACCCGATCCGCGTGATCTCAATCCCTTCATCACCTACGTCGATGCGCAAAACCTCAGTCGCGGCAATCCCGGCCTCAAACCGCAGCGCCTGAATTCATGGGAAATCGGCGCCAACACGGAACGTGCGAAAGTGAGCGCCAGCGCCACCGCTTTTTACCGCACCAGCGGCGACACCGTGGCCGATGCGCGCAGTTTTGCCGACAAGGTGCTGGTGACCTCAAAACAGAATGGCGGACAGGCGCGCTCGCTTGGCGTGACCGCCTCGCTCGACTGGACGCTTGATGCGGCGCTGCGCTTTGGCGTCGACGGCGGTGCGTACCGGGTGGTGCTGTCGACGCCCGATCTGTACGGCCAGGTGCGCCAGGCGGATGTGGCGCTCTACATGAACATGCGGGCGGACTACAGCGCCGCTGCGGACAAGCTCTCGCTCGACGCGCACGTCCAGTCGGGATCCATCACACCGCTCGGGCGCCATGGATCGACCAGCAATGTGAACCTGAGCTGGAAGCGCCAGTTGAGCAAGACGCTCACCTTCACCGTCAACGCCAGCGATATCTTCGACGGCAGCAAGCGCACCTACCGCACCGACGCGAGCACCTTCCGCCAGGCCGGATTCGACCATTTCGTGGCGCGCCGCATCTACGTGGGCTTCGTGAAAAAGCTCGAGTGACGTGGGCGATCCGGAATCGGTGCGCGCCGGGCGGCGCGCACCATGGGGCCTTAGGTAATGACCCGATAGCACGGGGTGTACGCCTTGCCCGGCAACTTCATCCGGCTTTGCGCGACAAAGGACGCCAGCAGCGCATCCATCGGCCCCATGATGGCGGCGTCGCCATGGATTTCGAAGTGGCCGAATTTTTCGATCGCCCGAATGCCCTCGTCCTTGACGTTGCCCGCCACCACACCTGAAAACGCGCGCCGCAGGTTGGCCGCCAGCAGGTGCTTTTCCTGGTTCTTGTGCAGGGTCAGGTTGCGCATGTTCTCGTGGGTCGGCCGGAACGGACGCTGGAATTCCTCGTCGATCTTGAGCAGCCAGTTGAAATAATAGGCATCGCTGCGCGATTTGCGGAATTCGCGTACCTGGCGGATGCCCAGCTGCATCTCCTTGGCCACCATTTCCGGGTCGTCGATGATGATCTTGTAGCGCTTCTGCGCTTCCTCGCCCAGGGTATCGGCGATGAACTGGTTAATCTGGATGAAGTAGTCGCGCGCCGTTTCGGGACCCGTGAAAATGAGCGGATACGGCATGTCGGCGTTATCCGGATGGAGCAGGATGCCGAGGATGTACAGGATCTCTTCGGCGGTACCGGCGCCGCCCGGGAACACAATGATCCCGTGCCCGGTGCGCACGAACGCTTCGAGGCGCTTTTCGATGTCCGGCATGATCACCAGGTCGTTGACGATCGGGTTGGGCGACTCGGCCGCGATAATGCCCGGCTCCGAAATGCCCAAGTAGCGCCCGCCCGCCAGGCGCTGCTTGGCGTGCCCGATGGTGGCACCCTTCATCGGCCCTTTCATCGCGCCCGGGCCGCAGCCGGTGCAGATGTCGAGGTCGCGCAATCCCATCTGGTAGCCGACTTCCTTGGAGTAGTTGTATTCGATCCGGTTGATCGAGTGCCCGCCCCAGCACACCACCAGGTTCGGATTGCGCTGCGGCTGCAGCACATTGGCGTTGCGCAGGATGTGAAACACCGAATCGGTGATGCCTTCCGTGCGCGACATGTCGAACTTGGGATTATCGGTCACTTCACTGCTGATGAAAACGATATCACGCAGCACCGCGAACAGGTGTTCGTGAATCCCCTTGATCATTTTGCCGTCGACGAAAGCGATCGCCGGGGCGCCCTTGATCTCCAGCTTGATGCCGCGCTCGCGCTGTACGATGCTGATTTCAAACGATTTATAGCGTTCCAGTAGTTCTTTTCCATCGTCGATGGTGCTGCCGCAGTTCAGGACTGCGAGCGCGCAGTTGCGGAAGATTTGATACAGGCCACCCTGGCTGGTGTCGAGCAGTTTGACGACTTCGGCTTTCGACAGCACTTCGAGCTGGCCTTCCGGCGAAATCAGGGTATCGACAACGTCATGTTCCATAGTACAAATCCTTTTCGAATCGGTGTAACAAACAAGCCTGCAATGCCAATATACGACAACTCGCCGCTCTTGGGGGACACAACTGCCGTTGGGCTTGCGCGGCCTCCTTTGATGTCGTAATTAGCACATCCGGCAAAAATTCGCTGAGCATAGAAGATTTACATTAAAATGCGACCCTATTGGAAAACCGGGGTCACGAGCCGCGGCTGCCCATATGAATTTATAAACCATAACCATATTCAGGAGAAACCGCATGAGCGGTGCCGCTAACACACCCCACCAGGAAGTCGCTATCCCGGAATTCAAGCAGATCTTGGGTCATCCAAGTCCGCTCTGGATGTTGTTCATGACCGAATTTTGGGAACGATTTGCGTTCTACGGCATTCGCTGGGCACTGGTGCTATATATAGTCACGCAGTTCTACGGCGGCGACGCCAGCGGCCAGCAATCCGCCAACCTGACGTACGGTTCCTACCTCGCGCTGGTGTACGCCGGCGCGGTCTTCGGCGGTTATGTGGCCGATAAAGTCATCGGCTACCAGCGCTCGATCCTGATCGGCGCCGCCTTCATGGCCGCCGGCCTGTTCGCCATTACGGTGCCGAACGAAGATGTGTTCAAGCTCGGTCTTGCCACCATCATCGTCGGTAACGGCCTGTTCAAACCGAACATCTCGACCATGGTCGGCAAGCTCTATAAGCTGAACGACCCGCGCCGCGATTCCGGCTTCACCATTTTCTACATGGGCATCAACGCCGGCGCCTTCCTGGCCCCGATCTTTACCCAGGTCCTGGCCCAGAAAGTGTTCAACACCGGCGACATCCCGGCCTACAAGGTCGTGTTCTTCGCGTCCGGTATCGGCATGATCATCAGCCTGGTATGGTTCTTCTTCGGCCGCGCCACCCTCAAGGGTATCGGCGCGCCACCGGCGGAAGACAACAGCCCGAAACGCATGATCATGGTGGTCGCCGGCGCGTTGCTGGTGATCCCGGTCATGTTCTTCCTGCTCAAGGCCGGCGCCGGCAACCTGCAGATCGTGCTGACCATCCTGTTCCTGATCCTGGCCGGCATGCTGATCGCCGAAGGCGTCCGCGACGGCAAGGTCGCGCGCGACAAGACCTTTGCGATGATGATCATCTTCGCCTTCAACATCCTGTTCTGGATGTTCTTCGAACAGGCCGGCAGCTCGTTCACCTTCCTGGCCGAGAGCATCGTCGACCGCAAGGGCGCCCTGTCCTTCATCACCGCCCCATTCGGCATGAGCGAATTCCCGACCGCCTGGTTCCAGAGCGTGAACTCGGTGGCCATCATCGCCTGCGCTCCGCTGATCGCGTGGGTCTGGGTCGCCATGGGCAAGGCCAATCCATCGATTCCGCGTAAATTCGGCCTGGGTATCATCTTCAACGGCCTCGCCTTCGGCCTGCTGATGTACGCGCTGAAAGAACTGGTCGATCCGACCTACGGCAAGATCCCGTTCTGGACCCTGTTCGCGGTCTACTGGGTGCAGTCGATCGGTGAGCTGTGCCTGTCCCCGATCGGCCTGTCGATGGTCACCAAGCTCGCGCCGGTGCGCCTGGTCGGCCTGGGCATGGGCGGCTGGTTCCTCTCGACCGGTATCGGCAACAACCTGTCGGGCATTTTCGCCAGCCATGTCAGCGGCGAGTCGGGCATGTCGATCGCGTCGGCGCTGTCGGGCTACACCCAGGGCTTCATGTGGCTGATGATCGGCGGCGTGCTGCTGTTCCTGCTCGCACCATTGATCCAGAAGCTGATGCACGGCGTGAAGTAAGCGCAGTAGCACCATGAACAACGGCGGCCCGCGGGCCGCCGTTGTCGTTTACGTGCCAGTGTTTACGTCGTCTGATCCAGCGCGCGCTGCATCTCGTTCATCTCGGCCACCAGCCAGGCACGGAAGCGCTGCACCTTGGGCATGTTCTCCTTGCTGCGGTTGACCATGAAGCGGTAGCCGCTGCCGAACGGCGCACTGCGGCAGTTGATCTGGCGCAGTGCGCCTTTGAGAATATCCTGAAAGGCGATCCCGAACGTCACCAGCGCGATCCCCTGCCCCGCCACCGCCGCCTGCGCCAGCACGCCCCAGTGGCTGTAGCCGCGCGAGAAATCGTATTTACCCTTCAAGGCCTTGTTCTCGTTCAGTAGCTGCAACCACGACTCGGTCGAATTCTCGTACAGCAGCGGAAAATTGGGCAGGTCGGCCAGGGTCAGTTCGGCCTGGCCGGGCGCGAGCAGGTCGGGACTGTAGACCGCGATCAGGCGTTCGCGGAACAGCAGCGCCGGATCGCCGTCGCTCACCGGCCCGTAGCGCACCGCCACATCGCTGCTGTCGTCCTCCAGGTTGACCTGCGCATCGTTCGAGTCGAGCCGGATATCGAGTTCCGGATACAGCTTGGTAAACCGGTGCATGCGCGGCACCAGCCATTTGATGGCGAACGAATGGGTGGTCGAGATGCGCAGCACCGATTCCTCGTCGCCGCCTTGCAGCGCCCCCACCTTGGCGCGCAGTTCGCCCAGCACGCGCGCCACCACCACCGCCAGTTCCTGGCCCTTGGCGGTCAGGGTCACATGGCGCGCATGGCGGATGAACAGGGCAAAGCCCAGGTTCTCTTCGAGCTGCTTGACCTGCTGGCTGATCGCCGCCGGGGTCTTGTGCAGTTCCTGGGCCGCCAGCTTAAAACTGCCCCAGCGCGCCGCGCAGTCGAAGTCGACCAGCCCGGAAAGTGTGCGCAGCGGCCTCATGCATACGCCATGGCTAAGATTTTCTTGCTCATTGGTTCAATTTTTCTCGGTTGTTGAATAGCCATACTAAGCAGAAAATATACTGAGATCAACAAGGGAATGCAATGGGTAAGAATATATTGGTGATAGGCGGCACCCGCTACTTCGGCAAGCTGCTGGTGCAGCGTTTGCTCAACGCGGGTCACCAGGTAACGATCGCCACGCGCGGCCACACCCCGGACCCGTTCGGCGCGCGCATCACCCGCATCAAGGTCGACCGCCGCAACGAGCACGCCATGCGCGCCGCCTTCGCCAATACGGCCGGCTACGACATCGTGTACGACCAGATGTGCTACAGCCCGCTGGACGCGGCGATTGCCGTCAAGGTCTTCGCCGGCAAGGTGAAACGCTACATCGTCGCCTCCACCATCGACGTCTACCGCGAGCTGCTCGGGCAGCAGGATGCGCCGTTTTCCGAGACCGACATCAACATGCTGGCGCAGCCGATCGACACCCGCTATCCGTGGCACGACACGCGCCTGGCCACCGAGAGCTACGTGGCCGGCAAGGTGCAGGCCGAAGCCTATCTGTACCGCGACGGCTCGCTGCCGCTGGTCACGGTGCGCATCGGCCACGTGCTGGCCGGCGCCGAAGACTTTACCGGGCGCCTGGCCCACTACGTCGACCTGGTGCGCCAGCACGCGCCGCTGCGCTACGCCAACGCGGCCGCCGCCAGCTCCTTCATGAGCGCCCAGGGCACCAGCAACTTCCTGCTGTGGGCCGGCGCCCAGGATTTCACCGGCCCGGTCAACGCGGCCTGCGACGGCGGCCTGTCCGCGTTCGACCTGGTCCAGCGCATCGGCATGCTGCTGGAGGTACCGGTGCGCGCGCTGCCGGCCAAGCAACAGGTCGCTGCGGGCATGCTCAGTCCCTTCGACTATCCGGCCCAGTACAGGATGAACACCGCGCGCGCCGCGCAGCTGGGCTACCGCTTCGGCCACAGCGACGACTGGCTCGACCACCTGATCCTGCAGCACGACCTGGCCTTCGTGTGAACGGCGGCGGCCACGCAGTTGCCAACCGGCAGCCTCACCACCTATAATGAGAATAATTCTTATTCTCTTTTAGGTGATGGTCATGTCGGCGGCCGAGTCAATTCCGCAGCAGCACGCTCATGCAGTGTGCATACTGTATAGCGAGCATCACGACTGGCTGTTTGGCTGGTTGCGCAAGAAGCTCGGCTGCGCCCACAACGCGGCCGACGTCGCGCACGACACCTTCATGCGCATCATCGCCTCGCGCGACGCCCTGCTCGGCGTCGAACAGCCACGCGCCTGGCTGGCCACCACCGCCAAACGCCTGATCATCGACCGCGCCCGGCGCGAGGTGCTCGAACATGCCTACCTGGCCGAAATGGCCGTGCTGGCCGACAGCCTGCCGTGCCACCCCGCGCCCGACGAGATCCTGATGGCGCTCGAAGCGCTGGACCAGATCGGCGCCGCCCTGCAAGCCATAAACGCCAGGGCGCGCGAGGCCTTTATGCTGCATTACCTGGACCAGCAAACCCACGCCGCCATCGCCGCCCATCTGGGCGTATCGGTGCGCATGGTGCAGAAATACCTGGTGCAGGCGCTGCTCGCATGCCGCCACCGGTGCGCGGCGCTGGCATGAGAGACGACGCGATCGCCGCGCAGGCCGCCGCCTGGATCGTCCGCCTGAGCGGCGACGACGAGGCCGGGCGCGCCCGTGCCCATGCCGGCTTCAGCGCCTGGAAGCTGGCCGACCCGCGCCACGCGCAAGCGGCCGCCGGGATGGAAGAACTGCTGGCGCAGCTGGGCGAGGTGCGCGGGCAGGCCGGCGGCAGCGCCAGGCCGGCGCGCGCGGCGCTGGGCAGCGTGCTGGCAACAGCGCCGCCGAAGCGCGCGCGCCGCGCCGTCGCCGCCCTCGGGGCCGCGCTGGCGCTGCTGGCCGGACCGGCATGGCTGAGCGCGAACACCTGGCGGCCCGCGTGGCTGCTGGCCGACCTGCGCGCCGGCAGCGGGCAATGGCGCAGCCACACCCTGGACGACGGCAGCCGCATTACCCTCAACGGCGCCAGCGCCGTGAACCTGCGCTTCGATTCCCGGCGCCGCACGGTCGAACTGGTGCAGGGCGAAATACTGGTCGATGTCGCCAGGGATGCGGCGCGCCCCTTCGTGGTCGAGACGCCACAGGGCAGCATGCGCGCGCTCGGCACCCGCTTCACGGTCGCGCGCCAGGGTCCGGCCACGGTCCTGAGCATGCTCGAATCGCGGGTGGCGGTGCGATCTGCCAGCGGCGGCGAAGCATCCGTCGGCGCCGGCCAGCGTGTGACCATCGACGCCGCCGGTGTCGGCGCCCCGACGCCGATCGACCCGGCCAGCATCGACGACGCCTGGCGCCTGCACCAGCTGGTGGTGGCCGACCGTCCGCTGGCCGAGGTGCTGGCCCAGCTGCAGCGGCACCGCAGCGGGCGCATCGAGTTCGACCCGGCCAGGTTAGCGGGCATTCGCGTCTCGGCTGTGCTGCCGCTGGACGACACCGACGGCGCGCTCACACTCTTGCAAGCGAGCTTTCCACAACTGCGGATTCGCACCATCACGCCATGGCTGGTGCTGGTGGAGCCGAAAAAAGAGTAAATAATGTGCGAACAGCGGTTCCGGTTTTGTTTTTTGCTTCGTCATGTCAATGAAACCCATCCACAAGGAAGCATCGACATGTCTACAACCTCCCGCTCGCGCAGCCTGCGCGCCTCCGTCATCGCCATCGAACTCCTGTGCGGCGTCTTGCTCAGTGCCGGACCGGCCCTGCACGCGCAGGCCCAGACCCAGGAACGCCAGTACAGCATCGCCGCCGGCCCGCTGGCCGATGCATTGAACCGCTACGCGCAGCTGGCCGGCGTCGCCATCGCCGTCGATGCCGCCAGGGTGCAAGGCGTGCGCAGCGAGGGCTTGTCGGGCAGCTACGGCGTCGAACAAGGCTTCGCCGTGCTGCTGCGCGGCACCGGCTACGCGCTGGGCAAGTCGGGCGCCGGCTACCTCCTGGTTCCGGCCGCGGCCGCCGTTCCCGCCGCCCCGGCCCCTGCCCCGACTCCCGCGCAAACCATGAGCGAAATCAAGGTCAGCGCGCAAGCGGCGCGCAGCGCCACCACCGAAGGCAGCACCTCCTACGCCAGCAATATGGTCACCCTGGGCAAAGGCGAGCTGGCGCGCAAGGACATTCCGCAATCGGTCAGCGTGCTCACCCGCGAGCAGATGGACGACCAGGGCCTGGCCGACCTGATGGACGCCGCCAACAGTATCACCGGCGTGGTCGGCGTCAAGGGCGTGGGCCAGGGCATGATCATCAATTCACGCGGCTTCCAGATCGATTCGTGGCAGTACGACGGCGTGCCGATCCCGCGCAACACCTATGCGCTGGGCAACTGGGGCACCGAAGGCCTGGTCTACTTCGACCGGGTGGAAGTGCTGCGCGGCGCCGCCGGCCTGTTGCAGGGCACCGGCAGCCCGGGCGGCGCGGTCAACCTGGTACGCAAGCGCGGCCAGGCCGAACGCAGCGTGGCGCTGACCGCCCGCGCCGGTTCCTGGGACCACGCCGGCGTCCAGCTCGACGCCGGCAGTCCGCTCAACGCCGCCGGCACCGTGCGCGCGCGCGTGGTGGCCGATGTCGACAACAGCCACTCCTTCATCGACCAAGTCTGGGAAAAGAACCGCGCACTGTACGCCGCGCTCGACTATGACATCAGCCCCGACACCAGCCTCGGCCTGGCTGTGAGCAATACCGACAACCGCACCCGCCCGATGGTGCGCGGCCTGCCGCGCTATCCGGACGGCGGCGACATCGGCCTGCCGCGTTCGACCTACACCGGCGCCCACTGGAACCGCGCCGAAATCGAACAGACCACCGTCTTTGCCGACCTCAGCCATCGCTTCAACGCCAACTGGACTGTGAAGGCGGCCGCCGTCCACATGGACGAGAACAATTCTTCGGTGCACCAGCGCATGCACGGCAAGGTGGCAGCCGACGGCAGCGGGCTCGACTTTGCCGACTGGTCCACCGATTTCAATTCGACCAAGCTGGGCGCCGACCTGTACCTGAACGGCCGTTTCGACGCATTTGGGCTGCGCCACGACGTCATGCTCGGCGCCAATTACTCGAAATACACCTCGGACGACCGCTACGCGCGCACCTTCAATCCCGGTGGCAACATCTTCAACATCGACCACGCGCGCCCGTGGATGGACTTCGACACCATCCTCGCGCGCGGCGGCCGCGCCACCTACGCCAACTATGATATCCGTCAAAAAGGCCTCTACGGCAGCTGGCGCGCCAGGGTGAGCGAGGCGCTGACCGCGATTGCCGGCGCGCGTGTGAGCTGGTACGACGAACTCTACCGCCAGCCGCGCCTGAACGAGCAGAGCACGGTCACGGCCTCGGGCAAGGTGACGCCGTACGCCGGCCTGGTGTATGCGCTGAACCGGCAATGGTCGGCCTACGGCAGCTACACTAGTGTGTTCGAAACGCAGTCCGGACGCACCGTCGCCGGCCAGGCGCTCGAGCCTGTCATCGGCAGCAATATGGAAGCCGGCCTCAAAGGCGAACTCATGGACGGCAAGGTCAACACCGCGCTGGCCATGTTCCGCTACGACCACAAGAACCGCTCGGTGGCCGATTACGCCGCCGGTTACGCCTGCGATGGCTGGTATTGCAACAAAACCAGCGGCAAGGTGCGCAGCCAGGGCGTGGAAGCCGAGGCCAGCGGCACGGTACTGCCGGGCCTGGAAGTGTCGGCCGGCTACACCTGGAACACCACCAAATTCCTGCAGGATGCCGACAACCAGGGCAAGACCTTCAGCCAGTGGACCCCGAAACACTTGCTGCGCGTGTGGAGCCGCTACCAGTTGCCGGGCGATTGGAACAAGCTGAGCGTCGGCGCCGGATTCAGTGCGCAAAGCAACAGCATCGGCTACGAGCGCACCTTCAAAATACCTGGCTTTAACGTCTGGAATGCGCGCCTGGCCTGGCAGCTCAACCCCGAGGTGGCGCTGGCGCTCAACGTCAACAATCTGTTCGACAAGCGCTACTACATCCCGGCCTTCAACCAGACCGACGGCAACAACGACTACGGCACGCCGCGCAGCGTCATGTTCACGGTCAAATACACGCCGGCGCTGTAAACCATGACGCTCAGCCCACCTTTGCAAGTCTGTTCGCGCCTGCTCGCCGCCGTGGCGGGCGGCTATGCCGTCGCCGCCGCGCTGGCGGTGTTCCTTGGCGCGGTGCTGCCGATGGCGCGCGCCGAAGCGGTCCTGATGGGCACCTACGCCAGCTTCGCGGCGTACACGGCGGCCATCGTCTGGGCCTTCTCGCCGCAGCCGCTCGCGCGTGTCTGGCTGACCCTGGCGCTCGCCGGCGTGGTATTGGGGGGCGCCGGCATGCTGCTGGCACGCGGCGGGAGCGGCGCATGAAGGCCGGCTGGCGCCAGTCCATGGCCTGGCTGCACACCTGGTGCGGCCTGTGGTTTTCGTGGCTGCTGTATGCGATTTTCCTGACCGGCACCCTGGCCGTGTTCGACGAGGCGATCACGCACTGGATGTCGCCCGAGCACGCGCTCGAAGAACACCGTGCCGCGCCGCCGGCGCCGGTGGCGGCGTCCGAACGCCGGCAGCGCCTGGCGCTGGGGGCGGCGTATATGGCCAAGGCCCATGCGCGCGCCGACATGTGGGAAATCTGGCCGATCAACCGCAACGACAACAATGCGCTGTCGGCCTACTGGTTCAACCAGCAAGGCGGCTATGCGGAAGCACGCCTCGACCCGGCCAGCGGCGCACCGCTTTCCGCTGGCGCCGCCGGCAAGCCGGTGCGGCCGACCTACGGCGGGCACCACTTCGTCGACTTCCATTATGAACTCCATGCCGGCAACACCGGCCTGTGGATCACCGCCGTCGCCGCCATGGCGATGCTGGTGGCGCTGGTGTCTGGCATCGTTACGCACAAGCGCATCTTCAAGGACTTCTTCACCTTCCGTCCGGCCAAGGGGCAGCGCAGCTGGCTCGACGCGCACAACGCGGTGGCGGTATTGACCCTGCCGTTCCTGTTCATGATCGCCTATACCGGCATCGCCATCTCCAGCGTCACCCTGATGCCGGCGCCATTGCTGGCCCATTACGGTCCGGGCGCCGACAACATGAAACAGTTCCTCGCCGACCTTGGCGGTCCCGCGCGGGTGGCGCGCAGCGGACATGCGCTGGCGATGCCCGACCTGGAAACCTTCGCCGCCCGCGCCGAAGCGCTGATGGGGCAAGCGGTGCGCTGCGTCGTCATCGACAACCCCGGCGACAGCTCGATGCGCATCGGCGTCTACGGTTGGGATAACGAGGCCGAGGCCATGACGCGCATTACCAACACCAGCGGCATGGTGTCGTTTTCGGCAGCCAGCGGCAAGGTGCTGGCAGTGCGCCAGCCGGGTGAGGTCGACGGCGGCGCCGCCTCGCTGACCCGGCTGGCCATGGGCAGCCTGCACATGGCCAGCTTCGGCGGGCTGGCGACCCGCTGGCTGTATTTTGTATGCGGCCTGGCCGGCACCGCGATGATGGCCACCGGCGCAATCCTGTTCATGGTCAAGCGCCGCAACAGGCATGGCGCCGAATTCGGTGACGCCACCGCCCGTGTGTACCGCCTGATCGAAGGCGTGAACGTGGCCGCGATTGCCGGCCTGGCGATTGCCTGCGCCGCCTATCTGTGGGCCAACCGCCTGCTGCCGACGGACCTGGACCAGCGTGCCGGCTGGGAGCTGCGGGTCTTCTTCGGCGTCTGGCTGGCGGCGCTGGCGCACGGTTTGCTGCGCGCGCCGGCACGCGCCTGGCGCGAACAGCTGTGGGCAGTCGCTGCCCTGTGCGTTCTTCTGGCGCCGCTGAACTGGATCACCACCGGCGACCATCTGCTCGCGCAAATCGGCGGGCGCGCCGACTGGGAAAGCGCCGGCGTGGAGCTGGCCGCGCTGCTGGCCGGCGCTGTGGCGGCATGCGCCGCGCTCAAACAACGCGGGAGCACCGCATGACTCATACCCTCATCGCCAGCGCCGCGGCGCTGGGCCTGGCGTACGCCGGCATGGCGCTCCTGTGCCTGGCGATGGACCGCCATCATCAGCAGGTATGGGGGCGCGAACCGTCGCGCCGGCAGCGCGCGGCCATGCAGGCCGGCGGCGCGCTCCTGCTGGCGCTGGCGCTGCTGCCCTGCGTGGCGGCGTGGAGCGCGACGGTAGGCGTGGTGCTGTGGCTCGGCTTCCTGTCGGCCGGGGTGCTGCCGCTGGTGTTCCTGCTGCCGTACGCGCCGCGCGCCACGGCGTGGTCGGCGCTGCTGGTGGCGCCAGCCGCGCTGGGCGGGTTGATGTGGATTCCATGAAAACGGGGCGATAAAAGCGATCGACTATAATTCGCCGGAACTGGGCCGTCACTCCTGGCACGGCCCGCACTGGCGGACATCGTTTTGACTACAGATACTTTTCTCAAGCGCTGGGTGACGCGCAAATACATCATTCGCGCCCTGCTCCTGTCCATCGCCGCCGGCCTGCTGGCGGTGCTTGGCCTGCTCGGCTACTTCTATGGCGTGATCGTGCCGCGCGTGCCGGCCATCGATGCCGTGGTCGACTACCAGCCCAAGATCCCGCTGCGCATTTACACGGCCGACAATGTGCTGATCGGCGAATTCGGCGAAGAGCACCGCGATTTCCTGGCGATCGAGAAGGTGCCCGCCATGATGAAAAACGCCGTGCTGGCCATCGAAGACACGCGCTTCTACTCGCACGGCGGGGTGGACTGGATCCGCGCCGGCGGCGCCGCGCGCGCCAACCTGCGCGGCGGCTTTCGCGAAGGGGCGTCGACCATCACCATGCAGGTGGCGCGTAACTTCTTCCTCACGCGCGACAAGAAACTGGGACGCAAGGCCGACGAAATCGCCCTCGCCTTCAAGATCGAGGCCGCGCTCAAGAAAGACAAGATCCTCGAACTGTACATGAACCAGATTTTCCTGGGACGGCGCTCGTACGGCTTTTCCAGCGCCGCCCAGGCCTACTTCGGCAAGCGCCTCGACCAGCTCTCGATCGCCGAAATGGCCATGCTGGCCGGCGTGCCGCGCGACCCGGTCAGCAACAACCCGGCGGTCAATCCGCGCAACGCCAAGAAGCGCCAGATGGTCGTCCTGAAGCGCATGCGCGAGCTGGGCTACCTCGACGACACCCAGTATACAAGCGCGAAAGAAGAACCGATCCGCATCGCCGCCAAGCGCCAGGAATTCGACACCCACGCCGAATACGTGGCCGAACTGGCGCGCCAGGCGGTGTTCGAACAATACAAGGACGAGGCCTACACACGCGGCATCAGCGTCTACACCACCATCCTCAAGGCCGAACAGGACGCCGCTTACGATTCGCTGCGGCGCAACGTGCTGGCCTACGACCAGCGGCACGGCTACCGCGGCCCGGAATCCTTCATCGACCTGCCTTCGGACGCGCAGGAGCGCGCCGACGGGATTCGTGAAGAACTGCGCAAGCGCCCCGTCAGCGACGGCCTGGCGGCGACCGTGGTGCTTGAAGCCTCGGGCAAGCTGGTTGCGGTCGAAACCATGGACGGCGAGCGCATCGAAATTAGCGGCGCCGGCCTGCGCTTCGTGGCGCCGGGGCTGGCGCCTGGCGCCAAGGCGGCCATCAAGCTGCGTCCGGGCGCGGTGGTGCGCATCGCCCAGGTCAGGATCAAGGAGAAGGACAAGGACAAGGACGCGAAAACCTGGTCGATCGTCCAGCTGCCGCAGGTGCAGGCCGGTTTCGTGGCCATCGATTCGGCCACCGGCGCCTACCACGCACTGGTCGGCGGCTTCGATTATGGCCTGAACCAGTACAACCACGTGACCCAGGCCTGGCGCCAGCCCGGTTCGGCGATCAAGCCGTTCGTATATTCGGCGGCGCTGGAAAAAGGCTTTTCGCCGGGCACCCGCATCCTCGACGAAGCGCTGTCCATGCCGAGCGGCGCGGGCGGCGCCACCTGGTCCCCGCAGAACGACGACGGCAAGTTCGATGGTGAAGTGAGCATGCGGCGCGCCCTGGTCCATTCCAAGAACGTGCCGACCGTGCGCCTGCTGCGCGCCATCGAGGTCGGCTACGGCCATGAATACCTGGGCAAGTTCGGCTTCGACCTGGCGCGCCACCCCAAGAACCTGACCATGTCGCTCGGTACCGGCGCCGTCACGCCGCTGCAACTGGCGGGCGCGTACGCGGTGTTCGCCAACGGCGGCTTTTCGGTCAAGCCCTACCTGATCGCCAAAATCACGGACGGCAACGGCACGGTCTTGCTCGAAACGCCGGCGCCGGCCGTCGCCGACGAAACGCTGCGCGTGATCGACCAGCGCAACGCCTTCATGGTCGACAGCATGCTGCGCGACGTGACCCGCTCCGGCACCGCCGCCGGCGCCACCCGCGCGCTCGGCCGCAACGACCTGGCCGGCAAGACCGGCACCACCAGCGACGCCTTCGACGGCTGGTTTGCCGGCTACGCGGGCAATGTGGTGGGCGTAGCCTGGATGGGCTACGACGATCCGCGTTCGCTCGGCGGGCGCGAGTTCGGCGCCACCCTGGCCATGCCGATCTGGGTCGACTACATGCGCGCGGCGCTCGACAAGCGCCCCGCCAAGGACCGCCCGGTGCCGGAAGGCGTGCTGCGCGAAGACGACGACTGGATCTATGCCGAATACGCGGGCAGCAGCGAGTTCAAGACGATCGACATGAACGAGCTGCCGGCGCTGCCGGACGATGGCGCGGAGCCGGGCGAACCTGGCGAGCCGGGTGAACCGGGCCAGGCGCCGGCGCCAGCCGCGCCGCAGCATCAGCAGCAGCCACAGTTCAACCACGGCGCCGAGTCGCAGGCGGGGGGTTAAGAGACCGGTTCGCATTTCGCTTCCGCGTTCGCGCTTTGCCAGCTATGATGGGACGCTTTTTTGCACCCTAATACATCAACATCATACTGGAGCACTGGATGGCGATTGTCGCACTGGCCGGACCAAAAGAAATCACGATCCGAGGAGTCCTCCTCGGCATCGTCATCACCCTCGTCTTTACAGCCGCCCAGGTCTACCTGGGCCTGAAAGTCGGACTCACCTTCGCAACCTCGATCCCGGCCGCCGTCATCTCGATGGCGCTGCTGAGCGCCTTCAAGGACGCCACCATCCAGGAAAACAACATCGTCCAGACCATCGCCTCGGCGGCGGGCACGCTGGCGTCGGTGATCTTCGTGCTGCCAGGGCTGATCATGATCGGCTGGTGGGCCAAGGTGCCGTTCTGGCCCGTCTTCGGCGCCTGCGCCATCGGCGGCGTGCTGGGCGTGATGTACACCGTGCCGCTGCGGCGCGCGCTGGTGTCGCAGTCCGACCTGCCCTATCCGGAAGGCGTGGCCGCGGCCGAAGTGCTCAAGGTCGGCACCGCCTCGCGCAACGGCGCGGCCGAGGGCAAGCTCGGTCTGATGGCGGTGGTCTGGGGCGCCCTGACGTCCGCGCTGTTCGCGGCCGCCGCCGGCGCCAAGCTGATGGCCGCCGAAGTAGCCATCTACTTCAAGGCCGGCAGCGGCGCCACCGGCATCGGCGCAGCCAGTTCGCTGGCCCTTTTGGGCGCGGGCCACCTGATGGGCATCACCGTCGGCATGGCCATGCTGGCCGGCCTGGTCATCGCCTGGGCCATCCTGGTGCCGGTACTGACCTCGATGGACCCGCAGCCGGCCCTGTCGGCGGCCGACCAGGCGCTCGGCATGTGGAGTTCCAAAGTGCGCATGATCGGTGCCGGCGCCATTGGCGCTGCCGCCATTGTCACCCTGGCCGGCCTGGGCAAGCCAGTACTGGGCGGCCTGAAGTCGGCCCTGGACGCGGCGCGCAAGGCCAAGTCCGAAGGCGCCTCGATCGAGCGCGCCGAGCAGGATCTGCCGATTTTCATCGTCGGCCTGGTCACCCTGCTGGCCATGGTGCCGGCCGGCTGGCTGCTCGCCAGCTTCCTGCAAGGCGGCGTGCTGGCCAGCCTCTCGCTGCCGCTGGTGGCGGTCGGCGTCGGCTACATCCTGGTCGCCGGGGTGTTCGCCGCCGCCGTGTGCGGCTACATGGCCGGCCTGATCGGCTCGTCCAATTCGCCGGTGTCCGGCATCGCCATCCTGACCATCCTGGGCGCTTCGCTCAGCGTCGGCTTCGTCGGCAAGCACCTCATGGGACCGGAAGTGGCGCACGCGCTGGTGGCCTACGCGCTGTTCGTCACCACCGTGGTGCTGGCCGTGGCCGTGATCGGCAACGACAACCTGCAAGACCTGAAAACCGGCCAGCTGGTCGGCGCCACCCCGTGGAAGCAGCAGGTTGGCCTGTTGATCGGCGTGGCCGCCGGTTCCACCGTGGTCCCGCTGGTGCTGGACCTGCTCAATAAAGCCAAGGGCTTTGCCGGCGCCCCGAACGTGGGCGTGGTCGGCGACGATCCGCTGGCGGCCCCGCAGGCTGCCCTGATTTCGACCTTGGCCAAGGGCGTCATCGGCAATAACCTGGACTGGGGCCTGATCGGCTACGGCGTCCTGCTCGGCCTGATCCTGGTGGTGGCCGACTTCGTCATCCGCAAGGGCAGCCGCGAGCGTTACAGCCTGCCGCCGCTGGGCGTGGGCCTGGCGATCTACCTGCCGGCCGCGGTGACGGCGCCGGTGATCGTCGGCGCCATCGCCGGCTGGATGTTCGAACGGGCCGTCAGCAGCGCCACCTGGGGCGAAACGGCCAAGCGCCTCGGCGTGCTGGTCATGTCCGGCTTCATCGTCGGCGAGAGCCTGTTCAACGTCGGCCTGGCCGGCCTGATCGTGGCCACCAATGTGGCCGAACCGCTGGCCATCCCCAACGCCATGGGCGAAACCGCGCACATGCTGATCGCCCTGGTGCTGGGCGCGGCCATCGTCAGCGGCCTGTATCGCTGGGCTGCGCGCAGCGCCCAAAAAGTCGCCGCCTGACCCCGGCGTGATCGCCCTGCCAGGGCGCCGTCCGGCGTCCTGGCAAACCATGGACCAGCAATGCAATGCTGCACTTGTTGTCCTTCGAATGTCGCTGCATGCCCGCTTCATGGGCCCCTTCCGACGCCATCTCTTCATCGCCGCGCCGATCACTGATCATTTTGCAAAGCAATGTAAACAATATCGCTTTTTTAGTGTATATTAGCTAACATTATTAATTAAAAGAGTTGCGCAGAACGCTATGCTGAGCAAGCTAGGCAATAGAGTTTTAAGAAAGTGCGACGATCAACCGGTCATTTCGACCGGGCCGGAGAGTGCGCTACTGGTGTTCTTCCAGGTTATCAGTAAGGCACACCATTGAAATTTCACACGAATAAGGAAACCGAGAATGCCTTGGGACGCAAAAGCCGCCGTTGATCATCTTAATTCAAATGCAGAAGCTGCCAGCACAAGCAACTGTGCGACATATGTCAGGAAAGCCATTGAAGCTGGAGGTGTCACTCTTTCAAAGACGATGTACGCGAAAAATTACGGCAGCCGGCTTACCAATGCCGGATTTGTTGCAGCAGCAGGCGCGCCACAAGCTGGCGATGTTGTGGTTATTCAACCAACTGAGAATGGGGTTGCAGGCCACATGGCGATGTATAACGGTACGCAGTGGGTATCTGACTATAAACAGCCAGCAGTACATGGATATTATCCTTCCGCCACTTACAGGAAAGAGAAGCCAGCAGTGAAGTTTTATCGGAGGCCGTAGACATGAAAATTAATAATTCAATTATAAATTGATAATAAAATGAAAATCGGAATTTATTCTCTGTTAGTACTTTCGTTTTTTTGCGGAAAATCTTCTTTTGCAAGCGATGCGTTCAGCGCCATTAAATGCGGATCGGAAATTTCAAAGAAACTGATCGGCAGGCAGGTAAAAAATGAAAAAGTCGTGGCGATCGAGGCCAGGCACACGCGCATCGGCCTTAAAAATGTGGGCACGGATGACATCTCTGAAGGCTTGCTCGCAGGATACTGGATGATTTGCGGGAATAAATATATTCTGCTTGAGGATAAAAAGAAGTTACGCATACACGATGTGATACAAGTTCCAGACGATCCGGCACGCTTGGTGGAATTTACCGGACAATGCACCGTCCACGATAAAGAAAAACCAGAATTGATTTTTGCTGTTTTGAATAAAGAAGACGGTGTTGCGACGCTATCAGCGCAGTCTGCGTGGATTGTCGATGAAAAGAAAAAGGCATTCAAGAAAACGTCTACGGAGGGGATGAGATGCGAGAATGTCCCATCCGCCCCGCCGCCATAAATATGCAAGCCTGGCGCAGCGCGGCGGCGCGCCGGGCCATTCCGGCACGCACCCTGAACCGGTTTTTGCCGTATTGACCCGGACAAAGCGCACCCTGCGTGCTAGCATGGCAATCATGCGCGACTGACTTACGCCAGTCCACCCTCAGGAGACGCCTTGTATTTTTGGAAGCAACTTTCACCGTCCACGCCGCACCGCCTCGCCGCCGGTACGGCTTTCGGCATGACCGACACCGGCACCGTCCGCCCCTCGAACGAAGATAATTTCCTGATCGACGCCAGCCTGGGCCTGGTGGCCGTGGCCGACGGCATGGGCGGGCATGACTCGGGCGAAGTCGCCAGCGCCGAAGCACTCACATCGCTGGCCCAGTTCCTGCGCGCCAGCACCGACCCGGACAGCGGCATGGCGGCGCCGAACTTTCGCGCCAGCCCGTTCGACCCCGAATCGGCCGATCCGGACGCCATCTGGAGCGAAGACACCCTGGCCAGCATGGTGACGCTGCACGACGGCGTCGAATTCGTCAACCAGCGCATGTACCAGACCAACCTGGCCAACCGGCGCGGCGACGGCGGCGGCATGGGCACCACCCTCACCGGCGTCTGGCAACCGGCGCCGGGCGCGCCGCTGCTGGTGTTCCACGTCGGCGACAGCCGCCTGTACTGCTACCGTTCCGGCCAGTTGACCCAGCTCACGCGCGACCAGACCATGTACCAGGACGCGGTCGATGCCGGCGCCACCGACAACCTGCCGCCGCGCAACCTGCTGCTGCAAGCGATCGGCCCCTCGGGCGACGTGCACCCGGAACTGCATATCCAGGCCGTCCAGCCCGGCGACCTGTACCTGCTGTGCAGCGACGGCATGTATGGGTCCACGCCGGACGACCGCATCGCCGCCATGCTGGCCGACGCCCGCCCGGGCCAACTGGGCGAGTGCTGCACGGAACTGATCGCCACCGCCCTGCGCGACGGTAGCCGCGACAACGTCACCGTCGTCCTGTTTCATTGCGATTAATCAGCACACATAGTTAAGATTGACGTTCAGAAAACATTCGTGCACAAGACACGACGCCGGGCAGCGCAACCCTGAGTTTCTACTGAGTAATCATGTAAAATCGGGGGGACAGCCTTTGTGCAGGTAAAAGAGAACAAGCAATGAAATGGCTGAAGAATTTGTTGGGCGGCGACAGCGAGGAAAGCAAGCCAGCGCCCGCCCCCGTGGCCGCACCCGCTCCCGCCAGGACGCGGGCGCCCGACCCTGCGCACGCGGGCATGGTCGACGTGCTGTTCTACCGCTGGCTGGCCGGCATCACGCCCAACAGCGGCCCGTCGGGCGACGAAAAAGTCCTGGTGGTCGACCTGGCCTACATGACCCAGCAGCCGCTCGACGAGATCACTCTCGCGCCCAGCCGGCCAGCCGTGTTCACGCCGCTGCTGCGCTCCATGCGCGACAGCAGCGTCTCCGGCGCCGACCTGGCGCGCCAGCTCTCGCAAGACAAGGAGCTGATCACCGAAGTGCTGCGTGAAGCGAACCGCCCCTGCCACCACCCGCACTATCACGCCAACGACCCTGTGACCACGGTCGAACGCGCCACCATGCTGCTGGGGGTGAACGGGCTGCGCATGCTGGTCGGACGCGCCTCGCTGCTGCCCGTGATCATGAGCATGCACCCGGGGCCGTTTTCGCAGCTTTCCACGCCGCTGCTGTGGCGCCAGTGCGAAAAATGCGCGCTGGCCGCCAGCGTGCTGGCGCCCTCGGTGCGCGCCAATCCGGTCGAAGCGTATTTCGCCGGGCTGCTGCACAATATGGGCCTGATCGTCGCCTTCCGCCTGCTCGACCAGGCCAATACCGAAGCGTCGCTGCCGCAGTCCGAAGAATTCGTCTCGGCGCTGCATGCGCACGCGCGCGTGCTGTCGGTGCGGATCGCCGAAGCGTGGGGCTTTCCCGATACAGTCACGAGCGCCATCCGCGAGGCCGGCGACCCTGACGGCGCGCCGCTGTCGCACGTGGTGGCGCTGGCCGACATGCTCAGCCGCCTGCGCATGCTGGTCGACTCGGCCCACTTCGAAGAGGATGACCCGTTCGTTGTCGAAGGGCTCGACGCCGCCGGCCTGGCCTGTTTCGAAGAACTCCGTAACGAAGACGAATAATGAGGACCAGAATAATGAGGACCATCGATGGCCTTTGAGATTGAGCGCAAGCTGGTGATCGGCGTGGCGTCGAGCGCCCTGTTCGACCTGACCGCTTCGCACCAGGTGTACCTGGACAGCGGACCGGATGAATACCGCCGCTACCAGGAACGCAACCTGGACGTCATTCTGGGCAAGGGCGTGGCGTTCCCCTTCATTCGGCGCTTCCTGAACATCAACAAGGTCTTCCCGCGCCATCACCCGGTCGAAGTGGTGCTCCTGTCGCGCAATTCGCCCGAAACCGGGCTGCGCGTGATGCGCTCGATCGCCCACTACGGGCTCGATATCTCGCGCGCCGCCTTCATCACCGGCCAGTCGCCTTACACCTACCTGCCGGCGTTTAACGCGGCGCTGTTCCTGAGCGCGAACGAACAAGACGTCAAGAGCGCGATTGCGGCCAACTATCCGGCCGGGCTGGTGCTGCCGTCGAAAATCGTCGACGACGATGACGATATCGAACTGCGCGTGGCCTTCGACTTCGACGGCGTGATCGCCGACGACGAATCGGAGACCATCTTCAAGCGCAATAACGATCTGAGCGAATTTCACGCGCACGAGACCTTGCACATGGCGGTGCCGCACCAGCCCGGGCCCCTGGCCGAGATGTTCCGCAAGCTCTCGCTGATGCAGAAACTGGAAGAACGCGCGCAGCGGCGCGACCCGGCCTACAAGAAGGTGCTGCGGATTGCCATCATCACCGCGCGCAACGCCCCATCGCACGAGCGCGTGGTGACCACGCTCAAAAGCTGGGGCGTCTCGGCCAGCGAGACCTTCTTCTTGGGCGGCATGAACAAGACGCGCGTGCTGTCGATCTTCAAGCCGCACATCTTTTTCGACGACCAGCTGACGCATTTAACGTCGTCACCCGGTGGCACGATACCGATGGTGCATGTGCCGTTCGGGATTGCCAACCGGCGCCCGCTGGAGTGAACGTGGCCGCCCGTCCGGTTTCGCATCGGCGGGCGCACCCCGATCCGGCTATAATTACCCGTCCCGCACCCAGCCAGCACAGCGCATGCCTTTCGATTTAAAGAAATCACTCCCAAAAACCGGTAACCGCTTCGCGCTCCCGACCCTGTACGGCTCCTCGGACGCGTATGCGCTGGCGGTGGCGGCGCTCGAACTCAAAGCGGCAAAGCAGATGCTGACCGTGATCGTGGCCAACGCCAGCGACGGCCAGCGCCTGCTCGACGAAATCCCCTGGTTCGCCGACGGCAAACTGGCCTGCCACCTGCTGCCGGACTGGGAAACGCTGCCCTACGACGCCTTCTCGCCGCACCAGGACCTGGTCTCCGAGCGCCTGGCCACCCTGCACGAAATCCAGAACGGCCAGTGCGATGTGCTGATCGTGCCGGCCACCACGGCGCTGGTGCGCCTGGCGCCGCCATCGTTTTTGGCGGCCTACACCTTCTTTTTCAAGCAGGGCGAAAAGCTCGACGAAACGCGCCTCAAGGCGCAACTGACGCTGGCCGGCTACACCCACAATTCACAGGTCATGTCGCCCGGCGAATACTCGGTGCGCGGGGGCCTGATCGACCTGTTCCCGATGGGTTCCGCCCTGCCCTACCGGCTTGACCTGTTCGGCGACGAAATCGAAACCATCCGCACCTTCGACGCCGACACCCAGCGTTCGCTCTACCCGGTGCGCGAAGTGCGCCTGCTGCCGGGGCGCGAATTCCCGATGGACGACGCGGCCCGCACCACCTTCCGCAGCCGCTGGCGCGAACGCTTCGAGGGCGATCCATCGCGCTCGGTGGTGTACAAGGATGTCAGCAGCGGCATCGCCTCGGCCGGCATCGAATACTACCTGCCGCTGTTCTTCGAGCAGACCGCGACCCTGTTCGACTACCTGCCCGAAAAGGCCAGCCTGGCCCTGGTGGGCGACATCGACGGCGCCATCAAGCGCTTCTGGCTCGATACCGAATCGCGCTACCGCTTCCTCAAGGCCGACCGCGACCGCCCGATCCTCACGCCCGACGAACTGTTCCTCAGCGACGAGAATTTTTTCACGCTGGCCAAGGCGTACGGCCGCTGGGTCGTGACCAAAGACGCAGACCTGGAGCCGTCCGAGCTGTCGGCGCCGATTCCGAACGTGGCCGTCAACCGCCGCGTCGAGGACCCGCTGATCAACCTGCGCGCCTACCTGCTGCAGAATGACAAACGGGTGATGATCTGCGCCGAATCGAACGGCCGGCGCGAAACGCTGCAGCAGTACTTCAACGAATACAATCTGGCGCTGGTGCCGGTCGAGGGCTTCGCCGGCTTCGTGCAGTCCGACACAAGGCTGGCGCTGGGTGTGGCGCCGCTGCAGGCCGGCTTCGAATTGTCGGAGCTTGGCGCCGGCGACCTGATTTTCATCACCGAGACCGAGCTGTATGCGGGTTCGGGGCGGCGCGCCGGCAAGAAGAAGCAGGAAGGCGTCACGCAAGTCGAGTCGATGGTGCGCGACCTGTCGGAGCTGAAAATCGGCGACCCGGTGGTTCACATCAATCACGGCATCGGGCGCTACATGGGCCTGACCAGCATGGACCTGGGCGAAGGCGAGACCGAATTCCTGCATCTCGATTACGCCAAGGACTCCAAGCTGTACGTGCCGGTCTCGCAGCTGCACGTGATCTCGCGCTACTCGGGCGCCTCGCCCGAAGACGCGCCGCTGCACGCGCTCGGCTCGGGCGCCTGGGACAAAGCCAAGCGCAAGGCGGCCGAACAGGTGCGCGATACCGCGGCCGAACTGCTTAACCTGTACGCCCGGCGCGCGCTGCGCAAGGGCCACTCCTTCGAATACTCGGCGCACGACTACCAGAACTTCGCCGACAGCTTCGGCTTTGAAGAAACGCCCGACCAGGCCGAGGCGATCAACAACGTCATCAAGGACATGACCGCCGGCAAACCGATGGACCGGCTGGTGTGCGGCGACGTCGGCTTCGGCAAGACCGAAGTGGCGCTGCGCGCGGCCTTCATCGCGGTCATGGGCGGCAAGCAGGTTGCCATCCTGGCGCCGACCACCCTGCTGGCCGAGCAGCACGCGCAGACCTTCGCCGACCGCTTTGCCGACTGGCCGGTGCGCATCGCCGAGCTGTCGCGCTTCCGCACCGGCAAAGAGATCAACAACGCCATCAAGGGCATGGCCGACGGCACGCTCGACATCGTGATCGGCACCCACAAGCTGCTCTCGCCGGACGTGCAGTTCACCCGCCTTGGCCTGGTCATCATCGACGAAGAACACCGCTTCGGCGTGCGCCAGAAAGAAGCGCTCAAAGCCCTGCGCGCCGAAGTCGACGTGCTCACGCTCACCGCCACCCCGATCCCGCGCACGCTCGGCATGGCGCTGGAAGGCTTGCGCGACTTTTCGATCATCGCCACCGCCCCGCAAAAGCGGCTGGCGATCAAGACCTTCGTGCGCAGCGAAGACGGCTCGGTGATCCGCGAAGCGTGTCTGCGCGAACTCAAACGCGGCGGCCAGATTTACTTCTTGCACAACGAAGTCGAGACCATCCAGAACCGCATGGCCATGCTCAGCGAGCTGCTGCCGGAAGCGCGCATCGGCGTGGCGCACGGCCAGATGCACGAGCGCGACCTGGAAAAAGTCATGCGCGACTTCGTGGCGCAGCGCTATAACATCCTGCTGTGCACGACCATCATCGAAACCGGCATCGACGTGCCGACCGCGAACACCATCATCATGCACCGCGCCGACAAGTTCGGCCTGGCGCAGCTGCACCAGCTGCGCGGGCGCGTGGGCCGTTCGCACCACCAGGCGTACGCCTATCTGCTGGTGACCGACGTGAGCACCCTGACCAAACAGGCGCAACGCCGCCTGGACGCGATCCAGCAGATGGAAGAACTGGGCAGCGGCTTCTTTTTGGCGATGCACGACCTGGAAATTCGCGGCGCCGGCGAAGTGCTGGGTGAGAACCAGTCGGGCGAGATGCTCGAAATCGGCTTCCAGCTGTATTCGGACATGCTCAACGAAGCGGTACGCTCGCTCAAGGCCGGCAAGGAACCCGACCTGGCCGCGCCGCTGGCCACCACCACCGAAATCAACCTGCACGTGCCGGCGCTGCTGCCGGCCGACTTCTGCGGCGATGTGCACGAACGCCTGTCGATCTACAAGCGGCTGGCCAACTGCGGCGCGCAAGAGAAAATCGACGACATGCAGGAAGAGCTGATCGACCGCTTCGGCAAGCTGCCCGACCCGGTCAAGGCGCTGATCGAAACGCACCGCCTGCGCATCGCCGCCAAGACGGTCGGCATCATCAAGATCGACGCGCACGGCGAAGCGGCCAGCCTGCAGTTCATGGTCAACCCGCCGATCGACTCGATGCGCATCATCACCCTGATCCAGAAAAACCGGCACATCAAGCTGGCCGGCCAGGACAAGCTGAAGATCACCGCCAGCATGCCGGACCTGGCGGCGCGGGTCACGCAGGTCAAGCAAACGATTAAACAACTGTTAGCGTAAAACGAACATGACGACGATGAACCTGGTGCTGCAAGGCCTTGACACCACCCTCGACACCTTGCGCCGCATCGCCGCGCTGGCCAACCCGGCGCGCGTGACGGAACTGGGCGAGTGCGCCATTCGCTGCGAAGCCATCGATTTTTCCGAGGCCCTCAAGCAGACTATCGAGGTGGCCGCCGGCGCGGCGCGCATCGACGCCACCTTCATCGCACCGGGGCGCGCCCTGGCCGACTTCAAGCTGGTGGCGATGGACATGGATTCGACCCTGATCACCATCGAGTGCATCGACGAAATCGCCGACATGCAGGGCCTCAAACCCCAGGTGGCGGCGATTACCGAAGCGGCCATGCGCGGGGAGCTGGATTTTGCCGACAGCCTGACGCGGCGCGTGGCGCTGCTGGCCGGGCTGGACGCGGCGGCGCTGGAACGCGTGTACGACGAGCGGCTGGCCATGTCGATGGGCGGCGAAGCGATGCTGGCGGCTGTGCGCGCGGCCGGCCTGCGCACCTTGCTGGTGTCGGGCGGGTTCACCTTCTTTACCGACCGCCTCAAGGCACGCCTGGGGCTCGATTTCGCGCACGCGAACGTGCTGGAGATCGTGGACGGCAAACTGACCGGCCGCGTGCTGGGAGGGATTGTGGACGCCGAAGAAAAGAAGCGCACCGTGGAGCGCGTGTGCCTTGACCTCGGCATTGACACGGCGCAGGCGATCGTCATGGGCGACGGCGCCAACGACCTGGCCATGATGAGCATCGCCGGCCTGTCGGTGGCGTTCCGCGCCAAGCCGGTGGTGCGCGCCCAGGCCGACGTGGCCCTGACGTACACTGGGCTGGACGGGCTGCTGAACATTCTTGCGTAATCGCGCGACGGCAGCCGAGCGTCAAGTCAGCCATGTCTATCGATGAAGTTGCGAACTTTTATAGCGCGCAGCGATAAGATAACAGCAAGAGGTGCTTGTCATCGTCTATTTGGCGGCATTTTTACGTAAGGTCGTGGTACTGAGCCTGCGCCCTTCCTCGTCGTAGTAAGAAATCCGGACGAGTACAGCATCCTGCCTGGCGACCAGGTCTCCCTTGGCGTTCAACGGAACAAATTCCACTGTCGCGACTGGCACCATTACCGTCTTCTTTACGCCATCACACTCAATAATTTTCGGTTGAAACTGCAAGCTTGTTGGCAGACTGGAAAAAGGCTTTTCTGTTTTCAAATTTGTAAACATGTCGACGGTAACGACTTGATGCACCGGGACAGGTTGAGTTTCACAATATATATCCATGAGATTCCTTATGCTTGCCTGAAACAGCAGTCTCTGATCCTGCTTATCAAATTGTCGAAAGCCGGCAAGGTCGCTCAAGCTGAACTGCGATGACACGATCCTGTTTGTTTTTCCTGGCCGAGAAGATACGACCCAGTTCCTTATAGCGCTCGGGATACAATCGCCGCGTAGTCGCTTCGCGCTTTCCGCCTTTACTGTGCCCGTACATGACCACGGATTCCGCAAAGTCCTCCCCCACGCTCGCTTTAGCATATTTTAACGCGTGTGCCTTGAGATCGGCATCGACACGGCGCAGGCGATTGTCATGGGCGACGGCGCCAATGACCTGGCCATGATGAGCGTCGCCGTCCGGTCGGTGGCGTTTCACGCCAAGCCGGTGGTGCGCGCCCAGGCCGACGCGGCGCTCACTTACACGGGCCTGGATCGTTTACTCAACATCCTGGCCTAAGGGCCGCTGCGCTCATCACACCATGCGGGCGCGCGCCCGCATGCAACAAACACTCAGGCAGGCCGCTTGCGGCGCGCCACACCCGCCACCAGCGCCAGGCCTGCAAGGAGCATGCCGTACGTCGCCGGCTCCGGCACCGGACTGGCCACCGGCGAGGTATCGAGCGAGTTCGCTTCCGACCACAAGGTGAGCTCCACCTTCAGCTTCCACGACGTTTTCGCCGTGTTCTGGAACATGATCGACAAGCGCTCGCTGGCCGACTCCGAGTACGGCGCGTTCGGATCGGCGCTCCAGGACGGCGCTCGCATGCTGAACTCCGAAACGAAATCCGGGTAGCCGTTGGCGCTGAATTCAGGGAAGCTCATCGAGGCCGAGAGTTCCGAACTCTCTTTCAGGGTATTGGTGCTTGGCAGTGCTTTCGCCACGCTGCCACGCACGTCGGCAAAGAACCTGACCTCAGTACCGGGCGAAAGGACGAATTCTTCGATCATCACGTAATTCGACGCGACCACCCTGCGCTCGTAGCCGGCGCCGTTTTTGGTCGACGCGGCCGTACTCAAGGCCAGGGTCTGGAAATTGGTGCCGCTGACGGTCGACACCGCGGTGCCCTGCGCGAGGGATATGCCTGCGTCGAGATCGCGGCTGTACAGCAAGCGCGAATTGTCTTCGCTGCTCTCGCGGTTCTGGCGCAAGCCGGTTTCGCTGATATCGCCGATGGCGCGGATGCCCAGCTGCGCGGGATACAGCGGCTTGACGATCGACAGCGATGGCGCGATGCCGTCGTTCGGCAGCAAGTCCACCAGCGAGTAAGAAAAATTGGTCAAGGTGCCTTGCGCGCTCACTTGCGCGCTGGCCGACAGCGGCACGGCGAGCGTTGCGCCCAGTACCAGCGTGGTAACGATTGTCTTCATAAAAATCCTGAGTTGAATAATGAGTTAGTTACCCTGGACCTTGCGGCGGCGGCGCGCTGCGCCCGCGACCAGGCCCAGTCCGGCAAGCAGCATGGCCGTGGTGGCCGGCTCGGGTACCGGCAGTGGCAGCATGCTGTAGTACTGACTGTCCGCGGACGAGGTCAAGGAAAACTTCAAGTTCAGATTCGATGACAACGCCGAGTTGTTATCGAACGTCAGCGAAAAACGCTCACTGCTCGACGCAATGGGAGGAGGACTTGCGTCGTAATAACCGTTCGCCGCTTTCACCCTGATCGTTTTCGAGTCCCCGCCGATCACCTGGTCCTGCACATAGCCGACTAAAGAAAAAGAACCATCGATTTGCGCATCTTCCCGAAACAGACTGCTTGCCGGCTTCGCCGCGGACGCGCTGCCGTTGAAGTCGGCGAAGAACGAGACCTGGGTGCCCGGCGAGAGCACGAACTCGACAATGTTGGCACTGGCGGACGCATACGTCTGCCGGGTTCCGGCAACGGAGCTGGTGGTCGAGACCGTGGTGCGAAATTGCAGTGAAGCGAAATCAGTACCGGTCACGCTGGCGCCTGACTTGCCGGCAGCCGTGTCGAGACGCGCATTGATGTCGCGGTTATAGCGGGTGGTATATTGGGTACGTTTGTCGTCCAGCGATGGGACCGTGTCGCCATACTGCCTGAGGTAGGCAGAAATCTGGGAGGCGCCGGCATAATCTGCGGGCACGACGATGGTGAGCGAGGGCACGATGCCATCGTCGGGCAACAAATCAACCAGGGTGTACGAGAAATTGCTCAGGCTGGCGTCAGCGCGCACCTGTGCCTGGGCCAGCAGCGGTGACGCCAGCGTGGCCGCGATCACCACGCCTACGGCGAATTTGTTCATGGAATGCCTTAATTTAATAACAAAATTATCGAGAATGACAATATAGCAGCGCCCGCTGCACACGCGATGATTTGTTGTTCAATTTATACAAATTTCACGCTGCCAAGTGGATTCCGAAGGCGTTCGGGCGTGTCAGCAGCCAGGCTGGAGTGCCAGGCTGCGTCGCATGCGGGTCAGCCTGACCACCACGCCATCGGCCAGCGCCAGCGCGATCGGTTCGATCGCCACGAAACCGTGCGCCAGGTACAAGGGCTCGCCCGGCATGGTCGAGACCAGTTCCAGCGAACCAAAGCCGGCCTGTGCGGCAGCATCGATGCAGTGCCGCAGCAGCATGCTGCCCAGCCCGCGCCGCGCCATCGCCGGGTCGACGAAAAAGGCACGGATGCGGGCCGGCTCGGTGGCCGGATCGAGCAGGCGGTCGTTGCCATGCTTGGCGCCATCGCCGCCAAAGTCGGTGGCGCGCCGGCTCCAGCCGCCGCAGGCCACCACCCTGCCCTCGTCCTCGATGGCGAAATAGGTGCCGTCTTCGACCAGGGCGCTGTCCACCCCGAACACCTCGCGCGTGATGGCGGCGGCTTGCGGCGGCGTGTAAAAGCCGTCGGCCAGGCCGATCCCCGAGCGCGCAATCAGCTCTTCCAGCAGCGGTTTTTCGGACATGCGTGCGAGGCGAATGGTGAACATGCTTGCTCCCGTCGGGGTGAAAACCCGATTATAGGCGGCACGGCACGGCGAAAAAAAACGCGCACCTTGGTGCGCGTTAAAAGAAGACGACATCAGTGGCGGCGGGCGTGGTGGAACGCCATCCGCCTATCGTCTGGCGGTATCCCTCGTTCGATCGAGGTTATAAGGTACCGGGGCCGGCTGCGCTGGCGCGGGCCCGGTTGTCAGGGCGGTTGTGGGCTGCTTGCCGGACATGGCGGCGCGCTCGGGCAGGTCGGCCGCCAGCGCCAGCACGGCCATCAGCACCAGGATCCAGTCACGCAGCTTCAAGCAAGACTCCATAGGCGGTAATGCCACTCGGCGGGGCCGATTTTTGTACTTTGCGGGCGGCGAACCAGCCGGTCAGGCGGCCGTCCTGGCTGCTGATGATCGGGCATGAGGCGCTCAGCATGGAATTGCGCCCGCTCTCCCCGACCAAGGCGCCGCCGCCGGCCACCACGGCATTGCCGTGAGGGACGGCCACCAGCGCGCTCGGGTAGCCGGTCAGCAGGCTGGTGTTCGAGACAATGCGCGCTGCGAGCGCCACGTCGGGTCCGGTACGGATGCCGATCACAAAGGCGGTCACGCGGGCCTGGTCGACGGCGTCGTGCTCGCGTCCGGAGGCGCTCCAGCCGCAGATATTGCCGTCGGCGCCGATCAGCGGGTAGCTGGCGGTGAGCATGTTGCCGTTGACGGGCGTGGCGTAGTTATCCTGGGCGCCGCCGCCGGTGCCGATCCAGCCGGCGCCGAGCTTGACGCTCACGCCCGGGTCCGAGACCAGCGCGCTGGTGGCCGAAAACACTTGCTGCTCGACCGTGACCGGCTCGCCGTCGCGGGTGATGCGGATGCCGACCGCGTACACGGCCAGCGGCACCGGATCGGCCAGGCCGAAGTCGCGCCCGGCCGCCGCCCAGCCGGTGTAGACGCCGGCCTGGTTGCGGGTCGGGTAGCAGGCGGTCAGCGTGTTCGAGGTGCCGCGGCCCATGTCGTAGGCGCCGCCGCCGGTGAGCGTGAAGCCCGGCGGCAGCCAAACCTGCGCCGTCGGCCCGGTTGCCCGGGTTGCCACGCCAACGAATGCATAACTTTCGATCACGATACCCATGTTTCCCAACTCTCTATCAAGCATTAGCTACTTGCGGCCCGAACAGGCCGCGATAGATACTTAGCAACTAGCGTGCCAGCTTGATAAGCGTGAAAATCAGCGGCAAATGCGTCTTGTTTTTAGGTAAATGATGTAAACGAGCATGTAAATGCAGCGTCATTTACATGTCGGGCGGAAAGCTGACATGCCAGCACCCGAAGCGGAATTGACACGCGACGTGTAAAACACGTGTAAGCGGACCCCTCTTTACATGTCAACAATTGTCGTACTTGCCTTATAATTGGCAAACTATTAAACGCTGTGCCACGGAGACCCCGGTGAATGATGTTGATAACACGCTGACGACCCAGCTATTCTCGCAAAAGAATGGCATCACAAGTGCCTTGCTGGGCCTGACCATTCTGTGGCACCCGGAAACGGAGCGCATCGGCGAGCAGTTCATCGGCCCGGCCGAGGAAGGCGAGATCGAGGTGTGCCGCTACACGCCGCTGTTCTTCCGCCCCGGCCAGGATGGCATCGCGCTCGGCCACCGGGCGATCGCGCGCGCGCCGCTGATGGTGCGCCGGCTGGGCGACGATAGCGTCGAACTGGCCGCGCCCGACAGCCGCATGGCGCTCGAGGTCAACGGCGCGGTGCTGAGCGGCACGCGCCGCTTTACACGTGAAGAGATCGGAGGCGGCGTGGTGCTGGGCCTGGGCGGCCATGTACTGCTGTGCCTGCACTGGATGACCAGCTTCCCGCGCCCCAACCTGTTCCCGGGCCTGCTGGGCGTGAGCAGCGGCGCCATCGCCACGCGCGAGCTGATCCGCCAGGTGGCGGGGACCGACCTGGCCGTGCTGCTGCTGGGCGAGACCGGCACCGGCAAGGATGTGGCGGCGCGCGCCATCCACCAGGCCAGCAAGCGCAGCGCCCATCCGCTGGTCGCGGTGAACATGGCGACCCTGAGCGAGTCGCTGGCCGCGGCCGACCTGTTCGGCGCGGTCAAGGGTGCTTACACGGGCGCGCAGGCGCCGCGCCAGGGTTTGTTTGCCGAGGCCGATGGCGGCACCTTGTTTCTCGATGAATTGGGCGACACCCCGGCTTCGGTGCAGCCGATGCTGCTGCGGGTGCTGGAAACGGGCTGCTACCGCCCGCTCGGCGCCAGCGCCGATGCGCGCACCACGGCGCGTCTGATCGCCGCCACCGACCAGGACCTGGACGCGCGCGGCTTCAACCAGCCGCTGCTGCGTCGCATGGAAGCGTTCGTGATCCGGGTGCCGACCCTGCGCGAGCGGCGCGAGGATATCGGCGTACTGCTGCTGCACATGCTCAAAGGTTGCGAGTTGAACAGTGCCGAGCTGGCGGCGTTTCCGCCGGCGCTGGTCAGTGAAATGTGCAATTACGATTGGCCGGGCAATATCCGCCA
Organism: Massilia aquatica; assembly: GCF_011682045.1. Lineage (GTDB taxonomy): Bacteria > Pseudomonadota > Gammaproteobacteria > Burkholderiales > Burkholderiaceae_D > Telluria_A > Telluria_A aquatica. Next base: position 608,178 of record NZ_VVIW01000002.1, on the reverse strand, counting down.
GTTGGCGAATGTGGCGCGCCGGATGGTGATGGCCTTGCAGGCGGGCGAACGGCCGGTGTTGTCGCAATACGTGCACGCGCCGGCCACAGCGCGCCCGGCCAGCGCCATGTTCGCCATGTCGGCCGAACAGCCGCGCAGCGCCAGCCAGAAAGCGCCGCTGGATGGCGCGCCGCGCCGCAAACTGGCCGAGGTCAGCAACGACGACCTGCTCGGCGCGCTGGAAGAACACGGCTGGCAGATCAGCGGCGCGGCCCAGCAGCTGGGCTTGTCACGGCCCTCGCTGTACAAGCTGATCGAGGCGCATCCGGCGATCCGCCCGGCGGCCCTGATTCCGCGCGAGGAACTCGACGCGGCCTTGAGCGCGCATGGCCGCGACCTGGCGCGCTGCGCGTCGCGCCTGAAAACCCCGAGCGAAGCGCTGCGCCGCCATTTGCGGGTGCTGGGGCTGGACGCCGCCTAGGAAACTCAGGTCGGCAAGCCGACGCCGACCTCGCCTTCGGGCATATTTTGGCAAGCGACGCCGTCGTCCTGATCGCAAAAGATCGGTGGATTGATGCCTGCGCCAACCTCGCCTTCGGGGTCGAACACGAACACGCGCTGTTGCTGCTCGCCGGACTGGCGCGTGATCTCGACGGTGAGAACGAAGGCGATTTCCCAGCGACCAGTGGTCTCGGCGACAGTCAGGTGGTTTTTCCACTTCCGCGCGATCGTATGGTACTTGCGTCCATCCTGTTCGCTCTCGGCACCATGGGCAGAACCGAACTGCGCAGGATCAACCTCGACGCATGCGCCTACCGTGCCGTCGAAGGGCGACGGTTTTGCATACGTCGCCAGCGAGCCCGGCACGATGGAAACGATCTGCGGCCGGGTAATCAGGGTGCAGTCGAGCACCTTGAATGATTCGAACTTCTCATAACCTCCCGCACGCACCCGGATGTGCACTTCTTCGCCGACGGTGAAATAGATGGAACCGGCGTAGCGGCCCTTGAGCGGATTGCCTGCGCCGTCTTTGCGGCTGAAGGACCATTCCAGCGTTTCGCCAATCTGGTTGATGTCGAAATTTGCTTCCAGGAGCATCGAGGTCGGCTTCATCATTTATCGCTTTCTGTTGTGGAATAAAAATACCGTGAATCGCGCCGCAGCGCGATCAGGTCCGGTTCTGCATTGATCAGATGTGCCGGATAACCCTTGTCGCGCGCCAGTGTCAGTTCTGCAAGTGCGCGGTCCCGTTCGCCAAGCAATTCGTATGCCATGGCTGCGCGAAAACGGAGATTCGGGTCGGTCGGCAGCAGCTTGATGGCGCGCTGCGTATACTCGACAGCCTCGGCACGCTGACCCAGGCGCGCCGCATAGAGCCCCCGGCGCGACTGCAAGGTAGCGTCGCCCGGGACCTGTTCGATCAGGGACTCAAGCACGCCCAGCGCGCGACGATAGGCTTTGCGCGAGTCCTCCTGGCGCCCCGGGATCCAGCGCAGGGTATCGGCCAGGTTTGCCCAGCGAAGGTAGTCGTAGTTAGTGCCGAGAGGCGGTGCGACGGCGCGCTCGAATGCCTCGGCCGCGGCAACATAATCGCCACGATTGAACAAGGCGTTGCCAAGATTAGTGTACAACTGCCCCGTCGGGCGTACTTGTAGACCTTGCTGCAACACTTGCAAACTCTCGTCGATGCGATTCTGGCGTTGCAGCACGAAGCTCAGATTGGCATAGGATTTCACCGTGTCCGGCTGCAATGCGATGCTGCGCCGGAAGGCCCGCTCGGCTGGTTCGAGTTGCCCCTGCTCGAAGTAGAGTGTACCCAGCAAGTCTTGCAACACATGATCATCTGGATAAATCTTGATGGCATGCAGCACGGTGCGCTCAGCCTCGGAAAATCGCCGCGAACGGGTCAGTGCGTTAGTTTTAGCAATCAGCGCAAACCAGTTAAGCGGGTCGAGCCGCAGTGCCTGCTCGGCAAGCAGTAGCGCTTCGGGAAGCTTGCGCTGGCCGGTACGTACAGCCGCATGCGCAGCGTAGCCCAGCGCCAGTTGAGCGTTGAGCTTAAGGGCCAACTGGGCACTGGCATCGGCACGGCTCAGCCATGTGCTATCGCGGCTTTCAGAGTTTTGCTTGAAGCAATAGGCGAACGACAAGCCCGCCGCAGCGGCGGCGTGCTTGGGGTCATGCTCAAGAATGGCATTGAAGTTGCGGATCGCCAGATCGAGGCTTTCTGGCCGCTCGAAGGTCTTGAGCGCCGTCAGGCCAGCCTGCATCGCCTTCGCTTCGGAAAAGAACGGATCGTTATGCTGGTACCAGTCGCCCACCCGTCCGGTCGCCACCGCCCCGCCCAGCGCGAGCACCAGCGCGCCGATGCCGATGGCGAGCGCCGCCTTCTTCTTGTCGAACGGCGCGCGCGCAGTAGCTGGCGTGAGCGCTGGCGGCGTGGGCGGCACGCCCGGGCCCTCGCGCACGCCGCGCACGGCTTCGCGCACCGCCTGCATCGAGGCGAGCCGCTCCTCGGGCTGGCGCGACGTCATGGCGCGCACCAGCGCGGTCACGGCCGGGCTGGTGTCCGGCGCGAACGGCCACAGCTTCGAGGATGACTGGATATGGGCGGCGGCCAGCGCCAGCCCGCTCAAGTGCGAAAACGGTCGGGTGCCCGTGAGCAGCTCGTACATCACCACGCCGAGCGCGTACACATCGCTTTGCGGGCTCAGGGTCGAGCCCATCATCAGTTCCGGCGCCAGGTAGGCGATGGTGCCTTCGGTCTGGTCGAACACCACCGATTCGGTGGCCTGCGGGTCGATCTTGCGCGCCAGGCCAAAATCCATGATGCGCACCTGACCGCCCGGTTCGAGCATCAGGTTGGCCGGCTTGATGTCGCCGTGGATGAGTTTGGCGTCGTGGGCTTCGCACATAGCGTCCGCCACCTGGTCGACGATGCCCAGCACCTGCGCTTCGGGCATGGGACCTTGCTTGCCGGCTTCGCGCAGGGTGCAGCCGTCGACGAACTCCATGACGATCGATTGCTCGGCGGCGTCGCCCTCGATCGAGAAGATGCGCACGAAGCCGGGATGGCGCAGGGACGCGGCCAGACGCGCCTCGTCGAGCAGGTTGTCTGGTCGCGAGGAAAGCAGTTGCGGCTTGAGCCGCTTGATGGCGATAATACGCTGGAGTTTGGAGTCCCAGGCTTCGTAGACTTGCCCGAATCCGCCCTCTCCCAACAGTCGCTTCAGCTGATAATGGCCCGGCCCCTGCTCGTCATCCTGCAAATTGCGCTCCACGTTATATTAGTTGCAAAAACATTTCCGTAGTGTACATGTTCGGCACTGTCAATGACAAAAAAGTTTCGTGTCGTATCATGAGTGTAACAACGTGTAAGTAGCAGCGCCGGCGCATGCCGTTTGCCTATAGTGATAGCAACAGAATAAGGAATTCCTTGCCATGAAAAACCTCTTAATTATCGGAACGTTAGTTGCCCTGGGCGGTTGCGCCACCTATCCATCCGAACCCCGCTATGCGCAGCCGTCCGATCCGTCGCAGTGGCGCGTGGTGTCGGTCACCCCGGTCGCGCCGGGCACCGGCGACAAGGTGGCGGCGGCCTCGCCCAACGGCGCGCGCGTCGAATATTCCTCGCGTCCGGTCAGCGTGAGCGCGCCGCCGGTCTGGGTGCAGGCGCCGGTCTACGTGCAGCAGCCGGTGTATGTACCGGCCCCGGTGTATATCGAGGAACCGCTGTGGTATCCGCCGATTTCGCTGAGCCTGGGCTTCGGCTTCGGCCGCTCATGGGGCCATCACGGCTATGGGCGTGCCCATGTGGGGAGCGGCTGGGGCTACGGCGGCCACGGACGCGGCCATGGACGCGGGTTTCGCCACCGCTGACCGCTACAGGTAGCCCGTCTCGGCGGGCGGCTTGTCCCACTCGTCGTGGCGCCCGTCCACGTAGCGCACCGGCACCCACGACAGTTCTTCATCCGACACGCCGTCCAGGCAGGCCACGCTCACGCCGTAGAACTTGCCGAGCCGCGGCGACTGGCCGATGCTGAACGGGCGCACTCCGCAATGGCGGCAAAACAGGTGGCGCTCCACGCGCCGGTGAAACTGGTAGTCGCCCAGCTCGGACGCCCCGCACAGCAGGCGGAACGATTCGGGTTTGACGATCGCGGCCCACCAGCGGTTCTTCCTGCATAGCGAACAGTTGCAGCGCAAGGTTTCCAGGCTCAGGTCAATATCGGCCTCGAAGCGCACCGCGCCGCAATGGCAACTTCCAAGATACGTTTTCATCGTGAGTTGAGTTTCTGTTAAGCATACACTCCGAGTGTACCAGCAAGGAATGCAGCAGCGCTACCCGCCTGCGCGCGGCACTTGCCGATGGACAATCCCCATCCCAGCTTGTATGCTTGCCTGCATGAATATCACCCAACAGATCGCCCTGACCCTGAGCACCGCCACCCAAGCCCACGCCGCCAACTGGCGTGCCTGGGCGGCGCTGTCCGGCATGCTGATGATGATTGGCGGCATGGTGGCGATGATGTGGTTCCTGTCGCAGCCAAGCGTCGACCTGCGCGGCTGGCTGTGCGGCGGCGCCAGCCTGGCCGGGCTGGCCGTGTGGCGCGCCACCCTGCCGCTGGCGGTGCATGAGGTCGAGCAGCGCAGGCTGCGCGACGGCGGCCGCTGACGCGAGTTTCGCAAGTGCGCTGGCCTGCTGTAAAATTGCGCACCGTTCCCGTCACCCAGCTCCGTCGATCCATGCCAGCCAACTCCCACCACTTCCGCGGCGCCGCCCACTGATGCGCCTGCGTTCCCTCTATTTTTCCCTGGCTCTCTCGATCGTCATTCCGGTCGCCGTCTTCGGCGCCATTGCGCTGCACATCCTGCAGGACACCCAGCGCAGTTTCGCCGTCGGGCGCATCGAGCAAAGCGCCACCCTGACCGCGCGCGCCATCGACGCCGATATCTACCGCGCCCAGTCGGTGCTCAAGGTGCTGGGCCACTCGCAGGCGCTGGCGCAGGGCGACCTGGCGCGCTTCTACGACGAGGCGCGCCAGGCCAGCGCCGCGCCGGGCGGCTGGATCATCCTGTACGACAGCGGCGGCCAGCAGGTGATCAACACGCGCCGCCAGTACGGCGTCAACCTGCCCAAGCGCCCCGATCCGGAACAGGTCAGCGCCATGCTGGCCTCGAACCAGGGCCAGGTGACCGGCATCAAATGGGGCGAGGTGCTGAAGAACCATTTCGTCATGGTGGAGGAACCGATCCGCACCGCGTCCGGCAAGCAGTACGTCATCGGGCAAGCCTTTTCGCCGGCCTTTTTTGCGCGTTCGTTCACCGGCCCCGCCCTGCCGCAGGGCTGGCGCGTATCGATCCTCGACCGCGCCGGCATCATCATCGCGCGCAGCGAGAACGCCGAGAAATTCGTCGGCGTCACGGTGCGCCCGGACACGCTGGCCATGATCAACAAGACGCGCAGCGGCGTGTTCACCCATCTGGCGGTGGACAACAAAGAAGTCGTGGACGCCTTCACCCGCTCCGAACGTTCGGGCTGGTCGATCATCATTGGCGCGCCGGTCGAGGCAATCGAGGCGGCGGTCTGGCGCGGGGTGCCGGTGATGGCGGCCGGGCTGGTGATCGCCCTGGTGGCGGCGCTGGCGCTGGCCATGCTGGCCGGACGCCACCTGGTGCGCTTCGTGGCGCGCGCCTCGCAGGCCGCCGCACTGCTCGGCCAGGGCGGCCAAGTGCGCGCGCTGGCGCGCTCCGGCATCCATGAACTGGAAAGCCTGAACGAAGCGATCCGCGAAGCGAGCGACCGCCTGCAGGCCGAAATGCGCTCGCGCAGCGACGCCGAGAACGAACGCAATGCCCTGCTGGTGTCCGAAAAGACCGCGCGCGCCCGCGCCGAAGAACAGAACGCCGCCAAGGATGAATTCCTGGCGATGCTCGGCCACGAGCTGCGCAACCCGCTCAGCGCGGTGGCCAGCGCCGTCTCGATCCTCGACAACGCGCGCCAGGTGGACGACGCCATGGCCCAGCGCGCGCGCGACGTGCTGCGGCGCCAGACCGACCATCTGCGCAAACTGGTCGACGACCTGCTCGAAATAAACCGCGCCCTGATGGGCAAGCTGGAACTGCAAAAGGCGCCGGTCGACCTGGCCGAAGTGGTGCAGCGCTGCGTCGACACGCTCAAGGCCAGCGGGCGCACGGCCGCCTTTACGGTGCGCGTCGACAGCGTGGCGGCCACCGTCAACGCCGATCCTACCCGCCTGCTGCAGGTGATCGACAACCTGTTAGATAACGCCATCAAGTACAGTCCCGGCGGCGGCGAGATCGCGATCAGCGTGCGCCAGGTGGGCGACGCGGTGGAACTGTCCGTGCGCGACTCGGGCCTGGGCATCGCGCCCGAGCTGCTGCCGCACGTGTTCGATATTTTCGTGCAGGGCAAGCAAAGCCTGCAACGCGCGCATGGCGGGCTGGGAATCGGCCTGTCGCTGGTGCGCCGCCTGGTCGAGCTGCACGGCGGCTTTGTGCGCATCGACAGCGACGGCAGCGGCAAGGGCAGCACCGCCACCGTGACCCTGCCGCGCCTGGCCGGGCACACGCCGGCGCTGGCGGCGGCATCAAGCGCGCCGGCGCAGCGCCTGCGCCGCGTAATGCTGGTCGAAGACAATGCCGATGCGCGCGAGATGATGTCGATGCTGCTGCAACTGCGTTCCTGCGACGTGGTCAGCGCCGCCAGCGGGCCGGAGGCGATTGCCACCGCGCTGGCCGCGCAGCCGGAGCTGGCCTTCATCGACATCGGCCTGCCCGGCATGGATGGCTATGCGCTGGCGCGCGCGCTGAAAAGCGACGAGCGCACGGCCGGCATCGAACTCATCGCGCTGACCGGCTACGGCAGCGAAAAGGACCGCACCCACGCCATTGACGCCGGCTTCGCACGCCACTTCACCAAGCCGATCAGGCTGGAAGACCTGGACCTGGCGCTGGCGTAAGTCCCAGGTCAAGCCCGAGCGCGGCGCGCAGCGCCAAGGCGTTCGGCAGCGCCGCGCCGGACGCCGTGTTGTCGAAGATGACCCAGACCTCGCGCCCCTGCTGCGCGTGGGTGTCCAGGTCGCGCGCCAGCTGGGCAATGTAGGCCGGCGAATACGTCGAATAATAGATGCGCGGCGAGCCATGCAGGCGCACATACATGGCCTGGGTGGTCGGCACGTGCGGCCCTTCCTGGCCCTTGGCCGGATCGGCGATCACGCGCGTGACGCCCTCGCGTTCGAGCAGCGCAGTCGCATCCTCGCCGAACCAGCTGGGATGGCGCGCTTCGCAGGCGAGCATGCAGCCGAAGTTCTCTTTTACCCGCGCGAAGAACGCGCCGGCGACAGTGGCGTCGAACGCGGACTTGGGCGGCAGCTGCACCAGCAGGCAGCCAAGTTTGTCGCCCAGCGCCCCGGCCTCGCCGGCAAACTGGCGCAGCGGCGCCTCGATGCCGACCAGGCCCGCATCGTGCGTGATCGCGCGCGGCATCTTGACCGCGAAACGAAACTCGGGCGGCACGCTCGCGGCCCAGCGCGCATAGGTCTTGCTCTGGTGCGGCCGGTAAAAGGACGAGTTGATTTCGACCGTGCCGAGCACCCGGGCGTAGCGCTCCAGGTGGCTGCCTTCGGTTTCGAAAGACGCCGCCGCCTCGCGCGCAATGGTCCAGCCGGCACAGCCGATGCGCAGCACGCCGCGCGATTGAAGTTGTTGAGATGTCATGGTGCGAAAGTGTAGCAGCACTCGCGCGGCAGGCCGAACACGCTTGGGCGGCGCCCGGTCTACAATGGTGTTTTACCAATCTGTACGCAGGAGGATTTCATGACCGACCCCGTCCACATCGTTTGCCCGCATTGCGAAGCGGTCAACCGGCTCGCCCAGGAGCGCCTGAAAGACACGCCGGTGTGCGGCAAATGCGCCAAGGAGCTGTTTGCCGGCGCGCCGCTCGACGTCAACACGGCGCGCTTCAACAAGCACATCGAGCGCAACGATATTCCGGTGCTGGTCGACTTCTGGGCCGAATGGTGCGGGCCGTGCAAGCAGATGGCGCCGGCCTATCTGCAGGCGGCCAGGCGGCTGGAGCCACGCGTGCGCCTGCTCAAGGTCGATACCGAGCATCTGCAGGACCTGGCGGCGCGCTACAACATCCGCAGCATTCCCACGCTGGCGCTGTTTCGCAACGGGCGCGAGGTGGCGCGCCAGCCGGGCGCGATGGATGTCAACGGCATCGTTTCCTGGGTGGACGCTCTGATGCGGCACGCATGATATGCATGCGAAAGTTGCAGGCGGCGCGCAGCGGGACTGCTACAATCGAAGCATATTGTTAAAGGAGCATCACCTATGAACCAAGACGTAACGATTACTTCCGACCTGGAAGAACACAAGAACATGGTGCGCATCCTGTACATCGTACATGCGCTGGCGCTGGTTTTCTCACTGGGCTTGCTGGCTATACTGCCCGTGATCGTGAACTACATCAAGCGTCCCGAGACCCAGGGAACCTTCCTCTACAGCCATCATAGCTGGATGATCCGTTCGTTCTGGTGGTTCGCCTTGTGGATGGCGATCGCCTTCTTCTTCATCTTTACCTTGTGGTGGCTGTTAGGTCTTGGCCTCGTCATCGGCTATATCGTCGGTGGACTGGCATGGATCTGGAAGGCGTACCGCCTGCTGAAAGGCTTTTTCGACCTGGAGAAGAACCTGGCGATGCCGGCCTGACGCCGGCGCGGGACTGGCGCCCTACAGGCGCGCCAGTCCCTGTTCCAGGTCTGCGATCAGGTCATCGGCCTCTTCCAGCCCGATATTGAAGCGCACCAGCACCCCCGCATCGGTCCACCCCTTGCGCATCGTCCGCATCCGGTACGGCATGACCAGGCTGTTCGCCCCGCCCCAGCTGTAGCCGATGCCGAACAAGGCCAGGCTGTCGACGAAACGGTCGGTCTGCGCCTCGCTGTAGCCCGCATCGAACACCACCGAAAACAAACCGCCCGCCCCTGTAAAATCGCGCTTCCAGTGTTCGTGGCCCGGGCAATCGGCAAACGCCGGATGCAGCACCCGCGCGATTTCCGGGCGCCCCTTGAGCCATGCCGCCACTTTGCGCGCCGCCGCGTCGTGCGCGTCGAAGCGCAACCGCATGGTCGGCAGTGAGCGCAGCACCAGATAGGCGTCGTCCGCGCTCACGCCCATGCCGAGCCGCATATGCGCCATGGCCAGCCGGTCGTTCAGCGCCCGCTCGCGCGTGATCACGGCCCCCATCAGCACATCCGAGCCGCCCGACTGGTACTTGGTCAGCGCCTGCATGATGATGTCCACGCCCAGCTCAAAGCCGCGCAGCGCCAGCCCGGCCGACCAGGTGTTATCGAGCGCCACCAGCGCGCCGGCGGCATGCGCCGCCTTGCAGATGCTTGGTAAATCCGGCACTTCCATCGACACCGACCCCGGCGCCTCGGTCCAGACCAGCTTTGTATTGGGCTGCATCAGTTGCGCGATGCCGGCCCCGATCATCGGGTCATAGTAGCGCGCGGTGACGCCGAAGTCCTCGCTCAGCCAGCGCCCCAGTTCGCGGTTCGGGTTGTACACATTATCGGGCAGCAGCACGTCGTCGCCGCTCTTGAGCAGCGCAAAATCGACCATGGCGATCGCCGCCAGCCCGCTCGGCGCCAGCAGGCAGAATTGGCCGTCTTCGATGGCGGCCAGGCGCGCTTCCAGGGTGAAGGTGGTGGGCGTGCCGTGCAGGCCGTAGGTATAGGCGCTCTTGTCTTTCCAGTCGCCCGAGCGCATGGCCGCGACATCCTTGAACAGGACGGTCGAAGCGTGATGGATTGGGGTGGGAAACGCCGCGAAGCCGGCGGGGGGCTCGTAGGCGTCGTGAATGAGGCGGGTCTGCGGGGAAGTTGTCATCGGCTGGCGGCCTGGCGGTGGCGGCGCGGCCACTTACTGCGGCCGTGCCAGCCGTGGTGGACTAGACGACCGAAGCCCAGAGATCGTGGGCGTCGGCGGCGGTGATGGTGACCTCGGCAAATTCGCCGACGGTGAGCTTCTTGCCCGGCACCAGCGAACGCTTGATGTGGACCACGCCGTCGATTTCGGGGGCGTCGGCCCACGAGCGGCCGATGGCCTCCTTGCCGCCGACTTCATCGACCAGCACGCGCATGGTTTTTCCGACCTTGGCTTGCAGGCGCTTGGCCGAGATTTCTTCTTGCAGCAGCATGACGCGGCCACGGCGTTCTTCGCGCACTTCTTCCGGCACGGGATTATCGAGCAGGTTGGCGGTCGCGCCTTCCACCGGCGAATACGCAAAGCAGCCGAGGCGGTCGATCTGGGCTTCCTTGAGGAAGTCCAGCAGGTATTCGAATTCGGCTTCGGTCTCGCCCGGGAAGCCGGCGATGAAAGTCGAACGGATGGTCAGGTCCGGGTTCATGGCGCGCCAGGCCTGGATGCGGTCGAGGTTCTTTTCGCCGCTGGCCGGGCGCTTCATGCGCTTGAGCACGTCGGGATGGGCGTGCTGCATCGGAATGTCGAGGTAAGGCAGGACATTGCCGCCGCTCATCATCGGGATGATCTGGTCGACGTGCGGGTACGGGTACACATAGTGCAGGCGCACCCAGGCGCCGAACTGCGCGGCCAGTTGGCCGAGCGCTTCGACCAGTTGCGTCATGTGGGTCTTGACCGGGCGGCCGTTCCAGAAACCGGAGCGGAACTTGACATCGACGCCGTAGGCGCTGGTGTCTTGCGAGATGACCAGCAATTCCTTGACGCCGGCCTTGAACAGGTTTTCGGCTTCCATCATCAGGTCGGCGATCGGGCGCGACACGAGGTCGCCGCGCATCGACGGGATGATGCAGAAGCTGCAACGGTGGTTGCAGCCTTCGGAAATCTTGAGGTAAGCGTAATGTTTCGGGGTCAGCTTGATGCCTTGCGACGGCACCAGGTCGAAAAACGGCTCGTGCGGCTTGGGCAGGTGCAGGTGGACCGAGTCCATGACTTCGCCGAGGGCGTGGGGACCGGTCACGGCCAGCACTTTCGGGTGCACCTTCATGATGATGTCGTCGCCGGCAGCATCTTTTTTGGCGCCGAGGCAGCCGGTGACGATGACGCGGCCGTTTTCGGCCAGCGCTTCGCCGATGGCGTCGAGCGATTCCTGCACGGCGGCGTCGATGAAGCCGCATGTGTTGACGATGACCAGATCGGCGCCTTCGTACGACTTGGCGGTCTCGTAGCCTTCGGCGCGCAGCTGGGTCAGGATCTGTTCGGAATCGACCAGCGCCTTGGGGCAACCGAGCGAGACAAAGCCGACTTTAGGAGCGGCACCAGGAAGGGGAATACGACGAAGTTCGGACATGTTGGAGGCACAAAAAGGCAGGGTAATCTGCGATTATACCTGTTTGGGAGGGGGAGTTGGTGGTTTAGGGCAGCCCGGCGTTTCCCTGCCGCTACGTTTCGATCAGCCCACGCAGTCATTCCCACCGCTTGCTTCGTCGTCCCCGCGAAGGCGGGGATCCATAGCACCGTTGAGCAAAGGTGCTATGGATCCCCGCCGAGGGCCGCCTTCGCGGGGACGACGGAGGTCTTCTTACTTCTTCTCCACCGGCGGAAACGGAAACGCCGCGCCAAAAATGCTCTTGCTCTGGTTCTGCATCTGTTCCTGCATTTGCACGAACAGGTTTTTGCTCTGGTCGATGTAGTTGTTCATCATCCCCTGCATCATCGGCCCCTGCACATTCATGAACTGGGTCCACATTTCAGGGCTGAACGGCTTGCCTTCAAACGTCCCGGTCTGGCCGGTGGTGAACTTGTTCTGGATATCCGTGAAGGCCTGGACATTTTTCTCTAGGTAGGAGCCCATCATCCCCTGCATGGCATGGCCGTAATAGCGAATGATCTGCGACAACACACCGCTCGAAAACATCGGCGCGCCGTTGGCTTCTTCTTCCAGGATGATTTGCAGCAAGATGCTGCGGGTCAGGTCTTCGCTGCTCTTGGCATCGATAACCGTGAACTCGTCGGCGTCGAGCACGAGCTGCTTGACGTCGGTCAGGGTGATATACGAACTGGTCTGGGTATCGTACAGACGACGATTCGGGTACTTCTTGATCAGGCGTTCCGTACTCTTTTTTGCACTACTCATCTCAAGGTTCCACTTATTGCGCCGCAGCGCATGTTGACTGATCACGAAAAAAAAGCGGACTGAGGTCCGCTCCTGACACGCCTACTTTTTGCATTATAGAGTGGATATTCGCAAAAATACCACTTTACGCGGCAGCGTGCAGCAAATAGTGCGCCGCACCCAAACTGTAAGTACCGGGCAACGCCCGTTGCCCGGTACTATTGTTCGGCTCAGTCCGCGCGCACCTTCACGTAACGCCCCGGCGCTGGCTCGATCGGCTGGAAATCGGCATTCCCGAGTTGCTGAGGAGCACTAACATCCTTGCCACCGTTAGCGGCCAGAAACTTGGCCCATTCCGGCCACCAGCTGCCGACGTGCTCGGTGGCGCCGTCGAACCATTGCTCGGCTGGAGGAATCGCGACACTCGACTCAGGCTCCACCTCGACTTTGGCCTTGGCTTTGCCCTTGCCCTTGACCGGGGCGGCAGCCGGTGCCGGCGCAGGATCGTTGGTCCAATAGCTGCGCTTGTTCTTCGAGGCCGGATTGATCACCCCGGCAATGTGCCCGGACGCCCCCAGCACGAAGCGGTTGGCGCCTGCCTTGCCCGGATTGAGCAGATGCATCGACGCATAGCTGGCCTTCCACGGCACGATGTGGTCTTCGCGCGAGCCGTACACGAACACCGGCGCATCGATCGCGCCCAGGTTCACGGGCGAACCGGCCACGGTCAGCTTGCCCGGCTCCTTGAGGCTGTTTTCCAGGTAGGTATTGCGCAGATACCAGCAAAACATCGGACCCGGCAGGTTGGTGCTGTCCGAGTTCCAATACAGCAAGTCGAACGGCGGCGGTTCCTTGCCCTTCAGATAGTTCGACTGCACATAGTTCCACACCAGGTCGTTCGGACGCAGGGACGAAAACGTGGTCGCCAGGTCGCGCCCCGGCATCAGTCCGCCCTTGGCCAGGGCTTTTTCGCGCATCTTGACCTGGGTTTCGTCGATGAACACTTCCAGCACGCCGGTGTCGTTGAAATCGAGCAAGGTGGTGAGCAAGGTCAGGCTGGCGGCCGGCTGCTCGCCGCGCGCCGCCAATACCGCCAGCGCCGTGCTCATGATGGTGCCGCCGACGCAAAAGCCAAAGGCGTTCACTTTGTCGGACCCGGAAATGGCGCGCGTGACCGCGATCGCCTTGATCGCACCGGTCTCGACGTAGTCATCCCAGGTGGTGCCGCTCAGCGAGGCATCCGGATTGCGCCACGACACCAGGAACACGGTATTGCCCTGCTCTACCGCGTAGCGCACGACGGAGTTTTCGGGCTGCAAGTCGAGGATGTAGAACTTGTTGATGCAAGGCGGCATCATCAGCAGCGGCACCTGGCGCACGGTCGGCGTCGCCGGGCTGTACTGGATCAGCTGGAACAGATGGTTTTCGAACACCACCTGGCCGGGCGTGGTGGCGACATTGCGGCCGACTTCAAAGGCCGACTCGTCCGACAGCGAAATGCGCCCTTTCTGCATGTCGCTCAGCATGTTGGACATGCCGCGGGTTAAGCTCTCGCCCTTGGTTTCGATGAGTTTTTGCTGCGCTTCCGGATTGGTCGCCAAAAAGTTGGCCGGCGACATGGCGTCGACCATCTGCTGCACGGCGAAGCGGATCTTCTGGCGCTCGCGCGGGCCGGCCTCGACGGCGTTGGCCATGGCGGTCAGAAATTCCGCGTTTAACAGGTATGATGCGGCACTGAAGGCCGACATCGGGTTGGACAGCCATTCCGGCGCGGCAAAGCGGCGATCGGCCAAGGCCGGGGTTTTACCGGACAGGAATTCCTGCCACAATCCCGCTGCTTTTTGCAGATAGTCGTGGCGCAGCGTGTCGAGCGCCTGCTGCGGGATGGTGGCGCCGGCGTCCTTGAGCAGGCTGGCGACCGGGCTGGTGTCCAGCGGCGCCGGACGGAACAGGGCCTGCCATGCGGATGGATCGGTCATTTGCGCCATCCATGCGGAGGCCATCGCTTGCGGGTCGGGCATATTCATGTTTGCGTTCATTGTTTCAATCTTTTCCAAGGAAAGTTGTATGTGGCTTGTCGCTATTGCATGGATCTATGTGGTCGGACTGATGGCTGCTACGGAGATAATCGAGCACAGTATTGTCGCAGGCATTATGACCTTTTTGGGCTATTGTGTGTTTCCTTTGTCAATAGTCTGGTACATCGCCGGGTCCAAGATGCGGCGCATGAAGATCGCACAGAAAGAAGAAATGGCGCGCCGCCTACGCGCCGGGCAGCAGCCGCAGGGGCCGGCCGGCAGCGGCGAACGCGAACGTCATCGCTCGTCACGCGACAATGGCGGCAGCGATGACGATGGCGGCTACGACAGTAGCGACAGTGGCGACAGCGGCGGCGGAGACGGCGGCGGCTCCGGCGGCGACTGACGCCGCGCGGCTTATTTAATCCAGATCAGGCTGGCCTGGCGGCCGGTGACCTGGTCGCGGCGGTAGGAATAGAAGCGGCCGCGCTCGCTCGCAGTGCAATACGACCCGCCGGAAACACGGTGTACGCCATCGCGCGCCAGCACGATGCGCGCCAGCATATAAATATCAGCCAGAAACTTGCCCGGTCGCCCGGGAAACGCGGCAAACGCTTGCGCCATCGATGCCGCCTCTTCTTCTCCACGCGCCTGGGCGGCAAAGCTGTCGACCACATCGCTGCCGACTTCGAACTGGCTCGGCCCGATGGCCGGCCCCAGCCAGGCGCTGATCTCGCCGGCGCCAGCGGCGCGCATGGCCGCCACGGTCTCGCCCAGCACCCCGGCGGCCAGCCCGCGCCAGCCGGCATGCGCCGCGCCCACCACCTTGCCGTCGACTGAAGCGAACAGCACCGGCAGGCAATCGGCGGTCATGACCGCGCACACCACGCCGGGCGCGTGCGCGATGCTGGCGTCGCCCACCTGCACCGGCTGACCCGGCTGCACGCTGGCGGCGTCGACCACGGCAATGCCATGCACCTGCGAAATCCAGGCCGGCTCGCCCGGCAGCGAGCGGCGCAGGCGTTCACGGTTCAGGCCAACCAGCACCGGATCGTCGCCGACATGGTGGCCCAGGTTCAGCCCACCGCCGCCGGCGCCATCGTCATATTGGGCCGGACTGACGCCGCCGGCGCGGGTGGTAGCAAGCGCGCCCACGCCGGCCGGCATGTCCGGCCAGTCGGGTACGATGAAATGCACGCCGTGCATCAGACCTGCTCGGGCTCGGGAATGCCGGCGCGTTCGATCAGCTCGGCAAAATCGTCGGCCAGCGGCACGATCCATTCCATGTCCTCGCCCGTGGCCGGATGCACCAGCCCCAGGCGGCGCGCCTGCAGCGCCTGGCGCGGGAAGACCGGCGTCAGATGCTGCTTGCCGTACACGGCGTCGCCCACCAGCGCGAAGCCGATCGAGAGCATGTGCACGCGGATCTGGTGGGTACGGCCGGTCTCGAGCTGGCATTGAACCAGACTGACCGGACGACGGTCCAACATGCCGGTGGCGATGCGCTGGTAATGGGTAATTGCCGGCTTGGCCGAAAAATTGGTCGACACCGCCATCTTGACCCGGTCTTTCGGGTGGCGGCCCATTGACGCGTCGATGGTGCTGCTCAGTTGCGGCGTGCCCCAGACCAGCGCGAAGTACTCGCGCTTGACCGTGCGTGCCTGCAATTGGCGCACCAGGTCGGTTTGCGCCGCCAGGGTTTTGCCGATCACCATCAGGCCGCTGGTATCCTTGTCGAGCCGGTGCACGATGCCCGCGCGCGGCACGCCGGCCAGCTGCGGGCAATGGTGCAGCAGGCCGTTGAGCAAGGTGCCGGCCCAGTTGCCGGCGCCCGGATGCACGACCAGTCCGGCCGGTTTATTGATGACGATGATATGCTCATCCTCGAAAACGATGTTCAGTTCCATCGCTTCCGGCGTGTAGGCCTCGTCTTCCGGCGCGCTTTGTGGCAGGATGACGACCGCTTCGTCGCCATAGGCCGTATCTTTGCCGCGTGCGGGCTTGCCGTCGACCAGCACGTGGCCGGCTTCGAACCACAGTTGCAGGCGGCTGCGCGAAAATTGCGGAACCAGGCCGGCAATGACCTTGTCCAGACGGTGGCCGCAAGCGTCCGGCGTCAGTTCGAGGTGGATCGGAGAGAGGTCGATGCCGGGGGCGGCAGGAACGTATTCGTCGCCCGCCTCGTCGTCGAGGTCGATCTCCAGATCGGGGTCTAAGGGCAAATCCGCCGAATTCGGCGTTGGAGTTAATATCACAGCAGTCCCATCGGCTATAATCAGCCTTTCGTTGAATCTCAGTTAATACTCTCTTGCAAAAAGTTATGCAAAAAAAATTATCGCGTGTTGTTGCCAATACTGTTGCTACTACTCTTCTGCTCGGTTTGTCCGCATGCAGCTTGTTGCCGGAAAAAACCGACGAGACCAAAAACTGGCCGGTGACGAAATTATACGCTGAGGCACGCGAAGAAATGGCGGGTGGTCACTACGAGGCGGCAATCAAGCTGTTCGAGCGCCTCGAAACCAACTATCCGTTCGGCAATTATGCAGCGCAGGCGCAGATGGAAATTGCCTACGCCTACTACAAGAGCCAGGACCAGGCCCAGGCGCTGGCGGCGGTGGAGCGCTTCATCAAGCTGCACCCGAACCATCCCAACGTCGACTACATGTACTATCTGCGCGGGCTGATCAACTTCAACGACCAGATCGGCTTCCTCAGCTTCGTGTACGAGCAGGACCCGACCGAGCGCGACCCGAAAGCGACGCGCGAAGCGTTCGCCGCCTTCAAGGCCCTGGTCGACAAGTTCCCCGACAGCATTTATGCAGCCGATTCGATCGCCCGCATGAAATACCTGATCAACGCCATGGCGCAGTACGAAGTGCACGTTGCCAACTACTACCACGACCGTGGCGCCTACCTGGCGTCGCTGAACCGTGCGATGGCGGCGGTGGCCGACTACCAGGATGCGCCGGCACGGGAAGAAGCGCTGTTCCTGATGATGCGCAACTACGAAAAACTGGGCATGCCGCAGCTGCGCGACGACACCAAGCGCATTTTCGAGCGCAACTACCCGAACAGCAAGTATCTCGATCCGAACTCGGGCGAGGCGGCATGGTGGAAGTTCTGGGCCAAATCGAAGAGCCGGGCAAAATAAATCGCGCCATGGCAAACACATCAAAGACCGGGGAAACCCGGTTTTTTGTTGGCGCCGCGAGGTTTGGGCGTTGCCCACTATGCTTGGATCCGTCTCCCCCGCGCCGGCGGGGGAGACGGATCCAAGCATAGTGGGCACTATATAGGGCAATCAATCGCAGAATCAGGACGACACTACTCCTCAACCTTGCGCCGGAAAACCCAGGTGCGCTCGTCCGAATCCTTTTTGTCGAAAGCGTAGCCGTCCACCTTGAAGCTTTTTAACTTCTCGGCGTCCACAATGCCCTTGATCGCCGCATATCGGGCCATCAAGCCGCGCGCCCGTTTGGCGTAGAACGAAATGATCTTGTACTTGCCACCCTTCCAGTCCTCGAACACGGGCGTGATCACCGGCACGCTCAGGAGCTTGGGCTTGACCGACTTGAAGTATTCTTCCGACGCCAGGTTGACCAGCGCTTTCGCGCCATTGTCGGCAATCGCCGCGTTCAGCGCGCCGGTTACCGTCTCGCCCCAGAAGGCGTACAGGTCCTTGCCCGCGCCAGTGGCCAGCTTGGTGCCCATCTCAAGCCGGTGCGGGTGGATCAGGTCGAACGGACGCAGCACGCCGTACAGGCCGGATAAAATACGCACGCTGCGCTGCGCATGGTCGAGCTGGCCCGGTTTGAGCGAGCGGGCGTCGAAACCGGCGTAGACGTCGCCGTTGAAGGCCATGATGGCCTGGCGCGCATCCCTGGTGTCCGCGCTCCAGCTCGCATAGCGGCCGACGTTGAGCACGGCCAGCGCGTCGGAGATGTGCATCAGGCTGCCCAACTCGGCCGGCGAATAGTGGCGCAGTACGTCGATCAGCGCGCTGGACCGGTCGAGAAAATCGGGCGTGGTGTGAAGTGTGGTGGTCGGGGGGGTGTCCAGGTCCAGCGATTTGGCGGGCGACAAAACAATCAGCATAAGATTCAATCAACTTACTACGAATAAACAGACCAATATGATACCCGCTCCAGCCAAACGCATCGTGCTCGACACCAATGTCTGCCTCGACCTGTTCGTCTTCCACGATCCCCGCTGGGCCAGCCTGCTGGCCGCGATCGACAGCGGCGCGGTCGAGGTCGTCACGCGCGCGGATTGTCGCGAGGAATACCTGGTCGTGCTGCACTACAAGCACCTGCCGCTCGACGAGGCCAGCCGCCCGCTAGCAGCCGCCCGCTTCGACGCCCTCATCACCGTGCTCGCGCCCGACGCCAGGCCGGTGCGCCTGCCGGTGTGCACCGACCGCGACGACCAGAAATTCCTCGAACTGGCGCGCGACGCCGGCGCCGACATCCTCATCACCAAGGACAAGGCCCTGCTGAAACTCGCGCGCAAGACTGCGCAGGCCGGGATGTTCCGCATCATGCTGCCGGAAGCCTGGGTCAAGCTGACCGCTGCCGAAGCCGTCTGAACGGTGTGCCGATGCGCCCGTTTTGTACTGCGCACGATGCCAAAAAAATGATGCTTTTTGATAAGTTCATTGTATTGGCATAGCGCCGTTTCGCCAGCGGATTGGATTGACAACGCCGCTGGATCACACGCCCGCCGACGGGTTGTCGACAGTGTCATCGAGGAAATCCTCGGCCGCGAACAAGGTCCCATCCGCGCCTTGCCGCACCTCCATTGCAGGGCTGGAAATAATGGTGCGAACAAGACCGGGCGGGGATGTGTAGCGCATGAAGACCGCCGGGGAAGATGCGATTGGAAGCGAGACATGCAATTTGTCGGTCAGTCGTCCGATGCCGGTGCCGGCTGCCAGCACCACCGTGTCGGCGTCGATCGTGCCGCTGCCCGTCTCGATCCCCGTCACCCGCGCGCCCTCGACTGCAAGGCCGAGAACCGGCGTCTGCGTGAGTATCGTCGCCCCATGCTCCCTGGCGCCTGCGATCAATGCCTGCGTCGCCGCCACCGCATCGAGCGCGCCCTGCTCCGGCGCGTAGGCGGCCTGGCTGGGCGGGTTCCTGAGACACGGTTCCAGCCGGGTGATCCGGGACCGGTCCACCAGTACCGTGCCAGGCGGCATGGCTTCCCCTGCGTCGAGGCCATACGACAGGGCGCCCGTCCATTCTATCTTCAGTCCAGGCAGCTGCGTTTCCAGGCGGCGATACGCATGGATGGCGGCACCGCGCAATTGCGCAATGGGATCGGGACGCATGGCGGACGTATTCATCCATGCGAATGATCGCCCGGTCACGCCGGAGGCGATGGCGCCGGCCTCGACGACCGTGACTTGCGCGCCTTTGCGCGCCAGATGGTAGGCGAGCGATGCCCCGACGATGCCCGCGCCGACGATAACGATACGTTTCTGTTCATGGTGATTCATATAGCGGCCTCGATCCTCCTGTCAGTGTTCAATTCAGCGCGCCTGGCGCAGCGGAGGATTATCCGGAAACGCCACACGCGTCCACGTCGTTCCATCGAACCACGCCAGGTCCTTGAATCAGAACGACCACAGCACGCCATCATGCACGTCCAGCACGTTGGCATCGGCAATTTCCGGAACCAGGCCGGTGCGCAAGCGCTCGATGTGATCGCCGTTGACGGTGAACAGGCCGCTTTCCGAAGCGAGATGGACGGTATCGCCAAATACGGCGACGCTGGAAAAGATCTCGTCGACATCGCCAGCACCGACTGCGGCGAAGCCCTCTTTCCAATTGCCGTGCAGCAGGGTGCCGTGATAGCCGCATACCCACACCGCGTCCGCGCTGGCGCAGCAGATGGCGAGCAGTATGGCATCCGTATCGCACCGGACCGGACTCCAGAGCGTTCCGTCATGGTGAAAAATCCTGCCTGCATCGCCAACCGTGTAGATATCCGTCTCACTGATACCGTTGATATCGCTGAGCATCAGGGTGTCCGCGAACAAGTTGTCGATGTCGCTGAGATCGCCCGCGTGCAGCCGGGCCACCAAGGCATCGACGCTGCTGGACGACTGCAGCAAGCCCAGGTCGGCATGCACCCAGGTGTCATGCTCGCGGCGATACACCTGCCCCATGCCGCCGCACACGTACAGCTGCTGGCCGATTTCACGAATGGCGCTCACATAGCCGTACTTGTCCGCCTCGGGCGTGCTCAAGCCGGCGTCGGCAATCTGCTCGATGATCTCGCCGCCCATGTATTCAAGCCGGACCTGCCCTTCGCTGGACAGGGTGCAATACAGACGCCGCGGGCCGGTCCTGGCAACGCACACCGACACACCTTTCCAACCGGGCAAGTCGTGGTGAACCCATTGGTCCTGCGCTTGTCGATTGTCGAAGAACAGGACGCGGGAATACCGGTCTTCGGGGTCGAGACTGTCGAGCTCTGCGCACAGAAAAATATAGTCCTTCTCGATCACGCATCCGGTCATGAACGTGAGCGCTGCCTCGTATTTCTGCTTTTTCGCCATCCGTTTTCCTGTTTTTCTTTGCTAACCACCGGAATGAACCTTCCGCTCCGCCACCATACCAGCCCTCCGCTGGTTCCCCATCCGGCCGGCGGTGGGCAACGCGTGCCTGCGCTAGAATAGCTGTCCGCTTAACTTTCTGATCGCCCATGTCCACTCCCGTCCTGCACAGCCGCCTGCCCGCCGTCGGCACCACCGTTTTTTCGCTGATGTCGGCGCTGGCCAGCGAACATGGCGCGGTCAACCTGGGCCAGGGCTTTCCCGATTTTCCCTGCGAGCCGGCCCTGCTCGACCACGTGGACGCCGCCATGCGCGCCGGCCACAACCAGTATCCCATGATGACCGGCGTGCCCGCCCTGCGCGGCGCCATCGCGGCCAAGATCGCGGCCGTGTACGGCGCCCGGTACGACGCCGCCAGCGAGATCACCGTCACCGCCGGCGCCACCCAGGCCCTGACCACGGCCATCCTGTGCTGCGTGCATCCGGGCGATGAAGTGATCGTGATCGAACCGGCCTACGACAGCTATCTGCCGGCCATTACCCTGGCCGGCGGCGTGCCGGTGCTGGTGTCGATGCAGCTCGGCGAACAAGGCTACACCGTGCCGTGGGACCGGCTGGCCGCCGCCGTCACGCCGCGCACGCGCCTGATCGTCATCAACACCCCGCACAACCCCACCGGTTCGGTGCTGCGCGCGGCCGACATGCAGACGCTGGCCGACATCGTGCGCGGCAGCGACATGTTGATCCTGTCGGACGAGGTGTACGAGCACATGGTCTACGACGGCGCGCGCCACGAATCGGTGAGCCGCTATCCGGAGCTGGCCGAACGCAGCTTTGTCGTATCGAGCTTCGGCAAGACGTATCACGTCACCGGCTGGAAAATCGGCTACGTCGCCGCCCCTGCCAGCCTGATGGCGGAGTTCCGCAAGGTACACCAATATAATGTTTTCAGCGTGAACACGCCGATGCAGCATGGCCTGGCGGGCTACATGGCCGATCCGGCGCCCTACCTGGATTTGCCAGCGTTTTACCAGCGCAAGCGCGACCTGTTCCGCGATGGTTTGACAGGCTCGCGCTTTACCTTGCTGCCGGCCGATGGCACCTATTTCCAGTGCGTGCGCTACGACGCGATCTCGGCGCTGCCCGAGTCGGAATTCGCCCAGTGGCTGACCAAAGAGATCAAGGTCGCCGCCATTCCCGTGTCCGCGTTTTATAGCCAGGGCCAGGAGTCGGGCATTGTGCGCTTCTGCTTCGCCAAGACCGATGACACTTTGCGCCTGGCGCTGGAGCGCTTGAGCAAGTTGTGATTGAGCGGCGTTTCGAAATCACAGCCCAATTCGGGCGCCTCGAATTTCCGGGTCATCGCCGGTCGCTTGGCTGGCCGGTGTGATCTCGGGCCACTGGCGTGATGTGCCAACCGCACAAAGAAAGTTTTGCATTTGTGACTATTTGATAGAAACACAACGTTTTCAAAAAGTAAAATAAGGCTCGACTATTGTTCATCAATCAGAAAGAGCCTATGAAACACGCCTTCAGCGCAATCGCACTTTCCCTCGCCACGCTCACCTCTGGCGCGGCACACGCCGGCGAATATATTGGCAGCGTGGCCACCAACGGCTGGCCTGACTTCCGCCTCAATCCTGGCGACAGGATTTTCTCGCCAAACTTACGCTACATGACCTTGATGCAGCAAAACGGCAACCTTGTGACCTACCGTCTTAGCGACTTCCAGATGATTTTCAATTCCGGTCCGCAAAGCAATGGCGGCACCTACGGCCAGTTGACCGAGAACCACGGTCTTGCCATTCGTAACAACTATCAGCAACTGTGGAGTACCGGCACCGCGCAGGCGGGCGTCGCAGATCCGGCCACCGCCCTGCGCCTGCACGATGACGGCAAGCTTGAAGTGAGCGGTTCCCCGCATCCAGGCAGTTCTTATCCCACCTCCATCTGGTGGCGCTCGGCGGGCGACCTTTACGTGCCTACCTGCCGGAACAACGAACCGGTCGCCTACCCGGTCTGCATTTATGGCGGCAACATGACCGTAAAGATGTGCACGCCAGAGGCGGCCAATACCTTTGTCATCAACAACGGCGGCCGCTACGGCAACTGCTAACGGCACCGTAACGCTGGCGGCTGCCTGACCTACTGATCCGTGGCGCTCGGGCGGTCGATGTCGAAACGACAGCTCTCCAACAGGCGATTGCCGCCAGAGCGGAACAACATTGCACAAAAATACATTCGGCGCTAATATTTACCGAGCATGCCGATCGTGCAGGAGGCCGTCAGGTACGCGTCTTCTCCAGCCTTAACACGATTCGCGCCCTCCGCAGGAAGGACCACCTAGTCAACTAACGGGAGATATAACGTGGCATTTCACAGTACGCGATTTTTCATAAAGGAAGTCCATAACGGACGCAATGTCTGGAGTGCCAACCATCGGACGGTGAGCGCTGACGACGTCACCGAGGTGTTGGAACAATACCGCCGCCATGGCGGCTCCTTGACGATCTACAGCGGCACCCATGGCGACCCGCAGGGCAACTTCAGCGGCGTCGACTACGCCGACCGTTCATTTGCCTATGAAGACAGGCAAAATCGCCTTCCGGGTGTTCGTGTCATCAATGTCAGCAGAGTCAGCATCAACATCGCCGACACGATTGCCAATGCCACTACCGATGTGATGTTCGCGTGGTGCTTCAGCCACGCCTCCATTACCGGCAAATCCGCTTACGCCTGAACCTGCCCGCTCCGGCCATCACCCTGGTCGGCGGCGGTTTGCCGGCGCAGGCGCAACCGCTTCCGCGATGGGTTGAGGGTTTCCCCCTTCACGTTGTCGCAAGCCGACGGAAGCTGTTTTCAATACTTGAGTGAAGGCGGCGCGTCAATGCGGCGCCTCTGCGACGACATGTTGCACGATCGCAGGAAGCGCTTCCATAACATGCACAAAGCATAATTTTTCTTGTTGATATCCAAGGCTTTTCGCCTTATACTCCGGGAAAGATTGCATGAAATTAACGCTCCCTCCAGGTAGGCCATCGCACAGCTGTGGAGTTGCGCACGGTGCAGTCAAGCGCGGCGTTTCGGACCGCGCTTTGCGGGCGGCATGGCTTCGCTGATGCGTGGTTCGCGCCATTCGCGCGGGCGGTGACATGTGTATGCGCGTTCGCGGGCGGCTGGTCAAGCACGTCGGTTCGGTCACGCCGTTCGTTTCAAGCATACGCGCATCGGACCCCTGACACTCAAGTGGAATCGCCGGTGCGGGGGGCAATTCGTCATGTAATCCGATGCGGGCATCCGCTTGGCTCTCCGTTAGATCGCTTTCACAAGTAGTTCAATTCAAGGCATTGGAGATATAGATATGGCAACATCCGGACAACAAACAAGGGGAATAACCAATCTTCAGCGCATGGTTGGAAAGGTCCGCGACGTCCATCGGGGTGGCTTCCCGGGCAGTCTGGCATTAAATCCCACCTACTGGAAGGAAAGGTTGGACCCTCTGCACCGCCCCACCACGCAACTCAATCCGCTGTGGTATGTATTCTTGAGGGATCCAAACCGCGGCCCGGATTTTTTTGCGTGGTTAGCAAGGCGCGAGGCGGGTGAAGTACGCGGAGTACGCTATCTTGAGCTGGAGGATCGGGCTACCTACAGAATCACTTTTTCCAACGCAGATGGCGGTGTTCGTGTCAATTTCCACCCCTCGCTACTTGGACTGAGCCAGGACGAGAAGGAGGTCATTTTTGTACTCGACCGTGCCGGCAATTTTTACGTTGGTTAGAAGGAGGTTGGGCGCTTTCATCACTCAAGCTTTTTAGCGGGCGCACCGGTTCTCGCAGCAGGATCGATGAGGCTAACAAACGGAAGGATTGGGGAGGTGAACAACCATAGCGGTCACTACCACCCAGGAATTTCCCACTTGACGCATGTGGCAAGGGCGATGCAGACGCAAGGAGTGAACGTTCATAATGTCAACATCGTGATGTACGGCACTGGAAACCGTGAACTAAGCAGGAACACCGCAGCGCAATTGCTTGGCATCGCTGCCCCCGCCTGACATCCATTTCGCGACGGCGTGAAGGGCTCCCGCTTCACGTTGTTGCCAGCCGACGGAAGCTGTTTTCAATGTGTCGGGGACGACGCGATATCGCCTATACTGGAGTCGGAATTCGCACAATGGCTGACGACAGGATCAAGCTCGCCGCCATTCCCGACTCCGCGTTTGGCAGCGAGGGCCGGGAACGGGGACAGTGCGTTTTTGCGTCTCCACGAAAGACGACACCCGGCGCCCAAACGCCTGGCCAGACCGTGATCTACCCGAGCTGGATATTCAAACATGGCAATCAGGCGCATCACCGTGGCAGACCTGGCGTTCGGCGAACCGCTGCGCTGGGATATTTTCAGCACGCCTTCGGCCGCCCGTCCGCTGCTGAAAAAGGGCCAGGTGCTCGCGCCCGGCGAGCTTGACGACTGGCTTGTCGCCGGCGTGTACGCCGATGCGTCGGCGCCGGTGTCGGTGCTGCAATCGCTCAACCAGATCAACCGCCGCCTCGAACGCACCTTGATGGACCTGCGTGACCAGGGCAGCGCCGACCGCGAACTGCGCACCATCGCCGACGACCTGATCGCCACCGTCGAACGCGGCGGCGACGTGGCGCTGGCCGCCATTTTCCTCAACCAGATCGCCGGCGCATATGCGGTGCGGCATTGCACCGAGGCGGCCGTGATCGCCTGCCTGATCGCGCGCGCCATGGGCAAGTCGGCGGCCGAGATGCTGGTGGTCACGGCGGCGGCCTTGAGCATGAACGTGGGCATGGTGCGCCAGGCGGAACTGTTCCAGAACAAGGATGGCGCACTCTCGCACGAAGAGCGGGCGCTGGTGCGGCGCCATCCGTCGGCCAGCGTCGAGATGCTGCGCTGGGCCGGCGTGCACGACGAGGACTGGCTCGACCTGGTGCTGCTGCATCACGAAAACGATGACGGCAGCGGCTATCCGGCCGGCAAGCTGGGCGACGAGATTTCGCAGAATGCCAAGCTGATCGGGCTGGCCGATCGCTACTGCGCATTCGTGTCGGCGCGCAATTACCGGCGTTCCTTGCTGCCGCCGGTGGCGCTGGAGCGTTTGGGGGCTGGCAACGAGATGCCGTACGATCAGATCGTGCTGGGTCACTTCGCCACCCAGATCGGCGCCTATCCGCCGGGCACTTTGGTCAGGCTGGAGAACGACGAACTGGGCGTGGTGTCGCGGCGCGGGCAGGACGGCGCGGGGATGGGCGTGCATGTGCTGCGCGCGGCCGATGGCAAGAGTTTGGGCGAGGCGCAGGAGCGCCTCACCAGCGAACCGGGCTGCGCAATTGCCGAAGCCTTGCATGAGGATCATGCGAAGCTACGTTTTCCGATGAAGCAGGTCTGGGGCGAGCTGGCGAGCTTGTAAGACAGGTACAGCATGAATGATATTGACGACATTGAGCTGCACGACGCGCTGTTAAAAACAATGGAAACGGACGATCGGACGGTTGCATCGCCATCACCGCCGAAAAAATCAGCCTGCAGGTCGATCCCATTGTCGGCGCGCGATAACGCGCTCTCTTGATCGAGCTGACACCATCATCGCCAAACAATGCGTTAAGATGCCGGGCAAATAATTGCTGAGGAACTGGACATCCATGCGACATCTGAGCGAGCTGTTGGACACTGCCGATCCGGCATTCCCCCTGATCCGGCAATGGGCCAGCGCGGCCGACCTGCCGGTCGAACTGCTGCCGCCCTCGGCCGACCGGGCCGCTGTGCTGCTGGCACTTCAGGTAACCACGCGCTCCGCCATGGGCGCGCTTGCCTACGAAAGCGGGGGCATCCTGGTCGATGGCGGCTGGCTGCGGATACTGGGTTCCGGCCATCCCCGATTGGAGCGCAACATCACCGCCTGGAACGCAGGAAAATCGGACGGTTTCCTGCTGGTCGCCGATGACGTGCTTGGCGGTTTTTTCGCGCTCAACGGCGGTGGACTCGGGCATGACCAGGGCATGGTGTATTACCTCGCCCCCGACACGCTCGTATGGGAATCGCTGGAAGTGGGCTTCACGGACTTTGTCGAATGGGCTTTGACTTCACGGATACGTGAATTCTACGGCCGGGAAATCATGGAGAAATACGCGCCTGAAGTCAACGCCATGTCCGGCGAGCAGTGCTTCGGCTTTTTCCCGTTTTTGTGGACCAAGGAAGGGTCGCACGAGAGCAGCGCGCGGCGCGCCGTTCCGGTCGAGGAACAGTGGAAACTGAACCAGGATCTCCTGGCCCAGGCGTGAACGCCGGCGCAGGGTAAGCTCAGGCCGACAGCTCAGTGGCCCAGCGCCCCCACCTTGCGCTCGACAAACCCTTGCAGCTCCGCCGACAGATTGCCCGCCGTCCGGGCGCGCTGGAAAGCCGCCAGCGCTTCCGGCAAGCGCTTCTCGGCTTCCAGCGACATGCCCAGGCCCATCCACCACACGCCGTTGTCCGGCGCGCTGCGCAGCGCCGCCTGGTACTGTTCCACCGCCTCCTGGTGACGCCGCTCGCGCTGCAAGGCCCCCGCCAGGAAGGCGCGATATTCGCCGTTGCCGCCGGCCGCCGGCAAGCTTGCCATCAAGGTCTCGACGCCGGACCCGCCGGCATCAATCTGCATGCGCGCCAGCAGCATGGCCATGGCCGGCTGCCTTGTGTCGAGCGCCAGGCCCGCTTGCAGCAGACGCATGGCCTCGGGCGTGCGCCCCTGTTCGATATGAATCCCGACCAGGGTCTGGCGCGCCGCCTCATGGCGCGGCTCAAGCGCCAGCGCCTGCTCCAGTTGCGCCACCGCGTCGCTTACCCGGCCGTCCTGCAGGCTGGCCAGGCTGCGCCGGTAGACGCTCTCGGCGCCCTGCCCGCCCGCCGCCTGGCGCCCGGCGAGCGGCGCCATGGCGTCAATGCCCGCAACCGTCCTGCTGCGCTGCGCCGGCAACACCGGCTTGTCCGCCCGCATTGGTGCGCTGCGCTCGCGTTGCGGCGCGGCTGGCCTTGGCTCCGCCTCCAGCGCCGGCTTGACCGCCGCGACCGGCTCCGTGGCCACGGGCGCCAGCTGCGGGACCGCTGGCGGCGCCACCGGCAACGTTTGCGGCGGCGCAATCACAGCTTGCTGGATCGGCGTGGCTGGCGCCACCGCCGGCAGCGGCTCGGCCAGCGTTCCAATCGGCTGGTGCAGCACACGCCAGCCATACACCCCGCCCACGGCGAGAATGAGCACCCCGGCCAGCGCGCCCATCACCACCGGCAGCGGCACGGCGCGCTCGCCGCGTCCGACCGGGCGGATGTCGGACTGGGCCGCGTCGGCGCCCTGCGTGCCGCGCGCGTCGAGGTCTTGCAGCATCTTGTTGATCAGACTCATGTGTTCAAGGCCCAGGTAAGTCCGCCGCCCGCCACCATCGTCAGCGCCAGCGCGGCAAGCCAGGGCCATCGGGGGCGCCTGGCGGAAAGGGTATCGCGCACCGCGTCGCGCACGTGGCGCCGGCTCACTTGCTGCCGGCCTTGCCCGTAGCACAGCATCAGCGCCTTGTGCGCGAGAATGTTGACCAGGCGCGGAATGCCGCCGCTGGCCGAATACAAGGCGCCCACCGCACCCCGGCTGAACAGCCGCGCCCCGCTGAAACCGGCCACGCGCAGCCGGTGCGCCAGGTAAAACTCGAGGTCGTCGCGCGTCAACGGCCCCAGATGGTAGTGAAAGGTGATGCGCTGGGCCAGCTGGCGGATCGATTGCAGCGCCAGGTTGCGGTTGAGCTCGGGCTGGCCGAACAGGACGATCTGCAGCAGCTTGCGCTTTTCGGTTTCCAGATTGGTCAGCAGGCGCAGCGCTTCCAGGCTCTCGATCGGGATCGCCTGCGCTTCGTCCAGACACAGCAGCACGCGCTTGCCGTCGTTGGCCAGCGCCATGAGCTGGTGGGTGATCGCCTTGAGCAACTGGTGCTGGTCGACGTCCTTGTCGAGCACCAGCGCCAGTTCGTCGGCCAGGGCCAGCATCAGCGTCCGCGGTTCCAGGTAGGGATTGGGAATGTAGGCGGTGACGAAGTCGTCGCCCAGGGTCGCCATGAACTTGCGGCACAACAAGGTCTTGCCGGTGCCGACTTCGCCCGTGATCTTGATGAAACCTTCGCCATTCCTGGCGGCCACCAGCAGGGTGTTAAGCGCTTCCTGCGAATCCGGGCTGGTGAAAAAGAAACTCGTGTCCGGCGTGATGCCGAACGGGACTTCGCGCAGGCCGAAGTGCGAGGTGTACATGTTAGCGCTGTCCCGCCGCGCGCGGATCGAGGTCGTCGAAGCGGCGGCTGGTGTCGATCAGGTCCTGGTTCCAGCTGTTGGCGCCGTCGACGATGGTCGGCTTGATCAGCACCACCAGTTCGCGCTTCTGGTTGACATTGCTCTTGTTGCGGAACAGGTTGCCGAGCACCGGAATATTGCCCGCGCCCGGAATCTGGTTGCCGTCGGCGGTCGAGGACTGGCGCATCAGGCCGCCAATGGCGACCACCCGCCCGTCTTGCCCGCGCACCATGCTGTCGATTTCCGAGGTGGACGAGGCCGCCAGCGGCAGGCTCAGGTTGCCGGCGCTGCCGAGGTTGACCGATTTGCTGACCGTGGTGACCTGGCTGACCGAGGGGTGTACGTGCAGCAGGATATTGCCCTTTTCATCGATCTGCGGGGTCACGTCGAGCACTACGCCGGAAAAGAACGGTTGCAGGGTCACGCTCGGGCTGACGGTATTGTTGTTGTCGCCGGTGCTGGTGGTGGTCGACACGCCGGTCACGTAAAACTCGTCGGTGCCGATCTTGAGCACGGCTTTCTGGTTGTTGATCGTGGCAATGCGCGGGCTCGACAGCACGTGCACGGTGCCCTGCGATTCCAGGAAGGAAATCAGCGCGGCGAAATTGCTGGTCTGGAAAGCCAGGCCGAACATCGACCCGGCCGCGGCTGCCGCATTCGAGAGCAGGAAGCCGGTGCTGGCGGTCAAGGATTTGGGGTCGCCGATCACGGCCGGCTGGCCGCCGGTATACGGCAGTGGCGCCAGCGAGGTGCCCGGCTGCACGAAGCCGGTCGAGACGCGGTTGCCATGCGAACCACGGAAGGAAGCGAACGAGGCCCAGTTGATGCCGCTCTGGAAGCTGTCGTTCAGTTCCACCTCGAGAATCTTGGCTTCCAAAATCACCTGGCGCCCGACCGAGAGCTGGGTCGCTTTCAGGAACAGGTCGACATTGCGCAGTTCGTCCGGCATGGCGCGGATCACCACCACGCCCGACTGCGGATTGACCACCACGCTGCGCCCCAGCTCCCTGGAGCCGACGATCGCCGCGAGCGAGGTCTTCAGTTCGAGCCAGAAGTCGCTGTCCGAGGTGGTGCTGACATTGGTGCTGTCGGTCGGCCCGTTGCTGTTGCCATTGTTGTTGCCGCCATCCTGGCCGTTGTTGTTACCGCTGTTGTTGCCGCTGTTGTTGCTGCTGTTATTGCCGCCGCTGTTGTTGCCGCCGTTGCTGTTGCCGCCGCCGTTGTTCTGGTTGTTGGTACCGTTGGTGACAGAGGTCGAGGTCACGCGCAGGTTCGACTTGCCCTTGCGGTTGCCGACCAGGTAGTTCACCTGGAAGATGCGGGTCTGCATGGTGAGCGGTTTGACCGAGACCCGGTTGCCTTCGATGCGGTAATCGTAGCCGTACATTTCGCGCACGGCGTCGAGCGCTTCGGCCAGGGTCACGTCTTTCAGGTTGGCGGTGATGTTGCCGCTGACCTCGGGATGGACCAGCATGTTGTAGCGCGTGCCGGTGGCGATCGAATTGAAGAACTGCTGCGCCGGCACATTGTTGAAGCTGACATTGAAGCGTTCTTCGAGCGCCTGGCGCGACTTGGGCAGTTGCCCGGCCAGCGCCGCGACCGGCGGCAGCAGGGCCGCACTGACGGCATCGTCGAGCGGCGGCGGCGTGCGTTTGGCGGCCAGCGCCATCTCGGCGGTGATGTTCTCGTAGGTGTCGCGCTTGGGCGTGCTGTTGCACCCGGCCAGGGCCAGGGCGCTTGCGATCATCGATGCCATCACGAGGTGGTCCACACGGTGTTTTTGCATGCTCTTTGTCAGTCTCTCTCGTTAAGCCGCTGCGGGGCTGGCGTGCGCGGGAACAGGCGCAACACGCGGCGTTCCTTGCCTTTCACCAGTACAACTTCATTCTGCGTCATCTGCGCCACGCGCGCGCCCCGGAACTGTTCGCCCAGGCGCACCGTCTGGCCGTCGATCACGGCCACGTGGCGCCCGCCCGCATGGCGCGCGATCAGCACCGACTGCAACTGCGGCTCGATGCTGTGCGGCGCCGCCGCATCCCCGGCCGGGGTGGTCAGGCTTGCCGGCGGACGGGTCGGATCGGGCAGCGGCTGGGCGCTGGCGGCCTGCGCCGCCAGCGCCAACGCGCACAGCAGCAGGCGCGCGCTCATAAGGTCATCCATTTCTTGTCCAGGCTCAAGGTGTACAGGGTCAAGGTCAGGCGCGCGTCGGGATAAGCCTCGACCTCGAGCTGGGCCTTGCCCCAGAACAGCTGGACCGGCATGGCTTCGAGCGCGTCCATGTAGTTGAGCATATCCAGGTAATTGCCGCGCACCGTCACGTCGAATCCGTGCGCGTAGATGGCGCGTCCGGCGCCGGGCGCCGGTGCGGAGGGTTCGGCATCGCCCGCAGCGCCGGCGAACGAGCCCTCGAACGGAATCACCGGCAAGCTTTTCACGGCCACCAGGCGCAGCCGGCCGTTGGCCTTGAGAATGCGTTCGAGCAGCGGCGCGATGCTTTCCGGCCTGACCAGGCTGTTGTGCGCGGTGCGCAGGCTGTCCGTCAGCCTGGCGCTGGCGCCCTGGATCACCGCCAGGCGCGCGCGGTTGTCGCGGTCGGGGTCGACCGCGTTCGCTTGCGCCATGGCCGTGATCTCGGCGTCGATGCCAAGCATATTGTCTTGCTGCTGGCTGATCTGGCTGCGCAGCATCTTCTGGCGCGCGAACAGGGGGTCGAACAGCAGGGCGAACAGCACGAACACGACCACGCCGACGGTGGCGCCGAACACCATGGCGCGCTCGCGCACGGTCATGGCGTCGATTTTCAGTCTCAGCTGGAGCAGGCGCGCTTTCATTTGGCAGCCTCCGCCTTGATGCTGCCGGCCACCTGCTTCATGTCGGCAGGCGCAGCGGCGGCAGGCGCGGCGGCCACCCGTTCAGGCGCCACGTCCTGCAGCGTGAAATCGATATAGGGTGCCAGCTGGCCCGGGTCGTCGCCATCCTTGCCTTCCACTTTCAGGCGCGCCCGGCTCATCTGCAGACTGGAGAAATTCTTTCCCTGCATGGCCGGCTCGCGCGTGAGGCGGGTGACGTAGGCCGGCACCAGGCTGGCGTCGAGCGCCCTGCCCTGCAAGCCGATATGGTGGCCGTCGCCGCCGATGCGTACGCCGGTCAGCCACAGGTCGGTCGTGCCCTGGCGCGCCAGCGCCTTGAAGTAGCGCGCATAGCCCTTGCGCGCTTCGGCCAGGGTCGGCCCGCCCAGCACTTTGGAGACGTCGTGCAGCGAAGCCAGGTCGGCTTCGGCGCTGGCAATGCGCAATTCGAGCTCGCGGCTTTTCTGGCGCGGAGCGAATTCGGCGATCACCCGCGCCTGGCGTTCCTTCTTCCTGGCCAGCTGGTCGGCGCCGGCGGCCGCTTCCGCTTCCAGCCGGCTCACGCTGTGGCGGCCCACCATCACCAGCGCCAGCGCGCCGGCCACCAGCACGCCGAGCGCGAGCAGCATGGTGCCGGACGTGAAGATCTTCTTCTGCTTGAGAAACTCGGGGTTGAACAGATTGATTTGCTGGCTCAAGAGGCAACCTCCTCTTGCCGCAGCGCCGCGCCCAGGGTCAGGAAAAAGCGCTGCTGCTGCGCGGCGGCGGCCAGTTCCGGCACCGCGCCCAGGTCGAGCACGCTGGCCAGGTCGAGCGACTCGACCTTGGTGTACAGGTTGCTCGACAGGTATTCGTCGAGCCCGCTGGCGCCGGTCGGCGCCAGCACCAGTTTCGAGACGTTGATGAAGTTGTACTGGCGGTCGAAATGGTCTAGCGAGCGCTGCAATTCGAGGGTGATCTTGTCGTAGCACACGTGTTTGCGATCGTGATCGGTATCGAGCAATTGGTCGAGCGTCACGTCGATCCGGCGCGCCAGGTACAGCTCGGCATTATAGGTGACGGTCAGCAAGCCGCCTTCGCTGCCGAACGAGAGCACGGCCACGCCGCGCCCTTCCGGTTCCAGCAGGGCCGAGATATTCCGTTGCGCCATTTCAGGAATGTCGATCACGGCCAGCGGCACGCCGGCATCGACAAAGCGGTTCTGGCGGCTTTCGATCAGGCTGTTGCGCGCGGCCACCGCGAATAGCGACTGGCTGCGGCCCTGGGCCTTGTCGGTGGGGATGTCGAACACGTCGATGCCGGCCTGGTCGGCGGGAAAGTCGAGCATGTCCTTCAGGCGCCAGCGCACGGCGGTGCGCAGCTCGTCGGCCGGCACGTTGGGCGCTTCGACCGAAAGCAGCTGGTACTCGCCGGCCGCCAGCACGGTCGCGCAGCGAAAACTGTTGGCGTGCAACTCCTTGCCGGTCTTTTCCAACAGGTCGGGTCCGCCGCTTTTATCGGCCGCGTAAAACGCCGCCAGGGTCACCCGCGGCTTGCCCTCGGGCTGGCGCTTGACGCGCGCCGCGAACACGCCTTCGCCATGCAAGGCGATTGCCAGCAAGCCATCCTTCTTCTTTGATTTCGAGAAAAATCCCATGCCCGCAATCTATATCAATACCGCGCGCGAAGTTCGTGCGGTAGCTTCTTGATTATATTCAAGTTTCATCGGGATTTAACACCTAATTTGCGTTCGGCAACTGAAAGCGTCTGATTTCCACCGCATAGTAATAGCACTATGGAATGTTCTTTACACCCACCCATCAGAAAATCTCGCGGATGTAGATCAGCGGCGTGGTCTTGTACACGCCGAAGGTCAGCCTGCCGGGCGTGGACGGCAGCCACACCGGCAGGTTCAGGCTGGCGTCGACGCTGCCGGTGCGGCCGGTCGGCGCCAGCTTGAACTTGAGCACACCGTCTTTCGGCAGGGTCGTGG
Source organism: Massilia aquatica (assembly GCF_011682045.1). GTDB lineage: Bacteria > Pseudomonadota > Gammaproteobacteria > Burkholderiales > Burkholderiaceae_D > Telluria_A > Telluria_A aquatica. The sequence goes on along the minus strand of NZ_VVIW01000002.1, from coordinate 574,352 downwards.
CCAAGGTGGCCTTGGGGTCGGGAAATGGGGTCAGCGAATTGCAGGTCGTCATGTTTCCCTTGCACTGGGCATAACTGAGCCGCAGCTGGCTTGTGGTGACGCTGTGCGGCAAGGTGACCGTGCCCGAATCGGGTTCCGGCGGCGGCAGGATACTGATCTGGTCGGTCGCGCTGGTGACCCAGCGCCCGTTGGTGGCGGTGGTGCCGGTCCAGTATTGGGCGCGCGCGGTGACCGGCAGCGGCAGCAGTTCGGAACCGAAGGCGTTTTCGACCAGCATGCGCCCGCGCACGAGCTTGGTGCCGCCTTCAACCGATATCAGGGAGCGGCCTGAGGTGACCAGGTCGGCGTCGCTGGCGCGCAGGTAGATCTCCATCGGCTCATACGTCGTGGCGGCGTAGTCGTAGCTCGGCCAGGTGGTGGCCACGCCCTCGATGAACACGGTCGGCGCATCGGTGATCGGGCTCGGCGTGAGCGTGCCCCGGGTGGCCTGGCTACCGCCGCCCATGGTGGTGAAAGGCAGCAGCCTGGGCGACTTGACGAACTTGCCCTGGTAAAACCTGGTGACCTCGTCGGCCGCATTGAAAGCCTTGACGATGGTCTGGATCGGCTGCTTCGAATAATGCAGGCCGAGCTTCTTGCAGTCGAGGGAATCGGGCGTGGGGCATAGCATGACGACCGGCACCTCGGTCGTGAAGTAACTCGGATAAAAGCGGCCCAGGGCGATCCCGTTGCTGGTCACGTCGGCCGTATCGAGATAGGTCGACAGGTACATGTGGGCGCGCACATTGATGATGCCAACCTCGGCAAAGGTAAAGTTGCTGCCGCTGGCCGCCCCGCCGCTGAACGGCGCAAAGTCGCCTTCCACCTTGGGAAACTTCTCGCCGTCGACCGCCATGTCGGCGAACGGCAGCGTCTCCGAACCCGGATCGCCGGGAATGGCGAAGTTGAGCGAATCGATGGCGACCGTGGTGACCAATTCTACCTTCTGCGGCAAGTTTTCCCTGCCAAAATTGGGCGTCGGAAAACCGTCGAAGTTTTGCGAGATCACATCGAGCGTAAACCCCGCGCCGGCCTTCCAGAAGCGGCCGATGTCGGCCGTCATCTTGCCCGATTCGACCAGCCCGGCCGGATTGGCCAGCGGCGTGCTCAGGGCGAATTTGTAGGGCCGCACCACGAACTGCCCGCTGGTGCTGACCTGGGCCAGCGCCGAGGCGGTCTCGGCCAGCAGCAGTTCGACCTGGCCCACATCCGAGTACACGAAGGACACCGGCACCGAGGTGGCCGAATTCGCATCGAAGCTGATCTGGATGCCCTGCCACTGGGCCGCGCTCTGGACCGCCGTATTGGCGATGCAGGATTTCAGGGCCACGTTCCGGAGCTTGGCGACGCCGCCGGCGCCGGTGGTCGGATTGACGCACTTCATCGAAAACTGCAGGGTCGGCGTGGTGCTGGGCGGCACGATCGTCTTGAAATTGAGGTCGAGCGCGGTGTTGTCGATGGCCGTGATGTAGACCGTGCCATTCACCGCCGCCTGCTGGGTCGGCATGCTCAGGTAATTGCACTGGCCGATGCTGCCGGGCGTGATGCCGGTGCGGCAGGGTCCGTCGGTAAACACATACCGGGCGCTGGAAAAGCTGATGGTCTTGCTGGCGCTGTTGTTGGCCAGGTCGTTATCGAACTGCAAGCCGCCGACGCTGGCGTTGGCGGTCATGCTGCCCGGCGCGGTCAGGGCGATGCGGGTGCTGATGGTCAGCGCCGGCGCCGCCTCGCCCACCGCCAGCTGTTCGGGCGAGACGCAGGTGAGCACCTGTCCCGAGCGCGAGCAGGTCCAGCCGGTGCCGGTCGCCGAGATGAAGTCGAGCCCGGTCGGCAGGGTGTGCTTGACGGTAATCGGGCCGGCGTCCGGCAAGGGGCCGTTGTTGGTCACCGTGTGAATCAGGTTCATCACGCTGCCGCGCGCCGGCGTGCCGCTGCTGGTGATCGCCAGCGACAGGTCGGCCACGTCCACGTTCGGCACCGAGACGATTTCGGCGTTGAGCAAGACCATGTCCTGGCCCGACTCGTACAGCATAGTGGCGGTGGTCTGGCCGGCGAACAGCTTGGGGCTGGCCAGCACGTAGGAATCGAAGTCGATGCCGTAGGAAGCGTTGTCGACCGTGCCGCCGATATTGCTGGTCGAATTGAACTGGTTGCCGGACGGATTGGCCGTATCGACCATCTCGGCGCCGTTGAACTTGAGGTTTTCGCCACCGCCCGAGAGCGTGGTGTCGCCCTCCCAGGTCACGTGGGCGATGCGCCCGGTGGCGGTGCCGAGCGGCGATGGCGTCTTGAAGTTGCTCAGGTTCAGGTTGACCTTGATATTGTCGGCGCCATAGGTGCGGATGTACTGGAAACCCTCGTACAGATTGAGCACGCGGAAGGTTTCGCCCGGTGCCGGCACGGAATAGATGGCCAGCAGCGAAAACCCGCCCAGCACCCCTTCCACCCCGCAAAAGGTGCTGGTGTTATCGATCGACAGGCCGCTGAAGGTATACGTGGCGTTGCGCTTGGCCGTCACTTGCGCGGTGACATCGGCCGCGCCCGAAAAATAGTTGTAGCCGATGGTGGCGGTGGTAAAGCGCCGGTTGGCCGGGGCGCTCACCGAGGCGCCGTCCATCAGCACCGTGTAGTCGGGCGAGGAACCCGATCCAGCCCAGTACAGCTGGGCGCTGACGATCTTGGCGGTCGAGGGAATCCCGGCCAGGGTGGCGCTCAGGGTGCCGGTATTGATGGCGCACGGGTTGTTGCCGTTCGAGCCGGTGCGCATGGTCTTTTGCACGCCGGTAAAGTTGAGCCGGCCGGCGTAACTCTTGAACAGCGCAATCGGCGTATCGGCGCGCGCCGGCAGGCTGGCCAGCAGCAGGCCGGCCGCGCACGCGGCGGCCAGCGCGGCGGTCCAGGGGGATGCAAGGCGCGCCGTCATGGTTCCTCCGATGACGCGCTGAATTCGACGTGCACCACGCGCTGCACGTAATCGGTGCTGTTCGATGGATTCGGGCAGCCGCCCGCGCCGGGGCTGTTGCAAGCGGTGCTGCGCACCGTGTAGCGGGCTTGGCCCGTGGCGCTGTCGACCGTACGCAGGCACACCACCGTCACCGTCATGCGCGCCAGGCCGCCGTCGCCCGGCAGCGCGAAGGTGCTGATGCTGGGCACGCCCGAGGCCGCCGTGGTGCAGGCGCCCTTGGCGCGCGTGACCTGGAACACACCCCACTCGGTGCCGGCGCGCGCGGCCAGGTAGGCGCGCGTGCCCTGCACATCGAGCATGGAACTGGTGTTGGCGGTGGTCGACAGGGTCACCATCGCCACGGCCAGGCCGGACAGTACCACCAGCAGGAAGATGGCGGTGATCAGGCTCACGCCTTGCACGTGGCGCAGGGGCGGCCTGGCGATCATGGATTATTGTCCACGTGAACTTGCTGGGTCATGCGGATCGCCCCGTCGCGCCCATCCGGGCGGCGCAGGGTCAGGGTCAGCCGCACCAGCGCCGCGCGCGTGTTGCCGATCAGGGTGTAGTTGAATTCGCAGGACTCGACATTGGTCGCCAGGATTGCCGGCGCGGCGCTCGGAACGCTGTTCTGGGCCGCATTGAAACCGTAGTTGGCATGGCGCGAGAGCACGCCGTTGGCGCAGCTGTAGGTGACCGGCTGGCCGGTCACCTGGAAGCGATGCATCGGATGGGCCATTGGCGGGTTTTGCTGGGCAAACGGATTGGCCTTGAGCGTGATCACCTTGGCGGCGGCATCGACCGCCGCCACTTCGGCGCGGTTGGTGGGCACGGCGGCGTACACGTTCAGGGCGTCGCCGCTGACCATCAGGTTGTTGACCACCACCATGTCGCCGGCGGCGATGCGCTGCGGACCGTCCTGCAGCGGCCCGAGCACGCGGAACGTGAGATCGGCCGGGTCGACGAAGTTCAGGTGGTCGCCCGCCGGATTGTTGGGCGGGGCGAGCGTATCTTCGGCCGCCAGGTAACGCCCGCCGGTCTTGGTGGGCACGAATTCGATCGCATTGCCCTGCACCCGCACCGTGTTCGGCAGGGCCAGGCGGATTTCGCGCACCATGCGCCGCACGGCGGTATCGGCGGCGTCGGCCAGCTCGGCGCGGCCGGCGCTGTCGACATAATTTTGCACCGGCAGGCGCAGGAAGGTGGCCACGATGGCGCCCAGGATGCCGGTAATGACGATCACCACGATCGCTTCGACCAGGGTAAAGCCGTGCTGGCGCGGCTGGCGGAGAGGACACGTCATCATGGCGGCGAATTCGGTGCGTAGCGCACGCGGTAGCCTTCCAGCACCACGCTTTCCACGTTGTTGAAGAAGACGGACACACGGATCGCCAGCGCTTCGGTCTGCGGCACTTGCCGCCCCGCCGGGCCGAGACCGCCGGTCGGGCTGATGCTCAGCATGACCGTGTAGCCCGGCAAGGCAATCTCCTGGCCGGCCGCGTCGCTCAGCTTGCCCGCGTTCAGGAAGGCCTGGGTCGGGGTGCTGTAGGCGGCCACGTAATCGTTGACGTTGTCGAAAGGCCGCGTGCCGCCCGCCTCGTTGCCGGCGTTTTCGACCAGGCTGGCACAATTGTCGCCGCCGAGCGCCGCCGCCTTGGCTTCCTCGACCCTGGAATCGGTGGCATCGCAAAAGGTGAAGCGGGCCAGCTGGACTTCTTCCATCAGGCCTTCGGCCAGCATCAGCGCCTGCTTGCGCACCAGCGGATCGGCGCTGGTGCGGGTGGTGAGGTTCATGGCGTTGAGGATGCCGGCCAGGCCAACCCCGATGATCACCATGAAGATGATCAGCTCGATAAAGCTGATGCCGCGCTGGCGCGCCAGCGGGGGGCGGCGCAGGCGCGCGCAGTCAGTGGACATAGCCGGTCTCGGCTTCGACGACCACGCTGGCGCTGTTGGCGCCAGCCTTGACGCTCAGGGTCAGTTTTGCAAACCCGGACCCGCTCACGCCGGGACGGCCCAGGGCGTCGAAAAAAAACATGCCGGTGGCGGGACTGGTGACGTAGCTCACGCCGTTGGGCGCGCCTTCGCAAGCCCAGCTGCCGGACTGGTCGCAACGGTTGAGGGTGGTTTTTTCGCCGCTGTTGCTGCCGGACGCCGCCAGCACGCGCTGGTCGGCCGGGCACGCGGTGTCGTTGCTGAAGCACAGCGCCACGCTGGCGCCGTCGAGGCGCACGAACACGGGGCGGTTCTGGGCCACGGCCATTTTCTGGCCATAACGGATCAGGGCGCTCGCCTGGTCGCCGAAGGAGGCGGCGTCGTACACGGCGCGGTCGAACCAGCGGGCGGCGGCGGCGGCGCCGAGGATGCCGACGATCACCATCACGGTAATCAGCTCGACCAGCGTAAAACCGTGCTGGCCGCTGCGCTGGAGCCGGACTGTGCTGTTCATGGGGGTATTGCAGGCCGGACTGGCGCGATGGGTGGCGGCCGTGGCCGCGTTACCCATGCTGCGCTGCGCCAGTCGGTCAGTCACGCTCGGTGGCTGCTTAGCAGGAAGTGACCACGGCGGTGATCTTCGGTGGGGTCGGCTCGGCGCCGGCGACGCCGGCGACAGCCGCCTTGTACAGCGCGTAGCAGTTCAGGCCCTTCACGGTGCCTTTGATGCTCGATGGAACAACCGCCACGTCGCCGGCCGACAGGGTCGGCGAGTTGGTGCCGCCGCCGGTGGCGGTGATGAGCTCATAATCGGTCGCGTTCAGGCCGGCCGCTTCCAGCAGCTTGGCGTCGCCCACAGGATAGCCGTTGGCCACGTTGACGACCACGCCTTCGAGCGAGACGGTGGTGGTCGGGTTGATCAGGAACTTGCCGTGCACCATGGCCGACACCGCCTCCATCGAGCCCTTGGCCGCCTTCATGGTAGCTCCGCGGGCGTCGCCGCCCAGGTCGGCAAATTTCGGCAAGGCGGTCGCCGCCAGGATGCCGAGGATGACGATGACGACGATCAGCTCGATCAGGGTGAAACCGGCTTGGGTGGCGTGACGGAACTTACCGAAGGATTGCATTTTCATGTGGATCTCCAAATTCGTTTTAAGCAGTGAACAATGAGGTGCGTAACAGAAACACGTGTACCGTATTCTTTAACGGCGGTTTATCTATTAACTTGAGTAAGGGCAACGGTCCGTGCATCTGGCGTACCACTCTGCTTGGCGGGGATTGTGGGCAAGCGAGATAATTCTACCTTGAAACTTATGCGCTTCGTGGTGCCTTGTGGAAATTTCTTTTCCTTGCTTATCAAGTACACCAGAGTTTTTGTCCGGAGGTCGAAATACCAGTTGCCCGGTTCCACCTGCCCGGGCGCCGGCGTGAAGTATTCACCGGCATAATTGCGCGGTTTTTCAGCCAGCAGGTCGATCGGATTGCGCCCTGCGAGCAAGGCGATTTCCGACTCCTTGCCACGGGCCTGCAACTGGCCGACCTTCAATACCAGCGCGGTGCGCAGCACGCCGGCGAGCTGTTCCACAGCGGCCAGTTCGGCCCGTTGGCGGTAGTCCAGCAAGCGTTGTAAAAGCACACCACTGAGTACCGCCACCACCACCGTACAAACTGCCAGTTCGAGCAGCGAAAAGCCTCGCGAATTCGACAACATTGACGGGGTGGCAATCTGTCTCATTTATGCAATGCGGCTTTGCCCAGGTCCCAGATCGGCAGGAAGATGCCCAGCGCCAGCACCAGCACCATCGCCCCCAGGAACACGATCATGATCGGCTCGATCTGGGCCGACAGGGTTTTCAGTTCGTAGTCGACCTCGCGCTCGTACATCTGGCCGATTTCATCCATCAGGTCGTCGAGCGAGCCGGTTTCTTCGCCCACGGCGATCATTTGCAGCACGATCGGCGTAAATACCCCGGCGGCCACGCCGGTGCGCAGGATGCTCTCGCCGCGCTCGACGCCATCGCGCATGCCTTCCACGCGCGAGGCCAGGTAGGCGTTATCGACCGTTTGCGAGACCACCGTGAGCGCCTGCACCATCGGCACCCCGCTCTTCATCGACAGCGCGAAACTGCGCGCAAAACGCGCCATGGTGCCTTTCAGGATGATTTTGCCGGCAATCGGCAGGCGCAGGCGCACCCGGTCCCACCACATGCGCCCGTCCACCGAATTGATGTACGCGCGCCAGCCGAAAAACGCCATCAGCGAGCCCACCAGCAGCGCCGGCCAGAAACGCACCATGAAATTCGAGCTGCCGATCAGGATGCGGGTCATCAAAGGCAGTTGCGAATTGAAGCTTTCGAACACCTTGACGAACTGGGGAATGACGAAAATGTTCACCACGATCATCGCCAGCAGCATCGCGATCATCACGAACATCGGGTAGCGCGTGGCGGTTTTCACGCGTTCGCGCATGTCGCGGTCGAATTCGAGGTGGTCGAACAGGCGCAGGAACACGTCTTCCAGGCGCCCGGTCATCTCGCCCACGCGCACCATGGACAGGTAAAAGTTGGAAAACACGGTCGGATGGCGGCGCATGGCGGCCGACAGTTCGCGCCCGGAGTCGAGCGACTCGCGCAAGTCCTTGATGACCTTGCCGAACGACTTGCTGATGGCCGATTCCTGCAGCCCGGCCAGCCCGCGCATGATCGGCACGCCTGATTTCAGCAGGGTGTACAGTTGACGGCTGAACAACTGGACGTCCATCGACGTGACTTTTTTCTCGAACAGGCGTTCGAAAAAGCCCTCCTCGCTGCCGCTGGTGACCGCGCGGCTGGTCTGGGTGATGTCGAGCGGCGTGACGCCGTTGCCGAACAACTGGTCGGCCACCGCCCCGCTGTCGGCGCCCTCCAGCACGCCTTGCATCAGCTCGCCCTTGGCATTGCGTCCCTTGTAGGCGAAAAACGGCACGGTTTAATCCTCGACCTGGTTACTGATGCGCATCGCTTCGGACACCGTGGTGCGGCCCTGCACGGCCAGCTGCACGGCGTGGCGGCGCAGGGTCTCGCCCTGCATCTCGGCGTGCGCGGCTTTTAAGAAGTGGGCCGGGTCCGGGTGGTTGGCGGCGTCGACCACGGCGCTGGTCATCTCCAGCAGCTCATACACGCCGGTACGGCCGCGGTAGCCCATGCCGTTGCAATGCGAGCATCCTTTGCCGTGGAAGAACTGGGTGGTCTCGGCCAGCTCGCGCAGCTCGGCGCGCAGCCATTCGCGTTCCGTCGGCGTGGTCTGGTAGCTGGTGCTGCAGCTTTCGCAGATCACCCGCACCAGGCGCTGGGCCAGCACCGCTTGCAGCGAGCTGCCCACCATGTAGCGCGGCACGCCCATGTCCATCAGGCGCAGCGGGGTGCTGGCGGCGTCGTTGGTGTGCAGGGTCGAGAGCACCAGGTGACCGGTCATGGCGGCGCGCAGGCCGATCTGGGCGGTTTCCTGGTCGCGCATCTCGCCCACCAGGACGATGTCGGGATCCTGGCGCAGGGCGGAACGCAGCACGCGCGCGAACGACAGTTCGATCTTGTCGTTGACCTGCACCTGGTTAATCCCGGGCAGGCGGTACTCGACCGGATCTTCCACCGTGATCAGTTTTTTCTCGACCGAGTTCAGTTCCGACAAAGCACTGTACAAGGTGGTGGTCTTGCCGCTCCCCGTGGGGCCGGTGACCAGCACCAGGCCGTTGGGGCGCTGCACGATGGCGCGGAATTTTTCCACCAGGCGCGCCGGCATGCCGATCGCGTCCAGCCGCAAGGTGGTGCCGCCCTGGTTCAACAGTCGCATGACCACCGATTCGCCGTACTGGGTCGGCATGGTCGAAATCCGCACGTCGATGCGTTGCTGCTTGACCTTGACGGCGAAGCGGCCGTCCTGCGGCAGGCGCTTTTCGGAAATGTCGAGATCGGACATGAGTTTCAGGCGCAGCGCCAGCGGCGTGGCGATCTTGATATCGGCCTCGGTTTGCAGGTGCAGCACGCCGTCGATGCGGAAACGGATCTGCAGCCGCGTTTCCTGCGGTTCGATGTGGATGTCCGAGGCGCGCACCTGGGTGGCGTCGTCGAACACCGATTGCAGCAGCTTGACGATGGGCGCCTCTTCCAGGCCCGGATTGGCGGCCAGGGTGCCGAAGTCGACGAAGGTGTCGCCCAGGTCTTGCTCGAGTTCGCGCGCGAAGTCGGTGATCTCGTCGGTGCGGCGATAGATGCGGTCGATCGCGGCCAGCACTTCGGTCTCGTTGACCACGGCCAGTTCGATATTGCGTTTGACCAGGCGCGCGATCTCGTCGTAGGCGAACAGGTCGGTCGGGTCCGACATGCCGATCAGCAGCGCGCCGCGGCGGTCTTCCAGCGCGATGGCGCGGAAACGGCGTGCCTGCGTTTCCGGCAACTGGCGCACGATGTCCGGATTGGTGTTGTAGAACTTGAGGTGAATGTATGGAATGTCGAGCTGCTTGGCGAGCGCGCCCGAGATCTGTTCCTCGGTGACGAAACCGTTTTCGATGAAGACGCGCCCGAGCTTGCGGCCGGTGCGCTTTTGGTCTTGCAACGCCGCACCCAGTTGATCTTCGGTTAACAGCTTTTGCTGGACGAGGATTTCGCCGAGGCGGACTTTTTCTGGCCGTGCCATGAAGACCCTTGTTGAATGCTTGTCGAGAGAATAAGACGGGTGCTGCGCACGTAAGACCGTCGAACTATTCTATTCCAGAAACACTAGTTTTTTACAATCGGAATGATTTTGTGTCGCAGGAACGTGCAACCATTGTGTAAGCGATACTGAATAGGCTACAGTCGCTGATGCCGCATTGACCAACATGCCGCAAAATCAATTGTTGCGGAACAAAGACCCGCAACTTCCGATCCGTCGCCCCCGCGCAGGCGGGGGTCCATAGCACCGATGCTCAGAGGTGCCATGGACCCCCGCCTGCGCGGGGGCGACGGTGGTAACCCAACACTGCCAACATGAGCATACCCGCGCTGCGCTTTCGCCAGTTAGTCAAACGCTACGCCGGCACGCCGGTGCTGGAAGGCATCGACCTCGACATCGCACCCGGCGAATGCGTGGGCCTGGTCGGCGTCAACGGCGCCGGCAAAACCAGCCTGCTCAAATGCCTGTTCGACTTTGTGCGCGTCGACGGCGGCAGCATCGAGATCTTCGGCCGCGCCCACCGCGAAGCGGCCGCACGCAGCCCGCTGGCCTTTTTGCCGGAACGCTTCATGCCGCCCTACTACCTGAGCGGCGCCGAATTCCTTGCCTACATGGCCAAACTGCACGGCAGGCGCCACGACCCCGACGCGGCCCGCGCCATGCTCGATGCGCTCGACCTCGACCACGCGGCCCTGTCCATGCCGGCGCGCAAGCAATCCAAAGGCATGACCCAAAAGCTCGGCCTCGCCGCCTGCTTCCTGTCAAACAAACAAGCCTACATACTGGACGAACCCATGAGCGGCCTCGACCCCAAGGCGCGCGCCCGCCTCAAGGAGCGCCTGCGACACGTGCGCGCACAAGGCGCCACCGTGTTTTTCAGCTCGCACGCGCTGGCCGATATCGAGGAACTGTGCGACCGCATGGCCATCCTGCACGACGGCCAGCTGCGCTTCACCGGCACCCCTGCCGCCTGCCGCGAGGCCTACGGCGCGGCCACGCTGGAACAGGCCTTTCTCACCTGCGTGAATTGAACAACATGTATCACAAGCATTTCGGCCTGCACCAGTCTCCCTTCGGCATCACGCCCAACCCGGCTTTCTTCTACGCGGGCAATACGCGCGGCGAGATCCTGGACGCCCTGCTCTATGCCGTCGAGCACGGCGAAGGCATCATCAAGGTGACCGGTGAAGTGGGCAGCGGCAAAACCATGCTGTGCCGCATGCTGGAAAATCAGCTACCCAAGCACATCGACGTCATCTACCTGGCCAACCCGACCCTGAAAAACACCGAAGTGGCCTACGCCATCGCCGGCGAACTCGAACTCGACGTGAGCGGCAAGCGCATCGATGAAGTCACGCGCATGCTGCAAGCGGACCTGATCGCCCGCCACAGCGCCGGCAAGCAGGTGGTGCTGCTGGTCGAGGAAGCCCAGGCCATGCCTCTGGAAACGCTGGAAGAAGTGCGCCTGTTCTCGAACCTGGAAACGGCGCGCCACAAGCTGCTGCAGATCGTGCTGTTCGGACAACCCGAGCTCGACGCGCACCTGAACCTGGCCAGCATGCGCCAGTTCAAGGAACGCATCACCCACAACTTCGTGGTGCCGGCCATGCCGCCCGACGTGATTCCCGACTTCCTGGCATTCCGCCTGCATGCGGCCGGCTACAACGGCCCGGCTGTGTTCAGCGCCGCCGCCACCAGGCAGATTGCGCGCGTGTCGCAAGGCATCGTCCGCCGCATCAACATTTTGGCGGACAAAGCCCTGATGGCGGCCTACATCGACGAGTCCGACCGGGTCGAAGCGCGCCACGCCAGGGCGGCAATTGCCGACTGCGCCTTTGCCAGCACAAATGGGCCCACCGTCAAGACACTGCTACTGGCAGTTGTCGGCATGACCACGCTATCGTTGCTTGCCTGGCTTGTTTCGCGCAGCATCTTCTTCCATTAGGCGTGTGGCAATTGCCCCACGCTTACTTTTCGGCCATTATTGTGTCTTGGCACTCAAGAGCGCACCAATGACCCTGAAAAAACCTGTTTCCTCGCTGAGCACCGCCGGCACCGCCATTGTCTGCGCCGTCTTGAGCGCGTGTGCCACGCCCACCATGACCGGTTCGCCCTCGCATGTGACGGAAACGCCGCGCGCCGCCGGCAGGATTCCCGATCCGGTGCTGCACAGCGCGCCGCTGCCGCCGCCCAAGGCCACGCCCAGGGTCGAGACCTACAGCGTGACCGTGCACAAGGTGCCGGTGCAGTCGCTGCTGTTTGCGCTGGCGCGCGATGCCCGCCTGAACGTGGACATTCATCCCGGCATCGAAGGCACGGTCACCCTGAACGCACTCGACCAGACCCTGCCGCAGTTGCTGACCCGCATCTCGCGCCAGGTCGACATGCGCTACGACATCGACGGCAGCACCCTGACCGTGCTGCCGGACACGCCGGTGTGGCGTAATTACAAGGTCGATTACGTGAACATGGCGCGCAGCACCAACAGCAGCGTCAACATCGCCACCCAGATTTCGACCGCCGGCGGCGGCTCGAGTTCGCCGACCCTGACCAACGCCAACGGCAGCACCAGCGGCGGCGCGGCCGGTGGCAATACCGGCTCGGGCAACAACAATTCCACCACCTCGGTCACCAACCGCTCGGAAAACAACTTCTGGGGCAGCCTGGAAAAGAATATCCGCGACATGCTGCGCGAGACCACCCTGAACGATGCGCCAACCACCATCTCGGCGGCGCCGCCAGCGGTGCAGGCGGCGCCGGGCGCGGCCCCGGTCGCGCCGGGTCAGGCTGCGCAGGCAAGCCAGAACGCGCCCGTGCCCGATAATGTGCTGGCCGCCTTCAACGCCTCCTCCGGCGACCGGCAGCGCAATGCGCCGTCGGTGATCGTCAACGCCGAAGCGGGTTTACTGGCGGTGCGCGCCACCGGGCGCCAGCACGAAAAAATCCAGCAATTCCTCGACATCGTGCTCGGCAGCGCCAAGCGCCAGGTATTGATCGAAGCGACCATCATCGAAGTGCGCCTGTCCGACCAGTATCAACAAGGCATCAACTGGAGCCGCATGCGCGATGGCGTCTCCGGCGGGCTGTCGCTGGCCCAGCGCCAGGTCGGCACCGCGCCGCTGTCGTCGAACGTGGTGGTGGGCGCGACGCCGGGCATCTTTGCCCTCAACTACGTCAATCCGACCTCGGCGCTGGGCAACATCACCGCCGCGATCCAGCTGCTCGAATCGTTCGGCAAGGTCAAAGTGCTGTCCAGCCCCAAGATCAGCGTGCTGAACAACCAGACCGCGATGCTCAAAGTGGTCGACAACAACGTCTTCTTCACCATCAAGGTCACGCCCGCCGTGATCGGCGTGAATGGCAACGTCACCACGCCCGCCACCTACGAATCGCGGCTCGAGACGGTGCCGGTCGGCTTTGTCATGAGCGTCACCCCGCAGATTGCCGACAACGACGAAGTCACGCTCAATGTGCGCCCCACCATCACCCGCATTGTCGATTACGTGCAGGATCCGAATCCGGCGCTGGCCGCCGAAAAGGTGACCAGCCGGGTGCCGGTGATCCAGGCGCGCGAGATCGAATCGATCCTGAAGGTCTACAGCGGCGATATTTCCGTGCTGGGCGGGCTGATGCAGGACTCGGTCGACAACGCCAAGGACGCCGTGCCGGGCGCGGGCCAGGTGCCGATCTTCGGCAACCTGTTCTCGTACCGTAACGAAAAAGTCAGCAAGACCGAACTGGTGATCTTCATCCGTCCGGTGGTGGTCAAGAACGCCAGCGTGAATGGCGACTACAAGGATTACCGCTACCTGCTGCCGGACACCAGCGGCGCAGTGTCGGTGCCATACGCCGAGCCGTATTCGGAACCCGTGCGCGTGAAGGTGAACTGATGAGGGTGACCTGAGATGAGCCTCCTGATGCAGGCGCTCAAAAAAGCCGAGCGCGCCAAGCAAAACCATGTGCCGGACGAGGAACTGGCCAAGCCGTCCGAAGCCTACGATGAGGTGCTGGAACTGTCGCCGCACGAGAATGCCAGGGCCGCCGAGCCGCTGAGCCTGTCGCCGCTGGAGGCCGCTCCGGCTGGCGCGCCGGCTTCCGCCCGCACTGAGCCCGTGATCGACTTCGCCCCCGAAGCGCCGCGCATGGCCACGCCCGATCCGCAGGCCGAAGCGCCGCGCCGTTCGCGCAACGCCCCGCCGCCACCGCTGCCACGGGTCAAGGCCCGGAAACGCGCCATGGCGGCGCGCATGGACGCGCGCACGATCCGCATCGCCGTGCTGGGCAGCATCGCCCTGCTGATTGCCGCCGTGTTCGGCTATATCTACTGGCACGCCGTGTACGGCCCCGGCTCCAGCCGAGGTTTACCGATGGTGCCGATGCCGGGCCAGAACCAGCCGCTGGCGAGCGCTCCCGGCGCCGTCGTGCCCGACATGCCGGGTGTGCCCGTGGTGGCATCCCAGCCCGGCGTGGACGTCGCGCCACCGGCAGCCCAGCCGGTCCAGGCCTACGCGCCGCCGCCCTCCTCGCGCGACCAGATGCCGCCGGATGAAGCGATGCGCCTGGCGCAGCTGCAACAGCAAGCGCCCCCGCAAGCGGCGCCGCCCGCACCGGTCGCCGCCACAGCGCGCGCCACGGTTGCGGCCGACGCCAGCACCATCCGCGTGGCGCGCGTCGCCAGGCCCGAGCAGGTCAACCCCTCGCTCCAGAGCGGCTTTACGGCCTACAACAACGGCGACCTGACGGCTGCGCGCCAGAGCTACCAGAGCGTGCTGCGGCAAGACCCGAACAACCGCGACGCCCTGCTCGGCATGGCGGCGCTGGCCGCCCGCGACAACCAGGCCGACCAGGCCGTCGCCATGTATGCGCGCCTGCTCGAGCTCGATCCGAACGACAACGACGCGCTGGCCGGCCTGTCCAGCGTGCGCCAGGGCGACCCAGGCCAGTCCGAAGGCCGCCTGCGCCGCATGGTCGAGCGCAATCCCGAGTCCGGCACGCTGCTGTTTGCCCTGGGCAACCTGTACGCGCGCCAGGGCCGCTGGCCGGAAGCCCAGCAGCACTACTTCCGCGCCTATTCGGCCAATCCCAACAACGCCGACTACGCCTTCAACCTCGCGATTGGCCTGGACCGCCTGAACCAGGGCAAGCTGGCGCTAACGTACTACCAGCGCGCGCTGGAACTGGCGCCGCGCGGCGCCGTCAATTTCGACCGCGACGCTGCCGCCACGCGCGCACGCGAACTGGGTGGTCCAGTGGGCAACCCATAAGCGCATGACGGAACACGCAAAATTCCCCCTCGGTAAACTGCTGATCCAGAAAGGGGTCATCAGCGAAGACCAGCTGCGCATCGCCCTGATCGAGCAAAAACGCTCGAGCGAGCCGCTCGGTAAACTGCTCATCACGCTCGGTTTCGTGACCGAAGCGACGGTGCGCGAAGCGCTGTCCGAAAACCTGAACCAGCAAAGCGCCGACCTCACCAGCCTGGTGGTCGACGCCATCGCCCTGAAACTGATCCCGAAAGACGTGGCCAAGCGCTACCGCGTGTTCCCGATCGTGTACGAGCGCGATACCGACAACCTGATCCTGGCCATGGCCGACACCAGCAACATCGTCGCGCTCGACCAGATCAGCGCCATGCTGGTCAAGGGCATCACCATCGAAGCGATGCTGGTCAACGAATCGGACATCGCGCGCGCCATCGACCAGTACTACGGCTTCGAACTGTCGATCGACGGCATCCTGCTGGAGATTGAAACCGGCGAAGTCAATTACGCCGCCATGGCCGCCACCACCGACGAATACAGCCAGCCGATGGTGCGCCTGATGGACGCGCTGCTGGCCGACGCGGTGCAGAACGGCGCCTCCGACATCCACTTCGAGCCGGAGCAGAGTTTCCTGCGCATCCGCTACCGCATCGACGGCATCCTGCGCCAGATCCGCAGCCTGCACAAATCGTACTGGCCGGCGATGGCGGTGCGCCTGAAGGTGATGAGCAATATGAACATCGCCGAATCGCGCGCGCCGCAGGACGGGCGCATCTCGATCAAGTTCTCGGGCCGCCAGATCGACTTTCGGGCCTCCGCCCAGCCGACCACGCACGGCGAAAATTTCGTGCTGCGCGTGCTCGATCGCCAGAAGGGCCTGGTGCCGCTGGACGGCCTGGGACTGGGCGACGACGAACTGCATCTGTTAAAACTGATGATCGCGCGCCCGCACGGCGTGATTTTGGTGACCGGGCCGACCGGCAGCGGCAAGACCACCACCCTGTACTCGATCCTGAACCACATCAACACCGAGAGCGTCAACATCATGACCCTGGAAGACCCGGTCGAGTACCCGATGAACATGATCCGCCAGACCTCGATCAACGAATCGGCCAAGATGGGCTTTGCCGACGGCATCCGCTCGATGATGCGCCAGGACCCGGACATCATCCTGGTCGGCGAAGTGCGCGACAGGGAAACCGCCGAGATGGCGTTTTCGGCCGCCATGACCGGGCACCAGGTGTACACCACCCTGCACACGAATTCGGCCATCGGTTCGGTCTCGCGCCTGCTCGACATCGGCATCCTGCCCGACATCATGGCCGGGAACATCATCGGCATCATCGCCCAGCGCCTGGTGCGGCGCCTGTGCCAGTCGTGCAAGACGCAGTCGATCGCGGACGCCACCGAACGGCGCCTGCTCGGTCTGAGCGAGGAAGATCCGCCGGCCACCATCTGCCACGCCACCGGCTGCGAAGCCTGCGGCCACCAGGGCTACAAGGGCCGCATGGCGATCATGGAACTGCTCAAGGTGAACGCCGACATCGACGAAGCCATCGCCCGCCGCGCCTCGCTGCGCGAACTGAAAGACAGCGCGCGCGCCGCCGGTTTCCGCTCGCTGGTGGACGACGGCATGCGCCGCGTGCTGGAGGGGACCACTTCGCTCGACGAAGTGGCGCGCGTGGTCGACCTGACCGACAGGCTGGCCTGATGCCGCTGTACGCCTACCGCGCGATGGACCTGGCCGGCCAGCTGGTGCCCGGCGCCATGGACGCGACCAACAGCGCCGACCTGGAACTGCGCCTGCGCCGCATGGAGCTCGACCTGATCGACTTCCGCGTGGCGGGCCAGAAGGCGGTCGCCTTTGGCAAGCGCGTGGTGCGGCGCACCGACCTGATCAACTTCTGCTTCCACATGGAGCAGCTGACCGCCGCCGGCGTGCCGATTTTAGAGGGCCTGGGCGACCTGCGCGACTCGCTCGACCACCCGCGCTTTCGCGAGATTGTCACCGACCTGATCGAGTCGATCGAAGGCGGCCTGACCTTGTCGCAAGCGCTGCGCCACCACGACGAAGTGTTCGACAACACCTTCACCAGCCTGATTACCGCGGGCGAATCGAGCGGCAAGCTGGCCGAAGTATTCCGCAACCTGTCGGAAAGCCTGAAATGGCAGGACGAACTGGCCGCGCAGACAAAGAAAATCATCACCTACCCGATCGTGGTCGCGGTGGTGGTGCTGGCCGTGACCTTCTTCCTGATGATCGTGCTGGTGCCGCAGCTGACCTCCTTCATTAAAAACATGGGCGGCGAACTGCCGTTCCACACCAGGGCGCTGATCGCGGTGTCGAATGTCTTCATCCATTACTGGTACGTGCTGCTGGCGCTGCCGCTGCTGGCCTGGTTCGGCGCCCGCGCCTGGCTGCGCCGCAGCGACGGCGCGCGCATGCTGGCCGACGGCCTCAAACTGCGCCTGCCGCTGATCGGCCCCGTGCTGCACAAGATCATCCTGGCGCGCTTCGCCACCTTTTTCGGGCTGATGTACGGCTCCGGCATCACCATCCTCGAATGCATCCGCCTGTCCGAAGGCATTGTCGCCAACCGCGTGGTGGCGGCCGGCCTGCAGCGCGCCGCGCAGTTGATATCGGACGGCCAGAGCGTCACGCTGGCGTTCCAGAACAGCGGCATCTTCCCGCCGCTGGTGCTGCGCATGCTGCGCGTGGGCGAGTCCACCGGCTCGCTCGACAACGCCCTGCGCAACGTCAGCTACTTCTATAATCGCGAAGTGAAGGAAATGATCGAGCGCGTGCAGTCGCTGATCGAACCGGCCATGACGGTCACGCTTGGCCTGCTGCTCGGATGGATCATGCTGTCCGTGCTGGGACCGATCTACGACACCATGAGCCAGTTGAAAACCTGAGGACGGGTGTGCTGCCTAAACAATTATTCTATGTGACGAACGACCGGCTGTGCGCCTTCGACTGGCGCGCCGGCGTGCTCACGCCCGGGCCCTGCTTTTGCGCCGACCGTGACGGCATGGACGCCTTTGCGCGCTTTGTCGATGGCGCGACCGGCGCGCGCGCCTATCTGGTGGCCGACCTGGTCGAAGAAGACTTCGCACGCTGCCTGCTGCCGCACGTGCGCGGACGCGCGGGCCGCAACCTGGTCGAGCGGCGCCTCTCGCACGCCTACCGCGACACCCCGCTGCGCCACGCCGACATCCAGGACCGCGACAGCGAAGGCCGGCACGACGACCACGTCCTGTTCTCGGCCCTGACCAACGCCGCCATGGTGCAGCCGTGGGTGGCACTGATGGAGCAGAACCAGGTTCCGCTGGCGGGGCTGTATTCGGCGGCGCACCTGTCGGCGCAACTGGTGCGGCGCATGGGCATCGCCCAGGACCACCTGCTGCTGATCGCGGAAGAAGGCGGCGGCCTGCGCCAGAGCTACTTCCAGGGCCCCTACCTCAAGTTTTCGCGCCTGACCGTGCTGGCCGCGCACGACGACGTGGTCGAAGCCACCGCGTCCGAGACGGCCAAGATGCAGCAGTTCCTCACCAGCACCCGCCTGCTGGGGCGCGGCGAGATGCTGCACGTGGTGGTGCTGTCCCCCGTGGAGCGCGTGCCGGCGCTGGAACAGCGCTGCGAGGACGACCCGGAACTGGCCTTTCATTTCATCGACATCGACAGCGCCTGCGCGCGCCTGAAACTGGCGGGCGACGTCGACACGGCCGAACAGCTGTTACTGGGCCTCCTGGGGCGCGACGCGCCGGACAGCCAGTACCCGCCTGGTGCGGCCGGCCGCTTTTACCAACTCTGGCGCGCGCGCCTGGCGCTCAACTGCGCCAGCGGCGCGATTGCCTTTGCCGGCGCACTGTGGCTGCTCGGCAGCGCCTGGGGCGGCGTGCGCGATGGCCAGGAGGCGACGCGCCTGTCCGCCGAGGCGGCGCAGCTCGATGCGCGCTACCGCGCCATCATGGCCAGCCTGCCGCCGACGCCTGCGCGCAGCGCCAACATGAAGGCCGCGGTGCAGCTCGACGCCCTGCTCGCCGCCACCGCGCCCGCTCCGGCGCCGCTGGTGGCGCTGGTGAGCCGCTCGCTCGAACGCGCGCCGGCGATCCGCCTGCTGGCGCTGGACTGGCAGGTGCAGCAGCCGTTGGTAGCGCAA
Source organism: Massilia aquatica (assembly GCF_011682045.1). Lineage (GTDB taxonomy): Bacteria > Pseudomonadota > Gammaproteobacteria > Burkholderiales > Burkholderiaceae_D > Telluria_A > Telluria_A aquatica. The sequence goes on along the minus strand of NZ_VVIW01000002.1, from coordinate 555,321 downwards.
CCGGGGCAAGACGGCGGCCTGTTCAAACAAAGCGACGGCGCCATCGAGCCGATTCCCGCCAGCGTGGTCGGGCTGCCAGGCGCGCCGGTGCAGGTGCTGCGCATCGACGGCGAAGTCGCGTTCGGGCCGTCGGATTACCGCGCCATCCTCGACAGCGTGAACCAGTTCGCACTGGACATGGCCCGCAACCCCGGCGTGGCGGTGCACATCGTCGAAGCGCCGGTGGACGTGCGCCAGAACGTCAAGTTAAGCGGCAAGACCGACAGCGGCGACGCCGCATCGGCCAGGCCCCGCTTCGTCATCAACGTGACCTGGAAACCATGATGGCCAAACCGAACGCCCTGCGCGGCAAAGCGGCCGAGGCCATCGCCCCGACCTGGCGCGATGAACTGAACCTGATCGCCGCGCCGGCCAGGCTGTGCGCCGGCGTGCTGCTTGGCGCCGCACTGCTGGTGGGCGCCGCATCGTGGTACAGGGCGCAGCAGGCGGGCGAGCTGGCGCAGGCGGCCCAGGTGCGCGCTACGGCGGCGGGCCGCTTCCAGAACGTGGAATCGGAAAAACAGGATATCGCCATCTACCAGCCGCGTTTTATGGAACTGCAGGCCGACGGCTTGATCGGCGACGAAAACCGGCTGGCCTGGATCGAAACCATCAAGGCGATCCAGGGCAAGCGCAAGCTGGTCTCGGCCAGCTACGAAATCGAACCGCAGCAGGCGCTGGTATTTGCCGCCCCCATGGCGCTGGGCGACTACCGGCTGCGCGGCAGCCGCATGCGGGTCGAACTGGGACTGGTGCACGAACTGGACCTGTTCCACTTCATCGACGACCTGCGCGCGGCCGGGCGCTTTACGGTCCAGGACTGCAAGATGAAACGCACCGAGGCACCGGCCGAATCGGTCGGGGTGGCGCGCCTGACGGCCAACTGCACCCTGGTGTTCCTGACGCTGGCGAAAGGAACGCCATGAAACTGATTGTCTCCGCCTGCATTCTGCTCAGCGCAGCCATGAGTGCCCAAACCCAGGCCCAGGCCCAGATCGGGCGCCTGTTCACCACGCCGGCCGAACGCCAGCAGCTCGATATCGCCCGCGGCCTGGTCGCGCCGCCGCCAGCGCCGCCGGTGGTGCAAGCGCCGCCCGCGCCGCAGCCGATGACCGTCAACGGCTTCGTGCGGCGCAGCAGCGGCAAGTCCACAGTCTGGGTCAACAACGAGGCGCAGGACGGCGCGCGCAACCGCTTCAGCGGACCGGCGCAAGCCCCGCGCGTGAGCGTGACGCTGCCGTCGGGCCAGCACGTCAGCGTCAAGCCCGGACAGAGCGTCGACGCCAACGCCGGCACGGTCACCGAGCACAAGCCATGAAACGCGTCCAGGGAGGATTCAGCCTGGTCGAAATGGCCGTGGTGCTGGTCATCGCCGGCCTGATGATCGGCGGCTTGCTCACGCCGCTGGCGGTGCAGATGGAGCAGCGCAAGATCAGCGACACCCAGAAAACCATGGACGAAGCGCGCGAAGCGCTGATGGGATTCGCGCTGCGCAACGGCTACCTGCCCTGCCCCGCCGTCTCGCCGGTCAACGGCCTGGAAGACCGCAGCGGCGCCACCTGCCGCGACGGCAAGCGCCAGGGCGTGCTGCCGTGGGCCACGCTCGGCCTGCCCAAACTCGATAGCTGGGGGCGCGCCTTCCACTACAGCGTGGCGCCGGCGTACAGCAACAGCGGCACCATGTTCACCCTGCAAAGCCCGCGCGACATCACCGTCGGCACGCGCGACGCGCGTGGCAACCTGGTGGCGGCGACGGCGATTAACGATATTCCGGCGGTGATCGTCTCGCACGGGAAAAATGGCGCCGGCGGCTTTGGCGACAGCGGCATCCGCATGGCCGACACCAGCAGCACCAACCTCGACGAGCGCACTAACGCCGGCAGTACCGGCATCGCCTTCGTGACGCGCACCCCGAGCGACAGCCCCACCGCGCCCGGCGGCGAGTACGACGACCTGGTGATCTGGCTCTCGCCGAATGTGCTGTTCAACCGCATGGTCGCCGCCGGAACGCTGCCGCGCTAGGTCATGCTGGGATTCATTCGTACCATCGCCACCTACACCCTGCTCGAAGCGCTGCGTAATCGCTTGGCCTGGGTGCTGGGCGCTCTGGCCATCGGCGCGGTGGCGCTGGGCGGCTTTCTGGGCCAGCTGGCGCTGACCGAAAGCGCCGCGCTGCAAGCGGCCCTGCTGGCGGCGCTGCTGCGCGTGTGCTGCGTGCTGCTGGTGGCCGGTTTTGTGGCCACCAGCGTGGTACGCGAAGCGGGCGACAAGGGCCAGGAACTGCTGCTTGCGCTGGCGCTGCCGCGCGCGGCGTACGTGCTGGGCAAACTGGCCGGCTTCGGGCTGGTGGCACTGCTGCCCGCGCTGCTGTTCGGCGTGCTGGCGTTGACCCTGGCGCCGGCCGCATGGTGCGCAGCGTGGGCGCTGTCGCTGTGGTGCGAACTGTGGATTGTCGCCGCATTTGCCCTGCTGTGCGTCCTCACCTTCGGGCAGGTACTGGCGGCGCTGGCGGCCACGCTGGCCTTCTATGTGCTGGCGCGCGCCATCGCCAGCCTGCAAGCGATGGCGCAGGATGCGGCGGCGCTTGTGCGTACTGCCATCGACGCGCTGTCGGCTATGCTGCCGCATCTGGACCAGTTCACGCGCAGCGAATGGCTGGTGTACGGCGGTGCGCAGGTGGCGCCGCTGCTGGCGCAGACGGCGATCTACGTGGCGTTGCTGGGCGCCGCCGCGCTGTTCGACTTTTACCGCAAGGACCTGTGATGGCCGCGCGCGTGCCACTGCCCGTGACGCTGCTGCTTGGCGCCGCGCTGGCGCTTCAGGTGGGCTACCAGGCCGTGCGCGCACCGCCGCATCGGGTGGCGAGCAAGCTGGAAGATGCACCGCCGCTGGCCGTGCTGCGCCTGGCCAGCCTGGGCGAACCGGTGGCGCTGGCCAAGGCCATGACGCTGCACGCGCAAGGCCAGGACGCGGCCGACACGCCGCTCAACAGCATCGATTACGTGGCCTTGCGCAGCTGGTTCGAGCGCATCGTCGACCTCGATCCGCGCGGGCAGGCCCCGCTGCTGGCCGCGAGCCAGGTGTACGCCGCCAGTTCCGACCCGGCGCGCACCCGCATCATGCTCGATTTTGTGTACTGCCGATTTGGCGAAGACCCCGACCGGCGCTGGCCGTGGCTGGCGCATGCGGCGCTGGTGGCGCGCCACCGGCTGCACGATGCGGCGCTGGCGCGGCAATATGCCCGGGCCATCCGCACCCGTGTGACAAACGGCGTGCTGCCCGCGTGGGCGCGCCAGATGGAACTGTTCATCCTCGACGACATGGGCGAGGACGACAGTGCGAAGGCGCTGATCGGCGCCATGCTGGCCAGCGGCCAGGTCAGCGATCCGCGCGAACTGGCGTGGCTGGAACGGCGCCTGCACGACATTTCGGCGCGCCAGCGCCAGGCCCATCCTTGATAGGCTAGAATAATCGCAGGAACAGAACAGACCGGCCGTCACCAGAGAGAGAACCACATGCAACGACAACAAGGCTTTACCCTCGTCGAAATCGCCATCGTGCTGGTGATCATCGGCCTGCTGCTGGGTGGCGTGCTCAAGGGCCAGGGGCTGATCGACAGCGCCAAGGTCAAGAACATCATCCAGCAGTCGAACTCGCTGTCGGCGGCGGTGAACGCCTACCAGGACAAATTTCGCGCGCTGCCGGGCGACGACGTGCAGGCCACCACCCACGTGGCGGGCGCCACAGCCAACGGCAACGGCGACGGCCAGATCACCGAATATCTGGCGGCGCCGCAGCACCTGGCCTTGTCCGGCTTTATAACCGGGGCCTACAACGGCACCACCGACTTCATGACCAGCGCCCAGGGCGGCGCGGTGTACATCTACAACGACGCTGTGGGCGGGCGCAGCGGCAACGGTTTGCGCTTCGACAACCTGCCCGACTCCTTCGCCCAGCAGCTCGACAGCAAGCTCGACGACGGCAACGCCACCAGCGGCGCCGTGCGCGCGACCGCGCCGTACACCAACACCGGCAGCATCGTCACCCGCACCGCATTGTTTTTCTGAACCAACTGCAAGGACCCATGCTTCCTACCTCCCAGCGCCGGCGCGTGTTTTTGATGCGCCATGGCAGCGTTACCTACTTCGACGCCTCCGGCAAACCCTTCCTTCCCGAAACCGTCCCCCTCAACGAGCAAGGCTGCGCCCAGGCCAGCGCCGCCGGGCACGCCTTTGCCACCGAAGGCATTTATTTCGACCGCGTGATCGTCTCCGGCCTGCCGCGCACGGTCGAAACCGCCAAGCGCGTGCTGGCCGCGACCGGACAAGGGATAGACATCGAAATCTGGCCGGAGTTCGAAGAAATTCGCGGTGGGCGCCTGTCGACCATTGCCGATGCCGACCTGAAGGATGCCTTCACGGGTGCGTTCGAAGGCATGGTCGGTGAAGAAAAGCGCTTTTTGGGAGGCGAATCGGTGGGCGAGTTGATGGACCGGATCCACCCGGCGGTAACGCGCCTGCGCGGGCAGGACGACTGGGACACGCTGCTGCTGGTGCTCCATGGCGGCGTGAACTGCGCGATTCTGTCGCTGGCGCTCACCGGCCAGCGCATGTTCCTGGGCGGCCTGTCGCAAACGGCCGGCTGCATCAACGCGCTCGACGTGGGCGAGGCCGAGACCGATTGGGTGGTGCGCTTCGTCAACTACTCCCCACCGTCGCCGCTGCAAACCAGCACCCGCAGCACCACGATGGAACAGTTGTACGAGCAATACCGGCTCTCGCGCTAACCTTCCCTCCCACAACATTTCCTAACCGGGGTCAGAGCTCTGACTCGAAACATTTCTAATTAAAGCTCTGACCCTGGTTGTAGGAGTTGTAGAAGAAATCGTGGGAAATAGGCGAAGGAGTGCAGTAAGAATTCTCTTCAATCGACACGTGCGCGCATCGCCTGCCCTCTCAAACGAAGTCGATCGTTGACTAAAGAAACATCCTCACAGCAACACCGGGGTCAGAGCTTTAACGCGCAACATTTTAACGATTAATCTCGTTTTATCATGTCATGTGGAAATATTGCTGATTAAAGCTCTGACCCCGGTTGTAGGAAAAACAGAAATTAGTACGACCGTTCTATTCATGAGCTAGAATAGACTCAAACAACCAGCGGGAGACAAGATGTTCGAGGAAATGATGGGGACCAAGCCGGTCTCGGAGCGCCAGAAATTCGATGTCGATGCCCTCGACGCCTATTTGCGCGCGCATGTGGAGGGCTACCCCGGCGGCCCGCTGGACGTGGTGCAGTTCAAGGGCGGGCAGTCCAATCCCACCTTCAAGATCAGCGCCGGCGGCCAGCATTATGTGTTACGCACCAAGCCCGGGCCGGCTGCCAAGCTGTTGCCGTCCGCGCATGCCATCGAGCGCGAATTTCGCGTCATGGACGCTCTGCAAAAAGCCGGCTTCCCGGCCGCCCGCCAGTACGCGCTGTGCACCGACGAGGCGGTCATCGGGCGCGCCTTCTACGTCATGCAATTCGTCGACGGCCGCGTGCTGTGGGACCAGTCCCTGCCCGGCATGACGCCTGCCGAACGGGGCGCCATCTACGACGAACTGAACCGCGTCATCGCCAGCCTGCACACGGTCGACTACGCCGCCATCGGCCTGGCCGATTACGGCAAGCCCGGCAACTATTTCGCGCGCCAGATCGAACGCTGGACGCGCCAGTACCAGGCGTCGGTCACCGAACCCATCGAGGCCATGGACCAGCTCATCGCCTGGCTGCCGCACAACATTCCGCCGGGCGACGATACCGCCATCGTGCATGGCGACTTCCGCCTCGATAACATGATTTTCCACCCGACCGAGCCGCGCATCCTGGCCGTGCTCGACTGGGAACTGTCGACCCTGGGCCATCCGGCGGCGGATTTTTCCTACCATTGCATGAGTTGGCACATTCCTCCCGGCCAGTTCCGCGGCATTGCCGGGCTCGATCTGGACGCGCTCGGCATTCCCACCCAGGAAGCGTATATCGCGGCCTACGCCGCACGCACCGGCAAGACCATCCGCATCGAGGATTTCAATTTTTACCTGGCCTACAATATGTTCCGCCTGGCCGGCATCATGCAGGGCATCATGAAACGCTACGTCGACGGCACCGCCTCCAGCGCCCAGGCCCTCGAGAACGGCAAGGCCGCGCGGCCCATGGCCGAACTCGGTTGGCAGTACGCACAGCGCGCCATTTCTCTTTCCAAGGACAACTAATGAACTTCGATTACTCCGACCGCTGCAAAGAGTTGCAGGCGCGCCTGCTCGCCTTCATGGATCAGCACGTTTATCCGAACGAGAATGCCTTCAAGCAGGAAGTCGACAATAACGGCACGCAAAAGGGCAACCGCTGGATTCCGACCGAACTGATCGAACGGCTCAAGCCGCTGGCGCGCGAGCAGGGTCTGTGGAATCTGTTCCTGCCGAAATCGGTGCGCGCGCCGGAAGGCTTGTCCAACCTCGACTACGCGCCGCTGTGCGAAATCATGGGCCGGGTCGGCTGGGCGCCGGAAGTGTTCAACTGCGCCGCGCCGGACACCGGCAACATGGAAACCATCGAGCGCTACGGCAGCGAAGAGCACAAGCACACCTGGCTCGAACCCTTGCTGCGCGGCGAGATCCGCTCGGCCTTCGCCATGACCGAGCCGGCCGTGGCTTCGTCCGATGCGACCAATATCGAAACCCGCATCGAGCGTGACGGCGGCGACTATGTGATCAACGGGCGCAAGTGGTGGATTTCGGGCGCGGGCGATCCGCGCTGCAAGATTTTCATCGTCATGGGCAAGACCGACCCACAAGCGGCGCGCCATGCTCAGCAATCGATGATCCTGGTACCGGCCGACACGCCCGGCATCACCATCGTCCGTCCGCTGCCGGTGTTCGGCTACGACGACGCTCCGCACGGCCACTGCGAAATCCTGTTCGAGAACGTGCGCGTGCCGGCCTCCAGCCTGCTGCTGGGCGAGGGACGCGGCTTCGAGATCGCCCAGGGCCGCCTGGGACCGGGCCGCATCCACCATTGCATGCGCGCCATCGGCGTGGCCGAACGCGCGCTGGAACTGATGTGCCTGCGCCTGAACAGCCGCGTAGCTTTCGGCAAGAAAATTTCGGACCAGGGCGTGTGGCGCGAGCGCATCGCCGAATCGCGCATCCAGATCGACACGGCGCGCCTGCTGACGCTCAAGACCGCGGCGTTGATGGATACCGTGGGCAACAAGCACGCCCAGGCCGAGATCGCCATGATCAAGGTATTGGCGCCGAACGTGGCCCAGCAGGTGCTGGACTGGGCAATCCAGGCGCACGGGGCGGCGGGCGTGTCGGACGAGTTCCCGCTGGCCTACCAGTGGGCCGGCAACCGCACCCTGCGCCTGGCCGACGGCCCGGACGAAGTGCACCGCAACGCCATCGCCAAGATCGAACTGGCCAAGCACATCAAGCTGGACGAAGACCTGGCGCTGCCGATCACCCGCTCCTGATCCGCACCAATCCAGCCGGCAATGTTTTTAAACCGGGGTCTGTCCCCGGTTTAAAAACATGTTGATGCGGCAACAAGCGCACGGCTGGCGTAAAGTGCTTTCAAGAAGAGGCCCGCTCGGCTACCATCGTCCTCACAGCGGTGCGTGGCGCCGCGTTTGATGCGGCGAAAGGTTCGGGCAGTGTCGTTTTCATCACGTTCCACCCTCCCCTCGATCCGCTCGAAGACCGCCAAGCTGGTCCTGGCCTGCGCCGTGCCGACCCTGATCGGCTTTGCCGCCCTGTCTTACGATTCCTTCCAGCGCGAACACGCCAACCTGCTGCGCGATGCCGAGCGGCTGGCGCAACATGTGCTCATGGCGGTCGAACGCGATCTCGATGCCGGCGAAACGGCCGCGCGCGCCCTGGCCAGTTCGCCCAGCCTGACCAGCGCCGACCTGGCCGATTTTCATTACCAGGCGCGCTCGATCCTCGGCCCGGAATTCCCCGGCTTTGCCTTCGTGCTGAGCGACCTCGATGGCCAGCCCCTGCTCAACACGCGCGTCGCCCACGGCCTGCCGCTGCCGCCCAACGGCAACGCCGAGAACATTCGCCAGGTGGCGCGCAGCGGCCTGGCCGCCACCTCGGACCTGTACCGCGCCGGCCCCGCTGCTGCCTATACCGTCTCGGTCGAGGTGCCGGTACGGCGCCATGGCGAAGTGGTGTACGTGCTGTCGGCCCAGCTGCGTCCCGAGCGCTTCAACCAGCTGCTGGCCGAACAGCGCCTGCCGCCGCGCTGGAACGCGCAGGTGCTCGACCGCCGCGACGTTATTGTGGCGCGCTCAATCGCGCCCGACAAATTCATCGGCGCGCTGGCACGTCCCGAGATGGCCAGCCTGGCGCGGCGCGCCAACGCCGGCACCGCCGAACTGATCTCGCGCGAGGGCGTGCGCGTCATCTCCAGCCTGCAGCGCTCCCCCAAGCGTGGCTGGTACGCCACGGTGGCCCTGCCGCGCGACGCCGCCTACGACGCCCTGCGCGAGGCCCTCGCCAGCGTGTTCCTGAGCGTGGCGGCGCTGCTGGTGGTCGGTTTTGCGGCCGCCTGGACCATCGGCGGCGTGATCGGACGCTCGGTGCGTTCGCTGTGCGCGCCGGCGGCGGCGCTCGGGCGCGGCGAGCCGCTCGACCTGCCGCCCATGCAGATCCGCGAAGTGGCCGAGGTGGCCGGCGCCCTGCAGCACATGGAGGGCGAACTGCAACGCTACCGCAACAACCTCGAAACCCTGGTGGCCGAACGCACCGGCGAACTGCAACGCGCCAACGCCCTGCTCGAAACCGTGTACGCCACCGCGCCGGTCGGCCTGGCCCTGCTCGACGCCGACCTGCGCATCGTCATGGTCAACGACTACCTGGCCGCCGTCAACGCGATTCCCGTGGCCGAGCACCTGGGGCGCACCCTGCCCGAACTGCTCGGCCCCCTCGGCGTGGAGTACGAGCAGGCCTATCGCCAGGTGCGCGATACCGGCCTGCCGATCATGTCGGCCCACGAATCGCGCCCGGTCCCGGGCTCGCCCGATGTGGAAAGCCACTGGGTAGTCAGCTACCACCCGGTGTTCGGGGCCGACCATGCGCTGGTCGGCATCAGCGCCGTGGTACTCGACGTGAGCGAACGCAAGCTGCTGTCGGAGCGCCTGCGCGACGTCAACGAGCAGTTCCGCGCGCTGTACGAAATGTCGGGCGACGCCCACATGCTGATCGCCCAGGGGGCCGGCTTCATCGGCGGCAACCAGGCGGCGGTGCGTATCTACGGCTGCGCCGGCATCGACGAATTCCTGACCCTGTCGCCGGCCACCACCTCGCCCGAATTCCAGCCCGACGGCCGCCGTTCGGCCGAGAAGGCCGAACAGTTCATCCGCTACGCGATCGACAATGGCAGCCACCATTTCGAGTGGCTGCACATGCGCCGCGACGGCACCCTGTTCCACGCCGACGTGCTGCTCACCAGCGTCAATATCGGCGGCAAGGGCATCTTGCAGTCGACCGTGCGCGATATCAGCGAGCGCGTGGCCGCCGAAAAGGCCCTGCGCGCCACCAGCGAACGGCTCGAGCAGAGCGAACGCTTCATCCGCACCGTGACCGACAACGTGCCCGGCATGGTGGCCTACTGGGACGCCGAACTGCGCTGCCAGTTCGCCAACCGCCTGTACCTGGAGCTGTGCGGGCGCAGCGCCGTCGAGATGACCGGCGCACGCATGGACGACGTGCTCGGCCCCGACACCATGGCCGACATCGCCCCGCACCTGCGCGAGGTCCTGGCCGGCAAGTCCGCCCACTTCGCGCGCGAGCTCAATTTAGCGTCCGGCGAAGTGCGCCACACCTGGGCCAACTACATTCCCGACTTCGACGAAGACGGCGCGGTGCGCGGTTTTTATGTGCTGATCTCGGACGTGTCGGAACTCAAGCGCACCGAGTTGCGCCTGCAGTCGCTCAACGAGCAGTTGATCGGCGCGCTGGAACGGGCCGAATCGGCCAGCAGCGCGAAAAGCGCGTTCCTGGCCAATATGAGCCACGAAATCCGCACGCCCATGAACGCCATCATGGGCCTGGCGCGCCTGCTGGAAGAAGGTGCGCTGGAGCGGCGCGAGCGCAGTTATGTCGCCAAGATCAAGATGTCGACCCGCTCGCTGATGGGCATCCTCTCCGACGTGCTCGATTTTTCCAAGATCGAGGCGGGCCAGCTGGTGCTCGAAGCGTCGCCCTTCAGGCTGTGCCAGGTCCTCGACAGCATGTCGGTGCTGTTGTCGGCCAACGCCTGGGGCAAGGGGGTGGAGCTGGTGTACGCGGTGGCGCCGGACGTGCCGCTGTTCGTGGTGGGCGACGCGCTGCGGCTCGAACAGGTGCTCCTGAACCTGATCGGCAATGCGATCAAGTTCACCGAACAGGGCGAGGTGGTGTTGTCGGTCACCCGCCGCAGCGAGATCGGCGGCGTGCTGGTGCTCGATTTTTCGGTGCGCGACAGCGGCATCGGCATCGCCATGGAACAGCAGGAGCACATGTTCGACGCCTTTTCGCAGGGCGACAGCTCGACCAGCCGCAAATACGGCGGGACCGGCCTGGGACTGGCGATCTGCCGCCGCCTGGTGGGCCTGATGGGCGGTACCCTGGGCGTGCGCAGCGAACTCGGTGCGGGCGCGGAATTCTTTTTCGATGCGGCCTTCGGCTTGGCCGCGGGGGACGACCCGGCCAATCTGCCCGCGCTGCCCGATGGCGCGCCGCGCTCGGTGCTGGTGGTCGATGACAACGCCAGCGCGCGCAAGGCCATTGCGCACATGTGCGCCGGCGTCGGCTGGCGCGTCGAGACCGCCGCCAGTGGCGCCGAGGCGCTCGAACGCCTGCGCACTTCCACCCGCGCCGGCGCTCCCTACGACCTGATGTTCCTCGATACCGCGATGGCGGAACTGGACGGCATCGCGGTATTGACGTTCGCCCGCGCCGATCCGGCCATCGCCATGCCGCGCTGCGCGCTGATGGTGGCCGAGAGCGCGCGCGAGCAGTTGATCGGCCTGCAGGATGACCTGAAACTCGACGCCATCCTGAGCAAACCGGTGACGCGGCTGGCGCTGATGGCGGCGGCGCTTGAACTCCATACCGGGAAGGCGGCCCCCGAGGTCTCGGCCGGCATGCCGCTGGCCGGCCGCCTCAAGGGCATGTACGTCCTGCTGGTGGAGGACAATCCGATCAACCAGGAGGTGGCCAGGTACATCCTGCTGCACGCCGGCGCCGCGGTCGACATCGCGGCCAACGGGCGCATTGCGGTCAGCATGCTGGCCGACGCCCCGAGCCGCTACGATGCGGTGCTGATGGATATCCAGATGCCGGTGATGAACGGTTACGAGGCGGCCGAGGCGATCCGGCGCATGGGCGTCGATACACTGCCGATCATCGCCATGACCGCCAACGCGATGGAGGAAGACCGGCGCTGCGCGATCGCGGCCGGCATGAACGCGCATGTGGCCAAGCCGATCGATGTGGACGACATGGTCAATACCCTGATCCGGGTGTGCGCGCGCGAAGATATGCGCAACGGGGTGCGCCAGCCGGGGGCATCGGCCAGCACCGCCATCATCGCACCGGCGCTGCCCGATAACACGCCGCGCGTGGACATTCCCGGCATCGACCTGGCCTCGACCTTGCCGCGTTTCGGCGGCCACTTGGATAACTTCGTGACCTTGTTCAAGCGTTTCGAGAGTTCGCAGGGCCAGACCCTGGACGAGGTGCGCGCGCTGCTGCGCGGCGAGCAGCGCCAGGAAGCGATCCAGCTGGTGCACCGCTTGCGCGGGGTGGCCGCCAACCTGGGGGCGAGCGAGCTGGCGGCGCTGGCCTTCGATTTTGAACAAGCCTTGCGCAGCGCCGGCAGCGCCGAGCTGACGGTGCGCCTGGGCGCCCTCGACAAGGCGCTGCAGGCGGTGTTCGAGACCGCGCGCGCCCTGCCTGCCCCGGCCGCCGCCGGCGTGCGCCCGGGGACACAAGACCCCGCACAACTCGACGCGGCGCTGGCGGAACTGCTTGCTTTGCTTCAGAATAACAACCTGAAGGCGATGTCGGCTTTCGATGCCCTGCGTCCGGCCCTGGACGCGGCCCTGGCCCCGGCCGTGGCGGGCGCGCTGGGCGACGCCGTCGCCACGCTCGGTTTTGCCAACGCCGCGCTGCAGGTGCAAGCGATTTTGAAACGAAGGGACCGTGCATGAGTTGGACCGATATGGCAAGGAACGGACGAATCCTGATCGTCGACGACGCGATGGAGAACATCCAGATCCTGCACCAGGCCTTGCAGGACGAGCACGAGGTGGTGTTCGCGATGAACGGCGCCAAGGCGCTGCATATCGCCCAGACCCAGCGTCCCGACCTGATCCTGCTTGATGCGATGATGCCCGACATGGACGGCTACGCTGTGTGCCGCGCCTTGCGCGAGTCGGGGGCCACGCGCGACATCCCGATCATTTTCGTCACGGCCCTCAAGACGCCGGAAGATGAAACGCGCGCGCTTGAAGCCGGCGCGGCCGATTTCATCACCAAGCCGGTCAACGCGGCGGTGGTGCGGGCGCGCGTGCGCACGCAGCTGACCGTCAAGCGCCAGAGCGACGCGCTGCGCGAACTGACCCTGACTGACGGCCTGACCGGGGTGGCCAACCGGCGCGGCTTCGACGAGGCCATGGACACCGAATGGCGCCGCTGCGCGCGCGCCAAAACACCGCTGGCGCTGATCATCGCCGACATCGACCATTTCAAGGCCTATAACGACGCCTACGGACACCAGGCCGGCGACGATTCCCTGGTGCGGGTGGGCGCGGCCATGCGGCGCGCGGCGGCGCGCCCGCAGGACCTGGTGGCGCGCTACGGTGGCGAGGAATTCGTGATCTTGCTGCCGCAGGAAGACAAGCGCGGTGCCGAGGTGGTGGCCAGAAAGCTGCTCGACGAGATTGCGCAGTTGGCCATCCCGCACGAAAAATCCGGCGCCTCGCCGTGGCTGACCCTGAGCATGGGCGTGGCCAGCCTGATGCCGGGCGACGGCCTCACCACCGGTGGCCTGATCAAGACCGCCGACGCGCTGCTATACGAGGCCAAGGCCGGTGGGCGCAACCGGTATTGTTTACAGGTCGATTAAGACGGTTTAATCCGATTCCGGCACTCCTTACGTCGTTCAGCGCACTCGCCCCTTCTTGTTTGCCGCCACCAACCCGTTGCCTTCCACCTCGCGGGCCGGCAGCCCGACGGCGCCGAACGAGGCGACGTACGCCGCGCGTTCCACCTTGATCTGCGCCAGCAGGTCGCGGCCTTCGGCGCCGCCGGCCAGTTTGTCGAGCAGCGCGATGGCGCCGCTGATGTCCTTCTTGTTCGCCTCGATCTTCCCGCGCACCCTGGCGCTGTAGGCGGCGTCGGGCGCGATGAACAGTTCGAGCGTAGTGCGCGCGTTGGCGCGGGTGGTGACGTTGATGACGTTGGCCGCATCGGCCTGCACCAGGTCGCGCTCGATCAAGGTGGTGCTCATGGCGCTGATGTTGGCCAGCAGCGTGAGCGCGGTGGCGATCAGGGCTGCCATGATCAAGAGGATGATGCCGAACGCGCCACCCAGGCGCGTCCCGATCCTTAAGTTTGCAATGTTCATGCTGCTAACCGGCTGCCAGTCTCTGATATTTCCATCCAGCAATGGTAGGATGCCCGGGCGGGCCTCGTCAACCAACGCAGATCAAGGAAAACCAGCTTCGCGCCGGCAGCCGTCTCAGAACTGTTCCCAGTCATCCGGGCCGGCAGCGGCCACTTCGCGCTGGCGTCGAACGGCGCGGGCGACCGGCCGCTCGATGTGCGCCGGCGCGCTCCGTATCCCCGGCGTCGCCGGCGCCGGCCGCGCACCGCTGTGCGCGGCCGGCAGCTTGAACACGCTGACCACGCCCGCCAGGGTTCCGGCCTGGTCCTGCAGCGCGCCGGCCGCCGCCGCCGCCTGCTCGACCAGCGCGGCGTTTTGCTGCGTCACCTCGTCCATCTGGGTGATGGCCTGGTTGATCTGCTCGATGCCGGCGGTCTGCTCCACGCTGGCCGCCGTGATCTCGCCCATCATGTCGGCCACGCTCTTGATGCTGGTGACGATCGCCTGCATGGTGGTGCCGGCGCGGTTGACCAGTTCACTGCCCTTGGCCACCTTGTCCACCGAATCGTCGATCAGCATCTTGATTTCCTTGGCCGCCGCCGCCGAGCGCTGCGCCAGGTTGCGCACTTCGCTGGCCACCACCGCAAAGCCGCGCCCCTGCTCGCCGGCGCGCGCCGCCTCCACTGCGGCGTTCAATGCCAGGATATTGGTCTGGAATGCGATCCCTTCGATCACGCTGATGATCTCGACGATCTTGCGCGACGATTCGTTGATCGATCCCATGGTGTCGACCACCTGCGCCACCACCGTCCCGCCCTGCACTGCCACGTGCGAGGCCGAAATGGCCAGCTGGTTGGCCTGGCGCGCATTGTCGGCATTCTGCTTGACGGTCGATGTCAGTTCTTCCATCGACGACGCGGTCTCTTCGAGCGAACTGGCTTGCTGCTCGGTGCGGGCGGACAAATCCATATTCCCGCTGGCGATCTGGCTCGACGCGGTGGCGATCGCATCGGTCCCATGGCGCACCTGGTCGACGATATTGCGCAGCCCCGCGTTCATGTCGCCGAGGGCGGCCAGCAGTTGCCCGGTCTCGCTGGACGAGCCGGGCCCGATCTGGGCGCTCAGGTCGCCCGCCGCCACCGTCCTGGCCACCCGTACAGCATCGTTGATCGGCAGCGTGATCGAGCGCGTGATCCACCATCCGGCCAGCACGCCGATGACCAGCGCCGCCGCGCCCTGCCACAACATGAGGATGCGGGCGCTGGCGATGCGGGCGCCGACATCGGCACTGGCCGTGCCGACCAGGCGTTTCTGGAACTCGGCCAGGGCGCTGATCGAGGCTTGCAAACCGTCCAGCGCCGGCAGCGTTTCGGTGCGCATCAGGGTTGCCGCTTCATCGCGCTTGCCCTCGGCGATCAGTTTGTCGACGTGCGAGTACGAGGCCACATACGCCACCCGCGCCGTGGTGATCCGGTTGAGCAGGTCGCGCCCTTCGCGGGTATCGACCAGTTTGTCGAGCGTGGCCAGCGCATCGACGATCAGTTTTTTGTTCGCTTCGATACGCGCGCGGATGTTGGCCAGTTGCGCCGGGTCGGTGACGATGAACAGTTCGAGCGTGCGGCGCGCGTTGGCGCGCGTGCCGACGTTGACTTCGTTGGCGGCATCGGCCTTGACCCACTCATGCAGGACCATGCGCCTGGTGCTCGCGCCGGCGCTGTTAAGCAGGGTGATGCCGGTGGCGATCAGGGTCCCCATCAACAGCAGGACGAGGCCGAAACCGGCCCCCAGACGAACACCGATCTTCAAGTTCGCAATTTTCATCCGGACTCCTGGCTGATGAGCGCACCACTGAACGACGATAAGTTACCCGTCAGTTCATACTAGTCGAATGATGGCCGGGAGCGGCCCATGCGTCTTGCTAGGTGCGATGCCGGTGGGATCGGTGTAGGCGGGAGCGGGCGGCCCCGCCGGGTGCATCAGCGCGAAATCAAGGGTAGCGCCGCACCAGCAGTTCGGCCACGCAGACCGGCCTGGCGCCGCCCTCGCGCTCGACGATGACGCTCCATTCAAGCTGCGCGCCGCCGTCCACCGGTTCGACCTGCTGCAAGGTCAGGCGCGCGCGCACGCGGCTGCCGACCGGCACCGGGGCCGGAAAGCGCACCTTGTTCAGGCCATAGTTGACCACCATCTTGGCGTCGACCATGCGCAGCGCCCTGGCGAACAGGCCGGAAATGAGCGACAAAGTCAGGAAGCCATGCGCCACCGGGCCGCCAAAGGGCGACTCGCGCGCGCAGCGTTCCAGGTCGAGGTGGATCCACTGATGGTCGTCGGTGGCGTCGGCAAAGATGTTGACGCGTTCCTGGGTGATCTCGACCCATTCCGACACCGCCAGCTCCTGCCCCACCAGCGCCTGCATCCCGGCCAGGCTGGAAAATTCACGCATCCTTGTTCTCCTGCGGGCGGCGCCCGAACATGCCCATGCCTTCGATGGTGCAGACTACCTCGCCGTGCTGGTTGGCGGCCTGCCAGGTCGACCACACCACGCCGCGATCGGGGCGCGAGGCCGAGGGCTTCACTTGCGTGGTGATGTAGGTGACCGTCAAGGTGTCGCCGGGGCGCACCGGTTGCAGCCAGCGTACCTTGTCCAGGCCCGGTGAGCCCATGCTCGACGAGCTGCCCAGCACACTGTCGACCACCATGCGCATCATCATGCTGCAGGTGTGCCAGCCGCTGGCGATCACGCTGCCGAAGATCGACGCTGCGGCCGCGTCATGGTCGACGTGGAAAGGCTGCGGGTCGAACTGGGTGGCGAAGGCGATGATTTCTTCTTCCGTCACCGTGCGGGTGCCGACCACGATCTCCTGGCCGACGTGAAAGTCTTCGAAAAACCATGTGCTCTGTTTCATGCGATGTCGCCTTGCGCGAAGCCCGGCTGCGCGATGAAGCGCTGCAGGTGGTGGTCGGAGTCGCCCAGCGACAGCTCGATCATGGTCAGGCGCTTGAAATGGTGCGCAGCCGGCAGTTCGTCGGTCACGCCCATGCCGCCGTGCAGCTGGACCGCCTGCTGGCCGACGAATTTCAGGGCCTGGCCGACGCGGAACTTGGCCGCCGAGACGGTGCGGCGGCGTTCTTCCACATCGGAGGACGCCAGGCGCACCGCGGCCAGCAGCGCCATCGAGCGCGCCTGTTCGAGGTGGATGTACATGTCGGCCATGCGGTGCTGGAGCGCCTGGAATTTGCCGATCGGCGCGCCGAACTGGGTGCGCGTCTTGAGGTAGTCGAGCGTGGCCGCAAAAATGGCTTCCATCGCGCCCAGGGCTTCGGCGCACAAAAGGCCCGCGCCGTAGTCGGCGCCGGCGTCGAGCAGGTCCCAGCCCTGGCCTTCGGGGCCGATCAGGTTTTCAAGCGCGACCTGGACATTGGCGAAGCTAATGTCGGCGGCGCGCTGGCCATCGAGGGTGCGGTAATCGCGCACGGTCACGCCGGGCGCATTGGCCGGCACCAGGAACAGCGACACGCCATCGACGCCGCGCTGGGCGCCGCCGCTGCGCGCCGAGACGATCAGGCTGCCGGCCTGGCCGCCGTGGACGACGACGCTCTTGCGGCCATTGAGGACATAGCCGCCGGCATTGGCGACGGCGGTGGTGGCAATGTCCGACAGGTCATGGCGCGCCTGCTGTTCGGCCAGTGCGCAGGCCAGTTTGAGTTCGCCGCCGGCCACTTGCGCCAGCAGCTCGGGATGCTTGCCGCCCAATGCCAGGAAATGCGCACCGAGCACGGTGGCGAAATACGGCTCGACCACCAGGCCGCGCCCGAGCTCCTGCATGACGACGAACATGTCGACCGCCGTGCCATTGAAGCCGCCCTGCTCTTCCGGCACCGGCAGCGCCAGCATGCCCAGTTCAGCCAGCGCGGCCCACGCCGCGCTTGACGTGCCGGCGTCCGAATGAACGATCTTCTTGCGCGCCTCGAAGCTGTAATCCTTGGTCACCCAGCGCTTGAGGGCGTCCGCGAAGGCCAGCTGTTCTTCCTTGAAGTTGAAATCCATGTTCAGTCCCTCACAGGCCCAGGATCATCTGGGTGATGATATTGCGTTGAATCTCGTTCGAGCCGCCATAGATGGAGGTCTTGCGAAAATTGAAATAGTGCGAGGCCAGCGGCGCGGCATCGTCATCGTCGAACACGCTGTGCGGCGTCTCCGATTCGAGGTAGGCCGGGTCGAACGGCAGCGCCATCGGGCCGACCGCTTCGACCATCAGTTCGGTGAGGGTCTGCTGGATTTCGGTGCCGCGCACCTTGAGCACCGACGCTTCCGGTCCGGGCGCCTTGTGCTCCTGCGCGAGCACGCGCATGACGGTCATCTCGAGCGCCATCAGTTCGATTTCCAGCGTGGCTACCTTGGCGGCGAACAGCGGGTCCTCGATCAGCGGCTTGCCGTTCTTGTTGCGCGAGGCGGCGATGCGCTTGAGCGTGGCCAGTTCGCGCTTGGAGCGGCCGACCGCAGCGATGCCCGTACGTTCGTGGCCGAGCAGGTATTTGGCGTAGGTCCAGCCCTTGTTCTCTTTGCCGACCAGGTTCTGCACCGGCACGCGCACGTTATCGAAGAACACTTCGTTCACTTCGTGGTCTTCGTCGAGCATGATGATCGGACGCACCGTCACGCCGGGGCTGTGCATGTCGATCAGCAGGAAAGAGATGCCTTCCTGCTTGCGCACGCCGCTGTCGGTACGCACCAGGCAGAAGATCATGTCGGCATGCTGGGCCAGCGTGGTCCAGGTTTTCTGGCCGTTGACGACATATACGTCGCCATCGCGCTCGGCGGTGGTCTTGAGCGAGGCGAGGTCGGAGCCGGCGCCCGGTTCCGAATAGCCCTGGCACCACCAGTCTTCGCACGAGAGGATGCGCGGCAGGAAGTGGGCTTTCTGTTCGTCGCTGCCGAAGGCCATGATGACCGGGGCCACCATGTTCACGCCGAAGGGCAGGATCGGCGGCGTGCCGGCGCGCGCGCATTCCTCGTCCCAGATGTGGCGCTGCACGGCGCTCCAGCCAGGGCCGCCGAATTCGGCCGGCCAGCCCGGCGCCACCCAGCCCTGCTGGGCGAGGATGCGGTGCCAGCGCACGTAATCGTCCTTCGACATGCGCAGGTGCTTGCGCACCTTTTGCTGGAGGTCGGCCGGCAGATTGGCGTCGAGGAAGGCGCGCGCCTGGTCGCGGAACGCCAGGTCCTCGCTCGTATAGTTCAGGTCCATACAGTCTCCTTTGTTATTATCGTCAAAAAATAGCACGACCGTTCACAATGATTGTACATCAAAAATTCGGGCGGGGAAGATGGCTTTTGCGGGGGTGAACCGGGGCGCACGGGGAGTCTCTAGAGGCGGTAAACTGTGGGTCCGGATACCCTTTTATCGCGACCTTCAATGAGAACAGACAGCCGCCTTTCCCGCGTGCTCCATGTGCTGCTGCACATGGCCAGGCACGACGGACCGATGACATCGGAACACATCGCTAACATGCTCGATACAAATCCGGTGGTGGTGCGGCGCACTTTGGCCGGCTTGCGCGAGGCCGGGTATGTGCGGTCGGGCGCGGGCAAGCATGGGGGCTGGACCATGGCCTGCGATTTGCGCGAAGTGACTTTGCTCGATATTCATCGCGCGGTTGGCGGGCCGCATTTGTTCGCCATTGGCGTCGATAACCAGCATCCCGACTGCGCGGTCGAAAAGGTGGTCAACCAGGCGCTCGGCGACGCGCTGCAACGGGCCGAGGCGATCCTGATTGAGAGCTTGGGGAATGTGGTGCTGGCCGACCTGGCGCAGCGGTTTGATCAGTTGTGCGTGGCGCGCGGGGTGGACCAGCAAGCGCAGAATTCGGACCTGTCATGACAGTAAATATAAGGGTAAGGACTTTTTCGCATGCTTTCAAATAGAAAAAAACGCAACTCTCCGGGGAGGCAGGCCGCTTCGTGCAGCAGTACGCAAGAAAGGCGCCTAAGAGAAAGGAGCCAAATGATCGTAAGCTTGAATGGCGTGCCGGATTTCGCCAATATCGCACCTACCAAATGCTCTGCAAAACGTTTCGCCGTCGCCTGAACTTTCGGCTCCATTATTTTTGCAAATGAAATACAAATTCGACTATCTTGACGCCACGTCAGACCGGTATACCGTTATGATCGACGAGCTTTTTCCAAGCGATGACGCGAACCTATGATCGGCCGGTGGTCGCCCGTCGTCTACTTTCAAGCAACACCAACATCAGCCCGGCTACATGCGCAGGCTTAAAGGAGAAGAATATGTTCAATCACATCATGGTCGGTTCAAACGACATCGAGCGCTCGAAGCGTTTCTACGACGCGCTGCTCGGCATGCTCGGGGCCGGCGAGCCGATCCGCAACGTGGCCGGTTCCGGTCACACCCGCCTGTTCTATCGGCATGAAGGAAACACGTTTTGCGTCACCGAACCGATCAATGGCGAACAGGCGACCTGCGCCAACGGCGCGACCATCGGCTTCAAATGCAACTCGCCGGAACAGGTAACGCAATTTCACGATGTTGCGGTGGCGCATGGCGGCGTATCGTGCGAAGGCCCGCCGGGCCTGCGTGAAAGCGACATGGGCTCCGTCTACTTGTCGTATGTACGCGATCCGGACGGCAATAAGCTCTGCGCACTGCACCGTCCCAAGTAAGCACCGGTTGTCTGCAAGATAAACTAAGCAAACGCGGATTGCGAAACGTCGAAAAATCAATATTATGCGGTAGCCGATATTTGCTAAACCGAGGCGTATAGCGTTTCTGGCTGTACGCCCCGCAAAATCTGTCGACATGGCATAGGCACTCGATTCCCCTTTTCTCGTCTGTCATGGCGATCCACGGAATTAGGCTTGGAACATTTCTAAATTTTCCCTGTTTGCACACTCGCCATCAAAGAAGGCAGACGTGAAGAAGTTCGTAATTCAGTATCGACTGGACATGCGCAATCCGCATACCCAAGTATATCAGGACGCTATTAATACACATATGTTTGAATACACATTGGAACCATGCCGTGAAGCCAGACATGAACATCTGTTAACCTTGTGTTACATCACAAACAAAGGTGGCTGCAAAGTTGCCGAATTATTTTCGCTCATCGGCGGACCAAAGCCGCTATATGCAGGGCCAATATAACTAAGCAAATTCTCATTGTTGAGACATAGAAACATCTTATTCTTCAACGCATATTTACACCAGATCACCGACGTGCTCATGTTTTCTCCTCCCACTGAGACGAGTTTTGATGAAAGAAACTGAATGACCATTAACTACAATGCAGTGAAGGCAGCGGTAGATAATGCCTCAGAGCGTTACGCTTCAATGGATATATTGCGCGCCGGAGCTCAGCTTATTCCATTTGTTGGCGGAGCAATAGATACGATCCTTTCGGGCCGGGGGTCTCGACTCCAGCTCGCGCGACTCGATCGGTTCATCGGCCAACTGCACTCGCGACTACTTCTGGTTGAAACAATTCAAGTAGATTTAGGAAGTGACGAGTTCTTCGATTTTATGATCACCTGTTTGGATAAGGCTACAAGAGCACGGACAGCTGAAAAATCTCAACGATTCGCGGAGATCGTCGCGACCCAACTCTCAGCTGCTCGTCCTTGGGCTGACGCAGATATGGCAACGCGCCTATTGGGCGATCTTGAAGATATTCATTTGAGCATATTAAATGCAGGTTTGGCGGCACCCGTGGGTACTGAAGCATTTTCGGGGATGCGAGTTTTCGCGTTAAAGACTCATCCTGAACAATCATTGCTGGACGGTTTGGCTGCGCCGCTTATTAACGAGCTCGGAAGTCAATATTCAGTTGTTGCGCTGCGTATGGCATGTTCAGAGCTCACAGCTAGGGGATTGCTGCATGATGAGGGGGTAGGTCGATGGGGGTCGGTGGCCATGACCTATTTTGTGGCTACCGACCTCGCAAGCTGGTTCGCCGATTGGCTTCGGATATCTCGTGAGCGATCTAATCAGAATGCGAATTGATTTTCAAAGACATCTGTTTGACGTAAACGGCGTGGCGCCAACCACCCTCGGTGCTAAACAAACCACGTGCAGGTGCTTGCCATGGCGAGTTGAACAGCCACAGAAGGCTCTGCTTGAAAACTTAACCTGTCGCGGGAACATATTGCCACAATATGATGCAGCATGCCACTTACTGGAATACGCAGTCCGGCGCACAGTTGACTTTTGACGTGAACGGAAACGACAACGGGGCCCGCAAAGGCCCCGTTGTCGGTGATTACCGCGTTCCTGCTCAGTTACCCGCTTTGACCGCCGGCAGGTAAGGCATCAGGCGCGCCGCCATGCGCGTGTCGCCCTTGAGCATCTCGATTTCGTCTGAGAGGATGTGCGCCGCTTCCTGCAGCATCACGTCCTTGGCATCCTTGGCCGCTTTTTCGGCGGCCAGTTCGGATGCCAGATTGCGCTCGTCGGCCTGCAAGCCGTCGTCCTGGCGGTTCGGCTTGGACGTCGCCGCCTTGGCCGTCTTGGGCGGCGGCGCCAGCTTGCTGCGCGCATCCTTGGCGTCGGTCACGTCGGCCGGCTCGTCGGTCACGGCGGCGCGCAACGCTACCTGGCGTGCTTCGCGCTGCTTGGCCTTGGCTTCCAGCGCATCGCGTTCCTTGCGGCGCACCGCTTCGTTCAGCGAAATCACGTTATCTTTACGCAATTTACGCAGCTCGGCCATGTCTTCCTGCAAGTACTGGAAGTCCTTGTCCTTGGCGATGCGCGTTTCGTGGCGCTTTTGCAGCGGAGTAATCAGTTGCTTCAGATTGCCCGACGGCGTGTACGCCACGGGCTTGATCGCCACCCATGGCAGGGCATTGTCGTAGCTCGACTCACCGAAGCCTTCCGGATCGGAGGTAACCGGCATCTTGATGTCGGGCGTAACGCCGCGCAATTGCGTGGTTCCGCCGTTGATGCGGAAGAACTGTGCGATGGTCATCTTCAGCTCGCCGTAGCGGGCTTTTTCGCCAGGGTTGCCACGGTCGAGGTTGACCAGGGTCTGGACCGTGCCCTTGCCGAAGCTCGGCTCGCCCAAGACCAGGCCACGGCCGTAATCCTGGATCGCGGCGGCAAAAATCTCGGACGCCGAGGCCGAGCCACGGTTGATCAGCACGCCCATCGGGCCATCCCACGCCAGGCCGGCCTGGGTGTCGCTCTCGACCGCCACGCCGCCGTCGGCGCCGCGCTGCATCACGACCGGGCCCTTGTCGATGAACAGGCCGGTCAGCTCGACCGCCTCGCCCAGTGCGCCGCCGCCGTTGTTGCGCAGGTCGATCAGCACGTTGTCGACTTTTTCTTTCTTGAGCTCGCCGAGGATGCGGGCCACGTCGCGCGTGGCGCTCTTGTAATCCTTGTCGCCGCGGCGGCGCGCTTCGAAGTCGAGGTAGAAGGTCGGCAGCGAAATCACGCCGACCCGGCGCTTGACGCCGCCATCCTTGACTTCGATGATGGTTTTCTTGGCGGCCTGCTCTTCCATGTTGATTTTCTTGCGCACCAGCGCCACCGTGACGGTCTTGCCATCGGTGCCGGCGTCGACCGGCAGCACGTTCAGGCGCACCACCGATTCCTTGGGACCACGGATCAGCTGGACCACATCGTCGATGCGCCAGCCGAGCACGTCGGTGAAGCCGGGAGAATCGGCCTGGGCCACGCCGACGATGCGGTCGCCCACCTTCAGCTTGCCGGACATGCCGGCCGGGCTGCCGACCACGATTTCGCGGATCACGGTGTAGTCTTCGCGCTGCTGCAGCACGGCGCCGATGCCGTCGAGCGAGAGGCGCATGGCGATGGCGAAGTTGTCGGCCGAACGCGGGCCGAGGTAGTTGGTGTGCGGCTCGATCGAGGTGGCGTAGGCGTTCATGAAGGTCATGAACACGTCTTCGCTGTCGACCTTGCCCATGCGGCCGACGTAGTTTTCGTAGCGCTTGTCCAGCGTTTCGCGGATCGACTTGTCGTCTTTACCGGCCAATTTGAGGCGCAGCCAGTCGTTCTTGACGCGCTTGCGCCACAGGTCGCGCGCTTCGTCGATGTTCTTCGGCCAGGCGGCTTTTTCGCGGTCGATCTGGAAGGTTTCGTCGGCCGTGAAGTCGAATTTGCCTTTGAGCAGCTCACGCGAATACGCGAAACGCTCGTTGAAGCGCTGCTGGTACAGGCTGTACATGGTAAACGGCGTGGCCAGGTTCTCGGCCTTGATCGCGTCGTCGAGCCTGGTGCGGATCGGGTCGAACGCGTCGATATCGCTCTGCAGGAAATGCAGGCGGTCGCTGTCGAGCGATTTCAGGTAGCGGTCGAAAATCTTTTCCGACATCGCATCGTCGAGCGGGGTGACTTTGTAGTGGTGGCGTCCGAAGACCGTGGCGGCCCAGACGGCGGCCTGGGTTTGCGTGGCAACCGGCTTGAGCGGCGTGGCGCCGGCTTTGGCAGGCTGGGCGACCGCCTTGACGGGTTGCGGGACTGCCGCTTGTGTCGTCGCGGCAAATGCCAGTGCGAACATCAACATGTGCTTCTTCATTCGTTGTCTCTCCGAGCGGGAACTGGTGTTATCTGCGGGCGAAACCGTGCAGTGCAAGGGCGCCCAGCCGCTAAATCGGCTACTGCCGCTGATTCTAACAGGATAGTGGCGTGGGGCAGAGCCACCGACGCACCGGCGCCGAACCGAGCTTACGGGCTGGTGGCGCTACCGGTTCACGGATTTACAAATTGAAACAGCTGTGGCCGGAAGTGAAACAGCAGCCACAGCCCCGCGCCGATAATAAACAGATATGGCCAGGAGCGCAGCGCGATGCGCCAGTCGACCATGGACGGCCAGAACGACAGGAACTGGGGCGCCAGCGCCAGCGCGATGAGCAGGTCGCGCCCATCGAACTGCCAGGGGCCGCGCGTGCGCCACCAAGCCACGCAGAACGGCAGCAGCACGATCACCAGCGGCGCCAGCGCGGCCGGGGCGGCGTTGTACCAGCGCACGCGCGTCAATGTGACCGAGCCCAGTTCCCAGTGCTGCCCTACCCTGCGCGGAATGACGGTAAACGAGGCCGGGCGCGCGCCGGTCAAGAGGCCCGCCACGAAATGGGCCAGCTCGTGGCAGATGGTGCCGGTCACGGTGAACAGGAAAAAGAAGGGATGGGCCCCGGCCAGCACCCGGATCACCAGCGCCAGCCCGACCGAGGGCGCGAGGTAGAGGAGGATGTCTTTCATGCGGGGAATTGGCCGGCGTTCATTGCCGGATTTATACCATAGACCAGCCCGCCAGGACGCGGGCATGCTATCGTGCGCGGTCTAGTAAAACTGGCAATCCCAGCGCCACTGCCCATCCGGCGCGCGGAAGAAGTAGCCGATGCCATTGTCGCCCCACATCCAGCCCGCCTTTTCTTCCGAGCCGACCTGGAACGCGACATCGTGGCGCCCGGCGCCGTGCTGGACTTCGTACGGATAGCCGCCCACCTCGGTGCCCGTGTTGCGCGCAAAGTCGTCG
Source organism: Massilia aquatica (assembly GCF_011682045.1). GTDB lineage: Bacteria > Pseudomonadota > Gammaproteobacteria > Burkholderiales > Burkholderiaceae_D > Telluria_A > Telluria_A aquatica. The sequence goes on along the minus strand of NZ_VVIW01000002.1, from coordinate 530,136 downwards.
AAAAAAGCGTCGGTCGCGGCCGCGTCGTCGTTGACCGCCGCCAGGCAGACGATTTCCCAGGCACCTTCCCAGCCCGGCGCATTGTCGTTGCGCAGGTGCTGGCGCAGTTGATCGAGCTGGGCGCGGGCGGCGTGGTTCATCCTGCGCTGTAGCGCTGTTCCAGGGCCAGCACCAGGCGCTGCACCTCGGCGGCGTAAAAGCCGGACGAATTGAGGGTATTGATTTCGACGATCTTCATGCCGTCGGCGCAATCGCAGGCGTCGATCACGAACGATTCGTGCGGCGACCAGTCATCGATGCGCGCCCTGACAAACTGCGTGAGGCGCTCATCGACATCGCCCGCATAGATCACCTGGCTGCCACGCTTGTACAGCGACTGCGTGACGATCTCGCCGCCCACCACCCAGAAACGGTATTCGGCGTAAATGGCGACCGGGCGCGATAACTGGATCAGGGTATCCGGTGCCAGGCTGGTCGTGTGGCTTGCCGCCGGATCGCAAACGGCGTGTTGCCAGGCGCGGAAGGCATCGGCATCGAATACCCGGCCTGAAAAATACTTGGAATCGTGCACCGGGCGCACGAACATGCACTCGCCGCTGAATGTTGCATCGCGCACGGTGCTGACCATGGCGCCGGCGTTGAGCATATGCCCGCCCCAGTGCGCGCGCTGCTGTTCGAAATCCTGCGCGTACAGGTCGAATACACCGGGAACCCAGGCGTGTCTGGCCGCCACGTGCCGCATCGAGTACGAGCCGATGCAGATCACATTGGCGTTCCCGATGACGGGCGCGGGCAGCAGCTCGCCGGTTTTCGGCATCACCGCGTGCACCGAATACGCAATAGCGAAGCGCTCGAGCGTGGCGATCAGGGCATCCCAGCCGTTCTCGGACAAAAAACCCTCTTGCAGAATCCAGTGCACCTTGTTCCCTTTGGACAAAATAATATCCCCGGCGACAAAGCCCAAATGTCAATACAGGGCAGTGTCGGCGGGGATGACGATGGATCGCAGGTGTACCGGCAGGGCCGCATCGCGACCCCGACGGCGTCAAAACGTTCTATGACTTATGGAACGCTTCGACCTTGCCTTTGAGTTTGATCAGCATCGGATGGCCCTTGCGGTCCAGTGCTTTGCCGGATGGAATCTTGATCCAGCCTTCGCTGATGCAGTATTCCTCGACGTTGGTATATTCTTTGTCGTTGAGCTTGATGACGACGTCGCGTTCGAACGCCGCTTCATTGTGAAAAGGGCTGCGCGGGTCGATCGACAGGCGGTCGGGCAATGGGGGGAGTGTAGTGGTATCGTTCATGGACGAATTATCTCCCAGATCGGCGGCGAGTACAACGCTCTTCGTCGCCGCCTTCTGCGTCAATGGCAAGTATGGCATCATGCGCCTTGCGGGCGACTTGCCCAACTTAAAAGGACACCATGACAGCTCTGACACGATTCGCCGATGCCGAAAACGCCATGTATGATGGCCGCCATGACGAGGCGCTGCAAGGCTTTACCTGGTTCTACCAGAACGCCCTGCAAGAAGATCCGGCGCTGGAAGAAATGCGCTACTACCTGGTCGGCATGTGGGCCGAACTCGGCCATGCCTACCCCAAGGCGCTCGAGGTGCTGCGCGCCATTCGTGAAGACAAGGCCAAGGCCCTGCTGGCCGGCGCCAACGAGCGCGAAGTATTCTGGGATATCGTCATCATCGACGCCGAACTGGGCGATACGGCAGCGACCTATCAGTTCTACAAGGCGCTGGCCGCAGCCCATCCGGTGTTTGCCGCCGAGTGCGCGCTGATTGCCATGCCGGCCATCGTGGAGGCGGAAGACTATGCCCTGGCGGCAAAACTGATGCCGCCTGCGGAGCCGTTCGTGCGCGAAATGGCGCGCGTGCTGGAACAGGATATTGCGGCAATCAAACAGCGGCCGTATTCACCGGCGCCCGAGCGCCGCGCCGAAATCGTCACCTACGTCAGCGAAGTACGGCGGGTGCTGACAGTTCTGGCTGGAAACGGCGAAGCTGATGAAGCGGCCAGCATCCGGGTCCTGGCAATCAATCTGATCAAAAGCCCGTCGGTACGCAGGGACGTCGCGGCCGGACTGGGCAAGCTGTAGGGACGTAGCTGGTTCACGCCGCCGCGTAAGCTTCCAGCAGCGCTTTCGCGTTGGCGGCATCTGCGATATGCAGCAACACGGTTTGCTTGAGTTCCACCACCGGATGCGCGGCATCGTATTTGCAAAAGCCGAACACCTCCTCGATCGGATCGTCCGCATGGCATGAGGTGGGAATGAAATGCTGGTCGGGGATATCGCCGAAGTCGAACGCCTCGATATTGGCCATATCGACCGCGTCGTCCCAGGAACTGCCGCCCGCGCCCCAGGCGATCATGTAGCGGCAGCCAGATTTGACGATCCACTCGCTTACCTGCGATTGCCATTCGGGCGCGCCGGCGGCATCGGCGATGAGCACCAGTTTGTATGGCGCCGGCTGCACCCGCCCGGTGGGCAGCTTGCCGGGCGTGAGATGAATATAGGTGACAGGATGGGACATGCAAACACCTCCTTACCTTGGGCCATGTCAGCCCGCGTAAAAACACCGGCCGCAAGCCTGGCGATACTGCTCGTTGCCGCCGATGGACACTTGCTCGCCTTCCCTGATCCGCTTGCCCTGCGCGTCCACGCGGATATTCATCGTGGCTTTTTTCCCGCAGGTGCAGATATTCTTCAATTCCTCGATATCGTCGGCCAGCGCCAGCAAATAGGCCGATCCGGGAAACGGCTCGCCCCGGAAATCGCTGCGCAAGCCATAGCAAATCACCGGCACGCCGCGCACCTGCGCCAGCTGGTGCAACTGCTGCACCTGCGCGGTCGATAAAAACTGCGCTTCGTCGACCAGCACGCAGGCCACTTTCGGCGCATCGGTCAGGAAATCGGTCGCACTATCGAACATATCGACCTCGCGCTGGGGACCGAGGCGGGATGTGACCTGCCCCACGCCATAGCGGCTGTCGATCGCGGCCGTGTACAGTTTGACCTGCTGGCCCTGCTCTTCGTAGTTATGCGCCACTTGCAGCAGTGCTGTCGACTTGCCGGCGTTCATCGCCGAATACCTGAAATAAAGTTTTGCCACTGCGTGTTCCCACCGATTGAAGCGCGTCATTATAGCAAGCACGGCGGGCGCTACTGTTGCATCTTGGTATCAGCGGGAGAAATCGACGACCACCTTGCCGGGCGCGTGGCCACAAGCGTGCATGCGACCGGCGCGGTTCAGGCCGCTTTGTCCAGGGTCGGGTAATCGGTGTAGCCGGCCGTGCCGGGCGAATAGAAGGTTGCGGAATCGGGCGTGTTGAGCGGCGCGTCCTGGCGCAAGCGCTGCACCAGGTCGGGGTTGGCCAGGTACAGGCCACCGAACACCGCAGCGTCGGCACGCTGCGCGCCGATGGCCGCGTCGGCGCTCTCCTTCGCCAGCCCGCCGCCTTGCAGGTAGGCGCCGGCGAACAGCGGGCGCAGCGCCGCATGGTAGTCGAACGCCGTCGTGAACTGGGCCACGTGCAGGTAAGCCAGCTTGAGGGGGGCGAGTTGCCGCACCAGATAGCCGTACGTCTCCCGCGGCGTGGCGTCGCTGATGTCGTTAAAGCCCATCTCCGGCGCGATCTTGATGCCGACCCGCGCGCCGCCCGCCTCGGCGACCATCGCGGCCAGCACATCGAGGATGAAACGGGCACGGTTTTCAAGCGAGCCGCCATATTCGTCGGTGCGCACGTTGGTGGACGACGACAGGAACTGCTCCGGCAAATAGCCCGACGCCGCATGCAGTTCGACCCCGTCGAAGCCGGCGGCGAGCGCGTTGCGGGTCGCCGAGCGGTACTCATCGATCACGCCTTGCACTTCGCCGGTGGTCAGTGCGCGCGGCTGCGTCAGTTCGAGCGGACCGGTGGCGGTATAGACCGTGCCGGCCGGCTTGACCGCCGATGGCGCCAGCGGCGCCGCGCCGTCCGGCAGCATGCCCGGATGCGACATGCGCCCGCAGTGCATCAGCTGCATGAAGATCCGTCCACCCTTGCGGTGCACGGCGTCGGTCACATCCTTCCAGGCGGCGATCTGCGCGTCCGTATGAATGCCGGGGGTGCGTACATAGCCCTTGCCCATCGGGCCGGGAAAGGTGCCTTCGGTGATCAAGAGGCCGGCGTCGGCGCGCTGCGCGTAATAGGTGGCGACGGCGGCGGACGGCACGCCGCTGGCATCGTCCGAGCGCGAGCGCGTCATCGGCGCCATCACGATGCGGTTGGGCAATGTCAGTTGGCCGAGTTCGAGCGGGGTGAATAAGGTGTTCATCTGTTTCCCTTCTGGCAGAGTGAAAAGCCATGGTACATTGCTGCACCAATGAGATAAACAGACAGAAACAGCATTCACTGCTGCAAAAATGGAGCAATTGAGATGCAACTACTGAACTACATGCAGCTGTATGTGGAAGTGGCGAAGACCAAAAACTTCCGCAAGGCGGCCGAGTCGCTCGGCATGTCCAGCTCCACACTCTCGCGCAATATCGCCGCGCTGGAAAAGGACATCGGCGTGCGCCTGCTGCACCGCTCCACGCGCCAGGTCGAGCTGACCGAGGCCGGGCAGGCGTACTTCAACCGCTGCCAGGGCATCGTCGAAGAAGCCAACGTGGCGCACGAAGCGCTGCGCGGCGACGCGGCCCGCCCCAGCGGCATCTTGCGCATCTCGATGCCGGTCGACCTGGGGATCAACTACCTGGCGCCGCTGCTGGCCGAATTCGCCGTGGCCTATCCGCTGATCGACTTCGAGTTGGAGGCGGCCTCGCGCCGGGTCGACCTGCTGGCCGACCCGTTCGACCTGGCGATCCGCATGGGGCCTGCGCCGACGGTGCCATCGACCCTGGTGGCGCGCCGCATCGCGCTGCTGGAGCGCCAGCTGTATGCGGCGCCGGCCTATCTTGATCGGGCGCCGCCGCTGGAGCATCCCGACGACCTGATTCACCACGCCTTGTGCGCCGCCCCGGGTATCGGCCAGGATGGTTGGACGCTGTTCAACGGCGCGGCCAGCCGCACGGTGCCGGTCAAGGCGCGCTTCCTGATGAACAGCGTGGGGTTGAGCGGCGCACTGGCCGCCGAGGGCGCGGGCATTGCGATCCTCGACAGCGTCATCGCGCGCGAGGACCTGGCGGCGGGACGGCTGCTGCGGGTGCTGCCGCAATGGCGCCTGGCGCCGGTTGCCGTGCATGCGATTACCGATACGCGCCTGCTGTCGGCGCGCACGCGCCTGTTCGTCGATTTTCTGAAGGCGCGCCTGGCGCCGCGCAATTTACCGGGGTAGCAAGCGCGCGGGGTTGCCCACTGCTGTGGCGCCGGCCGGCACGTCGCGCGTGACCACGCTGCCGGCGCCAATGACGGCATCGTCACCGATGCTCACGCCGGGCAGGATAATGGCGCCGCCGCCGATCCACACATTGCGCCCGATGCTGATCGGGCGCCCGAATTCCAGGCCCGCGCGGCGCTGGGCCGGGTCGCGCGGGTGGTCGGCCGTGTAGATCTGCACGGCCGGCCCGATCTGGGTGCCCTCGCCAATGGTCACGCTCACCACGTCGAGAATGACGCAGTTAAAGTTCAGGAATACGTCTTTGCCGAGGTGGATGTTGTAGCCGTAATCGCAGTGAAACGGCGGACGGATCACCGCGCCCTCGCCCACCGCGCCGAGCTGCGCGGCCAGCAGCACGCGGCGCGCCGATGCCGGCTCGCCCAGCGCGGCGTTGTAGCGCACCATCCACGCCTTGGCGGCCGACTGGTCGGCCTGGATTTCGCCGTCGCCGGGGCGGTACGCTTCGCCGGCCAGCATTTTCTGTTTTTCGCTCATGCTCATGTTGCGCTCCTATTCTATTGGCCCGGATGGTATTTGCGTTCGAGGTGCTTCTCGATATCGGCTTTGTAGAACAGCACATCCTTGAACTGCCCCTTGCTGTACATCTCGGCCTGGTCGCTGAAATGCGGCGAAGCCGGATTGCTGCTGTTGCCGCCCGCCAGAATGCTCCTGGCGCGCACGCGCGGCCCGAACTCCACGGCCGCCACGAAGCTGTTGCCACGGTCGCCGTAAATGCGTTTGGTTTTTTGCGGCGCCACCATGCCGAAGGCGGCCAGCGACCCCCAGTTGGCCGACGCGAACGCCACCGGAAAACTCGGTTTGGCGTCGTCGTACTGCTGTTTGATGTCGCCGCTGGCGCGCTGGAAGCGGTTGATCTCGCCCCATGGCGTTTGCCAGGTGCCGAAATCGGCCTCCAGCCTGGCCGTGGCGCGCACCAGCGCCTTCAGGCGCTCGGCTGGCGCCAGGCTGTCGCGAATGAAATCGACGGTCGGCACGCCGTTCGCCTTGGCGGCCGCCGACGCCTTTTCCACCATGTCCTGCCCCCAGTAGATGGCCAGCGAGGTCGGCACCGAGTCGACGCCGTAGCGCCGGTCCCACGCGCGCAGGGCCGCCATTTGCGGCGCCAGCTGCGCCTTGAGCGCATCGGCGGCGGGCAGTTGGTCGTAGGCGGCGGCGAGTGAGGCGATCAGCGGGTCGAAGGCGGTCAGGTGGCTGTCGTAGGCGGCCGCGATCAGGGTCTCGAGCGTGAAGTCCTTGCGTTTTTCGAGCACGGCGACGGCATGCAGGCCGCGCGCGTTTTCCGGCAGCGACCACATATAGAGAGGATAGTCCTGCTGGCGCGGGCTGTTCGCACCGGCCGCCGCAAACGGCCAGTTGTTGGTGTTCTGGATCCAGCCGCTGGCGGGATTGAACAGCGTGATGGTCTCGTCGATGGCGTGCAGGCCTTGCCACTCGGTGGCCGGATTGCTGCCGTCGACCGGCTTCTTCCAGTCGAAGGCGGTGTCGCGCTTCGGTACAAAATTGCCGTGAAAGTAGGCGATGCTGCCGTCGGCGTCGGCATACACGGTATTGTTCGACGAATTGGTGCGCAGCTCCATCGTCTTGCGGAACTGTTTGTAATTACGGGCCTTGGTGCGCATGTACGACTGCGTGAGCGCCTTGAGCGGCTCCTCCATCAGCTTCACCGCCACCCATTTGCCGCCCTCCTCGCGCACCACCGGGCCGTGGTGGCTGAACCAGGCGGTGACGGTCTTGCTGGCCATGCCGCCGGCGCTCTTGTAGGGCAAGGTCACCTTCACTTCGCGCAGGGCGCGCTGGCCGCTGCCGTATTGGTAGACGTACTTGCCGTCTTTTCCGGTCACCGTTTCGAGGTACTCGTCGATCACGTCGCCGCCGCCCGAGGTGTGCATCCAGCCGGCCTTGTCGTTGAAGCCCTGGTAGACGAAGAACTGGCCCCAGGTCACCGCGCCGTAGGCGTTCAGGCCTTCGTCGCTGACGACGTGGACTTCGGGGCGGAAGTAGAACGAGGTGTGCGGGTTGATCAGCAGGAGCGCGCGCCCGGACGCGCTCAGTTTGGGCGCGATCGCAAAACCGTTCGAGCCGCGCGGCTCAACGTCGAGGGCATTGGGCGCGTCGGCCAGGGCCAGGGCTGGCGCGGGTTTCTTGCCGTAGAACTGTTCCAGGGTCTTGAGGTCGATCGACTCGATATCGCCGCCGATGCTGCCTTCACTGAATGCGAGCGCCATCCACGGCTCGAAATGCGTGATCAGTCTGGGTTTGACCTCGGGATGGGTGTGCAGGTAAAAATTGAGGCCATCGGCAAAGGCGACCATCAATTTTTTCAGCCACGCCGGGCTGGCCGCGTACTTGGCCTGCATGTCCGCCGGCGTGATGAACATCTTCATGCGCAGGTCGCGCCAGATTTCGGCCTCGCCTTCAATTTCGGCCAGGCGCCCGAGCGCGTTGACGTAATTGAGTTCGACCCGGTTGAAATCGTCCTCCGCCTGCGCGTACAGCAAGCCGAAGACGGCGTCGGCGTCGGTCTTGCCGAAGACGTGGGGAATGCCCCACTTGTCGCGCATGATGGTCACGCGCTGCGCTGTCCTGTTCCAGCGCGCCTGTTTGGGCGTCACAGCGGGCGTCACAGCCGATGACACGCCGGCGCGCTGGTCCGGCGCGGCGCCAGCAGGCAGAGAAGTTGCGACGGTGGCGCAGCCAAGCAGTGTCGAAACGAGAAAGGGTCGAAACATCGATGCATCTCCTGACGATTTTCAAAAGCGGGGCACGCCCCCGCGCAGCTACGCGCCGGTTTCGCCCAGGGCCGCGAGGCGCGCCTTGAGGGCATCGTTCTCGGCACTGAGCGCGTCGACCTTCTCGCGCAGGGTGGCCACCTGGGCGCGCAGGTCGGCTTCGGCGTCGGCCGGCGGCTCTTTGGGCGGACGGCTCGACGCTTTCTGTTCGCGCACCTGGCGCGCCGCCTGCTGCAATTCCTTGCGCCCGCCGGCCACCGCCGCGATCTGCACCGATTCCGGCAGCGACGCTACGTTGGCGGCGGCGTTGATCGAGATGGTCCCCGAGCGCACCGCTTCAACCAGCTGCGGCGTGGCCGCCTTCTGGATGCGTTCGATCTGGCTGATGGTATTGCTCGACACGCGCGCGGCCTTGGCCACGTCTTCGCGCGTGTTCCAGGGCGGCGACTCAGGCACCCTGGCTGCCTCGGGCGCGGCAGCTTGCGCGCTTTCCGGTTCGGCGGCGCGCTGGGCCACGCGGGCGGCGACAATATCCTTTTTGCGCAGGGCGAGCACGCCGCGCTGGTAGTCCGACACGCTGCGGCGCGCCAGGTGGTTATCGATCATCCACAGCATGACGTCGTCGAGCGAGTCGAAGGTCGCGTTCTGCACGGTCTTGAAGGGGATGCTGTGCTTCTGGCAGATCTCGTAGCGATTGTGGCCGTCGATGAGCACATCGTTCCACAGCACCAGGGCGTCGCGGCAGCCCTCGGCCAGCAGGCTGCGTTCGAGCGCGGCGTATTCGTTGGCGGTGAGCGGGTCGATGAAGGAACGCAGTTCCTCGTTGATAGTGATGTTCAATTCGTGTCCTTGTAAGTACTGCGGCGGGCCGGACTGCGGCACGCCGCCACGAATGCTACACCATACCGCTTGCGAGGGGATGAAACGGGCATCGCGCCAATGGCGTATGCATCTCTCCATCCGTCGTATGCGGACGCAAAAAAAGCGCCCTCTGCATGGATGCAGAGATACGGCGCTCTTCGATTATTTCTAAAAGTATGCTGTGGTGCCCGGAACCGGAATCGAACCGGTACGCCCTTACGAGCACGAGATTTTAAGTCTCGGGTGTCTACCAGTTTCACCATCCGGGCAGCGGCGGGATTTTAGCACAGGATATGGTCGATACGGCCACTTTTCCGGCGATGGCCGCGGCTGCCCGCTTGCGCATGGGGCTCGGGGAGGCACCTCCGTCCGGGAACCAAAAGGCGTTTGGCTGGTCTGACAGACTACAACCGGTCACCCTGGCCGGCATTCACGCCATGCGAGAACCCGATGACCGACAACCCTTACGCCCCGCCGGAGGCAACCGGCGGCACCATGACGGGCGACACCAGGCTGAGCCCACCACTCTGGAATCCAAACGCGGCCGCTTTGTGGTGCCTTGTGTTCGGTATCATGTTCGGTTCCTGGATTCATATGAAGAACTGGCAAGCCATGGGCAAGCCCGACAAGGCTGCGGCATCGAAGCGCTGGCTTATCGGCAGTACGCTGCTTTTCATCGTGTCGTTCGCGCTGGCCTTCGCCAAGCCAGAGTCGTTGGCGGGGTCGTTTGGCAGATTCAACTTTTTCTTCAGCTTGGCCGCGCTGCTCGCCTGGTATTTCATCAGCGCGCGCGAGCAGATCCGTTTCGTCGCCACCACGTACGGCGCGAACTATCAGCACCGTAGCTGGGGCACGCCATTGCTCTACGGCTTGCTGGTTCTGATCGGCGTTGGCGTTGCAGGGGCCATCGTGGGGTTCATCATGACTGTTGCCAACCGGGCGGCGTGACTGTCCTCGTCCGAACGTAGTAACTTCCCGCGCGACATGGACACATCGGGATCACCGCCAGCGATTAAAGTTACAATTTGCATAAGTCATCTGATAACATACCATTTCCCGTTGTACAACATCAGAGGGATGGACATGACTCACCTTATTTGCAAGACATTGATCGCCAGCGCCAGCGCACTGCTGGCCTGCGGCGCGCTGGCGCCGGCGTTCGCCGCCGACTGGCCCAGCGGTTACACCAGGTGCGCCGCCGAGCAGGAAACCTGCGCCGTCGGCGCCACCAAGCGCAAAGTGTCGTATGGCGCTGCGAACAAGTGGGTCACCAAGACCTTGTCCGGCAACGTGGCATGCAACAATGGGACCTTCGGCGATCCGATCTCGGGCATACAAAAATATTGTGCGGTCGCACCGCTGACGCCAACCCCGACGCCGACGCCACCGCCGACGCCTACTCCGATACCGACACCAACGCCGGCGGTCGACCAGGGCAGCAGCACCACCGCCTGGGCCTCCGGCTGCGCCACCACCAAACCCGAGACCACGCCCGGCACCTGGGTCGCCGGCGGGCCCTCGCCCGACCGCGCCAACTACAAGCTGGTCAAGGAATCGGCGCACTTCGCCTTCTATTCGGACGAAAAAATCTCCGACGCCAACCTTACCCTGGCCGTCAACACGCTCGAAAACACGGTGTGGCATAACCTCTTCAACGCCAACCTGTTCATGCCAGAACCCTTCGTCAACACGCCGAACAAGATCAAGCCGTCGATCCACATCCACTCGACCGATGGCCTGACTGCCGGCGGTTGGGCGCGCGACCGCATCGGCATGTGGATCGGCCCCGGCGCCCTGCTCGACCACTGGGGCCTGACCCACGAATTCACGCACGCCTGGCAATCGTGGTGGATGTCGAACGGTGGCCTGAACTGCACCGACCCGAACAACTGCCGCGCCATCGCCGAAGGCCACGCCAACTACACCGCGCACCAGCTGCCCGAGTACAAGAACGAAGCCCATTGCAGCGAGATGCTGGCCAACGCGCCGCACCTGTACCTGGGATCGAGCCGCGACCAGTACTGCAACTGGCAGTACATGGAATACCTGAAAGACAAGCAGTGCCCGGCCGCGGTCAGCCAGATCTTCACCACCCCGGGCAGCGACACCTTCGCCAATATCCAGAAGTCGCGCGGGTGGAGCGTATCCCAGCTCAATGACTTCTTCGGCGACTGGGCCATGCACAATGTGGTGTGGGACTACAAGGCCACGCCGGCCGCCTTCCGCAACAGCTTCGGCAACATCACGCAGACCGACAAGTCCGAGTGCATGCACCGCCTGATGCCGCTCGAAGCGCTCGACACCGGCTGGGCCGCCAACCGCCGCTTCGTTTCGCCCTACTACGGCGCGCCGCAACGCTTCGGCTACAACGTGGTGCGCCTGTATCCTGCTGCGGGCGCCAGCACGGTGAGCGTCAAGTTCCGTGGCGTGAACCAGGCCGGTTCGAACGCCGACTACCGCTGGGGCCTGGTGGCGACCAATGCGCAATTCACCTCGGCGCGCTACAGCGCCATGCAGAAGGGCCTCGACGCCAACCTCACCTTCGCGGTCAAGGCCGGCGAGCCGCTGTTCATGGTGGTCACGGCCACGCCGTCGGTGCTACAGGTGATCAACGGCGAGCAGGATTACGCCGGCATCTGGCGCTATCCGTACATGATCGAAGTGGCCAATGCGTGGCCGCAGGGCTTCCAGAACGGCCAGCGCGATCCGTGCCCGGCCGGGACCGGGCGGCATGCCAACGGCGGCGGCTGCGCGCCGTCGACCACATCGGCCAGCGCCTACGTCGGACCGTATGCGACTGTCCTGCCGGGGAACTCGGTAACGGGCAATGCGCGCATCGAAGACCAGGCCATCGTCGCCAACGGCTCGGTATCGGGCGGTACGGTGGGCGGTTTGAGCATCATCGGCGAGCGTGGCAACAACGGCGACAATGCCTTCACCGTCGGCGGCGCGGCCCAGGTGCGCACCACGTTCTACCCGCTGGGATTCTTCGAGCGCGGCCAGGCCGCATCGGGTAGCCTGAATTTATACGGCGATGTGGAATACCGGGGTGAAGGCCTCAATCTGAGCGCCGGCAACCGCTCGGGCTTCGTCGATGCCGAATCGCGGGTGGGATCGGCGCTTGACATCAACACCAAGGTGCGTCCGCTGTGGCGGCCTTGACCAGGCCTGCGTAAGCTGGCCCGCCACCGCACGCGGCGGGGGCGGAGCCTGGCGAGGCGGCCGGCTACAGCTCGGCGCTGAAAATGACGACCAGGCCTTCGTCCAGCGCGTTTTCGACCACTTTGAGCACGCTGCGCAGGTAGGTAAACAGATAGTCGGCCGTGTCGCCCTCGTCGCCGTACACCTCGGTGTCGGCATACGGCCGGCCGCTGACGTAATCGCGCACCAGCGCGTTTTCGATATCGTCGTCGCACAGATGGCCAAAATTTTCGGCTTCGTAGGCGATCGTGGGATTGGCCTTGAGGGCGGCGAACAAGGCGTTCATCTGGACGATCACCGCGCGCTGTTTTTCCGCATCGAGCACCTCGACCAGGGTGGTGCCGTACTCGCCTTCGAACGCGTACTGCTGGCCACTGTCGGTCAGGAAGGTCAACGCCGGGAAATCGAATTGCGCCAGAAGCTCGGCGAAAAAGTAGATCGCATAGCCGCTGCGCGTGCTGCCGAAGACATGATGGAGCTTGTCGGTGCGCGCGCAGGCAAGCGCGCCCGGACCGTGCGCCAGGGCCTCGTAAGCCTCGACACTGGCAAGGCGAGGCGGAACACTGGCGGCAGGCGCCGTGAAAATGCGGGTTTCGGATGAGTGGGACATGGCAGGGTCTCGCAAGGATGGTCAATGGCGGCCGGCGCGGTGCCGCGGCGGACACCCTTGACTATACCGCGCAAGCGGCCTCAGTCGCCAGCACGCGCTTCTGGTTGTTCCTATTGCGCAACCAATCCGCCCGGCTTGTCATGCCAACATAGTTGTTGAACTTACTCAATTGTTGAGCTAGCATTGGCTTGCGGAATTTATGAAATTTTACTACGTGATTTCTCGACCGCACCCAGGCAGCCGGGGACCACACCCGCGCGCCCCCTATAACAAGAACGAGACAGTCCCATGCACACAGCCATGAACACGACGGAGATCTTCCTCCTCGCGATGCTCCTGATTTTCTCCATTCCCTACCTGATCTGGCGCGTTTTCAAGACCGACTACTACGCCCCGCTGGTGGTGGTGCAGATCATTACCGGCGTCCTGCTGGGACCGGGCGTGATGGGTGCCGCATATCCGGATTACTACAAATTCATCTTCAACCCGTCCGTCATGCTGGCCATGAACGGGATTGCCTGGTGGGCGGTGATGATCTTTGTCATGATCGCCGGCATCGAGCTCGACCTCAAGCAAGCCTGGGCGCACCGCCGCGAAACCACCATCACATCCAGCCTGGCGCTGGGCGTGCCGCTGGTGTTCGGCGCCGTGGTGGCGGCCGGCATGCTCGGCTACGCCGGCTGGATCGGGCCCAAAGCGATGACCTGGCAGTTCGTGGTGGGGGTCGGCATGGCTTGCGCGGTGACGGCGCTGCCGATCCTGATCCTGCTGATGGAAAAGCTCGACATCCTGCGCCAGCCGATCGGCCAGCGCATTTTGCGCTACGCCAGCCTGGACGACATCGCCATCTGGGGCGTGCTGGCCCTGATCCTGCTCGACTGGAACCGGGTCGGACGCCAGCTCGGCTTCCTGCTCGCCTTCGGCATTGCCACCGTCCTGTACCGCCGCCTGATGGTCTGGCTGCCCGAGCGCGACCGCTGGTATGTCGGCCTGATCTGGCTGGCGCTGTGCGGCTTCGGCGCCGACTGGGCCGGGCTGCACTTCATGGTCGGCGCCTTCCTGGCCGGCGCGGTGATGGACGCGCACTGGTTCGACCAGGCCAGGATGGACCTGATGCGCCACCACGTGCTGCTGGCGATCATGCCCGTGTACTTCCTCAGCACCGGGCTGCGCACCAACTGGGACGTGGGCAGCGCCGCCGTGTTCATCGCCGCCGGCGTGCTGCTGGTGGCCTCGGTCGGCGGCAAGCTGATCGGCGCGCACATCGCCGGCCGCATCCTCAACTGGAAAAAGGGGGAAGCGGGGATTATCGGCTGGCTGCTGCAGACCAAGGCGCTGATCATGATCATCTTCGTCAACATCCTGCTCGACAAGCAAATCATCACCAGCGAGACCTTCACCGCCCTGCTGCTGATGGCCATCGCCAGCACCATGCTGACCGTACCGGTGGTGTATCCGAGGCTGCAACGGATGAAAGAACTCATTTTCCGCAACACCTGACACCAAAACTCCTACAACCGTGGTCTGACCTTAATGCCGCTAACTTAAGCTCCGTCATTCCCGCGCAGGCGGGAATGACGGAGCTTAGTGCTGTGGCAAAAAGAGCTTAACTTAGCGGCATTAAGTTCAGACCCCGGTGTGGGATGTTTCGATTCGGAGCTCTGACCCCGGTTAGGAAACCTTGGGGGCTGGAAAGGCCGAGGTGGCCGATTTGCATTAAGATGCAGCCATTCCGTCTACCGGCCCCGTCGGGCCGTTGCTGCATCATGAAACTTTACGAGGCGCTTGCGCGCGATATTTCCGAGTCGATCCTGAGCGGGGCGTTGCAGCCGGGCGACCGCTTGCCGTCCGTGCGTAAAACCAGCGCCAGCCGCGGTGTCAGCCCGGCCACCGTGTTCGAGGCCTATTACACGCTCGAAGCCCAGGGCCTGGTGCAGGCGCGCGAGCGCTCCGGCTACTTCGTCAGCGTCAGCGCCGAACGCCTGCCGCCGGAACCCGATACCGCGTCGCGCCCGGCCGAGGATGCGCTGCCGCTGGCCATGAGCGAGCGCGTGTTCGACCTGCTCGAGACCACCATGCGGCGCGATGTGGTGCCGTTCGGCTCGGCCTTTCCCAGCCCGCTGCTGTTCCCGCTGGCGCGCCTGGCCCGGCTGATGAGCACCAGCGTGCAGCAGCTCGATCCGTGGGCCAGCGTCGACGATCTCACTCCCGGCAACGCGCGCTTGCGGCGCCAGCTCTCGCTGCGCTACCTGATCGACGGCATGACGGTGCACGCCGACGAGATCGTCGTCACCAACGGCGCGCTGGAAGCGCTCAACCTGTGCCTGATGGCGGTGGCGCGGCCCGGCGACGCGGTGCTGATCGAGTCGCCGGCGTTCTACGCTTCGCTGCAGGCGATCGAGCGCCAGGGCCTGGAGGCGATCGCGGTGCCGACCCACCCGCGCGACGGCATGGACCTGGCCGCAGCCGAGCGCGCGCTCGAACGGCATCGGCCCAAAGCCTGCTGGCTGATGACCAACTTCCAGAATCCGCTGGGCAGCCTGATGCCGGACGAGAAAAAACGCGACCTGGTGCGCCTGCTGGCGCGCTACCAGGTGCCGCTGATCGAGGATGATGTCTTCGGCGAGCTGTATTTCGGCGACAAGCGCCCGCTGCCGGCCAAGGCCTTCGATACCGAGGGCCTGGTGATGCACTGTTCGTCATTTTCGAAGTGCCTGGCGCCCGGCTACCGGGTCGGCTGGGTGGCGGCCGGCCGCTTCACGCGCCAGGTGGCGCGCCAGAAGCTGGCCAGCACCCTGACCACCTGCGCCCCGGCCCAGGGCGCGCTGGCGCTGTATCTGGAAAAAGGCGGCTACGACCGCCATCTGCGCCTGCTGCGCCACCAGCTGGCGGCGCAGCAGGCGGTGTTCATGGACGCCGTGCGGCGCCACTTCCCCGAAGGCACGCGTGTGACGCGCCCCAAGGGCGGCTACCTGTTATGGCTGGAGCTGCCCGGCGCGGCCGACGCGCTGGCGCTGCACGCGGCCGCGCTGGCCGAGGGCATCAGCGTGGCGCCGGGGCCGATCTTTTCGCCGCAGCCGGGGTTCGAGAACTGCCTGCGCCTGAATTACGGCCACCTGTGGGATGCGCGCGCGGAGCAAGCGCTGGCCACGCTCGGGCGCATCGTCCACGCACAGATCAAGCCTTAGTCGCGCTCGTCGCGGGTCTGCTGCAGGGTAAACCCGATCAGGCGCGACACCACCGCCGCCAGGTAGATCAGGCCGACGAACATCTCGACGCTGGCCAGCGCGCGCGCGTGTGCGGTCAGCGGAATCACGTCGCCGATGCCGGTGCTCGATAGCAGCGCGAAGCTGAGGTAATTGAGTTCGGTCCAGGTGCGCGCGTCGGCGGCGTTGACGGCGGCCGCGTAGGTGCCGGGATGCATGGCCTGCACCAGTACGAACAGGTGCGTGAAGCCCCAGGCGATCAGGGTGAAGGTGGCGCCGGCCGCAAACAGTTCGTCGGTGGTGGCGCGGTGGTCTTCCATCATGTAGGCGATCAGGCTGGCGGCGGCGTAAAAGTAGAACAGCGCTTCCAGCGCGGAGGACCAGGGCAGCAGCGTCTCGCGCCCGAGGATCATTTGCAGCACCAGCAGCACGATGATCGGCAGCGCGATGCCGGCGCTGATCCAGGCGTGGCCGGGCGTGCGCCGCACCATGCGGGTGGTAAACCCGAGCACGATGATGCCGAAGGCGTTGAACACGACCAGCCCGCTCGGGGTCGATTCGATGAAGGGGTACAGCAGCATCCCGAGCAGTTGCACCATCAGCAGAATGGCGGAGGGGTGGCGGTGGGTGCTGCGCATCAGCTTGAAAGCGTTCATGGTCGACCAGGTTCATACGGACAAGCCCGCATTGTAAACGAGTCAATACGGCAACTGTGGGGCGTCAGCCAGAAAAACGCGCCGCATCGGGTCCGCCAGCTCAGGAAGCGAGCGCCATTTCTTCCTGGTCGCTCTGCGAGGTGGCCGGCACCGGTTTGAGCAGCAGCAGCTGCCCTTCCAGCACCCGGAATACCAGCGGCGCGTCCAGATGCGTCACTTCGCCGTCGATCGCGACTTTCATGCGGCGCCGTCCCACCAGCCCGCGCTGCTTGACGGTCATGCGGGTCAGGCCGAAGGCATGCAGGTTGGGGGCGTCGCTCAGGCGCCCGAGCGCGCCACGCGCCAGCAAGGCCAGCATGCCGAACTTGCCCACCGGCTGGGGCGCCAGCGCGGCCAGCTTGCCGTCTTCGATGCGCTCGGCCAGCGGTTCGAAGCCGACCTGTTCCATCTGCAAGCGGTTGTTGCCGACGAACAGGGTGGGTGTGCGGATGGTGCGTGTCTTGCCATCGAGCTCGACGTTGATATGCAGGTGCCGGTACGATCCCAGCACCGTCTTCAGGGCCGAGAGCATGGCCACCAGCCGGCTGCGACCGTATTGCTTCTTGTCGATCTCGCGTTCTTCGAGCAGCCTGGGATACAGGCCGATGCTGGCATTGACCAAAAACACCCGCTCGTTGACCAGCCCCACCTGCACCGGCTCGACCCGCGCCGTCAGCAGCGCCTGCACCGCCTCGCCCAGGTCTTCCGGAATGCTGTGGGTGCGCCCGAAATAGTTAAAGGTGCCCTGCGGCAGCACGCCGAACTGGCAGCCGCTCTCGACCGCCTGGCGCGCCACGGTGTTGATGGTGCCGTCGCCGCCGGCGGCCACCAGCACGCCACCGCTCTGGCACGCGCGCCCGGCCATGTGGCGCGCGATGTCGCCAAGCTCGTCCGCCTGGTCCACCACGGCGAGTTCGAATTCGCGACCGGCGGCGGTCAGCAGGTCTTCGATGGTCGTGCGCTGGAGTTCGGTTTCGGCGTGGCCGGAACCGGCGTTGAGAATGATAAAAAGCGGGGCGGGCATGGGGAGGGCTGACGTGGAGTTCAATGATGCTAAACTCTATCATCTGCGCGAAATATTGCGTTTTCAATACGACAGCGCGCACGCGCCCCGAGGCGAACCCATTCTGGCATTTCAAGGCAACCCCATCATCCCCGTCCGCGCGCAAACAGATTATCTTGATGCGCCACGGCAAGCCATTGCTGCCCGCATGCGGGGACGGTGCTGCTGGTAGCGCATGGCATCATCAACAGCATGCTTGCCCGCGAGCGGCGCCGCAGCGGCTGGACCCCGCACCAGCACCCCCAGCATGCCTGCTGGAGCATGAACAGCTTTACTCTTGCCGCCACTTGAAACGTCGTCAGGGCCGCTCATGACGGAGGCGATCGGGCGGGCAGGCTTCACTCAGCCTTGACGCCATGGCGATGCCGTCGAAACGCCATGCACGCCGCCGGCGTCAGCCCTCGATGCGCTCGGCAAGCTGCGCACTCTGCCTGGTGCGCGGCACCGGCTTGATGCGGGACAGCACGCCGATCAGCTCGGCCGTATTGGCCGGCTTGACGAAATAATGGTCGAAGCCGGCCTGCACCGCGCTGGCCTTGTCGTACTTGTTGCCGTAACCGGTGACCGCGATCAAGGTAGCAGCGCGCGCATGCGTGCTGGCCCGGAGCCGGCGCGCCAGTTCATTGCCGTCCATGCCGGGCAGGCCGATGTCGAGCAGGCAGGCGTCCGGCGCGAAGCTGCCCACGCTGTCGAGCGCGTGCAGCGGATCGTGCTCGACCATCACCACGTGGCCGGCCGATTCCAGCACCATGGCCATGGCATTGGCGGCATCCTTGTTGTCGTCGACCAGCATCAGTCGCAAGCCCTCGCCCGCATGGCTGCCCGGTCCGCGGCTGGCCGCGCCGGCGGCGCCCGCCAGCGCGTGCTTTTGCAGGTAGACCGAAAAAGTCGCGCCCTCCCCCGGCCCCGGACTGGCCGCCGTCACATGCCCGCCGTGCAGCAGCACCAGGCTGCGCACCAGCGCCAGCCCCAGGCCGAGCCCGCCTTGCGAGCGGTCGGACGAGCGCTTTTCTTGCGTGAACAAGTCAAAAATATGCGGCATCAGCACGGCTTCGACACCAATGCCGTTGTCGCGTACGTGCAACTCGACCGTGTCGGCATGATGGCTGACCTCGAGCGCGATGCGCCCACCGCGCGGCGTGTACTTGGCCGCGTTGTGCAGCAGGTTGGTCAGCACCTGCACCAGCCGCTTGCGGTCGCCCAGCACCGCCACCGCGCCTTCGGCCGGCACGTCCAGGCACAGCTCATGGCCGCGCTCGCTGATAAGCGGCTGAGTCTGCTCCACCGATTCCAGCACCACCTGGTGCAGGTCGATCACCTCCTTGTCGAGCACCACCAGTCCGGTGTTGACCCGCGACACATCGAGCAGGTCGTTGATCAGGCTGGTCATATGGTTGACCTGCCGTTCGATGATGACACTCGACATTTTTACGCGCGAAATATTGTCCGGCGCCATGCCCAGCAAATGCGCCGCGGAACGAATCGGCGCCAGCGGATTGCGCAGTTCGTGCGACAGCATCGCCAAAAATTCATCTTTGTGGCGCGCCGCCTCGCGCAAGGATTCTTCCGCGCGCTTGCGGGCGCTGACATCAATCGACACGCCGCGGATGCATCTGGCATTGCCGGCCTGGTCCGCCACCACGGTGCCGTACACCTGCAGCCAGACCACCTGGCCGTTGTCTGGCCGGCGCAGGCGCACCACGTCGCCATAGCTTCCATGAGATTGGAGTGCCTCGCGCCGCGCAAGTTCAATTCTCTTTAAATCGTCGGGGTCGAAACAGTGCCATACCTGGCGCATATTGGTCCAGGCGGCGCCGAACAGCTCTGGTGCGTTGTCCGAAAAGACCACCTCGTTGCTGTCCAGGTCCCAGTCCCACACCACCATGCGCGCCACTTTCAGCCCTTCTTTCAGGCGCAGCTCGCTGCGCTGCAGGGCCTGCCTGGCCATGGTGCGGTCGGTGACGTCGAATCCCTGCACGAAAATCCCGCTCACCATGCCGTTTTCCCGGATCGGCTGGTACACGAAGTCAACGTAGGCATGGGTCGGGGCGCTGTCCGGCGCGTGGCGCAGTTCGATGCGCTGGTCGCCCGCCTTGTACGGCACGCCGCCGCCATACACGCCATCGAGCAAATCGACGAAGCCCTGCCCCACCACGTCCGGCAGCGCTTCGCGCACGCTCTTGCCGATCAGCGCACGCTGGCCCACCAGGCGCAGGTAGGCCGAATTGGCGAACTCAAACACATGCTGCGGCCCGCGCAGGATGCAGATGAAGCCGTGCGCCTGCTCGAACAGCTGGCGCAGGCGCATGGTGTCGGCTTCGCGCTGCTCGCGCAGGGCTTGTTCGGCGCGCAGGCGCTGCGAGGTCTGGATCGCTTCATGCCGCTGCGCATGTTCACGCTGGGTAATCTGTTCGGTCAGGGCCAGGTTCATGCGCTCGAGCGCGGCCTTGGCCTTGTGCTGGGCGGTCACATCGTTGCACACCACCAGCACGCCGTGCACGCCTTGGTGGTCCTCGATCGGGCTGTAGCCGTAGGTCCACCAGACATCCTCGCGCTTGCCATGGCGCGTGACCGGCACCAGCTGGTCTTCGTGCCAGGTACTGCCGCCACCGCTCATGACCAGGTCGATCTGCGGGCCGATGATCGGCCAGATTTCTTCCCAGCACACACGCCCGCAATCGCCCAGCGCGCTCGGGTGGCGCTCCGGACCCATGGTGTGGCGGTAGGCGTCGTTGTAGAACTGCACCAGGTCCTTGCCCCACCACAGGAACATCGGGTGGCTGGACGTAAGGATCAGCCTGATCGTGCTCTTGAGCAGAGTGGGCCATTGTTCGGGTGGACCGAGCGGGGTCGCGCTCCAGTCCTTGGCGCGCATCAGGGCGCCCAGTTCTCCGCCGTTGGAGAGAAAGTCAAATGTCAAACGCATCCAGTGCCCGGTTTGTTGTCGCCGATAATAATGGGTAGCATGCGCGCCGTCTGGCGCAGGCTTGATCGTATCATTATTGTGGGAGCACGCGCCGAACGTTTTGTCCAACACAGGCAGGCAACGCCGGAGGCCGCTCAGCCCGGCGATTCGCCCAGGGAAGACATGGCCGGGGCTGCGGCCCCTGGGGCGCCGGCGTCGAAATAGCTGGCCAGCGCATGGCGCGACCAGCCGCCGGCCGGACGGCGCACCGGACGCGCGCGCAAGGTGGGCACGTTGGGACGCTTGCCAAAGACCGGCTCGCGCGGGGGCGGCTGCAAGTCCGGAAAATGGTGCGCCATGCCGCGCGCGCCCGGCAGGAAGCCGAGCACGCGGTTTTCGACATCGTACAGCACGCCGTCTTCGAACCAGCCGATATGCTCGCCCTTGATCGAAAACGCGCTCAGCCCGAACACATAGCCGGCCGGCTCGCCGTCGACCGTGCGCAGGCAGAATTCATCCAGGATGGCGGACGCCCTGCCCGCCTCATCGTATAACCAAGTTACCAAAACCATCCCCCGTTGCACCTCGTCGTTTCTGTCACCAATTTTAACTTGTAACATTCACAACTCGGCGCACCGTTGAAACCGTGTCAGGTCCAGCCGGCGTCGACCACGAATTCCTGGGCCGTGATCATGCGGCTGTCATGGGCACCGAGAAACAGCGCCATGCTGGCCACGTCGGCGCCGACAATACGCCCTGGCAAGCACTGGTTCTCATCCATGGCGCGCTCGCCGTCCGGGTCCACCCATTTATCGAGCTGGCGCGGGGTCATTACCCAGCCCGGCGTGAGCGTGTTGACGCGGATGCCGCTCTTGCCGTATTCGCGCGCCAGGCTGCGCGTGAGGCCGTTGACGGCCGACTTGGCGGTGGCGTACACCGGGTAGCCGGCCACCTTGTTCTTCCAGCCGGTCGAACCGAGGTTGATGATGGCCCCGCCGCCGCGCCGGCGCATGCCTTCCACCACCGCCTGGGCCGCGAAGAACGCGACCTTCAGGTTGATCGCGATCTTGGCGTCGAAGTATTCGGACGTGACCTGCAGGAAGTCGTGGCGCTCGTCGTTGGCGGCGTTGTTGACCAGCACATCGAAGTCACCCAGCTTCTCGCCGGCCGCCATGACGCTGGCGCGCAGCGCATCCATGTCGGACAGGTCGCAGCCGATGAAGTACGGGGTGTGCGCGACCGTGCCGGCCAGGCCGTCGACCAGTTCGGTGGACGCGGCGATGTCGCGGTCGGCAAACGCCACGCGCGCGCCCTGGCGCGCAAACGCGGCCACGATATCGGCGCCGATGCCCGAACCGCCGCCGGTCACAAAAACAGCCTTGCCGGCCAGGCTCGGGTAGTTCGCAAATTCCATGAGGTTTCCTGGGTTGGATTGTTGTTCTGGCTGTTGTTGGGGCGACACTAACTTGTTTGCGTGGCGTTCCAGGCCGCGACGAAGGCCTGCGCGCGCGACCTGAGGATTTCCGGCGTGGTGCCGGGCGAGTACAAGGCCCCGCCGATGCCAAAACCGGTGGCCCCGGCCGCGACCCACTCGGCCATGGTGTCCGGCGCGACGCCGCCCACCGGCCACAGGGGCGTACCCGGCGGCAGCACGGTCTTGAAGGCTTTCAGGCCGGCGTAGCCGACCATTTCGGCCGGGAAGATCTTGAGCGCGTCGGCGCCGGCGCCGAGCGCGGCGAACGCTTCGCTCGGGGTGGCCACGCCGGGCGCGCACAGCATGCCGAGGGCGGCGCCGCGCGCGATCACTTGCGTGTTGCAGTTCGGCGCGACCAGCATGCGTCCGCCGGCCGCGTGCACCGCGTCCACGTCGGCCACGCTGAGCATGGTGCCGCCGCCGACGATGGCGCCGGGTGGCGCCATGCGCGCCAGCAGCGCGATCGATGCCAGCGCGCCGGGGCGGTTGAGCGGCACTTCCAGCAGGCGAAAGCCGGCCCCGAACAGGGCCGCGCCGGCCGCTTCGGCCTCGGCCGGTTGCAGGCCGCGCAGGATGGCGACCAGGGGGGGAGTCAATTGTGTCGTATCCATCATCGTCTTATCCATCACTAAACGCTTTCGAAAAAGTAGGCCAGCGCGGCCAGGTAAACGTCGTCGGGGTCGTGCGCGCGCGCCGGCATGCCGAAGTGGGCGGCCGCGCTGCGGTAGCGCGCACTCAGCGCCGGCGAGCCGATGATGTCGACGGCGCCGTCGGCGTGGCCCTGCGCCGCCACGAATTCGGTGCCGATCAGCAGGCCGCTGACAAAGCTGCGCGACTGCGCCGCCGCCATCGTTTTCGACACCACCCGCGCGCGCACCCCGAACAGCGCATTCGAGAGCGGCCGCGCGCGCCGCGCCTCTTGCAGGCCGGCGCCAAAGGCGCTGTCGTCGTCGGGCGCGCCGGCCATCAGCGCGGCCAGGGTGCCGCCGGCGGCCAGCATCGAGAACAGTTCGCCGGTCATGTAGGTCACCAGCTGGTCGACTTTGCCGGCGCGCAGGTAGACCCATTTGCTGTGGGTGCCTGGCAGCACCACCCAGCCATCGAGCAGGCCGCGCCCGACCGCGCCGAGCAGCTGCGTCTCCTCGCCGCGCATCACATCCACCGCGCCGTCGCGGGCGCAGTAGCCGGGCACGATGTAGCAGCCGGCCTGGCCTTTTACGGGCGCCAGATGGGCCGGCAGGTCGGTCAGCGCGACGTTGGTGTCGAGATACGGCACTTCCTGCCAGCCGCCGGCCGAACCGACCATGCCCGACATGACGACCGGCACGCCGTCAGCGACCTCCATGCGCGCGCGCAGGGCCGCCAGCGAGCCGGCGAAGTCGCCGCCCACGGCCAGCATGCCCTGCTCGTCCGCATGGCGCGCGACGCACTTGCCGTCGCGCCCGACCAGGTAGGCGCGGCGGTTGCTGGTTCCCCAGTCGATTCCAAGTAATTGCGTGTGCATGCTGCCTCTTTCGAAAATGAACGGCCGGCGCGAAAATGCCTGCGGCCCGCGGCTTGTCTTTTGGACAGCATAACGCGGCCGGAGTTCCGGCGTCATGGTCAGAATGCTACGTTTTCTCGGGATATGATTCCAATCGCTTATTTGGAAATAAGCATACGCAAATCATATACCTCAGTTTTCAGCTCCAGCGGCGGGCGGATAGCGCAGCGCCGCCACTTCGCGCATGGTGGCCAGCATGCTCTCGGCGCCGGGCGAGAGCTGGTGATGGCGGCGCGTGATGATGCCGTACATGTCCATGCGGATGCCCAGGTCGAACGGCAGCACGGTCAAGAGGCCCGTTTGCAGGTAGGGCTGCACCAGTTCCAGCGGCAGCGCCACCACCATGTCGCTGCCGGTGAGCAGGTGGGCGATGACCGGCAGGGCCAGCGTTTCGACCGTTTCGGCCGGTGGTTCAAGGCCGCGCGCGAGGAACAAGGCGGTCAGGCGGTCGCGCAGGATGCTGCCGTTGGGCGGCAGGATCCAGCCCTGGCGCGCCAGTTCGTCGAGCGTGAGGTCGCTGCGCCCGGCCAGCGGATGGCCGGCGCGCGCGATCAGGCTGTGCGGTTCGTCGGTGACCGGCTCGAAGCGCAGCTCGGCGGCGGCGCCGGTGTCGAGGATGCGCCCGACCACCAGATCGAGTTCGCCGGCGCGCAGGCGCTGCACCAGGATCTTGCTGGTGTCGACGCTGATCGACACATGCACGCGCGCGTGGCGTGCCTTGAGCAGGTTGACCGCTTCCGGCACCAGGCTGGTGGACGGCGTGAGCACGGTGCCCACGTCGACCCGTCCGCGCAGGCCGGAGAGCAGTTCCATGACTTCCTGGTGGGCCGCGTCCATCTCGGCCAGGGCGGCGCCGGCGCGGCGGATCAGCACCTGGCCGTACCAGGTCGGGGCCACCCCGCGCGGCAGGCGCTCGAACAGCTGCACGCCGAGCGCGTGTTCGAGTTCGCCGAGCAGTTTGGAGGCGGCCGGCTGGGTCAGGTTCGCCGCTTGCGCCGCATGCATGATGGAGCCGTGCCGGCCAAGTTCGACCAGCAGCACCAGGTGGCGGGTCTTGAGGTGCGAACGGACGAAGCGGTCGGAGCGTGGATCGGGCATGGGTGGCTGTCGGGGTCGGGGATGCCGATGATATATGCCTGATGGCTAAATCGTCAACATGTATGACCTCCGACATGAGACCAGTGGTGATCCCCGCCTTACGTGCGGCGTTCCCCGCGCGCCTTCAACTGATCGAGCAGCACCGCCGCCAGCAGGATCGAACCGCGCACCAGATACTGGTAGAACGAATCGACGTTCAGCAGATTCATCACGTTTTCCACGGTCCCCATGATCAGCACCCCGATCAGCACCCCGAAAATGCGCGCCTTGCCGCCCTGCAGCGACACGCCCCCGAGCACGCAAGCCGAAATCACATCGAGTTCAAAGCCCTGCGCCGCATTCGGCTGGCCGCTGGTGATGCGCGAGGCCAGGATCAGGCCGGCCAGCGCGGTGACCAGCCCTTGCAGCAGGAAGATCCAGACGCGCAGCTTCTCGACCTTGACGCCGGCCAGGCGCGCCGCTTCCGGATTGCCGCCGATGGCCAGGGTATTGCGGCCGAACACCGTATGATTGAGCAGCACCCCGAACACCAGGAAACAGGCGCCCGCCACCAGCACCGGCAGCGGCAGGCCGAACACCTGGGTGTCGCCGAAGGCGATGAAGGCATTGGAATTGATCCCGACCGCCTGCCCTTGCGAGGCGATGAACGCCAGCCCGCGCACCATCAGCATGGTGGCCAGGGTGGCGATCAGTGCATTGACGCGCAGGTAGGCGATCAGCACGCCGTTGCCGGCGCCGATCAGGGCCCCGGCGCCGAGGCCCGCGCCGACCGCCAGGGTGACGCTGCCGGTGCGTTCCAGGACCATGGCCCCGAGCACGCCGGCAAAGGCGATGGTGGAGCCGACCGACAGGTCGAAGTCGCGCGAGGCCAGGCACAGCATCATGGTGCAGGCGACCATGCCGATCTGGGCGACCGAGAGCATCAGGCCGACCACGTTGGCGACCGAGAAGAAGTTATCGACCGTGGCCGCGAGCACGGCGAACAACACCGCGTACGCCAGCGGCATGCTGTATTCGATCAGGAGCGCGCGCTGGCGGTTGGCCAGCGCCGGGGCGCCGCCGTGGGTGACTGGGATGGTGCTCATGCGATTCTCCGGGAGGTGTTATCGGCGTTGGCGCCGTTGTTATCGTTGCTGGTGTCGGCCAGCGTGTCCGGCAGCGCCAGGCTCAGCACCGCTTTTTCATCGGCATCGGCGCGCGCCAGTTGGCCCACGATGCGGCCGTCGCGCATCACCGCCACGCGGTCGGCGATGCCTAGCACTTCGGGCAGTTCGCTGGAAATGACGATCACGCAGCAGCCGCGCGCGGCCACGTCGTGGATGATGCGGTAAATGTCGTTCTTGGCGCCCACGTCGATGCCGCGCGTCGGTTCGTCCAGCACCAGCACCTTCAGGTCCGGTTCGGCCAGCCAGCGCGCCAGGATGACTTTCTGCTGGTTGCCGCCCGAGAGCAGGCGGATTTCCTGCTCGCGGCTGGGGGTCTTGATGCGCAGGCGCGCGATGAATTCGTCGGCCAGCGCGGCCTCGCGCGCATGGCGCAGGAAAATCCCGCCCAAGAGCGCATGGCGGCGGCAGCTGATGTTGATGTTCTCGGCCACCGAGGACTGGGCCAGGATGCCCTGCTCCTTGCGGTCCTCCGGGCACAGCACGATGCCGGCGGCAATCGCCGCCGACGGGCCACCCATCGGAACCGGCACGCCGTCGAGCACCACGGTGCCCGGTGCGCGCTTGTCGGCGCCGTACATCTGGCGCATCAATTCGCTGCGCCCGGCGCCCACCAGGCCGAAAAAGCCCAGCACTTCGCCGGCGCGCACCGAAAAGTCGCAGCCATCAAGCATGCCGCGCACCACCAGGCGCTCGGCGCCCGGTTCGCGTTCGCGGTAATCGTAGATGTCGCTCAGCTCACGCCCGACCATGTCGCTGATCAGGCGTTCGCGCGGCACGTCGGCCATGACCGGGTGCGTGGCGACCTTGCGCCCGTCGCGGAAGATGGTGCAGGCGTCGCACAGCGCGTACAGTTCTTCCAGCCGGTGCGAAATGTAGATCAGGGTGCGCCCTTCGGCGCGCAGGTCGCGCACCAGGCGGAACAAAATCTCGGTTTCGCGGTGCGACAGGCTGCTGGTCGGCTCGTCGAAGGCGATCACCTGGGCGTCCTGCATCACGGCCTTGCAGATCTCGACCATCTGGCGCTGCGCGATCGACAGGTCGGCCAAGCGCGCGTTCGGATCGAGGTCGACCCCGATTTTGGCCAGGCGTTCGGACACCAGCTTGTTGGCGGCGCCCTTGTCGAGAAAGCCCATGCGGGTCGGCATGCGGCCCAGCAGGACGTTCTCGGCCACCGTCAGCTCCGGAACGTACTGCAGTTCCTGGTGGATGATCGACACGCCCGCGGCGATGGCGTCGCTGGCCGAACCGAAGCGCACTTCGCGCCCGTCGAGCAGCAGGCGCCCGCCGTCCGGGCGGTACTGCCCGCCCAGGATCTTGAGCAGGGTCGACTTGCCGGCGCCGTTTTCGCCCAGCAGGCCGTGCACGGTGCCGGCATGGGCCTCGAAGCTCACGCCCCCGAGCGCGATCACGCCGGGGAAGTGTTTCGAGACCTGGTCAAACTCGAGATAAGCGGACATCGTCGCTCACTGCCCCATCTCGGCGCGCACCTTGTCGGCATTAGCGCGCGTCATCAAGACACCGGCCGTGAGCGTTTCCGCAGCCGGGACCTTGTTGGTGGCGATCCAGTCGTACAGGTTGGCGGCGGTTTCGTAACCGTGGCGTTTCGGGCTGATCATCACGGTGCCGAAGAAACCGGTCGGCTGCGGCTTGGCGAATTCATTCTGCGCCGTCTTGCTGCCGCCGATGCCGATGCCGATCATGGCGTCGGCGCGCATGCCGCGACCTTCGGCGGCGCGCACCGCACCCATCACCGATTCAT
Organism: Massilia aquatica; assembly: GCF_011682045.1. GTDB lineage: Bacteria > Pseudomonadota > Gammaproteobacteria > Burkholderiales > Burkholderiaceae_D > Telluria_A > Telluria_A aquatica. Next base: position 502,431 of record NZ_VVIW01000002.1, on the reverse strand, counting down.
CGTTCAGGGCCACCGCCACCCACTTCTTGAATTTCTGCTGCTTGGTGTAGGCGATATTGGCGGCGTTGAAGGCCGATTCGGTATCGGTCTTCGATTGCGGCGCGTCGATCACGTTGGCCGCCGGGATGCCGGCCGCTTTCAACGTATCGACCGCGCCCATGGTACGCTCCTTGGCAGTCGGCAGCTGGTCGTAGGCGATGCGCAGGATGCCCACGTCGGCCGGGTTCCAGCCGCGCGCCTTGATTTCGGCGGCCAGGCCCGCGCCCACCTGCTTGCCGATTTCATAGCCCGAAATACCCATGTGCGGCACCGACGCCAGCGGCTTGCCGGCGCCGTCGAGCAGGCGGTCGTCGACCGAAATGACTTTCATGTTGTTGCGCTTGGCGGCGCGTTCGACCGCCTTGCCCAGCTTGACGTCGGGCGCGCAGATGACGAAGCCCTGGGCTTTTTGCGCGGCCAGGTTATCGATCGCGGCGATCATCTTTTCGCCGTTCGGAATGCCGATCTTGATCAGCGTGAAACCCTTGTCCTTGGCGGCCTGCTCGGCGAAACGCCATTCATCCTGGAACCACGGTTCCTCGGCCTGCTTGACCAGGAAGCCGATCTTGACCGGATCGGCCGCGTGGGCGGCGCCGAAAGCGCATGTCACCAGGGCTGCGGCGGCGATTTTTGCGAAGGTACGTAATTTCATGGTGGTCTCCTGTTAGTTATGAATTTATTGTGGTGGATGATCGTCGAACGGACTGTCTGCCTGCCCCGCGACGCCGGGAACAGGGACTGCATACAAGCCGCCCGCGCCAACGGCGGCGAGCTGCGTCAGGCCGGCGCCGCCAAAGGCGACGCTGGTGCAATCGTGCGCAATGCGCTGTACTACTTCGCCATCGGGTGCGTAGCGCAGCAGCTGGCCGGCCTGGGCGCTCCACAGGCAGCCATCGAGGTCGAGCGCCGCGCCGCGCGGACCGGCGCCCGGATCGAGCTGCGCGAACACCCTTGGTGCGCCCACGCTGCCGGCGTCGGCATCGTAGTCGCAGGCCATGATGCGGCTGGCGCGGGCGTCGGCGAAGAACATGCGAGCGCCGTCGGCGGAAAAGCAGATGGCGCTCGCTTCGGCCACCACCGGCAAAGCCAGGCGGCGCAGGCCGTGCTGGCGCGAATACTGGTAAAAACTGCCGATCGGGCGGCCATCGTCGGCCACGTTGCGGGTGCCGAACACCAGGAAACCGCGGCGGTCGGTGCAGCCGTCGCTGATCGCGGTGCGCGGTTCGGCGGCGTCCACCGCCACCAGCGGCTGCACGCGCAGCTGGCGCGCGCCGGTCTCCCGGCCCGGCTGCGCCATGCCGAGGCGCTTGCTCAGGCCGACCAGCACGCGCCCGGACTGGCAGTGCGCCAGCAGGCCGGCGGCGTCGGGCAGGCGGCAGGCCAGCGGCGCCGCGTCCTGCATGGCGTACGCGTGCACCGCGTGGGCTGCGCTACCGGTCCACCACCAGCGGCGGCTGTGCGCATCCCAGCGCAGGCAGCGCCCGGGATGGGATGACAGGCGCGATGGCGCAGTGGACAAGGACGCGGCTACCACTCGGCGACGCTGCCGTCCTCGTGGCGCCACAGGGGGTTGCGCCAGTCGGGCGCATTCTTGCTCGCTTCGATCACGCGTTCTTCGTCGACCTCGACTCCCAGGCCGGGGCGGGTCAAGGCGGCGATGTAGCCGCCCTCCATGCGGAAGTCGTCCTTGTTGATGACGTAGTCGAGCAGTTCGGCGCCCTGGTTGTAATGGATGCCCATGCTCTGCTCCTGCAGCACCGCGTTGTGCGATACGAAATCGAGGTGCAGGCAGGCCGCCAGCGCCACCGGGCCGAGCGGGCAATGCGGCGCCACGGCGACATCGTAGGCTTCGGCCATGGCCGCGATCTTGACGCACTCGGTAATGCCGCCGGCGTGCGACAGGTCGGGCTGCAGGATCGCCAGGCCGCCCTGCTCCAAGACGCGCTTGAATTCGAAGCGCGAGTACATGCGCTCGCCGGCCGCCAGCGGAATCGAGGTCGATTCGGCCAGGCGCGGATAGTACTCGGCCTGTTCGGCCAGCACCGGCTCTTCGACGAACAGGGGGCGGTAGGGCTCGAGCGCGCGCAGCAGCACCTTGGCCATGGGCGCGGCCACACGGCCGTGGAAGTCGATGCCGAATTCGATGTCGTTGCCGAACGCTTCGCGGATTTCGGCGATGCGCCCGACCGCCTGGTCGACCGCGCGCGCGCTGTCCAACATGCGCAGTTCCTCGGTGCCGTTCATCTTGAAAGTGTCGATGCCCACTGCGCGCAGCTTGCGGATGCCGGCGATGACATCAAGCGGACGGTCGCCGCCGACCCAGCTGTACATCTTCATCTTGTCGCGCACCCGCCCGCCCAGCAGATCGTAGACCGGCACGCCGAGGGCCTTGCCCTTGATGTCCCACAGGGCCTGGTCGATGCCGGCGATGGCGCTCATTAAAATCGCGCCGCCGCGATAAAAGCCGCCGCGGTACATGGCTTGCCACAGGTCGTTGATGCGGCCCGGATCCTGGCCAATCAGGAATGGCGTCATCTCGTGGACGGCCGCTTCGACCGTGCGCGCACGCCCTTCGATCACCGGTTCGCCCCAGCCGACGATGCCTTCGTCGGTCTCGATCTTGAGCAGCATCCAGCGCGGCGGAACCCGGTACGTCGTCAGTTTGATGATTTTCATTGCTTACCCATTGGTCAAGAATTGGTCAGGAGTGACAGGCAGTCTAAGCCTGCGAGCCACCCCCGAAATATGAATATTTGTAAAAAAGCTATACGCAAATCGCATAGCTATTCATCACCTGATCCCCAGCCTAGGATGGGCCATCCGATCGACGGCGTGGACCACCGTTTCAAGAGGAGCTCATGCGCATGAAGTTACTCCGTTCATTGCTTGCCTGCACTGCCGCCATCGCCGGACTGGCCATGCCGGGAGCGGCGCGCGCCATTCCCATCGCCAGCAGCGGGACCGAAGGCCGGGCCGTGCTGGCGACAGGCCCGGGCCCGGCGGTGGCGACCTACCTGGGCAGTTCCGCCGACTATGCGAACGATTTGTACCTGTTCACCGATGACGGGGTCGACAACAACGACCTGTTCATCTTCGACAATCGCAGCACGCCCGTGGGCACGAAACTTGACCTGGGCCGGTTTGCATCCGGCAGCGAACTGGTGTTTCGGCTGCATGTTAACAATACCGGTCGCGATTTCTACTCGGGCAAGGCGAGCCGCAACGCCGACCGCCGCCACCACGCGCGCGCCCAGGCAAACTGGATGCCGGATGTCACGCTCATCAGCTTCGAAGACTTGCGCGGCGGGCCATACGAATTCAACGACTTGAGTTTTTCCCTGGGCCAGGCGGAGATCACCGTCCCGCCGGTCGAGGTGCCCGAGCCGGCCTCACTCATGCTGGTCGGGCTCGGCATTGCCGGCATGCTGGCAATGCGGCGGCGCCAACCCGCGCTGTGGCATTTTTTGGCAGCACGCTATCGCCCATGCGGAAGGGATTGGTATTTTTATTTCCGCATCCGAATACGGCAGCCCCATCCTTGCATCCCCGTCAAAAGTTCCCAGTGGAAATAACAAGATAATTTCACCAGGCCTGCGTACGCACTCCGTGGTTACGGAGCCGGGCAGGAAGTCGATCAACCAACCGGAAGGAAGACAGCATGAAATCGATGCAATCGGAAAATACGGAAAATTCGGACAGCATGAGCAGCGGCGCGATGCACGGCCCCGGCGGCAGCGGCAGTAGCGGCAATAGCGCCGGCGCCGCCGCGCAAGGCGCGCGCGGCATGCCGGTCGCGGGCATGATGAGCCAGCCTGCGGCCGGGGCCGCCCAGGACAATACCCCGGACGCCCAGGCACTCACGGCGCAAGCCGGCCCGCGCAAGCCCAGCTCGGGCCCGGTGGTGGCGTGGGGTCCGAACCGGCTCGACGTGTTCACGCTCGGCACCAATCGCGGCATGTACCATAAGTGGTGGAACGGCGCGAGCTGGAATCCGTCCGTGACCGGCTACGAATTCATGGGCGGGGTCGGCACCAGCGTGCCGCAGGCCATCTCGACCCAGGTCAACCGCCTCGACCTGTTTGTCACAGGCACCGACAGCGCCCTGTATCACAAGAACTTCAACGGCAGCGCCTGGGTGCCGTCGCTGACCGGCTACACCAACCTGGGCGGCATATGCATCGGCGACCCGCGCGCCATCTCGTGGGGTCCCAACCGGCTCGACGTGTTCGTCATCGGCACCGACCGCGCGTTGTATCACAAGTGGCGCAGCGGGACGACCTGGGGCCCGTCGCTGACCGGCTACGAAAACATGGGCGGCATCATCATGGAGCAGCCCGAAGTAGTCTCGTGGGGCCCGAACCGGCTCGACGTGTTCGTCATCGGCACCGACCGCGCGCTGTATCACAAGTGGTGGGACGGCAGCAACTGGGGGCCATCGCTGACCGGCTACGAAAAACTGGGCGGCGTGTGCACCTCGGCACCGCGCGCAGTCGCCTGGGGCAACAACCGCCTCGATGTGTTTGTTACCGGCACCGATGGCGCGCTGTATCACAAGTGGTGGAACGGCAACCAGTGGCTGCCCGCCGGGAATAACCTGGAACGGCTCGGCGGCGTCTGCATCGGCAACCCCGAAGCGGTGTCGTGGGGACCGAACCGCATCGACGTGTTCGTGGTCGGCACCGACAGCGCGCTGTACCACAAATGGTGGGACGGCAGCAACTGGGGTCCGTCCCTGCTGGGGTTCGAAGCCATGGGCGGGATCCTGTCCTCGCAACCACGGGTGGTGTCGTGGGCGCCCAACCGTCTGGATGTGTTCGCCACCGGATCGGACAGCGCGCTGTACCACAAATGGTGGGATGGCAGCAGTTGGGGGCCGTCGCTCACCGGTTACGAGTTCATGGGCGGCATCATCCAGAACTTCGGCCAGACGCCGGTGGGCGCGGCCGACGCCGCGTCCGGCGGACGCGATTCGTCGGGACAGCCGGCGCAGTTGAGCGACGACATGAATAGCTGATCCTGCCCACAGCGGCGCCGGCAACACCGGCGTCGACGTCCCTTCAAGCCCACGCCTGCGTGGGCTTTTTATTGAGCGTGGCGCGCGCTTACTGCGGCACGATGCGCAGCAGCTGGCCGTTGTCTTCGTCGGTAATGACGTACAGATGCCCGTCAGGCCCCTGGCGCACGTCGCGCACGCGCTTGCCGATCAGCAGGCGTTCCTGCGACACCACATTGGCGTCTTTGTCGAGCACAATGCGGCGCACGTCGGTGCTGGCCAGGCCGCCGCTGAACAGACTGCCGCGCCATTGCGGGAAGGCGCTGCCGCTGTACTGCACCAGGCCGGACGCGCCCGGCGACGGCACCCATGCAATCTTCGGCTGCGTCATGCCCGGCACCACCGGCTGGCCGACCGCCTCGCCCGTGCGGTAATCGCGGCCGTAGCTTTGCAGCGGCCATCCATAGTTTTGACCCGCTTCGACCAGGTTCAGTTCATCGCCGCCGCGCGGTCCGTGTTCGCTGGCCCACACGCGGCCGCTGGCGTCGAGCGCCATGCCCTGGATGTTACGGTGGCCGTAACTCCAGATTTCCGGCAGCGCACCCGGGCGCGAGGCCAGCGGATTGCCGGGTGCGGCCTTGCCGGCATCGGTCAGGCGCAGGATCGAGCCGTTGTGGCTGCCCAGGTTCTGGGCCTGGTCGCGCGCCAGCATGCCGCCCACCTGCTGCGGTGGATTGCCGCCGTCGCCGATGCTCATCAGCAAAGTGCCGTCCTTGTGCCACAGCAGGCGCGAGCCGAAGTGCTGGCCGCCGCTCTTGTCGGGCTGGGCCTTGAAAAGGGTCTTGATGCCGCTCACGGCCTTGCCGTCGAACACGCCCTGCACCAGGGTGGTCCGGTTGGCCTGGTCGGTGCCGGTGGACATGGTCATGTACACGCGCGGATTGAGCTTGTCGCCGGGATGGATGGCGATGTCGAGCAGGCCGCCCTGGCCGTTGGTGAAGACCGGCGGCAAGCCTTCCATCGGCACTTCCTCGAAGCGCTTGCCCTTGAGCAGATACAGTTTGCCGTTCTTGGTGCTCACCAGCATGCGTCCGTCCGGCAGCCAGTTCATGGCCCAGGGATGCGACAAGCCTTCGCTCACCATTTCCGCGCGCCAGCCTTTGGCGGCGGGCGGCGCATCACTGGTGGGCAACTGCGCATGCGCGGCGGGCAGCGCCAGCGCGGCCAGGGCGGCGCCGATGCAACGGGACAAGGGGGTTGGCAACATCAGGTATCTCCTTCAACGAGTGGGTTTCTCCCTTCATCGTACCGGATGGCTGCCGAATGCGCACGCCCGGTGGTGGAACCAGGCGTGCGGTATTGACGATGCGCCAGCCGTCGCCGGCTGCCGCATCGGGGGAATTGACGCTGCTTTACGGACGATCAGTGCTGATAGGCGCCGATGTCGAAACCTGTCGTCGTGTTACGTGGGCGTTCGAGGAAGTCGTAGTCGAGCGCTTCGGTCGGGGTGCCGCGTCCGATGGCAGGCGAGCTGCTCGACAGGCGCAGGTCCGGCGTGCCGCTGCGGGCGTAGGCAACGAACAGTGGCTCGGAGCTGACCGTGCCGGTGTGGGTCAGGCCGTTCTTGAGCTGCCAGTTGTAGGTCGCGTTCTTGAATACCAGGTTGTTGCGGTAGGTATTGTTCTTGCCCGTCTTGCCCTGCTCCGACACGCCCATCTTGTTGTCGTACACGATGTTGCTGTAGACGGCGATGTAATCGGCCGGACCCTTGGTGTGATAGAAGTCGCCGCCGCCGACAATGATGCCGGTGTTCGAGGTCGTCACCGTATTGTTGGTGATGATCACGCGGTTGGCGTCGTGCCACAGGTGGATCGCGCCTTCGGCCACACGGTACACCACGTTGTTCTTCACGCTGCCCGAGGTACTGACGTAGATGCCCTGCACGAAACGGCAGCCGGCCGGGCCGATATCGTGCACGAGGTTGCCGACCACATCGGACATGACGCCCTTGTAGTAGCTATCCACGCCGATGGCCGAACCGCCGCCGCTGGTGCAGCCGACGCCTTTGGCGATGTCGTGCACATAGTTGGCGCGGATCATGTCGTAGGAGCCGCCGTTATAGATGCCGCCGGTCCACTTGCTGCCCTTGCCGTTGACTTCAAAGCCGACGATGTCGACGTAGTTGCCGCGGTTATCCCAGCCGGTCTTGCCGCTGGAACCGGAAGCGACGATCTTGGCGCCCCATTTGGTGGTCGAGACGAAATAGATGCGTGCCGACGCGGAGCCGCTGACGGTGGTCTTGATGCCGCCGGTGTAGGTGCCGGGCGCGACGAACACGGTGGTGCTGCCCCTGGTTGCGCGGGCGGCGCGGGCGATGGTCTTGAACGGCGCGGCGGCGCTGCCGGCGCTGCTGTCGTTGCCATTCGGCGCCACGTAGAACTTGTAGGTGGTCGCGGGAATGACCGGTACCGCCTGCGCCGATACCGTCACGTCCGAGCCGTTGGGCGCGGCGGCGGCCATGGCGGCCGCGTCGGTGGCGCCGTAGGCGGTGGCGCTGTGCGGCATGGCGTCGCCGGCACCGTAGCCGATCAGGGCAAAATCTTTCTCGCTGTAAGTGGAGGGAGCGGCGTCGGCAGCCTGGTCCGCGTCTTCCCCGGCTGGAGCCGCAGCCGTATCGGCCTGTTCGCCGTCGGTGCGGGAAGCCGCCAGCGCATCGACCGGCGCGGTGTCGGCGCTGGAGGCGGCGCTGCTGACCATGTAAGCGGCCGTCTGCGTTTGTTGCTTGGCCTGGGACAGGTCCTGTTCGCCGCTACCGCCGCCGCAAGCGGCCAGCAAGACGGTCATGCTGCTGCACAGCAAAGCGTGAACGCGGATTTCCGAAGCAAAGGTGACAAATTTATTCATTACAGGTTCCTTACTTTTTTACGTGAATGAGCAAGGTTTGAGCGGGATCAAATAAATAGGTTCAATGAATTGACAGGAAAATTTATGTCAAGTATGAGAACCACACTGGAAGTATCCCGATGGAAATCAAACGATTAGCTGCAACTCGCGGACCCAAAGCCGCTCTAAGAAGTTAAATTCACTTTGACGGAGAACCCATGCGCGACTACACCAACGTCCGGCACACCCTGCCGGCCGGGCAGCACTACGCCGGCCTCATACTCGGAAAAAACAATTGTTGCGACCATCATCTGGTGCTGTTGCCGGATGAAGTGGCGGAGGTCCCGTGGGGAATCGCCCGCGACTGGGCGCTGGCTTGCGGAGGGGAATTGCCGACGCGGCGCGAGCTGGCGTTGCTCTACGCCAATCTGCATGAACATTTCCAGCGCATGTGGTACTGGTCGTGCGAAACGCAGGAGCCGCGCGCGCATCTGGTGTGGGGGCAGAATTTTACGAGCGGCATCCAGACCATGTATGGCCGGCCGTTTCGGGGCCGCGCGCGCGCCGTGCGCCGGGTGCCGGTCGACTGACCCGCCGCTTATGTGCCCTACCGAACGGATCGACAGATGCTTTTCCGATATCGTCCGTTCTGTCTACTCCGACGCACTACTTATATATAACAACAGCCGTATTGGAAAACAAACATGAATATCCTCATCAGTCTCATCATCTATTTGGTCATCTTCGGATTGATCTGGTGGCTCGTCAGCATGCTGCCGCTGCCAGCGCCCGTGGCGCAGATCGTCCGCGTTCTGTTCATCATCCTGCTGATCCTGATCGTCCTGTCGGTCTTCGGCATCATTCCTGGCGGCTACCTGCCACGTCTGAACCTGTAGTCGCTTCCCCGCTCAAACGGCCCGGCCAGTTCCGAATGGAACCGCCGGGCTTTTTTACGCCTGATGGAAACGCCTGCCGGGCATATAATCTGGCCATGACGCAAGCACAAATCCAGGCCTTTTTCGACGACAGCACCGCCACCGTCACCTACGTGGTCCACGCGGGCTTCGGCACGCCATGCGCAATCATCGATCCGGTGCTCGATTTCGATCCCGCATCCGGGCGCACCGCCACCACATCGGCCGAACGGGTCATCGACTTTGTGCGCACGAATGCGCTTACGGTGGCGTGGCTGCTCGAAACCCACGCCCACGCCGACCACCTGTCCGGCGCGCCCTTCCTGGCTGTGCAACTGGGCGGGCGCACCGCCATCGGCGCCGGCATCCGCACCGTGCAGCGCGCCTTTTCGGCGCTGTTTGCCGATACCGGCGACGCCACCCGCTTCAACCACCTGTTCGCGCCCGGCGAAGACTTCGCCATCGGCGAACTGCAAGCGCGCGCGCTGCACGTGCCCGGCCACACGCCGGCCGACATGGCCTACCAGATAGGTGACGCCGTGTTTGTCGGCGATACGCTGTTCATGCCCGACGTCGGCACGGCGCGCTGCGACTTCCCCGGCGGCAGCGCGGCAATGCTGTACCGGTCGGTGCGGCGCATCCTGGCGCTGCCTGGGGCCACGCGCCTGTTCATGTGCCACGACTATCCGCCTGGCGCCCGCGCGCCCGCCTGGGAAACCACCGTCGCCGACCAGCGCGCCCACAACATCCATGTGCACGACGGCGTGAGCAAAGCCGACTTCGTGGCCATGCGCACGCAGCGCGACGCCACTCTGGGCATGCCGGCCCTGATTTTGCCGGCCATTCAGGTCAACCTGAATGCCGGCCAACTACCGGCGCCCGAGGAGAACGGCGTGCGCTACCTGAAGATTCCGCTCGACGCGTTCTGAGGCGCCTCCGGCCTACCGAAACAGGCGCTTACTCTTTGGCGGCGTCGAACCAGCGCGCCAGCGGCTGGTCGGTATTGGCCAGGAACCAGGTGGTGGCAGCCATCACGGCCACGTGGCGGCGCAGGTTCTCGGGATCGACCTTGTCGAGCGTATCGGCCGCCGAATGGTGGTAGTGGAAGTAGCTGGCGGTGTCGAGCAGTGGCGAAAAGCTCGGCACGCCGGCCTGTTCGAGTTCGTGCAGATCGCCCGTGCTGAGCGCATCGGCGCGCTGGAAGGCGCCCGCGCCCATCGGTTCGAGCGCGGCCTGCAAGGGCGCGAACTGCGCCACGTCGCGCGCGCGCACGCTGGCGCGCAGGCCGAACGGGCGGCCCGCGCCGCTGTCGCTCTCGATCGCGGCAATCTGCTTGCCCACCGCCGCCTTGTGCGCCTCGTAATAGGCCTGCGCCCCGCGCCCGCCGTTTTCTTCGTTGGCCCAGGCGATCACGCGGATCGTGCGGCGCGGCCGGTAGTCGAGCTTTTTCAGCGTCTCGATCACCGCCATCGCGCTGGCCACGCCGGTGCCGTCGTCGTGGGCGCCGGTGGCCAGGTCCCACGAATCGAGGTGGCCCGAGACGATCACGATTTCGTCGGCCTTGTCGGTGCCGGGCAAGTCGGCAATGACATTGAAACTGTCGGCGTCGGGCAGGATTTGGGGCGTGAGTGTGAGGCGCATGGCCAAGGGGCCGCGCGCGGCCAGGCGCGTCATCAGCATGGCGTCTTCGGCGCTCACGGCGGCCGCCGGAATGCGGGCGCCGTCGCGCATGCCACTGCTGCCGGTGTGCGGCAGGCGGAAGTCGGCCCCGCCGACCGAGCGCACCAGCACCGCCGCCGCGCCCATCTCGGCCGCCATGCGCGGCCCCCCGACGCGGTATTTCGAGCCCTGGCGGTAGGCTTGCGAGGCCTGGCCGCGATCGGCCATGCCCTGGTCGAAGGCCACGTCGAACAGCACGATGCGTCCCTTCACCTCGGCGCCGCGCGCCTTGAGTTCATCGAAGCTGCGCACCACGATCAGCGGCGCCACCAGGCCGGCGGCCGGGGTGGCCGACGAGCCGCCCAGCGCGGTGAGCACCACGCGCTGGGTCACGCCGGCCGGGCGCCCGCGATAGTCCACCAGCTCACCCTTCTCTTCGCCGCGCACCCAGTGCGGCACCTTGACCGGCTGCAGCGTGACGGTCGCGCCCAGCTTGCGCATGGCATCGGCCACCTGGGTGACGGCGGCGGCGGCGCCGGCCGATCCGGACAGGCGCGGGCCGATCAGGTCTGTCATGTCGGCCAGGCGCTCGTAGGCCCAGTCGCTCTTGAGGGCGGCGTCGCGGATGTTCGCCAGCGCGGCGGGGTCGTTACCGGGAGCGGCGGCAAAGGCGTTGGCGCTAATCATGCTGGCGGCGAGAAGGGACAACACAGGCTGATGGTACGTGCGTGACATGCGGTCAATCCTTGAAGATGGCGGAGGGGTTCCAACGATAGCGCATTTGCGCCATCCGTGCCGGAGGACGCCATGGTCAAGATTCAGGCGGACACCAGGCGCACCCGCGTGATTTCGGACGGCGCCCCGAAGCGCTTGGGCGGTCCCCAGTAGCCAGTGCCGCGGCTGGTGTAGACCCACAGGTCGCGCATGCGGTTCAGGCCTGCCGTAAACGGCTGCTGCAATGGCACGAACAGGTTCCACGGGAAGAACTGGCCGCCGTGCGTGTGGCCGGACAGTTGCAGGTGAAAGCCGGCGTCCGCCGCCGCCGGCGCGCTGCGCGGCTGGTGCGCCAGCAGGATGCGCACTGTCACGTGAGCGGGGGCGCCGGCCGCCGCCGCGCGCGGGTTGCTGCGGTGCGATTCGTTGAAGTGGTGGGCGGTGAAGTCGGTCACGCCGGCGATCATCAGGGCCGCGTCGCCGCGTTCGCACACCACGTGCTGGTTCATCAGCACGGTCAGGCCGAGGCGGCGCATCTCGGCAATCCATTCATCGGCGCCGGAATAGTATTCGTGGTTGCCGGTGACGAAAAACGCGCCGTCGCGGGCCGCCAGGCGCGCGAGTGGTTCGGTGTGCAGGCGCAGGCGAAGCACGCTGCCGTCGACCGTGTCGCCGGTAATGGCGATGGCGTCGGGTTCAAGCGCATTGACCCTGGTGACGATGGCGTTCAGGTAGCCGCGCTTGATGGTCGGCCCCACATGCAGGTCGGAGATCTGGACGATCGAGTAGCCGTGCAGCGCGGCGGGCAGGCCGGCGATCGGCACCTCCACCTCGACCACGCGCGCGACCCTGCGGGCGTTGACCAGTCCAACCAGGGTGACGGCCAGCGCCACCAGCGGCACCGCAATAGCCGTGCCGCGCACCACCGCCGCGCCGACGGCGCCGAACACGGTCAGAACCAGCAGCGCCACGTCGCGCAGTACGGTGAGCACCAGCAGCGACGAGAAAAACCCCATGGTCAGCATGCCGGCCCACGCCAGCTGGTCGGACCAGCGCCAGCGCTTGAAGCGCACCGACAGCAGCCCGGCCGGCATCAGCAAGGTCGATGCGGCCAGCAGCGCGACTGCCACGGCCACACCAAGCCGCCCGGGGTCGATCGCCGGGACCAGCCGCATGCCTATATAGAGATGCAACATTGACAGAAGTGCCATGACGATGAAGACGGCGCGCGCAGGCATGGGCAAGTCCGGAAAAAGAGGGTAACCGGTCCCAGATGGGGCAGCGCCGCCCTTACGCAAGGGGAAAGATGGCACCGCCATATGGGCACTGCTGTGGTCTGATTTGTCCGGACACCTCAATAGGTGGAAAATACACCACCTGAGGAGTACGATGCGCCCGGGTCCACAGCCGTGCTGTCTTGCTAAACCCCGTTAAGTTCAGGGCGAGATGGCGTCCGCCTGCATCAGCCAACCGCGCCCGTTGCTCCAGCGTGTCCAAGCTTGCGGCGACGGCGCACCGCTGCGCCAAGCACCGCCGCGCCGGCGCCGAACATTGCCCACTCGGCCGGTTCAGGCACGGCAGGCGCGACAACCACGAGCGTGGTCGCCGGCGTCCATACATAGTTCACTTCGGATTGAATCGAGCCGGTGGACGTATAGCGGGAGCCAAAAGTGTTCCCGACGTGAAACCAGGCCTCGGAGTAGGTGTACTCGGTTGACCAGAACTGCTTGAGATGGATGTCGAGAATGTTGTTGGGCCCAAATTCGAATTCGCCCTTGCACTCCGACGTGCCGAGACAGGCCAGCGCGTTCCATGCGCCATTGCCCGTATTGATGCTCAAGCGGCTTAACTCGGGCAATTCGAGCATCCCGTTACCGTTCAAGTCCGAGCCGGTAAACTCGGTACTGAGGGTTTTATTGGGATTCCAGACAGCGGGCGCTTTTCCCCACCAACCGCCGTCGATCTGGTCGAAGCCGGTCCAAGTGAGTTTCCAGGTTTGTTCGGCGGCATGAGCGCCGCCCATGGCCGCGCCCAGCAGTAGTGCACATGCAATCGCTTTTTTCAACATTGTCGCTCCTTGGATTAACCGCGTGAACACTGCATTGTCAAGCCTCACGCGGCATGAAATAGGCGCCAATGATGCCATAAATTCAATCTTTTAAGGCGGCTGTTTGATTTACGTCAACGTGACACTTGTGTGCTCGTTACACTTTAAACTTATGCCATGCTTAAGGTTGTCATTTAGAATAGGTTTCTGCCCCACGCGGGTCTACTGGAAGAGAATATTTATGCCGCCTCTCGTTACTAAGCGCAATGCGCTGCTGGCCCTTGCGCTGGCGTTGTCGACTACGGTTGCTGCGCATGCGCAGAACGCCTCGGCCAGTGCATCTCTGGGCAAGCTGCGCATCGAGCTGATCGATCTCGACCCTGCTGACGGCGTGGCGCCCAAGCTGACCCTGGCCCCGCCTGAGAAGGTCTCCAACGGTTCCAGCGCCTTTGTTTATTCCCCGCGGTCGAATCTGAGCGACTATGATCTCCAAGCGGGGGCGGCGAGCGCGGCGATCAATTCCCCTCAAGGACAGGCCGCGGCCAGCGCTACGGGTATGCAACTGGAGGCAGCCGCTAACTATGCCAACCCGCTGGGCGGCGCGACCTACGTGTCGAGCGAGGCCACCGGCTACGTGGGGTTCAAGCTCACCCGTGCTACCCGCATGATCGTCACTGTCGACGCCAGTGTCAGCGGCGACGGTGACGGACGCCGCAACAAAACCAAGGCCTCGGCTGGGCTCAGCGGACAGTTTGACGATGAACGCGGCATCTGGATCAGCGATAGCCTGGCCTGGACGCAGGGCCGGGAGGAGGATGAGTTGAGTATTTCCATGGAAACCCTGTACGGTTCACTGTATGGCTGGCTGTGGATCACTGCGAACACCGAGCTGACGTTCAACGAATCAGCGCTCCCGGTACCCGAACCAGCCGCCCCGGCCATGCTGCTGGCCGGCCTGGCCGTGCTGGCTGGGTATGCGCGCAAGAAGGCCAGGCAGCCTGCCTGAGCGATATGAGGACGCTTGCCTGCCTTGTTACACTGTCCCCGTATTTGTAAGTTTATGTATAAAGAATGGAGTTCCCATCAAGCCGGGATATAGTGACGTCATGCCCCAGCGCTTGCGTGATCATCCCGATCTCGGTTGAGGCCAAAGGAAACGCTATGTTGAATACAAAATTTGCTGGTGCGGTGATTCTGGCCGCAGCGGCCATCTCCTCCACCGCAATGGCTAGCGACCGGGGCGTCAATACGGCCATCGGCGCGGTCGCCGGCGCAGCCATTGGCCACAGCACGGGATCGCGCAACGGCGCCCTGGTGGGCGGTGTGCTCGGTGCGGTGGTCGGCAATTCGGTCAGCACCCGTGACCGCGACAACAACCGCGGCTACTACGACAATCGCTACGAAACCCGCTACGAAGATCGCCGTTACGAGCGCCCGTACCGTGAACCGGCACCCGTGTATGTTGAATCGCGCAGCTATTACCAGCCAGCTCCGGTGTATTACGCACCGCCGCCACGCTACTACGGCCCGCCGGCGGTCGTGTATGTTGAACGCGGCCGCGGCTACCGCCATCACGGCTACGGGCATGGGCGCGGCCACGGACGTGGTCATGGATACGGATACGGCCGCTAATCACGGTCAGCTTACCTGCTTTGCCTTGGCACGAGACTTTCGTGCCTTTTTTTCGTCTGCACCCCTGCTTTTCCCACCTCCCTCCGCTATGGCTTGTTGACGGCACGTGCCGGCGCCTCTTGGGGGAAGCATGGAAACAGCGGACGCGATCATCGCACTTGGCGCGGGCCGGTACCGCCTGTGCGGCCAGTTGGGCGGCTCCGCCTACGGCGTGGTGTGGCGCGCCATGGGGCCCGGCGGCGAGGTGGCGCTCAAGCTGGTCAACCGCGACCAGATGGCGCGCGCCCATCCCCTGCAGCAGGAGCGCTGGATCGCCAGCGCCCGCAACGAAATCGCCTTTTTGCAGTCGCTCGCGCCCTGGGACGAGCGCCACGTGGTGCGCCTGCTCGACAGCGGCGAACACGATGGCCTGCCCGTCATGGCGCTCGAACTGCTCGACACCGACCTTGGCCGGCACATCGCCATCGAACGCGATGCCGGCCGAGCGCTCGCCAGCACGCAGCTGCTCGACTGGCTCGGGCAGATCAACCAGGCGCTGGCCAAGGTGCACCAGTATGGCTGGTCGTACCTGGACCTGAAGCCGGCCAACGTGCTGCTCTCGCGCCGGCAAGGCAGCGTCAAGCTGGCCGACTTCGGCACCAGCCGCCTGCTGGCCGACGGCCAGGCCAGCACCTACGCCGGCACCGCCAGCTGGCAGGCGCCGGAACAGTTTTTCCCGGACGCCGCCGGCGGCTACGCCACCGACACCCGCACCGATTACTTTGCACTCGGCGCGCTGTTCTACTATCTGGTCACCGGTGGCTTGCCGCTGCGCTTTTGCAGCGACTGCGGCCAGGCCTACCGCGAACACCGTGGCGACGGCGCGGCCATGCTGCTGGCGCGCCACGGTAATCGCCCGCCGCCCACCCTGCACGACGATGAAGCGGCGCATTTCGCGCGTGCCTTCGGCAATCAGGCACACGCCGGCACCTGGACGCCGGACGCCATCTCGCACGGCGACGGCGCGGCCGAAGCGCTGCTCCTGCTGCGCGCCCTGCTCCATGCCGACCGCGCCCGGCGTCCGTGCCACGCCATGCAGATCAGCCGCATGATCGGCGCCATCCGCGCCGCCTTGCCTGCGAGCGCGCGGCCATGAAGCGCTTTTCCGACCAGTCGCCCGGTTTCATCCTGACCGCCGCCCTGCTGGCATTCCTGTGCCTGTTGCAGCTGGTCTGCCTGTGGCGCGCTCCGCCGGCATGGTCGCCCGAGCGCATCTCGGTGACGCTTCGCCCGGGCGAGTCGATCACGCTGGGCGACGCCGAACTGGCGGCGCCGCAAGCGGACAACGCCCATCTGGCCCTGCGCCGCGCCGCCGACGGCAGTTGGTGGGCCGGCAACGCCAGCGCCGCCAAGCAGGTGCTGCTGCAAAGGGACGGCGTCGACCGCCGCATGGGCTCCAGCTCCCTGCGTGCCGGCCAGTCATTCCGCATTGGCGCGGCGCGCTTCGATGTCGGCACCGCCAATGCGCGCCAGATCGCCTTTGCCGGCCCCGGCGCGCAGTGGCGCTACGATGGCGCCACCCTGGACCGCGACGACAGCGCGCAGCCGGCATGCCCCGACGCGGGTGTCGCCGCGCGCGCCATCGCCCTGTGGAACCGCGCCATGCCGCAGGCGCTGACGGTGGCGCGTCCGCTCACCTTTGGCGGCAATCTGTACTGCGGCAACCGGCTCGGCATCGCGTATGTGGAAGGCGCCAGCGCCACCATCGCGCGCACCAAAGATGGCCTGCTGCTCTCGGGCGCCGCCGGACGCGCGCCGCTCATGATGTCGTCAAGCGCGGGCCAGGTCGACCTGGCGCGCCGCGCGGAAGCGCTGGCCGGGGTGCAGACGCTGGTTGCCGGCCGCACCCGGCTGGGCGTGCGGATCGACGACGGCGTGCTGCACCTGCTGCCGCTGCGCCACGTGGCGCTGTACGCCGAAGCCGAAGCGCTGCTGCCGGCGCAGGTGGCGTGGCAGTGGAAAAAACGCGGCATCTGGACGCTGCCGGCCGGCCGCCCGTGGTCGGTGGCGCTGGGCCTGTGCGCCTTGCTGGCCGTGGCGGCAGGCGCGAACTGGCAGCGCGGCGCCTGGCCTTTTACACGCGATACATCCCGGCCAGTACGCATGGCGGCAGGCGCCAGCGCGCTGCTGGTCATCGCCGGCGTGGCCGCGCTGCTGTTCCAGCGCTCGGGCAGCGCGCCCGGCGTCGGCTGGTCGATGCTGCTGGCCTGGGCCGCGCTGTGGGGCTGCCTGCTGGTGCCGGCGCGCCTGACCCTGGCCACCGCCGCCGGCGTGCTGCTGCTGGCGGTGGGCTTGCTGGCGCAGCTCGAACTGGGTTTCGGCGGCGCCGAATCGGCCGCGCTGCGCCACTTCCAGAAATCGGTGGCGCTGCTGGCGATCGGCCTTGGCATCGGCGCGCACCTGCGCCTGCGCCTGCATGCGTGCGCCGCCGCGCCGGCCCTGCCGCAGACCACCCTCGAATGGGTGCTCGCCCTGTTTGCACTGGCCGCGCTGGGCGCGCTCCTGATGCAGGTCGTCTTCGGCGACGAAACCGGCGTGTTCGACTTGCAGCCGGTCGAATTTGCCAAGCTGGCCCTGACCGCGCTCACCGCGCATTGCCTCGCCATCGGCCTTGGCTGGCACGCGCACATGCCTGAACAATCGCGTCCCGCGCGGCGCTGGCTGCGCCTGGCAGCGCCGGTGCTGCTGTTCGCCGCGCTGCTCGCTCTGGCCCTGGTGCAGGTGGACGATTATTCGCCGCTGATCCTGTTGCTGGTGTGGTGCATGGCGATGGCCCTGGCCTGGGCGCTCGCCACCCGCACGCACGTTGCCACCGCCGCCCTGTTCGGCGTGGCTTGCGTGGCCGCCGGCAGCGTCGCCTGGCTGCGCAGCGCCGGCGTAGCCGAGGTGGCGCAGTGGGGCTTTTATGCCGACCGCTTCCTGGTGTGGCTCGACCCGGCCCAGCATCCGCATACCGGCCAGCAGTTGCTGCTGGCCGCGCGCGCCATCGCCGAAGGCGCGTGGTGGGGTGCCGACAGCCGGCTTGGCCTGGACGTTATGGGCCAGATCGGCGGCAGCGCCCTGCATATTCCGGCAGTGCAGGACGACTTTGCGCCTTCCTTCTTTTTGAACCGCCATGGTTTACTGGGCGCACTGGCGCTGTGGGCGCTGCAAGCGCTGTTTTTGGTCGGCCTGTTGCAAACGGCGGCGCGCTGTTTCGGGGCCAGCGAGCAGACGCGCGACTTTCGCCAGGGCTGGCTGTGGCGCTTCCGCTGCTTCGCCCTGTGCGGCGGCGCGGCCTTCGTGCTGGGCCACTTCTTGCTGTCGTGGGGGACCAACCTGGCGATCTTCCCGATCATGGGCCAGCCCATGAGTTTTCTGTCGGCCGGCGGCAGCCATCTGCTGTTTTTCATCTGCCCCCTGCTAGCGTTCAGTGCAATCAGTGCGCAATCATTCGAGGAGAATCAACCATGCCGGTCTACGTCCAACATGAAGTCCTGGGCAAGGTGAACGATGTGTTCAACGCCGAAACCCTGTGGCAGGCGCCCGGCCTGGCGCTGTTCTCGCGCCGCCCGCTGCTGCGCGACCTGCTGGAACGCTCCCCGCGCGAGCATCGCGGGCGCGCTCCCACGCGCTGCTTCTCGCACATCACCCTGATGCTGGCGCAGGACGAAGTCGACGACGACCGCCACCTGACGCGCGGCGCCCGCGTGCGCGACCTGGCGCAGTCGCTCACTGCCCTGCACCAGAAGGACTTTGGCGACCTGCTCGGCAGCGACGACGTGCGCTACGACGTGATCGGCACCGATGCGCTGGAACCGGGCCAGGTGGAGGTCAAGTTCGGCCACGCGGTCTACCTTCCGGCCGCCGGCGAGCAGCCGTTGTATACAGTGGAAACCTCGCGCGACAGCGCCATCTGGCAGCCGGTGTGCCCGATCTACCCGCAACAGCGCCTGGCGCTGATCGGCCACGACGCCGACGTTGCCAGCCACGCGGTACCAAGCTGGCCGTTCGGCACCGCCGGCGCCATTTTGCTCATTAACGATGGTCCCGACACACCCATCGAGGTGCAGGTGCGGCCCAAGGGGGCGTTCGACTGCGCGTTCGACGCGCTCAGCGGCCAGTATGTCGTCACCGCCAAGGGTGACCCGGCCGCGCGCCTGCTGATGCGCGTGCGCCGTGCCGGCTCCGCCCCGATCCCCGCGCCTGTCGCCAAGCCGGCCGCCGTGTGGAAGCCGCGCGCGCCCGCCAACGTCGACAGCGGCGACACCGCCGTGCCTTTCAGCCACCGCCCGGCCGCAGCACCCATGGAAAGCGACGCCACCTACGCGCCGCTGGCGCAGCAGCGGGTCAGTCTGGTCGGCCTGGCGCTGCCCTGCCTCTCGCGCTACCGCGACACCGGCGCGGTGTCGATGGAAATCGCCCTGGCGCCGTCCCTGATGCTGGCCGCCGACGGCGAAGCGGCTGCGCTGACCTTTGGCGTGAATGCGGATGACCAGCTGTATGCCCTGTCCAGCGCCGGGCGCCAGCCAATTGCAGCCCCCGCCACCTTCACGCCGGTCGACGCGCGCACGGTCGACCTGCTGGCGGTCGCCCCGGCCATGGCCGACCGCTACTGCGCCGTGCTGCGGCTGCCGCACCCGGTTGCGGCGCCGGTCGCCAGCGGTGCGCGCTTTGCCTTCGGGCGCAGCGCGCCGATGCTGGCCGCGCTGCGCGTGCTCGATTCGCCGCGCTTCCTGCGCCTTGTGAGCGGCGCCGACAGCGCCAGCGCCGACCGCATTGGCCTCTCGCGCAGCGCCTTCAGCTTCGAGGCGGGAGCGGGCGGATACCTGATCGGGCGCCTGTCGGCCACCCAGGCGCTGTATCACCTCGACGACAAACTGGGCTTCGTGGCCAGCATCGGCGAAGCAAGCGCCGAGCAACCGTACCTGCTCCCCGCCGGTCACCATCTGGTGGCCGGCCACTACGTGCTGCGTTTCGACGCGTGAGGAGCGTGCCATGCCAAGCCCGAACTACCTCACCGACTACCTCACCGTACTGGCCTACGCGGCCGGCCTGATCGCCACCCTGGTGCTGGCGGCCTGGCTGACGCCCGCGCGCTGGTGGCGCCGCCCCAACCTGCGCGCGGCCGGCATCCTGGTGGCCGGCACCTGGGGCCTGGGCGCGCTGCTGCTGTCGCTGCTGCCGGCCGCCGCTCCGGTCATGGCCGCAACGGCGCTGGCGCCGCATGCGGGCGTGAGCTACACCGTCTTCGACGACCTGAACCTGCGTGCCGACAAAGGCATCGGCGCGCCGCGCATCGCGGTGGCGCCGGCGGGAACGGTGGTGACCACCACCGGACTGCGCGACGGCGATTGGTGGCAGGTCAGCGCGCGCATCGACGGCAAGGAGGTACGCGGCTGGTCGAGCAGCCTGTGGCTGCGGCGCGCCGAGGAAGCGCGGCGCTGACCGTTCTCAGGCCGGGCGCTTCATCGGATTGAAATACAGGCCGTTCACGCACTGCATCGGCGCGGTGCGCTCGAAGCCCATGGCCTCATAGACCGGCAGCGCATAGTTGGAGGCGTTGACGGTAAAGCTGCCGTCGCCGCCGGCCACGATCGCCTCGCGCCGCGCCACGTCCCACAAGGCGCGCGCAATGCCGCGTCCATGGAATTTTTTGGCCACGAACATGTGATACAGATGCTGGCGCTCGCGCACGGCGATGAAACCGGCCAGTTCGCCATCCATCTCGGCGACGTGATAGGCGTGCCCCAGGCGCAAGAAGCCCATGAATCCCTCTTCATCATTGTCGCGCAGGAAGGTGGCGGCCGCTTCCGGCGGCGATTCGTGAACGATGAACTCGATGGCCAGTGCGCGGAACATGGCGGCCACGGCGGGGACATCGCTGTGCTCGATAGGACGGATGTGCATTGTCAGTACGGAGAGGTTGCCAGAACGCCTATTGTGCACGTTTGGACGAGAATGTGCAGGTCATTTGCGCCTGCATGTTGACGCCCGGCATGAACGCGCTTTAGACTGAAACGATCATGCCTAAACCGAGCCTGTCCCTACCGTTGCCGGCGCCGTCGCTGCGGCCCAAGGTGCCCTTGTCCAAGCCGCTGCGCCACGCGCGCTACCGGCAACTGTGGACCGCCAACCTGATATCGAACCTCGGTACCTGGACCCAGACCTTCGCCTCGGCCTGGCTGATTACCCTTGTGGCAAGTTCGGCGTCCACCGCCAGCCTGGTGCAGACCGCCAGCTATATCCCCATCTTTTTGTTCGCCCTGTTCGCCGGCGTGATTGCAGACGCCGTCGACCGCCCCAAATTTTTGTTCTTCTGCAATCTGTTCATGGCCCTGTGCGCGTGCGTAATGGCCGCGCTGGCGATTAGCGGCCGCATCTCGACCGCGCCGGTGCTGGCCCTGACTTTCTGCATGGGCACCGGTGCGGCATTCATGTGGCCAGCCTGGCAAGCCTCGATGTCGGGCCTGGTCGAGCCGGACGAGGTGGAAGCGGCCGCCACCCTGAACAACCTGAGCTATAACGTCGCGGCCATCCTCGGGCCGGCGCTGGGCGGGCTGCTGTTCAACTGGGTCGGGGCCGGCGCGCTGTTCCTGGTCAATGCGCTCTCCTTTGTCGGTTTGCTGACCGTGTACTGGTCGTGGTGGCGCGACGGCGTGCCCGAGCCGCGCCCGAAGGTCGATTTTGCCAGCAGCCTCAAGCTCGGCATGCGCACTGCGTTCGGCTGCGCGCGCTACCGCCGCATCCTGCTCAATGTGTGCACGGTGTTTTTTTCGACCATCGCATTCGCGGCCTTGCTGCCGGTGTTCGTCAAGCAAGTGCTGCACATGGATTCGAGCGTGTTCGGCATCCTGATGGGCAGCCTGGGCGCGGGCGCGGTATGCGGCGCCTTCCTGCTGCCGTCGCTGCGTTGCCGCATCGGCAAGACGCGATTGCTGAGCGCGTCGCTGCTGGTGTACGGCGCCATGCTGTGCCTGCTGCCCTTCATCCGCTCGCTGGCCGTGCTGGTGCCGCTCATCGTGGCGGCCGGCATGGCCTGGTCGGCCACGGTGTCGACCCTGAACGCGGCGGCGCAACTGGCTTTTCCGGCAAGCATACGCGCGCGCACCCTGTCGATCTATCTGTTCGTGATGGCCGGCGGCTACACGGTGGGCAGCATGGTCTGGGGCGCGCTGGCCGACAAGCTCGGCGTTCAGGCGGCGCTGGCCGCCGCCGGTGCCTGCGTGATCGTCAACGCCATTGCACTTGCGACAGGAAAGCGGGAAACATCCATCTGATCATCGTTATGGCGCGGCATCTTTTCCGATACCCTGTCAGGATTGCCCAATATTACGGCCCCGCCCGATGACAACAGCCGCTCCCAGCCTCGATTTTGGCCCCTATCTCGATGTGTCGGTGCATTCCAGCGCCGGCGCCGACGCGCTCCAGCGCCTGGAGAACCAGGATAATTACCTGGTCATCGACAGCAGCGGCAGCGCGGTGTTTCTTTACGAGCAGGCCGGGCAGTGCCAGCAGGTGGCCGGCTGGCCGCACGGCCACATGCGCGTGGCGGTGCTCGACGGCATGGGCGGCCACGGACGCGGGCGCGAGGCGGCCGAAGCGGTCGTGGGCGGCTTGCTGGACATGCCAGCATGCAACACGCTAGGCGAGCTGTCGGCCCGGCTCGACCTGTTGCACGCGCAGTTGCAGGACTATTTCGGCTGCGACCCGGTAACCGGCAAACGTCCCGGCACCACCCTCACCATGCTCGAACTGCGCCCCGGCAAGCCGGCGCTGCTGTACCACGTGGGCGATTCGCGCCTGTACGAAATTGTCGATGCCCAAGTTACCCCGATGACCATCGACCACGTTCCGGCCACCGCCTTTGCCATGGGCGGCTTGCTGGGCGAGCACGAGTGGTGGCAGCAGGTGCACGGCGAGCATCGCTGCCAGATCTCGCAAGCCTTCATCCTGGGCAATGCGTTTGCCAATCCGGCCGAGCTGGCCGACGATTTGTACGAACTGTCGCCGCGCAACTTGCCGTCGTACCTGTACCACTTGCCGGACCGGCGCGCGCTGGAGCTCGATCCGCGCGCGGTCTACCTGCTGGCCAGCGACGGTTTCTGGGCGTGCGCCGACCCGGCCGCGTGGCTGGCGCGCTGGCCGGGGCTGTTCAAGTCGCAGCCGAGCGCAAGCGCCATGACCGAGGCTTTGTTTGCTGAAATGACAAGCAACCCGCCGCCCGAACTGCATATCGATAACCTGACCGCCATCGTCCTGCGGCCGCTGGTCCACGATGAAACGGCGGCGCCGATAGCAAGCCAACAAGTTTACGGCGGAGAGCCTTGATGACTCGACAACATGTTGTTTCAAAACACAAATATTGTTGTTAGGCACAGTCATTTGGCGTGCCACACTTCAAGAAAAGCGCGTAAGCTTTGACACTCACGAACGGCGAATATTGCTATGAAAAAATGCAACAACCCCTTGCATCCGCATTGCACCTTCTGGGTCATGCCAGGGGAAGTTGCATGCGCGAATGGCCACGCGCAGTCCGCCGTACCCGCTGCGGCCGTGCCCGTGACCGCGCCCGCCAATTCCAGCTATGAACTGATCAGCGCCCTGCGCAGTGCGCGCCCGAGCGCCAAGCCGGACAGCGCGCCGTTCAGCTACCCGGACGAAGCGCCGCCGGCGCTGCAGCGCCCGCATCTGCACATCAGCGGCTTCGACCCGCGCGCCGCCGGCGGACGCCAGGCCATCAAGGTCGAGCTGCGCGGCATGCCGCCCGACAGC
Source organism: Massilia aquatica (assembly GCF_011682045.1). GTDB lineage: Bacteria > Pseudomonadota > Gammaproteobacteria > Burkholderiales > Burkholderiaceae_D > Telluria_A > Telluria_A aquatica. Next base: position 478,757 of record NZ_VVIW01000002.1, on the reverse strand, counting down.
GCGCCGCTGGTCACCATGCAATTGCAGTCGGCATTGATCCCGCAGGGCAACGCGCGCCATTCCTTCGTGCGCACCCTGCGCGGCGACTGGCGCCCGCTGTTCATCGAATTTTCATCGCGTGGCAAGGAACATGGGCAATACCGCATCGAGGTCGAGCTGTTCAACCTGCAAGATGGACGGATTCGCCATAAATGGGTGTGCACCCTGGTCATTCTGGTGCCGCGTCCCGATGCCACCCTGACCGAAATCCACCAGACTTTCCTGTCGACCCACAAAAACGTGCGCGTCATGGCCGACGACGCGTCCATCGCCCGGGTGAACGCCCAGTCCGGCGGCGGACGGCTCGATATCGACGTACACGCGCGCAACGCCTCAATCGCCCATTTGAATCTGGACGCCAAGCCGGGCAAGGTCGACATGGGCTTTTCGACCATTGCCTGGGACGAAGACCTGATCGAAATCGACGTGCCCTCGCATGCCGAGCCGCATCCCCACCCCACCGCCTGCGCCTGCCTGGTCAACGCGGCGCCCGAGCCTGGCTCGCAGCGCCAGGTGCGCTTGTTTGCAATGCCGGAGTGCGTGCTGGGCCGCTTTGAACTGTACGACCCGGACGCCGACGTGCTGCTGACCCACTTTGGCGACGACGGCCAGGACCGCGACGGCCTCACGCGCCGTCTGTCCGGGCGCCACGCGGTGATCCGGCGCGGCATGAACGGCTTCGAGATCGAAGATGTGTCGCGTTACGGCATCCTGCTCGATGGCGTGTGGCCGGGCAAGAACAAGCCGGTGCCGCTGCGGCTGGGCATGCGCATTGAGCTCTCCGCCAGCATCAAGGGGATTGTGGTGCTGAGTGTGACGGCGGTGATGCCGCATGGCGTCATCGTGCACCGCATCGACCAGGGCGCGCATGCGGAGTGTTTTTACTTTTTGGAGCCCGGAAAGCATCCGGGCTTCCCGCTGGCGCCGTTCGGCGCCGCGCCGAGAGCAGCGGTGATGCCGGTTCTGTATCACCAGAATGGCGGTTTCTGGCATCTGGATCCGGCGACCGGCAAGGAAACGGCGCTCAGTCCCGGTGCGCCGCTGGACCGGCTGGTGCAGTTTCCACGGCATACGCGCTTTGCCAGCGAGTCGTATCCGGAATGCTGGATCGTGCGCACGGCGTTGAAATCGACGCATGCGGCAGCGGAGATGCATACGGCTTGATCCAGACTTCTGGCATTTCCGGTCGTCGCCCCGGCGTGACAAAACATATTACTTGCCTTATTGGCAATATCCTCATAAACTGAGCCAGCCGACTTCCAGTGTCCGCCGGACGCACACTTACGCTCAACCACAAAAGTCATCAATGACGAACTCCGAAAAAGCAGTTGAACTTGCTGCGTCAAGTGCCTTGCCTGTTCCTCAGCTTGGGCTAACTGAGCCGGCACCGCTGTTTACTGCAATAGATAAGTACTTTGTCGCAATGTGTTCGGGAGAATTCCCGTCGATAGCAGATGCAATAAGTGAAGCGCGTCTGCCGCCTGGGACCAAGGCAATGGGCGAGTGGCCGGCACTGCCGGGATCATCGAAAATTTTAGCGTTCAAAGCGCCGCCGCGAACAATCGATGATGCAAATGACATCGCCATCCTGATCATCGAGCCACTCGCTAACGGGAACGTGATTTCGTGGTTAGGTGGTACCGATCTGGCACGCGAGCAGCGCGAGGACGCGGAAGACGACGTCGACAATTTTCTTGAAATTACCGGCGGTGAATACAAAATCTTCGAAAGGGTGTGATCAGCCCGCTGGGTCCACAACCTGGCCTCGTTCTTGTATGCGCCGTAACTGCGCCGCCTGGTAAGCCCCGAACACATCGTTAAACAGGCAGCGGATCAGCGGGTCATCCACCAGTTCCGCATCGAGCAGATCGGCCTCGGTCTGTTGGTCGAACACCGCGTCGTTCATGCGCATATACATTGAGGTCAGCGCCTCACCCAGTTCCAGCGCCGCATACAGCCTCGCAAACGGCACTTCGGTCGTCCACGACAAGGTGTCTGGCACGCCGGCAATCAGCGCGATTTGATCACCCTCGATCCGGTAATGAAAATGCGTCCCCTCCCCCGCATGATCGAATACCGATAAGCGCCATACGCGCGGTTTTTCGAAAAAACTCTCTTCCGGCAGCTCCATGCCGCGATATTTTTCCAGCAGGCCCGTTGCGCAGTAATCCATCACGCGCGCATGCCGGGCCGCCGTCAGCGGCGGGAAATGGCGCGCAATATCGGCCGTGCGCGGCGGCGTGGCATGGCCGTGATACTGGTAATCGACATCCTGTTCGCCCACCGGCACTACCCAGCTCAATGGCGGCGCGGCCACCAGCGAGTCGCGGTCCAGCACAAATGATACCGATGGATTCATGCGCACGACCTGCGCATCCGGCAGGGCCGCTCCCACTTCATCCTGGAACTGGCGGTAGGTAATAGGGAAAAACGCATGGTTATACCAGGACCACGGCTCCTGCACGAACTGGCAGGAACTGGGCACCACATAGCGCGGCTTGAGCGCGGCCAGCTGCGCGATCCATTCTTCCGGCAGCTGCGGCGGCGCGGGCGCGGCGCGCGAGGGCGACAAGACTTCGATTTCGCGCATGGTCTGGAACGGCCACAGCACCATATCCCACGGGGCAAAGCGCGCCAGCGCTGGCAGCATGTCCGGGTCGATCCACGAATCGACGACATTGAGCACATTCAGGCCGGCCGCCAGCACGTGGAACATCGAGTCCACATCCGCATCCATTGCCTCGCGCGGAATCACCGTGATCGCGCCGACCTGCACCGGTGCATCGATGCGCAGCTGGTGCACATCGGTGAACCCCAGCTCGCGCACCATCTCGAACAGTTCTTCGAACAGGCAGTAGATGTACATCGGCGTGGCGCGGTCGAGCAAGTCGAGGCTGTCGAACGAACAGTGGTCGTCGTGGAAGTGCGAAATGAACACCGCGTCGAACCGTACGTCGCGGAACTGTGCATGGTCGAAGCGCACGTCGGGAAAGGCGTGGCAATTGCGGCTGAACGGGTTTTCGACCACCGGATCGAATGCGATGCGCGTGCCTTCGCATTCGAACACGTAGCCGGCGTGGAGAATCCTGGAGATTTTGAGCGTCATGGCGGTCATTATCTCACGCCATATGCCATCCTAAAATGCTTGGCGAGACTGTGGATCGCCTATCATGGCGGTACAGACCGGGCATCCCGGTGGCACAATTTCTGCAAGTGGACAAACAATGACGATCATCGAACTCCCGTTTCGGGCGACAACCGAACAATCCTGCGCCTGGATGGAACAGCAAACCGGCACCCCGTGGACCCTGGCGCGGCTGATTGAAAACGCGCTCACGCCGTATGTGTGGCTCGATTACGACGCCAGTCACGCCGATCTGTTTGGCGACGCCAATGGCGGTTATGCCGCGCCGATCTTCCTGGAAGCCGACACCGCGCGCCTCGCCGCCGGCAGCGAGGATGTGCTGATCACGGTCACCAAGGACGTCTACAAAATCGTGGCCCAGCTGCCGGCGCCAGGATTCCGGCGCGAGCTGCACGAGCTGCGCTTTCTCAAAAAGGAACTCGAACGCCTGGTCACCAAACTCAAACGCGATGCGGAACCGAAGCCGGAAGTAGCCGAAACGGCGACCGAAGCGCGCGTCGGCATCAGCAAGGATGAAGTGATGGCCGCATTCGGGACCATGCTGCGGATCGATATGAACAAGGCGCTCGACGACGCCGGCGGCATATTTGGCGATGAAGGTGCGCGCATCAAGGGCAGCGCCCGCAAATCGAAAAAGCAGGCCATGTGGAACCCGGTGACGCTGGCGCTGGGAATGAACGATGCGTACCGCGTGCCGATTTCGCAACTCAAGCGTGCATTCCAGGCTCACGATTTCCTCTATCCGTGGCGCGGGCAGTGGAATGAGTCGCTTGCCCTGCTCGGCAAGTAAGTTAAACTACGCCCCTTACACTCCAGTTCCGAATATATGACCACCAAAAAACAGCCTCCGGCTAAACGCGCGCCCGAGGAACCAGCCGGCCGTCCTGAAAACCCGTTCATCAGCACCGAGTTTTTCTCGCGCATGCGCGATTACACCGAGCGCGATGCGGCCTTTTCCAAGGAAATCAAGGCAATCGGCGACCGGGGCGCCGGCAAGCTGTCGACCGATGCGCGCACGGCGCCGTCGCTCGAACCGCTGCGCGGCGTGATCAAAAAAGGCTTGCCGCTCAAGGATATGTTCGGCCGCATCGTGCAGGGCGTGGAATCGGGCCTGTGGGAGCCGTGGATGGCCGCTTTCGGCTTCGAACTGCGCGGCGTCAATTACGCCAAGACGGGTCCGCGCAATGCGCGCCTGGCGCTCGATATCAGCCTGGCGTCGAAAGCGACGACGGTGTTTGCCAATGCCGGCATTCCCAACTGGCGCAGCCTGGTGGCGGAAGATTGCGCCCAGGTCCAGATTGAAAAGCCGACCGAAAAGACCCCGGCCAAGGCCTACGCCATTTTCTGGCTCGACGGCGCCGAATGATCGTTCTGATGAAAACCCTGCAACAGCACCACGCCTGCGCCCCGCGCAAGCCGGCACGCATTCTCGTTGCGGCGTTGCTGGGCCTGTTGGCGGCGATCGGGCCAACGAGCGCACTGGCCGATCAACATACCGCCAGGACCAATTTTTTCGCGAACATGCAAAAGGCGGGTGTAACGTTCACCGACGTGACCCCGGCCACCGCCGACATCGTGCCGACGCACGTGAAAGGCATGTATGCGATTTTCACGCCAGCCGGAAAAATGGTTTCCCTGACCAACGATGCGGGTACCCTTACCACCAAGGGCGGCGGCTTGAGCAGTGTCGGGCTGCAAGCAGGCAAACCAATCCGCTTGACGCCCCGGCAAGTGAACGAAGTGCGCGCCGAAGTCATGGCCAATCTCGATTACGACAAAATGATCAAGATTAGCTACGGCAACGGCGGCGGGCGCAAGATCCTGATGTTGTCGGCGATCGATTGTCCGGGCTGCCGCATGCTTGAAAAGGACCTGGCCAAGGCCGCATCGCGCCTGAACACGACCTTTTACCTGGTGCCCTCCTCCTTATGGGGAAGCGACCCCGCAGCCGTGCCGGCGCTGGAAAAGGTGGCCAAGATCCGCTGCGACGCCAATCCGGCCCTGGCATGGCAGACGTTCTGGGTAAAGCGCACGGTGCCGGCACCGACAACCTGCGGTCTCACGACACAACAGGTGGAGCGCGATTTTTCCTTGCTGTTTTACATCATGGACACTGTCAAAGCGATCAAACCCGTTGTGCCGATGCTGGTGACGGAGGACGGTAATTGGATTCGCCTGTTCCGCGACATGAGTCCAACGGCGCTTGCGGCGGCCTTCGGCGCAGAGCGCAAGCCGGTCGTGGCGCCGCCGGCCACACAATGGCTGGCGATAGCGCCAGCCGGCGCCAAGCCGGCCTTGCCGGCACAGCCAGCCAAGGCCAAATAAGGACGGCGAGACGGCCACGATGATGGCAACCGCCCCGCCCCTTGCCGCTTACTTCATCGTGAACGTTTGCTGCGCCGTATCGACAGCATAGTTCTTCGCCACGTCCCAGTAGGTGAAACTGTACTTGACCACGTCGCCTGCTTTCAGGCCGCCGGCGGCGTAGGTATTGTTGCCGGCATCCTGGCGCAGGCGAACGTTTTGCTGGCCGCCGGAATTGACCGTGTAATGCACGTCGGCCCAGCCCGATGAGCGCACGGCGAACTGCAGCGTGGTCGGGCCGGTCTGGGTGGCGCTGACCGAAACTGGCGTCGGGGTTGGCGTCGGCGTTGGCGTCGGCGTCGGCGTTGGCGTTGGCGTTGGTGTTGGTGTTGGTGTTGGTGTTGGCGTCGGCGTTGGCGTTGGCGTTGGCGTTGGTGTCCCCGACTCCCACACAATATCGTCAATCGCCATCTGGAACGGCGCCGTCGGCAATTGAGTCGCTTCGCTCGAAAACTGGAACAGGTCCAGCATCGACTGCAATGCCACTTTCGGCCCGACCAGGGTCGATACCGGAATCGTCGCCGTGGCCCATTCACCATTACGCACCAGGCCATAGGTGGTCGCATTGGCCGGGAACTTGACCGCGTTCTGGTTGGTGTAGGTATCCTGGATACTCACATTGAACGCCACATTGGCCGGAATCTTGATGCGGAATTTCAGGTTACCGTTCCTGAAGTTACTCATGTCGTGCGCCTGGCGCGATTGCACGCTGCCGCCGAACCACTGGTTTGGCGCGGTGTAGTTCAGGGCCATGACATTGCTGCCCTCGAACGGCGCGATATTCCCGGCTGATGTCGACGCGTTATTCCACACGAAGACATCGGAACTGGTGCCGGCCACCTGCTTGTTATTGACCGCGGTGTTATCGGTGAAGACGCCGAATTTGCCCACTTCCGGCGTGGTCTGGTTGCCCAGCTTGACCGATCCCTTGCCGTCAAGCTGATACACGCGCACATAGTCGACATACATGGTGCCCGGCAGCGGCGCGGTCACTTGTGCGGGCGAGGCGGCATCGGTAAAGTTACCGCCCACGGCCATGTTCAGCAGCAGGTAAAACGGCGCTTGCAGCGCGCTCGAATTAACCGGCAGCGGGTTGTCGTACAAATTGTGCTCGACGCCGTTATCGACGACCGTAAAGCGCATCTGCGATTCGGTCCAGTAAAAACGATAGGTGACGAAGCGGTTCGCCATCGAGGTCGGCGCGATATACCAGTTCTTGGTTTGCCATGCAGTCGAGGCGGCGCAGCTTTCGTTGCCCGGCACGCAGGCCGCCTGCTGCCAGGTGATGACGTTCGAGCCGATGAAGTTGTCGATGCCGGCGCCGCCGGGCCGGTAAGTCGCGCGGTGGCCCATCTCGAGAATGTCGATCTCGCCGTTGCGCGGCCAGGTTTGCGGGCTGGAACCGAGCAGCCAGCCGGCCGGCCACAAGCCGGTGCCGAGCGGCGGCGTGCTCACGCGCATTTCGATCATGCCGTACTGCACTTGCACCTTGCCGGCGGAAGTTATTTTGCCGGAAGTAAAGGAGTTGCTGCCGACCGTCTGGCGCTGGGCCTTGATCGCCAGCGCGCGCGAGCTGGACTCGAACGGGACATTGACGATCGACAGGTTGTTGGGGCTGTAGTACTGCAATTCCTGGTTGCCGTAGCCGCACAGGTTGATCTGGCAACCGTTGCCATCGTCCGGCGTCCAGAACGAGGTGTTGAGGCTGGGGCCGTTGAATTCTTCCGACCACAGCAGCTGGCCGATGACGGGATTGGTCACGCTGGCGTGCGCGCCGGCGCCGTAGATGGCGAGAATGCCGCCGGCAATTGCCGACAACACGAATTTGCGCTTTGCCTGGATGTTATTTTGATTTTTCACAATGTCTCCTGATAACTACTCTTCATAAACGCGGCGCCCGGGCCAAAACACTGTGGAAAGCTTTCCAGCCTCGGCGCACCGCACTGTGCCTGATTGCGCATGCTGCGTGAAGCCTGTTGAACTATTGGAGCAAGGAAACAACCCGTTCCCACGACTATGGAAACGCTTCCAACTCAGGCAGGTGGAATATATGCTGCTTGAATTTTGATGTCAAGATAAAAAGAATTGGCCTGTTGCGCGGGTCGGACGCCGACCTGCCCGCGTCACCAGCGCGACGCGTGATCCTCGGTCACGCCCGCCAGCCGGCTCACCGCGCGGCGCGGTGCGTCCACGCGCGCCCGCACCCACCCCGAAAACGTGCCGATCGGCTGCACGTAGCGGCTCGCCGCCACCAGCAGGTTCTTGTCTTCGCGGCGGTACCCTTCCGGCGTGAAATACAGGTCGAGCAAGCCGTCGTCCGTGAACACATGCCATGGCGCCATCGGATCGTTGGCGTTGAAGTCAAAGGTGGCCGCGCCGAGGCCGATCAACTGCCCGTCCAGCCACAAGGCGTTCTCGTGCGCACCGAAGTAGCCCGCCTGCAAGTTAAAGCCCAGCGCCAGGCTGTGCGCGGAGGCCCAGCGCCACGCCGTCTCACGCGCCAGCAAGCCGTTGGAATAGTCGAAGCTGGCCACCCCGCCGTCGAGCGCGTACGTCTGCGTGCCGATGCGCACGCTGCCGCTCAGCGCCAGGCCTGATGATTTCTGCGTCGCATGCACCGCCCCGCCCCGCACCGGCCCGACGGCCAGCAACAGCGGCGCGTTCGGTGCGCCAAGGTCGGCATCGATCTCCAGGCCTTTGCAGCGCAGCGACAGCGCGCTGGCCGACATGGCGATGCGGCGCTCGCCGAAGCGGAAACTACTGGCACCGCCCGCATGAGCGGCCAGGCGCGCCGTCAGTCCCGGCACGCCATCGCGCGAGAAGCCGGCCACCACCGCGCGCCGCGTCCTGTCGAACACGTAGGCAAAGGCGGTGTTGGTCCAGCCGACATCGACAATGGCGATGCCGCAGAATAGTTGCTCGGTGGCGAGCGCGCTGTAATGCCAGCGCTTGTGGCGAAAACGCCGCCACCAGCGGCTGCGCGCATACGGCGCGGCCAGAACAGACCAGTCGATACGCGTGGCCGCGCCGGCAAAGCGGCCGAAGGAGGGATTGCCGTCCGGTCCGGGAACGGTGGAAGGCGCGGCGGGAAGTGGCGTCATCGCAATGGCAAAGTGAGCGGCGGGCACCCAGCCTAGCAGATGCGGTCGTACAACGGCAAACTAAAAACGACAAAGCCCTCCAACCGGGCTGGAGGGGCTGCGTACTGCGCGTTGCCGCGCTGCTTACTGCACCGTGAGAATGACCTTGACACTATCGTCCACGGCCGACTTGTCGATGTAGCCGATCGCGCTCACATCGGCCGCGACCGCTTTCTTCACCTCGGCTGCCGAGTGATATTCCTTGGGCGCGGTGCCCTTGCCGGTGAACACCAGCTTGGACCAGATCGCCTTCACCTGGGCCGGTTCCTTCTGCAGCACCTTGCTGTAGAACTCGTTGCGGATGGGCGCGCCCTCATTGAATTCGATCGGTGTAAACAAGCTCGATTTACCGATGAAAAACTGGCTCGCCTGCTCGCTGAACATGCGCGTGGCCGGGTTCTTGGGGTTGACGATCACCACGATTTCCGCCAAGGCGGGTACGCTCGCCGCGAACATGCCTGCCGCCAGCAGCATTTTGCCGATTGTTGTCTTCATGCTGCTCTCCTTAGAATACGAAATCGATGCCGGCGGCATACACGTTGACGGTGTCGCTGAAACCCGGCTTGGCGCGCAGGAAGGTACCGGCGCCATCGCGCGGCTTGATGCGGTCGACCTGCACCTTCAAGGCGGCGGACTTGGCGAAGTCCCAGCGCACCCCGATCGCATTGGTCGACTGCTGGGCCGCCTTGACCACCCCGTTCACGCCGGCTGTCAGCGGCGCCAGCGGGCCAGTGGTGGGCAAACCGGCGTAGGTGCGGGCATTGTCCTGCTTGGTGTCGCCATAAAAGTAGTAAGGGGTAATCTTGCCGAAGCGATAGCCAAACATCGCGTAATACGAATTGGTATCCGGAACAATGCGCGAGTCGGTCCTGCGGATCGCATATTCTGTCTGCACCAGGAAATTCTTGTAGTCCATGGTGAACCCGGCCGAGGTAAACGACCCGTCCACATCGGTGATGCTAAGGTCGTTCGCAACCTGGGACAGGCCGACCCGGCGCAAGGTTGCCAGCAAGCCTTCGAGCTGTTCGCTGTCCTCGATCGTCACCTTGGCGTCGGCACGGCCGACGCGGAAGGTGAAGGGGCCATTTTCGGCGACGATATGGACCATCGTGGCCGGTTTGTACTTGACCCGGTTGTCGTCGGTGATCTTGGCCGACACATTGCCGATACCGGCCTGCGCGGTCACCGTGGTGTCGCCGAAACTGTGCTGATAGACCAGGTCGACGCCGTCGAATGAGTCACCGTTGACCTGGCGATACACTTCCGTGGGCGGACGGATCATCGTGTTCGCGTAGCCTACCTGGCGGAAGTCCGAAATCATATAGACCGGCATGCCCATGCGGCCGACGCGCACCGACAATTCGTCATTGACCTTGAACTTGGCAAAGGCCCACGCCAGTTCCGCGCCCCAGGCATCGCGCGCATTCTTGCGTGCCAGTCCCTGCACCGTGAAGGAAAGCCAATCGTTCATCTTGGCCATGCCCTGGATGCCCAGATTGGAATCGACCCCTGGCCGCGGGCTCTTGCCCACGCCGGCTTGCTGATTCGGCCGGGCGAATTCGATGTCGTCGGTATCGGTCGCGGTCAGGGCCGCGGTGCCGAAACCGCTGATGGTAAACGTTGGCCCATCGGCCGCATGCGACGACATGCAAAAAGCTGCCAGGATGGCTGAGACCATGGCAAGACGCAGTGGTTTATTCATATTTTCTCCTCGATAGTTCGCAAGTGCTGAGACCCTAGTGTGGGCCAGGAGTAACTCTTTGTGTATCGCGAACTGCGCTTAATTCACGAAAGCGTTGTATCGAAGGAACATAGACAGGCATTGGCGCGCTTTAATATGGCCGAACAAATAACCTTCTTCACAAACCGTATTTTTATGGCATGCCAAAAGAGAAAACGTCCAAGCGTGACGAAGCGCAAGCGTGAATTACTCGTGGCAATCAAAGGCGAGCCGAGGGGAAAAAGATAATGACTGCGGGGATGCTGCTAGAGCAGATTGCGCCGGCCGCGATGGCCGGCGCAAGGGAGTTGGCTGAGCAACTGCATGCCGCGCCGAAGCGCCGCACGCCATCGATTTACTGCACCGTCAGGATGACCTTGACGCTGTCGTCCACGGCCGACTTGTCGATGTAGCCGATGGCGCTGACATCGGCCGCAACTGCCTTCTTGACCTCGGCTGCCGTATGGTATTCCTTGGGCGCCGTGCCCTTGCCGGTGAACACCAGCTTGGACCAGATGGCCTTGACCTGCGCCGGTTCCTTCTGCAGCACCTTGCTGTAGAACTCGCTGCGGATGGCCGCGCCTTCATTGAACTCGACCGGTGTGAACAGGGCCGACTTGCCGATGAAGAACTGGCCGGCCTGCTCGCTGAACATGCGCGTGGCCGGATTCTTCGGGTTAACGATCACGACGATCTCCGCCAGGGCGGGCACGCTGGCCGTGAACAAGCCCGACACAAGCACGAGCTTGCCGATAGTTGTTGTCATGCTGCTCTCCTTAGAATACGAAGTCGACGCCGGCGGCGTAGACGGTGACCGCATCGCGGAAGCCCGGCTTGGCGTTCAGGAAGGTGCCCGAACCATCGCGCGGCTTGATGCGGTCGACCTGCACCTTCAGCGCGGCCGATTTATGGAAGTCCCAGCGCACGCCGACCGCATTGGTCGACTGCAGGCCGGCCTTCATCGCCGTGTTCACGCCGGCCGACAGTGGCGCCAGCGGACCGGTCGATGGCAAGCCGGCGTACGAGCGGTCGCTGTCCTGCTTGACGTTGCCATAATAGTAGTACGGCGTGATCTTGCTGAAGCGGTAGCCGAGCATGGCGTAGTACGAAGTGGTGTCGTGGATCACCAGCGAGTCGGTCTTGCGTACCGCGTATTCGGTCTGCACCAGGATGTTCTTGTAATCCATGGTCATGCCGAGCGAGGTGAACGAGCCGTCGACGTCGGTGACCGACAGGTCGCTGGCGACCTTGCCCATGCCAACGCGGCGCAGGGTGGCCAGCAGGCCGTCGAGCGTTTCGCTGCCTTCCAGGCTGACCTTGGCGTCGGCACGGCCGAAGCGCACGGTGAACGGACCGTTTTCAGCGACGACATGAATCGTGGTCGCCGGCTTGTACTCAATGCGGTTGTCGCCGGTAATCTTGGTCGACATCTTGCCGATGCCGACCTGCGCGGTCACGGTGGTATCGCCAAAATTGTGCTGGTACATCGCATCGATGCCGTCGTACGAATCGCCGTAGATCTGGCCGTACACTTCCTGCGACGGACGGATCATGGTGTTGGCGTAGCCCACCTGGCGGAAGTCCGAAATCATGTAGACCGGCATGCCGATGCGGCCGACGCGGATCGAGATTTCGTCATTGATCTTGAATTTGGCAAACGCCCAGCTCAGTTCGGCGCCATAGGAATCGCGTGCATTCTTGCGGGCCAGGCCCTGTGCCGTAAACGACAGCCAGTTATTGATCTTGGCAGTGCCCTGAATGCCGAAATTGGAGTCCACGCCGGTGCGCGGGCTGTTGCCCACGCCAGCGGCCTGGTTGAAACGCGCGTACTCGACATCGTCCGTATCGGTGGCCGTCAGGGCGGCAGTGCCGAATCCGCTGATGGTGACGGTAGGGGCATCATCGGCGGCGTGCGATGAAACACTGAAGGCTGCCAGGATCGCTGTGACCAGGGCCAGGCGCAGTGGTTGATTCATTCTTTTTCCTCAAAGGTTTAATTGTTTCAGGGAACGGATTGTGGACTATGAGAAACTATTTGAATACCGAGGAAGGCTTCAAATTAGCGAATCCGTTGTATTGAGGAAACACAAGCGGGCATTGGGGCGCTTCTCTATGGCCGAACAAATAATCTTCCGCGCGCGGGGTGATTTTCTTGCATGCAAAATTGGATATGCATTCTCGCAAGGCCCGTCGCGCGTGTTCACCGGCGCGGCAATGTGGCGATGATGGGGAAGGAAAAAGCGGGAAATAAAGGAGCAATAAAAGCCGGCAGCGCGGCGCTGCCGGCCCGCCAACTGGTCAGTAGGGCAACAATACCAGGAACACCATGGCCACGCCGGCCAGCAGCGCCGCCTGCAAGGCAAAAACGACAGCGGGAATTTGCAGCTCGTCAGGAATCTTCATGATCGCCTCCACACATTGTTTGCGTGAATGCTTGGATTCCTGGCGCGCTGAAAAGTTCCCGCTGAAATCAAATTAACGTTTCGGCAAAGGAATGAACTCGGTTTCGCCGGGCACCTTGTCGAAGCGCTGCTGTTCCCAGTCGTCCGCGGCGCGCGCGATGCGCTCCTTGCTTGACGAGACGAAATTCCAAACCATGTGCCGGTGGCCGTCGAGCGGCGCGCCGCCGATCACCACAAACTGCGCGCCGGCAGCGGCATACACGCTCGCGCCGCTGCCGGGTTCCAGATACGCCATCGTGTTCGGCGCCAGCAGTTCGCCATCGATGGCGATCTCGCCCGACACCGGATAGATCGCCGCTTCCTGCGGCAGATCGTCCAGTTCGATGCTGCGGCCCGCATCGAGCGTGATGTCGAGATACAGCGTTTCGCTGAAGGTGGCCACCGGCGAGGTGTGGCCGAAGGCGCTGCCGATCAGCACCCGCACCAGCGCGCCGTCGAGCCGGGCCAGGGGAATCGCGCTCGCCGGCGTGTGCGCGAAGCTCGGCGCGTCTTCCTCATGCGCGCGCGGCAGCGCGGCCCACAGCTGCAAGCCATGCGAGCGGCGCGGCTTGCCCTTCATGTCGGCCGGGGTCCGTTCGGAATGGACGATGCCGCTGCCGGCCGTCATCCAGTTGATCGCACCCGGTTCGATGCGCTGCACCGAGCCGACGCTGTCGCGGTGCTCCATGGCGCCTTCGTACAGATAGGTGACCGTGGCCAGGCCGATGTGCGGATGCGGGCGCACGTCGTGGTTGGCCTCGGCCGGCGCATCGATGGGACCGAAGTGGTCAAAAAAGATGAATGGCCCGACCGCCTGTTTGGCGGCGGCCGGCAGCACGCGGCGCACGCGAAAGCCGCCGCCGATATCCTTTTCGTGCGGCTTGAAGAAGTGGGCCACGCTCATGGCGCAACCTGTGTGGTGGTGATCTCGGTAGTCACGCCGGTCATCAGTTTCTGGATCGGGCATTTTTCGGCGGCGGCCAGCAGGTCGGCGCGCTGCGCACCGGTCAGGTCGCCACCGAACTGCAGCGCGGCCGACAGGCGGTACACGCCCTTGCGCTCGTCGCTGGCGTCGCGCTCGATGGTCACTTCGATGTCCTCTACCGGAATGCCCTTGCGCTTGGCGTACCAGACCACGGTGAGGGCCTTGCAGGCGCCCAGGGCGGCGTCGTACAGGTCGTGCGGCGACGGTCCGGCATCGGCCCCGCCCTCCTCGACCGAGCCATCGGCGGCGATGAGGTGGTTGCGCACGTGGACGATATGGCGCATCGGTTGCGACAGATCGCGCTTGACGGTAATGGACATGGGTTTCCTTCTGGATCAGGGTGGGTGTTGGCGGAATTTACACCCTTTCGCACGATTGCGCATCACACGGAATGGGGGGATGGCAACGCGCGATCCGCCGCGCCGCGCATCTGGCGGGAATGCGAATACGGCACTGATATTCGCCAGATTATTAGCAATAAGACTTTGTTTACTTAAAGTCTACAAAATAGCGTATCGTAAGTATTGCATTTAATGCAATAAACGAAATAAGCTACGCATCCGATCGGCGCAAGCTTGCAGACACCAGGATGTCATCCCCGTCACCCCATCATCAACCAGGAACCAGACCGTCATGTTCAAACTTACGCCCGCAACGCGCGCACTCAGTACCCTTTTTGTTGGACTGATTGCGGCCAACTCCAGCTTTGCAGCCGCCATCGAGACCATCCATTACCCAGACCCGTATTTCCCTCAGCCAGGCGATGGCGGCGGTGCAGGCGCATACACGTTCACCCTGGGCAGCAACGGGGACCAATGGGCAGAAAAGATCGACTCCTGGGTGACTCAGGATGTGGTCTTGCCAAGCGACGCAGCAACGCTGACGCAATTGCGCGTCGGCCAAATATTTTACGGCCAGACCTACGTCGTTGTGAACGGACATGAGGAGCCGATGTCCAGCCGCTACACCTATGCCGACTTCTCGTGGGCCATCTACGACCTGAAAGACATCGCTGTCGGCAATAACGTACATATTGAAGTACGGGCCGTGAAAGATGATCCCTTCGGAGGCGCCAACCTCCTCACCGGGCCTGCCTCGTCCGGCTTCTCGAACGCCATTCAGTACGAATCGCATGCGCTATTTGGCAACCCCGCCAATATCACGATAGACAAGCTGGCTGTTCCGCTGATGTTCAGCCTCGAGTATCAAGCGATGCCGGTGCCTGAACCTTCACGGTGGGGCATGTTCGCCATCGGCCTGGCGGCCTTGGCTGGCTATACGTGGAGGCAGCGCCGCCCGGCATCGGGCAAGCGAGGCACTTAGTTTACCCTCCACGGTCCTCGGCCAGGCGAACACTCAGGGTAAGGTCGTATTACCGGGGTGAGAACGGCAGTAGCCTGGCGCAGAAGCGATGGGACGTCGATGGCCAATGCCGGCGAGACGCCCGCCTTACGGCACGTACACCATATGGAGATAAAAAACGACATCGTCGCCAGTATCGTGTACTTCCAGCGCCAGTACCAGGTCGCTGCAACCTTCTTGGGCAGTCCACAAGTCGATCATGACATCCCAATGATGGCCGGTCCAGATGCAGACCGACGTTTCCCAGGTCTCATCCGGCAGCGGCACCACGGTTTCCCCGTAGCGTTCGATGTAGCCCTGGATTTGCATGCCGGTGTTTGCGCTCACGGGCGCCACGCCGGGAATGCCGCCAGCGAGTTGATAGTCGTGATGCGCCAACGCGTCGACGATGTGCCGGATAACGGAACGCCATGCCGAGGGAATCGGACCTTGCTCTTCGTTCTTTACTACCGCAATCACAACATCCTTGTCATTGATCTGCATTCTTTGCCCGGCTCCAAATTGTGTCATCGATGACGATATTATCCGGCAACCGCCCGCTCCAGTCACGGCATGGCGATATTGCGCGCGACCCGGAATCCGACAATATCATTACTGAGCTGCGCCGAAAACCCGTTGCGCAGCGCCGAGCGCAGGTAGCGCGGGTTGTACAGCCACGAGCCGCCGCGCAGGATGCGCCGGCTCTGGTCCCCCCCCTGCTCCCAGGCGTCGCCGGTGTTCGGCGCGCCCTGGTAATTGTCGTGCACCGTGTCCTGCACCCACTCCCACACATTGCCGTGCATGTCGTACAGCCCCCATGGATTGGGCGCGAACAGGCCGCCGCGCGTGGTGCCCTGGCGGTACTCGCCCTTGGGACTGCCGTTGTAGGTGTAGTTGCCGTCGTAATTGGCCAGGCTGGGATCGATCTCGTCGCCGAAGCTGAACGCGGTCCTGGTGCCGGCGCGGCAGGCGTATTCCCATTCCGCTTCGCTGGGCAGGCGGTACACCTGCCCGGTTTTCTCGGTCAGCCAGCGCACGTACAGCTGCGCGTCGTGCCAGGTCACGCCGACCACCGGATGATCGTCGGCCTGGGCGAACCCCGGCTCGGCCCAATTGACGTCGCCCTGCGGCTGCCAGCCGCTGGCGCGCACGAACTGGCGCCACTCGCCCACCGTGACCGGAAAACGCCCCATCGCCAGCGGCTGCTCGATGCCGACCCAGTGCTGCGGCGTTTCGCGTTCCACCCACGATTGCTGCGAGCCGGCCCGCATGGCGATCTTGCGCTCGTGCTCCGGGGACCCCATCTGGAAGCGCCCGGTCGGCAGCAGCACCAGCTCCGGCCCCTTGCCCGTCCCGTCCAGGAAGCGGTCGCGCAGCACGCCGTCGGTGTCGGCCACCGGGCTGCCCGGCTCCGAGACGGGCGCCGAAGGTTCGACCGCCGATGCGGCCACGCTGCGTTCGGCCATCTCTTCGCGCGCGCGCTGCTGCTCGGCGCGATACGCCGCCACCGCCTTGAGCTGCATCGCCTTGCGCTGCTGTTCTTCGCGCGCCTTGCGCTCTTTTTCGGCGTCGGCCTCGCGCCGCTCGCGCAGCTGGCGGCTCAAGGCTTCCTTGCGTTCGCGCTTGGCCGCATCGGCTTCGGCGCGTTCGATCGCTTCCTGCTCCTTGCGCTGCTTTTCCTTGAGCAGATGCGCCGCGGCGGCAGCTTCGGCGTCGGCCTTGCGCTGCACCGCCAGCTGCCTGGCGCGCACTTCGTCCTGCGCGCGCTGGGCGGCCTGCTGCGCGGCATGCGCAAGCTGTTCCTGCGCCTGCTGCGCGGCATGCTGGTCCGCCAGCTCCTGCGGCGACGGCCCCACCGCGCCGCGCAAGGCGGCCAGCAGGTCCGGCACCGTGAGCGGGCGCTGGTCCGGATCGAAGGCAAAGCCGCTGCGCAGCGCCTCCCATTCGCGCGCGGACAAGGCCTCGGGGCGCGGCGGCTCGTGGCTGGCGCTGCGCGGGCCGTCGAACGGCATGCGCCCTTCGACCATCTGGTAAATCATCACCGCCACCGCATACACGTCGAGCGCACGGCTCGGCTGGCGTTGCAGGGTGCCCGCCTCGGGTGCGCGGTAGCCGGCCGTGCCCGAATTGCCCGGCGCTTCAAGACCAATGCTGCTCGCGCTGCTGCGCGCCCGCGCAGCGATACCGAAGTCGAGCAGCTTGATCTCGCCCTTTTTGGTCACGAATACGTTGCCCGGCTTGATGTCGCGGTGAACCAGCTTGTGTTTGTCCCACGCATACTGCAAGGCGTCGCCGATCGGCGCGAGCAGTTCCTGCACGCGCTCCAGGCTCAAAGGCCCTTCGCGCGCCAGCAGGCTGTCGAGATCCTCGCCTTCCAGGCATTCCATGATGATGAAGTAGCTCGACGTGGCCGGGTCCTGCGCCCACTCGTAGACCCGCACGATGTGTTCGTGCGCCAGGCGGCGCGCCTGGGTCGCTTCTTCGATCAGCAGCTTGGCGTGGGTGGCGCTTTGCGTGAATTGCGGCGGCAGGATCTTGAGCGCGACCATGGCGCTGTGACCGAGTTCGGCGTGCGTAGCCAGGTCCATCGCCTGCCACACCTGGCCCATGCCGCCCTGCGCGATCAGCTGTTCGAGGCGGTAGCGGCGGTTTTGCGGACCGATCTCCTGGCCCACCATCAGCCCGATCTCGGTGCCCTGGCGGATGTGGATCGCCGGCGCCATGGGCGTGCCGCTGCCGCCGGGCGGCGCGTACTCCGCGTCCAGGATGGCGTTTTTGCGGCTGTCGAATTCCTGCTGGCTTAACAGGCCGTCTTCGTGCAGGCTGCGCAGTTCGCGGATCTTGTCTCTTGCCGTTTGCATCTGTCCTGTCAAGGTTGGATCGCCGCGCCGCATTCGGCGCAGAATTTGTCGTTGGGACCGGCCCGGTGCCCGTTGACGCACATGCGCACTTGCGGGCGCGGGGCCTGATCATAGCCTACCCGCGCCCCGCCCTGCGCCACGCCGATGCCCAGGCCCGACTGCGAGGCCAGCGCCGCCTTGTTCACATCGTTCTGCATGCCCAGCAGGTCGAGCTGGTGGCGCCGGTCCTTGTCCACTTCGGCGTCGCGCAGGGCGCGTTCGCGCTCGACCCGCTCCTGCGCGCCGCGCGCCGCTTCCGCCGGCGTCACGCTGTAGGTGGCCGCCACCACCGACGCCAGCGCCGCCAGCTGGTGCGGCGTCATGCTGGCGTGGACCTGGGTTTTCATCACGTCGGCCAGCGCCAGCGCGTTGGGGCCGGCCGCCAGCGCCACCTTGCCGCTGTCGCTCAGGTTACCGATGGTCGAGACGCGGCTGATCTCGATGCGCGCCAGTTCCGCTTCGTGGGCCTGCTGCGCGAACTGGGTTTCGCGCTCGTGCGCGAGGCGCTTGAGCTCCTGCTGCCAGGCCGCTTCCTGCTCCTGCTGGCGCAGCGCGTGGCGCTTTTCTTCGGCTTCCAGTTCAATCTGCTGCGACTGGCGCGCATGGCGGCCGTCGGCGTCGATGGTGCGCAGCAGCTTTTCGTGCTGGGCGATCGAGTCCTGCTGCGCGCCGCCGCGGCGCAGCGTTTCGATCTTCTGGTTGATTTGTTCGGCGTCGGCCCTGGCGCCCGTGTCCTTGAGCATATCGGCGCGCAGCAGGTCGCGCTTGCGGTCCAGCGCCAGTTCTTCTTCCCATTCGGCGATGCGCTCGGTCTCACGCTTGTAGGCCGCGTTGGCCAGCGCCAGCGACTGCCACTGGGCGGTGTGCTGCTCCGCTTCCATCGCCACCTGGCGTTCGCTGGCCGCTTGCTGCGCCTTTTGCAGGCGCGCCAGTTCGGCGCGTTTGCGCGCTTCGTCTTCGATCCCCAGCGCCTGCGTGATCTTGTTCTGGATTTGCTGTTGCAGCAGCTGGTGCGAGAAACGCTGCTGCGCCAGCTGGCGCATCTCCTGCGCACCCTGCTGCGCCACTTCGAGTTCGGTGCGCATGCGGATCTGGGCCAGGTGGCGCAGGTGCGCCCAGCCGGTCGATTCGTCCTCGCGCGCCGCGCCCTTCTTGGCCAGTTCGTGTTCCAGTTCGGTGACAATGTCGCCGGCGCCACGCTCCAATGCCTGCTTGCGGCTCTTGGAATCGACAATGCGGCCATACAGGTCGATCTCGCGCGCGCGCAGCGCTTGCAGGCGCTCGGCGTTCTGCAAGGTCAGTTCGGCCTTTTCGATGCTGTCGTCCTGGCGCAGTTCCTGGCGGCGGTAGCGCAGGCGGTTTGCCTGCTCTTCGACGCGGATACGCTGCCATTCTTCGTCGTTATATAACTGGTCGAGCTGTTTCGCGTGTTCGAGCTTGACGTGGCGCTCGTCGGCCACCAGCCACAGGGTGCCGATGCGCGCCTGATGCGCGTCGAATTTATCGTGGCGCAGGGCCAGCGTATCGACCTGCGCCACCGCCAGCCCGTACTGGGCCAGGCGCAGCTTGAGCGCACCTTGCAGGCGCTCGTCGAGCTGCGCTCGCAGGTCGCGGTTGCCCGACATGTCGCGGATCGACTGGCCGGCGATGAATTCGGCCGCCAGCTGGCGCACCGATGGTTCGAGCAGCTCGCGCAGGTCGGTTGAGGTGACCGCGCCGGGCATGGTCATGAAGTGCTGGGCAAAGGCGCTGACCTGTTCGATCTTCACGCTCACCGTGAACTGCGCGCCGATGGCCAGGTGTTCGGAGGTGTGCAGGCCGTCGAGCGAGAACTCGACCGGCATGGCGGCCGTGCGCGTGATGAGGATTTCGGCGTGCTGGTTGCGCAGCAGGTGATTGAGGCGCGTGAAAAAGCCCTCGATCTCGTACTCGCCCTGCGGCACCTCGGTCGCCTTGCCCGCCTGGAGGATGTAGGCGCGCGTGGTGGCCGGCACCCGCAATGTCTTTACAAACAGGCCCGATAACTGCTCGACGCCGAAAAACACGGCCAGTTCGCCGGGGCCGGGAATCCAGCGGTTCTCGCGGAACACCGGTTCGTTGCGCGGCGCGCCCAAGGTCAGCCCGCACTTGGCGCAATAGCCCGAATCGCCGGCATTGTGATGCTCGCAACGCGGACAGGTCACGCCGCCAAAACCAAACATCTGGAACATATCGACTCCTGGTTGTTCAACTTGCACCACTTTTCAACGAACCCATTCGGCCAGCACGATTTTAGCAGGGCACGGCGGGGATAGCGGGCGCGCACGCCCGCACGTTGAACGCTTGTTCAGATAATCCCGATCCGCTCGACCAGCGCAACGCTGGCGCCGCGCTCGCGCAGCGCCTCGGCAAAGCCCGGCGCCAGCGCGCCTTCCCACGCCTTGGGCAGCAAAATGCGGTCGCCGGCCACGCTTTGCTGCAAGATCAGCGCGCATTTCGGCGCGCAGCCTTCGACCGTATCGACCCGGCCCGCATGCCAGGCGCCCGAGCAGCCGCTCGCGATGACCCGGCCGCGCGCCACGAATTCACGTCCGCGCGCCATGCGGTCGGCCATCACCAGCGCCAGTTCGAACGAATTGCCCTGGAAGCGCGCCTGGCCGAAACGCACCACCGTGCGCCAGCGCCCCAGCGCGCGGCCGTCGAAATGGCGCGCCCCGGCCAGCGCCTCGCGCACCGCCAGCAGCTGGACCGGGTCGAGCCCGGGCGCGGCGATGGTCTCTTCTTCGTCCATGCCCGCAGCGGCCAGCGGATACACACTCACCTCGACCCAGCACAAACTGTCGTTGATGCCGCCGCTGTGCAGCGGGAACCAGGCGCGTGCCGAGGCCACGCTGGGCGCGCTGTCGGGCTGCCCGGTCAGCGCGCCCAGCCAGCCCAGGCCACCGGGTCCGCCCAGCAGCGCGTGCGCCGGGGCGTTGACCACGTCATGGCCGCCGATGCGCCCCAGTTGCCACTCCTCGGACCAGCCGTTGGCCACGACCGGGCCGGCCGGCTGCCACACGCCGCGCACCATGCGGTCGGCCAGCACCACGGCCAGTTCCCAGTCGCGTTCATGGGGCCCGGGCGCGCGGTCGATGCTGATGACCACCTGGTCGCGGCTGTCGAAACAGCCTTCGGTCAGGCGCGCCAGGCGCACCACCTGCTGCATGCGCTCGACCAGGGCGGCGTCGCCGGCGCCGCTGCATTTGACGTCGGCGCGGCCCGCGCGCGGGCGCACGGTGGCGCTGACGGTCAGCAGCGCGCCGCCGGCCAGCACGCTGCGGCACTCGGCCCCATGGCGTTTGTTGTTGGCAATGCTCATGCCGGCTCGCTTTCGGGATGGATAATCGCCACGCGGCGGGCGGCGCATTCGTGTTCGAGGTTGGCGACGATGCGGTCGGCGTCATCGAACAGCGCCCCCAGATCGTTATGCGTGGCCAGGCCGAGGCGCGCCAGCAGGGCCCAGGCTTCGTCCAGCGCGGCACTGGCGCGCAGGCTGTGGCGCGTGCGGGCAAGCTGGCGCTCGGCCGCCAGCATTTCGCCCGGCGCGGCCAGCTCCAAAGCCGGCATGGTGTTCACCGACAGGCTGACATGGTCTAAGCGCTGCAGCAGCGCCACATGCTGCTGGAACAGCGCCTGGCCCGGCGGCAGCACCGCCATGCGCAGGCCGTGCATGACGCAAGGCAGTTCGAGGAACAACCGGCGCAGCGCCCTGGCGTCGCTCCCATGCGCGTCGAACGGCGCGGCGATGGAAACTGGCTGGGACGGCGCCGCCGGCACTTCCGGCACGCTCACCGCGCGCGCGAGCAGCAGTTGCGCGTAGTCGATGCGGTCGCCCAGGTCCACCGGCACGCAATCGTCGACGCTGATGCCGAAACGTGTATATAACAGTTGATTCAGGCCGCCGCGAAAGGCATTCCATTCGTCCAGGGTGGTGCACGGCGGCAGCGCCAGGTGGCCCAGCGCCAGTTCCTGGCGCAGCGCGGCCTCGATCGACGCCCCGAATTCAGGCACGCCGAGCGTGTCGCCCGCTTCGCTGGCCAAAAACAGGTCGAAGCGCTGCTGCGCCACGCGCGGATCGGGGCCGTCGACAGCGAACGCCAGGCGCAGCCCCAGTTCGGGCGCGGCGGCAAACGGCACCAGGTCGACGCCGTATGGGCCAGGGTGAAAGCAGAAGGCGTTCTCGGTCTCGGCCAGGACGATGCGGCTGCCTTCCGCCACGCGCCGGGTATGGCCGCCATGGTCGGCCACCACGCCGGTGCAGCCCTTCGGCACGGTGCAGCCGGCGCCCATGCGTAGCGCCAGCGTGGCCGTGCCCAGCGCCGCCGTATCGGGCTGAGTCGCTTTGGGGTGGCGCTTGAACAGGCCGATCATGGTATTTCTCACACGTGTACCGGTTCGACCGCGAAGCGCGCACCGAACTGCTGGAAGTGCGATGCGGGCGCGCCATCAACATGCCAGCCGCATTCGACTTCGCCATCGGCATCGAGCCGGCCTTGCAGCAGGATCGCCCCGCCGCCGTCGACCACGCGCAGCATCGGCTGCTCGCGCAGCAGGCGCGCGGCGAACGGCGCGGCGGCGTCGAGCGAGAGGATCAGGCGCCAGTCGTCATCCTGGGCGACGAAATGCAGCGCCCAGTGGCCGTCGTCGGTCAGCAGGCGCACCAGGCCGGCGCCGTCGGAGGCGGCGCGCAGCATGCCGGCGCTGCCGCT
Source organism: Massilia aquatica (assembly GCF_011682045.1). GTDB lineage: Bacteria > Pseudomonadota > Gammaproteobacteria > Burkholderiales > Burkholderiaceae_D > Telluria_A > Telluria_A aquatica. Next base: position 455,952 of record NZ_VVIW01000002.1, on the reverse strand, counting down.
CCAGGCGTCGTCGTTGGCCGCGCGTGCGTCGCCGCGGCGCTCGATGGCGAGCTGGCGAAAACGGCGCAAGGTCAGGGGCGAGGCGCGCAGGGCGGCCAGCTCCGCGCTGTTCAAGGGGTGGCTGCCGTCAATCGCGGCCAGCAGCGCGCTGTCGGCCAGCATCAGGCGGTCGCCCTCCACGCGCGGCGACAGCAGCAGGCGCTCAATCAGCTTGCGGTCCGCTTCCTGGTTCATTTTCACATCATTCTCCTTCATGGAACTGCCTTGAGCAGGGTGGCGATGGCAGCGTCGCGGCGCTTGCGCAGGGTTGGCAGCGAAACCTGGTCCAGCACCGCCAGCTGCTGCATGGTGGGCAGCTCGCCGGTGGCCGGGTCCAGCCATTCGCCGGGGTAGCTGTCGTCCAGGGCACCGATCATGTTCAGGTACACGGCGAGCCGCACCGGCAGCGAATAGGCCGCCAGGGCGCCGGCGCTCCAGCTGCCGTGGTCCTGCGCCGCCCACGCCAGTTCCATGAAGCGGGGGGGCAGTGAAAGGCTGGCGGCGATCGCGCTGTCGTAGCGGATTGGTTCGGGCGCGTCCGGCGCGGCCGCATCTGGCTCCGGCACATCGGTATCGTCGTCCATTTCGGGCAGGATGCGCGCTTCGCCCTCCTCCACGGCGGCATCGGCCACGCGCCACAGGTCTTCGAGCCAGTTGGCCGCTTCGCCGGCGTCGTGCAGCCAGTCGCTGTCGCGGTTGGACGACAATTCTTCGTAGTCGCCGATTTCGAGCAGCATGGCGCCAATTTTTTCCGGACTGGTTTTCAGGTTGGCGAAGCGTTTCGACCTGGTGTGCAGGGGGCCGGCGCCGCCGCCGAAGCGCTCCCGCGACTCGCTCCAGCGCAGCACCCAGTCGGCCTTGCAGGCGCCGATGGAGCGCATCTGGCGCACTTCGATCGGCATCGCCGCCACCTCGCGCCCGAGAATGGCCGCCACCTGCGCCGCATGCTCGCGCCAGGCGCCGAAAAGGCGCGCAATGTCGCTGTAGGCGGTGTCGAGCATGCGGTACGCATACATCTTGTTAGGACTGCAAGTGCGCCCGCACGCGGCCTGGTAATTGTCGGAATCGACCTTGTCGCGCAGGCCCGCATACAGATCGTTGACTTTTTTCCGCAAAATGGCGTCGCCGCCGGGCGCGCACCAGAACGGGCCGATTTTCTGGTGTTCGTTGGCCACCGCGGCGCACAAGGCGGCCCAGTCGGCGGGACGCGCGCGCAATTCGTACAACAGGCTTAGCGACAGTTCGAGCACGCTTTCGCCATAGCTGTTGGCGGGTGCTTCGGCCCGCGCCGAGCGCGCGCAGGCATGCAGCGCCTGCGCCGTCAGCTCCACATACTCGGCCAGCGTGTCGGGCGCGTCGGGCGTGTCCAGCAGGCGCGCCGGCGAGAGCTGCGCGAACGCCTCCAGGGAGCAGTGCCCAAGCAGTTTGCGCACCTGTTCCCAGCCCTGCTCCTGATACCGGGTTCCCGGCAAGCGCATACCATTCCCATCGTTGTTTCAGCATCAAAATGATGCCATATAACGGCAATCGGCAAGGCGCGCTTGAAACCCCTATTTACCCTTCTGTTCCGGGTTCTGCGCCGCCATCGCCCCCAGCACGGCCGCCACGATGGGCGCCGCGTGCTCGCCCCCGGTGGCGTCGGAATGGCTGACAAAGGCCGCCACCGCCAGGCGCCGGGTCTGGCCCGGCAGGGTGCCCGGCTCCAGCCAGCCGGTAAACCACACGGTGGCCAGTTCGCGCCCGTCGACCAGCGAAGGCGAAGTGCCGGTCTTGCCGGACAGGCCACGCCGCACCGCCGCCAGGTGCGCGCCGCGAAACGCGCCGGCCGCCGTGCCGCTGTCGACCACGCCCTTCATCCCGGCCCGTACGCGGTCGAGGCGCACGCCCAGCGCCGGCCTGTCGCCGGCCAGCGCATCACGCCCGTCGAGCGAGAGCAGCAGGCGCGGGGCGATCACCCTGCCCTCGCCCACCGCGCCCGATACCAGCGCCATTTGCAGCGGCGTGACCTGCATGCGCAGGCCGATGGCCATCTGGCGCAGCTCGTGGCGGGTGTGAATCGGATCGATGTGGGCGGGGCTGGCCTGCAACGCGTCCCAGGTGGACCATGAAAAATCGGCGGGCAGCAAGCCGCCGTCCAGACGCGCGGCCTGCTCGAAGCCGAGGCGGTGCGCCATCGCCACGATGGGGCGCACGCTGTCCAGTGCCCCGCCGTCGAGCGCCTGCAGATCCGGCGCGCCGCCGTCAGGGCGGCCAAACAGGCTGCGGTCGCTCAGTTCACCGGACCAGGCGAACCAGGTATTGAGGCTGTAGGTCAGCGCCTGCGACAAGCCAAGGCGGCCGTCCTGCGCGCGCCGGTCCAGGTGCTGGTCCTTGTAATTGGTGATGTGGGCCAGTCTGGTATCGAACGGATAACTGGCCGCGTTGGTCTGGAAGGCGAAGCCTTTGGACTGCGCCATGCGATTGATCGACGGCAGCGGCAGGCCGGCCAGCAGCGCTTCGAGCTGCGGATCGTGCCTGGCGGCCAGTTCCAGGCCCAATGCGCTGATCACCTTGAAGGTCGAGCCAGGGCTGCGGTGGGCGCCGCCGTCATGCTGGAGGGCGGGAAGGCGCAGCGGGCTGCGGGCCGGATTGGCGCGGTCGAAATCGCGCACCTCGTTCCAGTTAGCCGGAGTAAGCGCGCCACCGCCGGCGCCGGCCGCCGCCAGCACATCGCCGCTGGCGGTATCGAGAATGACCATGCCGGCCTGACGGCCAGGTACGACCGCCTGCGCGCCGCTGCACGCGCCGCCGTTCCAGTGCCCGCGCCGCATGCCGATGCATTCCAGGGCCTGCTGGCTGGCAGTTTGCAGGGCCAGGTCGAGCGTCAGGCGCGCCTGGTGGGTCACGCCGTCGGGTGCGGGCAGGCGCGCCAGCATGCCGGCCACGCTGTTGGCGTGCGCCGCCCGGATGCCGAGCAGCGGCGCCAGGCCCGCATCCACCGCCGCGCGGGTCGGCTCGCCGCCGCTCCAGATGACCGTGCCATGGCGGTCGGCCAGGGTGACCGATGCCAGCGGCGCAGCGCGCGCGGTGGCGCTGTTGGCCGCCAGCGGTTGCCATGTCATCCGGCCGCCGGCCACGCGCAGATGGCGGTACTGCTGGTCGCCCGCCAGAGCGGCCATGCGCAGCGGCGCCGCACTCAGGCTGACGCTGCGCGCGCCCGGCTCCAGATCGAGCACCAGCGACTGGACCGACGCCGCCGAGGGGCAATCGCGCCCGCTGCATGCGTCGCGGGCCTTGGCGCGCAGGCGCGCGCCGTCCACCGACAGCAGGCGCCCGACCAGCAGCAATTCGAGCGACTGGCCGCCCTGCGCCGCACGCGGAAGCGCAAGCGTCAGGCGCGCCGGTGTGCCGGCGGCGGCGTCCGGCCAGGCGCCAATGCGCGTCCATGGCGCCCAGCCTTGCGGCACATCGGCGAACAGGCGCGCGGCCGCCGGCGGCATCGACGCGGTGGTGGACGCCGGCGCCGCGGCCACGCTGGCCTGCCACTCGCCGCCCTGCTGCGGCGCTTGTGCTTTCATGCGCCACGCCAGCAGGCGCCGTTCGCTGTTAAACACCTGGACCTGTTCGCGCACATAATCGCCGTCGGCCATGCGATACAGGCGCTTGAGCAGCTTGAGGGAGTCGGCATTGAGGCGCGCCCCCGGCCAGCCGGCCAGTTGCGCAGCGCGCGTGCCGTCGCCGGCCGCCTGCCATGCCGCCAGGTCGCGCGGCGCCAGTTCGGCCAGGCCGCTTGATCCCAGGCGCACCAGGCCATGCTGCTGCAAGGCCTGGAACAGCGCCTGGTCTTCCAGGCTGGCGCGCGGCAGCAACGGCACCTGGTAGCGCCCGGGCGAGAGCCACGCCGACACCCCCGCGCCCTCGGCCGGAAACGCCACCGCCAGCGCCCTGGCGGCGCGCGTGGCGTCGCCGGTGCGGAACAGCTGGACCAGCAGCTCGCCGGCCTGCGGACAGCGGTTGCTGGCGCGGCGCTGGAAGCGCAGGGCCGCGTCTTTCCACACCAGCCAGCCCTCGCGCCGCAGTTCGGCCACGCCGCGTGCGCCAGCAGCGGCGCCGGCGCCCTCCCCCAGCCAGCGCGTGGCCGTTTGCGCTGCGGTCCATTCGAGCCGCAAGTCGGCGCTGGCCTTGCCGCTCAGTTGTACTTGCGGCATGCCGGGTACGTCCGGGCCGGCCAGGGCGATATTGCGCAAGGTGACCGGGCTGGCCGAGGCCTCGTTGCGCTCGACCCAGCGCGCCACGTCGGCGAAGCGGTAGCCGATGCGCAGCGGGAGCAGGCGCGGATTGGCGGGATCGAGCATTTGGGTGCACAGGTCGATGCGCACCGGCGCCGCGCTGCGCAGGTTCGAGGCGATCAGCAAGGTTGCGCCAGCATGGGACGTGACGCTGATGCCGGGCTGCGGCGCCACGCTGAACTGCGCTCCCGGGAGCACACCCTGGAAGGCGTCGGCCGATACCGGCAGGCCGGCGCCGTGCAGGACGGCCGCGCCGGGTTGCGATGATGCGGCCAGATGGCGCGCGTGGGCGCTGATCAGCACTGCGCCAGCCACGGTGGCGATGACCCCGGCCGCGCCGATCCAGTGCGCCGACGTGAGCGTGAATGTGCGTGGCGCCATTGGCACAATCGGCGCGCGCGCCCCCTGGCGCAAGTGGCGCGCGCGGCGCCATGCCCTCCGCCGTCCGGACCATGCCTGCACTACCGAATCGAGCCAGCCTGTCATCATCTCTCCGCAAATTCCGTCCCACGCCTCGCGCGCGGCCTGACTGGCACTAGCGGGGGGAAAGCGAAACCCATGCCCCGCCGTTCCCGCGAGAGGCGGGAAGGACGGGGTGGGTCAACAGGAATTACCAATAAAACAAGCTTGCCTCGGTACGTAACGGAATTTACGTTTGCCCCGGATTCTGTTTCAATTGTAAGCAGGTGAATCAATAGCCGGGAAGCGCCGGACGCCTTGCTATATTGGATTCATAGGAATTCACAAGGAGAAGTAAAAATGAAGCGTACCCTGACCTTTGCAGCACTGATCACCCTTGGCGCCGCCGGTTTCATGCCGCTGCCGTCGGTCGCTCAAACTGACTTCCGCGTGATCATCAACACCGCCCCACCGGAACCGCGCTTCGAGAGCGTGCCGGCGCCACGCCGCGGCTATGTGTGGGCGCCGGGATTCTGGAACTGGGAAAACAACCGCCACGTCTGGACCGCCGGCCACTGGGAAAGCGCGCGCAGCGGCTACGAATACCGCCGCACCGAATGGATCCGCGATAACAACAGCTATCGCCTCAACCAGGGCGGCTGGCAGCAGGTTGGGCAGCGCGACTTCACCGTCGTGCGGGTCGCCCCGCCGCCGCCACGCTACGAACGCATGCCACGTCCACGCGCCGGCCATGTGTGGGTTCCCGGTCACTGGGAATGGCGCGGCAACCGCCACGCCTGGATCGGCGGCCAGTGGGTGCGCGAACGCGTGGGCTATGTGTACTCGCAGCCGGCCTGGGTCCAGCGCGACGGCAACTGGTACATGGAACCGGCCCGCTGGAACCGTCATGACCGCGACCGTGACGGCATCCCCGACCGCCTCGAAGGCCGCGACCGTGACCGCGATGGCGTTCCGGACCGCCTGGAAGGCCGTGACCGCAACCGTGACGGAGTGCCAGACCGCCTCGAACACCGTGACCGCGACCGTGACGGCGTGCCCGATGCCTACGACCGCGATCGCGACAACGATGGTGTGCCGAACCGCGCCGACCGTGACCGCGATGGCGACGGCGTCCCGAACCGCCGCGACAGCCGTCCCGACAATCCACGCCGCGACTGATCCGGCTTGAGGTTGTAACGAAGCGCCAGCCCGGCTACCCGGCTGGCGCTTTTTCCATGCGCGCGAGGTAAGCCGCCCGGCCCTCTTCGCCGCGCAGGTCGCAGGCGACCTTGCCCTCTTCCAGCACGATGATGCGCTCCGCCGACAGGATCGTTTCGCGCCGGTGCGCGACGATGATGCGGGTCATCGGCAAGGCGTGGATGGCGGCGTTGACCGCCTGTTCGCGCGTCACATCCAGATGGCTGGTCGCTTCATCGAGCAGCAGCAGGACCGGCTCGCGGTACAGCGCGCGCGCAATCAGGATGCGCTGTTTCTGCCCGCCCGACAGCACCGTGCCCATGTCGCCGATCAGCGTATGAAAACCCATCGGCATCGCGTTCACGTCGTCCTCCACCGCCGCAAGGCGCGCGCAGGCGCGGATGCGCTCCATCGAAGGCGCGTCGGCAAAGAAGCTGATATTGTCGGCGATCGAGCCGGCGAACAGCTGGTCGTCCTGCATCACCACCCCGATCTGCGAACGGTATTCGCCCAGGCCGGCCCGGTTCAGGGCGCGGCCATCGATCTCGATCTCGCCCGCTACCGGTTCGAGCAAACTGGCCAGCAGGCGCAGCAAGGTCGTCTTGCCGCAGCCGGACGGGCCGACAATGGCCACCGATTCGCCGGCCGCAATGTCCAGGTCGATCCCATCCAACACCCACGGGTCGCCGGCGCCGTAGCGAAAGCGCAGCCCGCGCAGGCGAATCGCCATCGGTTTGCTCTCCTGTGTGGACGGCAGTGGCAAATGGCACACTTCCGGCGGCGTGAGCGCAATGTCGGCCAGCCGTTCGGCGTGCAGGCGCAGCATGAACAGGTCGAGCGTCTTGTTGATCAAGGCGCTCACGCGCCCCATGAACTGGTCCTTGTAGCTGATAAAAGCGAGCAGCATCCCGACCGAAAACGTATTGTTCAACACGCGCTCGGCCCCCAGCCACACCACCAGGATGGCGATGATGCCGATCAGGAGCGCGTTCACGGTGCGGAACATGAGCCCGAGTTTTTGCGTGGTCACCTGGCGGTTCACGGCTTCCACCAGCAGGTTGAGCCAGTGGGCCTGGCGCGAAGCCTGGGCGTTGAACAGTTTGATGGTGCGCATGCCGCGCAGGGTTTCCAGAAAGTGGCTGTCACGCTTGGCGCCCCACACGATCGCCTCCACCGAAGCATTGCGCAGCGCCGTGTAGGAGGCGGCGCGCACCAGCGCATACAGCACGCTGCCACCGACCACCAGCATCGCCAGTTCGGGCGCGTAGAACAGCATCACGCACAGGGTGATGGCCGCCATCAGCCCGTCGAGCAGGATTTCGACCATGTCGGTGGTGATGGCTTGCAGGATCACTTCCTGGGAGCCGAAGCGCGACATGATGTCGCCCAGGTGGCGGCTTTCGAAATACACCGCCGGCAGGCTGACCAGGTGGCCGAACAGGCTGGCGCGCCCGGCCACCTTGATGGTGCTGGAAATGGCGATCAATGTGGCGCCGCGCGCCGCCGTCACCGCCACCCGGATGATCAGCAAAAAGGCAAATCCCAGCGCGAGCGTGAGCAGCAGGTCGCGGTCGGCGCTGACCAGCGCTTCGTCGACCACCCACTGCATGAAGAACGGGCTGACCACGGCCAGCACCTCGATCGCCAGCGCCATGGCGGCCAGTGCGAACAGCGACTGCCTGATGCCCGTCATGCGCCCGAGCAGCGCGGTAAAGCGCACGCGCGGGCGCGCCTGCCCCGATTCGAAAGCGGCGGTGGGACTCAGTTCCAGCGCGACCCCGGTAAAGTGTTTCAGCACGGTGGCGCGCGGCAGGCGGCGCACGCCGACCGCCGGATCGTGGATCACGACACCCTTGGCGGTGACCTGCTTGAGAACCACGAAGTGGTTCAGGTCCCAGTGCAAAATACAGGGTGTGGCCAGCATCTCCAGTTCGTCGGGTTCGAGCCGCAGCGGCCGCGAGGCCAGACCCAGGTGCGCGCCGATGCCGACCAGGTCCTTGAGGGTGGCGCCGCGCAGCGACATGCCGAAGCGGCGCCGCAGTTGCGCCAGGTCGCTGCCGTTGCCATGGTAGGCCGCGATCATGGCCAGGCAGGCAAGCCCGCATTCGGCCGCCTCGGTTTGCAGGATCGACGGCAGGCGCATGCCCAGGCCGGCGGCGGCGTCGAATGGTTTGCTCATCGTCCCAGCCTCCCGGTGATGGTGTAGACCGGATCGAGCACCCATTCAATCAAACGGCGCCGCTCCAGCAAGACGTCGGCGTCGAGCTGCATGCCGGGGGCGAGCGGCACGCGCGCGCCGTAGGCCGTCACGTCCTGGCGCGCCAGCGTGACGGTGATGCGGTACAGCGCTTCGCCGCCCTTGCCATTGCCATTGCCGGCCGCCGCCCCGAACTGGGCCGGCAGCTCGGCCGGCTCGATGCCGGTGCGCGAAATGCTCTTGATGGTGCCGGTGTAGTGCCCGAACTTCTGATACGGGTAGGCCAGGTAGCGCAGGTGCACCTGCTGCTGCGGGCGCAAAAAACCGATGGCGCGGCTCGACGCGTACAGGTGGGCTTCGAGCGTGGCGCCGCGCGGCACGATGCTCAGCAGCGGCGCGCCGGTACCCACCGCCGCCCCGCGCGCGGTATGGATCGCGGTCACGGTGCCGGCCTGCGGAGCGGTGATGAGCAGTTCGCGCCTGGCCGCCACCTCGGCCAGTTCGCGGTCGATGGCGCTGGTGCTGCGCGCCACCAGCGCGTTTTGCGTGGCCAGCTTGAGCGGCATGTCGTTCAATTCCGCTTCCAGCGCCAGGCGTTCGCGCCCGAGCGACGACAAGGCGCGTTCGAGCGAGCGCAGTTTGCCGGCCTGGTCGAGCGTCGCTTCGGCCGTGATCTGCACCTGCTGCGCCGAGATGAAACCGCGCGCCTTGAGTTCGTCGAGCCGTTTTTCGGAGGTGCGGGCCAGCGCCACGCGGCGTTTTTGCAGCACGATTTCCTGCACCATGTTCTCTTGCTCGGCGCGCGCGGCGGCGATGCGCTCGGCCAGCATGGCGCGCTGCTGCCCGAACGACTGGGCCGCGCGTTGCTGTTCGGCGCCCAGGCTGGCGCGCTGCGCCTGCAATTCCAGCGCCGCCTGGGCGTTGGTGTCGCCCACGGCCACGCTGCGTTCCTCGCCCGACAGCGCAACGAGCGCCTGGCCGGCGGCGACCACGTCGCCTTCGCGCACCATCATCCTGGTGGCCACGCCCACGCGCGGCGAAAACACGCGGATCATGCCCTGCTCCGGCACCAGCCAGCCGGCCACGCGCGCCTTGCGGGTGTAGCTGGCCATGCACAGCGTGGCGGTGATGACGGCCACGATCAGCATCGAAAAACCGGCGTACCAGCGGTGCGACAGGCGCGGACGAATGGCGACCGTGCCGAGCCAGCGCGTTTGCTGTTCATCGAGCACCTGCGGCCGGAACAACGGCTGCCCGTCCTCACTCTTCGATGAAGTAGTCTCTGACATCGTAACTGACCTCGATCATGCGGGCGATCTTTTTGATGCGCAGCACCTTGCGGATGCGCGGATCGGCAAAGTCGCGCATCAGCGGCGGGCGCGGCGCATTGAAGAAGTAGCCGGGATCCTGGGCCACGATCGACTTGGCCACCAGATCGAGTTCGTCGCGCGAACTGACGGTCTGGATCACGCACGGCGCGTGGCGAATGCCCAGTTCGAGCAAGGCGCAGGTGCGGTGGTAGCCGTTGTTGAGGACCAGCCGGCCGCTGTCGTCGTCGCACACGGCGTTGAGGATGTTGGCGCTGTAGCCGACCACCAGGCCAAGCACGCCGGCCACCATGCCGGATGCGCGATAGTCGTGCAACTGGTCGGCTCGCAGCAGCACCGGTTCGTGAAAGCGGAAATCGGTGGAGTCGGAGCGGAACACATAGCGCTTGGAACCGGCCTCGCGGATCTGCACCGGCGCGCGCACTTCGTCGGGCGGAAAGCAGAAGTTAAACAGCGCAGCCGCATCGGGGTTGGGTCCCAGCTGCGCCTTGAGCTGGTCCACGAAAGTGCGCGTGACGTGGTTCTGGCACACCACCAGGCGCCCCAGTTCGACCATGGCGATATGGGTCGGCAGGCTGTTGAAGGTGCGCGTGTACTGCGAGCTGGCGCATACCCGGGCGGCCAGCGGCGCCATTGCGGCGGGCAGCGCGGCGCAGTCCAGGTGGTCGGCCACGCCGGCTTCGGTTTTGGCCAGTTCTTCGTAATACAGGCTGGCCGCGCTCCATTCGCGGATCAGCGCGGGGCGGATGGCCTCGGGCGATTCGGCGCACAGGTCGTCGGCGAAATCGAGATACTTCTGCAGCGGCGCCTGGCCGAGCAGCCATAGTTCTTCGTGCGTCGGCCGCGCGGGCGCGGCGCTGGCTAGCGCGATGTCGGGATGGTGCATTTTGCAACCTCACTTGAAAATCCAGTCCACCGCCGCGTCCGGCGGCGGACTGAAGAAGCAGTTCCGGCAATTAACGGAACAGGTGCCGGGAAAGACGCTCAAGCAGGAAACGCTTTACAGCAGCCATCCGAGCAGGCCGCCGCCGCGCGACTTGCTGTCGCAGCCGCGGGTTTTGCACTTGTCCTTGCTTTTGCTCTTGCTCTTGCAACGGCTCTTGCTCTTGCTCTTGCTGTGGCATTTGGTGTGGCAATCGGACTTGCCGCCGCCGTACACGTGTTGCAGTTCAGTGCTGGTCAGGTTACGCATGATGTTCTCCTTGAATAATTGAAACTGGTCGAGGGGAAATTCCCACTCGCCTCGTGCGGACCGCTAAGGGCCATACTAGGCATTGACGAGCTCGGCAGTTTGACGCACCACAATCGTGCGAATGAGACGTTCCAACCATCGTCGGCGCATCCTTTTAGCAACAAATTGCCGTTAGGGTTATGCTGTCGCCATGACCGAACACCATCTTTTGCTGGCCGCCGCCTTCAAGTCCGAACGCAGCGCCAGCCGCAAACTCGCCGCGCGCAGCGGCATCAGCGAAGAACAGGCCTTGCGCGCCACGCTCGAACAGCGGGCCGGCGCGCACGGCCTGGCGCACCTGCTCGACCAACGCGCCGCGCTGGCGGCCCTGGAGGCGGCGCGCCTGGCCGCGCGCGACGCCAAACGCGCACTGGCGCGCAGCGCCAGCACGGTCAGGCACGATGGCCCGCCGTCCGCCTGGCGCGCCTGGTTCGACGGCTCGGCCCATCCCAATCCGGGCCGCTGCGGCATCGGCGCCCTGCTCACCGGCCCGGACGCGCAAAAGATCGAAATCTCGCGGCCGGCCGGTTACGGCAACAGCAGCGAAGCGGAGTACCTGGCGCTGATCGCGGTGCTCGAAGCGGCCGTCGCCATCGGTGCGCGCGGCGTGAGCGTGCATGGCGACAGCCGCGTCGTCATCGACGATGTGAACGGCCTTGACGCGGCCGGCGCGCCATCGCTGCGCGCGTACCGCACGCGCGCGCAAGCGCTGCTGGCACGGATCGACGGCGCCTGCGTGCGCTGGCTGCCGCGCCACAAGAACCAGGCCGCCGACGCCCTCTCGCAGCGCGCCGTGGCCGCGTTCGGGCCGGCGGACATGGCATAATCGCGCTCCCCATCAAGGAGCATGCAATGACCGACGAACTGACCGCCTGGCAGCCCCGCCTGCAATCTCTGGCCAGCGCCGCCTGCGGCGACGACGGCGCCCACGACATCAATCACCTGCACCGCGTCTGGCGCAATGCGCAGGCGCTGCTGGCCAGCCACCCGGAAGCGGACGCGCTGGCGGTGATGGCGGCGTGCTACCTGCACGATTTGGTCAACCTGCCGAAGAACCATCCGGAGCGCAGCATGGCCTCGCGCCGTTCGGCCGAACTGGCGCGGCGCGAGCTGGCCGCCATCGGCTTCCCGGCCGCGAAACTGGACGCGGTGGCGCACGCCATCGAAACCCACAGCTTTTCGGCGGCGCTGCCGCCGCACACCATTGAAGCGAAGCTGGTGCAGGATGCCGACCGCCTCGACGCCCTTGGCGCGGTCGGCCTGGCGCGCCTGTTCTACATCGCCGGCCAGATCGGCAGCGCGCTGGCCCATCCCGACGATCCGCTGGCCGGGCACCGCGAGCGCGACGACCGCGCCTACGCGCTCGACCACATCGAGGTCAAGCTGGCAAAACTGCCGGGCATGATGCAGACCGCCGCCGGACGCGCGCTGGGGACGGCGCGGCTGGCGCAACTGATCACCTTCCGCACCGCCTTTGCGCAGGAATGGGCTTTGTAGGCACGGCTGCGCCCGCATCAGGCGTAGTGCGCTAAGATACGGCATCGTCCTTTCGCGCCCGGCCCCGGGCTTTCGTCCATGAGCAGCAGTCCCGCCGCCGCACCCGTCGCACCCGCCCCATCGACCAACCTCAATTTCGTGCTGGTCGCCGTCTTCATCGACATGCTCGGCATCGGCCTGATCATCCCGGTCATGCCGGCCCTGGTCGGCCAGTATGTCAACGGGCGCGACGAACAGGCCTTCTGGTTCGGCGTGCTGGCGATGGTGTTCGGGCTGATGCAGTTCATCTTCATGCCCATGCTGGGCGCCATCAGCGACCGCGTGGGGCGCCGTCCGGTGATGCTCTATTCGATGGCCGGCATGTGCCTGAATTTCCTGTTTACCGCCTGGGCGCCCAACCTGGCCTTCCTGTTCATCGGGCGCGTGATCGGCGGCATGTCGTCGGCCAGCATGTCGGTCGCCTCGGCCTACGCGTCGGACGTATCGACGCCCGAAACGCGCGCCAAAAGCTTCGGCAAGGTGGGCGCCGCCTTTGGCCTGGGCTTCATCTGCGGCCCGGCGCTGGGCGGCATGCTCGGCGAAATCAACCTGCAACTGCCGTTCTACGTGGCCGCCGCCCTGTGCGCGGCCAACTTCGTCTACGGTTACATTGCGGTGCCCGAATCGCTGCCGCTGTCGCGCCGCTCGGCGTTTACGATCGCGAAGATCAACCCCTTCACGTCGCTGCTCAAGCTGGTGCGCCGCAGCGATATTCGCGCGGTGGTGATCGTGTTTGCCCTGACCAGCTTTGCCCAGATGATGCTGCAGTCGACCTGGGTGCTGTACACCACGTTCCGCTTCAACTGGAGCCCGGGCGACAACGGCATCGCCCTGTTCTGCGTGGGCCTGTCGGCGGCCGTGGTGCAGGCGGGCCTGCTGGGCATGCTGATGAAGCGCTTCGGCGAGGTGCGCCTGTCGCTGCTGGGCATGGTTTCGGGCTGCATCACCTTCATCCTGTACGGCCTGGCCACCAAGGGCTGGATGATGTACGTTTTTATTTTATGCAACTTGTTGTCGTTTACCGTGGGACCGGCGTTGCAGAGCATCATTTCGCGCGGGTCCGACGCCAGTTCCCAAGGCGAACTGATGGGCTCGCTGCAATCGATCAGCAGCCTCGGGGTGGTCTTCATGCCGCTGCTGGGCACCGCCATCCTGGGGCTGGCCAGCCACCTGCCTGCGGACGACTGGCGCATCGGCAGCACCTTCTTTTTGTGCGCCGCGATGCAGGCCGTGGCGGTGGGCGTTGCACTTTTCTATTTCAAATCACATCGGATGCGCACGTGAGGCGGGCATGCGCTAGAATTGGCAAATGGACAAACCCTCCACCCGCAGTGGGATTCGCGCAGCCGCGCTGATCGCCGCCGTCATCGCCACCGGCGCCAGCGCCATGGCGACGGCCTCCTGCGGGCAGCCGTTCCTGGTGCCGGTCGCGCCCACGGGGCTGAGCGTGACGGTCAAGGGCGATGCAGTGGGCGGCATCTACCCTGAACTGCTGCGCGGCGTGAGCGCCAGAAGCGATTGCAAGTTCGCGTTTTCGGTGGTGCCGCGCGCGCGCCAGGAAGCCATGTTCGAAGCGGGCAAATCGCATCTGCTGCTGCCGGCCGTGCGCACCCCGCGGCGCGACCAGCATGGCTACTTCGTTCCCGTGATCGGCACCCGCGCCACCCTGCTCTCGGTCGACAGCATGCGCGCGCCGGTGCGCTCGATCCGCGAACTGCTGGCGCGCAAAGAACTGCGCGTGGTGCTGGTGCGCGGTTTCGACTACGGCACCGCCTATCTGGAGCTGGTCGATCAATTGTCGGCCCAGGGCCGCCTGCTGCTCGAAAAGGATGGCGCCGCCGTGGCGCGCGTGCTCGATGCCGGCTTTGCCGACGTGACCCTGATGGCGCCGACCATCTTCGCCAGCGCCATCGCCGACGACAAGCGCTTCGCGTGGATGGTCCCCAAGCTGCGCATCGAGCCGCTCGAGGAGCTGCCCTGGGGCGAAAGCGGGATCTATATTTCGAAGCAGACGGTGGACGCCGCCGACCGCGCCGCGCTCCAGAACCTGCTGGCCGGTGCCGTCAAGTCGGGCGCCGTGTACGAAAGCCTCAAGCGCCACTACCCGCCCGCCGTGCTGGCCGGCGGCGTGCGCCAGCGCTGATGCCAACCCGGCAGCAAAGCTCCTTTCTTGACTATTTTTCATCGCATCAGCCTCGCCCGGCGCCGGAAAGCGCTGCGCAGGCGCGGCGCGCCGTTATAATTGGCCATCGTTTTTTAAACAGGTTGAAGCCCGTGTCCGATCGCATAAAAGTCATTCCCCAATATTTACTTCCCAAGCAAGGTCTGACCCGGTTCGCGGGCCGCATCGCCGGCCACCAGGGCGGCCAGTACACCACCACCCTGATTCGCTGGTTCGTCGGCAAATACGGTGTGAACATGGAAGAAGCGGCCAATCCGGACATCGCCAGCTATGCCAGCTTCAATGAATTTTTCACGCGCCCCCTGCGCCCGGGCGCGCGTCCGCTGGCCAAGGCCGATTTCGTCTGTCCGGTCGATGGCGCGATCAGCCAGTTCGGCGCCATCGACGACGACCAGATCTTTCAGGCCAAGGGCCACAAGTTCAGCACCACCGCGCTGGTGGGCGGCGACGCGCAACTGGCGTCCCAGTTCCAGCATGGCAGTTTCGCCAACCTGTACCTCAGTCCCAAGGATTATCACCGCCTGCACATGCCGTGCGAAGGCCGCCTGACCCGCATGATCTACGTGCCCGGCGCGCTGTTTTCGGTCAATCCGACCACCGCGCGCGGCATTCCAGGCCTGTTCGCCCGCAACGAGCGCGTGGTCTGCGTATTCAACTCGAAAGAGCATGGCGCCTTCGTGCTGGTGCTGGTGGGCGCAACCATCGTCGGCAGCATGGCCACCACCTGGCACGGGCTGGTCAACCCGCCGCGTCCGGGCGAAGTGAAGGAATGGCGCTACGACGACAAGAATATCGTCCTCAAGAAAGGCGAGGAAATGGGCCGCTTCCTGCTTGGCTCGACCATCGTCATGCTGTTCAAAAAAGACACGATCGCCTTCAATCCCGAGTGGGCGCCGGAACGCCCGGTGCGCCTCGGCGAGGCGATGGGCGAGAAGCAGTCCGCCAAACGCGCCTGATCGACGAGGGCGCGGCATGAGCGAGGTGGTGGACGACAGCGCCGGCATGGCGGCGACGCAAACGGCGTCCGTGCGGCGCCCGGGCATATTCGCGGCCGGCGCCTGGCTGCATGAAGGTGCGCGCTCGGCGCTGTTCCTGGCGCCGCGCTGGGAGCGGCTGGCGGCCTCGCCCTGGCAGCTGGCGTTCCAGATACTGCTGCAATACGCGATGGGCTTGCTGTTCCAGCGCCTGACCATCGAGGGCGAGGCGGTTTTCATCTGGCGCGCCTTGCTGGCCGGCTGGTTCGGCGTCGTGCTCACCGCATGGCTGTGCTACCTGATCCAGCCCGACCCGCGCGTGAGCCGCAGCGTCCACAGCGCGCCCGGCGCGGCCTATTTGTTCACGCTGCTGGTCGCGCAGTCGAATATTTTCTTGCTGCTCATCTACGCGCTGTATTTTTCCCTGATCCGTACAGGCGCCGTCAGCGACACCAGTCCCTGGGCGCAGTGGATCATGTGGTCCCTGCCGATGCTGTGGAGCGTCCTGGCCCGGCTGGCAATGCTGCTGCGCGCCGCCCGCCCGCTGGTGTCGCTGCGCGCCGTTCTCGCCATTGCGGTGGTGATGTTCACCTCCGTACTGGATTTTCACCTCGCTCCCGCACCGGTGGCCTGGCGCGCCGCGCCCAAACCGGAAGCGAAGGAAGAAGAGCCGTTCACGCTCAGCCAGGAAATGATGGAAGCGCAGCTGCCGCTGCTGGACGAACAACTCGACGCACTCAAGCCGCAGCGCCCCGGCGTGATCGACATGTACACGATTACCTTCGCGCCCTACGAAGGCGAAGAAGTGTTCCGGCGCGAGAGCACGATGGTGGCCGGCGTGATGGCCAAGCGCTTCGACGCCGCCGGCCGCGGCCTGCAACTGATCAACCACCGCGAGACCGCCGAACAACTGCCGTGGGCTACGCCGCTGAACCTGCAGCGCGCCATCGAAGGCATTGGCGCCATCATGGACCGCGACGAGGACGTGCTGTTCATCCACCTCACTTCGCACGGCGCGTCGGACGGCGAACTGGCAGCCAATTTCTGGCCGATCGATGTGGAGCCGGTGATGCCTGCGGAGTTGAAGGAGTGGCTCGATGCGGCTGGCATCCGCTACCGCGTGCTGTCGATTTCGGCCTGCTTCGCCGGTAACTGGATCGCGCCGCTGGCCGCCGATGGCACCCTGGTGATGACGGCCTCGGACGCCGACCATACCTCCTACGGCTGCGGCAAGAAGTCGGCGCTGACCTTCTTCGGGCGCGCCATGTACGACGAACAGCTGCGCAGCACCACGCGTTCGTTCACCGAGGCGCACGCCGCCGCCCGCAAGATCATCCTGCAACGCGAAACGGAAGCCGGCAAGGACGATGGCTATTCGAACCCGCAGATCAAAGTAGGCAGCAAGATCGTGCCAGTGCTGGAGCGGATGAACAAGCGACTGGCGCAGCAGCCATGAGTGCGGTTTGAAGGAGCCGGCGCCGTTCAGGCCATGCGGGTAATGAATTCGTCGCTCGGGCGACGCACTTTTTTCAGGTTGACCAGCCAGTCACCCTCGGCTTCGCGGTAACCGAGCGCCATGATCGCCACCGAGCGCAAACCACGCGCGCGCAGGCCAAGTAGTTCGTCGAGCTGCTCGGGATTGAAGCCTTCCATCGGGGTCGCGTCGACCGCTTCGAACGCGGCTGCGGTCAGGCCAATGCCCAGGCCAATGTAGGCCTGGCGCGCGGCGTGCTCGAAGTTGACCGCCGGGTCGCGCTGCGGATAGATCGACAGGATGAACTTGCGGTAGTTCTCCCAGCCTTCATTGACCAAGCCACGTTCATCGTTCACCAGGTCGAACATCATGTTGATGCGCTCTACGGTGTAGTTATCCCACGCAGCGAAAACAACCATGTGCGAACCATCGGCAACCTGGCCCTGGTTCGAGGCGATCGGACGCATTTTTTCGCGCAGCTCCGGGTTGCTGACCACGATCAGCTCGAACGGTTGCAAGCCGCTCGATGTCGGCGCCAGGCGCACGGCTTCCAAAATGCGGTCGATCTTATCTTCCGATACGACCTTGGCGGCATCGAATTTTTTGGTGGCGTAGCGCCAGTGTAGTTTTTCAAGCAACATGGAATGTCCTCTTATATAGTCGTTCGGGTAGGGTCAATGCCAGGCGCACACCTTAGCGGCGCCGCGGGGAACCTATTATCTGCGATTCCCCGATCCAGCGTATCCGACCGGAAAATTTGCCCTAGACCATTCCCATGCGCTTGCGCGCTTCGGTGCAGCACAGCCCTTCCATCATGTCCAGAAAAGCGCGGGTCTTGGCCGGCATCAGGCGCCGTCCGGGGAACACGGCCCACCCGGTCACCTGCGGCAAATCCCACTCGGGCAGCACGCGCACCAGCTCCCCCTTGGCCACAGAGGGCGCGGCAAACAGGTCGGAACTGGCCGCAATCCCCGCCCCGGCGCACGCCACGCGGGTGAGCAGGTCGGGCGAATTGGCGGTCAGCCGGCCGGGCAAATCGCGCTCCCACACGGTTTTGCCACGCGTGAGGCGCCATGGCGCCGGCCCGCCGCCGCGGCTCAAAAGGCACAGCAGGTCGTGCTTGAGCAGGTCGTCCGGATGCTCCGGCAAGCCGCGCAGCGCCAGGTACGACGGCGCCGCGTACAGCGCCATTTTTTCGAGGGCCACGCGGCGCGCGTTGAGCGAGGCGTCGTCCGGCAGGTCGCCCATGCGGATCGCGATGTCGAAATTTTCGCTCACCAGGTCGACCCGGCGCGGCGACAGGTCCAGTTCCAGGGTAATGGCCGGGTACTGCGCCATGAATTCGGTCATCACCTGGGTCATGCCCAGGCTGGCGAAATCGGCCGGCATCGAAATGCGCAGCCGCCCGCTCGGGGCCTGCTGGCGGTGCTGCACCAGCGCGCCCGCCGCCTCGACCTCCTCGACCACCTTGCGCGCGTGATCGAGCAGGCTGGCGCCGAACTCGGTGAGCATCAGCTTGCGCGTGGTGCGCTGCAGCAGGCGCTCGCCCAGTTTCGCTTCGAGCAGCGCGATGCGGCGCGAGACGGTCGACTTGGGCAAGTCGACCCGCAGCGCGGCCTGGCTGAAGCTGCCCGCTTCGACGATCCGCGCGAACAAGAGCAGGTCATTCGGTTCCACATCCATTTGATTGTCCCACTGACTGAATAATGATATCCATTTTACAGGCTTCCGCATTGATTATGGGACGCGTAAAGTACCACCATCGCAGTTCAACGTAGAAAAAGGAAATAAAATGAACATCTTGCAAATCAATTCCAGCGCCCGTTCGACCGGTTCCGAGTCCACCCGCATGGCCGATGCCATCGTCGCCAAGCTGCAAGCGGCCAACCCTGGCGCGCAACTGACCCGCCGCGACCTGGCCAGCAACCCGCATCCGGCGCTCGACGAGCCGACCCTGGGCGCGCTGTTCACGCCAGCCGACCAGCGCACGCCGGAACAAGCGGCGCGCGTGGCCCTCGACGACGCCCTGATCGCCCAGGCGCAGGCCGCCGACACCATCGTCATCGGCGCTCCGATGTACAACTTCGGCAGCTCGGTGCAGCTCAAAGGCTGGTTCGATGCGATCGCCCGCGCCGGCGTCACCTTCGCCTACACCGCCACCGGTCCTGTCGGCAAACTGACCGGCAAAAAAGTGTACGTGGCGTTTGCCCGTGGCGGCATGTACCGCGACACCCCGAACGACACCCAGACCCCGCACCTCAAGATGCTGCTCGGTTTCCTCGGCATGACCGACGTCACCTTCGTGTACTCGGAAGGCATGGCCATGGGTCCGGACGCCGTCGCCAAGGCGCAGGCCGAAGCGAACGCCGAAATCGAAGCCGCAGTCGCCTGATTTACCCCGCACGGCGCTGCATCACAGTCAACACGCAGGAGAGAAAAATGACACAAGAAGTGAACATCGTGCACACGCCGCGCGCCGTCGAGCGCCTGGTGGGCGGCCAGTTCGTGATGGACGGCGCCGGTGTGAAGATCAATCGCGTGCTCACCCAATCGCTGCAGCGCCGGCTGGACCCGTTTTTGATGCTCGACGCCTTCGGCAGCGACAAGCCGGGCGACTACATCGCCGGCTTCCCCGAACACCCGCACCGGGGCTTCGAGACGATTTCGTACATGATCGCCGGCAGCATGCGCCACCGCGACAGCGCCGGCAACGAAGGGCTGATCACCGATGGCGGCGTGCAGTGGATGACGGCCGGGCGCGGCGTGGCCCACTCCGAAATGCCGGCCCAGACCGACGGCCTGATGGAAGGCTTCCAGCTATGGCTTAACCTGGCCGCCAAAGACAAGATGATGGTGCCCTGGTACCGCGATATTCCCAACACCGAGATCCCCCGCTTCACCACCGGGGCGGGGGTAACGGTGCAGGTGATCGCCGGCGCAAGCCACGGCGTGCCGGGCGCGGTGCAGCGCGAAGGCACCGAGCCGCTCTACCTCGATGTCGACCTGCCGGCCAACGCGACGTTCGAGCAGGTGCTGCCGCCGGGGCACAACGCGTTTTTGTATGTGTATCGCGGGCAGGTGCTGGTCGGCGACAAGCCGGTGCCCGCCGGCCGCATGGCGATTTTGGCGAATGCGGCGCAGGCCGACGGCGTGCGCATCATGGCCGCCCAGGACAGTCGCCTGATCCTGATCGCCGGGCGCCCGCTGAACGAACCGATCGCCCAATACGGCCCGTTCGTGATGAATACCCAGGCAGAGGTGTTCCAGGCGGTCGAGGACTTCCGCGCCGGGCACTTTGGGGCGGCGCACGCAAGCGCCTGAGGCACTGGCCCGCGCAACCACAAGGAGAACATCTTGCGCTACACTGGAGGGATGTTCCCAATCCTGACCCAGGCCCTGGCCTACGTGAGCCGCGTGTGCGGCTTCGACACCCTCGACTCCTTCCCTCCCGGGCACGCGCACGCGCGCACCCACTGGAGCGGCGCGCATTTCGACATCGCGTCCGACCTCAAGCCGGACCAGATCGAGCGCGCCGTGTGCGAAAAAATCGCCAACACGCCGATGATTTTCTCGCACATCGCCAACCCCACGCCCGACATGCAAAGGGTCATCCTGGGCATGATCGGCAGCCGCGTGCAGCACGGCGGCCAGCCGCTCGACCTGGTCGCGCTGCTGATCAGCGCCTACCGCAGCCCGTACACCAAAGATGCCCTGCCCGGCCTGCGCGCCGCCATTGAAGTGAACGAAGGCGACCCGCGCGCCGTACTCGACTTCCTGGGCGACAGCGCGGCCGCATTCGGCGTGATCGACGCCGTGCCCCATCAGAGCGGCTTGAAATTGGTCGGCAGGTAGCGCGCGCGCACTGCCATGAACGGCCGCTCCACGCAACGGTACAGCACCCATCCAGACAATACCGACAGCGCCAGCATGGTGCCGATGGCGACCGGCGAGCCGGCCCCGTAGCCGTGCTCCCTGAGCGGGGTGGCGGCCAGGATGCACACCTGCTTGTGCGTCAGGTAGATCGCATACGACCATAGCGCCATGCTGGCCGCACCCGGTACGCGCGTGGTGCGCAGCAGCGAATCGCGGCTCAGGGCCGCCACGATCAGCAGCGCAAAGCCCAGCGCCAGCAGCGGGTAGCCGAACACCGTCACGCCGAATCCCTGGCGCTCGTCGAGGAACAGCCAGATCGCCAGTCCGAGCAGCGCCATGCCGGCGCCGCAGGCCAGGTTGCCGTTCGAGGTCAAGCTGCGCCACTGGCGCGGGTGAAAGTTCTTCAGCAGCGCCAGCGCCACGCCGGCCACCAGTTCATCGAAGCGGCACAAGGTCGAGTAATAAATATACTGGTAGTAGTTGCGCGAACCGTGAGGATGGCCGACGACCAGCTCGCGCCAGATCGTTGCGCGCACCAGCATGCCGGCCACGATGGCGACCGCAATGGCGCCCCAGCTCCAGCGCAGGGACCCGCGCAGCGAGGCGATCGCCAGGGCCAGCGCCGGCAGCACCAGATAGAACTGCTCCTCGATGCACAGCGACCAGGCGTGCGAAAACGCGGTGCCCGGCGCCAGGTTGATATTTTGCGTGAAGGTCAGGAAGCGCCACAGCGGCGGCAGTTCCAGGCCGGCCCGGAACCACGGCGAACAGTAGTAAATCGCCAGCATCACGTAAAACACCGGCAAGGTGCGCAGCGCGCGCCGGCCGTAGAAGCGCGCCAGCGAAAACGCGCGCGGCGAACGCATGGCGGCGAAGATCTGGTTGCCGATCAGGTAACCGGACAAGGCGAAAAACAGGTCCACCCCGATCCAGCCGATTCTCCCCACCCAGCCGAAGGTATCGGCGCGGCTGACGAACAGCACGTAGTGGTGCAGCACGACCAGGGTGACGGCCAGCGCGCGCAGCGTGTCCATGCCTTCGATGCGCGCTGTGGAGGTGGGATTTTTCATGCGCCAGATGATGCCATGGGCCGCCGGCAGGCGCCAGCGATTGTCCGCTAAAATAGACGACCACCAATCCACAGGACCGTCCAGACCATGACCACCGCACGCGAGCTGCAATTCAAATCGATCAACTACACCGGCCTTGGCGCCGGCCCGCGCCTGATCGTCACCGGCGCCGTGCATGGCAACGAAACCTGCGGCACCAAGGCGATCCTGCGCGTAATCGAAGAAATCGACAGCGGCGCGCTGCACGTGGCGGCCGGCAGCGTGACCTTTGTCCCGGTGACCAATCCCCTCGCCTACGCGCTGAACCAGCGCTCGGGCGAGCGTAACCTGAACCGCAACCTGTTCCCCAATCCACAGCCGCAGGACTTCGAAGACCGCGTCGCCAACTGGCTGTGCCCCCTGCTCGGGCAGCACGATGTCCTGCTCGACTTGCACTCCTTCAATGCGCAAAGCCAGCCCTTCGTCATGGTCGGCCCGCGCAACAACGACGGCACCCTGCAACCGTTCCGCCACGCCGAACAGGAGCGCGCACTGGCGCGCCGCCTGGGCGTGCGCCGTTTTGTCGACGGCTGGCTGGCCACCTATGGCCAGGGCGTGCAGCGGCGCCTGAAAAGCGGCGACGCCTCGACCCTCGACCTGGTACTGCGCTACGGGATGGGCACCACCGAATACATGCGCAGCACCGGCGGCTACGCGCTCACGCTCGAATGCGGCCAGCACCTCGACCCGGCCGCGCCCGACGTGGGCTACCGCGCCATCGTCAATACACTGGCCTTCCTCGGCCTGATCGAGGCACCGCAGCCGGAACCGATCGCGCTCGACCAGATGGAAGCACTGTCGATGGTGGTGGTGCACGATAAACTCGACGCCGGCGACCAGTTCTCGCGCGTGTGGGCCAGTTTCGACCCGGTGGCCAAAGGCGAGCAAATCGGCATGCGCACCGACGGCACCCCGGTACTGGCCGACTTCGATGGCAAGATCCTGTTCCCCGATGTGAACGCGGGGCCGAACTCGGAGTGGTACTACCTGACCCGCGCCAATACCGACTTCGAGCGCTTTACCGAGTAAGCACCGGGGCGGCTCAGCGAATGCCCCACACGAACGGGTCGCTCTCGTCGAACAGCAGCTGCGCGCTGGCGTTGACCCAGGCCTTGCCGCGAATGCTCGGCATGATGCGCTCGCCGTCGTAGCGGTACGAAGCCTCGAACACGCTGCCGATGATGCTCTCCTGGCGCCATTGCACGTGTTCGGCCAGTTTGCCGTCGGCCGCCAGGCAGGCCAGCTTGGCGCTGGTGCCGGTGCCGCAGGGCGAGCGGTCGTAGGCCTTGCCGGGACAGAGCACGAAACTCTGGCTGTCGGCGCCCGTGGTCGATGGAGCGAACAGTTCGATATGATCGATCAGGGCGCCATCGTCGCCGCTGACGCCGTTCGCCTCCAGCGCATCGCGCAGCGCCACGCAGTAGGCGGTGAGCGCGTCGACGTTGGTGCGGTGCAGCGCCAGGCCATGGCCGGAGACCAGGAAAAACCAGTTGCCGCCCCAGGCCACGTCGCCGGTCACCGCGCCAATGCCGTCCACCTGCACGGTGACCGCGTGGCGCGTGCGGTACGAGGCCACGTTGTCGATGGTGACCGATCCGTCCTCATGCAGCTCGGCTTCGACCACGCCGACCGGCGTATCGATGCGGTGCCGCCCCGGCCCAATGCGCCCCATGAACGCGAGCGAGACCACCACCCCTATCATGCCGTGCCCGCACATGCCGAGGTAGGCCACGTTATTGAAGAAGATGACGCCGGCCACGCAGCCGGGCGCGAACGGCTCGCACAGCAGCGCGCCGACCAGCACATCGGAGCCGCGCGGCTCGCACACGACGGCCGAACGCACATGGTCGAAGTCGCGCCGGAAGCGCTCGCGCCGTTCGGCCAGCGGCCCGCTGCCCAGGTCCGGGCCGCCGTCGATGAGCAGGCGGGTCGGTTCGCCGCCGGTATGGGAGTCGATGATGGAAATCGTTTTCATGTCACCAGCATACGCCCGGATGGCTCACTTGTCTTGTGCGGCGGCGGCGGCGCTGCGGCGAAATTGGCACAGGAGCACCATCGAGAACGCCGGCGTATCAGCCCGGCGAGAGCAGTTTGAGCCCGAGGATACCGGCGACGATCAGGGCGATGCAGCCAAGGCGCATGGCGCCGGCCGGTTCGCCCAGCACCAGCATGCCGAAGATCGCCGTGCCGACCGTGCCGATGCCGGTCCAGATGGCGTAGGCGGTCCCCAGCGGCAGGTGGCGCAGCGCAAGGCCAAGCATGCCGACGCTGCCGGACATGGCGGCCAGGGTCAGTACCGAGGGCACCAGGCGCGAAAAACCATGCGTGTATTTCAGGCCGACCGCCCAGCCCACTTCCAGCAAACCCGCAACGAACAAATAGATCCATGCCATGACAAACTCCTTGGTTGGCAAGGTCGTCCAAGCCTGGCTCCGTCGGTGGCAGGGTCGTCCCTGCCGGAGAAAAAGGTCGCTGAAGTATACCACCGGGGGCGCGCCGGTGTGGCGCTCAGGGCGCGCGCGCGGCCAGCCTGGCCCGCAGTTCGGTGAACGGGCGCGTCACGTCTTCGTCTTCGCCGGGACCGGCTTCCACGTCGGCGCCGGCATCGAGCAAGTCCAGGATTTTTTCCAGCGCTTCAGGCGTGGGCCCAGCGTCCAACAGACGCGTGGCCAGTTGCAGGCAGCAGGCGCGCACCACCACGCGCAGCCGGTTGCAGGCCGGGTCGTCATCGTACATCAAGTCGTCACCGAGCGTGTCCATCACCTCCTCGCACAGTTGGTCGCTCTCGTCGCACCGTCCAAGGCCGTTCAGGGCAAGCCGCTTCTGGCCGGCCACCTCGGCCAGTAATACCGGGTCGGCACAGCCGGCGGCGTGGAGCAGCTCACCGGCACGCTGCGCCTGGATCAGGGCGCGGGCGTGGTCGCCACGCTCGTTGAATCCCTGCGCATCGCCCACCAGCAGGAATAGTTGCGGGCGGTCGACGTCGACCGGCGCAAGCGCCTCGCCGAACCACGACCTGGCATGCTCGGCGCACTCCTCGGCCGACATGCCGGCCGTGTCGCCGAGCAGGAAGCGGCAGTACCCGATCATGAAAAGGCTCCGGTCGACATCGTACTGGAGCATCTCCCCGTTCACGCCAGTGTCGACGACGTGGCGGTAGTCGGCCAGCGCCAGGTCGACCCGGCGCGGCTCGCTGCACAGCGCGGCGTCGCCACGGTGCATGTACAGCCAGCTGGCGTAAAAGTGCTCGGCATGCCGGGCGACCAGGATGTCGAACACCTCGCGCCGCAGGGCCAATGGCACCTGGTCCGAGCGGTCCTGGTTGGCGAGCACGGTGGTCACGCACATCTTGACGCTGCGCTGCGCCAGCGGCACCATGCCCAGGGTGGTGTAACTGGCCTTCATGGCGCGCGCGCACAGCCTGGCCGTGCGCCGGGCCACCGGAATCAGGTCGAGCAGGTCGGGGTACGCCAGGCTGACGCGTTCGCACATGGCCTGGTCGATCCAGTGCATCGGCACCGAATTCAGGTGGAGCGGATGCACGTCGACACAGGCTTTGGCGACGGCCCTGGTAAAGCGTTCGGGCGGGATTTCGAACGGCCACAGTCCCTCGCTCTTCTTTTTGCCGATCTGCGCGAGCATCACCGGCTCGGTCCAGGACACGCTCCAGCATACCTCGGCATACAAGGCGTCGGGCTCGCGCGCCATGCGCGATTCGTCGTGGCGCGCCACGATGGCGGGCCAGTCGGCGTCGCTGCCGTACAGGCGCTGAGCGCACTCGTACAGCTGCCCGCTAAAGCGGTTGCCGGGAATGGCGTCGAGTGCGCTCTTGTAGCGCTCGATCGCCATGGTCAAATAGTTGGGTGACTTGAACAGTTCCGGCAAGCCGTCGTTGAAGCTGTCGACACTGCCGTGCGCGATGGCCGCGGCGATGATGTCGTCGTCGATCAGCGCCACCGGCACCTGGTCGGGCTGATGGCGACCAAGAATGACGGCGGCCATGCACATGGCCTTGTCCAGCAAGGCGGAGGGAACGTCGGCCAGACTGGCGCCGCATTGCAGGGCATGCACGCACAGCTCGCGGTCGATGACCTCGGGCGGCACGTGCGCAAGGTCGAAACCATGGTCGCCGGCGCGCGCCGACATGCACAGCTGCTTGTCGATCAGCCGCGCCGGAATGTGCCCGAGCAGCGCGGCCGATCGCGCCAGCGCCGCTTCGGCCAGGGCGCGCGTGAACGCCTGCTCCGGTATGAACCGGACGAAGCTGGCGTTCTCGCCACACTGCCCCATCAGCCATTCGCACAGCGCGGTCGTGCGAAACTGCTGCGGCACGCTGCCAAGCATGGACGGATTGCGCGGCTGCTTGCGCATGTAGTCGTCCCAGTAGGCCTGGTCTTTCAGTGTCGCCATCCTGTCACCTCTTTACTGGTCGTGATCCGGCGCCGGGGGAAGCTGCACTGTGTCGAGTGGAACCTGGTCCCAGTCAAGCTGGCACGGGGCTGGATACAGAAATGCGGTGCCGCTGCGGGTATCGTAATACGGCGCGAAATAGCGCGCGCCGCGCGCTGCGGCGCCGTGCAGGAAGCGCGCACGCTCATGTTCGCCGCGCTGGTAGTGCACCTGTCCCAGCAGCCAGTGCGAAGTCCAGTCGTAGCGGTCGCGCTTGAGCGCCTCTTGCAGGTCGGCGAACGCCAGATCGAGGCTACCCGCCAGCAGGTGCGCTTCGCCACGGCAGCGGTAGGCGTAGCCGTGCGCTTCTTCCGCATCCTCAGCGTCCTCGTTATGGGCGATCGAGAGGGTAGCCCAGGCGATGGCATCCTCGAACCGGCCCAGGTACACGGCACTGAGCGATGCCAGCTCATATCCACGATTGTCGATGGCAGTCTGTTCGGCGGGGAAAAGCGTACCGGCCTGGATGAACATGTCCAGCGCCTGCTCGTACGCTCCCGCGTTGAACAGGGCACGGCCCATGCCCAGCCAGGATGGGTAGAAGCCGGGCGAGGTGGCGGCCGATTTTTTATGCAGCAGATACGCGCTGCGGTGCTCGCGCGCGCTGGCCTGCGCTTGCGCGGCGCGGTGATACGGGTAGCAGGCCATGTCGACGCCATGGCGGAGAATCGACTCGCCGCGCGCCAGCGCCTGTTCGATCGCCGTGTCGACCCAGCCGTTGGTGTCGCTGCGCTCTTCTTCGACGATGCAGACGAACGGTTCGGCCAGCACGTAAATATCTTCGTGCCACTGGAAGACGGGATTGGGCAGTCCCATGTCATCGCAATAATCGTCGTTGCCGAGGATGAAGATGACGGTGTCCGGGCTGATCGTCATGTCGTTGACGGTGTAGAACCAGGCGAACAGGAAGCCGGCATCGAGGCGCAGTTCGGGGGCGGTGCGCATGGCGCAGTCGTCCTCGGCCCACAGCCAGGCGCAGTCGGTGACGATGCGCCCCGCTACCGCATTGCTGGGGATGCGGGTCAGGTCGAGCGAGCGCGCATGCAGGTCGCCGCCGACAAAATACACCCGGTCGATGCCGCGCGCGCCGCGCACACCGGCGTCGCGGCCCTCCAGATACAGGTCGCCTTCGACCACAATGTGGGTCCAGCCGGGATCGGCGCTGTGCTGCAGGAGGCGATCGTCGATCATCACATCGCCGGGCAGGAACAGGATCAGCGCATCGCTGTCGGGCCAGCAGGCGCCGTTGTCGGTGCTGCACGAACTGCCCGGTTCCTGCGGATCGCGCCGCTCGCCGACGCAGGCGTCGGGGAAGCGTTCCTCTAACTGATCGGGCGACAGGCGCTCGAAGCCGTCGAAGCTGGTGATGCGCCGGACCGCCTGCTGCGGCGCCGCCGTGGGCGATAGCGCCGCGTCGCGCTCGGCCGGGCGGGCGTCGGCGTCGCACGGTGCCACCGGTTCGTCGAAGCCCATCTCGTCGTAGCCTTCTTCAAAGCCTGATTTTTCGCGCCACAGCGCCGCCTCGGCATGCATGCCGCGCAGATGATGGCAATAGCCGATCATCCACTGTGCCTCGGCTATCTCGTCGCCGTCGAAGTCCGCGCTGGCCGGGGCCTCGGCCACGGTATGGAAGTCGGCCAGCGCCAGGTCGATATCGGGCGGCTCGGCGCACAAGGCGCCGTCGCCCCGGCGCATGGTCAGCCAGTCGCGATAGAGCTCGTCGCCGTGCTGCTCGAGCAGGATGGCGAAGACGGCGCGCATCAGCGCATTCGGCACTTCGTCGGCGCAGGCCGAATCGGCGCGTACGGCGGCCACGCAAAAGGCCACACTGCGCAGGGCGATCGGCACCAGCGCCAGCTGACCGGGCGCTGCCTCCATGGCGGCGGCGCAGATGCTGGCGGTGCGCATGGCCACCGGCACGCTGCCCAGGCGCTTCGGGTAGGCCGCGATGAAGCGTTCGCAGGCGGACTGCGAAATCCAGATGGCCGGTATGCACTCCAGGCAGTCCGGATGCTGCGCAAGACAAGCCTCGGCCACCTTGCGCGTCATGCATTCGGGCGCAATATGTTCGGGCCTGAGGTGGGCGCCGTCGGTGCGCGCCATTTGCCGCAGGATGAACGCTTCGTCCCAGAACACGCGCCAGCATGTTCTGGCCGCGCCGGTCCAGAAGTTGTCGTCCAGGCAGGCGGCTTGCCCGTGCCGGGCCACGATCTCGGGCCAGTCGGCGTCAACGCCCCAGGTTGCATGCGCCAGTTCGTACAGGTCGCGGTCGAAGGCAAAGCACGGAATGCTGTCGAGCGCCTGCTTGTAGGTCGCCACGGCCAGCCGCAGCACGGGCTTGGTGGCCCATGCAGGCAATTCGCTGGCGTGCACGCCAATGTGCAGGACGGCGGCCGCCCGCATGGCGTCATCGAGCAGCTCTGGCGGCACCTGGGCGAGATCCTCGCCGCCCATGACGGCGCGCAGGCAGACCGCATGGTCGATCATGTGCGGCGGCAGATGGGACAGGCGCAGGCCATGCCCGGAGTTGGCCACCAGATCGAGCAGCGCGGCGTCGACCAGGCGCGCGGGAACGTCGGCGATGTTGGCGGGCGAGCGCCGCACCATGTTTTCGGCCATCTCGCGCGTGAACGCCGCGTCGGGAAAATACTGGGTGAAGCTGACGTTCGGGCCCCACGAATACTGCTCCAGAACAGCCATGCACAGCGCCGGCGTGCGCAGCTCCACCGGCACGCGCCGGATTTGATTGGGATCCTCGTAGCGCAGGTACACGCCCCAGAATGCTTCGTCGCGCACCGGCGCCACGCCGGCGCTTCCAGGCTGGGAGGTCCAGTCGACATCGACCGGGGCCGGATACAGGAAGTCGATCCCCGCGTGGCTGGCGTACGGCGCGGCAAAGGCCGAATTAACCGCCACCGCCCTGCCCTGGCACGCGGCCGCCAGCGCCAGTTCGTCGCGGCGGCAATGCAGGGCGCCCATCAGCCAGTTGCCGTAGCCGGTGCCGGGGTCGATCGCCAGTGCGTGCGTGAGATCGGCCTCGGCCAGCGCCAGATCGTTCATTTGCAGATAAGCCTCGGCGCGCAGTTCGTACGCAAACGAGAGTTCCGACGGGTCCTCGCGCAGCGTGGTGGCGTGCCCGATCGCCAGCGTGGCCATGCGCACCGCCGTGGCGGGGTCGCCACAGCGCACCGCGCACAGCGCCGCGTTTTGCGCCGCCTCGTTGATCATGCCAGTCTGGTTGTCCGGGAACAGCGCGCTCGCTTGCTGGTACACGGGCAAGGCCTGGGCGAACGCACCTTGCGAAAACAGGGCGTCGGCCATGCCGCACCACGCCGTGTAGTCGCCCTGCGAGACAGCCGCCGCCTGCTTGTGCAGCAGATAGGCATTGCGGTAGTCGCCCAGCAGGATGGCGTCGGCGGCGCCCTGCGCGAACGGAACGCTGGCTATCGATACCTCCTTGCGCAGGATGTCCTCGCCCGCGCGCAGGGCGCCTTCGATCTCGCCCTTGCGCCACTGCGGCTCGTTGGCCGTCGCGTGTTCGAACGGCCACAGGAAGCGCTGGTCGAGCACGAACACCATCGGGGCGCCGATGAAGACCGCGCGCGGTTCTGCAAAAGCGCCCGAGTACCGCCACTCGCCGCAGATGAACAGCACCGTGGACGGCGACAGCGCCATCGGCCCGACCCGGTACCAGCAGGCGAACAGATACGGCGTCTCCAGCCGCACCAGGGGCGGATCGAGCACCAGGGCCGGCTCCTCGCCGACGATCCATGCGCAGTCGCTGGCGGTGATGGCGCCGCCGACCGGTTCGTGCAAGTCGAAGATGGCCAGGTCGACGCTTGTGCAAAACACGTCGCCGCTGACATAAAACAGGTTGGCCGGCGCGCCGTCGACATGCAGATTGCCGTCCACCGCCAGCTTCAGGTGAAAGTTCTCGTGCAGATCCTTCAAGCGCTCCTGCGAAATGAAGACATCGCCGGTGAGCAGGATGATGCTCACGTCCGCGTGGTAGTCGCTGAAGGCGTAGTCGCCGTCGCCGGCGGCTTCCTCGTTGGTTTCCACATGCGGAAAGTGCGCGATAAAGTCGGCGATGGTGATGGTCGGGTAGCCGCTCACGGGCCCCAGCGCAGTAAAGTTGGCGTTCATCAGTTGTTGTTCATCAGGTCGGTCGATCAATATGGAGGCGCGCTGGCAGGCGGCCTTGTAGTGGAGCACGGCCGCCTCGCCATGCGCGTGACGCCGTTCCAGGTGATCAAGATGGAGAAAGGGGTGGCCATGAAAGCATGGAAGCAGTGGATCGGCGCGGCAGAAACCGGCGGAACATTATTATAACATTAACAAATAGTGCTTCTGCCAACTTTCCGCCTCCAGCCAGTCGCCATGCGCCTTGCGCCCGGTTACACTACGCTTCCCACATTCCATAACAAGGAGCCATGAATGGCCATTGCCGCACAAGTGCTGATCGGTTTGATCCTGCTGGCGCACGTGTACTTCGTCCTGCTCGAAACAGTGCTGTTCAAGACGCGCGGGCGGCGCGTGTTCGGTTTGACGGCCGAAAAAGCCGAGATCATGGGGCCGGCCATGTCCAACCAGGGCTGCTACAACGGCTTCCTGGTGGCGGCGCTGGCGGTCGGCCTGCTCCATCCCCAGCCCGAGGTGGCGCGCGCGTTCGTGGTGTACGGCCTGGCCTGCATCATGGTGGCCGGCGTGTGGGGCGCGCTGACGGTCAAGAAGACCATCCTGTTCATCCAGACCGTGCCGGCGGCGATCGCACTGGCCTTGTACCTGCTGTCGCACTGAGACCGATGACACAATCCGATTCAACCACACCAGATTCGCCGGTCGACGCCATCCACAAGGCGCTGGCCAATCCGATGCGGCGCCAGATCCTTGCCTGGCTCAAGGAGCCGCGCGTGCACTTCGCGCATCAGGAGCACAATCTCGATGTCGGTGTGTGCGCCGGCCTGATCGACGCGCGCACGGGGCTGGCGCAATCGACCGTCTCGGCCCACCTGGCGGCGCTGCAGCGCGCCGGGTTGATCAGTTCGCGCAAGGTCGGCCAGTGGATCTATTACAAGCGCAACGAGGAAGCCATCAAGGCCTTCCTCGACCAGATCAACGAGGGCTTGTAGGCCTCAGGCCTGTTGCGCCGCCACCAGCGCCAGCAGCGCCGCGTGGCCTTTCCTGAACGGTTTCAGGGTCGCCTCGTCTTCATGCGGACCGACCATGGCCAGCGCCTGTTCGACCAGGGCCAGGTCGGCCTGCAGGGCGTCGGGCGGCAGGCCGGCATCCAGGCGACGCGTGCCCAGGCGGAAGTAGCTCCAGCGCAGCGCACTGCGGATCGCCGTCGCGCTGCCGGGGTAGGACCCCGGCTCGCCTTGCGTGAGTATGGCGATGGTCTTGCGGCAGGTCGCCTCGTGCAGATCCCATAATCCCAGTTCATCGCAGATGGCGCGCTTTTTGTCGAGCACGTGCGCCCACAGGGCCAGATCGGGCCAGTCGGCGCCATCGAGCATGTTCTCCGCCAGAGCGGCCTGCACCAGCGCGCGCGGGTAGTCTTCGCGTGCGTTCAGCATGTCGAGTTCGCGCGCCACCTGGGCGAAGCGGTGCGCGTCGAAGTCGCGTGGTTCGCGCGGCTCGCCCTGGCCGCGGTTCAGGTTCAGCCACGCTTCGTCGATTCTCTTGCGGTGGTCCGCCACCAGGATCTCGATCACCTCCGCGCGCAGCGCGCACGGCACGCTGCCCAGGTGCTCCTTTTTCTGGCGCACGGCGCGCACGCAGGCGTCGACGCTGCGTAGCGCCAGCGGCACCAGCGGCAGATTGGCGGGGTTGGCGGCGAGCGCCCTGGCGCAGATGGCGCTCGTGCGAAAGCGCAGCGGAATGCGCGCGAGCGCGCCGGGATTGGCGCCGCTGGCCTGGTCGCACATCGCCTGGGTCACAAAGGCGGAAGGGATGCAGTGCAGCTGGTCCGGCTCGCGCCGGAACGCGGCCTCGGCCACTGCTTCGTTGTAGCAGCGCTCGGGAATGCCGGACGGCGCCAGGCGCTGCTTCTTGCGCCTGGCGATCTGCGCCAGCATGAACGGCTCGTCCCAGAACACGCTCCAGCATACGAGTGCGGCGGCGCCCGCTTCCACCACGGCCTGGCCGTGGCGCGCGACGATGTCGGGCCAGTCGGCATCATCGCCGTAGCGCTGGCGCGCGAATGCGAACAGCGCGGCGTCGAAGCGATTGCCGGGGATGGCGTCGAGCGCGCATTTGCCCTCATCGAGCGCGCGTTCGAGCAGCGCCGGCGTCTTGTACAGTTCGGGCAGGTCCTGGTCGAAACTGGCGTAGTCGCCGCGGGCGATGGCGGCCGCGATCAGCGCGTCGTCGAGCAGTTCGCCGGGCACGCTGGCCAGCATGCCCGGGTGGGCGCGCACGGCGGCCAGGCACAGGTCCCGGGTCACGTGCGCGGGCGGCACCCGGTCGATGCGCTCGCCGCACTGCACTGCGCGCGTGTAGATGTCGGCGTCGCACAGCGCCAGCGGCACATGGTCGAGCGAAAAGCCGTCGCTGCCGGGCCGCGCCGACAGGCACAGCGCCTTGTCGACCAGGTGCGCGGGAATCACGCCCAGCAGGCCAGGCGCGCTCGCTACGAGATGCTGCGCCAGTTCGCGCGTGTAGGCGGCGGCGGGAATGTCCTTGATGTAGTCGGTCTGGTGCGGCCCGGCGGCCTGCACCACTTCCATGCACAGCGTGGCGCTGCGCTCGGCGGGCGGCACCCGCCACAGCTGGTTGGCGTCGTGGTGGCGCATGAAATTGCGCCAGTACGCTTCGTCCTTCGGCGGCGGGTCCAGCGCGTCGAGCGCCAGCGTGTGCCAGTCGACCTCGGTGGGCGCGTCATACAGATGGGCGGTGCTGCCCTCGGTATCGTAAAACGCCTCGTAGGTGCTGTGGTATTTGTTCGCTTCGTCGTGGTAGAAGCGCGCCTGGGCGCTGTCCTGGCGCTGGTGGTGCGCCAGTCCCGTCAGCCAGAGCGAGGCCTCGTCGCCGGGGCACAGGGCCAGGGCCTGTTCCAGGTCGGCCAGGGCCTCATCGAGGCGGCCCGACAGCAGCCAGGCCTCGGCCCGGTAGCGGTAAGCGTGGGCGTGCCCGTCATCCTTGTATTGCGTGTCGTGGTTGTGGTCGATCGACAGGCTGGCCAGGGCGATGGCGCTGTCGAACTGGCCCAGCAACAGAGCGCACAGCGCGCCGTCGTTCCAGGCTTGATTGACCAGCCCGTGCTGGTCCGGGGGGAACAGGCCGCCGGCCCGGTGGCAGGCCGCCAGCGCCTGGCGGTAGGCACCCGCACCGAACAGGGCGTCGCCCATGCCGTACCAGGCTTCGTAGTAGCCCGGCGAGATCGACGCCGACTTCCGGTGCAGCAGGTAGGCGCTGCGGAAATCGCTCAGGCCGGCCGCCTCCTGCGCCGCCCGGTGATACGGGTAGCTGGCGAGATCGACGCCCTCGCGGTAAATCGACTGGCCGCGCGACAAGGCCCGCTCGATCGCGTCCTTCATCCAGCCGTCGGCATCGGCGCCCTCGCGCGGCACGATCGCCACGCACGGTTCGGCCAGCACATGGACGTCTTCGTGCCACTGGAAGGCCGGATTGGGCAAGCCCAGGTCGGCGCAGTAATCGCCATTGCCGAGGATGAAAATCACCGCCTCCGGACAGATCTCCAGATCGTCGATGCTGTAGAACCAGGCGAACAGGAAGCGGGTGTGCAGACGCAGTTCGGGCGCCGTGCGCATGGCGCAATCGTCGCCCGCGTACAGCCAGGCGCAGTGGCTGACGATGCGCCCCGCCACCGCGTTGCTCGGCAACTCGCCCAGGTTGACCGAATCGGCATGCAGGTCGCCGCTGACGAAAAACAGCCGGGCCATGCCGTCATCATGGCCGAGCCCGTCCAGATGCAGGTCGCCATCGACTGCAAGGTGGGTCCAGTCAGCATTGTCGAGGCCCTGCCACAGGGCGGGATCGATGCGGATCGGCCCGCTCAGGAGCAGCAGCCGCACCGGTTCGTCGTCGATCTCGCGCCCGCCGGCGGCGCTACCGTCGATACAGCGGCGCGCGCGGGTTGCGGCGCGCGCCGACGCAGGCATCCGGGAAGCGCTCGCGCAGGTCAAGGGATGACAGGCGCGGCCAGCCGTCCCATGTGGTCAATGTGGTGATGGTGTTGTTCATGCAGTCCTGAAAAGTCACAAGGGGGCGGCGGCCATGCCGGGAAAGGTGAGTATAACGTCAACGCCCTCCCCGCTTTTGGTCCCCGGCAAGCAGGATTTTTTTATATATCGTAAGATGACGATATTAGATTCGGAAAAACCCGATATGCAAACCGACGCCATTCACAAGGCTCTGGCCAACCCGATGCGCCGCCAGATTCTTGCCTGGCTGAGGGAGCCGCATGTCCATTTCTCCGGGCAGGAACACATGCTCGGGGCCGGGGTGTGCGCCGGCCTGATCGATGCGCGCACGGGGCTGGCGCAATCGACCGTCTCGGCCCACCTGGCAGCGCTGCAGCGCGCCGGGCTCATTACCGGGCACAAGGTCGGCCAGTGGATCTATTACAAACGCAACGAGGACACCATCAAGGCCTTCCTCGACCATCTGAACCAGGGACTTTAGGAGCAACGCATGAGTACATTATTCGACCCGATCACCATTGGCGATCTGACGCTGCAAAACCGCATCATCATGGCGCCGCTGACGCGCGCCCGTGCCATTGGCGGCGGCCGCGTGCCGAACGCGCTCATGGCCGAGTACTACGTGCAGCGCGCCTCCGCCGGCCTGATCCTGAGCGAAGCGACCTCGGTCACGCCGCAGGGCGTGGGCTATGCCGACACGCCGGGCATCTGGTCCGACGCGCAGGTCGAAGGCTGGAAACTGGTGACCGAAGCCGTGCACCAGGCCGGCGGCAAGATCATGCTGCAACTGTGGCACGTGGGCCGCATTTCGGATCCCGACCTGCTGGACGGCGACGCCCCGGTGGCGCCGAGCGCGATCGCGGCCAAGGGGCATGTGAGCCTGCTGCGTCCGCAGCGCGACTATCCGGTACCGCGCGCGCTCGATCTGGAAGAGATTCCGGGCATCGTGGCCGCCTACCGTCAAGGTGCCGAGAACGCCAAACTGGCCGGTTTCGACGGCGTGGAAATCCACGGCGCCAACGGCTACCTGCTCGACCAGTTCCTGCAGGACGGCACCAACAAGCGCACCGACAACTACGGCGGTCCGGTCGAAAACCGCGCCCGCCTGATGCTCGAAGTAACCGACGCCTGCATCGCCGTCTGGGGCGCGGGCAAGGTCGGGATGCACCTGGCGCCGCGCCGCGACGCGCACGACATGAGCGACTCCGATCCGAAGGCGACCTTCGGCTACGTGGCGCGCGAGCTGGGCAAGCGCGGCATCGCCTTTATCTGCGCGCGCGAGTCGCAGGGCGAAGGCCGCCTGGGACCGTACCTGAAGCAGGAATTCGGCGGCGTCTACATCGCCAACGAAAAGCTGACCAAAGAGAGCGCCGAAGCCCTGGTGGCGTCCGGTGAAGCCGACGCGGTGGCCTTCGGCATCTGGTTCATCGCCAATCCCGACCTGCCGCGCCGCCTGCAACTGGACGCCCCGCTCAACACCCCGCGTCCGGAGAAATTCTACGGCGCCAACGACGACGGCTACACCGACTACCCTGCCCTGCAGGCTTAATCGGCCACGGCTTCCACCTGGATGCGCAGCTCGACATCCATCTTGAAGCCGTATTCCTTGCCGGCGGTCAGGCCGAACTCATCGCGCTTGAAACTGCCGTAGGCGTCCGCCCCGCACATCTCGCGCTTATGCATCGGGTGCGCGATGCACTTGAAGCTCTTGATCTGCAGCCTGACCGGTTTGGTCACGCCATGCAGGGTCAGTTCGCCTTGCAGCTCGGTCGGCGCGCCCTCCTTGAAGCCGGTCAGCTTGCCCTTGTAGCGCGCCGCGCCGAACCTGGCCGCATCGAACAGGTCCGGACCGGCCGCCCATGTATTGAGGACGTCATGGCCGAAGTCGATGCTGGCCGGGTCGATGCTGATATCGACCATGCCGTGGCCGGCCGCCTTGTCCAGCGACACCTTCCCCGAACTGCTGTTGAATTTGCCGCGCCAGACCGACACGCCCATGTGATCGGCTTCGAAGCTGGGAAACGTATGGGTCGGATCGATCTGGTAGGTGACCGGCGCGGCCAGTGCGGCGCTGGTGATGCCGGCCAGCAGGAAAAAGAGGGCTGTTTTCATGACTGGGCGGCGCGCACGGTCGCCAGGTATTGCGCGTACACATCGTACATGCCGCCAAAACCCTGCTGCATCGACGCGTGGCCGGACTTGAAGGTCTCGATCTCGATCTCGCTGGCATCAAGCGGGGTCGACACCAGGGTCAGCGTGGTCTTGCCGCCCTCTTCCGTCAAGGTGACCGTGTTAAGCACTTCCAGCGGCCATGTCGGACTCATCGCGTAACTGATCCGCTTGCCTTCGGCATCGGCGAACCCGTTCACGAACACCAGCCGTTCCGGCGCGCTGATCTCGCGGTAATCGAAGCGGCCGTACATGTCCACGCCCGGACCGAAGCCCATGCAATAGTGGAATACGCCGCCCGCCTGCGCCTCGTGCCGGATCACCTTGATGGTGCAGCCTTGCGGCCCCCACCATTTCTGCAGATGATCGGTTTCGGTCATGGTCTTGAAGACAAGGTCGCGCGGCGCATCGAACACCCGCGTGAGATGGAAATCGACAGCGGAATCTGGGCTGGTCATGGTGTTGCTCCTGTGCTGAACCGGTGGATGAATGAAGCCGTTAGTAAATTAGCATTGGCTGGCGATGTGGGTCAAGCACTGCGCGCATTTGCCCGCCCGCATGGGATGGCACAGACCGGCGAACTTTTTTATCCAGGGAACTTTGACATTCCTCAAATCGTTGCTATAATCTTGTCTTTCGCGGCTGTAGCTCAGCTGGATAGAGTACTTGGCTACGAACCAAGGGGTCGTGGGTTCAATTCCTGCCAGCCGCACCATTATTCGTAAGTTGAAAGGCCTGAAGAGCAATCTTCAGGCCTTTTTTCTTTTTCTACAACGCTTTGTTGTTGTGTCACACTCTCTTACACTTTAACGGCCGCCTGCGTCCGAGCACGTTAGACGAAGAAGCGTACTCTTCCAAGGAGATCACCGCGAGTTTGTGTAGGTATTAACCTACAGTCAATACAATAGCTTGGTAATCTTTGTATATTTGCATTAGAATCGGACGCGCTCTCCTATGAACATGTAAAAATGGACTTATAGGGGAGCAATTAATTTGACGATGCAAGAATGCTGAGGTGTTGCGCGCACGTTGTGCCGGAATACCGATTTTGAACGCGCCTTTGCTAGCATGAAGCTCCCCGATTCTTGATAACCAGGCCGTCTTGCGCGGCTGATTTTTTCTACGAGGTAACATTTATGAAACATATGAAATCCCTGATTGCTGCGGCTGTCCTGGCGACCGCATCACTCGGTTCGACGGCGGCGTTCGCTGCTGACATTTCCAACAAACCACAAGCTTTGGCTGTGCTGGACAACACCGCCAATTTCGGCAGCTCGTTCCTGTTGAACAACCAAAACAACACCTTCGCCGACAAGTTCCGTTTCTCGGTCACGACCGTCGATCACGACTTCGACGCCATCGTGTCGTCGATCACGCGTAACGCGTCGACCGGCCTGGACATCACCGGCCTGAACCTGTTCAGCAACACCGGCAGCCTGATCACCGCCGGCACCCGGGAAAGCACGGGCGCCGTCGACATCTGGAGCCTGCGCGCCGACAACCTGGACGTCGGTAGCTACTACCTGCAGGTCAGCGGCAAGATGGTGTCGGGCACCGGCGGCAGCTTCGGCGGCACCGTGATGCTGGCCCCGGTACCAGAACCGGAAACCTACGGCATGATGCTCGCTGGCCTGGGCGTGCTCGGCTTCCTGGCACGTCGCCGCAAGGCAGCCAAGCAAGCGTAATTTGCCTGGCTTGAAAAAAACGGAAGCTTCGGCTTCCGTTTTTTTTCGTCCCCTTCTACCGGGCTCAGCCTAACTGCGCACCTTCTTGATCACGCTGCGGTTGCTGAGAATCTCCTCGATCTGCTCGAAGCGCACCGGCTTGACCATGTGATGGTCGAAGCCGGCCTCGAACGCCAGCTGGCGATCCTTTTCCTGGCCCCAGCCGGTCACCGCGATCAGCAAGGTCATCTGCCCGCACGAGAGGCGCCGGATCCCGCGCGCCAGGTCGTAGCCCGACATCTGCGGCAGGCCGATATCGAGAAACGCGTAATCCGGGCAGAAGCGCGCCGCCGCCGTCAGCGCATCCGGCCCGTTGTGGGTGATCACCACGCTGTGCCCCATGGCCGAGAGCAAGGCGCCGATGCTGTTGACAAAATCCACATTGTCGTCGGCCAGCAGGATGCGGTAGGTTTCCGAGGTCATGAAAGCGGCCGGGCTGGTCTTGGTCGGCATTTCGGGTTCGACCACGATCGGCAGGCGCACGATGAATTCGCTGCCGCGGTTGATGCCGGCGCTGTGCGCTTCGATGCTGCCGCCATGCAGCTCGACCAGGCGGCGCGCCAGCGACAGGCCGACACCCAGGCCGGCATTGGTGCGCTCCAGGGTCGAGTCGACCTGGACGAACATTTCGAACACGTGGTTGAGCATGTCGGGCGCGATGCCGATGCCGTTGTCGGCCACCTGAATGACCAGGTCGCGCTCTTCCACGCGCGCGCTCAGGGCGACCCGCCCGCCGCGGTTGGTGTACTTGGCGGCATTGTTGAGCAGGTTCGACAAAATCTGCGCCAGCCGCGTGGCGTCGCCGTGCAGGAACACCGGCCGGTCCGGCAGGTCGATCGCCAGTTCATGGCCGTGTAGTTCGATGTAGGAACGCACCACTTCGAGCGCATCGTTGACCACCGCCTTGAGTTCGACGCGGCCCATCTTGATGGCGAACTTGCCGGTATTGATGCGCGACACATCCAGCAGGTCGTCCACCAGCCGCACCATCTGGCGCAACTGGCGTTCCATGATGTCGGTGGCGCGCTGGGTGGCTTGGGCGTCGCCGCTGCGGATGCGCAGGATGTCGAGGCCAGTGCGGATCGGCGCCAGCGGATTGCGCAGCTCGTGCGCCAGGGTGGCCAGGAACTCGTCCTTGCGGCGGTCGGCCACCAGCAGCGCTTCTTCGGCGCGGTGGCGCACCTGCATTTCGTGTTCCAGGGTCAGGTTGGCTTCCTGCAGGGCGTGCGAGCGGCGCCCGATTTCGGCCAGCATGTCGTTGAACGCGGCCACCAGCACCCCGATTTCGCCGCTGTTATTGCCCGGCACGCGCAGGCTGAAGTCGCGCCGCTGCATCACTTCGCGCGCCACGTTGGTCACCGCCAGCAGCGGCCGCGTAATGCTCTGCTGCAAGCGCGAGGCCACCAGCGCCGCGATCACCAGCGAGATCAGCAGCACGATGCCGAGAATCGCCGCATAGTTGAGCATGCGCTCGACCAGCCCGAAACGCGCGCGCAGGTACACCGTGCCGAGCACCTCGCCATTGTCGACAATGTTGTGGTACACCACCAGCTCGCCATGGTCGATGGTGTAGCCGGGCGACCCCGGCTTGACCGGGTAGGACGGCTCCAGCGAGCCCTGGGTGTAGGACGCGAAGCGCACCCCGGCGCTGGTATATACCGCGCCCGAGAGGATTTGCGGGCGCACCCGCAGCACCGCCAGGTTTTGCTGCGCGCTGCGGGCATCGTTGAAGGCCAGCGCCGGGGCGCTGACGCTGGCGATGATGTCGGCCTGGGTCATCAGGTCGTCGACCCAGTAGCGCTGGAAGGTGCGCAGGTCGTACAGCAGCATGGCGATCGAGGCTGCCAGCAGGGCCACGAAGGTGGTCGAGACGGCCATGAGGATGAGTTTGCTACGGACGGAGCCGCTATCGTGTTGCATCACGGTGCTCCCTTGTGAACGTGATTGGCCACTGTCAGCAGGCGCGAACTGAGCTTGACGCTGTTCCGGTCGGCCGCTTCCAGCGAGACATCGAAGCGCACGCGCTCTTCGACGATCCTGAAGTTAATGACACTGCCTTGTTGCAGTCCTTGTTGCGATTCTGTGACGACCAGGGTGGGCATGGCGCCGATCGCGCGCAGCGCCGTGCGCAGGCGGGCCGGATCGTCGCCGCCGATGAACAGCAGGTGCAGCCCGCTGAGCGGGTCGTGCTCGCGCAGCGGGCGCACCAGCACCGGCCTGCCCTGCACCGCGCGCCCGGCCACGATGCGCGCCAGGTCGGCCGCCAGCTCGTCGGCGCCGGCCACGCCGATCACCAGCGGCGCGCCGGCGTCGGCAAAGGCCGAGGCCGGAAATTCGGCATAGCCCAGGAATTTGT
Organism: Massilia aquatica; assembly: GCF_011682045.1. Classification (GTDB taxonomy): domain Bacteria; phylum Pseudomonadota; class Gammaproteobacteria; order Burkholderiales; family Burkholderiaceae_D; genus Telluria_A; species Telluria_A aquatica. The sequence continues at coordinate 415,282 of NZ_VVIW01000002.1, read as the reverse complement.
ACAGGAAGGCGGCCTTGATGCTGCGTTCGGGCAGCACCGCGGCGCCGGCCGGCAGCGCGGCGCGCACCAGCGGCGGCGCGAGCACCAGCGCCATGGACAGTCCCAGCAGCAGCGGCATGGCGCACGCGGCCAGGCGCAGCGGCAGGCCGCGCGCGGCCCTTGAGCCGCCTGAGGCGCGCGGCGACATGGCGCACAGCGCGCTCAAAACTGCGCGCTCAGCTGGAGCGACACGGCGCGCTCGATCATGCGGCGCGTGGCGGGCGGTCCGAATTCGGCGTGCGAGGGATGCAGCAGGTTCTGGCCCGACAGCGCCAGCTCCAGATGCGGACGCGGCTGCCAGGCCACGCGCACGTCAAGCTCGTAGTAGGCCGGCACCATCGGCTGCGGCAACTGGCCGACCCGGCGCAGCGCCAGCTCGGCCTGCAGGGCGTCGGACAGCTCGTGCGAGGAACGCAGCGACCAGTAACTGCCCGGATCGTTGGTGCCGACGCCGAGCGCGGCCGAGGCGTCGCGGCTGGCGGGGTCGAGGCTGGCGTCGATATCTTGCAGCACCAGGCCCGCCACCAGGCGCCAGCGCGGCAGCGGCTGCCAGCGGCTCCAGAATTCCAGGCCGCGCGTATTGGCTTCGCCCAGGTTGGCGAACTGGGCCGCCGGCTGAGGGGCGGACGGGCGCGGTTCGAGCGTGCGCAGCCTGTCGTAATCGCTGGCGAAGGCGGTCAGCGAATACGACAGGCTGGGCAGCGGCTGGGCGCGGTAGCCGATTTCAGCCACGCGCACCGTTTCAGCGACGAACGCCGGCCCGCCAGCGATGCTGTAGCCGCCGTTGGCGTTGCGCACGTAAAGATCGCGGTCGAAGCGCGACGGCGCGCGCACATTGCGCGACAGCGCCCCCCACACTACGCTGGTGGGACTGGCGTTCCAGGCCATGCGCATGCTGGGCAGCGTTTCGGTGCCGGTGTACGTATTGTGTTCCAGTTTGACTCCAATGCTCATCCGCAAGGTACTGCTCAGTTGTATCTTATCCTGCGCGAACACATTCGCCCAGCGCAGATCCTTGTCTGCGGGAAAAAACTCGAGCACTGTGCCGCCATTGACCCGGTCCCAGGCGTGCCGGTAGCCGCCACCCCACTGCAGGTTGTGGCGCTGGCCGAGGCGGGTGCCGTGCTGCAGTTCGAGGTCGATCACGTCGAGGCGCTGGGCGCCGGTGCCGTCCTGCACCCGTTCGGTATGGTCGAGCGAGGCCTGGACGCGCCAGTCGCTGCCGTCGGCCAGGGTGCCGCTGGCCCGCCCCAGCAGGTTGGCGCCCTTGCCGCGCATCTCGGCCCCGCCGCGCCGGTGCACATTGCTGCGGTACACGTCGGCGCTGAGGCTGGCGGCGCCGGCGCCGTGTTTCCAGTCGCTGCGAAAACCGGCCTGGCGGCGCTCCATGCCGCCCCCGGGCGCATCGGGATAATCGTCGATGTCGATCGCCTTGGCGTACACGCGGTAGGCGCCGCCGCCATCCAGCCGGCCGCCCTGGCGCACCGTGGCGCCGCGTTCCAGGCGGCCGCCGTCCATCGACAGCAGCACGCCGCCGCTGTCGGCGGCGTTGCGGGTGATGATGTTGATCACGCCGTTGACCGCGTTGGCGCCCCAGATGGTGGCGCCCGGACCGCTGATGACTTCGATGCGTTCGATGTCTTCCATCACCACATCCTGGGCATCCCAGAAGACGCCGGAAAACAGCGGCGAATACACGCTGCGCCCGTCGATCAGCACCAGCAGCTTGTTTTCGATGGTGGTCGAAAAGCCGCGCGCGGTGATCGCGTAATTGGCGCCGTCGCTGCGCGCCACCTGCAGGTTGGGGGCCAGGCGCAGCGCCTCGGGCAGGGTGCGCGCGCCGGCGCGCTCGATATCGCTGGCGCCGATCACATACAGCGAAATGGGGGCGTCGGCCAGGCGCGCCGGCTGGCGCGATACCGAACTGACCACGATGTCGGACAACTGCTCCAGCGAAAAATCGAGCAGGGACACCTGCGCCACTTCCGCGCGCGCGCCAGCGGCATGCAACAAGCCGGCGCATGCGATGGAAATGGTCAGAGATGGCAGTTTACGCATGCTTGCTATCGTAGAACATTTTCTGTCATGCACAAAGCAGCGCACGTTAACAGCTATTCCTTACCGTTGGTTTCTTGCGTGTCGTGGCAGTTTGCCGACACCAGCGCCGCGTCACACGCCGAATTCGGCCGCCGCCTTGGCCGCCCACAAGGCTTCCAGGTAACTTGGATAGGGAATGTCGTAACTGTCGACCGCGCCGTCCGCGCCGATGAAGCTGGTCCACCAGCCGTCGGCGGCGGCGCGGATGGCGATATCGCCCGGGTGGCAATGCGCGCCGATCGGCTCGTCCTGCTCGAGCACGACGATGTTGACTTTCCTGTGCTTGACGATACTTGCCATGAATCACCCCTTGTTTGTCTTTGAGCTATAAACAGAACAGATAACTGACATCACAAACATCAATTAGATTTATTTTCCGCAGTGCAGCATACTGCATCTGTCTCCTCTATTCTCCTCCAAGAAAATAGATTCAGCCCGCTCTCTGAGCGGGCTTTTTTTTGCTTGTAGATTACCGACCTGAGCCGGTTTCAGGTATGCGGGTAAAACTGGGAAGCGGTATCGGTGTGCAGCCGGGAGAACGCAAGAGAGCGTGCTTACGAGACTATCGTTGCCTGTGAGGCTCTGGACAAACCTGGGTGGTCCGATTGATCAGCATGTTTACCTGGGCCGGCCCTATGTACTTCCGCACCGATCAGATCGAGGACAACAGCTCACGAGCCACCGATTCGAATAGCGCAAATGATTGTTCGAACGAAGGCGGGTCGCTGGTAAACACAAGCGGCAGAAGTTGGCGCTTGTACGCGTCTTTCAGATCCCCATTCGAACCGGCCGCAATGAAAGTCCGTTGAAGAACCGCGCCCGGATCGGCATCAAAGTCAGGGTTGCGGCCTTTGAATTCATCGCGATCCCGCATGACAAGCTGCGGGAAGACGCTTTTTGCCGAAGCGATGGATTCTCCCGATAACTTGGCAATTCGCGCAACATCGTAGACATGCCGCACCAAGGCCGGGTCGTTATCGCCCCTGGAAAGCGCACCGTTCCATTTGGAAGCGCAGCGACGCAGCAAGGACAAGACTTTTTCCGCTGCCGTTTCTGCCACCGATATACAGTCCATGGTCAACGGTGCGCGTGGAATCATTCCGGCCAACGCTTCATAAAGATAGCCGAACTCCCGCTTCTCGAGCGGCAAGAGTGGATGGCGCTGAATCAGTTCAAGTTTGAGCTCCGGGCGTAAGCTGGGCAGTTGCTCGTACGCCGAATCAAAGCCAGCGCGGAGCATGCAGTAACGATGCCGATCGCAAATCCGTGGATTGCCATCGTCATCGTCTGAGTTTCGCAAACGAAAATTCAGCTTGCCTGTGAGCGTTACAATCGCATCGTGCAGCGCCGCCAGGCGAACCCGGTCGCCCCTTCCCTTTTTCAGCGGTTGCGATGTTGGCAACAGCACCACCTTGATATCAACGTCTTCAGACATGCGATTGACAAGTCCATATGCCTTGGACAAACAGGTACCGCCAGCAAACACCAGCTGAATCCCGCTGTCGTAACGCATCCGCTCCCCCCGACGCGCATCCAGATCGCTGAAGTGGTCGTGAGACACGCGAAGCTGTCCCAGTGCTTTCAGCAAGTCGGTGATATGGATGTCTTTTTCCGCTGTCTGCACAGGCAAGCCCCGCAGCAGCCCTTCGGCAGCGAGATCTTCAAGTGTCTGTTTTTGCTTGTCCGTAATCGTTCTCATAGACGACCGAGCGGCCTCCCACGGCAATTTTCCTGCGGATGCGCCGACGGCCTGTATTTGCAACAAATAGTCCTGGTAGCTGCGTCGTGTCGCCTGCATTGTAAGAGTCCGCAGCTCGCCCAGAGTTCAACATCACGCCCATCTTTTTCAGTGTTTCGGTCGCCAGTGTTTCGAGACTTCCTGCCGGAATGGTGGCGCCGGTAGCGACACTCTTCCTTGTCTTGGCGTACACCCCTGTTCCGATGCGGACCAGCACACCTTTGGCTTGCAAGGCGCGAAGTGCCTCGGAAAGCTGCGAATTGCTACCCAGTCCGGCAAGCTCCGTACGCAGGACGACATTGCCGCTACGCAGCTTTATCGACCTTAGCAATCTGTCTTCAAGTTTCATCACGTCTCCCGGCAAGGGTAGGTACAACTCAGTATAGTCACATCTCGCCAGTTTTCGATGATTTCGTATGCTAAACAAAGAGTTAGGAGTGCAACGATGGCCGTGCCGGCGGCCAGTGGTACTCAATAGAACAACGGCCCTTCCAGCAAGACGACGCACGCAGCGCATGACATACTGCCACTTTCCGCCCCCACCAAAAAGGCCCATTCCACCCCATTTGGTGTACGATTCGTTCACGTTTTCGTTTCTACAACTTCACCTTATCCCTCTTTCATGAAGCAAGCTCAACATGCACGCACCTGGTAACACCTCAGGCGTCGCCAGCGCCGACTGGAGCGCCACCGACCTCGGCGAGCCAGGCACCTGGCCCGGCGCCTTGCGCCTGTGCGTCGACATCGTCCTCAATACGCCGCTGCCGATGCTGCTGCTGTGGGGGCCGCGCCGCATCATCGTGTTCAACGACGCCTACGCCGAGCTGGCCGGTCCGCGCCACCCGCGCGCGCCGGGCGGGCGCGTGCCCGCAGTCTGGCCGGCCCCGCTCGCCGCCAGCCCCGCCACCCTGCAAAACGCCCTGGCCGGCAACGCCGTGCAACTGCAACGCCAGCGCCTCGGCTTCGTGCGCGACGGCGCACTTGTATCGGCCGACTACGACCTGTATTTCACCCCGGTGCGCGATGGCGACACGGTCGGCGGCGTGCTGTGCGCGCTCACCCCGAGCGCCCCGCTGGCCAGCGTACCGGCCCCGGCCGACGGCCTGCGCATCCTGGTGGTTGAAGACAACCTCGACTCGCAGTACCTGGTGGTCGAAATGCTCAAGGCCTTCGGCCATGAAGCCGACGGCGTGGGCGACGCCGAAAACGCGCTGACGCTGATGGCGCACAACAGTTACAACGTGCTGTTTTCCGATGTCAGCCTGCCCGGCATGTCCGGCGTCGACATGGCGCGCGAGGCGGTGCGCCTGTATCCGGGCCTGAACGTGATCTTCGCGTCCGGCTACGGCGACGCCCTGCTGCGCCACGTCGAGTTCGCGCACCAGTCGCTGCAAAAACCCTATGAACTTGAACAGCTGCAAGCAGCGCTGGCGACAATCTCCCGCCAGCTGCCCGCCGGAGTATGATCGGAACTCAGGGTACCTAAATAAGTGCGCATAAATTATTGTAATTTCTAGCTACCATAAGCGGCGCCTTGCTGCGTTGCCCACCGCTAGCAGTGCTCGCACTGCGTCGCGGCGCGCGCCTTGCAATGCATCCGCTTTTGTTCGCTATAAATTACAATAATTTCCGCACACTTACTTAGCGTGTGGTGCGATGCGCTGCCGGTCGGCTAGAATCGCAAGGCGCCACCCGATGCAGTGCGCAGGAGACGTTGCGGGACCAGTCCCGCCCATTCCTTCACGATTGCCGACAGACAGATGATGATTCCCACCGAACCAATCGGCAGCATTCCCCGGCCCGAGGCCCTGATCGCCGCGCTCGACAGCGGCACGCTCAGCGACAGCGAACTCGACGCCCTGTACGAGGATGCCGTGCGCGACACCATCGCGCGCATGGAAGCGACCGGCTCGACCGTCATCAGCGATGGCGAGCAACGCAAATACCACAACTTCCTGACCTACTGCGTGCACGGCTCGCCCAACACCGCGCCGGACGGCTTCCAGATCCCGTTCGCCGACGGCCACACGCGGCGCATGCCGCGCCTGAGGCGCGCCCCGTTCCATTACGAACGCTACGCCGACAGCTTTCTGGCGCTGGCCCGGCGCTACGCCACGGTGGCGGTCAAGCAGGCCATCATTTCGCCCTCGGCCCTGTCGCTGATGTACCCGCCCGAAGGCTTGCCCGGCTATTCGCGCGACCAGTTCATCGACGACCTGCTGGGCGAGCACGAGACCGAAATCCGCCGTTGCCTCGCGCAGGGCGCGCACAAGGTGCAGGTCGACTTCACCGAAGGCCGGCTGGCCATGAAGCTCGATCCGAGCGGCGAGTTGCTGTCGAGCTTCATCGACCTGAACAACCTGGCGCTGGACCGTTTCTCGAGCGCCGAGCAGGCCCTGATCGGCGTGCACACCTGCCCCGGCGCCGACCACGACTCGACCCACAGCGCGGACGTGGACTACGCCGAACTGCTGCCCAGCCTGTTTGAACTGAAAGTCGGCAATTTCTACATCGCCATGGCGCGCGAGCCGGACCCGGTGCGCGTGCTCAAGATCATCGCCCAGCACATCCGGCCCGGCCAGCGCGTCTTTATCGGCGTGATCGACCCCATCGACCCGCGGATCGAAACAGCCGAACTGGTGCGCGACCGCATCCTGCAGGCGGCCGAGTACATTTCCCCTTCCCAGCTCGGCAGCACCGACGACTGCGGCTTTTCGCCCTTTTGCGACGACCGCTCCACCAGCCGCGACACGGCCTTCGCCAAGATCGCCGCGCGCGTGGCCGGCACCGCGCTGGCGTGCGCCATCCTGCGGGAGCGCATGTGAACGACGACCGCGACGAAACTGAACTGATGCGCTCCGTGGCGCTGCGCAACGCCAACAGCGTGCTGGCCGCGCGCCAGCGTGCCCAGCAGGAACTGATCGAAACCAAGGACGCCCTGCGCCAGGCCAATACGCGCATGGAAAACATGCTCGAAAGCCTGACCGACGGCTTTTGCGCGGTCGACCGCAGCTGGCGCATCACCTACATCAACGCGCGCGCGCTGCAACTGCTGTCGGCAGGCGGCAAAGCCCGCGAGGCGCTGCCGGGCCGGGTCATCTGGGACGAGTTCCCCGAGCTGCGCGAGAGCGGCATGGAGGAACAATACCGGCGCGCCATGGATTCGCAGGAAACGGTCAGCTTCGAATTCTTTTACCCGAGCCTGGGCAGCTGGTTCGACCTGCGCGCCTACCCGTCCGACGACGGCCTGACCGTGTACTTCCAGGACATCACCAAGCGCAAGGCCGACGAGCAAGCCCTGCTCGACGGCAGCAGCCGCCTGCAGGTGGCCTTGTCGGCCGGGCGGCTGGGCGACTGGCGCTGGGACGCCGGCGCCGACCGCGTGACCCTGGGGGCGCGCGCCGCCGACATCTTCGGCCTGCCGCCCGAAACCCCGCTGCCCTGGGACAGCCTGCGCGAGCGCCTGCACGACGGCGACAAGGACATGGCGCGCACCGCATTCCTGCAAGCCTTCGCCCAGCATACCGACCTGAACATCGAATGCCGGGTCGACCGGCCCGACGGCGACCAGTGCTGGATCGCCGTGGTCGGGCGCGCCGATTACGACCGCGAGCGCAACGTGCTGGGCATGACCGGCGTGGTGCAGGACATCAGCACCCGCAAGAGTGCCGAAGACACCCTGCGCGAGAGCGAGGAAGTGCTGCGCGCGCTGGCCAATTCGATCCCGCAGCTGGCCTGGATGGCCCAGGCCGACGGCGCCATCGTCTGGTTCAACAAGCGCTGGTACGAATACACCGGCACCACGCCCGACCAGATGGTGGGCTGGGGCTGGCAATCGACGCACGACCCCGATGTGCTGCCGCAAATGCTGCAGCGCTGGCACGAATCTATCCGCACCGGCAACCCGTTCGAGATGGAGTTTCCGATCCGCGGCGCCGACGGCCAGTACCGCTGGTTCCTCACGCGCGTGAACGCCGTGCGCGACCGCCTCGGCCACGTGGTGCGCTGGTTCGGCACCAATACCGACGTCGACCAGGTCAAGCGCGTGCAGCAAGCCCTGCGCGACGAATCGAACGTGCTCGAACTGCTTAACAGCACCGGCAGCGCGCTGGCCTCGCAGCGCGACCTGCGCTCGCTGCTGCAAACCGTGACCGACGCCGCTACCGGCATCAGCGGCGCCCGCTTCGGCGTCTTCTTTTACCATGGCAAGGATAGCGACGGCGACCTGTTCACCCTGCACACGGTGGCCGGGGCGCCCCCGCCCGAGTTCGAGACCGACGGCGACGTACGCACCAGCGCGCTGTTCGGGCCGAACCTGCGCGGCGAAGACGTGTTGCGTTCGGATGACATCCGCACCGACCCGCGCCTCGCGGCGTTCGCCCCGCACGGCGGCGTGGCCGACGCGCAGGCCGGCGTGCGCAGCTACCTGGCGGTGCCGGTCATCGCCCGTTCCGGCGAAGTGCTGGGCAGCCTGTTCTTCAGCCACCCGGAAACGGCCATCTTCAGCGAGCGCACCGAGCGCATCGTGGGCGGCATCGCGGCCCAGGCGGCGGTGGCGATCGACAACACGCGCCTGTACGAAGCGGCCCAGCACGCGGCCGAAGAGCGCAAGGTGCTGCTCGAGAGCGAACGCTCGGCGCGCGCCGAGGCCGAACGCACCAGCCAGATGAAAGATGAATTCCTGGCCACCCTGTCGCACGAGCTGCGCACGCCGCTCTCGGCCATCCTGGGCTGGGCCCAGGTGCTGCGGCGCGGCAGCCGCGACCAGGCCGACCTGCAGCGCGGCCTGCAAACCATCGAGCGCAACGCGCGCGCCCAGGCCCAGCTGATCGAAGACTTGCTCGACATGAGCCGCATCACCTCGGGCAAGGTGCTGCTCGACATGCAGACCATCTCGCCCACGGTGTTCATCGACGCCGCCATCGAAACGGTGCGCCCGGCGGCCGACGCCAAGAACATCCGCCTCGACAAAGTGGTCGCCCCCGGCGTGGGCATGATCGCCGGCGACCCGGCCCGCTTGCAGCAGGTGATCTGGAACCTGCTCTCGAACGCCATCAAGTTTACTCCGCGCGACGGCATGGTGCGCATCGAACTGCGCGCCGTCGACGGCCATGTGGACATTTCGGTGCACGACACCGGGGTCGGCATCAAGCCCGAATTCATGGCGCACGTGTTCGAGCGCTTCCGCCAGGGCGACGCCTCCACCACCCGCAAGCACGGCGGACTGGGGCTGGGACTGTCGATCGTCAAGCACCTGATCGAGCAGCACGGCGGCACGGTGCGCGCCGACAGCGCCGGCGAGGAGTGCGGCGCCACCTTCACCATCGAGTTGCCTGCCGCCAACCGCCAAAGCCCGGCCGCGCGCACCGGCCGCGCCCCCGCCCTGCCGATGGCGCCGCTCACGCCCGACATTCTGTTGCGCGACCTGTCGCACCTGAATGTTCTGGTAGTTGACGACGAACCGGACGCACGCGACCTGATCCGTCGGATATTATCTGACTGCAACGCCACGGTACGCACGGCGGCCAGCGCGGCCGATGCCCTGGCCGAGTTCCGGGCATCGCCGCCGGACTTGCTGGTGAGCGACCTGGGCATGCCGGACGTGGACGGCTTCGAACTGCTGGCGCAGGTGCGCGCGCTCGGGCCTGCCGGCGGCGGCGACGTGCCGGCGGTGGCGCTGACCGCGTTTGCGCGCTCGGAAGACCGGCTGCGCGCGCTGGAAGCGGGATTCATGGCGCATATCGCCAAGCCGGTCGAGCCGAGCGAACTGATCGCCACAGTTGCCACGATGGCTGGGAATGCGCCTCATTAGCAATGAATTGGAGTCCTACCGGCGCACGCGGCGCTGTCCTACAAGAAATGTTCGATACACTGTTACACTAGCAACACATTAAAATCGCGCGTGCGCTTTTTGCCGCACGCCCCTCCGCCTTGACCGAGACAACGTATGCCAAGCCGAGAAGACATACTGAACGCAAAAATACTGGTTGTAGATGATTCGGCCGACAATATCGAACTGATGGAAGAGATATTGCGCGAACAAGGCTATAACTGCGTCAGCTCGACTATGCTCCCCGAACAAGTCTGCCCGCTACACCGCCAGCACTGCTACGACCTGATCCTGCTCGACCTGCAGATGCCGGGCATGAACGGCTTCCAGGTCATGAAGGGCCTGAAAGAAATCGAACAGGGCGGCTATCTGCCCGTGCTGGCGCTGACGGCCCAGCCCACTTTCAAGATTGCCGCGCTCGAAGCCGGCGCGCGCGACTTCATCAGCAAACCGTTCGACCTGCTCGAAGTGCACAAGCGCATCCATAACATGCTCGAAGTGCGCCTGCTCTACAAGGAACTGGCGCAGTACAGCCGCGCCCAGCAGGAACTGGCGCTGCACGACCCGTTGACGGGGTTGCCGAACCGGCGCCTGCTGGAAGACCGCATCGAAACCACCTTGCAGCACGCCAACCGCAACCATCACAAGGCCGCGATCATGTATCTCGACCTCGACGGCTTCAAGGCGATCAACGACACCTACGGCCATGCGTATGGCGATGAAGTGCTCAAGATCGTGGCGCAGCGGCTGGTGGCGTCGTCGCGCAAGGAAGATACCGTGGCGCGTTTGGGCGGCGATGAATTCATGGTGGTGCTGGGCGAAGTGTCGGGCCTGGCGGACGCGCACGGACCGGCGGCCAAGCTGGTCGAGGCGGTATCGGAGCCGTTTTTCATCAACGACCTGACCTTGCGGCTGTCGACCAGTATCGGGATCAGCATTTACCCGGACGATGCCGAAACGGTGGAAGCGCTGATCAGCATCGCCGACTACGCGCTGTATGAAGCCAAGCGCGGCGGCAAGAACCGGTTCTGTGCGACCTCGGCCACGCCGGCCACGCCAGCGACAACGGCCACGCCGCTGGTGCAGGATAAACTGGGCGTGGCGCCACGGCGCTGAGATCGCTCGCGGTAGCCAGGCAGGCGCAAAAATCGTCGCTGTCGTGGCAAATCGCAAACCTGGGCTCAATGCCAGACTTGCTCGACACCTCATTCAGATTAGCGTCGAGTCAAACCCGTCGATTCAAACCCAAAACGCAAAACCGTCGTCCCCGCAAAAGGCGGGGATCCATGCCACCTTTGTTCACAGGTGCTATGGATCCCCGCCTGCGCGGGGACGACGGTGTAGCGGCTAAGCGCGCGTGTGGCGGCTGAGCGCGATGGAAACCATCGCGCCCTCCGCCGCTCGCGGGTGTTAACGCCCCTTGGTCGCCTGCTTGGTGCTGGCCTCGATCGACTTCGCATGCTGGTGGTCGGTGCTGGCATCGACCATCTCTGGCGGCACTTCAATGCGCGTAATGCCCGAGTCGACCGAAATCGGATCGCTGGCCGGGAATGTCATCTCGACCGCATCATCGAGCAAGGTTTCTTTCGCAGCCTGCTCGCTGGTATCGCACTCTTCGTCGGCCAGCACATTGATCGCGCTGGCCCACTTGACGAACTTCAGGTTGGCCAGGTCGCCGATGGTGGTGATATTGAACGCTTCGTGCAGGGCCTTGGCGTCCTTGGTGCTCAGGCCGCGCATGGCGGAGAGCGGCGCGTTGCGCAGGTCACGGAAACATTTGCCGGCAAATTCGGCATCTACGATGGTATTGATATTCATGGCTTACCCTTTTCAATGTGCCACGCCACGATGGTGGCGATGAACCGTGCCGGATGGCCGCGCCGGATGGTCGCGCAATCCCGCAGCGGTTGTCCTGATGTCACTATCGCATACGCCCATCCCCTCGTATGTGCGTTAGCGTACCTTACATTGCGTTACACCCTATTCGCTTGCATTTTGACATTGGATTACCCGATTGCTATGATGAGCGCCGTACCGACATGACAGCCGCGTTCGCTGTCATCGGATGCCACATTCCGGTTCTGCTATCCGGCAGCAATGCTTTTGAAGTGATTCAACCACCACCGCAGCGCAGGAATGACGTGACGAATTTAGACAAGCCGAAGATTCTCGTCGTGAACGACGATGCCGCCAGCCTGCTGGCACTGACCAGTCTGCTGGACCAATGGGCCGATGAATCGGGCTACGCCGTCCTGTCGGCCCGTTCCGGCCAGGAAGCCTTGCGCCAGGTCCTGCTGCACGACTTTGCCGTGATCCTGCTCGACGTCAACATGCCCGGCATGGATGGCTTCGAAACCGCCGAAGCGATCCACCAGCGCGCCCGCTCGGCCGACATTCCCATCATGTTCGTCACCGCCTTCCTGGCCGATGAAATCGACCGCCTGAAAGCCTACCAGCGCGGCGCTGCCGATTTCCTGTTCACCCCGGTCATCCCGCAGATCCTGCACGCCAAGGTCCAGGTGTTCGTGGCGCTGGCCACCAAGAACGAGGAACTCAAGCGCCAGGCCCACAAGCTGAGCCAGCGCACCACCGAGCTGACCGCCACCAACAAGCGCCTCACCCGCGAAATGGAAGAGCGCAAGGAAGCCGAGGCGAAAAGCCACGCCAAGGATGAATTCCTGGCCATGCTCGGGCACGAACTGCGCAATCCGCTGTCCGCCATCAGCAGCGCCGCCTCGCTGATCGGCCTGCCCGGCGTGAGCGGCGAGTCGGTCGGCCGCGCCAAGCAGATCATCCAGCGCCAGAGCCAGCATTTGTCGCGCATCGTGGACGACCTGCTCGACCTGTCGCGCGCCATGTCCGGCAAGATCCTGCTCGACAAGCACACGCTCGACGTCGCCGCGCTGGTGTCGGCCTGCCTCGACACCTTCAAGGCCACCGGCCGCACCGGCAACTACCTGCTCAATGTCGATGTGGAACCGGCCTGGGTCGACGGCGACCCGACCCGGCTCGAACAGATCGCCACCAACCTGATCGACAACGCCCTCAAGTACACCCCGCCCGGCGGCAGCATCGACATTACGGTGTCCGACGGCGATGACGAAATCGTGCTCGAAGTGCGCGATACCGGCGTGGGCATCTCGGCGGAACTGCTGCCGCATGTGTTCGACGTGTTCGTACAGGGCTCGATCACGCTCGACCGCGCCCAGGGCGGCCTGGGCATCGGCCTGGCACTGGTGCGGCGCCTGGTCGAACTGCATGGCGGCAAGGTGTCAGCCCACAGCGACGGCGCCAGCGCCGGCTCCACCTTCGTCATCCGCCTGCCGCGCGCGGCGCCGGTGGCCCCGGTCGTGAACCAAGCGCCGGCCGCCGGGGCAAGCGAGCACAAGCCCACCATCCTGCTGATCGAAGACAACGACGACGGCCGCGAAATGATGGCCACCATGCTCGGCGCCTATGGCTACCCGGTGCGCCACGCGGCCGACGGCATGCAGGGCGTGCAGATGGCGCGCAGCTTCCTGCCCGAGGTCGCCCTGGTCGACATCGGCCTGCCCGGCATCGACGGCTACGAAGTGGCGCGCCGCCTGCGCCAGGATGGCGATACGCGCCATATCAAGCTGATCGCCCTGACCGGCTACGGCCTGGCCGACGACCAGCGCCGCGTGCTCGAAGCCGGTTTCGACAAGCACCTGGTCAAGCCGGTCGACATCGACCACCTGCTCGACGCCATCGGCCAGTGCGCCGCCATCGACCACTAGGAGCCTGCGCGGCGGCGGGCAATCCGCCCCGACCGCGCCTTGACCTTGGCGTCGTAAGCTCGTATCGCGAATCCATCTCCCGCCACGCATCTGATGGCCATGGCGCCACTTCACCAAACGCCCCCGCGCGACGCGGCGACAGGCGCGCGCAAGCTGTTGTATGATTTGGGAAACATTCATCGAGCCCAGCATGACCCAACCGCCCTCCCTTCCGCCCGACGCCGCACCCGACCGCCAGCTTGCCGAACGCAATGCCGACCTGGCTGAACTGCTCGGCCATCTGACGACCTGCTGGGATGACGAACGGCGCCTGCTGGCGCGCAAGCTGCACGACAGCCTCGGCTCGTCCATGACGGCCCTGACCATGCACCTGGCCCTGCTGACCCAGCAAATGCCCAAGGAACAGGCCTTGCAGGACCGCACCGCCCAGATGAAGCAACTCCTGATGACCATCATCAATACCAATCGCGACATGCAATTGTCGCTGTGGAACGATAAGTTGGAGTTTCTGGGAATCAAATCGGCGATTGCCGAACTGGTGAGCGATTTCGGCAAGGAGCACCAGCTGCTGGCGCGCTGCAGCCTGCCCGACGACGACGAAGCCTGTGCGCGCGAACACGGCGTGGCCCTGCTGCGGGCGCTGGAAGAAGGCTTGCGCAACATCGCCGCGCATGCGCAGGCGACCGAAGTCGACGTCATTCTTGACGACGGCGGCGACGAGATCATGCTCACGGTGCGCGACAACGGCGTCGGGCCGGGCGAGAAGCCGGGCGACGCGTCCGGCTGCCATGGCCTGCGCCTGCTGCGCGAACGCGCCCGCTACCTGGGCGGGGCGCTCTCGGTCATGCCGGCCCAGCAGCGCGGCACGGTGCTGACCCTGACCCTGCCCAAGGCCGCGCCCGGGCTTTAATGCAGCTTGACCTGCGGCGTGCTGCGCTTGATCAGGAAGCGCGCCAGCGCCAGCACGCCGGTCCGCACCGACCCCAGCACGGCCGCGTGATGCATCAGGTGCAGGCTGACATACATCATGCGCGCAAAGAAACCTTCCACGAACCAGCTCAAGCCCTTCAGCGAGCCCATCAGGCTACCGACGGTGGTGGTCTGGCCGAATGACACCAGCGACCCATAATCCTTGTATTCGTACGGCTTGGCCTGGGGCGCCTTGCCGGCCTGCTGGCGCAGGAAGGTGGCCAGCAGGTAATCGGCCTGCTGGTGCGCGGCCTGGGCGCGCGGCGGCACCATCTTGCCCCCGGCATCGACGCAGGCGGCGCAATCGCCCATGGCGTAGATGTCCGGCGCATCCTTGACGCGTAAAAATCCGTCGACCTCGATCTGGCCGCCCTTGGCCAGCGGCAGGCCGAGCGTGCCAAGGAATTCCGGCGCGCGGATGCCGGCCGCCCACACGCACAGGTCGGAGGGATAGACGTTGCCGTTCTTGTCGCTCACCTGGTCGGGCCCGATGCCAGTCACGCGGCACTCGTTGACCACCTTGATGCCGCGCTCGTGCAACAGCTTCAGGGCCGCGTTCGAGACGCGTTCGGGCAAGGGCGCGAGGATGCGCGGCGCGCCTTCGAGCAGGGTGATGCGCACGTCCTGCTGGGGTTTGAGGTGCTGGAAGCCGTAGGTGGTGTACACCGCGCTCGCTTCGCGCAGCTCGGCCGCCAGTTCGACGCCGGTGGCGCCGCCGCCGATGATGACGATATCGACGCCCGCCGCCGGCTCGTGCGGCTTGCGCGCATCTGCCCGCGCCAGCAATTTGAGCAGTTGCAGGCGGAAGCGCTCGGCGTCTTCGGTCGCGTTCAGGGAAATCGTGTATTCCTTCGCGCCCGGCACGCCGAAATAGTTCGAGGTGCTGCCGACGGCGATCACCAGCGCGCCGAACTCGAGCGTGCGTTCGGGCAGCACTTCTTCTTCCTGCGCCGTGCGGATGGCGCCGATGGTGAGGCGTTTCGCGGCCGCATCGAGCCCGGTCAGCGGGCCGTACACGAAGCTGAAGCCGTTATCGTGCGCCAGCATCTGGTAGGACAAGCCTTCCTGGTGGATATCGAGGGTGCCGGCGGCGACTTCGTGCAGGGACGGTTTCCAGATGTGGTACAGGCGGCTATCGACCAGGAACACCTTGGACGGGCCCAGCTTGCGGCCCAGTTTGCTGGCAAGCTCCAAACCGCCCGCCCCACCACCGACAATCACAATTTCGCCGCGCAAGAGAATCTCCCTGAATTATTTGACAACCTTAGTCTACTGTGATCCGGACAATCGCGCCCACGCTATCGAATTGAGGGGAAGCTCGCGATGCCACCGCCGCGCTTGAAACCGTCGTTCCCGCGCAGGCGGAAACGACGATTGCGGGGCTATCGGCAAAAAGACGTTTTCAACGGAATCCGTTTGTGTCGCGGTCGTGGCCATTGCCGTGACCATTGCCATTGCCGCGGCCATTCCCATTGCCGTGGCCGCGCCCGTCGCGGTCGTGGCGGTCATGACGATCGTAGCCGCGGTCGCGTCCATGATCGCGCTCGCGCCCGCCGCCGCCGCGCATCTCGCGGTAACGCGGCGCATAGGTGTTGGTGTACCACTCGTCGCGCACAAAATAAACCTGGCGCCCGCACGCGTCGTAGCGCGCGCAATGCTTGCTCCATTTTTTCATGTGCCCCGGCGGCACGCGCAGATACACCGGCTCGGGCGCGCCGCGCGCATGGCGCTCGACCACGATCGGCTGGGTATACACCACCGGCGGCCGGCCGAAATCGGCGGGGTCGATGCGTCCGTAAAATCCCGGCTGCCCGATATCGATGCGGACATTGACCTGGGCCTGCCCCGACAGGCTCGCGCCCAGCAGGACGGCGGCGATGAGTAGGTTTTTCATGCTTGCCTCACTAAAAAAGTAGGCGCACCCGGCAGGCGCACCGCCAGCCGCAGGCCGCCACCGGCTTGCCGCTCACCTTGATAAGTTTAGCAAAAGCAACGATTAAGTCGGTGCGCCAGCGTACACAGCCCCTACATGGCGCGGAACAGCGCCATGAACGGCTGGCTGACGGCCAGCGTTTCGGGGCGCGTGCGCAGGCGCAGCACCCCGCGTCCGCTCTCGTCGCGCGCAATCGAGGCGATCGCCTTGAGGTTGACGATGGTCGAGCGGTGAATCTGGCGGAAAGTGGCCGGATCGAGCACGTCGAGCAGCTCGCGGATGGGTTTGCGCAGCAGCGCTTCGCCCTGCGCCGTCATCACCACCGTGTACTTGCTGTCGGCCTGGAAGTACGCCACATCCTCGACCATGATCAGGCGCGTTTCAAGGCCCGCGCTGGCGGTCAGCCACACCAGCGGCTCCACCTTGGGCGCGGCGGGCGGCGCCTGCCCGAGCCGCGCCAGCAAGGCGGCCAGCGCGCCGGCGTCGACCGCGCCGCTGGAAAGGCGCGCCTTCACGCGCCGCACCGTGGCCTCCAGGCGCGCCAGGACCACGGGCTTGAGCAGGTAATCGACCGCGCCGCGCTCGAATGCGTCGATCGCATACTGGTCGTAGGCGGTCACGAACACCACCTGCGTGGCCGGGCTGACCCCGGCCAGCGCGCCGGCCACTTCCAGCCCGCTCAGCCCGGGCATGCGGATGTCGAGAAAGGCCACCTGCGGCTGGTTCGCGGCAATCGCTTCGAGCGCGCTGGCGCCGTCGTCGCAGGCGGCCACGATGCGCAGGTCCGGCCAGGCGGCCGCCAGCAGTTGCACCAGCTCGTCGCGCAGCAGCTGTTCATCTTCCGCAATCACACAATCAGTCATGCTGCTGCGCCTCCGCCGTTACCGTGCTGTGCGCAGTCCCCGAATAAGGAATGCTGATCGTCGCCGCCACCCCGCTCGGATAGTTCGACACGATGGTAAAGCCGGCGGCGCTGCCGTAGGCCAGGCGCAGCCGCTCGCGCACATTGCGCAGGCCGATGCCGGTGCCGCCGCCTTCACTGGAAAAGCCGCGCCCATCGTCGGCCACCGTCAGCGCCAGCACGCCGTCATGCACGCGCGCGATGATCCACACCGTGCCGCCGCCCGCCTTCGCTTCCAGCCCATGCTTGATGGCGTTTTCGACCAGGGTCTGCAGCATCATGGCGGGAAACGGCGCGTCGTGCAAGCGGGCCTCCACCTCGACCTGCAGGCGCAAGCGTGGCCCCATGCGGATCACCAGGATGTCGAGATAGGCGCGCGCCCGTTCCAGCTCCTTGCCCAGGGTCGAGAGCGCGTCGTCGGTGCGCGGCAGTGAATTGCGCAGGTAGGCGATCAGGTTGCCCAGCATCTGGTCGGCGCGGGCCGGATCGCTGCGCGTGAGCAGCTGCGCGCTGGCTAAGGTGTTGTACAAAAAATGCGGCTCGACCTGCGCATGCAGCAGGCTCAGTTTGGCCACGGTCAACTCCTTCTCGGTCGCGCTCTGCACGGCCGCCGCCTGCTCGCTGCGGCGCCGCTCGGCCACCCGGCGCGCCACCGCGCGGCCGATGGCCTCGGCGTTTTCGAGATTGGCGCCGCCGTCGACCAGGAACCAGTCGGTCCAGGCCCAGCGCTCCGGCTCGCAGATCAGGGTCACGCTGCCGGCGTCGCCGTTCGGCGTGACGGTGACGATCACCTGGTTCGCGCTCGGGCCGCTGTGGCCGGTCATTTGCCACAGCACGCCGCCGCGGTAGGGATGCAGGTAGCGGATCTTGGCGCGCACCTGCAGGCTGTCGCGCGCGCTGTCGACCTGCTCGGCGCCGGGCAGGTCGCGGATGGCGGCGTCGATGATGTCGAACGCCTCGCCGGCCTCGAACGGTACCTCGATCTGGCGCCGCTGCCGGCTCGACAAGGTGGCGCCATTGACCTCGCCCGTGAGCAGGCGCACCCGGCGCACATGCGAAAACGCGGTGATGGCGGCAAACGCCATGGTGCCCAGCACCAGCAGCAGCAGCGAGCCGCCGGCCTCGCGCTCGCTGAAGATGGTCTGCGCCACCGTGATCGCCAGCACCGTGCTGGCGATACCCCACGCCAGGGTCATCCGGAAGATAAAAAAGAAACTCGTCATGGTCAGCAATCCAGTCAGGGAGAAGTGGAAACGACTATAGCAAGCGGACCCGGGCGGCCGGAACCGATTCCGACGAAACCGCGCCGGCGCCGACGAACACCGGCTTCGCCCTCCCGGCCGTCCGCCTGGAAGTTTTCCGGCATGCAAGATAGCACACCGGACAAGCCTCGCCCAGCCGCCCCACCGGCGCCACCCTTGCGCGGCAATTGCGCAACATTCCGGGGCCGGACCGCGACCGGCTTTAGATGCATATCAAGCTTTGCCGCAAGGCCGGGCCACACAGCTTTTTCCATGCGGAATGGCAGGTACTATTCCCTTGCAGAAAGAGCTTCTGCAAAGAAAAACAACCGACCAAACTAAGGAGCTGGAATGAACACGACGATCCAACACAAGCGCACCCTGGCCGCACTCGCTTTCATCGCCGCCGGCCTGGGCCTGGGCGTACCGGCCCACGCGGCGCAGGCAACGGCTACTGCCGGCGGCACCGTGGTGACCCCGATCGCCATCACGCCGACGATCCAGCTGGCCTTCGGCAATTTCGCCGCCGCCGTTGGCGGCACCATCACCGTCAGCACCAGCGGTGCGCGCAGCGTCAGCGGCGTGGTGGGCATGAGCGGCCCGGCCACCACGGCCGCCAGGTTCGACATCACCGGCGAGCCAGGCAGCACCTACACCATCACCCACTCCGGCAGCGCCGTGCTGACCAACACCGGCGGCGCCGGCGAAACCATGGCCCTGGCCAAATTCAGCGACCTGACCGGTGCCGACGGCACCAGCGGCGAGGCGACCAGCGGCACCCTGTCCGCCGGCGGCACCCAGTCGCTGTATGTGGGCGGCACCCTGACCGTGGCAGCCAACCAGGTTCCTGGCGTGTATGCCGGCAATGTCATCGCCACCGTTGAATACAACTGACGCGCAGCGCGGCGGCGCGTTGGCCGTGGCGCTGGCCTTGCTGGCAACCGCGCTGGCAGCCGCGCCGGCGCGCGCGCAGTTGAACGCCGCGCCGGCCGGCGGCCTGGCCTTCGGCCGCTTCGCCGCCATCTCCGCCGGCAGCGTCAGCGTCGATGCGCACGGCAACCGCGCGGCCGGCGGCGGGGTGCTGCTGCTGCCGTCGGCGGCGGCGCCGGCCAGGTTCGCCATCAGCGACCACGCGCCGGCCAACGCCAACCTGGTCTACATCGTCAGCCTGCCGGGGGCCGCCAGCATCAGCGCCGGCGCCGGCAGCATGACACTGACCGGGTTTACCAGCGTTCCTGCCGGCGGCGGCGTGCTCACCGGCGGCAGCCAGGTGCTCTCGGTCGGCGCCACCTTGCAGGTCGGCCCGAGCCAGCGCGCCGGCAACTACAGCGGCGCCTTCCACATCACCATCGAATATCAATAGCCGATCATCGTCACGCGAGGCCCACCATGCATTCCACCTTGACTCTCCCGCGCCCCGCGCGCCTGCTTGCCGCCGCTCTGATGGCCGTGCTGCCGCTGCAAGCGCTGGCCGGCCTGATGCTCAATCCGACCCGCGTGGTGTTCACCAAGAACGCCCGCGCCGCCCAGGTTGAACTGATCAACAGCGACAGCACCCCCGCCACCTACCGCATCAGCCTTGTCAACCGGCGCATGAGCGAGAACGGCGAGTTCACCAGTGTCGCCACGGCCGGGCCGGACGACCGCTTCGCCGACGCCATGCTCAGTTTTTCGCCGCGCCAGGTCACCCTGCTGCCCGGCAGCGCCCAGGTGGTGCGCGTGATGCTGCGCAAACCGGAGACGCTGGCGGCCGGCGAATACCGCTCCCACCTGCACTTCGAAAAACTGGCCGACAGCAGCGCCGCCACCAGCGTCGAACAGCAAAGCGCCGGCGCCCAGCAGATCGGCGTGGTGCTCAAGTCCCTGATCGGCGCCTCGATTCCCGTCATCGTGCGGCACCAGACCGGAGGCGCCAGCGTGACCCTCGGGGCGCTGGCGCTGCAAAAGAACAGCCAGGGCGCGCAGCTGGTGTTCCAGATCGCGCGCAGCGGCGACAGCTCGGTGTATGGCGACATCAGCGCCGCCTTCACCCCGCAGGGCGGCGCCGAACAGGTGCTGGCCAGGGCAGCCGGGGTGGCCATCTACACCCCCAATCCGCTGCGCAAGGCCAGCCTGGCCATGCCGGCCGGCGTGAACCTGGCGCGCGGCACCGTGCACCTGCGCTTTCGCGAACGGGCCGAAGCCGGCGGCGCCCTGCTGGCCGAAGCCACGCTGGCCCTGCCCTGACAGGAGCGCGGCCAAAGTCCGCGTCACCATGCATCCGCACCGCCTGCGCCAGCGCGCTTGCCGCCTCTGCCTTCTGTGGTTATTGGCGGTGCTGGTGCTGGCGCCGGCGCGCGCCGCCGACGGTCCCGACCTGGTGCTCGAAGTGCGGCTCGGCGAGCACCTGGTGTCGGACGCCGTCGGCGCCTACCAGCACGGCGACGACATCTACCTGCCGCTCGGCGAACTGGCGCGCCTGCTCACCATCGCCATCCGCACCGAGCCGGCCGACGGCATCGCCAGCGGCTACATCCTCGACGAGCAACGCGGCTTCCGGCTCGACCTGGCGCAGCGCCTGGTGGTGATCGGCGAGCGGCGCGCCGGTGTCGACGCGGCGCGCGTGCTGCGCCACCCGGACGACCTGTACATCGCCAGCCGCCTGCTGGCGCAATGGCTGCCGCTCGACCTCGACATCGACATGGCCAGCCTGGTGCTGCGCGTGCGCGCGCGCGAACCGCTGCCGCTGCAGGCGCGCCTCGAACGCCAGTCGCGCACAGGTCCGGCGCGGCGCGCCGCCCCCGCCCCCGCCCCCGCCTACCCGCGCCTCGACACACCGTACGCGCTGGCCGGCGTGCCCTTTATCGACCAGACCGTGTCCGCCGACCTGCGGCGCGGCGGCAGCACGATCGGCTACACCGCCTACCTCACCACCGATCTGGTGGGCATGGAGGCGGCGCTGTACGTCAGCGCGGCCAACCGCGCGGCCGGCGCCAGCACGCGCATGACCCTGGCCCGCAACGACCCCGACGCCGGCCTGCTCGGTCCCTTTCGCGCACGCACGATCCAGATCGGCAGCGTGCTCGCCACGGGCGTGGCCGACATTGCGCTGGCCAGCAGCGGCCGTGCCGGCGTGGCCATCTCCAACCGCGCGCTCGGCCAGCCGGGGCGCACCGACCGCCACACCCTGCAAGGCGACCTGGCGCCCGGCTGGGACGTGGAACTGTACTTCAACAACGCCCTGATCGGCTTCCAGCAAGCGCGCCCCGATGGCCGCTACCGTTTCGACGACCAGCCCCTGATCTACGGCAGCAATGAATTTCGCCTGGTGTTCCACGGGCCGCTGGGCCAACTGCGCGTCGAGCGCCAGAGCTTCCTGATCGACCAGGCGGTGCTGGCGCCCGGCGCCATCGCCTACAGCGCCAGCGTCCAGGGCGGCGAGCGCGCGCTGGCCCAGGTCGAAGCCGGGGTGCTGCCGCAACTGAGCGCCAGCGGCGGCGTGGCACGCTTGGCGCTGGACGGGCGGCAGCGGCGCTACGCCAACCTCGGCCTGCACGGCTACTGGCGCGCGCTGCTGGCCGACGCCGCGCTGGCGCGCGCCGATGACGGCGGCACGCTGGCCCGGATCGGCATCAAGACGCGGATTGGCGGCATGGCGCTCGGCGCCAGTCACGCGCGCCTGGACGGCTTTAGCAGCGAACTGTTTTTGCCCGACGCCGACCCGCTGCGCAGCCGCGACGAGGTACGGCTCGACGGCCTGCTGCCGGGCGGCGGGCGCACCCCGATCCCGCTGGCGCTGCAACTGCGGCGCGAGCAGCTCGGATCCGGCGCCACCCGGCACGAGGCCGGCGCGCGCCTGTCCGCGTACAGCCAGGGCACGGCCATGAGCGGCAACCTCCACTGGCGCGCCAGCGGTAGCGCGCGCCAGGCCGACGGAGGCGTGCAGGCCAGCCGGCGCGTGGCCGGCGTGGGCATCAGCGGCCAGCTGCAATACGCCATCCTGCCCGAGGCCGGCATCACGTCGCTGGCGCTGGCGGCCGACAAACTGGTCGGCGACGGCATCCTTCTCAACGGCGCCGTCGCGCGCACCTTCGCCGACCCGCAGCTGCGCTGGAGCGCCTCGCTCAACAAGGGTGTGGGCAGCGTCGGCCTGGGCGTGAGCGCGTTCTACACCAGCCGCGGCGCCTATGGTCGCGGGGTCCAGCTGTTCATGGCGCTGGGCCGGGAACCGCGAAGCGGGCGCTGGCTGCACGACGCCGTGCCCATGGCCGGCGGCGGCGCGGCCTCGGTCCGCGTCTTTCTCGACAAGAACGACAACGGCGTGATGGATGGCGACGACGAACCGATCAAGGGCGCGGGATTTGCCGTCAACGGCGGCGCCCACCTGGCGCGCAGCGGCGACGACGGCGTGGCCTACCTGAACCGGCTGCCGGCGCACCAGCACGCCGACATCGCGATCGATCCGGGCACACTGGAAGACCCGCAATGGCAGGCGCGCGAAGCGGGACGGCGGCTGGTCCCGCGGCCGGGCAAGGTCAGCCGGCTGGAAGTGGCGGTGGGCGTCACGGGCGAGATTGACGGCACCACCTGGCTGTCTGGCGCGGGCGGCCAGCGCGGCATGGGCGACTTCGAGCTCGAACTGCTCGACCGGGGCGGCAAAGTGATCGGCAAGACAACCAGCGGCGCCGACGGCTACTACGTGCTGGCCGGCATCGCCCCGGGCAACTACCTGCTGCGCATCGCCCCGACCCAGCTCGTCAGGCTAGGCTTGCAAGAGACCGGCATGCACCTGATCACCATCGACAGCACCGGCACTATCATCAACGGCAAAGACTTCCACGTCATCAGATGATCCCCCAAACGCATCAGAAACGCCCGACAACCGGGGTCAGAGCTTTAATTCGCAACATTTCATATTCTTGCAAAACCGCGCACCCCGCAGATGTCGCTAACTTAAGCTCCGTCGTTCCCGCGTAGGGAATCCAAGGCACTGTCGCTCAGCAAAGATGCCTTGGATTCCCGCCTGCGCGGGAATGACGGAACCTAGTGCTGTGGCAAAAAGAGCTTAACTTAGCGGCATGAAGGTCAGACCCCGGTTGGGAGGGGCTCAGGCGGGCTTGGCTTGCTCCGCGATCCATTGGTCGATGATTTTGGCGAGCACATCCATCGGCACGGAGCCGTTTTTGAGGATGACGTCGTGGAACGCGGGCAAGGTGAAGCGCTCGCCCAGCGCCAGCCGGGCCTTGTCGCGCAGTTCGAGGATGCGCAGCATGCCGAGCATGTAGGCGCAGGCCTGCCCAGGCCACACCACGTAGCGCTCGACCTCGGCCGCGCCAATGCCGTAGTCGATCGCTTGCTGGCGCGTCCAGCCCTTGCTGTGCAGGCCGGTGTCGACCACCAGCCGGCGCGCGCGGAACAGTTCGGACCCGAGCGCACCGAGCAAACCCGGCACGTCGCCTTCGTACCAGCCCTGCTCCACCGCCAGCCGCTCGGTGTACAGCGCCCAGCCTTCCGAGTGCGCGCTGCCGCCGCCAAAAATGCGCTGCGTGCGGAATTTGGGCAGGCCGCCAAGCTCTTGCTGGATGGCGAGCTGGAAGTGGTGGCCCGGCACCGCTTCGTGATACGCCAAACTGCGCATGCGGATCATGTCGAACGTCGGCCCGCGCATCGGTACCCAGAAGATGCCGGGCAGGCTGCCGTCCGGCGCGGGCAGGCTGTAGTGCGCCGAGGCGCTGCCTTCGGTCAGCGGCGGTTCGCGCCGCACTTCCACCGGCGCGCGCGGCATCAGGTTGAACAGCTTGGCGCTGCGCTGTTCGGCATCCTTGACCATCGCGACGTAGCTGGCCAGGATGGCCGCGCGCGGATCGGGGTCGGCCCCCGGCTGGAAGGTTTTGTCGAGCGCTTTCATGCGCACGTCGATGCTGCCTTCGGTAAAACCCAACTGGCGCAGGTGGCGGTCCATCTCGCCCTCGATGCGCGCCACTTCGCGCAGCCCGATCGCGTGGATCTGCGCCGCGCTCAGGGTGGTGCCGGTGTAGCTGGCCAGGGCGTGGCTGTAGGCGGCGGCGCCGTCGGGCAGGCGCGCGATGCCGGCGTCGTCGCCAGTCTTCGGGTGCAGTTCGGCCAGCAGCGCCTGGGTCCTGGCATACGCCGGCAAAATGCGCTTGCCGACAATCGCGGTGGCCTTGCCGATGGCGGCGGCGCGCGCTTGCGGGCTCAGGTCGGCCAGCGCGGTGCTGCGTTCGGCGAGCGAGGTCACCAGCACGTTTTTATCGGCCGACGGCTTGAGGAAGGCGTCGACCTGCCCCTGCGCGCGTTCGAGGATGAAGCGCGGCGGCAGCATGCCGCGCGCCGCGCTGGCACGCGCACGCGCGCTGGCCTGGTCCATGCGCTCGCCGATCTGCGCCAGGCGCGCCAGGTAGCTGTCGACATCGGCCGCGCGCCGCATGGGGTGCGTGCTGGTCATGAAGTTGACCAGCGCGATATGCGTGCCGCCAAATTGCGAGAACACGAACGCGTGGTCGTCGAAACGCTCGCCGGCCACATGATTGGCCAGCGACCAGCGCATGGTTTCGGCGGACACGCGTTGGGTGGCGTCGAGCGGGCCGGCCAGAAAACGGTCCAGGCGCGCCACGCCGGCCTTGGCCAGCGCCGTATATTTTGCGCGCTGCGCCGGTGTGATCGGCGCCAGCTGGCGGTCCAGCGCTTGCTGTTCGGCGCCGGAAAAATACTGGTCGCCGGTGGCGCGCTGGGGCGACAGGCGCACCCAGTCGGCGGCAAAACCGTCGGCCCATTTGTCGAAGGCCGCATCGCGCTTTTCCACGCCGGCCAGCGCGCTCGCGCCAGCGGCGGCCAGCGCCGGCAAGGCGGCGCCGCCGAGCGACAGCGCCACCAGCGCGGCGGTCAGGCAAGGCGCGAGGGCGCGGCGGAACGGTGTATGCATGCGAAAGTCTCCTGGTCTATGTGTCGTGGGCTTGTTGCAGACGGCCTGCTTTCAAGCGCGACAGAATTTATCATGGATTCCGACAAGAAACCACAGCGCCGGCATGGAACAAAGCCCGACGGGACGCCCGTCAATACAAGAGAAACGCCCGATCGGCGCGCGCCGGCACAGTCAGCCAGCGCGACAAAAAACGACAATTGCTTACCTTAAGGGACTGGATCGACAGCCCCGACTGCGGTAGCATGGCGGGCCACGATGCCAGAGCTTGTTGCCGCGCAAGCGGTACAATGCCGCCATCCCCAGTCATTCGTCAAAGGTCATTGCATGTACATCAAGAATACCGTCCTGGCGGCCGCCGCCATGTTGCTGGCAGCGAACGCCCACGCCCAGTTCGCCGTCACCGGCGAAGTCGGCACCACCGGCGTCGGCGCCCACGTGATTTTCCCGATGGAAAAAACGCTGAACGCCCGTTTCGGCGCCAGCTACTTCCAGCACGAATACAACGATACCGCCAGCACCCTGAGCTACACCATGAAAGCCAAGCTGCAAAATATCGATGTGCTGTTCGACTGGCACCTGATCGATAACAGCCCGTTCCGCCTGACCGGCGGCGTGGTCTACAACGGTAACAAGATCAGCATGGTGGCGCGCCAGGATTCGAACGGCAACTTCAACATCAACGGCAAGACCTACGCCGCCAGCCAGGTCGGCATCCTCAACGGCGGCATCGAGTACAACAAGGGCGCGCCTTACATCGGCGTGGGCTGGGGCAATGCCCTGAGCACCGACAAGAAGTGGCACGTCAGCGCCGACCTGGGCGCGTTGTGGCAGGGTCATCCGAAGGGCCGCCTGACCAATTCGCAATGTACCGGTACCGCCGCCGTCTGCACGGTGCTGGCGCGCGACGTGGCCACCGAGCGCGTGAAAATGGAAGCCGACGTCGAGGCCTACAAGGTCTATCCGGTGCTGCGCGCCGGTATCAGCTACCGTTTCTGATCAGCAAGCACTAACAGCGCGCCGCGCGGGCGTGGTTTTGGGTAGGATATCCTTTTTACAAGGGAGTGCGCCATGAAACCACGCTGTCACCCGCTCGCGGCGCTTGCCGCCTGCTGCATGCTCATGCTGGCCATGGCCGGCTGTGGCGACAAGCCCGAACCGACCAAGCCGCAAGTAGCGACGGCCGCATCGAGCGCGTAGGCCTTTTGCGCCCCGGCAAGCGCCGGACAGAGTAAACTACGCCCTTGTTCTTTTGCCGCAAGGTCGCTTCCCCATGTCTTTTGATTCCCTCGGTCTGATCGACCCTCTCGTGCGCACGCTCGACGCGCTCGGCTACAGCACGCCCACGCCCGTGCAGGCGCAAGCCATTCCCGCCGTGCTGGCCGGACGCGACATGATGGCCGCCGCCCAGACCGGCACCGGCAAGACCGCCGGCTTTGCCCTGCCCCTGTTGCAGCGCCTGACCCTGCAGGGCCAGGTCGGCGCCAACGCGGTGCGCGTGCTGGTGCTGGTGCCCACGCGCGAACTGGCCGAGCAGGTGCACGAGAGTTTCCGCGCCTACGGCGCCGGCTTGCCGCTACGCACCCATGTGGCCTACGGCGGCGTCAGCATCAATCCGCAAATGATGAAGCTGCGCAAGGGACTCGACGTGCTGGTGGCCACCCCCGGCCGCCTGCTCGACCTGTACCGCCAGAACGCGCTCAAATTCGACCAGCTCGAGACGCTGGTGCTGGACGAAGCCGACCGCATGCTCGACCTGGGCTTTTCGCGCGAACTGGACGCGGTGTTCGCGGCCCTGCCGAAAAAACGCCAGACCCTGCTGTTTTCGGCCACGTTTTCGGACGAGATCCGCGCGCTGGCCGGCAAGTTGCTGAGCGATCCGCTCAGCATCGAGGTCAGCCCGCGCAACAGCACGGTCAAGCGCATCCGCCAGTGGGTGGTGCCGGTCGACAAAAAACGCAAGCCGGAATTGTTTCTCCATCTGCTGAAAAAACACCGCTGGGGCCAGGTGCTGGTGTTCGTCAAGACGCGCAAGGGCGTCGAGCAGCTGGTCGAGACCTTGCAGGCGCAGGGCATCGCGGCCGATTCGATCCATGGCGACAAGCCGCAGCCGGCCCGCCTGCGCGCGCTCGAGCGCTTCAAGGCGGGCGAAGCGAAGATTCTGGTGGCAACCGACGTGGCCGCGCGCGGGCTCGATATCGACGACTTGCCGCAGGTGGTCAATTTCGACCTGCCGATCGTGGCCGAAGACTACATCCACCGCACCGGCCGCACCGGCCGCGCGGGCGCCTCGGGCGAGGCGGTCTCGCTGGTGTGCGCGGATGAAGTGCAATTGCTGGCCGCCATCGAAATCCTGACGAAGCAGACCCTGGAACGGATCGAGGAACCTGGCTTCTCGCCGGAACACCGAGTGCCGGTCACCAACACCACCGGCGAAGTGCTGAAAAAACCGAAGAAGCCGAAGAAAGCCAAGGTCGCCGGCGACGTCTCGAACGTCGACGTGCGCTTCCGCCCGCGCTAGGCGATCGGGAAGCCGGGCGGGTCTTGCAGCACTCTGTTAGGACTCGCACAACACGGGCGGTGATAACGCCTTGCTGCCATGGACAAACGGGCATCTGTACTGGAGATGATGGCGACTCTGCGCCGGTAATAGCCTGTGCGCCAAGGTTCCATTGGGGTATCATACGGCTCAAGCCACAAACCGTCAGACCCTATGCCTCAGC
Source organism: Massilia aquatica (assembly GCF_011682045.1). Lineage (GTDB taxonomy): Bacteria > Pseudomonadota > Gammaproteobacteria > Burkholderiales > Burkholderiaceae_D > Telluria_A > Telluria_A aquatica. Next base: position 387,134 of record NZ_VVIW01000002.1, on the reverse strand, counting down.
CTCTTCCATTCGTTCCCGCAGCCATGCTGAACGTCGCAGCACTAAAGGCAAGCTGTGCAGGGTGCAGCATGCACCAGCTCTGCCTGCCGATGGGACTCGAAAACGACGACATCACCCGGCTCGACAACATCATCGGCAAGCGCCGCCGCCTGTTGCGCGACGAACGCCTGTACCAGATGGACGAGCCGTTCCGCAACCTGTACGCGATCCGCTTCGGGCACTTCAAGACCTACCAGGTCAATGCCAACGGCGAGCAGCAGATCACCGGTTTCCAGATGGCCGGCGAACTGCTGGGCATGGACGCCATCAGCGGCGAGCGCCACCATTGCGACGCGGTCGCGCTCGAAGACAGCGAAGTGTGCGAAATTCCGTTCGAGCGCCTGGAAGAACTGTTCGGCCAGGTGCCGACCCTGCTGCGCCATTTCCACCGCATCATGAGCCAGGAAATCACGCGTGAGCAGAATGTCATGCTGTTGCTGGGAAATATGCGGGCGGAACAGCGCTTTGCCGTGTTCCTGGTCAACCTGTCGGCACGCTACGCGGCACGCGGCTACTCGGCCACCAGCTTCCAGCTGCGCATGTCGCGCGAAGATATCGGCAACTACCTGGGGTTGACCATCGAAAGCATCAGCCGCCTGCTGTCGCGCTTTAAAAAGCAGGGCTGGATCAGCGTCGACAAGCGCGAACTGACCCTGCTCGACCCGGCCATGCTCAAGGCACTGGCCGCCGGCACCGAGCAGTGCAGCCCGATGGCGTAAGCCGGGGGCGCCCGGCGAGGGGCGCTCAGGCGGGCAGCCCGCCGCGCGCCGGCGCGGCTGAGCCTTGCGCGAGCCAGGCCGCGAGGTCTGTTTCCAGGCTGCCACTGCTGCTCATGGCCAGCACCGAGCACTTCGGATGGCCGGTAAAGCGCAACACCACAACCGGTACGCCGGACACCGCCATGAATACCCGCTCGCCCTTGCTGGCGTTGAACCATCCCGAATAATATCCGACGGCGGCGATGCCGTTCCTCTTGGTCGAGATGCCCAGGCTGCGCACGTCGGGCAGGCGCTCGATCGCAGGCGCACGGATGTCCGCGCGCGCCAGCCTGAAAGTATAGAAGGCATGCCTGACCACAATGTCGTCGGCGCCCAGTTCGACCGAGTGACGCATCAGCATGCTTGCGCAGAGAGCCAGGACGAACAATCCCGATGCCACGAGTAGGCCGCCGACCAATCCGGTTTCCATGGCCCCCGGCACTTTTTGGTGCGGGGTCAGGTAATAGAAGAACGTGCTCAGCAGAAGCGGCACCGCGATCAGCATGCCGATCAAGAAAACTTGCTTGTTGGAAGTTGGAATGTCGATTTTCATCATCCGGGTATCCCGTCCTGGCGTGGTTGGCTGTATTTATCAGACAGCAGCAGGACAGTATAGTTCACGCACGGATTGCCCGAGCCGGAGCGCATGCGACAGCGAGTGCGCGTCCGGGCCCGGGCAAGCCGCCAGCCAGGCACCGCCCCTAGAACGGCGGATGCGGATCGTCCGGAATCACCACCAGATAATAGGTCAGCATGCTGGCCAGCGCGCAAAAGACCCAGAAGAAGAAAAAGCCGAGCGTGTACACCGCCATCGGCGAGAGCGCGCTCTCGCCCACGTGCAGCGTTTCGCGCGGGTCGAACAGCGCAAAGAAGCAGCCTTCGGCCAGCATCGCCGCCAGGAAGGCGGGCCACAGTACTTTCATCGCAAGTCGCATTCAAGCCTCCCCTCTTATTTGTTAGCTGGTTCCCCAGCCGGTTCCAGCGCGTCCGCCTTGATCGCCAGCGCCTGCTCGCGCGGCCAGTGCCAGGCCGCCGCCAGGCGCCAGTCATTCTTGCCGCCTTCGACCACGACCTGCCAGCGCGCCCGCTCAAGCATCGGCAGGGCCACTGAAAAACGCCCCTCTCCATCCGGGATCACGTCGAGCTTGCGATCCTTTTCAGGCTGGGTGGCGTGCGCCAGGTGGATGCTGAATGGCGCGCTCAAGGGCTGCCCGCCGCTGCTCAACGTCCCGGCCAGTTTTTCAGTGGCCGGATCGTAGCGCGCATCGAAACCGAGGCGCATGGCGCTGGCCGCGCGGTCGCGCCGCAAGTCCTGGTTGATGGCCTTGCCCTTCTTGTAGTAGTCGTCGACGACCATGGCGTCCTGGCCGCGATAGGCAATGATGCCGAGGTTGACGCCGGCCACCACCACGATGGCGGGACCGAGCATCAGCAACCACGGCCAGCGGTGCTTGTACCACGGCTTGGGCGGCGGGTTCAGAGGTGAGGCGGTTTGCATGCGAGTCTCCTTTTTTACTTATTCTGGCACGATTATTTAGGCACGCTTATTTAGGCACGATGAACACGGCTTTTTCACGCACCGTCAGCGACGGGTCGTCCACCGCGGTGATCTCGAACTCGATCTGGTTCGAGCCTTTGGCCGCCGCGCCCCGGTCGACCTGTACCCGCACCGGCACCGCGCGCGTGCTGGCGCCGTCGAGCACCGTCTGGTCCGGCGTGGCCAGGCGCACCGAATCGAGGCCCGAGACCTTGATGCGGAAGGTATGCCCCTCTTCCGCCGTATTCATGATCTGCAGGCGGTACACGTTCTCGATCTGGCCGTCGCCCACTTCGCGCCCCATCGAACCGCGGTCGCGGATCACGTCGACCTTGAGCGGGGTGCGCAGCGCCAGCGCCGTGCCGAAACCGGCCACGATCAGCACCAAGAGGCCCGTGTAAATCATCACCCGGGTGCGCAGGATGCGCTGGCCGATGCGCTTGGCCGACCACTTGTTGTCCATCGCGTTGTCGGTCGAGTAGCGAATCAGCCCGCGCGGCAGGTCGATCTTGTCCATCACGCCGTTGCAGGCGTCCACGCAGGCGGCGCAGCCGATGCATTCGTACTGCAAGCCCTTGCGGATGTCGATCCCGGTCGGGCACACCTGCACGCACATATTGCAGTCGATGCAGTCGCCCTTTTCTTTTGCGGCCTGCGTCGCGTTCTTGGGACTGAGCGCGCCGCGCGGTTCGCCCCGTTCCTGGTCGTAGGTGACGATCAGGGTGTCCTTGTCGAACATGGCGCTCTGGAAGCGCGCATACGGGCACATATATTTGCAGACCTGCTCGCGCAGCCAGCCGGCATTGCCGTAGGTGGCGAACGCGTAGAAGAAAATCCAGAACCATTCCCACGGCCCGAGCGCAAAGTCGCCGATGTTCGACAGCAGCGAGCGCACCGGCGCAAAGTAGGCCACGAAACTAAAACCGGTAAACAGCGCCACCGCGCCCCAGGCCAGGTGCTTGGCGGTTTTGCGCGCCAGCTTGTCGGCGGTCCAGGGCTGGCGGTCGAGGCGGATGCGGGCGCTGCGCGCGCCTTCGATCTTGCGCTCGATCCACATGAAAATCTCGGTGTAGACCGTCTGCGGACAGGCGAAGCCGCACCACACCCGGCCCGCGATCGCGGTCACCAGGAACAGCAGGTAGGCGGCCACGATCAGCAGTGCCGCCAGGTAGATGAAGTCCTGCGGCCACAACACCATGCCGAAGATGTAGAACTTGCGCGCACCGAGGTCGAACAGGACGGCCTGGCGGCCGTTCCAGTTCATCCACGGCAGGCCGTAAAAGACCAGCTGCGTAATCCATACGCAGGCCCAGCGCAAGCTTGCGTATCGTCCTTTTGCTTCGCGCGGATAGATTTCCTCGCGCGCCGCATACATCCGGATCACCGCCGGCTTGGTGGGGGCCTCGTTCATTTTGCTGCTACCTCCGCGGCTTTGGCTTGTTGCGCCGGGTCGTTCGACAGGCTCCATACATAGGCCGCCAGCACGTGCACCTTGGACTCGCCCAGGAACTCGTGGAAGGCCGGCATGGTGTTGGTGCGGCCCTTGCGGATCGTTTCCATGATGGTCTCGGCGCTGCCGCCGTACAGCCAGACCTTGTCGGTCAGGTTGGGCGCGCCCAGCGCCTGGTTGCCAACCCCGCCGGCGCTGTGGCAGGCGATGCAGGCGGCGAACTTGGACTTGCCGAAGGAGACCTTGATCGGATCGGCGGTCAGGCCCGACAGGCTCTTGACGTAGTGCGCCACGTTCTCGATATCGGACTCGGAACCGACCGCCGCGCCCATCGGCGGCATCATGCCGTTACGGCCCTTCATGATGGTTTCCTTGATCACCGACGGCTCGCCGCCGTGCAGCCAGTCCTTGTCGGTCAGGTCGGGATAGCCCTTGTTGCCGCGTGCGTCGGACCCGTGGCACTGCGCGCAGTAGGTCAGGAACATGCGCTCGCCGATGGCGTGCGCCTGCGGATCGGCCGCCACGGCTTTCAGGTCCTGGCTGGCGTACTTGGCGAACAGCGGGCCGTAGTCGGCATCGGCCTTGGCCAGCTCCTGCTGGTATTCGCCGGTCGACTTCCAGCCCAGTTTGCCGGCATAGCTGCCCAGCCCCGGGTACAGCACCAAGTACACCAGCGCGAACACGATAGTGATGTAGAACAGCCACATCCACCAGCGCGGCAGCGGCGTATTGAGTTCGGTCAGGTTCTCGTCCCACACGTGGCCGGTGGTGCCGTCGCTGCCCGGTTCGACCGTGTGGGTCGACTGCGACCATAGCAGCACGCCGCAGCCGACGATCGCCAGGATCGTGATGATGACGATATAGAGGTCCCAGAAACCGCTGGTGAAATCAGCCATGACCACTCTCCCCTTCGATGTCGTCGTCGGCGAACGGCAGCGCCGCTTGCGTCTCGAAGTCCTTGTTGCCCTTGAGGACAAAGGTCCACAGCAAAATGCCGAGGAAGGTAGTGAAGCTGATGACGGTCATTACGCTGCTCGCGCTGTCAAAAATATGTTCGATTGCCATGTCAGTTCCTGGTTTTGATCTGGATGCCGAGGCCCTGCAAATAGGCGATCAGTGCATCCTGTTCAGTCTTGTCGGCCAGGGTGGCCGGGGCCTGGGCGATGTCTTCTTCCGTGTACGGCGTCGACAGGCGCTGCAGGGCGCGCATTTTCGGGACCACCTCGGCCGGATTGAGCTTGGTCTTGGCCAGCCACGGGTAGCCGGGCATGTTCGATTCCGGCACCACGTCGCGCGGGTTGTCCAGGTGGGTGCGGTGCCATTCATCGCTGTAGCGGCCACCGACGCGCGCCAGGTCCGGGCCGGTGCGCTTGGAACCCCACTGGAACGGACGGTCGTAGACGAATTCGCCGGCCACCGAATAGTGGCCATAGCGCTCGGTCTCGGCGCGGAACGGACGGATCATCTGCGAGTGGCAGTTGTAGCACCCTTCCCGCACGTAGATGTCGCGTCCGACCAGGCGCAGGGCCGAGTAGGGTTTCAGGCCGGCCACCGGCTCGGTGGTCGATTTTTGGAAGAACAGCGGAACGATCTCCACCAGGCCGCCGAAGGAAACGACCAGCAAAACCAGTCCGATCAGCAGCCACGGGTTCTTCTCGATTGACTCATGTGAAAATTTCATTACAAGCTCCGAAATCAGGCGTGTGCAGGTAAAAGGGTCGGAATGCGCGCATCTTCGCTGGCGGTGCCGCGCATGGTCATGAACGTGTTAAAGGCCATCATCAGCATGCCGGTCAGGTACAGCAGGCCGCCGCCGACGCGGATCACGTAGTACGGGTAGGTCGCCTTGACGCCTTCCACGAACGTGTAGGTCAGGGTGCCGTCGCTGTTTACGGCGCGCCACATCAGGCCCTGCATCACGCCGGCGATCCACATCGAAGCGATGTACAGCACGATGCCGATGGTCGCGACCCAGAAGTGGGTGTCGATCAGGCGCACGCTCCACATTTCCTTCTTGCCCGCCAGGCGCGGGATCAGGTAGTAGATCGAGCCCATGGTGATGAATCCGACCCAGCCGAGCGCACCGGCGTGCACGTGGGCGACGGTCCAGTCGGTGTAGTGCGACAGCGCGTTGATGGTCTTGATCGACATCATCGGGCCCTCAAAAGTAGCGATACCGTAGAACGAGAGCGACACGATCAAGAATTTCAGGATCGGGTCCGAACGCAGCTTGTGCCATGCGCCCGACAGCGTCATGATCCCGTTGATCATCCCGCCCCACGATGGCGCCAGCAGGATCAGCGAGAAGACCATGCCGATCGACTGGGTCCAGTCGGGCAGCGCGGTGTAGTGCAGGTGGTGCGGTCCCGCCCACATGTAGGTGAAGATCAGGGCCCAGAAGTGGACGATCGAGAGGCGGTACGAGTACACCGGGCGCTCGGCCTGCTTTGGAATGAAGTAGTACACCATGCCCAGATAACCGGCGGTGAGGATGAAGCCGACCGCATTGTGGCCGTACCACCATTGGATCATCGCGTCCTGCACACCGGCGTAGGCCGAGTAGGATTTCCAGAACGAGGCCGGCATGACCGCGCCGTTGACGATGTGGAGGATCGCCACGGCCAGGATGTAGCCGCCGAAGAACCAGTTGGCCACATAAATGTGCTTGACCTTGCGCTTGACGATGGTGCCGAAGAAGACGATCGCGTAGATCACCCAGACCACGGTGATCAGGAGCGCGATGGGCCATTCCAGCTCGGCGTATTCCTTACCGCGCGTGAAACCCATTGGCAAGGTGATGGTGGCCAGCACCAGGATCGCCTGCCAGCCCCAGAAGGTCATCATGGCGAGTGCGTCCGAAAACAGGCGCACCTGGCAGGTGCGCTGCACCACCCAGTACGAGGTTGCAAACAGGCCGTTGATGCCGAATGCGAAAATGACAGCGTTGGTATGCAGCGGACGCAGGCGTCCGTAGCTTAACCAGGCGATGTCGAAATTGAGGGCCGGCCAGGCCAGCTGCGCGGCGATGAAAACGCCGACCAGCATGCCGATAACGCCCCAAAAGACGGTGGCGATCGTGAAGTACCTGACGATCTTGTTGTTGTAATTTAAAGCTCTGTCCACAAAGGCTCTCCTGAGAATGCAACGATGACAGCAGAAGAGTAAATTTCTGGGACTCAAAAATCCTTGATGTGAATCAAAAACGCCGGAATCACTCGTTGTCGCTGCGCAATGAGGGCTGTGCCGTGTCGGATACGGCGGGCAGTTCTTCGTCGTCGAGCAGGATGCGCATGCCGGGACCATCGAGGTCGTCGAACTGGCCGCTGTCGGCCGCGCCGAAGAACACCCACGCCGCCAGGATGACGATGAACACGCTCAGGGGCACCAGGAGGTATAAGGATTCCATCTATGCGGCCTTGATGCGCCGCAGGCGCAGTGCGTTAACGACAACTACCGCGGAACTGAGCGACATGCCGGCCGCCGACAGCCACGGGTTGATCAGCCCAAAGGCCGCTGAGGGAATCGCCACGCAGTTGTAGATGCTGGCCCAGGCCAGGTTCTGGCGGATGATGCGCAGCGCGCGCGCCGCCCCCAGGGCGGCGTCGTCGAGCGCCGACAAGCGGCTTGAAAGCAGCACGCAGTCGGCCGATAGCTGCGCCAGCGCGGCTCCGCCGCCCATGGCGAACGACACATCGGCCGCGCGCAGCACGGCGGCGTCGTTGATGCCGTCGCCGACCATCGCCACCACCGCGCCCTGCGCCTGCAGCTGCTGCACGTAGGCCAGCTTTTGCTCCGGCAGCTGCTGGCCGATGGCGGTGTCGATGCCGAGCGCCGCGCCGGTGCGGCTGACCACACTCTGGTCGTCGCCGCTCAAAAGAATGACAGTCAGGCCACGCGCCCTGAAGCGCCGCACCACTTCCGGCGCGTCGGCGCGCAGCGCGTCGGCCAGCTCGAAGCGCGCCAGCACCACGCCGCCGGCGCCGAGGTACACATTACTCACGTCGGGCCAGCGTGGGGCCGGGGCCGCGCCCGCGTAGCCGTCGCGCCCGAGCCGATAGCGCACGCCGTCGATCACGCCTTCCACGCCCTGCCCCGCTTCGCTGTGCAGTTCGGTCGCGTGCGGTGCGCCATCCGCCGCCGCATTACGGATCGCCAGCGCCAGCGGATGGGCGCTGCCCGCCTCCAGCGCCGCCGCCAGTTGCAGGCAGCGCGCAGCATCCAGGGTCGCCAGCGGCTCCACGTGGCGCAGCAGCGGCCGGCCTTCGGTCAGGGTGCCGGTCTTGTCGAACACAATATGGGTGGCGCGCTGCAGCGTTTCCAGCACGTGCGGCTGGACCACCAGCACGCCGCGCCGCACCAGCGCATCGGTGGCGGCAGCCAGCGCGGTCGGCGTGGCCAGCGACAGCGCACACGGGCACGACACCACCAGCACCGCAATGGCCACCTGCCAGGCGCGGCTTGGCTCGACCATCTGCCAGCCGATGAAGACCAGCACCGTCAGCAGCAGCAAGCCCACCACGAACCAGGCGGCCACCTTGTCGGCCCACTGGGCGATCTGCGGCTTGCCCTGGCCGGCCTTTTCCACCAGCTTGACCAGGCGCGCCAGCGTGCTGTCGCTGGCCACGCGGGTCACGCGCAGCACGATGGCCTGGGTGGTGTTGATCGCCCCGCCCGGCAACTCGTCGCCCGGCACGCGCGCCTGGGCGCGGCTTTCGCCGGTCAACAGCGCCAGGTCGACATCGGACTGCCCTTCGAGGATGATGCCGTCGGCCGCGACCGCGCTGCCCGGTTCGACCAGGATCACATCGCCTTCAAGCAGGCTGGCGGCGGCCACCATGGTGGCCTGGCGCGACGCGGGCCAATCAGCCAGGCGCTGGGCCGCCGCCGGCAGGGCGCGCTGCAAATCTTCCAGCGCGCGCGCGGCTTTGCGGCGCGCCATCATCTCCAGGTAGCGGCTGGCCAGCAGCAGGAAGATAAACATCGTCACCGAGTCGTAATACACTTCGCCACTGCCGCGCAGGGTCGCCACCACGCTGGCGCCAAAGGCGGCGCCGATGCCGATCGCCACCGGCAGGTCCATGCCCGGCATGCGCGCGCGCAGGCTGGCCCAGGCCCCCTTGAAAAACGGCTGGGCCGAGTACAGCACCGCCGGTATCGTCAGCAGCAGCGAGGCCCATTGCATCAGGGCGGCCATCGGCGCGTCCATGGTGCCGTCGTCGGCAATGTAGGCCGGCAGCGCGTACATCATCACCTGCATCATCGACAGCCCGGCCACGAACAACTGGCGGAACTGCTTCTTGCGGTTCTTTTCTTGCTGGGCGCCGTGCTGCGCCGCTTCGTAAGGGTAAGCCGTGTAGCCGATGCCGCGCAGGGCCTGGACGATGTCGCTTGGTTTACAGGTGGCGCTGTCCCACGTCATGTGCAGGCGCTCGGTGGCCACGTTGACCTGCGCCTCGCGCACGCCGGGCAGGCGCGCCAGGCGCCGTTCGATCAGCCACACGCAGGCGGCGCAGCGGATGCCGTCGAGGGAGAATACGCCGTCACTTGACTCGCCATCGGACGCCACGACCGCCGTGTCGTACAGCGCCAGCTCGGGCGGCACCAGGTCGACGCCTTCGGCCCGGTCGGCGAATACGCTGCGGGTGCGGTAGTAGTCGGCCAGGCCGCTATCTACGATGCCCTGCGCGACCGCTTCGCAGCCGGGGCAGCACATCGGACGGGCCGCGCCGTCGATGCGCACCGACCAGCTGGCGCCAGCGGCCATCGGCAGGCCGCAGTGGTAGCAGGCGCAAGCGAACGGTTGCGCGCTCAATGCATGCCCCCGGTGATGCACAGGGCGTCGAGCCAGTTGGCCTGGCCGCCGCCGGCGGCGCGCACCAGGCCCAGCAGGCCAAAGACCAGCACCACCACGCCGGCGACGACGCGCACCGCGCGCTGCTGGAGGGCCGCGCGCAGGCGGTCGCCCGCCATGCCCAGCGCCAGCAGCATCGGCAGGGTGCCCAGGCCAAAGGCCAGCATCACCAGCGCGCCGCCGGCTTTGGTCCCGGTGAACATGGCGGTCATCAAGACGCTGTAAACCATCCCGCACGGCAGCCAGCCCCACAGGGCGCCCAGCGCCAGCATCTTGAGCGGGCTGTCGAGCGGCACGATGAAGCGCATCAGGGGACGCGCGCGCTGCCACAGGATTTGTCCGAGGGATTCAAGTTTTGCCAGGCCGCGCCAGGCGTCCATCAGGTACAGGCCAAGGATGACCAGCATCAGGTTGGCCAGCCAGTAGCCGCCGGCCTGCAAGGTGGTCAATCCGGCCAGGGTGCGGGCGCCGCCGGCCAGTCCACCGGCCAGCGCGCCGGCCGTCATGTAGCTGGCGATGCGGCCGGTGTTATACGCCAGCACGCGCGCGGCGCCGTCAAGGGCGGCGCGCTCGGTCACCACGGCGACCGGAAACGGACGCGCCGCGACAGGCGCCGCTGCGGGGGCTGCGGAAAACGCGCTGACAATCCCGCCGCACATGCCGACGCAGTGGACGCTGCCGAGCAGGCCCACCATGAATACCGGGATCAGGTTGACTGCGTTCACCCCTGCTCCGTCAGATCGTCCGCGAATAAGAGGTCGACCCGCGCGGCGCCGGGGCGGCCTGGCTCAGGTAGCGGTCGAACACCATGCACACGTTACGGATCAACAGGCGCCCCTTCGGCGTCACGCTCAGCCACTCGGGGCCGACCGTCACCAGGCCGTCGGCTTCGAGCACCTTGAGGCGTTCCAGTTCGGCCGCAAAGTAGGTCGAAAACGCGATCGGGTAAGCCTGCTCGATGGATGGCATCGACAGCTCGAAATGGCACATCAGCATCTGGATGATGGTGCGGCGCAGGGCGTCGTCCATCGACAGGCGGGTGCCGCGCGCGACAGGCAGTTCGTTCTTGTCAATCAGATCATAGTAAGCGTCGAGCGTCTTGACGTTCTGGCTGTAGGTGGCGGCAACGGCGCTGATGGCCGACACGCCGCACGAGACCAGGTCCATCTCGGCATGCGTGGAATAGCCCTGGAAGTTGCGGTGCAGCCGGCCCTGGCGCTGGGCCACGGCCAGGTCGTCGTCCGGCTTGGCGAAATGGTCCATGCCGATGTAGACATAGCCGGCCTGCTCCAGCTTGCGGATCGACAGGCCGAGCATGTCGAGCCGCTCGTCGGCGCTCGGCATGTCGGCCTCGTTGATGCGGCGCTGCGGCTTGAACAGATGCGGCATGTGCGCATAGTTATAGATGGCGATGCGGTCCGGATCGGCCTTGATCACCTTGTCGATGGTTTGCGCCATCGTAAACACGCTTTGCTTGGGCAGGCCGTAAATGAGGTCGATGCTCACCGAGCGGAAGCCCGCTTCGCGCGCGGCGTCGATGACGGCCTGGGTTTCCGCCTCGGGCTGGATGCGGTTGACCGCCACCTGCACCGCCGGATCGTAATCCTGCACGCCCAGGCTGACGCGGTTGAACCCTTGGCGGCGCAGGCTCAGGACGCGCTCGCGCGAGACCGTGCGCGGGTCGATTTCGATCGAATATTCACCGCTGCCGTCGGGCGCGAACTGGAACCAGCGGCGCAGGTGGTCCATCAGTTCTTCCATCTGCGCGTCGGTAAAGTAGGTCGGCGTGCCGCCGCCCAGGTGCAGCTGCTCGACCTGGTTCATGCCGGCGAACAGCCTGCCCTGCATCTCGATCTCGCGTTTCAGGTAGCCCAGGTAGGTAACCGCCTTGTCGTGGTTCTTGGTGACGATCTTGTTGCAGGCACAGTAGTAGCACACCGATTCGCAGAACGGGATGTGCAGGTACAGCGAGAGCGGCTTGACCGTGCCGCGCGTGCGCAGCCCCGCCACCGCATGCAGGTAGTCGCGGTAGCCGAAAGCCTCGCTGAAGCGGTCGGCGGTCGGGTACGAGGTGTAGCGCGGACCGTTCTGGCTCAATTTGCGGATCAGGCCCGCGTCGAAGTCGATCGGGCGCGGATTGGCGATGGGGATAACGTTATGCAGCATGATGGTGGGCTCCTGTGCGATGGGACCGAGTGTAGGGATCAGGGCGCGCGAAATCCTTGACCTGCATCAAAAACGGCAGAGTCGGCATGTGCTGGCCGATTCGCCGGCGCCCGCCGCACCCGGCTCTCGCCGCCGAACTTGAACACCGAGATCGCCTGCGCCAGGTGCACCGCCTGTTCGGCCACGCTGGCCGCCGCGGTGGCCGATTCCTCGACCAGGGCCGCGTTCTGCTGGGTGATCTGGTCCAGGTGCGCCACGGCCTCGTTGACCTGGGCGATGCCGCTTTTCTGTTCGATGCTGGCGCGCTTGATGTCGCCCATGATGGTGGTGGCCCGCTGCACCGATTCGACCACGCCGGCCATGGTGCCGCCGGCCTCCTCGACCAGGCGGTCGCCGTTCTTGACCTTGGTGACCGAATCCTCGATCAGGTGCTTGATGTCGCTGGCGGCGGCCGCCGAGCGCTGGGCCAGCGCGCGCACTTCGCCCGCCACCACGGCAAAGCCGCGTCCCTGTTCGCCGGCGCGCGCCGCTTCCACGGCGGCGTTCAGCGCCAGGATATTGGTCTGGAAGGCGATCCCGTTAATCAGGCTGATGATATCGACAATCTTGGCAGCCGAATCACTGATCTGCCCCATGGTCGCTCCCACCTGGGCCACCGCCTGGCCGCCCTTGCCGGCGATGCTTGACGCCGACAGCACCAGCTGGTCGGCCTGCAAGGCGCGGTCGGCGTTGTCGCCCACGGTGACCGCGAACTGCTCCATGCTGGCGGCGGTTTCTTCCAGGCTGGACGCCTGCGACTCGGTGCGCGCGGCCAGGTCGGCGTTGCCGACCGCGATTTCGCGGGTGGCCGTCTCGATCGAGGCCACGTTGTTGCGCACGTCGCCGATGATGGCGCGCAGGTTGACCGTCACCTGGCGCAGGCCGCGCAGCAGCTGGCCCATGTCGTCGGTGCGGTCCGCCTTGCACAGGAACGACAGGTCGCCGCCGGCCAGCGCCTGCGCCGCTTCAAGGGCCTGCCGCATCGGCGCGACGATGGCTTGGTGCAGCGCGACCCAGCCGCCGATCGCCAGCAGCGCGCCGAACGCGCCCAGGCTACCGAGCACGGCGCTGCCGGACGCCGCGCCCAGCACCGCCAGCAGCGTTGCCAGGCTGGCCATCAGGATGCCAAGCCGGACACCGATCGGCAGATTGACAGCGGCGCGCAGGCGCGTGGCGAGACCCGTGCGCACCGCGCCGCCGTCGACGATAGCGATGCCCTTGGCCTTGCCCTGCTTGAAGCGCTGGTATAACTCGCCGGCAGCCTTGACCTGTTCGCGCGTCGGGCGCGTGCGCACCGACATGTAGCCGACCGCCTGGCCGTTTTCCTTGACCGGGGTGACGTTCGCCACCACCCAGTAAAAATCGCCGTTCTTGCGCCGGTTCTTGACCAGGCCAGTCCAGGGACGGCCTTCCTTCATGCTGCGCCACAGGTCGGCGAAGGCTTCCGCCGGCATGTCGGGGTGGCGCACCAGGTTGTGCGGCTTGCCGATCAATTCTTCCTCGGTAAAGCCGCTGACCTCGATGAAGGAGGCATTCACATAGGTGATCTTGCCCTTGGTGTCCGTCTTGGACACGATGGATTGGCCTTCAAGAAGCTCGTATTCGATACCTGTAACCGGCAGATTGTTGCGCACAGAGATACTCCTTTTGCCCTAGAGCATTAATTCAATAGGACGAGTCTAGGGAGCTTGGAGACTGAAATCCTTGATATGCATCAAAAATGGCCGGGCGACCGGGGCTGTGCCCGGTGCACAAAATAGGAGCTATGTGGCTTTTCGCGCCAGTTTTGACTGCCGCGTTGGCAGAATGACAGCGGACGTATTGACGATGGGTGGGGCTCGCGCACGCTTACTGCCACACGCCTTTTTCCGTGACCAGGATGTTAGCTCCCTGCGAGACAGTCAGTTTGCCATCCGACGTGACCCGGTAAACAGTGGCGCCATTCTTGAAGATGTAGCCCTCGAATTCGCAAAATGGCGTGTCCTTATCGCACTTGCCTTCCACGGTCTTGCCGCGCAAGACAATGGCCTGGCCGGTCTTCTTGCTCGTTCCCGTGTAAGAGACTTTGCCGCACACGCGGTATTCGACCGGGCACTCTTCTTCGATGTTGATGATGAACGAGGGCGTGATCAGGATGTCGGCGCGGGCGGCGCCCATGGCGCCGAGGAATAGTGCGAGAAAGATGGCTGGTTTCATGGGATAGTCAGGATATATATATGTCGACGGCGGGCATTGTGCCACACCAGCGTGCCTACAAAGTCAATCGCATATGCACCGAGCCGTCTTCGGTCGCCTTGCCGATCTCGAAACCGAGTTTTCTGGCCAGCTTGGTGATGCGAGTATTCTGCGGCAGCGCCTCGCCCACGATTTCGCGCGTGCCGCGGCTGCGGCAGTAGGCGATCAGCTTTTCCATCAGCACCTGCCCCAGCCCATGCCCTTTCAGATCGGAGCGTACCGTCACCGCGAATTCGGCGGCGATGTTATCGGGGTCGCACACCACGCGCGCCACGCCCAGCGTTTCGTTGACGCCATCGGGACCGGGGCGGGTGGCGATGAAGGCCATCTCGCGGTCGTAGTCGATCTGGGTAAAGCGCGCCAGCTGCGAGGCATTGAGTTCGCGCACGCGCACGAACATGCGGTAGCGTACGTCGTCGTCGGTGAGCGAATTGAACATCGCCACGTGGGCCGGGCCGTCCTCGGGCTGGATGGGGCGCAGCAGCAGCGACTCGCCGCACCAGTCGATGCGCTCTTCCAGCTCGCGCGGATAGGGGCGGATCGCCAGCCGGTCCAGGGTGCTGGCCGAGTGGTCGGCGAATGCCACCCGCATGCGCGCGTCGAGCGCCAGCGCGCCGTCGCTGTCGACCAGCAGCGGGTTGATGTCGAGTTCGACCAGCTCGGGCAGGTCGGCCACCATGTGCGAGATGCGCATCAGGGTGGCGATGATGGCGTCCATGTTGGCGGCGGGGCGGTGGCGGTAGCCGGCCAGCAGTTTGGCCACGCGCGTGCGCGAAATCAGGTCGCGCGCCAGCACCACGTTCAGCGGCGGCAGCGCCACCGCGTGGTCGGCCGTCACTTCGACCGCGATGCCGCCCTGGCCGAACAGGATTACCGGGCCGAACACCGGATCGGTGGCCACCCCGATGATCAGTTCATGCGCCTCGGGACGGCGCGCCATCTTCTGCACCGAAAAGCCTTCGAGCCGCGCCTCG
Source organism: Massilia aquatica (assembly GCF_011682045.1). GTDB lineage: Bacteria > Pseudomonadota > Gammaproteobacteria > Burkholderiales > Burkholderiaceae_D > Telluria_A > Telluria_A aquatica. Next base: position 372,085 of record NZ_VVIW01000002.1, on the reverse strand, counting down.
GGCTGCAGTTCGCCCAGGCGCTTGTTCATGCGCAGGGCCACCGCGCGCACCGCCCCGGCGTCTTCCAGGTCGAGCGCCACCCCGCCCGAGTCGCTCTTGTGGGTGATGTCGGGCGAGACGATCTTGAGCGCGACCGGAAAGCCGATCGCCTCGGCCGCCGCCACCGCCTCGTCCACCGATTGCGCGCTGCGCGTTTCGACCACGGCCACGCCGTAGGCGGCCAGCACCGCCTTGGTTTCCGGCTCGCTGAGTAACGGTCGACCCTCGGCCAGCGCCTGGCGCACCAGCGCGCGCGCCGCCTGCGGGTCGCTCGCGCCATCGTCGCTGGCGGCCGTCGGCACCTGCATCAAGAGGTTCTGGTTGCGCCGGTACTGCACGATCTGGAGGTAGGCGGCGACCGCTTCTTCGGGCGTGCCGAAGCTGGGAATGCCGGCCTCGGTGAAGATCGCGCGCGCCTCGGCCACCGCGTCGCCGCCCAGCCAGCAGGCTAGGATATTGCGCGAGGAGGCTTTGGCCAGCGGCGCGAGCGCGCGCGCGATGCCGGCGCTCGGCACCATGGCGGTGGGCGCGTGGATGAACAGGATGGCGTCGGCCTGCGGGTCCTTGAGCAGGATCTCCAGCGCATCGACATAACGCTGGGCTGGGGCGTCGCTGCCGATGTCGACAGGATTTGCGACCGAACTCGCGCGCGACCCGGCGGCGGGAAGCAGCGCGTCCAGGCGGCTGACGGTGTCGGGCGCGAGCTGCGCCATGCTGCCTTTGCCGCACACCACGGCGTCGGTCGCCATCACCCCCGGGCCGCCGCCGTTGGTGACGATCGCCAGGCGCTCGCCGAACAGCGGGCGCGCGTTGGCCAGGGTGGCCACGGCGGCGAACAGGTCTTCGGTACCGCGCACCCGCAGCATGCCGGCGCGGCGGATGGCGGCGTCGTAGACATCGTCCGATCCGGCCAGCGCGCCGGTGTGCGAGGCGGCCGCCCTGGCCCCTTCGGCCACCCTGCCCGCCTTGAGCACCAGGGTTGGTTTACTGCGCGCGGCGGCGCGCGCGGCCGACATGAATTTGCGCGCATGGCGCACGTCTTCCATGTACAGCAAGATGGCGCTGGTGGCGGGGTCGCTGGCCAGGTAGTCGAGCAGGTCGCCGAAGTCGATGTCGGCGCCCTCGCCCAGCGAAATGAACTTGGAAAAGCCGATCCCGCGCGATTTGGCCCAGTCGAGCACCCCGCTCACCAGCGCGCCCGATTGCGACACAAAAGCGATTTTTCCGGGCAGCGCGCCGGTGTGCGCAAAACTGGCATTGAGGCCGATGCCGGGCACCAGCAGGCCGACGCTGTTCGGTCCCAAGAGGCGCAGCACGTAAGGTTTGGCGGCGTCCAGCGCCCCCTGGCGCAGGGTGCGCCCGCCGCTGTCGTGCATGGTCGACAAGCCGGGCGTGAGGATGATGGCCGCGCGCGTGCCCGCTTCGCCGAGCTGGCGCACGATGCCCGGCACCGTGGCCGGCGGCGTGCAGATGATGGCCAGGTCGGGCGCCGCCGGCAAGCCTGACACCCGCTTGTACACGCGCAGCCCGGCCAAGGTGTCGTACTTGGGGTTGACCGGATAGATCGCGCCGGTAAAGCCGCCCTCGATGACGTTGCGCAGCACGGTCGCCCCCACGCTGTCCGGCCGCGCCGAGGCGCCGATGATGGCAACCGAGGCCGGCGCGAACAAATGCTGCAGATTCCTGACGCTCATGATGATTCCTTGTGAGTGAGCCTGATATGACATCCCGGCCCTGGTCCTGATGCCGGGCGCCCAGCGTAGACGGCCAGCTCCGCCCCTCGCTTGATGTGCATCAAATTAGACAAAACAAAGCTTTGCGCGCGCCGAACACTGCTGGACGCAAACCGTGGCAAGGCCTACGCTTGGGTGTCCAAAACCCACAGGAGCCGCCATGCCTTACAAGACCATCCTCGTCCACGTCGATCGTGCGCGCCATGCCGAAGCGCGCCTGCTGGCCGCCGCCAGCGTGGCGGCCGGCTGCAACGCCCACCTGATCGGCGCGGCCATGAGCGGCGTGTCGCGCTACGTTTACCAGGACGGCGCCGCCGACCTGCTGCAAACGGTGCTCGCGACCCACATGGAAGAATTGGTCCGGCGCGCCAACGTCTCGCTCGACGCTTTCGAGCGCATCGCCGCCGGCGCCGCCGTGCGCTCGGTCGAACGGCGCCTGGTGGACGACGAACCCGGCGCCGCGCTGGCGCTGCAGGCGCGCTATGCCGACCTGGTGGTGCTGAGCCAGTCCGATCCGGACGACCCGGTCGCGCGCATGACCCCCGGCCTGCCCGAATACGTCATGCTGGCCAGCGCCCGTCCGGTGCTGGTGATGCCCTACGCCGGCCATTTTCCCGTGATCGGCAGCGAAGTGCTGGTGGCGTGGGATGCCAGCAGCGCCGCCACGCGCGCGCTGGCCAACGCCCTGCCGCTGCTCAAGCGCGCGCGGCGCGTGACGGTGGCGGTGTTCAATCCCGACGAGGCGCACGGGCAGCAGCCGGGCGCCGACATCGCCCTGTACCTGGCGCGCCACGGCATCAACGCCGAAGTCATGGCGCAGCACACCAGCATCGACATCGGCGAAGCACTGCTGTCGCTGGCGGCCGACGTCGACGCCAACCTGATCGTGATGGGCTGCTATGGCCATGCGCGCCTGCGCGAAGTGCTGCTGGGCGGGGTGACGGCCACCATCCTCAAGTCGATGACGGCGCCGGTGCTGATGTCGCACTAGCCTTGGCCTCATCCTGCTGCGCCAGCCAGGCGCGCCCCGCCTCCACCGCCGCATCGAGTTCGCGCGCCGCTTGCAGGAACAGGGCCGCGGTGTCGCCGCCCGGCTCGCCCTTGAGCGACTGTTCCAGTTCCAGCGAGGCGGCGGCGAAGCGCTTGGCGCCGACGCTGCCGATCCCGCCGCGCAGCGTGTGCAGCACCCTGGCCGCTTCGCCGTCGCGCCCCGCGTCCCAGTGCACGCGCGCCTGGTCGAACTGCTGGTGGCCTTCGCCCACCACCCGCCGCACCAGGTTGGCCACCGCCGCCAGGTGCTCCGGATTGCCCTTGGCAATGTCGATCAGGGGCCCAAGCCGGAGCACCGGCAGCGCCGCCGGCGCGTGCACGGAAGCGGGCGCAGGCGCCAGTGCGGACGGCGCGCGCACCCGGCCCAGGCCCGGCAAGTGGCGCGCGATCGTCGAGAGCATCTGGTCGACGTCGATCGGCTTGGCGATGACGTCGTTCATGCCGGCGTCGGCGCAGGCGCGCCGTTCGGACTCGGTCACGCCGGCCGTCAGCGCCAGCACCGGCAGGCTCAAGCGCAGGCCGGCGCGGATGCGGCGCGCCGCCGCGTAGCCGTCCATCACCGGCATCTGGATATCCATCAGCACCAGGTCGTAGGCGCCCGGGTTGGCCGCCAGCCGCGCCAGCGCCAGCTGGCCGTTGCCGACGATGTCGAGGCGCGCGCCGACGCTCTCTAAAATCCCGCGCGCGACCACCTGGTTCAGGTCATTGTCTTCGGCCAGCAGCAGGCGCGCGCCATCGAGGCGCACGCTGTCGGCGCCGGCGCCGCGCAGGGCCGGCAGGCCGCCGGCGGGATGGCGCGCCGCCTGGGCATGCTGCACCAGCACTTCGTGCACGGTGTCGAACAGGCTCGAACCGGTCACCGGCTTACTGAGAATGGCGTCGGCCTGGCTGGCGGCGCTGCCTTCCATGAGTTTACCGCGCCCGTAGGCGTTGACCATCAGCGCGATCGGCAGGCGCGCGGCCGGCATGCGTTCGCGCAGCGCGCGCATGGTGGCGGCGCCGTCCATGCCGGGCATCTGCCAGTCCAGCAGCACCACATCGTAGTGGCGCTGCGCGCTGGCGGCGCGCGCCACCATCTCGAGCGCTTCGTCGCCAGATGCCGCCACCTCGGCTTCCCAGCGCCAGCCGGCGATGGTCTTGGACAGGTACTCGCGGCTGGTGGCATTGTCGTCCACTACCAAGAGGCGCAGGGTGCCGAGCGCGGCGTCGGTGGCGGCGTCGCGGTCCGGATCGGCGGCCACCAGCAGCGGCAGGCAGACCACGAATTCGCTGCCGCGCCCGGGCGCGCTGTCGAGTTCAATGGTCCCTTTCATCATCTCGGCCAGGTGCTTGGAGATGGTCAGCCCCAGCCCGGTGCCGCCAAAGCGGCGCGTGGTCGAGGAGTCGCCCTGGGTAAAGGGCGAAAACAGGCGCGCCTGCTGCGCCGCATCCATGCCGATGCCGGTGTCGCGCACCCGGATGCGCAGGGTCAGCTGCTCGCCCTCGCGCGCGGCCACGTCGACCAGCACGCTCACCTCGCCCTGCTCGGTAAACTTGATGGCGTTGCCGGCCAGGTTGACCAGCACCTGCTGCAGGCGCAGGGCGTCGCCCACCAGCGCGCGCGGCACGTCCGGCTCGACCCCGATGGCCAGGTCGAGGTCCTTGTCGCCGGCCGACACGCTCATGATGTCGGCCACCGCCGCCAGCACATGGCCGAGGTCGAAGCGCGCCTCGGCCAGTTCCATGCGCCCGCCCTCGATTTTGGAAAAGTCGAGGATGTCGTTCATGATCCCCATCAGCGACTGGCCCGAGCTCCTGATCATGTCGAGGTATTTGCGCTGCTCAGGCTTGAGGTCGGTGTGCCCCAGCAGGTAGGTCATGCCGAGCACCGCGTTCATCGGGGTGCGCAGTTCGTGGCTCATGTTGGCCACGAATTCGCCCTTGGCGCGGTTGGCGGCCTGGGCGCGGTCGCGCTCCAGTTCCAGTTCGGTGGCGCGCGCGGCGATCTCGCCGGCCAGGCGGCGCCGCTCGCTGATGTCGCGCACGAAGGCGTTGGCCACGAAGCCGTCGCTGGTCTGGAAGGCGGCCACCGCCATCTCGATCGGGATTTCGCGCCCGTCGCGGTGCAAGGCGCTCACCTCCAGGCGGTTGTTGATCACCGGGCCGGTGCCGCTGCCGGTAAAGCGCGCAAAGCCCTCTTCGTGGGCGGCGCGCTGGGCGTGCGGGATGATCAGTTCCGACAGGCGCCGTCCCAGCGCGTCGGCCGCGCTCCAGCCGAAGGTGCGTTCGGCTTCGGTATTCCAGTCGGTGATGCAGCCATCCACGCCGAGGGCGATGAAGGCGTCGTTGGAGTTTTCCAGGATCACGGCGATGCGGCGCTGTTCGCGCACCAGCTGCGCCAGCAGCGGGTGCACCTGGATCAGCAGCAGCGACGCGCCCAGTCCGACCAGCGCCACCAGCGCGATCAGCAAGGTGTTGGCCTTGTCGCGCAGCGGCTGGTAGACGGTGTCGAGATTGCTCTTGACCACCACGCCGAGGCCGAATTCGCGGATCGGCGTGTAGGCGGCGAACACCGCCACCCCGCGCAGGTCGCGCGTGACGGCCACCCCGGTATGCCCCAGCAGCGCATGGTTGATCGGCAGGTTGACCTGGCCGTCGGGCTTGAACATGGGGATGCGGAAGGTGCGCGGATAGAAGCGGGTCGGCGCGCACAGGGCATCCTTGCCGTCCATGCTGCACAGCAGCACGTCCGACGACCCACTGTTGGCGCGAATATCGGCCAGGAGGCGGTCGATGATCGGCAGTTGCTGTTCCGCGAACATGCGCCCGATTACCCGCTCGCCGTCGCGGATCTCGTTCTCGGTGGCCAGCAGGTAGCGCCCGCGCCACAGCAGGCGCGCGCGCTGGCCGCTGGTGACCAGCGGCTGCGAGGTGGCGCCCGCCGCATCGGAAAACGCGCCGCTCGAGGCCAGCACGGCGCCGTCCGGGCTCTCGAAACGCAGGGCGCCGATGCCGGCGTTCATGAAACTTTCGGCCGCCTGGAGCAAGGCGGCGCGGGTGGCGGCGTCGCCCTTGCCGGCCGCCAGCAGCGCCACCGGGCCCCTGATCGACGGCCGGTTGGCGATGGTGCGCGGGAACCACAAGCTCGTTTCCAGGGTATTGCCAACGGTGGCCGCGCTGCTGACGGCGGACAGGCGCATATTGTCGGCGATCGACTCTTCGTAGCTGTCGCGCATGGCGGCAAAGCCGGCCGCGCCGGCGCAGACCGCCACCAGCGCCACCACCGCGATGGCGCGCGCGGTGATGCGCTTTTCGTTGTCGGGAGCGACCCCGCGCAGGGCGACGTTCTTGCGCAGCGACCACAAACCCAGGCCCAGCACGCTCATGCCGATCGCCGTCGGGGTAACCATGACATTGTAGGCGGCCAGCCGGTACAGCACTTCGAGCTTGAGGAAGTAGCCGACCAGGGCGGCCAGCCCGATGCCGGTCACGCTGGCCACGCAGAAAGTCAACAGGCCCGCCAGGCGCGGCCCGCGCCGTGGCAGGCGGATCAGGCGCAGGGCGATCCCGGCCAGCAGGAAGCCGACGCAGGTATTCGGCGCCATGCGCCCCGGATGCGGGGTGTTGGGGGTGGGCGCGGTGGGCACGCGCACGAAGTCGAGGCCGAGATTGAGCCCGGTGATGTGCTGGACCAGCACCAGCGCCGGCAGCATCAAGAGCAGCAGCGAGCAGACCTGCCACAGCGGCGTATGCCAGGGGCGGCGCTCGGCGCGCGGCAAGACCAGGCAGCAGCACACGCCAGCGGCGATGAACAGCAGCGGGGTGTTGATCCCCATCTGGGCCGATCCGGGAATCAGGGTGGTGATCGTCTTGCTGTTGAAAATCCAGCGCACGGCGACCAGCAGGCCGAGCAAGCCGATGAACAGGCCGGCGCTTTGTTCGGCCGAAAGGGCGGATTTTTTCATGGAATAGCCAGGGTTCGGACCGGATAAAGATTACCACATGCAAATGCACGCAGGCATCCGACAAGAGCGTTGTATTCCAGCCACGACTATTGATGAGATCGTACCGATGCGCTTGCGCGCCCCTGCGCTGCCGGACGGCGGCGCCCGAACCGGTTAAACTGATGCTTATGAACAATTCTCGAAAAGTCGCCGGCGTGGCCGGCCTCGTCAGCATGGTGTGGGTCGGGGTGACCGCGGCCATCGCCGCCAACCAGCGCCGCCTCGTGTTTAATCCGACCATCAAGCGTGAAGTCGACAATCCGCGCTCAAGCGGCCACCGCACCCGCGCCATCGTGCTGCGCGCGCGCGACGGCACCAAGCTGTCGGGCTGGCTGATGACGCCGCAGATCCCGGGGCCGCATCCGGCCGTGGTGTATTTTGGCGGGCGTTCGGAAGAAGTCTCGTGGGTGGTGCGCGACGCCGGCAAGCTGTTTCCGGGCATGGCCGTGCTGGCCGTGAATTATCGCGGCTACGGCAATTCGCATGGGGAACCGGCCGAAGCGCACATGGTCGAAGATGGCCGCCTGCTGTTCGACTGGCTGGCCGAGCGCGCCCACGTCGATCCGCAGCGGGTGGCGGTGGTCGGGCGCAGCCTCGGGTCCGGGGTGGCGGTGCAGGTGGCGCTGGAGCGCCCGGTCCATTCGCTGGTCCTGATCACGCCCTACGATTCGATTTTGGCCATCGCCAAGCGCAAGTTTCGCGCGGTGCCGGTCGAATATGTGCTGCGCCACCGTTTTGAATCGGTCAAGTACGCCTCGGCGCTGACCGCGCCCACCTATGTGCTGCGCGCCGCGTTCGACGATATCGTGCCGCATTCGCACACCGACCTGCTGGTCGCCAAGCTGGGCAAGCTGCACCTGGACGAAACCGTGCCCGATTCGGACCACATGAATATTCCCTACCTGGAAGCGACCCAGGAGCGCATCGCGGCGTTTCTCGGCGCCCGCTTCGCCTTGCCGCTGGAAGAGACCGTGGTGGCTGCGGGCTGGCCGGCGCAGCCGCCAAGCGCGTAGACGCCAACGCCGGCGCGGACCGGTCTCAGCCCGTGCGGTGGCGCGCCAGTGACAATCCCAGCAGGGCGGCGCCAATCAGCATCAGGCTGCCTGGTTCCGGTACCGGGCTCGGCGGCACCACATTTTCGAAGCGCAGGTTGTCGAGCGCCAGCGCGCCGTTGACGACGGGAATGGTGCGAAACACCAGGCGGTCGAAGCCGGACAAGAATTCGACGCCGATGAAGGAGCCGGTGTCGCCATCGCCGATGGTGTCGAAGAAATGGCTGCCGACCAGGGTATTGCCGAGGTAAGCGTCGATGAAAGTGTCGTCTTCCGGATTGGTGCTTGCGTCGGCCCCGAAGCGGGTCATCACCGAGGCGAACGTGATAATGCCGTCGATGTCAGGCGAGCCGTTGAGGTATTTGAGCGCCACTTTGCTCGGCGGCGCCGGCGAGGTCGCGTAAATATCCAGGTTGAAATTGGTGAAGCTCACGCCGAGCGCACTGTACTGGTTGCCAATCGGACCGGCGAGCGCATTCTCGAAGTCAATCACGGTCGGAGCGGTAAACCCGCCCACGCCGATCACGCCAGCCTGCGCCGTCCCGGCCATCGCGGCCACCAGGCAAACCAGCATCTTCATTTTTCCGAACATAATCTCTCCATTTTGTTTTTGCGCAAACCTGATGACGCTTATGACAACGCTATAGCAATTTCCATACCAGAAAACAACAAGGCCATCAATTCAGCCACTTAGCGCCGCCGGTACCGGTTTGACAAGCTGGACTGTAAAGAAACCCGACAAGAATAGTGTTATAATTTTAACTTCGGCCAAGGCTCTTGGCGTCGCCTGCGGGAAATGTTACTGTCTGCCGATCTCGCTGACTTTCCATAACCGCAACCGTTACCGCCACCGCCCATGTCCGCTCCGTTCAACGACCTGCCCCGGCAACGCATCCTGTCGGTCGACGCCTTTCGCGGCCTGACCTTCGTGCTTATGCTGTACGTCAATTTTCTGGCGGGAGCGCGCGGAGTGCCGGCCTGGCTGCTGCATGTCGATGGCGGGCTTGACGGCATGGGCCTGGCCGATATCGTGTTCCCCGGCTTCCTGTTCGCGGTGGGCATGTCGATTCCGTTCGGCGTCAACAGCCGCATCGCGCGCGGCGACGGCCCGGGCCGCGTGTTCGGCCACAGCGCTTACCGCGCGCTGGCCTTGATCGTGATGGGCGTGTTCATGGTCAATGCCGAGTCCGGCTACAGCGAACAAGCCATGCGCCTGCCGATCGCGGCCTGGTCGCTGGCCTTCTACGCGGCGGTGCTGCTGGTGTGGGGCGTGTACCGCTTCGACAGCGCCCTGCTCAACGGCTGCCTGCGCGGCGCCGGGGTGCTGCTGCTGGCCGGCCTGGCGCTTGTTTGGCGCGGCGAACACGGCGCCATGATGACGCCGCAGTGGTGGGGCATTCTCGGCCTGATCGGCTGGGCCTACCTGGCGGCGGCGCTGCTGTACCAGGCCGCGCGCGGCCGCCTGGCGCCGCTGCTGGGGGCCATGGCCGCCGGCGTGGCGCTGTACATGGCCACCAGCGCCAGCGATATCGGCAAGGCGCTGGCCGGGCACGCCATCCACAGTGTGATCGTGCTGGCCGGGCTGGTCTGCGCGCTGCTGTTTTTTGACGGCCAGCACGGCGCGCCGCGGCGCCTGCGCCAGGCGGCCGGGTTCGCCGCGCTGCTGGCGCTGGCAGGGGCGCTGCTGCACCGCTGGTACCCGGTCTCCAAGATCGGCGCCACCCCGCCCTGGGCCTTGTACTGCGGCGCACTGTGCGTGGCCGTGTTCGCGCTGCTGTACTGGCTGGTCGAGGTGCGGGGCGCGCGCCGCTGGACCATGCTGGTGGAACCGGCCGCCACCAGCCCGCTGATCACTTACCTGCTGCCGTTCGCCATCGGCGCCGTGATCAGCCTGGCCGGCGCGCAGTTCCGCCCGGCGCTGGTCGAGGGCAACGCCGCGCTGCTGGCCGGGGCCGTATTTACGGCCACAATCGTGCTGGTGGTGGCACGCCTGAACATACATAATTGCAAGCTCAAGATATAAGCAAGGAGAACAGATGTTGAACACAACTAGCATGACCAGACTGGCCTGGGGACTGGCCGTAGCCCTGGCCGGCGCGGCGGGCGCCGCCATGGCGGCCCCGGCACGCTCGGGCGCCCCGCTCGAAGTCGGCTCGTACTACACCGCCTGGAGCACCGAGAGCGGCTTTCGCCTGAAGCAGCTCGACCAGGCCGGCGTGGCGGAACGCTTCACGTTCCTGAACTACGCCTTCGCCAATCTGTACAAGATGCCGGACAACACCTACCGCTGCGACAGCGGGCGCGACATCAAGGATGCGGCCGACGGCGGCGGCATGCGCGCCACGCTCGACTACGGGCGCCAGTTCACGGCGGCCGAATCGGTCGACGGCAGCGCCGACAGCGCCTCCCAGCCGCTGGCGGGCAACTTCAACCAGCTGCGCCAGCTCAAGGCCAAGCATCCCAAGCTGAAGGTGCTGCTGGCCATCGGCGGGGCCGAATGGTCGCGCTGGTTCTCGGCCGGCGCCGCCACCGAGCCGCTGCGGCGCGCCCTGGTCTCGTCCTGCATCGACCTGTACATCAAGGGCGACCTGCCGATGCTGAACGGGCACGGCGGCAAGGGCGCCGCGGCCGGGCTGTTCGACGGCTTCGACATCGACTGGGAATATCCGGGCGTGCCGCTGATGGCGTACAACACCATCAGCCCGGCCGACAAGGAAAACTTCACCTTGCTGCTGGCGGAATTTCGCAGCCAGCTCAACGCGCTGGGCAAGAAGCAGCGCAAGAAATATTACCTGACGGCGGCCGTCAACAGCGGCGCCAAGACCACCGACGCCACCGAGCCGGCCAAGTACAGCAAGTCGCTCGACTGGATCAACCTGATGACCTACGACTTCCATGGCAGCTGGACCAAACAGGGCCCGACCGGCTTTCATTCGAACCTGTACCCCGATCCGGGCAGTCCCGACAGCGACAAGCAGAGCGTGCACACCGGTGTCGAGCGTTTCCTGAAAGCCGGCGTGCCGGCCAAAAAACTGGTCATCGGCGTGCCGTTCTACGCGCGCGGCTGGACCGGCGTGCCGGCGGCGCGCTACGGCTTGTACCAGAGCGCGACGGGTCCGGCCAAGGGCTTCGAGGAAGGCACCGAGCGCTACGCGACCATCGCGGCGCGCAAGGCGCCCAAGTTCTACCATCCGGTCAGCAAGCAGTTGTGGACCTACGAAAACGGCACCTTCTGGACCTACGACGACCCGCTCGTGATCAAGGAAAAAGCCGCTTACGTGCGCGACCACCGCCTCGGCGGCATGATGTCGTGGGCGCTCGACCAGGACGACGCCGGCTTCGCGCTGTCCAAAGCCATGCTCGAGACCAAGTGACGGCGCAGGCCGGGGCGCCGCTGCGCAAAGTACTGGTGATCTTCGCGCACGCGGCGCCGCAGCGCTCGCGCGTGAACCGCCGCCTGCGCGACGCCGCGCGCGGCGTGCCCGGGGTCGAGCTGGTCGACCTGTACGAAACCTATCCCGACTTTTACATCGACGTGGCGGCCGAACAGGAAAACCTGGCCGACGCCGCCGCGCTGGTGCTGGTCCATCCGATCCAGTGGTACGGCATGCCGTCCCTGCTCAAGGAGTGGGTCGATGCGGTGCTGGTGCCCGGCTGGGCCTACGGCGCCGGCGCCACCGCCCTGCGCGGCAAGCAGTTCTGGCTGGTGGCCTCGACCGGCAGCCCGCTTGACGCGTACGCCCCGGGCGCGGCGCACGGCCATCCGTTCGAGGCCTTCCTGCCGCCGTACCGCCAGATTGCCGCGCTGTGCGGCATGGAATGGCGCGAACCCCACATCCTGCACGGCGCCCATCAGTCGAGCCAGGAAACACTCGACGCCCACGTCGAGACCTTTGCCGCCCGCCTGGGCACGCTCGCACAGGCATGACCTCCCCCCGGAAAGCTTCGTAACAATGGAACATGGTTTACTGTTTAACGCACTGATCTACCTGACGGCGGCGGTGATTGCCGTGCCGATCGCCAAAAAACTCGGCCTCGGCGCCGTGCTCGGCTACCTGCTGGCCGGCATCGCCATCGGTCCGTGGGGACTGGGCCTGATCGGCGAGGTCGAAGACATCCTGCACATTTCCGAATTCGGGGTAGTGCTGCTGCTGTTCGTGATCGGCCTCGAACTCGAGCCGAAGCGCCTGTGGTCGATGCGGCGCGCTATCTTCGGGCGCGGCGCGGCCCAGGTGCTGGGCGTGACCGGGGCCCTGTGCGCTTGCGCCATGCTGGCCGGGATCGACTGGAAGATCGCGCTGATCGCCGCGCTGGGCCTGTCGCTGTCGTCGACCGCGATCGCCCTGGCCACGCTCGACGAGCGCAACCTGATGAGCACCCCGACCGGTTCGGCCAGCTTTGCCATCCTGCTGTTCCAGGACATGGCCGCCATTCCCATGATCGCCATCGTGCCGCTGCTGGGCGTGGCGGCGCTCGAGGGCAACGAACAGGGCTGGCTGGGCGTGCTCAAAGTCGTCGGCGTGATCGGCGCCCTGATCTTCGCCGGGCGCTACCTGGTGCGCCCGCTGCTGCGCATTATCGTCAAGACCGGCATGCGCGAGATCTTTACCGCCTTTGCGCTGCTGCTGGTGATCGCCATTTCGCTGCTGATGCAGTGGGTCGGCATGTCGATGGCGCTGGGCGCCTTCATGGCCGGCATGCTGCTGGCCGACTCCGAATACCGCCACGCGCTCGAAACCGACCTGGAGCCGTTCAAGGGCTTGCTGCTGGGGCTGTTTTTCATCGCGGTCGGCATGTCGGTCGACTTCGGCGTGTTCATGGCGCAGCCGTGGCTGATCCTGGGGCTGGTGGCGGCATTTCTGTGCATCAAGATCGCGGTCTTGTACGGAATCAGCAAGATCGCCGAAATTCCGCGCAGCCAGCAGCTGCTGTTTGCCTTCATCCTGTCGCAGGGCGGCGAATTTGCCTTCGTGGTGTTCGGCGCGGCCGAAGCGGCCAAGGTGTTCAGCGCCGAGGTGGCCTCGATGCTGGTGGTGGTGGTCGCCCTGTCGATGGTGGTCACGCCGCTGCTCTTGATCGCGCACGACCGCCTGATCGCGCCGCGCTACCGCAGCGACAAGAAGCGCCAGGCCGACAAGATCGCGCCCAACGACGAGCATGTGATCATCGCCGGCTTCGGGCGTTTTGGCCAGATCCTCGGGCGCCTGCTGGCGGCCAACGGGATCAAGCTGACCGTGCTCGATCACGATCCGGACCAGATCGACCTGGTGCGCCGCTTCGGCATGGAAGTGTTCTACGGCGACGTGACGCGCATCGACCTGCTGCACGCGGCCGGTGCGGCGCGGGCGCGCGCGCTGGTGGTGGCGGTCGACGATATCGACGACAGCCTGAAACTGGTGGACGCGGTGCGGCGCACCTTTCCGGATCTGAAAATCATGGCGCGCGCGCGCAATGTCACCCACTATTTCGATTTGCGCGACCGCGGCGTGACCATCATCCAGCGCGAAACGTTCGAGGCGGCCCTGATGCTGGGGCGCGACGTGCTGCACGAACTGGGCTTCGGGGCCTACCGCGCGCGCCAGGCGGCCAGCAAGTTCCGCATGTTCAACCTGCGCAGCCTGGACAAGATTTATCCGTACTACAAGGACAAGGAACAGTTCCTGTCGGTGGCCAAGCAGGCGCGCGAGGAGCTCGAAGCCATGTTCGCGCTGGACGCGGAACTGGCCGAGGATGACAAGCAAAATGGGTGGGATGGGACCTAGCAGGCGGGCCACCTGTTTATTGATGGCATGACAACAAGCCACGGCATGCGCAAACGACATTTGCGCCAGCACAAACCCGGGCACATCAACCTTCGTTCCCTCCTCATGATGGTCGCGGCACACCCTAAAATGGTGCGAGCTTGCTAGAGGAGGTGCATGATGCCGTTTATTATAGACAGAAACATGCTTCACGCGATCAACCGCCGCGCCACGGCAATCCTGCGCGGGCAGGATCCGAATGCGCGTGCCTCAGACTCAGGCGAATGGCCTGAGCCACGGATCGAGTTCACCCGCGAAGAAATTCGTGCCGCAATGATGATTGCCAAGAAGCGGATAGCGTCGATCAACGATGCCGCGATGCCCCACACTGAGGCCCGCACCGCTAACGATGTGGAGATGTGATGACACATCCAAACGTCTTCGCCCTGCTCGTCCCCCATCCCGACGATACGCTTGCCGCGCTGGCCTATGCCTCGTACAAACAGCACGAAATTGAAACCTATGCGGCGATCGAGGCGCAGACAGGGCACCCGCCTACGCCGGAGGACATTGAAAACTTCGAGCGTGCGGCAACCACACCGGTCTGTGTGGCTATGCATCAAAGGCAGGCAGACAGTTTCATGAAGGCGTTTCTGGATGCGACACTTGACGCAAAGGGAGCGAAGATAGAAGCGGAGTTTACGGACGCGGCGATTGGCCGACAACTGGCAGCAATCCAGGCGCAGCTGGGTGCGCGCAGAGGGCCACTGGGCCTGTTCCGGGACGTGGGTGCAAACCTGAGCGTGAACGTGCTGACCATCCTGCTGATTGCCGCGCTCGTATTTGGATACAGATTACTTGACGAAGGTCTGGACCGGTTGAGTTTCCGGACAGGCGTAACGCAGCAAACGCCGCCACCACCGGTTGACGACGCTGCGCCAAACTGAACGATGTGCACAGGAGCGCTTTAGCCATCTTTACGCCGCCTACCGGCAAGCGTTCGACCGACGCTTGATCTTCTGTAGAATCGCGCACAGAAGATTCTAACAACTAAAAAAGTGCGTCCATGAACATTCCTGAAAAACTCCGCTCCATCAAGGCCTCGCTGTCGGAGCGCAGCCGCGAACGCAAGCGCCTGCGCGGTCCGGCCGACCTGAACTACGCCATCGCCGATTCCATCGAACTGCTCGACGCCGCCGCCTGGCAGGCGCTGGCCCAGCACGGCGGCTTTTTCATGTCCTTCGGTTACCTCAAGGCGCTCGAACAGGTGCTGCCGCACAACCTGTCGCCGCGCTACGCCCTGATCTACGGCGGCGCCGGCACCGAACGCATGCCGGTCGCGGCCGTGTACATGCAGATTGCCGACATCAGCCTGGCCCAGGCCCGCCCCGATAAATCGCAATCGGCCTCCGCCCGCCCCGCCCCGCTCGACGAGCTGGCCAAAAAGACCACCCAGCGCATCCTCACCTGCGGCAACCTGCTCACCTTCGGCCAGCACGGCATCGCCATGGCGCCCGACGCCGACCCCACGCTGGCCTGGCACGGCGTGGCCGAAGTGCTGTACCGCGTGCGCCAGGCAGACAAGCTGGTCGGCAAGACCCACTTCATCATGATCAAGGACTTGCACGCGCCTCACATCGACCACGCGGCGCACCTGGAGCACCTGAGCTACCGCTACGTGGAAACCGAGCCGAACATGGTGCTGGCCCTGCAGGACGACTGGAAGCATTACGACGACTACCTGGCCAGCCTGGCCTCCAAGTACCGCAGCGGCGTGCGCAACGCGGTCTTCAAGACGCTCGATGAAGCGGCCTGCACGGTCGAACAGTTAAGCGACCTGGACGCCGTGCGCGACCAGATCCATGCTCTCTACAAGGAAGTCCAGGCCAACGCCGGTTTCCGCCCGTTCGAGCTGCTCCCGGAATATTTTCCGGCGCTGCAACAGGCGGCCGGCGAGCGCTTCCGCTGCAGCGTGCTCAAGCGCGATGGGGCGATGCTGGGCTTTTTGATCTCGGTGGCCGACGGCGCTACCTCGATCGCCTACCACATCGGCTTTAACCGCGCGGCGGCGGCCGACCTGCCGATTTATCTGCGCCTGCTGCATGCCGGCATCGCCGACGCCCTGTCGATGGGCTGCAAAGAGGTCTCGTTCGGCCGCACCGCGCTCGAACCGAAGGCGGCGCTGGGCGCCAAGCCGCAAACCTTCGGCATCCTGGTGCGCCATCGCCAGCCGGTGCTCAACAAGATGATCAAGCACCTGTTGCTGGGCATCGAGCATGACGATGCACCCGAGCGCAGTCCGTTCAAGAAGCCGGCCAAGGTGGCCTGATGCCAGGCGGCCCCGTCAGCGGCGCTTCGCTCCCGGAGCCGGTTTGACGAGCACATAACCGGCCCGCTTGCTGTCCCAGGTGAAGATGAGCTTCGATTTACTTTCCAGCAGTCGCATCTGGAGATCCGCATAGCCGTTGGTCGTGCTGGGAAGTACCGACAGCACATTCGTGCCTTCGTATTCATCGTGGTCCCTGGTGCCGTCCTTGTTCCAGTCGCCGGCGATCAGCTTCTGGAAGGCGACCGGCTCCGACAAGATAGTGACCAGCTTGTCGCCGTCGATCCGCAACAGCGCCAGCGCTTCAAAATCGGCGCCGCCGCCGGCATAGCCCTCGCTCCAGCCGAGTCGCAGTCCGATCGCCGTCTCCGTCGGCGTGATCTTGTAGGGAGCGAAGTCGAAACGGCGATACTGTTCAGGCATCAGCCCGTTCTTCCGTGCTTCGGGCGCATCGTCGTCCTCGCGAGGACCGTCGACGTGACGCAATGCCCAACTGGTCTTGATATCGTACGGTCTGCCATAACTGGCGACCAGCGTCGGCGCGCCACCGCCGGCCCGGTATTCCACGACACCGAGATACACCATCGGATCGACGGATGCGGGCGTATCGTAGGACGGGGAAATAGTGTCGCAGGACGGTCCCGTGCTCGATGTGCGCGAGCGTTCAGCGTCCTTCCTGTCGCGGCTAAAACAGGCGATCACGACGAAGCTGTTGGCGCGATACGGCCAGGCTTTGGCGCCGACCAGCATGGCGAACGATGGGTCGCGACCCGGCGCGACCAGGGCGATCAACTGATTGGCAGTCAGGCCGGCGGGAAGCACTGTCCCGAATCCGTCCGCCTTCTTTTGCACCTGGCTTTTAACACCGGCCGATGACTTGTTTTGCGACTTGCCCGGCTCGATCGCCTGGGCGGCGGGTAGCGACGCGCATATCAGCGCCATCAGACCGGCAATAATGACAGTGTTTCGCATTCAGAATCCCCAGGTTCAATGCGATTGGCATCCCGGCATCGGCAACGCCGGGCGCGGGACACACCACGGCATCACATGAAATTACGTGTATGCAGCGCCGACAACTGCTGCGCCTCGGCCTTCGAAAACCCCAGCCGCTCCAGACGCGACTGGCGCCCTTCGGCCATGTCGACCATCAGCTGCTGCACGCGCAGGTAGCCGGCCGCGATCGCGTCCGGGGTCAGTGCGCCCGCCGCCAGCAGGATCAGGGAATCGAACACCTCTTCGTTCAGCCCCGAACTGGCCGCCAGCGCATCGTTGCGCGACTGGACCGCGTTGGCCAGGCGCGTGCGAAAGGCTGGCTCGCGTTCGAGCCGCGCCGCCAGGTGCGTCATGCCGAAGGCGACATGGCGTGCTTCATCGCGCGCGGCCAGGCGCGCGATCTGGCGCGTGACCGGGTCCGGCGCGTACGCATGCAGGAAGTGCAGCAGGCTGACAAACGTGCCCTCCCCCAGCACCGACAGCAAGAACTCGGCCACCGAAAAATCCTGCTCGTCGAGCAGCGTCTTGAGCGAACTTTGTCCGCCCGCCGTCGACAGGCCCGGCTCGCGTCCCTTGAGCCGTACGCGCCGCGTGAAGACCTCGATGTGGCGCGCTTCGTCGGCCACCTGGATCGCCAGCACCGCCTGCACTTCGCGAAAGTGCGGATGCACCTGCCCCAGAAAGCGCGCCGGCACCACCAGCGCCGCCACTTCGTTTTCGATCATGTAGGTCAGCACCTGCACCACCGCGTCTTCGACCATGTCGGGCAGGGTGAAGTCGGCCTTCCAGTCGATTGCCGTCTCCGGGTCCCACTGGGCGGCGGCGGCCTGCGCGTACAGGTCGGCGGCGCGTTCGGCCCAGACTTCCTCTTTCTGGTCCAGGCGGAAGTGCATGGCGGGCGAGCCGGCTTCCACGGTGGCGCCGCGCGCCGCCAGGCCCCACTGCGCCTTGGCCTGGGTGGCGATGGCGCCGTCGGCACGCGGGTCGGCATGGCCGCTGTGCAGCGCCGCGCGCCAGCGGCCGCTCGATGCCCCACCGCGCGTGACGCGCACCACCTTGCGCCCATCCACGGCAAGCGGCGCGCACGGGTGGCCCTGGCTGCGGCACCAGGCGCTCAGTTGCCCGTCCCAGCCCGCGCCGGAACCCGTGACATCGAGCTCCTGGCCCGGCGCGATCTGCTGCAAGCCGTGCTTGACCAGCAGGTGGGCGCCGGCGTCGAAGCCCAAGGCCTCAATATCGATAGTCGGCCGCAAGGATCTTCCCTTCCGCATCGTAGAAACGCTCGTCGTCCACCGCCCGCACCAGCGCGTCGTAGCCGCTCACGCGCCCGGGCAGCCAGGTTTTCAGGCCTTCGAGTTCGAGCAGCGGGCGCACCTCCGGGTCGTCCCAGCTCATGGCCAGCAGCAGTTCGTTGAAGCGCGCGATTTTATCCGCCGGCGCGCCCGGACTGACCGTGAAGTTACAGTGGTCGAACGGCTCGGTGCGCGCCAGGATCGCGGTGGCGCCGGCCGGCAGCACGCCTTCGCGCGAGAACGCCATGTGGTTACTGTCGATCATCCAGGCGGCATCGATCTGGCCGGCGATGAGCGCCAGCGCGGCATCGCGTTCGCCGCCGATATGGTCGCCGTGCTTGCCGCCCAGGACGTCGAAGCGGCGCGCCGTGTAATCGCGCCCGGCCAGCATGCCGTGCTGGCGCATCAGGTCGAGCGGAATCAGGTGCGCCTGTGGCGAGTCGATGGCGCCAAAGCCGATCGTCTTGCCCTTGAGTTGTTCCAGCGTGAGCACCGGGCCGGTACGCGCGACCAGTACCGAGGTCAGGTCGCAATCGCTGTCGCGCATCGCCAGCGCGGTCACTTGCTGGCCGCGCGCGCGCGCCATGCGCTCGGCGCGCACCCAGGCCAGCGGCGAATTCCACGCCAGCGCAATGCTGCCGTCGAACTGCGCTTCGACCTGGCGCTCGTAGTTGGAGTACAAAATGTAGTCGAATTCAAAATCGTGGCGGCGGAAGTACTCCTTGAAGCCTTCCCAGATCGTCACGACTTTCGGTGCGTAGGCGACGGCGCCCATCATCAGTGGTGTGGTCATCGCGTTCTCCTTAACCGAACACCGGCATGCCGCACACGGCCTTGCCGATAAAATCGAACAGCACGTCGGAGGTCGGCGCCATGACCGAGGCGGCGCGCGCGTCGCGGAAGTAGCGTTCGATCCCGACATCCTTGCGGAAGGCCGCGCCGCCGCACACGCGCATGGCGGTGTCGGTCACTTCCAGCGCCGCTTCGGCCGCTGCCGCCTTGACCTGCATTACGCGCAGCATGGCGTCCGGACGGTTAGCGGCCAGCGCGGCGAGCGTGTCGTCGCGCAGGGTGCGCACCATGTCGGCGTCGATGCGGGCGCGCGCCAGGTAGGCGCGGATGGTCGGCAGTTCGCACAAGGCGCTGCCCAGGTGTTCGAGCTTGCTGCCGGCCGCATGCGCGCATGCCGCTTCCAGCACGGCGTCCATCTGGCCCAGCGAGGACGAGGCGATCAGGGTCGAGAACACCGGCAGCACCGCACCGATCATGATGTCGAAGCCGCCGCCGTCCACGCCCAGCATGGCCGCTTCGGTGACGCGCACGCCGGTGGCGCTGATCGGCGAGGAGCGGTTGCCGCGCAAGCCCATGCCGTCGAACGCTTTCGGTTCGGACAGGCCGGCACTCTTGCTGTCGACCAGCCACAGGGTGCTGGCGCCTTCGTTCGATACAGGCGCGGTCGACCAGACGTACGAATCGGCTTCGCCGGCGGCGGTGACCATCGACTTGCTGCCGCCGATGACGATGGCGTCACCGTCCCGGCGCGCCGTGCCGACCGGCGCCCAGAAGTGGCTGCGCGAGCCGTTGTCGGACCAGGCCAGGGTGCTCAGGTGGCGCCCGCAAGCGACATCGCGGCGCACCTTCTCGCTGGCGAATTTTTCCAGCACCGTGGCCGCGCACAGGTGCATGCAGACGATCATCGCGGTCGATGGGCAGGCCTTGGCCAGGCGCTCGACCAGCTGCGCCGCTTCAGGCAGGCCCAGGCCCATGCCGCCCACGTCCTTGCTGCTGACAAGGCCGAGCAGGCCGGCCTGGCCCAGCGCGTCGATGGCGGCGCGCGGAAAGCGCGCTTCGCGGTCGGTATCGGGGGCGGCCGGCAGCACGATGGTGCTGACGATGGTGTCGAGTGTGTGGAGGTAAGTCATGGCATCCCAGTCAATATGGCGGATAGATGCCACCGGCAGGGGCGCAGGCAAAGTCAGGGCGCGGCGACGCCGCAGGGGAATCGTCCGACAGGGTCGCACCTCGACAAATTCTGCTCGACCTGCCTGGCGGCAGCGCTTGGAAACGGTACTTTTGCGGCGTCAGTTCATCGCACCAGCCACACGCGGGCCGTCGGACCCGCTCCAGCGTTCCATGGAAGCTGGCAGCGGCGTTACGGCGGGCTGGTTCGATACAAACACAACAGTTGCCGGCAGTTTACCAGACTCGCCCTACTGCGGGCATGGTCATTCCCACCGATGGCGAAAAAATCCGCTTGACCGCCTGTCACGTGTCAGATATTGTTTACAGGTGAAAGAAAATATAAAATCCCTCGACGGAGACCAGTTGCTGGCGATCCTGTCGGCCCTCGCCAATCCGCACCGGCTGCGCATCATTGCGGCGCTGGCAGCGGGCGGACGCAATTACGTCAGCCAGCTGGCGCGCGACATTGGCATCAGCCGGCCCTTGCTGCACCTGCATCTTCAAAAACTCGAACAAGCCGGCCTCGTGACCAGCCGCCTCGAACTGTCGCACGACGGCAAAGCGCTCAACTACTTCGAAGCGTCCGGCTTCGCGGTGGCGCTCACGCCCGAGACGATTGCCGAGGCGGCGCAGTCGCTGACCATCAACCCTGAGAAATAGAGCCCAACCATGTCAGAACACGTCTTTTTGATCACCATCGGCTTGCCGCTCCTGACCCTCCTGCTCATTTTCGGCATGAAGTACCTGGCCGCCATCGCCCAGGCCAAAGCGCGCCAGGCCAGCGACGAGCTTTACCGCCAGCTGGCGGCGCAGGCAGCGGCGGCCCAGGCCGAAACCTCGGCCGCGCTGGGCGCCATGAACGCCCATATGACGGAAGTGAAAACGCGCGTGGCCGCCGTCGAAAAAATGCTGCGCGACGTCGAGTAAGCCGCACCGCCCTGCCCCGACCGGTTTTTGCACCTCACTAGGAGAACAGCATGCAGCACCAGCATCAGCATCAGCAAATTGAACCCGGCGGCAGGCAGGCGCAGCGCTATGCGCGCATTGCCGGCGCGCTGTACCTCGTCATCATCGTCATCGGCCTCTTGGGCGAGACGCTGATCCGCAACAGCCTGGTCGTACCCGGCAATGCCGCCGAAACCGCGCAGCGCATCCTCGCCTCGGAGGCTCTGTGGCGCCTCGGCGTGGCCGGACAACTGGTGCTGCTGCTGTGCGCCGTCGGCCTCTCGCTGGCGTGGTACGTGCTGCTGCGGCCCGTGAACCGCAACCTGACCCTGCTGGCCATGTTCTTCGCGCTGGTGTCGCTGGCGGTCGAAAGCGTCAGCGCCCTGCAACTGCAAGGCGCGCTGGCGCCGCTGCTGGCCGCCGCGCAGATGGGCATCGATCCGCGCCAGGCGCAGGCTGCGGCCTACCTGGCCATCGTCGGCCATTCGCAGGCGTTTGCGCTGGCGCTGATGTTCTTCGGGGCCGAGTGCATCATCGTCGGCTACCTGGTGCGCAAGTCCGGCTATTTTCCGGCGCCCGTGGGGTTGCTGATGCAGCTCGCCGGCCTGTGCTACCTGCTCAACACCTTCATCATGGTGCTCTCCCCCGCCCTGCACGCCGTGGTTTTTCCGGCGATCCTGGTGCCGTCGTTTGTCGGCGAGAGCGCCTTCTGCCTATGCCTGCTGTTCAAGGGCGTCAATATCCCGGCGTGGGACCAACTGCATGTTAAAGGAGCCGCACAATGAACCAGATCAGCACCGTCAGACTGTACCTGTTACGCGCCATGTACCTGCTGCTGGTGGTGGGGCTGGGCCTGACCATGTGGCCGGCGATTATTGCGCCGCCCGGGGTGACGGCCAATGCCGGCACCGTGGTGCGCTCGCTGCTCGGCGCCTTGTGCCTGCTGTCGGTGCTGGGCTTGCGCTATCCGCTGCGGATGCTGCCGCTGCTGATTTTTGAGCTGGTATGGAAGATCATCTGGGTCGCCGCCTTTGCCCTGCCGATGTGGATGGGACCGGGCCTCGACGCGTACGCCGCCGAGACCCTGTTCGCCTGCGCGATCGGCATCGTGCTGGTGCCCCTGGTGCTGCCGTGGCGGTACATGGCGCGCGAATACTGGCGCGCGCCAGGCACGCCGTGGACCACCCCGGGCGTTACAGCAGCACGCCCAGGCCCGCGATAAAGCCGAATCCATCGGTCCAGAGGGCGGCGCTGGCACCGGTGATCTCGATGCCGGCGGCGCTGGTGGCGTAGAGCGCCGCCAGTTCGCCGCCGGCCGGGGCGGAACCTTGCGCGCCGCCCTGCCCGAGCCGCGCGCCCTGCTGGTCGCCGAAAGCGGCAGTCAAGGCCATCAGGTCGAACAGCTCGATGCCGGCCGCCCCGATCAGTTGCAAGCCGAGCGCCCCGGGCGCGGGGTTGTCGTACCAGCCGGCGAGCGCCATGCCTTCGGCGGCGCTGGTGTTGACGATCAAATCGCTGCCGTTCCTGGTGAAGAACACGTCGGCCGCGCCGATGCCCAGGCCCAGCGAGATGGTCGCCGCGCCACGCGCGCACAAGACCACTGTGTCGTAGCCGTCGCCAGCGTTGAAGGCGAGCGTGAAATCGGCGCCCCAGGCGGTGATGGTGTCGTTGCCGGTGCCGCCGATGTACAGGCTCAGGCCCGCGCCTTCGATGATGTCGTCGCCGGCGCCGCCGTCGAACAGGTTATTGCCGCGTACATCCTGCAGGATGTCGTCGCCTTCGAGGCCGAACAGCAGGTCGGCGCCATCGCGTCCGTGCAGGATGTCGGCGTCGTCGCTGCCGCTCAGCACGGCGTCGCGCGCACTGTCGGCTGGCGCGTTGCAGGGCGGTGCGAACCAGTAAGGGGTGGCGCCATCGTCGCCGCTGAGGATCATCGCTTCGATGTCGTTCAATGGCAAAGACGGCGCCCAGCCGGCGATGGCGGCGGCCAGGGCGGCGCTCGCCCCCGGGTCGAGCCAGAACAGCAGCGGGTCCGGTTCAGCTGCCAACAGGGGGGCGAGCGTGCTCACTGCGGTGTCGGTCGTCATAAGGTCTCCTGGAAAAACTGCGATGGGCGCCGGTTGGCATCCATCCCACTCTATATTTACCAATGGAAACTTTATGAAGGCAGCGCAGGGCTGCGCCAGGAGTTGGTTGATTTTGAGCAACTAACCCCGTTTAAGCACTGGCGGCGTCGAGCAGCGCGCGCACGGTGGCGCGCCCTTCCTTGAAGGGGGCGATCACCTCATCATCCTCATCCGAGTAAAACAGGGCGAGCGCCTTGTCGATCAGCGCCAGGTCGGCCTTGAGTTCGCCGGCCGAACGATCGGCGCCGGCATGCATGGTTCCCAGGCGGAACCAGGCCGAGCGCAGGGCCGCCCGCAGCGGCTCCATGAACGCGCTGAACAGCCACAGGTCCTGGTGCTGCAAGCGTTCGATGATCTGGTGGCAGGCCGTTTCGTTCAGGTCCCATTCACCGAGCTCGTAGGCCAGGAAGCGCTTCTTGTCGAGCACCTGCGCCCAAAAACAGGCATCGCGCGAACCGGCGTCGGCCAGCATGCGTTCGCCCGCCTCCACGGCGGCCAGCGCGCGCCGGTAGTCGCGCGCCTGCGTCAGGCGGTCCAGGTCGCGCATGATCGTGTCGAACTTGCCTTTGTTGAAGTCGACCGGTTCGGATGGCTCGTCGAAATGGACATCCTCGTACGCCGGCCAGTCGTCGCCGGGGTGCAGCCTGGCAGCCTTGGCCGGCTCGCCGCGCAAGAAGTGGCAGTAACCTTGCACGAAGCGTGCTTGCGCCTTGTCGTCGCGGGTGAAACCACTGCCCGCCTTGCGCGCGCGCACCGTGGCGCAATCGGCCATGGCCGCGTCGATCTCGGGCATGCTGCGGCAGACGGCGCGTTCGGCGCGCGACAGATACAGGAAGCCGGGTTCGAAGTCGCCCGCGTGGCGCGCGATCAAGCGCTCGAAGACGGCGCGGTGCACCGGCGAAGGCACGTCACACTCCACCGTCTCGCTTGCCAGCAGGGCAACAACACACAGGTCGACATTGCGCTGCGCCAGCGGCACCAGGGCCAGGTTGGCCGGATCTTTTTTCACCGCGGCCCGGCAGATGGCCGCGCTGCGGTACGCCACCGGCACGTGGCCGAGCATGCCCGGGTACTCTTTGCTGAAGGCGTTGCACATGGCCTGGTGCACGAAGCGCAGCGGGATCGTGTCGAGGTGGATGCGGTCGCGCTTTGCGCAGGCGTTGGCGATGGCCTGGGTAAAACACGCGTCCGGGATCTGCCAGGGCGACAGGCGGTTCGATTTCCCGGCCACCTGGCGCAGGATGAACGCCTCGTCCCAGAACGCGCTCCAGCACACCTCGGCGCAGCTGGTCCTGGGCTGGGCATCGCACAGCGCCGGCGAGTGGCGCGCCACGATCTGGTCCCAGTCGCTGTCCTGGCCGTAGCGGCGCAAGGCATGCTGGTACAGATGCGCGTCGAAGCGGGTGCCGCTGATCGCATCCAGGGCGCGCTTGTACTGATCGATGGCGCGTTCGAGCAGCGCCACGCTGGTGTACATGGCCGGCATCTGGCTCTCCAGGTGCCAGGGCGTGCCGAATGCGATGGCGGCCGCGATCAGGTCGTCGTCGATGAGCGCGGCCGGCACATCGTCGAGTGCGGACGGCTGGTACATGATGGCGGCCAGGCACAGCGCCTTGTCGACCAGCTGCGGCGGCACGTTGGCGATGCTTTCGCCGCATTCGGCCGCGCGCAGGGCCACCTCGTAGTCGATGCATTGCGCCGCAACGTGCGCAAGCGCGAAGCCGCCGGTGCCGCGCCGCGCCCGCAGGCACACCGCTTTGTCGATCAGCGCGCGCGGTACCCACTTGAGATTGTGCGGCGAGCGCGCCACCGCCGCCCGTGCCAGCGCGGGGGTGAATGCCTGCGCGGGGAAAGCCTCAAGGAAGTCGAGTACGTCGCCCTGCCATGCGGTATCGTCGTCCTCGCTGCGGGCGTCGAGCATGTCTTGCAGCATGGCCGTGCTGCGAAAGTGCTGCGGGACGCGAATGATCTTTGCGCTCTCGTTGCGGGCCATGAAAGTGCGCCAGTAGGCTTCGTCCCTGGGTGGCGCGGCTGCCACGGCGGCATCCTGCCGGTCCCAGTCGACGCGGCACGCTTCGCCGTCGAGAAAATCGGTATTCGCTTCGTCCTCGTAGGCGGCATCGAGGTCGGGATTGACGCGCACCGCCCTGGCGTGAAAGTGCTGCGCGCGTTCGTGCTCGCCGCGCAGGAAGTGCACAAGGCCCATCAGCCACAAGGATATGTCGTGCCACGGTTCGTCTTCCAGCGCCAGTTCCAGGTCGGCCTGGGCGGCGTCGAGCTGGCCATCGAGCAGATGCGCCTCGGCGCGCATGCGGTAAGCCGGCGCGGTGCCGCGCACCTTGACCCAGTTGCGGGCCACGTGATCGAGCGCCACCCCGGCCATCTCCCGGGCCAGCGGCAGGCGGCGCAGCAGCAGCGCGCAGCGGGCGGCCAGCACGGCGGCGTCGTTCATCAGGCCGCATTCATCTTCCGGGAATTTTTTGCTGGCCGCGATAGAGGCGGCGAGCGCCTGCTCGAACGCGTCGGCGAACCAGAAGGCGTCGGCCATGCCGAACCAGGCCGGGTAATACGCGGGGGAGATGGCGGCCGCTTGCCGGTACAGCCCATACGCCAGCGGCAGGTCGCCCACGCTGAGCGCGTCGTCGGCCGCGATCCGGACCGGATAGCAGCCGATGTCGAAGCCGCTCTGGTAGATGGATCGGCCTGCGCGCAACGCCGCTTCGATGGCCTTGAAGTCCCAGCTCGGCTGGTCCGAATCGGCCATGGTCACTTCGTCGCGACATTCCACGGCCAGCACGTGCACGGTGTCGTGCCACACCACCACCTGGTTGGGCACATCCAGATTATGCGAGTCGTCCCAGTCGGCCAGGATGAACACCACCGCGGCGGCGTTCAGCTCGACCTGGCCGATCTCGTAGAACCAGCAGAACAGGAAGCGCGTCTCGATGCGGCAAACCGGGGCGACGCGGCGGGCGCCCCGGTCGTCCGAGCTGATACAGACGCAATCGCTGGCCAGGATGCGCCCGCGCACCGCGTCGTCACGCCATTTCCAGGACATCAGCACCGAATGGCAATGCAGGTCGCCGCTGACGAAAAACACGCCGCTCACCCTGCCCTCGACTTGCAGGTCGCCGTCGACGGCAAGCCGGCGCGCCGGATCGCGCAGGATCTCGAGGTATTCGTCCTGCGTCAGGCTCAGGTTGCCGGTGACGAGGATGACCTCGAATTCACTGTCGTCCTCGTCACCCTCGCCATGCCACCCATCCGAGCCGGCCAGCGGGAATTGCGCGCGGAATGCCCGCATGGACAGGCGCGGGTAGCTGGCCCAGGCGGCCAGGCGGGTAAATGTCGGCGTCATGCCATCCTTGGAATCGATCAGTCTTTTTTCTTCATCAGCCCGGCCAGCGCCGCGAACGGGTTGTGGGTGGCGGGCGCCACCTCGGCCGACAGCAGGCCGGCGCCACGGTCCGCTTCCAGGTAGCGCGAGTGCTCGTTGTCGTGGCAGTACAGGCACAACAGCTCCCAGTTGCTGCCGTCGGGCGGGTTGTTGTCGTGGTTGTGGTCGCGGTGGTGCACGGTCAGCTGCGAGACGTTGGCGTTGGTGAATTCGCGCATGCAGCGCCCGCAAATCCACGGGTACATCTTGAGCGAGCGCGCGCGGTAACCGGTTTCGCGCGTTTCGGCCGCCTTGCGCGCCTCGGCCACGATTTTATCGAGGCGGGCGGCGTCGGGTTTTTTGCCAGGGATCATGGTGGTGCGCTTTCAATTCGTGTCTGTAAGGCGAAGGATACAGGATCGTCAAGGGCGCGGCCAGCGAGGCGCTCAGTGGCTGTCGACGTAGTAAAGAACCTTGGAAAAATCGCGCCGTTGAAGGTCGTTGCGGCGAATGTAGAAGGCGCCCATGCCCATGTCGCCCCACATCATGCGCAAGCCCTGGTCCGCTTCGCTGCCATGCAATTCGAGCAGCACGATCCAGTCGTCGTCCGGCCACGAGGCGCGCGGATCATCCTGGGCCGGGTTGCTGTAGCCGCCCACCTGGGCTACAACTTCCTTGTTGGCATAGTGCGCGTACTCGACCAACAGGTCCGTGCCGAGCACGCCGAACTGCCGGAAAAAATCGCTGCGCGGCTTGCCCAGGTAACGCTCGAAGCGATAATCGTCGACCGACACCGGCGCGGTATCAATCTTGAACACCAGCCCCGCCGTGCCGCTGAACGGCAGCGCGTCGACAGGCGCGGCGTGCGGGCGCACCAGTTTTTGCGGATTCTGTTCGACCCGTGGGTGGTGCACCACCCGGAAGTAGCGCTGCGCGGACAGCAACGCAAGATAGCGCTGCTCGTCGAAGGGCGAGGGAAAGTCCGGTGCGGAGCCGTAACTATGCGCGCGCGATTCGCCGCCGGCGATAAAAAATTGCAGCAGGCCGGTCGCGGGATAGCCGTCCAGGGCCGGCATCTCCGCAAAATTGAGCTGCGCCAGCAAGGCCAGCGGCACGCCATCGGGGTCGCGCGGATAGGCGTGCCCCTTGGGCAGGTAGGCGGGGCCACCGAGCCTGCTGTTCCACGGCGCCAGGCGCTGCGCTGCTTTCAGCGTGATGTCGATGTAGGCAAGCCGGGAGGCGTCGATCTTGTCGGTGTAGGGCGCCAGCTCCGGCGGCAGTGCACCGTAGCTGACCCGGCGCGCCTGGTCACCGACCGGCGGCGCCGCCGCCACAGGTTCGGGATCGTGCGGCGAGCAGGCGCCCAGCGCCAGCAGCGCCGCCAGGTAGACGCAGGCGCGGAGCGGCGGCGGGATTGCACGCGCGCTCACAGGTTGTCCCACGAGTAGACCACCTGCGAGAAATCGCGCCGCGCCAGGTCCGTGCGGCGAATGTAGAACACCGCCATCCCGGTGTCGCCCCATTCGCTGTAGAAGCCGCCCTTGACGCCGCCGCCTTGCAGCTCGAACAGCACCAGCCAGTCGCCGTCGGGCTGCGCGGTACGCACGTCGGTCTGGGTCGGGTTGCTGTATCCACCCAGCTTGGCGATGGTGTATTTCTGCGAAAACTTCTCGTAGTTGCCGGACACGGCGTCCTGTCTGGCGCCGAACTGCTTGAACAGCTCCCAGGGCGGCTGGCCCAGGATGCGCGCGAAGCGGTAGTCCTGCACCGACACCGGTTCGGCGCGGATCTCGAACCTGAGCGCGGAAGTGCCCGCCATCGGCAGATTGTCGCTGGCGATGACCTTGGTGGGCTGGAGTTTCTTGCGGTCCTGCACGACTGTGGGGTGATACAGCACGCGGAACCAGCGCTGCCTGGTCAGCGACAGGAACTCGCGTTCGGCGTTGTAGGGCTTGGTGCTCTCCCCCGAGACCCCGTAAAAATGCTCCTTCGACTCGCTGCCGGAAATGTAAAACTGCAGCATGCCGCGTGTGGGATACCCCTCCAGCGCCGGCATCTCGGCAAAATTGAACTGCGCCAGCAAGGTCAGCGGCACGCCATCGGGGCCGGCAGGATATGGCTGTCCCTTCGGCAAGTAGGCCGCCCCGCCCAGGCTGCTGTTCCAGGGCGCCAGCTTGTCCGGCCTATGCAAGCCGACGTGGATATACGGCAGCCGCGAGCGCTCGATTGCCTCGGCATAGCGCGCCAGCTCCGGCGGCAATTGGCCGTAGACCACCGGCGGCAGTTTCTGCTGCGCCGGCGCGCCCTTGGCCGGCGCCGGTTTCTCCGGCGAGCACGCCGTGAGCAGCAGGGCCGCGGCCAGCAGCAAGCCCGCGCGGCGCGGCATGGAGTGCGAAGCGTTCAAGTCGGAGAGTGGCAATCAGGTTCCAGTTCGCTCAAGTTGGCGGCCCTGGTGGGCCGGCATGCTGACAGAATGCCACGTTTGTGGCTGCGGGACGACATAGTTTGCGTCATTCAGACAGACGATGGCAGCAACAAACGCGCGGCAAAACACTCTCAACGCACGCGAATCTGGCGCCAATATCGCGCGTATGGCGATCATCTTCCAGGCTGGCCGGAACCCAAGTGGTATCCAAGCAAGCCCGTAAGGCAGAGCCTGCCAGCGCTGCGGACGAAAAAATCCATGGTGCCAAGTGGTCTGGTCAGCGTATGTTACCAGAGCAATTTCGGAGCGCCTCGGCGGTGACGCGCGGCGGCGCCAACAAGCGATTCCGGCACGCCATTCCTCCTTTCTTTTACCCAATTTACATTACGTTTCACCTCTGTTGACCTCGCTTTGATAGGCGGTGATACTGCGACCACTTGAACGGCGACTTCAGCAGATCGAAGCGCCGGACGGGATTCGTGCCCGCAAAGCTGATCCGTGGGCCAAAAAACAGCGCATTTTGGAAACGTTCCCATTGCGCATTCAACTACCACGGCCGCGATCCTGCACCCGCCACGCGCAGACAACGGCCACTGTCGACAAGGTGACCGTCCCATGAAAAAACTCCTGCATTTCCTCTCCCTCGGCGCACTCGGCATGAGTTTGCTGAGCGGCTGCGGCGGCTCGTCGTCCGGCGGCGAGTCCGCACCGGCGCCGAGCATCTCCGCCACCACCACTGTGCGCTCGGGCAATATCGGCACGCCGGACGCCACCCTGGCTGCTGCCAAAGAGGCAGCCGTCAGCACGGCCGCGTCGAGCACCGAATGGACCTTCTGCGCCGACGAGAACGGCGAGTGCATCTTCACCGGCAACCAGACCGTGCGCTACGGCGCCGGCACCAGCTTCACCAGCAACAAGTTCGACTGGGCGGCCAGCTGCAATACGACGACCTTCGGCAGCGATCCGGCGCCGGGCGTGGCCAAGCACTGCGAAATCACCAGCAGCTTCGCCTTCTGCGCCAACGAAAACGGCCAGTGCGGCTTCGGCGACACCCAGACCGTGCGCTTCGGCGCCGGCAGCACCTACCTGACGCAAACCGTCACCGGCGGCGCCGCCTGCACCAGCGGCGTGTTCGGCGACCCGCTGCCGGGCAGCGCCAAGCACTGCGACCGCGCGCCCACCACCTGGACCCGCTGCGCCGCTGAAAACGGGCGCTGCAACTTCAGCGGCACGCAGGTGCTGCTGTACGGCGCCAACGGCAGCTTCGTCACCAAGAGCATGACCGGCGGCGCCGACTGCAACAGCGGCGTGTTCGGCGACCCGATCGCCGGCGTGGCCAAGCGCTGCTACCTGCCGGGGGTGCCGATGCCGTCAAGCTCCACCCCGCCGCCGCCCGAGCCGGGCACCTGGAACCAGCGGACCACCTTCAAGATGGTCAACGGCACGCGCGGGCAGTACGCGGACAGCCAGGTCTACTGGGCGATTATCGGCAAGGACTGGGGCAGCGGCAAATACGTGCACGTCGATGCGGGCGGGCGCTTCGTTCCAATGGCGCTGAGCGACAACGGTGCGCTCACCAAGAACGGCAAGCCGTATACCAACTACTTTCACACCCTGGCCCAGCTCAAATCGATCACCATCCCGCCGCTCAATTCGGCGCGCCTGTTCCTGAGCGTCGGCAGTCCGATGTACCTGCAGGTCAACGCGGACGCCAACGGCAACCTTGGTTACGCCGGCGCGAATATCGAAAATCCGTCCGATCCGAACATCGACGTCTACTTCGACTTCATCGAAATGTCGATCGGCGCGACCGACGGCTTCTTTGGCAATACGACCCGGGTCGACCACTTCGGCTTTCCCCTGACACTGCGTCTGCAGGGCCTGGGCGGCTACGACCAGACTGTGGGAGAAACCGAAACGCGCGCGGCCATCTTCTCGCAATTCGTCGCCAGCGTGCCGGACAAGTTCAAGGCCCTGGCCCAGGCGCCGTACGCGCCCTACCGCATCATCGCCCCGGCCCACGCCAGCTTCCAGGGCAATGGCGCCAACGCCGCCTATCTGGACGGCTATATCAACCATATCTGGAACAAGTACACCAGCCAGAAACTGGTCTTCACCAACCAGCAGGGAACGTTTTCCGGCCAGGTGGTGGGCGGCGTGTTCCAGTTCACCGACGGCGCCGGCACCTACAAGGTGCGCAAACCCACCACCGCCATGGCGCTGCTCGGCAACGGCGCGCTGGACGACCCGAGCGGCACCGTCGGCGGCACGCCCGCCTACCACAAGCAGTTGCAGATCCAGGCGCAGCTGTGCGCGGCCCTCAACCGCCATGTGGTGGAAGACCCGGCCCGCTGGAGCGATTCGGCGTATTTCTACCCGGCCGGCCAGCCGGCCAACTGGTATTCCAAGTTCTGGCATGACCACAGCATCAACAGGCTGGCCTACGGCTTCGCCTACGACGACGTGTGGAATTACAGCTCGTCGGTGCACTCCACCGCCCCGACCACGGCCACGGTGACCATCGGCTGGTAAGGCATCCCGGACCGCCGCGCGCGGTCCTTTCTCATTTATTCATCAGGAGTCGACATGAAAAAACTACTGAAATACCTGGGCATGGCCGCCATCGGCGGTGCCATCCTGGCCGGCTGCGGGGGCGGATCATCGGCCGGCGATGCGCCGGGCGCCGCACTGGCGCCACCGGCCGCCGCCGCCGCACCGTTGATGCAAGCCGGCGCCATCGAAGGCAGCGGCACCGATGCCGGATCGTCGGCCGCGCTGGCGCCCTGCGCCGCCGTCACCTGGCAAGCCGGCGTCAATTACCCGCTGGGCACCGTGGTGCTGTACGCGCCGAACGGGCTGTATTACAAGGTGGTGCAGGTGGCCGGCAACGGCAGCGATGGCACCACCCCGACCATCAGCACCTGGTACTGGGCGCAGACCACCTGCGCGCTCCCGGCGGCGAAAAAAATCGTCGGCGGCTACTATCCGAACTGGACGCCCTCCCCGATCCGCATCCGCGACGTCAACGCGCGCTACAACCTGATCTACCTGTTCCATGCGGTTCCGGTGGGCGGCTCGCCCGGCACCACCGGCGCGGTCACCTTCAGTTCGCCCGGCAACGGGCGCGGCGCGGCGACCAACCTGAAAGCCGACATCCAGTACGCGCGCACGACGCAGGGCCGCAAGATCATCTTGTCGGTGGGGGGCGCCGGCAATGGCATGAGTTTTCCGAACCGGACCAAATCGCAGACGTTTGTGAACAGCATCGCCGCCATCCACACGCAATTGGGCGGGATCGACGGCATGGACTGGAATACCTTCGAGGCGGACCAGCGGCCCGATACGGCTGAAATGATCTGGATCAGCCTGGAACTGAAAAAACGCTACCCTGGCTTTATCATCTCGGCGCCGCCGGCGCCCTGGAATGCCATCGACAAGGAGTTCTGCCGCGCCATGGTGGCCGCCGGGGCGATGGATTACGCCGCGCCGCAGTACTACGACGGGCCGGGCCTGAACGATCCGGCGTATGTGGCCGATAACGTGCGGCAGTGGGTCACCCTGCTGGGCGCGAACCGGGTGGTGGTGGGCTTCGGGATCAGTAACGCGGCCAACTACATGAGCCGCGAGCAGGCGGTAAGCGCGTGGAACCAGGTCAAGGCCAACCATCCGGATATTCGCGGTGGCTTCAACTGGCAGATCCACACCGATGAAGAACAGGGCTGGCCGTTCGCCAACCGCGTGGCGCCGCTGATTAACCCATGACCTGACCCAACAGCGGCAAGCCTGCCGGCCCCGGTCAACGGGCCGGCAGTGCCTGTTTTTGCCGGACTGGCGCTCGCCGCAGGTCGACCCGCGACAGCCACCACTGGCCCTGCTGGAACCTGTAGTCGAACGGGCCGCTGCGCGCCACCTTGCCTTGCCTGGCCGCGCCACGCGGGACCGGGAGTGGCAAGACACCCTTGTCGAAGTAGCTCAGGTAGAGCGTGCGCACCAGCAGCGGCAGGCGCGCGTCATTCTCTTTGTACGGCACGCATCCGCCCGTGGTATCGCATACGGTAAGCGGAAACGCCGCAAAGCGCGCAAACGATTGTGCCGACTCGCTTTGGACGAACGCGTTGACCCAGCGCGCCGCCTCGGCGACATCGAGCGCGTTGGCGTTAGCGTAGCGATTTTCGTCCACGATGTAACGGCGCAGGCCGTTTTTGGACGAATACGCACCCTTCTCTTCGTCGATCACGTCGTCGACGCGCCACTGGCCGTTTTCGCGCACCAGCAGATAGCGTACCGCTCGCTGCGACTCCGGCTCGTTGGGGAATACCCGAAAGGTCACGTCCACCGCAGCGGCACCGACGGCCTTGGCCGCAAAACCGGACGAGGCCAAAGTCAGCGCCGGGTCGCGCTCCTGCGTGTGCAAGAACTCGTCGCCGTCAACGTTCCAGCCGCATTTGCTGTCCTGGCGCCGGGTCTTAGCGCAGGCGGCGCGGTTGGCCGCCATCAGAGTCAGCAGGCCGCTCGAATAGAACGATCCACCGTCCACGTGGCGCTTCCTGGCCGCTGCCGGATCGGCAAAGTAATCGCGGTAGAAGGCGCCGATGAAGGCCGCCGGCGCGATATCCGGCGCCGGCGCGGCCGCGCATGGTGCAAGCGTGGCGCCCAGCACAGCCATCAACATCAAACCATGCCGGGCTGCCATCTCAGCGCGCCAGGTGACGGTCGAGCCAATCCTTGACCGTATGATGCCACAGCACCGAGTTGGCCGGTTTCAGCACCCAGTGGTTCTCGTCCGGGAACACCAGCAGCTTGCTTTCCACGCCCTGGCGCTGCAGCGCGGTGAAGGTGCCGAGCGCCTGCGAGGTCGGAATGCGGAAGTCCAGGTCGCCCTGCACCACCAGCATCGGCGTCTTCCAGTTCTTGACGAAATGGACCGGGTTGAACTTTTCGTACAGCGCGGCGTTGTCCACGTAGGTACCCTTGTTTTCCCATTCGGTGAACCAGAGTTCCTCGGTGGCGTAGGCCATGCCGCGCGTGTCGAACACGCCGTCGTGGTTGACCAGGCAACGGAAGCCGTCCGCCCAGTTACCGGCGATCCAGTTCATCATGTAGCCGCCGTACGAAGCACCGAGCGCGCAGCTGCGCTCACGGTCGAGCCACGAGTATTTTTTGACCGCCGCGTCCAGGCCCTTCTTCAGGTCTTCCAGCGGTGCCCCGCCCCAGTCGCCGCTGATCGAATCGGTGAAGCCCTGGCCGTAGCCGGTGGAGCCGTGGAAGTCGATGAACACGGTCGCGTAGCCGGCGCCGGCGTAGGTCTGCGGATTCCAGCGGTAGCTCCACGAATTGCCGAAGCTGCCCTGCGGACCGCCGTGGACCAGGAAGGCCACCGGATACTTCACGCCCGGTTTGGCGTCCCACGGCTTCATCACGTGGCCGTAGACGGTTTCGCCCTTGGCACCGGTGAAGGAAAACTGTTCCGATTCGCCGAAGCGCACGTCGGCCAGCAGTTCGCTGTTCAGCTGGGTCAGCTGGACCGGAGCGCCGCCGTTGACGCTCTTGAACAGCTGCGCGCCCGATTGCAGGTTGGCCTGGGCCATGACCACGGTCTTGCCGCGCGTGTCGAACGCGCTGACGTAGCCCTTCTCGCTCAATGGTACGACCTTGCCGCTGGCGGCGTCGATCGAAAACAGGCGGTGCTGGCCCAGGTCGTCGGCGGTGGCCAGCAGCGCCTTGCCATCGTCGCGCCATTTGTAGTCGCCGATCGAGCGGTCCCAGCTCTCGGCCACGACGCGCTTCTTGCCGCTGGAGACATCCATCAGCACCAGGCGGAAGCGGTCGGCCTCGAAGCCAGGGCGGCTCATGGCCAGATAAGCGAGCGTCTTGCCGTCGGGCGAAAACGCCGGCTTGCTGTCCCAGGCCGGATTGTCGGCGGTCAGGTTGCGCGGCGCGGCGGCGCCGCTGGCCGCAGTTTGATAGATATCGAAATTGGTCGACCAGGCTTCGGTCTTGCCGGCCACGCGCACGTTGAAGACGACGCTCTTGCCGTCCGGGCTGAAGCGGTATTCCTCGCGGTCGCCGAAGGGTTTCGAGGGCACGTCGCCGTCGATGCTGCCCGACAGGCTGACCGGGGCGGCAGTGACCTTGCCGGCGGCGTCGAGCGGGGCCGAGTACAGCACGTTGTTGCGGCCGTCCGACCAGGTATCCCAGTGGCGCACGAACAGGCGGTCGTAGACCTTGCCGCTCGATTTGTTTTTCGTTTTCTCGTCCAGGCGCGTCTTGGTGCAGGCCAGGTCGGTGCAATCGCGGAACACGGCCAGGCTCATGGCCAGGCGGTCGCCGGCCGGCGAGAGGCGGAAGTTATCGACGTCGAGCGGCAGGTCGGTGACCTTGACGGCTTCGCCTCCAGCCACCGGCTGGCGCCACACCTGCGACGAACCCGAGCGCGCCGACAGGAAATAGATGGCGTCGCCCTTGGGCGACCATTCCGGGTCGGTACTGTTCGATTCGCCTTCGGTCAGCCGGACCGGGGTCGGCTTGGCGCTGCGCAGATCGATCATCCACAGCTGGGTGTTGCCGCGGTTCTTCTCCATATTGGTGCTGCGCACCGTGTAGACCACGCGCGAAGCGTCCGGCGAGAGGGCCGGCGCGCCGACCCGTTCCATTTTCACCAGGTCTTCGATGGTGAAACCACGCGGCGCGGCCAGCGCGCTGCCGGCGGCCAGGGTGGCCGCTCCCAATATGAACAAACGTCCCATCATTGCAATGTCCCCAAGAGTCATAAAAGTGCCAGACGATACGAAATGGCCCCGGCATCATACCAAGTTCGTATCGCGAGAGCAGCCGAAAGATGGGGTTTGGGATAGATAGCAAGGCCGATGCCTGTATTGATTGCAAAAATGAAATGTACTATAATGCAACAATAAATGATTATTGGAATACTATGAAATATATCGCGACTGCACTAACGGCACTGGCATTATGCGCGCCGGCCCAGGCCAAGGTTCACGTCTTTGAATTTACGACGACGATTGAATCGGTACGAAACGTGTTTCAACAAACGGAAGAAGGCGTGAGCACTGGTAGCGTGCCCGGCAGCGTGGTCGCGGTCGATCAGCAAGTCGTGGGGCGCTTCTCTTACGATTCAGAGATGGCGTTCGATCCGAATTACAGCACGTATGGACAGCTCCCTGACGCCACCGCGCCGGGGGGGTATACCTACCAACCCGCGCCAGCTACGGCGGATAGGTTGACCTTTACCGTGTACGACAAAGGCGTTCCGACATCGTCCGAGTCACGCGCGCTGAGCCATATCCGTATCGAAAACGACATGTACTCCTGGGATCCATTGGACCGCTTCATGCTGGGCGCAGGCGGATGGCCATTTTCCACCTATATCATCCTCGACAACAGTGCTGGCACGTGGCTGCCGAATGGCGAACTGCCGCTGCGACTCTCGCTTGGCGATGTCAACCGCGCCGAGTTCTCGCATACCTGGCTGCGTACCAGCGACAACGCGCTGATGAGCATGACCGGGCGCCTGCACTCGCTGACCGAAATCGACGTCTCGCCCGTTCCCGAACCGGGCACCTGGGCCATGCTGCTGGGCGGCCTGGGCATCCTGGGCTTCAGCGCTCGCCGCAAGCGCGCCTGAATCGCGCGCGGCAACGCAAAAGCCGCTTTTTTACTTACATCAGCGATTTCCAGTGCATGCGGTCGACGATCTGGAACTGTTCCTGCGATAGCGACCACAACATCAAGCGGCCCGAGCCATCGCGCACGAACGTCATCGACGGCCAACTCATCCGCTTGACTTCGTTCAGCTCCGGCAAGGCGAGCGGCTTGAAGACCGAATAGCTGGCGATCTCACGCAGCTCGCCGTTGGTCAGGCTGGCGATATCGTGGAAGACCACATACCAGAGCTCGACCCGGCGCCCGCCATCATCGAAGGTGCCGCCGAATCCGACTGCCCGGCTGTGCTCATTGTCGATCAGGCGGCCGACGCTGATGCCCGGTTGCGCACCCTGCGATGGCGGCGCCAGCAGCGCCTGCTCCATGAAGTTGACCAGCGAACGGCCCTTTT
Organism: Massilia aquatica; assembly: GCF_011682045.1. Taxonomy (GTDB): domain Bacteria; phylum Pseudomonadota; class Gammaproteobacteria; order Burkholderiales; family Burkholderiaceae_D; genus Telluria_A; species Telluria_A aquatica. The sequence goes on along the minus strand of NZ_VVIW01000002.1, from coordinate 334,971 downwards.
TGCCGCCGTCGATGGAATTGCGGAAGGCCTCGTCCTTGGTCCGCTGGCGCAGTGCATCACTCTCCTCCGGGCTCAGGTCATGCGCCTGGATATTCTTCTCGATCTGCGCAAACAGCGCCTTCTTGTCGGCGATGAAGCGTACTTTCCACTCGCTGAACTCGCGCGCGTGCGGGGTCGCGTCGAAACCCTTCTGTTGGTACAAGCGTGGCGATACCGGCTGGTCGGAATCGCGCGGCAAGGACGGATCGACGCCGCTTGCGCTTGCCATGGCGGCGCTGGCGCCGAGGACGATGCCGATCGCCAGTCGGGCGAGCACGCGGGAGAATGTTTGCATAGGGATTGTTCTTTGGTAAACCGGGGTCAGAGCTTTAATTAGCAACATTTTTGTTGCTGATTAAAGCTCTGACCCCGGTTGTAGGTGGTTTCTGATTTTGATGGCTCAATCAAGCGCTATCGCAAACATGACTCCGTTTCGCTGTTATCGCTTGATGCCGGTCACTTCGACTTCGACCCGGCGGTTCGGTTGCAGGCAGCCGATCAGCGCGGCACGCGGCGCAACGCCCGTGCAGGCTTCGACCTGGTCCGCTTCGCCCTTGCCTTCGCTGACGATCTCGCCCGCAAAACCTTTGCTCACCAGGTAGGCGCGCACCGTCGCCGCGCGCTTTTCCGACAGCGGCTGGTTGTACGCTTCCGTACCCAGGCGATCGGTGTAGCCGGTCAGCTTGATGCTGGAAACCTGCGCATACACGCCGTCGAGCTTGATCATCATGCTGTCGATGCGCGCGCGGCCCGCAGGCAGCAGATCGGCCACGCCCGATTTGTCGAAACGGAACAGCGCATCGGCCGCCAGGGTCAATTTCTCGACCGACACCACCGGCGCCGCACCTGGCACTGGCGCCACCGCCACCGTCACCGGCGCACCGCCGCAGGCCGCAGCCGAAGCCTGCGCCGCCTGCAGATGGTCTTCGGCGATCTGGATGTACGGGTTGGCATGGCGCCAGCCCTGCTGCTTGAATTCGTTCCCGGCATGCACCAGCTCGACTTCGCCGCAGGCAACCTTCTGCGCCGCGCATGCAAATCCGGCACCGCCCTTGACGCCGCCGAAGCGCGCCCACAAGTCGTCGCGCAGCTTGGCAGCGTCGTTCACCAGCGGGGTCTGGTCGCCCGGATTGGGCGTGGCGCCCGTCTCCAGCGCGCCGACGATGGCGGCGCCCTGCTCCAGTGCCTGCTGCGGGAAAGCCGAACGGTCGTTGCGCGTATATTCGTGCAGCGACACGTCGAGCCAGCATTGCGCCTTCGACAGATAGTAATTGTTGACCGGAACGCCCTTGTCGTTGAGCGCCTTCACGCGCTGCTGCAAGGCCCTGTAGCCAGCCTGGTCGGCCACGATCGCCTGGTCGGAGATGCGCTGCGCCGGGGCATTGAGCGTCTGCGCACAGGCGCCTTGCACGGCCAGGGCCATCACGGCGAACAGCACGGTGCGCGGGCGGGAAATAATGGTTGGTTTCATCGTCATTCTCATTTCAGGAAATTAGCGGGCCAGCGTGCGATTCGCTTCTGGGTCCTTGCCTTTGAATACATTCTCGTCAAACTTGAAGCGCAGGCGCACGAACCATCCCTTGGAGGTGTAGTCCGATGCGCTCAGGTCGCGTTCGCGGAAGCCGCTGACGTTAAACCCGCTTGATAACCACAGGTTCTGCTTGACCAGGTAGCCAACTTCGACCCCGCGCGCATACTGGCTGCTGCCCTTGTTCTGCGGACTGTGCAGGTAGGCGGCGAGCACGCCGATGTCCCAGTTTTCGGTGATGTCGTACACCACGCGACCGGCCGCCATCCACGCGCTGTACTTCTGCTGCCCGAACGGCAGATTGCGCTCGCGGCTGGTCTTGGCGGCCAGGCGGCCGGTGCTCCACCACGGACGGCTCGGATGGTAGTCCAGGTGCGTCGAGACGATGTGGGCGGCGTAGTTCTCGCCATCGGCGCGGGCGCCGTCGCGCACGTTCTTGTACTCGTAGCGCGCCAACCCGTTGAACTGGTTGTGCTCGACCGGACGCCAGGCAAAGCCGAGCTGCGCGCGTTCCTGCAGGCTGTTGGCCAGGGGTTTACCGCTGATGTCGTCGTTGTTGCGCGACAGCAGGGCGTAGTTGCGGGCCAGCACGGTCCAGTCGCGGTCGAGCTTGCGCACGAAGGACAAGGTGTTCAACCACTGGTCCTGCGACTGGTTGCCGATGTCGCCGGGGCTGTCGAACAGGCGGCGCCATTCAAGCTTGGCCGAGGCTTTCCACAGCGGGTTGGCGGTGTAGTCGAGCGCCGTGGCCAGGGCCACGCCTTTTTGCTGGCGGCCGTCGAACACGTGCAGGTATTCGGCGTTGGTGCTGAGCGCCAGACCTTCGGACACGTTCCAGGTATTGCGCGCGCCGCTGGCCAGTTGCAGGTCGCGCCCGTCAGCCCGTTCGGTATCGAGCGCGTCGCGCAGGCGGTATTCCGAGAAAATGCTCGCGCCCGGCAGGTAGGTCGATTCGACACCCGCCACGAAGGCGTTGCTCTTCTCGGCCGGGTTGAGGGCGTAGCGCGATGCCAGGCCGGTCTGGTTTTCGTAGCGTGCATAGGCACGGCTGCGCTCGGACAATTGATACTGGGCACCGAGTTCATAACGCTTCTGGTTGCTGTCCGACACGCCATGTTCAACCACGGCGGTCAGGCTCAGCAAGTCGGTCGCCTTGTACTGGGCGCCGATGGCGACCGTATTGGCGTCCAGCGTGCCGCGCGTACCCGGCGCGGTGGTGGCGCCCACCGGTGCGAAGGTGGTAATCGCCCCGCCGTTGACCGGGCTGATGGCGCTATTGGTGTTACCGAAGCCAAAGAAACCGCCGCTAGGATTCAAGCCGTTGGCGTTCGACACCACGCCGGTGTTGCTGGCCATGCCGACCTGGTTGCGCAGTTCGCCTTCTTCCTTCATGTGTTGCAGCGAAAAGTCGAGGGTCAGGCGCGGATCGGCTTTCCACAGCATGCCGACGCGCACGGCGTCGCGCTGGGCAACAACCTGTTGATCCTTGCTTTGCAGCGCGCTGGCGTAGGCCGTGGTGGTGGACGTGAACCTGGCGCTGACATTCACGCCAGCGTCGCTGTGGCCGGGGCTGATGCCGGCCGCGGTATTGTTGAACTCGTCGTCGGCACGCTGCCAGTAAGCCCGCGCCTCGACCGTTTCGCCCTTGTGCGACACAGCCACGCGCGCCGCCTGGCCCGTTGCCGAACTCGACAACTCGCCAGCCTGCCCGCTCGGGGTGGTAAACACCTGGCCGTTGGCGCTGTAGGTGGTCGATTCGCTCTGGGCGAACTCGGCCACGAAACTGGTCGCTGGCGCCAGTTTCACGGTCGCGTTCACGCTGTGCAGGCGGTACGGCGACTGCGGATTCTTGTCGTCCACCGAGGCCATGCCGACGCTGATGCTGTCGTTCAGGCGGTATTCGCCGTTGATGCCCATGACCCAGAAGTCGTCGCCGCCCTGCTCCACCTCGTAGGTCACGCGGATCGATTGCGGGTCGCCTTCGGGCGTCAAGGATGGCACGGCCTGCTTGAACAGGATGCGGCCCGAAAACGGCTCGAAGCTGTAGTCTTCCAGGCGGCGCATCGGCGTCACTTGCTTGACCAGGTCGGTCTGGTTCTTGTCGCGCACAATCAGTTCGACGCGCTCGGAATTGGTCAGCGCGCCATTGTTGCGCACCGCGAAAGGACCGGAGCTGCCGTTGGCGCGGTATTCTTCAATCACCTGCTTGGCGTTGTCGTGGAAGGCAAAGCCGCCCAGGTTGCCGCGCTTGCCGTCCCAGTTGCCGCGCAGGCCGGTGGCGGTGCGCTGGTACTGGCCGAGCTTGCGCGCTTCCAGGCCCACGTTCGGACCCAGCACCGACGACATATTGCCTTCGCTGGTCGAAAAGTCGCCGTACAGCACATAGCTTTTCTGGTCGTCCACGCGCACGTACAGGCGGCCGGCCGAGCGGGCGTCGAACGCGGTCGTGGCGCTGTCGCCGTAGACCGGGTAGAACTCGTTCGGATTGATGTCGCGCTGCAACTTTTCCTTGGTTTGCTGGTCCGAATCGTAGGCGGCCGTCAACAGCTTGCTGCCGAGGATGGTGCCTTTGACGAAGAATGCGGAACGGGCGCTGCCGTTGGCCTTGCCGCTGTTGAACTGGCGGCTCCAGCGCGTGATGTCTTGCTCAAAACCATCGTTAAAGCGCGCAGGTGCCAGGTCGCCGGCGTTCAGCTTACGCTTGGAAATCACGCCTTCAATCAGGCCCACGGCCAGCATCTGGCGCAGTTCCGGGACAAAGGTGATCACGCCTTGGGTGCTGATCTTGCCGCCGTCCACGCGCAGCAAGACTTCCTGCGCGGCGGCCGGGGCCAGCAGGCGGAACTGCGCCTTGCCGTTACGAACGCGCAGCTGCATGCCGGGCGTGACCTTGTTGGCGTCGCCGTTTTGCGGACCCAGGGCGTCGGTGGCGGCGCCGTCGAGCAGAATGCGGCCGGCCGATGCTTCCAGGGTCAGCAGCACGTCGTCCGCCAGCGGCTGGCCGTCTTCGCCCAGCACCTGCACGCTCACGCGCACAGGCGACTGGCCGTCGGCCGGCACGCCGTCGCGGTCGGTTTCGACCAGGATGCGCGCGACTTTGGCGCTGGCGTCTAACCGCCCGCTCCACAGTTGCGGCGCGGCCATCTGGGCGCGCAGGCCGGCATCAAGCGGGGCCGACGGCAACACCTGCGCACCGGCGTTCGGGAAAGCGCAGGCCACTGCCAGCGCGCCCGCCAGCAGGCGACCGGTGCCGCGGCGTTGAATTTGAAGAAGTTTTTTGTTCGTCATGATGTTCATCTGTGCCAGGCGGGATGGTTGCTTATTGCGCACGGGCTTCTCCCGCGCCGGCAGGGATTGCTCCCTGGCGTGGCTTGACCAGTTCCTGGTTGGCGCTGTCGGTCGCCTGCCGCGGCGCGGCAGGTGCTTTGCTGTCGAACTTCAGGCCTGGCAGGCGCGCAGCTTCCGTTTCCGGAGCACGCGTGCCACCCTGGCTGCGGCGGGCTTTCAACTGCTCGATGACCGGCGCCGAGCACGAACCTTCGGCAAAGTCGGCGCGCAGCAGCTCGCCATTCTTCGCGTCCAGCCAGATGCTGTTGGCGTCGCCCAGGTTGCGGTTGCTGGTCGTCGTCAAACGGCTGCCGCGTGGCAGGGTCAGACTGTCGGCCTTGATCACGTGCGACTTCGGCGTCAAGCCGCAGAAGCTGTACTTGCCTTCCACATCAGTGGTGAACGAGGTGCCGTCTTCCATGTACAGGCGCACACCCGGAATGCCCAGCTCTTCGCTGTCCTGCACCGAGTTACCGTTGCAGTCGACGAATACCTTGCCGGCCACGCAGGCTTGTTCTGTGAACACGCCGCCGGTCAGGCGCACCTTGTACTCGGCGCGGTTGGACGGGTAAGCATCCGGCACCGGCTGGTACGAGCCCGGCGTGACGCAGCCGCTGGCCACGTTGCACGCATACGCAATCGCGCGGTTGATGCCGTCGCCTTGCAGGCTGCCGACGCCGGCACGCAGGCGGTAGGTCAGTACCGCTTGCTTGTTGCTGGCCAAAGGACCCAGGTTGAAGGCCAGTACCGGGCCCACCACCACGGCCGGATCGGCCACCGATTTGCCATCGACCTTGACGGTGCCCGGCACCAGCGAGAAGCCGGCCGGCAGGCTGTCGCGCACGGTTGCCTGCGCCACAGCGGTGCCGCTGGTCTGGCGCACGGTCAAGGTGTACAGCAGGCTTTCGCCGAACTCGAGCTGCTGCTTGTCGCCGGTTTTGGTCAGCGCCAGGCCAGCCGCTTCGACCTTGTCGATCGGCAGGTGGTTATTCACCACCGGCGCACCGTTCGGGCCCACCGTGAACGTGTAGTAATACTGGGTGGTGTCCGCACCGCCCGGCACCAGGCCGACGCACGCGTTCGGCTTGTGCAGGTTGACGCCCGTTGCCGGCGCGTTATTGGACTTCTGTACCAGCCCCACATTGGCGTTGGCCGCAACAAGCAGTGCACCCTGGCACGACGCAATCCTGGCCGATTCGGCCGGCACGTAGCCCACCGGATAGGTGCTGATCGCCAGCTTGTAGGTACCGGCCGGCGCGCCGTTTTGCAGGAAGAACTGGTACACGCCATCAACGCCGGTGGTCTGGTTGACAGCGGCTACGCCGCCCAGCAGATGACGGGCCGGGTCGAAGCCAGCCGGACCGCTCACGCTCACGACCGCGCCACGCACCGGTTGACGCGTTACGCTGTCGTACACCACGCCCGATGGGTTGAGCGGCAGGTTCTGCTCGGTGATGTCGCTGTTGTCCGTCAGGACGATGTCGCGGATCACGCCAGCGGCCGGCTTGCCTGCGTTACCGGCCGAGGTCGGAACGTTCGGCATGCCATTGCCATCCTTGGTGAAGCTGATTTCAAAGCCGGGACCGGTCGGCAAACCGGTGCCTTGGTAGCCAGGGCAACGCAGGTTGTCGAACTGGTAGAAACCGGCCGCATCGCTCTTGACGGTGCAGATTGGTTTACCGTTCTGTGTCAACGTCACGGTCCAGTCCTTCACGCCTTCATGGTCGTTCGGACGGGTGCGGGTGTGGCCGCGGTCCATCCAGACGTAACCACTGATGATCGGGGCCTTGACTTCCGGACCCGGACGCACGCGCTCGCCAAACAGGTTGCCGCCGATCACGCCGTTGTTGGCCGCCAGCTTCTCGCTGGTGACATCGATCTGCGCGATCGTGTTTTGCGACGGCGCGGTGCCGAAGCTGCTGTTGTCCACCACGCCGCCTGCGACGCCGGCGGTTTCCTTGCCATCCATGTACTTCGAGGTCGGCAGGTCGGTTTGCGACTCGACCAGGGTGTAGCGGCCGGGAACCAGGTTCTCGAACACATACTTGCCGTCGGCGCCGGTGACTGCCACGCAGCCCTGCGCGCAGCTCTCGCCCCCCGTCATGGTCACGTGTACGCCCGGCAACGGGGTTTCGCCCGCGTCCATCTGGCCGTTGTTGTTGGCATCCACATACACATAGCCTTCCAGGCGTGCGCGGCGTTCGCCGAACAGGTAGTCCACGCCGTTTTGCGCCACGCCCAGCTTGATCGCGCCGATGCTGTTCTTCGGTGCGCTGGTGTCGAAGCCGCTGTTGTCGACCGTGCCGACAACCGTAGCGTCGATCTTGCCGGCGGTTTCCTTGCCGTCGATATAGGCGGCCGGATGGGTTTCCACCAGGCTGTAGGTATCCGCTGGCAAGCCAACGATCACAAAGCGGCCATCGTCGCCGGTGGTGGCGCGTCCTGCTTCGCCCTTGCTGCCCACCGCGCTGAGCGGCACGCCGGCAATGCCTGGCTCGCCGGCGTCTTGTACGCCGTTATGGTTGTCGTCGCGATACACCACGCCCGCCAGGCTGCCGCCCACTTCGCGGAAATCGTAGTCCTTGGCATCGGTACCGCTGGCGATCACGATGGCCGTGGTCTTGTTCGGACCCGCGTCCAGGGTGCCGCCGGCGGTGCCGACCGCGCTGCCGGTGTTGGTCGGGAACTCGCCATAGCCCGCTGGCTGAGTTTCGACGACGGTGTAGGTGCCCGGAACCAGGTTCTCGAACAGATAGCTGCCGTCGGCGCCGGTCTGGGTGGTGCGTGCGGGAATTGCCACGCCTTTGGCATCGACACCGGTCAGGGTGACGGTCACGCCGGCCAGGGGTTCACCCGGCTCGCGCTTGCCATTCTTGTTGATGTCGACGTACACATGACCGCCGAGTTTGGCCGGACCGACCACCACCACCGGATCGAACTCGCGGAAGTCGTAGCCGAGCGCGTCGCCGCCAGCGGCCGGAATCACGATCGAGGTGACCTTGTTCAGGCCGGCCGCGCCGCCGCCCAGGGTGCCGATCTTGGTGCCGGTGGCGGCATCGAAGTCGGACAGGTTGGATGGCTGGGTTTCGGCCAGATCGTAGCTGCCAGGCGGCAGCAGCGCGAACAGGTAGTTGCCTTTGCCGTCGGTCTGGGTAGTGCGGGTAAATGGCACGCCGTTGGCGTCGATGCCTTTCAGGGTCAGGGTCACGCCGGCGAGCAATTGCTCGCCGCTGTCGCGCTTGCCGTCCCTGTTGGCGTCGACATACACGGTGCCGGCCAGCGAACCGCCCACCGACGTTGCAGCGCGTTCGCCGAACAGGTAGTTCACGCCGGCCGCGCCTGGCGCCAGGGTGATGTTGCCGATGCTGTTTTTCGGTGCATTGATGGTGCCGCCGAGCGAACCTGCCGCATCGACGCCATCGTCCACGCCGCCCGGCTGGGTTTCGACGATGCTGTAGTTACCCGCCATCAGGCCGGTGAAGACAAACGTGCCGTCGGCGCCGGTGACCACGGTGCGTGGGGTCGGGCCGACCAGGCGCACGGTGACGCCAGGGAATGGCGGCTCGCCGCTGTCGCGCAGGCCGTTGCTGTTGGCGTCGAAATACACCGCGCCACGGATGCTGGCGCCGATTTCGCGGAAGTTGTAGTTCACGGCGGCGTCACCCTGCACCAGTTGCAGGCCGCTGATGCTGTTCGGCACGGCTACGCCGGCCGCGACGGCGCCAATGGTGCCTGGCAGCGAGCCGGTATTGCCAGGAAAATCGTTAAAGCCGGCCGGATGGGTTTCGGTCACGCTGTAACCGGCGCCGCTGCCCGGACGCAGCTTGTCGAAACGGTAGCTGCCATCGGCCGCAGTGGTTGTGGTCAGGTTCACGGCCGTGCCGCGATCGTCCGTACCGGTCAGGGTGACGGTCACGCCGGCAATCTGTTCGTCCTTGTCGAGCGCGCTATTCTGGTTGCTGTCTGCATACACCACACCGCTGACGCTGGCCGGCAGCAGTTCGCCGAAGTTGAAGTCGCTGTGGGTCTTTTCCACCGCGTAAGCGATGGTGCCGATCACGTTGGCCACATTGTCGACGCAGGCCGCGCAGGCGACGCCGCCGACATGTCCCTTGCGGGTGATGCCGTCGAGGTAAGCGGCAGGCTGGGTTTCGGTGACGGTGTAGCCGGCGCCGTTGGCGTTGCGCAGGAAGCTGAAGCTGTACGAACCGTCCGGATTGGTGGTGGTCGTGCAGGTCGGCGCGCCGCAGGCGCTGCCGCCGCTGGCCGCCGTGCCGCTCAGAACCAGCGAGACGCCGCCGATGCCGCTTTCGCCGGCATCCATGACGCCATTGTTGTTTTTGTCGGCATACACAAAACCGCTCAGTTTGCCGGTGGCTTCGCCGAACAGGTAGTCGATGCCCTTCTGGCCGGCGGTGAGCACCACGCCATTGAAGGCGCTGTCGCCGATCACGCCCAGGTTGCCGGGCACGGTCGCGCCGGTGCCGAGCGTGTTGGTGGCATCCATGAAATCGACCGGCTGGGTTTCGACGACGCTGTAGCCGCCGCCATTGCTGGCCGGCAGACCGGTGAAGCTGTAGTGACCGTTGGCGTCGGTCTTGCCGACGCAGGTGCTGATGATGGTGCAGACATTCGCGCCGCTCGCGGTGGTGCCCGACAGGGTCACGGTCACGTTCGGCAACGGCGAGTCGGCGCCATTGAAGGTGTCGCTGCGGTCGGCGTCCAGATAGACCTTGCCCGACAGGCTGGCCGTCGATTCGCCGAAGTTGTAGTTGCTGCCGAACTGGCCGGTGCCGATCACGATGGCGCTGAACTTGTCGTTCGACATGCTGCCGCGCACCACGCCATTGACGGTGCCGACCGCGTCGATGCCGTCGGCGTAGTTCGACAGCGGCGCGCTGGCCTGGCTCTGCTCGGTGAGCATGTAGCCGGTGGCGTCGCTCGATGGCAGGCCGGTGAAGCTGTAGCTGCCGTTGGCGTCGGTGAGGATGGTGCACGGGTTCGGCGAAATCGCCACGCACACGCTGGTGCCGGTCGTGGTATTGCCCGACAGGGTGACCGACACGCCCGGAATGCCGGGTTCGCCCGCATCCTTGATGCCATTGTTGTTCAGGTCGGCATACACGGCGCCGCCCAGGCCCTGGCCGGTTTCGCCGAAGTTGTTGTTGACCGCATTCTCGCCGGAAGCGAGCACGACGTTGCTGATGGTGCGCTTGGTCAAGCCCAGTACCGGGGTATTCGGGGCCAGCACGGCGGCGCCGTCATTGCCGCCCTTGCTGCCGATGGTCATGCCGGTGTGGGTCACGCCGGACAAGGTCTGCTGCACCACCTGGTAAGTACCGGGACGCAGGTTGGCGAAGCTGTAGGCACCATTGGCGCCGGTCGGCACGGTGGCGTTCACCGGGCCCAGGTCGTCGGTGCCCGACAGCGTCATGGTCACGCTGGTCACGCCGGCGCTCTCGTCGGTGGCCGGCACGCCGGTCAGGTCGCGCACGGCGTCCTTGTCGAGGTCGATAAACACGTAGCCCGACAGGACCGCCGGTTTGACTTCACCGAACAGGTAGCCGGTGGCGTTGGTGTTGGCAGGCAGGACGATGTTGCCGATCTCGTCGGCCGTGGCGTCGCTGGCGCTGCCGCCAACGGTGCCGGCGGCATCCTTGCCGTCCAGATGCGTGGCCGGCTGGACTTCGGTCACTTTGTAGGTGCCTGGCGTGAGGTTATTGAATGCATAGCCGCCGCCCGCGCTGGTGACGGTGGTGACGTTGCTCACGGTATTGCCGTAGATATCGGTGCCGTCCAGGCGCAGGGTGACGCCGCTGATGCCGGTCTCGCCCGCTGCCTTGGCGGCGTCGTTGTTGCTGTCTTCGTACACGAAGCCGGCGATCGAAGAAGGCTGCACGGCGATGGTGGCGCAGCCGCGGTTGTCGGGCGCGCTGCGCTCGACGTCGCTGGTGCTGGCGGTGCCGCAGTTTTCCACGGCCGGATTGGCGCTGGTGGCGATGACCGGAATGCGCACGGTGGCGGACTTGCCGACTTCCAGCAGGCCGACCGAGCAGCTGATCGTGGCGCCGCCGCTGCAGCTGCCATTGCTCGGCGCTGCGTTGTTGGTGCTCCAGGTCAGGCCGGCGTTGTATGGCGCCGCGTTGTAAGGCGCGGCCGCGCCGCCGGTGTAGACCGTCAGGCCGGCCGGCAGGGCGTCGTTGATGACGGTGCCGTTACTGTTGCCCGGACCGGTGTTGTCCAGGGTCAGGACCCAGAAGAATGGCTGGCGCAATTGCACTGCCGTGGCGGGCGCGTTGGCGTTGCCGTTCCAGGCAAAAGCGGCCTTGGTCAGCTTCAGGTCGACGCGCATCTTGATGGTGGTGCTCTGGTCGGCCGTATTGTTCGGCGTGAGCGCTTCAGGCTCGCGCGACGAGACGGTGACCGTCGACTGGTAGGTGTCGCCCGAGCCGGTTGGCTGGGTAGCGACGCGGAAGTCGAGGTACAGGTCGATGCTGGCGTTGTTGCCCATCAGGATCTGCGAGGTCGGGAAGTTACAGGTGACGCTCATTTGGGCCGGCCCCGTGACCGAGTTGCCGAGCTGGTTACAGTAATTCGAATAGGCTTGACCATCCGGCAACAGTTTGTCGCCGAGGAAGATCATGGTCTTGCCGACAGGCGGCTTCATCACATAGGTCAGCATCACATGGGTGGCGACCGACGGACCGCGATTGGTGATGGTGTTGCGGTAGGTGACGACGTTGTCCGGGAATATGGGATTGCCGCCGGGCACGTAGCCCATCGGATCGACGTTGTCGATGTTGTTGACCAGCAGGTCGAGCGTGGCCGGGGTGACGATCAGCGCATTGGTATCGCTGTTGTTGCCCATGTTGCTCTCGCTGGTGGTGGTGGACACCGTGGCGATGCTGCCGATGGTGCGCGGATTCGGCTGGTTGTCCATGTAGTCCGGACGCATGGTGACGGTGACGGTGCGGGTCGCGCCGGACGCCAGCACGCCGAAAGTGCAATTGAGGGTCTTCGGCGCATTGAAGACGCAGGTGCCGCCATTGCTGGCCACGGACTCGATGTGGGTCATCGAGCCTTCCGGAATCGTGAACACCTGGGTGACCGCGACGCCGTTCGCCGTCGACGGGCCATTGTTGTTGATGGTCAGGACGTAGGTGGCATTGGTGCCGGCCGGAACCGAGCCTGGGGTGACCGTGTTGGTCACGCTCACGTCGGCGATCGGATCGACCTGCACATCGGCGCTGGCGGTATTGTTGGCGGGCAGCGGATCGCCCTGGTCGATCGAACGCACGGTGGCGGTGTTGGTCCAGCGATTGTTCGGCTGGTTGCTGCTGTCGAGCAGCGGACGGGTCACCGTCACCGTGAAGATGGCGGTGCTGCCGAGGGCCATGCTGCCGCCGTTCTGGGTACAGGTGACGGTGGCGCCCGTGGTGCAAGTGAAGGTGGCCGGGCTGGAGCCGCCGCTCTTGGCTGCGACGACGCCCGTCTTGCCTGCGATAAAGCCAGGAATCGGATCGGCCAGCACCACGCCGGTGGCGGCGCCGGGACCGTCGTTGGTCACGGTCATGGTGTAGGTGATGACGTCGGCGTTCCAGTCCAGGCTGGTCGGGCTGGCGTTCTTGGCCAGTCGCAGGTCGACCGACGACGGCGTGACCGTCGAGACCGACGTGGCGCTGGCGCAGTTGTTCGGCTCGACCGGGTCGGTGGCGACGCCACCGGTGTCGGTGTAGACCGCGCAGGCCTGGTTGGTGAGGTTGCCGGTACCGCCGGCGTTGGTGGTCAGGAACAAATCGGGCGAGGTCGTATTCAGCGCCAGCGGGGCGTTCAAGGTACACGTGATGACGTTGCCGACGGGGGCAGCGCAATTCCAGTTGGTGCCGCCGCCGCTGACCCAGGTCTCGCCCGCTTGCAAGGTTTCGACCACTTTGACTTCGTCGGCCAGCGCCGCGCGCGGACCGAGGTTGCGCACACGGATGGTGCTGATCATGTTGCTGCCCTGCGCCACCGGGTTCGGCGACTTGCCTTTGGTCAGGAACAGATCGACGCCATCGGGAACCACGCTCACATTCGCGGAAGCGTTGTTATTGGTGGTGTCGCCGTCCGGCGTGGCGCTGGTGATGTTGGTGATGTTGGTGGCGTCGGTCTGGGCGATGACGGTCGGCGCGGTGGCCGTGATGACGATATCGAACGCCGCGCCGGCCGCGTAGCTCGGACGGGTGCAGCTGACGTTCTGGCCGTTGACGGTGCAGGTCCAGCCGGCGCCGCTGGCGCTGACGATCGCGAAGCCGGCGGGCATGCTGTCGTTGACGGTCACGTTGTTGGCCGTCATCGGACCGAGGTTGCGTGGCGTGAGCGTGAAGCTGAGCGCCTGGCCGCTGCCGACCAGCGCTTTCGACACGGTCTTGCCGATACTCAGGTCGGTGCCGGCGGTGATGATGGTGTTGACCGAGGAGGCATCGTTGCTGTTGTTAAAGTCGGTGGCGCTGCCGCTGATGGTCACCACGCCGGTGGTGGTGATGGTGCCGGTGGTGGTGCCGGTGGCCTTGGTGTTGATGGTAATGACCGGCAAGTCGCCGACGACCGCGCTCGGCCGGGTACATGTCACTACCTGCCCTGCCGCGCCGCATGACCAGCCGGACCCGGCCGCGCTCTGGTAGCTCAGGTTCGGGCTCAGGGTGAAGGTGGCCTTGGTCGCGCCCGCCGTATTCGGACCGTTGTTGGTCAGGTTGGCGGTGTACACCAGGGTGCCGCTGGCCATCAGGCTGCCCGGCGAGCCGGTCAGCACCAGGGCCAGGTCGGCGCCGTTATCGATGGTGGTCAACTGCGACAGCGAGTTGTTGCCGGCGTTGCTGTCCGGATCGCTCGTCGTCACGGCAGTCAGCAGGCTCACTGTCTGGCCGGCTCCCGCCAGGGTGCGCACTGTCAGGTCGATATTCTTGATGTCGGCGGTTCCCGCGCCGGCGCCATCGCCCGCCACCGTGGTGTAGCTGCACGTGACCTTGTTGGCCCCCCCATCGTGCACGCACGCCTGGTCGGTGACCGACACGAAGCTGGTCTGCGAATCGAGCGTGAAGACGATCTTGACGTCGTTGGCGATGTCGCTGGTGTTGTTGGTCACCGACGCCGAATACAGGATCGTGCCGCCGCGCACGGCCGGATCCGGCGTGTCGGTCAGGCGCGATACCAGCATATCGACCGCGGCGGCCTGCAAAGGCAGGCCGAGCAAGGCGAGCGCCGCCACCCGGAGCAGGCAGGCAAACACTGTCGATGATCGGGACTTCAACACGGGTAAGGCACGTTTAAACATGATTGGCTTCATCAATTGAGAATGCGGGCAATAAATCGCCCGCAATGCACGCGGCATCGCTTAATGCGATTGGGAAATTGAACGGGAACGGTGCGGTGGAAAGGCGGACTGCGGAGCTACAACATGGATGCATCGACAACACTTTTCTTGCGCGACGTTATTATATTCATATATACAACATCTTACAAAGTGCTTAATGGAAATGATACAAATATGCAACACCGACAACTGCGTGCACAAGAAATCAACGTTCTGGATATTTTCACAAGAGAATTATTGAAGGGATTTTGCTTCCTCATGGGGTGCGCGGGCGTCGTCTCCAGCGGTGGATGCATGGTGTTTCTCCAGCAAGCCGAAGATCGGCTTATTAGCAAGCCCAGGAGTGAAATATTTGGCAGTGCATCCTTCAGGGATGCTTTGATGCCTGCAACGGCTGATTGTCGGTGCTTGTTTCGCCATAGCATCAAGTAGGTCCGATAATCCGACAACGACCGGTCTTCAGGTGTAAACTATCCACTTCTTGCTTGCATAGCTCGCAGGCCGAGCTGTTAAGCTGCCCTGCTCCCATCTTCGCGCAACTTTTCCCGCCCTCGCCTTGATACAGCAAAGTGCTGTGTTGCCTTTACGTCGGTAACGGGGTAATGCGGCGAGCCGCGGCGCGTGGTGCCATATCATTTATCCCCAGCGTCCCTGCATCCCGTTCCACATCACAAGGCCCAGATGAACCATTCCGATCAGCTCGACGTTACTGCCAATCCCCTGGCCTTTCTGATGGGGGGTGGTGAAATGGGCCGCTTGATCCGGTCGATCGACTGGGCAAAAACCGCCCTGGGGCCGGTTGCGACGTGGCCGCAGAGCCTGCGAACGACGGTCAGCATCTGCCTGGCCTCGGATCTGCCGATCTGCGTCATCTGGGGAGCGGGACTTGTACAGCTCTACAACGATGCCTACCGGGTCATCTGCGGAAGCAAGCATCCGCGCTCAATGGGACAGAATTTCGCGGAATGCTGGAGCGAGGCCTGGCCTGTCATTGGCACAGCGCACGACTCGGCCCTGGCGGGCAACACGGCCTTCCTCGAAAACCAGCAAATTTTCCTGGAACGGCATGGCTACGTCGAGGAGTGTTTCTTTACATTCTCGTTTAGTCCGATTCGTGACGAGGACGGGCGGGTGGGCGGCCTGTTCCACCCGGTTATCGAAATGACTGCCCAAACGCTCAGCGAACGCCGAACCCGGACGCTGCGCGACCTGACTGCGCAGGCCAGCAAAGGAAAGTCGGTCAACGAAGTGCTTTCCTTGTGTGCGCACACGCTCGCGCAATTCGACCTTGACCTGCCCTTTGCCCTGGTATACGCGGTCGGGCCCGACGCCTCGGGACGGTTGGTGCGGGCGGGCGAGCGCAACGCGCAGCCCGGCATGTCGGCCGATGCCGTCGATGTGGCTGCCAATGAAGCAATCCCCTGGCCCCTGGAAGACGTTTATCGTTCCGGCCTGGCGGTAACGGTGGACGATCTTGCCCCAAGAATCGACCTGGCCGCCCTGGGTCCTTACAGGGAGCCGCCCACCCAGGCGCTGGCGCTACCGATTATCGCGCCCGGCACGAGTCGTCCTGTCGCGGTGTTGATCGCCGGCGTCAGTTCGCGCCTGCAACTGGACGAGGCGTACCGCAGCTTCTACGACCTGCTTGTTGCGGCAGTCAACGCGGGCGTGGCCAACGCACGCGCCTATGATGAAGAGCGGCGCCGGGCACAGGCACTGGCAGATCTCGACCGCGCAAAGATCTCGTTCTTCTCCAACGTCAGTCACGAGTTCCGCACCCCGTTGACGCTGATACTCGGCCCCATCGAAGACGCACTTCGGGCGCCGGGGGCGCATCCACCCCAGCTTGGGCCGGAGCAGCTGGAAGTTGTCTACCGCAACGGCCTGCGACTTCAGCGCCTGGTCAACAGCTTGCTGGAGTTTTCAAGGATCGAGGCCGGGAGGGCGCGCGCGGTATTCGAGCCAACCGCGCTGGCCGAGCTCACCGCTGATCTGGCAAGCAACTTTCGCTCGGCCTGCGAAAAGGCCGGCCTGGAACTGCGCGTCGATTGCGCCCCGCTCGGCGAACCCGTGTTCGTCGATCGCGCCATGTGGGAGACCGTGGTTCTTAATCTGTTGTCGAACGCCTTCAAATTCACCTTCGAGGGCAACATTACTGTCGCGCTTCGGCAAACGGAGGGCGCCGCCGAACTGCGCGTGAGCGACACCGGCACGGGCGTTCCCGCAGATGAAGTTCCTCTGCTGTTCGAGCGCTTCCACCGCGTTGAAAGTGCGAGGGGGCGCACGCATGAGGGCAGCGGGATCGGGCTCGCGCTTGTCCACGAGCTGGTCAAGCTGCACGGGGGCACAGTCACCATCGATAGCGAATGGGGGCGAGGGACGACGTTTGCCGTGTCGATTCCCCTTGGCTCGCAGCACCTGCCCGAAGACCAGGTCGGCGATGGAACGGCCGCCGCGCAGCGAACCACGGCGCTCAACGCGTTTGCCGAGGAAGCGTTCAGATGGCTCCCCGACGCCGGAGAGGCGTCCCCTTCCGCCACCGAATTGCCGGCATTGCAAGATCGTTCGGCGGACGATCTCCCGGCACGCCGGCAAGGCGATGAAGAACGCCCCACCGTGCTGATCGCGGACGACAATACCGACATGCGACATTACCTTGTCCGTATGCTGGAGCCGCTTTACCGCACCGTAGCGGTAGCGGACGGCGAAGCGGCGCTGGCCGCCGCCCTGGAGCGCACGCCGGATCTGATCCTGACCGACGTGATGATGCCGCGCCTGGACGGCTTCGGGCTGCTGCAGGCGCTGCGCGCCGACCCGCGCACGGCAAGCGTGCCGGTCATCATGCTCTCGGCGCGTGCCGGGGAAGAGAGCCGCATCGAAGGACTGCAGGAAGGCGCCGGCGACTATCTCGTCAAACCGTTCAGCGGACGGGAACTGCTGGCACGCGTGGCGGCGCACCTCCAGATGGCCCGCATGCGGCGCGACAGTATCGAAGCGATCCGCGCCAGCGAGGCACAGTTCCGGGCGCTTGTCAGTGCCAGTTCGGATGTCGTGTATCGGATGAACGCCGACTGGACCGAGATGCGTCATCTCCAGGGCCGGGAATTCATTGTCGACACCCACGCGCCGAACCGTTCATGGCTCGACAAATACATTCATCCCGACGATCAGCAACGCGTGATGGACGCAATCGGCGAGGCCGTTGATTCCAAGGGCAACTTTGAACTGGAACACCAGGTTGTGCGCGTGGACGGTACCTTGGGATGGACTTTCTCTAGAGCAATTCCACTATTCGACAAGGACGGCACTATCTCCGAGTGGTTCGGCATGGCCAGCGATGTGACAGCGCGCAGGCAGGTGCAGGAGGCGCTGGCGAAAAGCGAACAAAAGTATCGCACCTTGTTCGAGTCGATGGACGAGGGTTACTGCGTGATCGAAATGCTGTTTGATGCGGCAAGCCGGCCCATTGACTTCCGGTACCTGGAGATCAACCCCGCGTTTGACAAGCACACGGGACTGCGCAATGTCCAGGGCAAGCGCATGCAGGAAATTGCGCCGGATGATGACGGACATTGGTGCCACAGCTTCGGACGCGTCGCCGCCACGGGCGAACCGGCCAGCTTTATCCACCATGCTCCCATGCTCGATGGAAGGTGGCTCGACATTTACGCATTCCGCCTGGACGGCCAGGGGACGCCCCGGGTTGCGGTTCTATTCAATGACATCAGCGCCCGCAAGCGCGACGAGGAGGAACGCGAGCGCCTGGTCGCCCGGCTGCGCGAGGAAGACCAGCGCAAGGATGAATTTCTCGCCACGCTCGCCCATGAGCTGCGCAATCCGCTGGCGCCCATTCGCAGCGGCCTGCAAATCATGCGCGTGGCGCAAGGCGACGCAGCTGCTACCGAGCGCGTGCGCGCGATGATGGAGCGCCAGGTGACGCAGATGGTGCACCTGATTGATGACCTGCTGGACTTGAGCCGCATCAGCCATGGAAAGATCGACCTGCGTATCGAGCGCATCGAACTGGCAGCGGCCATTCAGCAGGCCATCGAGGCGAGCCGGCCCGCTATCGCCCAGGCTGATCACGAGTTGCTTATCAAGTTTCCTCCCGACCCTATCTACGTCGATGCCGACCTCACCCGCATGGCCCAGGTATTTTCCAACCTTCTCAACAATGCAGCGAAATTTACGGATCGTGGCGGGCGAATCCGGGTCGCCATGCACGAGGTCGACGGGCAAGCCGTGGTATCGGTCCAGGACAGTGGAATCGGCATCCCTCCCCATATGCTGTCGCACGTGTTTGACATGTTCAAACAGATTGACGGCAGCATGGGACGGTCCAAGGGAGGCTTGGGTATCGGCCTGTTCATCGTCAAGCGCCTGGTCGAGATGCACGGCGGCTCCATCGAGGTCCTCAGCGATGGCAAGGGCAATGGCAGCGAATTCGTGGTGCGCCTGCCTCTGGCGACCTCGCTCGCCGCCCAGCAGCCAGGCACCTTGCCCGAGCCGCACATGCGCGCGCCGCACCACCATATTCTGGTGGTGGACGACAACGCGGATGCCGCCGAAACCTTGAGCATGTTACTTGCCATCATGGGTAACCAGACGCTGACAGCGCACGACGGCCCCAGCGGGCTGGAAATGGCGGCGCAGTTCAAGCCGCAGGTGATTTTTCTGGATATCGGCATGCCTACGCTCAATGGCTACGAAGTTGCCCGCCAAATTCGGCTGCATGCCTGGGGCGCGGACATGGTGCTGATCGCCTTGACCGGGTGGGGCCAGGATGAGGACAAACGGCTGGCACGCGAAGCGGGTTTTAACTTTCACTTGACCAAGCCCGTATTGCCTGCGGACCTGGAAGCGCTGTTGGGGGAAATTACTGCTGGGAAGGCTGGCCGGCCTTCAGATTGAGGCGATCCGGCATGCCCGGCCTATTTTTGCCTTCCAGCAAAAGCGTCCGGATGTCGTTCAGCACCACGCCGGGCTGCAGAAAGGAAGTGGAGTAGATTTCGCGCACCGTACCGCCGCTATCGATCAGATACACCTTGAGCAGATGCGACAAGGTCGGCACCCGCTGCCCCGGCGCGCGCGCGGCGGCCACCGAGACATCCTGGCCGAAGCCGTCCAGGACCGGCGCCAGCTCGGCGCTGGAGCGGCTGGTAAGAAAACGCCACTCCACCCCGCCGTGTTCGCGCGCGTCAATTCCGCCGTAGCTGCGCATGGCCGGCGGCGTGTCGTAGGTAGGATCGAAACTCATGCTCACAAAACGCACCTTGTCGCGCGTGCGCGGTTCCTTGCCCAGGGTTTTCTTCAGGCTGTGCAAGGTCTCGTACGCCAGCGGGCAGCCCTTGGCGTCGGTGCAGTAGGTGTAGATCAGGGAAAACAGCGTGACTTTACCAGTGGTAAATTCCGACAGCCGATGGCGGCTGCCATCGCTGTCGAGGACGATGCCCTCGGGCGCCTTGAGGATGCGCTCGAGCCGGTAGGCGCCGGGCGCCGGCAGTGCGAACGGCGCCGGCGCCGCCGCCGCCAGCGGCCCGAGCACGATCAGCGCCAGCGCGCAGGCGGGCCAGCGAGCCAAGTCAGCGCCCCGCAACGCGCATGGCGGACTGCGGCGCTTCCTGCCCGGCAGCGGCAGCGGCACTGTAGCGGCCGGGAGCGGCGCCAAACTTCATGTGATGCGCGCGGCCGAGTTTGAGTTTGGTGAAGTCGACCTTGAAGGTTTCTTTCAGTTCCTTGCCATCCCACGCGAACAGCTTGACGAACTGCTCGTCGTCGGCGCCCTTCTTGTCCCAGTTGGCCAGCAGCGAGCTGCTCAGGTACACGCGCTTGCCGTCCCAGCTTTGCGAGACCATGTTCACCTGCGAACCGGTGCGCTTGGAGTAGGTTTCCTTCGGCGCTTCCGGATTGCTGATGTCGAAGTAGCGCGTGGTGCCATCCATGAAGGTGTTCACCCACAAGCCCTTGCCATCGGCCGTGATCGACAGGTCGACCGGCAGCGGCACCTTGGCCGGGTCGCCGATCGTGGCCACGTCCCTGGCCTGCCAGGCGCCGGACGCATCTTTCTTGACCAGCCAGATCTTCGAGGTCAGCGCGGTGGCGGTGATGGCCCACTCGTCGCCCTCTTTCAGCGACCAGCGGATTTCGAGCGGCGCGCCGGGCACGTTCAGCACTTTTTCGGGCTGCATCGATTTCAGGTTCCACATGACCATGGTGTTGCCGAACTGCTTCATGGCCGCCGGGTCCTTGATCAGCTTGCCCAAGTCGGTCATGTAGTTGACCGCCCCCGTAAAGCTCGAGGTCAGCATCGCATTCTTGCTCGGGCTGATAGCCACATCGTAGCCGTAGCCGTCGCCGCCCTGGGTGGTCGGCATGTCGTGCTTTGCGATGAAGTCGCCCTTGCTGTTGTAGACCGCCATGCCGGTCACGCCGCCACGGTCCTTGTCGTTCGACAGCGCGCCGATCAGCATGCGGCCCGGCAGCGCGTAGAAGGTGTGCGGGCCGACGTAGCCCGAGCGCCTGGCAAAATCATCGATCGTTTTCACCAGCTTCGGCCTGGCCGGATCGGTGTGCACGTCGAACACGTAAATCTTGCTGTCGTCCAGCCCGCCGGCCCAGAGGAAGCGGCGGTCGTCGGTGAAGCCCATGTGATGGGCCTCGCCGCGCTTGCCGACCGAGACCTGGGCAATCACCTGGCCGAATTTTTTCGAGGCCGGATTGACGTCCAGCGTGACCATCTTGTCGAAGCCGTCGCCCACGCCCTTCACGCCCAGGGTCCAGACGTACAGGTAATCTTCCTGCCCCTTGATCAGGCCCGACATGTACGGCGAATTGCACGTTTCGTCGGCGCGCACCGCCGCGGGAATGCCGCCCACACCGAAGGCGACAGCGGCAAGCAAACTCAAGCGTAAAAATTTACTGGAACCCATTGCTGATCTCCTGATCAAGCTTGTGAAGACGCTAATGTACGCCTGTTTGACCTTGCTCCGCAATGGGTGAAAAATTGTTTGGCTGAGTTTGCGCCAGATCATTATGCGGCCAGCGTTTTACTATATGCGTAAAAGATATCGTCGCGCTTCCAGCCCAGCCCGGTGTACAGGCACTGGGCCGGCAAATTGGTCTTGGCGGTGGTCAGATCGAGCCGCACGGCGCCGTTGCGCAGGGCGTGCGCTTCGGCCGCCAGCATCAGGGCGCGGCCGGCGCCGAACTTGCGCGCCTCGGGCGCCACGAACAGGTCATACAGCGCGTAGATGGGCGCGGCGGCCAGCGAACAGAAGGTCGGGTACATCTGGCAAAAGCCGGCTGGCGCGCCGGTTTCATCTTCGGCCAGGATCAGCACCGATTCGTTGCCCAGCATGCGGTCGAGAATGTACTGGCGCGCCAGGGCCAGGTCCTGGGGCAGTTCGTAGAACTGGCGGTAGGCGTCGAACAAGGCGGCAAGCTGGTCGATGTCGTCCAGCGTCGCCAGCCGGGTGGTGATGTTTTTCATTGTTGGTCTTATCGAAGGTTGATGCGCAATCGGAGCCAGGGTTCCCGGGCTCGCACGCCATCATAACCACGAACGCGCCACCCGTGTTTTTGTTGACGCCCTGCCCCGCCGGCGTCAGTCCAGTGCGCGCAATTGCCAGCCTTCCCCGCTCCACGCCAGGCTGTGCGTCAGTTCCAGATTGGCCAGGAAGCGCGCATCGTGCGACACCACCGCCAGCGCGCCCCGGTATGCTTGCAGCGCAGCTTCGAGCGCCTGCACCGAGGCCAGGTCGAGGTGGTTGGTGGGCTCGTCGAGCAGCAGCAGGCGCGCCGGTTCGCGCCGCCACAGCGCGCACGCCAGCGCCGCCTTGAGCCGCTCGCCGCCGCTCAGGCTCGACAGAGGCGCAGCGGCCTGCGCCGCGCCCAATCCCAGCAAGGCCAGCTTGCTGCGCAGCGCGCTGAGCGGAAGCGCCGACTCCAGCGCTGCCAGGTGATCGAGCACGCTGCGCTCTTGCGCCAGGCACGCACCGGCGTGCTGGCCCAGCCAGGCGTGCGGCGCCAGTGCGCGGCAGGTGCCCGACAGGGGCGCCAGCGCGCCCGCGAACATGCGCAGCAAGCTGGTCTTGCCGCAGCCGTTCGGACCGGTGACGGCAAGGCGCATGGCGCCGCTCACCACCAGGTCGAGCGGCCGGGCGTGCGCGGGATAGGGCGCCAGCGCGGCATCGAGTTCAAGCACGCGGCGCGGCGCAGATGCCCCTCCCTGCGCCAGGATCAGCGCGACCGGTGCGCGTTCGCGCACCCGGCCAGCGGCCTCGCGCAGCGCGCCGTCGAGCGCCTTGCGCGCGGCGCCGTGCCGCTTTGCCTCGCGCCCGGCATGGGCCTCGGCGTCGCTCTTCGACTTGCCGCGCGCGATGGCCGGCATGTTGGCCTGCTGGCCGGCGCGGGCGTTGCGCGAGGCGCGCGCGAGGTTGTCGTCGTGCTGCTGGCGCAACTGGCGCAGGCTGCTTTTGCGTTCGGCACGGGCATGCTCCAGCGCCGCGCCCGCCGCCGCCGCTTCGCTATCGCGCTGCGCCTGATAAAACGCGACATTGCCGCCGTAGCTGCGCAGCGTGCCGGCATCGAGTTCGACGATCCGGTCCATGTCGCCCAGCAGTTCGCGGTCGTGGCTGACCACCAGCGCGCCGCCGCGCCAGGCCTGCAACTGCGCGCCCAGCCAGCGGCGGCCGTCGCGGTCGAGGTGGTTCGACGGCTCGTCCAGCACCAGCCAATCGGCTCCCGACAAAAAGGCCCCGATCAGCGCCACCCGCATCAGTTCACCGCCACTCAGGCCGCCGGCGGCGTCGTCCACATGCAGGCGCGCCAGCCCCGCCGCCGCCAGCGCGGCATGGAAATCGGCACCGATGCGCCAGCGCCCGTCCAGCAGGTCGATATCCGCCGACGCGCCACGGCCGGCCTCGACCCGCTGCAAGGCGGCCAGCAGCGGCGCCAGCCCGGCCACCGCCGCCACGCTGGCGCCGGCCGCCGGCATGACTTCCTGCGCGACAGCGGCCAGCCTGCCCTCGCGCACGACGGCGCCGCTGTCCGGCGCAAGCTGCCCGGCCAGCACGCGCGCCAGCACGCTCTTGCCGGCGCCGTTGGCGCCCACCAGCCCGGTCAGGCCGGGGTGCAAGGTCAGGCTCACATCATCGAGTAAAAGACGGTCGGGCGAGAGCGCGAGCGAAACGCGCCGAAGTGCAATGGTCGCGGCGCACGCCGCGGGAGAATGAATGGCCAGCATAGAGCTCCTGTCAGGATCAAGGTGACGCAACACGAGGCCGGCGCGCAAAGGCGGCCAGGGCAGGTGTTGCGAACGAAGATGAAGGAACTCAGATGGTCATTTGGGGGAGGTACTCCAGGTCAGGACATAATGGCCGCAAAGGATGCGGCCGTCATAGTTTAATGGAAAATCGGCGCGCCTGTCCAGCGACGCACGCGCCCCACCAGCAGGCCCAGCCCGATCAGCAGCAAGGCCATCGCGCCCGGTTCCGGCACCGCCGCACGGTCGCTGCCCAAGGCCACGTTGGTGATGCCGGCCAGGTAGCCCTCGCCCATGCTGCGCAGTTCGAACCCCGTAAAATACTCGCCGCCGGTAGCCTGGAAGCCCAGGAAGTCCAGGCCCGCCAGTCCATCGCGCAGGCTGAGGCCGTCGAAAAGATAGCTGCCCAGGTTGGTCGCCAGGATGACGTCGACGCTGCCGCCGGTGACCGCCGCGTCGAAGCCGAACAGGGTGTAAGGCACATCGGTGGCAATGCTGCCCTCGATCGGCGACCAGTACTCGTTCGACATCACCGGGCGCGACTGGCCGATGGACATGCCGGTGCTTGCGCCCACGATCAGGTTCTCCGCCGAGTTGTACTGCACGCCGCCGCGCGTGAATCCGCCTCCGGGGAAATGATAGCCCGCGCCGAAGTCATCGAAATCGCTGGTCTGGAGGATCTGGCCCGCCTGCGCCATTTCACTACGCTGGTCGAGACGCAGCACGCCCGCGTTGGCGCCGGCGGCGCAGGCGGCCAGCAAGGTGATGGCCAGGGCCGTCTGTTTGAAGCGCTTGAACATGGTGGTTGGTACGGTAAAGTAAACATCAGGCGACGTTAATCGTCAGCGGCCCGCCCAGCGCGCCGTAGCCGTCGTTGTAGAGCAGCCAGGCGCTGTAGGTGCCGGGGGTCAGGCTGTTGCTGTCGAAAGTGACCGTGGCGCCGGCCTGCCCCGCGTACTGCCAGATGGCCGAGCCGCCCGCCCCCGGCGAGGTGCCGGCGCGGTAGATGCCGATCCAGTTCTTGGCGGCCACGCGGCTGGCCGGAATGGCGAACGTGAACACCAGCGGCGCGCCGCGCTTGATGGCCGGCGTGCTGGTGACAAACTGCGTCACGCTCACGGTCACCGCGTCACCCAGGGCGGTGTAGCCGCCCTGGTAAAAATACCAGAGCGCATAGTCGCCCACCGCCAGGTTGGCCGTGCTGAACGACTGCGTGCCATTCGCGGCCGCTACATATGCCCATTGCAGCGCGGGCTGGCCTGCGGCGGGCGTCACGCCCGACGGATACAGGCCGATCCAGTTTTTCGGATCGAGCTTGCCGGCCGGCGCCGCGTAGGTCACGCTCAGGTTCGCCCCGCGCGCCACCACCGACGCGCCAGCCGTCAAGACCACGCGGCGGCGGTTGGCGCCGATAGCCGGATCGGTGCGGCCCGGCGCGCCGTTATCGACGTGGCCGGCCACGCGCCGCAGATATTGCGGATCGGCGTCGCAGCCGATGCTGTAGTCGTACCAGCCGAAGCTGCCGGCCAGCAGGCACTGCACCTGTTGCTGCTGCCCGGCCGCCACCACATAGGTGGACGCGGCGGCGCCGTAGGCGTTGTCGGTCATGGTGAAGGTGCAGGCAGCCGTGCCGCCCGCGTTCGACAGCAGCAGTTGCAAGTTGCCGCCGGCCAGGTCGTAGCTGGCCTGCACTTCCGGCCTGGCGCCGATTGGCGCGGTGCTGCCCGCCAGTTCGCGCAGGAAGCCATTGGGGCCGGTCACGCTCAGGTGATAGCGCGCCCCGCTCCAGTTCCACACTTCGCGCTCGATGCGCTTGCCCGCTTCGACCGTGTAGTACCACGGCCCATCGGTGCGCGCGCCCGAATACACGATGAACGCCGCGCCAGCCTTGCCGCTGTTGACGAACGCCAGTTCGACCTGCTTGCCGGCGCCCGCCGTCGCGTGCGCGCCCAGCACATACGGCAGCGCGCAGGCGTAGCGCGTGCGCGTGACGGTCTTGCACGGCTCCTGCAGCGGCAAGGTTTGCTGCGCCGGCGGGGCCGGATACGGCTTGCCGGACACCAGCGCATACTCGGTCGACTTGGGCACGCTGGCCGGCCACGCGCTGTTGGGGGTCTTGAAATCGAAGGCCGATGTCAAATCGCCGCACACCACGCGCCGCCACGGCGAGATATTTTCCAGGGTGGCGCTGGCGCGGTTCTTTTTCAGGCCGAGCGTGAGCCACTCTTCCAAAAAGCGCAGCTTGGAGGTGTGGTCGAACACCTGCGAACACACGCGCCCACCCCGGCTCCATGGCGAAATGACCAGCATCGGCACGCGCGGGCCGAGGCCCACCGGCACCCCGGCCAGGTTTTCGTCGGCGCCAATGTCAGGCAGCGTGGTGCGGCCCATGCCGGTGTCGAGCGGCGGGATATTCGGCGGCACATGGTCGAAGAAGCCGTCGTTTTCGTCGTACGTGAGCAGGAACACGGTCTTGGACCAGACCACCGGATTGGCCACCAGCGCGGCCAGCAGGCGTGCTGTCAGGTTTTCGCCGGCGTTGGGCGAATTGGGCGAGTGCTCGGTGTAGTCGTTGGGCGCGACGATCCACGACACCCTGGGCAGGCGGTTGTAGCGCACGTCGTCGGCAAAATCGGCCACCAGCGAATCGCCTTTGGTGCCGCGCGAATTGGCTTCGGTCGAGCCGGGTGCCAGGGTGCGGCCCTTTTTGTAGAGGGCGCTGTCGGGCGAGAGGCGGCTGCCGTCCGGGTTCACGCGGAACTGCTTGAAGTAGGCCAGGTAGTTGTCGCCGTAGTTGTCCCATTCCTGATAGACCTTCCAGCTGACGTCGTTCGCTTCCAGCACCTCGGCGTAGGTGCGCCAGGTCGGCGCGCTGGCGCTGGTGGCCGCCGACACATTGTCGTACTTCGGATCGTTGTTGTAGTAGCCGGCCGCGCTGATGTTGTACAGGCTGCCGAGCGAGGTCATGCGCTTGCGGCTGGTGCCCGACAGCGAATAGAAACGGTTCGGATCGGTGGGGCCGAAAATCGAGCAGTGGTAAGCGTCGCAGATGGAAAAGGCGTCCGCCAGCGCGTAGTAGAACGGCAGGTCGCCACGGTCGAAGTAACCCATGCTTTGCGGCGACTTTTTCTTGACCCAGGCATCCCAGCCCTGCCATGTGGCTTGCGAGCCCTTCCACGAATGGTCGGTGCCGAGCGAGAGCGCGCTGGTGTTCTTGGCGTCGAAGTGGAACGGCAGCACGTGGCTGCCGGCGGCGTCCGGCTGGTACCACACCGGTTTGCCGCTCGGCAGCGTGATGGCGCGCGGATCGTCGAAGCCGCGCACGCCCGGAAAGCTGCCGAAGTAGTGATCAAAGGAGCGGTTTTCCTGCATGAAGATGACCACGTGCTCGACATCGGCAATGGTGCCGGTGACGTTATTGGCCGGTACCGCCAGCGCGTCGCGGATCAGGTCGGGAAACAGGGTACTGGCGGCGCCGGCCGAAGCCAGGCTGAGAAAGGTGCGGCGGCTGGTGGACATCGGTGCTCCCGGGATGCGCTGGAAAGTTGTCGATCATATATGTGAAATATGACCACAGCGTGTCAGCGCGTCCCGGCGTTTACACCTGCGCCAGCTCCGCAATGCGGCTGCCGGCCAGCGCCATGACGATGGTTTCCAGCGCGGCCGGCTTGACGACATGGGTATCGAAACCGGCGCGCCGGGTGCGTTCGCGCATGTGCGGGTCGCCCCAGGCCGTCAAGGCCACCACCCGGGTCTGTTTGAATTTCGCCTGCCCGCGCAATGTTGCGGCTACGGTCAGGCCGTCCATGCCCGGCATGCCGATATCAAGAAGGATGGCGTCCGGCTGGAAGCGGTGCGCCACTTCCAGCGCGGACGCGCCGTCGTAGGCGGGCATGGCTTCGTAGCCGCACAAGCCCAGCATTTCTGCAAGAATATCGGCCGCTTCGCGGTTGTCGTCGACCACCAGCACGCGTTTGAGGGGATTTTGCTGCGCCATATGCGCTCCTGACTTGACTGCGATCCGGCGAGTGCCATGGCCGGTGTTGTCAAAGTTCGCGGGGGTGGGGCGAGCGTTGAAGGTGTATGGACCCATGCTACACCAACTCGCCGAGCATTGCCACAAGAAAACATTTCAATAGCGTTCTGACACTCCTATGCACCCCTTGATGGCGCGGTGCGCAAGGCCGCCATCCACAACGCCAACATCAGCTACGTGGTGCAGGCGACGGTGGGCCCACGTGATAGCTTCACTGGGCAGCACCACCCCAACGATGCGCGCCCTTTAAAAAAGATTTGAACTTTTTTTTGAAGCGCCAGGTCTATATGCACTTTCGTGTAATGTGCGACGTAGTCCGGCGATCACGCCCCATCGGCATTTTTCAAAACGCGACGCACGAACATGGACCAGGCATTGACGCCGCTCAGCGGCGATAAGGCAGCATGGCGGCCGCGCCATCCACCTTGGGCAGTGCCGGTGAGATGGAGGCCGGGTTGAATATCGCACCCATACGTATCGAAGTTATCGAGGCCCGCCGCAGCCGCAAAAATGGCGCCATCGTGCTGGCGCGTCCGGTGCCGGTGAAGGTGGCGGCGGCCTGCGGCGCCACCATCGTGCTCGCTCTCGCGCTGTTGCTCATCTTCGGCGAATACAGCAGCAAGGTGCGGGTGACTGGCCAACTGGTCTATGCCGGCGGCGCCATCAAAGCCGTATCCCCCCAATTTGGCCGCATCGTCGCGCGCCATGTGCGTGAGGGCGAGCCGGTCAAGACAGGGCAGGTGCTGTTCGACCTGTCGGCCGAGCGGATGGGCGGCGCCGGCTCGATTGATGCGCGCATTGCCACCTCGCTGGCCATGCGACGCGAACAGATAATGCAGCGACGCGGGGCGACGCTCCAGCAGTTGGCCCTGCGTGCCGCCGCCCTGGCCGATCAGGAGCGGTTGGCGGGATCAGAGATTGCTGCGCATCTTGGCGGCATCGCCATCGGCGACGAACTGGTCAGGAGCGCCCAAGCTTCCGTCGAACGCAACAGTACGCTTGCCCGGCAGGGATTCGTGTCCGTGGCCGGGCTGGCGCAGCATAAAAACAGCCTGAACATCGAGCGCGCCCGGCGCAATGCGCTCATGGTCAACTTGGGCAACGCACGCGCGTCATTGCTCCAGGTGCAGGACGAAAGAGCGTCACTAGGCGCGCGCGAAAAAATCGCGATTGCCGAGGCCGACCAAAGTCTTGCAGCAATAGAACAAGAGGCTGCCGAGCACGAGGGGCGCCGCACGCTACGGGTCACGGCGCCCGCTGCGGGCACCATTACCGCCCTGGGTTACGACGTAGGGCAGTCAGTGCCGGCCGGAACAGTGCTCGCCACCGTCCTTCCAATGGGCAGCGCACTTGAGGCAACGCTGCTGGTTCCCTCGCAAGCGATGCGCATAATTTTTCGGCTATGCGGCCAGGGCCGCTTTAGGTTGTCCCGGAGTGGAGTAATTTCAAGCGGTTTCGTCCGGCCGTGTCGGCTCAGGCATTTTCGCCGTAGCGGTTCTTGTACCAGTTGTCTATAGCTACTTGGATGTCGGGGCATCTACTTTGAGCGTCATCGACGATATCAGCCCCAGTTTCTGGGCAAGTTATCCTAAGCTCCTGTTCAAGCCAGTCCCGAAAATTGGCGGCTGACTCGGGGTGTTCCGGAGGTTCATCCACATTGTCAAATCCAAGCTCATCGTAGCCAATGCCGAACAAGCGCAAGAATGAGCGAAAGTCGGCAGCCAGGACGGCGTTGTTACTTCCCTCTGATCCGAGGTGAACGACCGGTGCGAAAGTGGCGTCTCTGTCATTTAATAACCAGAAAGCAAGTATTGAGCCGTCCGGACCAGCACCGAAATAGGCAAAATTGGATGCCATTACATCATCGTCACCAAACCATGCACGAACCCCACCGAAGTCGTCAGGCCTAAGCTTCATACAGCCACTAATCGGATAGCCGCTGCTGTCCAAGTAGTCACAGACTTGGCGGAGTTCACCAGGAAGGATCGTTCCTTGCGGTACGTTCGCGCAAATACGCTCAAACTTCGTCATAGGAACGGAATGCCTAACGTGAAGCTGTGCGGCTGGCCGCCAGCCGATTAACAATACATTGAGTATACTGTAGTTTGAAGGCAACAAAGCCATTGTGTTTCATAAACACGATTCGGACAGAATAGTACGCAAAGGATTTTCCTTTAACTCTCGCGTCGCTTGTGGTGTTCAGCACATCTCGAACGCCATGCACTGTTCTTCACTGGCACAAGCTCAAAGAAGACCAGTGGGCAATCTTCTGCAACCGGACCGGCTCCTTCGAAGATTGATTTGATTCCCATCATCCAACTAATCGATCGTTGGCCCCCGCCTTGAAAAACAAGCCAACAGGTCTCACTGATCGGATCAA
Organism: Massilia aquatica; assembly: GCF_011682045.1. Taxonomy (GTDB): domain Bacteria; phylum Pseudomonadota; class Gammaproteobacteria; order Burkholderiales; family Burkholderiaceae_D; genus Telluria_A; species Telluria_A aquatica. The sequence continues at coordinate 305,047 of NZ_VVIW01000002.1, read as the reverse complement.
CGTCGACAATAGAAGGCATTATTAAAAGAACTTTGCTCGCATGTTCGGCTTCGATTCACTCGACAATACCAGCCATTGAGAAATCGTCGGCTTCTACATCTTCCTGAATACCTTGTTGTTGCCGATAATCCTCAAATCCTTTGATGATTCCGCAGCCGATTCAACATTTGCGCCACGGTTGTTGCCTACAACTCGTCGCGGCCAGTGTTGCCCCTGCCGATCAACTAAGGCGTCGCCGAACCACCTCGCCAGGTGGCGTGTCGCCGCCGGCCCAACAACCGCAGAGAGGCACGTGCGCTGCCCGGCCCACGGCGGCCATGGCGGCCCAAGATGAGATAATGCCAATCTTACCAACCAGACAGGATTGTCAACATGAACACGGCACTGCAAGCACTGTTAAGCGAGATCGAACACTTCGGGCAAGCCAACGACGCCGTCCATGACGAGCGCGGGCGCCGTATGCTCAACATCACGCGCGGCACCGGCGAGTTCCTGGCCCACGTGATCGCTTCGCTCGGCGCGCGCGACATCCTGGAAGTGGGCACCTCGAACGGCTATTCGACGCTGTGGCTGGCCGACGCCGTCGCCACCAGAGGCGGCAAGGTCACCACCATCGAGATGGCGCCCGACAAGGTGGCAATGGCGCGCAAAAATTTTGCGGCAGCGGGCCTGGACGGCGTGATCACCCAGCGCGAAGGCGAAGCCGGACAGGTCCTGGCGCAGGCGCCCGACGGCGCCTACGACCTGGTGTTCCTCGATTCGGAGCGCGCCGCCTATCCCGGCTGGTGGCTTGACCTCAAGCGCATCCTGAGGCCGCACGGCTTGCTTATCGTCGACAACGCCACCTCGCACACAGCCGAGATGGCGCCGTTCGTGCAGGTGGTGAGCGCCGATGGCGCCTTTTCCACCAGCCTGGTCCACGTCGGCAAGGGCGAATTCGTGGCCGGACGCGATGCCGGCCTGGCGCGCCACTGGGCAAACTGGCGCGAAAGCTGACGCCAGCGAGCTACTGCTGCGCACCCTGCTTGCCGGAGCGCAGCTCAGCGCCGCGCTGATCGCGCAGGAACGCGTCGACGATCTCGCGCACCAGCCGCTGCGTGGGCGCGGGCAGGGAAACGATGTCCTTGATCAGGGCCAGGTCGGCGGTCGAGAGCAACGCTTCCGGAATCGTCGACAGCGGCAGGTCGGCGTTTTCGGCGTCGCCATAGCGCAACCAGGCGGCGTGCACGCCGAGCCAGTTGGCGAGGATCAGGATCTTTTCATGGGTGGGAATAGACTCGCCGACGAGCCATTTGCGCCCCGCATGGGGTGTCACGGCCGAGCCATCGGCGCGCAGGTTAAAGGCGCGCACGAACGGCCCCGGCTGGATCGGCAGCCCGGACGCCAGCAACGCCGATTTGAGCCGGTCGCTGAAGTTAACGCGTTCGTCATCGGCAATCATGGAGGTCATGCAATATCGTATCTGAACATGGTGCAAGGGCGCGCACGAATCGCGCACCACAAATTCACGCAGCGCGGGAACCCGGCCCGCCATGCGCTGTCCAAGATGGTAACCACGTCCGCTGCGCCAACTGGTCCGGCTTGCACTACCGCCGTGGCCGATACATTTTTCATCGAGCCGCCGGGCTACCATGACACCCATGCCGACCTCCTTCCCTGCGCCCTATTCTTATGCGGCGATCACCGCTCACTGCGCCGCTCAGATCGCGCAGTTCATGGCCGAGTCGCGCCGCAAGAGCGGCGCCGAAGCATGTTACCGGCGCGAGCGCGCCTACGGTGTCTATATCGGCTGGCGCGCCCTGGTCGGCGGCCATGCCGACCAGGCTCTGTTCTTGCGCGACGATCTGCGTCTCGAAGCCCTGCTGAACTACACGCCGCCGTGTCAGCCATAGCGTGTTACTCGATGCCGGACCGGACGAAAAGCCGGTTTGGCCGAATCCCGCCGCGGATCCGGCCCGCCGTCCCGGCCAACTGGTCGAGCCAGTCGAACACGCGCGGCCACACCAGCAAATGCGCGCCGGTGCCCACCAGCGGGGCGACATGCTGGATCGCCACCCCCACATCGCCCAGGTACGGCAGCAGCACCTTGCGGGCGCTGCCGGCGGCTTGGTGAAAGCCGAGCACGGTGGCGGGTGGCGCCAGCGCGCTCACTGGCCGGTACAAGCTCAGCAGCGGCGCGCGCACCTGGCCCGGATCGAGCCGCTTGCCGTTCAATACCAGGTCACCGCGCATGAAGCTGTTCTGCGCGAACAGCAGAGCGACCGCGTCTTCGAACAGCGCCCGCGCCATGGGCAATTCGTCGAGCGTCCAGCGCTGCACGCGCAGATGGGTCGCGAGCAGCCCGGGAAACGCTGCGCTGGCGGCAAAATCGACTGCGGGAGCGGCGTAGAAAGCGTTTGGCGCGGCGTTGGCGAAGATGGCGCTCAGGAGCGAGCCGGCCAGCGGGCGGTTGCGCTCGGGCGGCAAGGCGGCCAGCACGGCGTTGCCGAGCAGGCGCCGCAACACGGGCGCCATGCCGTCGAAGTTGACGGGTGCTTCGAACAGGGCCAGCGCCGCCACGTGCTCGGGGCGCCAGGCGCTGTGCAGCGCGGCCAGGATGCCGCCCAGCGAATGGCCGAACAGCGACACCTGCACGCAGGCATTCGCACGCTGGATGTGCTTGACGCAGGCGTCGATCAGCGCTCCCGCGTAATCGGCCAGCCCGGGGCCGGCGCTGCCCTGCGGCGGATCGGTCCATTCGATCAGATACACGCCAAAGCCGCGCGCCAGCGCCTGGCGCACCACGCTGCGCTCCGGGGCCAGGTCCCAGATGGTCCAGCGCTTGATGGGCGCCGGCACGATCAGCAGCGGCGGGCGGCGCCGCGTTCCCGCACCGTAGCAGCGCAGCCGCAAACCTGGCGCGCTCAACACCACGCGCGAGGGCGTCAGCAGCGGGCCCAGGCCTGCCAGGTCGAGGGCGTTGCCCCCGCGCTGGCGCAGGCGGTCGATGCTGTCGAACCAGTCCGATGCGCTCATGCTTGCCCTCCTTTCCAAAGAACTTGTCATGGCGCTGGCTTGAGCAGGCCGCGCTGGAACACGTAGTCGGCCACCCGGCGCCCGACCTGATGCCCGCCAGTGCGGTCGAAGTCCCAGTGCACGCCGAGGTAGATGCGGCTGCGGCCGTTGTCGTATTCGGCCTGCGAGAGCGACGCGTAAGCGCGCACCAGGCGCGGACGCACGCTGCCGTCGTTGTCGCGCGTGATACCGTTGAATTCGTCCGAAACGAAGGAAAACGCGATCGCATCGGTCCCGTAAAAGTGCCGCAGGGTCTGGAACAGCGCGCTGCCGAAGCTGGCGTGGCCGGACGGATAGGAGGGAAACGGCGGCGTAAAATCGGGCTCGCTGGTGTTGCTGGCCTGCGCGCCCAGCGGGGTCCAGTGCGGATCGGCGCGGGTGGCGGGGTTGCCGTCACCGAGGCCGGTCGGGCTGGTGCCGGGCGAGGCTTCGCGAATGCCGGTCACCGGGCGCCAGAACTGCTCGGCGTATTTGGTCTTCCACACCACCAGGCAGGTATCGGCCATGGCCACGTTGACCAGCGCCAGCATGCGCGCCATCTGCATGCCGGACAGGTTGCGGCGCGAACCGATGTGCAGCGCGATCTGGTTGTACAGGCGCGGCGCGGCGCCGATCAGCGGCGTGCCCTCGTACGACCAGTAGATACCGGACACGGTTTGCGCCGCCGTGCGCTCGGTGGGCGTGCGCACGCCGTCGCCGCCGAGCCGGCGCACGTCGTCGAAGGCGGCGGCATAGGCCGCGCTGGTCAGGGCCGGCGGCGGCGGCGGGCGGAACTGCTGGAGCGAGGGCAGCACGAACGGGGTCGCAGTGTGCCACAGGGCGCCGAGCGCGCGCGGATCGCGGCTCACGGGATCGGGGCGCCATTTACCCGGCGCATTGCTCGGAAAGAAGCTGACGCCGACCACCAGGTCTTCCGGGCCGCCCTGGGGAGCGTGCATGGCCAGCACGGCGGCGGCGGCGCGGCGGCCGGTCTCGACCCCGTTATCGCGGGCGCGGCCGGGACCAACCCGCAGCATGTCGCGCTGGTATGTTTGCTCGGCGGCGCGCGCCTGCCCGGGATACAGCGCCCGCAGCGCATCGCGCGCCGCCGTGGCCAGCGCGGCGTCGGGCGAACTGTCGGCCGGCGCCTCGGCCATGCCGGTGTAGCTGGGATAGCTGCGCAGCACGGCGTTGAGGGCTTCGAACAGGGCCAGGTGGTAGATCGCCAGCGCCCGGCTGGAGCGCGCCGGGCCGTACTGCTCGTAATAGGGCCGGGCCGAGCCGGGCGGCGGCGGAGTATGGTCGAGCGCGTTGGCGCGCAGCGCCGCTTCGCTCCAGTAGCGCACGGCGAGCATCAGGCTGGCGGGCGGGCGCGTGGCCTCCTGCCAGGACGCGGCGGGGGCGGCCATGCCGGTTTGCGCGTGGGCGGGCAGGAAACAGCAGCCGGACAGGGTGACGAGCAAAGCCAGCCGGACCGTCTTGCGCAGCGGTTTCATGGTGTTCTCCTCGGAAAGTTGGACGCTGCGGACAGCGCGACGACTCCGACGATAGCGCTGCCGGCGGCGCGCGTCCCACGATCCGCTCAAGCCGGCGCGGCCGCCCTCACCGTAAAAATGTTGCCGCATTCACGGAACTTTTTTGCGGCGTATTTGTCAAAGCTAGCTGGATCAACTGCGATTTTCCAACAAACATGCCAGCCGACGTCCCCCAGGCGCGCATCGCGCGCTTTATCCGCTGCAACATGCCTGCCATCCTGCAACACTGGGATGCGTTTGCGCGCAGCATTCCCGCGGCGCGCCACATGCTGCCCGAACGCCTGCGCGACCATGCGGCCGGCATCCTGAACGCCATCGCCCACGACCTCGACCAGCCGCAGTCGCCGTCCGAGCAGGCCGACAAGGCGGGCGGGCGGGCGCCGCCGGGCGCGCACGATACCCAGGCCGAGATGCACGGCGCCGACCGCCTCGGCGCCGGTTTCACCGCCAACGATACCGTGGCCGAATTTCGCGCCTTGCGCGCCAGCGTGATGCGCCTGTGGGCCGACCGCGGCGACGACGGCGCCGAACTCGCCAACGAAGACCTGGTGCGCTTCAACGAAGCCGTCGACCAGGCCCTGAGCGAGTCGCTGCAAGCCTATTTCGTCGAAAAAGAGCACATCACGCACCGCTTCGACACCCTGCTCTCGGCCACCCCCGACCTGCATTTCATTGTCAATGCAAAAGGCGATATTTTGTACGGCAACGAGGCCCTGGCACGCCTGCTCGGCAAGCCGGCCGAGTCGGTCTGCGAGCAGCGCCTGTACGATTTCTGTCCCGTCCATGCCGCCCAGCTCCGGCGCGACCTGCGCGCCGTGGCCGAGACGCGCGCCGTCGGCCGCGGCGAGCTGCGCTGCATCGCCGCCGACGGCGCCGCCCACACCTACCGCTACGTCATCATGCCGGTCCTGGCCGCCGACGGCAGCGTCGATTCGCTCACCGGCACGGCGCGCAATATTTCCGAACTAAAGGCCTCGGAAGCGAAGATCTTGCGCAATGCCTACTACGACAGCCTGACCAGCCTGCCGAACCGCACCCTGTTCCGCGAGCGCCTCGAACACGACGTGCGGCACGCGGCGCGCACCGAGTTCGCGCTGGCGCTGCTGTTCATCGACCTGGACGGCTTCAAGGAAGTCAACGACCGCCTCGGCCACGATGCCGGCGACCTGCTGCTGCAGCAATGCGCGCGCCGCCTGCAGGACTGCGTGCGCGCCACCGACACCGTGGCGCGCATCGGCGGCGACGAATTCACAGTGATCCTCAACGAGGTCAACAAGATCGCCTTCATCGAGGTGCTGGTGTGCGAAATCCTGGCCGAGCTGGCGCGCCCGTTCTTCATCCTCGGCAAGCAGGTGACGGTGTCGGGCAGCATCGGCATCAGCCTGTGCCCGCAGGACGGACGCCAGCCGGACGAGCTGCTGCGCAATGCCGACCAGGCCATGTTCGTGGCCAAGCATGCCGGCCGCAACCGCTTTGCCTACTTCACGCCCGCCATCCGCGATTCGGCCTGGGCCAGGCTGAAAGTGATCGACGAACTGCGCCAGGCGCTGGCGCGGCACGAGCTGCTGGTGTACTACCAGCCCATCGTCGAGCTGGCCACCGAAGCGATCGTCAAGGCCGAGGCGCTGGTGCGCTGGCGCCATCCGGACGGCTCGCTGGTGCTGCCCGAGCGCTTCATCGGGATCGCCGAAGAAACCGGCCTGATCGGTGAAATCGATGCCTGGGTGCTGTCGCAGGCGGTGCCGTGCGCGGTGCGCCTGGGCGAGCTGACCGGCATACCGTTCCAGATCAGCGTCAACAAATCGCCGGTCGAGTTCATGAGCCGGCTGGTGAAAAACACCTGGGATGAGGACCTGGAGCTGCTCGGGCGCGCCGGGCCGCGCATCGCGGTCGAAATCACCGAAGGCGTGCTGCTCGACGATTCGCCCGGCGTGCGCGACAAGCTGGCCCGGCTGCACCAGGCGGGGGTGCAGCTGACCATCGACGACTTCGGCATCGGCTACTCGTCGATGGCTTACCTGAACAAGTTCAAGGTCGACTTCCTGAAAATCGACCAGTCCTTTGTGAAAGACATGCTCACCACCAATCCGAACAACCAGATCTTCGCCGAGACCATCATTGCCATGGCGCACAAGCTGGGCCTGAAGGTGATCGCCGAGGGGGTGGAGACGAGCGCCCAGCGCGACTGGCTGCGCCAGGCCGGCTGCGACTATGCGCAAGGTTTCCTGTTTTCACAGGCGACCAGCGAAGAAGGCTTCGCGCAACTGTTGCGCGAAGCACCGGCGCATTGGGCTTGACCCGACGCGGCCTGGCGCTACCTGGCGTTGCCGGCGGCGGCGATAAAGCGCGTCACCGCATCCGAGGCAACCAGCGCCAGCAAGGCGTCGATATCGATCGGCTTGACCACGTACTGGCCGAAGCCGGCGCCGATGGCGCGCGTGCTCTCTTCCTGCCGCCCATAGCCCGAAATGGCGATGGCGAAGGGAATGTGGGCGCCAGCGGTGCGCCGCAGCTGGGTGATCAGCTCGTAGCCGTTCAGGCCGGGCAAGTTGATGTCGCAGATCAGCACGTCGAACACCTGGGTGCGCGCCAGCGCCAGCCCGGCGATGCCGTCGTAGGCGGCCGTGACGCTATGGCCTTCGCCCAGCAGCAACTGGCCGAGGGTATCGTTGGCGTCCAGGTTGTCTTCGACCAGCAGGATGCGCCGGCTTGGCGGCAAGGCCCCGGGCGCCAGCGCTGCCTGGGCGCCGTCCGCGGCCAGCAGCGGCAGCGAGACGGTGAACACGCTGCCGCGGCCGTGGCCGTCGCTGGCGCCGATGACCTTGCCGCCATGCAGCTCGACAATATTGCGCACCACGTTCAAACCGACCCCCAGTCCGCCTTCGACCCGGACCGTGGCACGGGTGCCGCGTGTAAACAGGTCGAACATGCCGGCCAGCTCATCCTTGTCCATGCCGGCGCCGTTGTCGGCCACCGTGAGCACGGCACGGCCCTCGTGGGCGCGCGCCGCCACCCGGATGATGCCGCCGTCGGCGGTGTACCTGGAGGCATTGGCCAGCAGGTTGGCGAATACCTGTGCCAGGCGCGCCGCATCGCCATGCACCGACAAGTCTTCCGGCAGGTCCATGTGCAGCTGCTGGTGGCGTTCGAGGATGCGCACCTGCACCGTTTGCAGGGCGCGCCGCAGCACCGCGCCCAGCTCCACCGGCGCGCGCGCCAGCACCAGCTGGCCACTGTCGATGCTGGCCGCGTCGAGCAGCTCGTCGAGCAGGCGCGTCAGGTGCTGGAGCTGGCGATGGATAACCGAGTGCAGGTTGAGCAGCCCGGATGACGGCTCGGGCAGCTTGGCCAGCATGATGTTGGCCAGGCTGATGGGCGCCAGCGGATTGCGCAGTTCATGTGCCAGCATGCTGAGAAAATCGTTCTGGCGCTGCTTGGCGCGGGCGGCGTCGTCGCGCAGGCGCGCCAGTTCGGCGTCTTTTTCGGCCAGCAACTGGCGCAAGCCCGCCGCCTCGGCGGCGAGATCGTTGTTCGCTGGTGGGGGCGATCCTGTGGTGCTGTTCTGGTTCGCCATGGCGTCCTTTCGTCGGGCTCCCCCGAAGTATGGCGGCAAAACGCCCTGCGTGTTGACTTAATTCAACAGAACGCCCTCATGCGGGCCGTCTGCCCGGCGGCCAGGGGCGGCCGGTGGACGCCGCGTATGGTATAAAAGGCGCACATCAAAAGCGAACAAGGAACCCACATGGGATGGGCGGCACATTATATTGCAGCACTCAAGGGCGGCCAGAGCGTGCAATTTCGGCCGCGCGGGGCCTCGATGGTCGGACGCATCGCGTCGGGCCAGCTGGTCACCGTGGAACCGATCGGCGCGGTCTTGCCGGTCAAGGACGAGATCGTCCTGTGCAAGGTCAACGGCAACGAATACCTGCATCTGGTCAAGGCGGTCAATGGCAAGCGCTTTCAGATCGGCAACAACCGCGGCGGCATCAACGGCTGGACCACCTTGGTCCAGGTGTTCGGGCGCTGCGTCAAGGTCGAGCCGTAATGAGGCATCAGTGAGCCATCAACGCGCCTCGCAACGCCTGACAACACCCCTCAACATACCGCCGCCAGGCGAGTGGACAAGCGAAAGAAACGGGTGGTCAATGTCAGCCCGCCGTGACAGCAATCCCCGCCGGCGCGACTTGATCACTCATGCGTGGGCAAGCGCCTTTCAGGAACGCCCATCTACCGGACGCTGAGCCCAAGCTTGCAACCGCTCGGCAAAAAAGGGAATCCCAGCGATGCATGCCTGGACGCTTCTGGCCGAAGGTGCCCAACGGACCGGTTTTGTTAAGGGTTATCCGGTGCGCTTTTTCCTCGGCAGGCCCTCGCTACCGCTCCGGACCGCCTTTATTGTTTACCGACCGACCCTGTTGCTTCGGGTCACGCGCACGCCGGTAACACTTTGCCCAGCGAAACGGGACGACTCGGACGGCTAGTAAGACAATAACAAAATACAAAGCAATGTCCAGGAACAAAGCGCCTGGGACCAGCTTGTCCTCGGGGCCGAGTTGGCGCTCCACCGAGGTGCCAGGGGAGTCAAATAAGTATGCTATCGGAAAGCCTCCCTTTAGCTGAGGTTCGTAGCAGAGATCGTCATGACGGGGCCCACACAAGTTGCCATAGGGAGCGAGTTCAGGACCTTTGCGCTGGAGGGAGACCGATAGCAGTGTCAGCGCGATCGCCGACATGAGCGCGAGGCCAGCTAGACCCAACTTACCGCGAGCCGACATATATTCCTCATGTTTCAAGCTGAACTTCAACTGTCCGCTTCCGGCCGAATAGTACCAACGATGCCATACATTCTACATCTCCGGTCGCGGCAGAACAAATTCGCAAGGGCCAGCTGCCGCGCGATCGGTGCCCAGCCTGCCACCGGCGCATAGTTAAGCGCCTACTATGGCGGTGATCATGAACACGAAAACCGCATCGAACCCATCCGGCCGGCCCGTTTGGAACAAAGGCTTGCATTGCGACCAGTTTGCCTGTGTAGCCGGTAGCACCGTACATCAGGACAATTGGGGTCGTGGGATAACGTTCTGAACAGATGATGGCTGCCTGTGTTGCCAACTCTTGTAGACGACTTCGATGCTGTAACCGTCCAGGTCGAAAATATTGGCTGCATAGTAGCGCGGGTCGTAGTGCAGGCGGGCGCCTGGCGCGCCGTTGTCGGCGCCGCCGGCCCGTCGTGCTGCCGCGTAAAAGGCATCGACGGCGGCGGCGCTGTCGGCCACGAAGCCAATGTGGACGGCGCGCGCATCCGCAGTGCCCTCGCGCAGCCAAAAGTAAATGCGGTTAGCGCTGCCGAAGCCTTTCAGGTCCGGATGACCAGGTGGCCCATCAGAACCCTTATAGTCATGGACGTGAGCGATGCCGAGCGGCGCCAGGGCGCGCTCGTAGAAGGCGATTGCGGCCGGCATGTCGGCGACGGAGAGAAACAGGTGGTCCAGCATGGCAGATCCTTGTCAGGTTGTTGATCGTTCAGTGTACTTGCATTGGAATCAACGCCTTTACCAGCTTGCGAAGGGTCCACACCACTCATGGGCGCCTTTGTTGACTAAATGATGTAACCGCCTCCAACTTCAATGGTTTGGGCGTTTACCCAAGCAGTTTCCGGAGACAGCAATGTGGCAATGACACGTGCTACATCTTCCGGTTCGCCGACGCGTCCCAGCGCTGTTTGCCCAGCCAGCATGGCCTCGAATTCATCGTTCAAGCCGCCGCCGAGTTCGGTACGGATTGCGCCGGGCGACACGGCGTTAACCCGGATGCCGCGTGCGCCGAATTCCTTGGCCATGTAGCGTGACAGCACTTCCAGGCCACCTTTACAGGCCGCATAGGGCGCCACGCCGGCAGTGGCCACCCGGGTTGTCGCACTGGTCAGGTTGACGATGGCGGCGCCGCTTGCCAGCAGCGGCAGCAGCGCCTGGGTCAAAAAGAAAGGCCCCTTCAGATGCACGTTCATCAGGCCATCGAACTGCGCTGCGGTCACGGCCTCGATCGGATTGAACAGGCCATAGCCGGCGTTATTGACCAGACCGTGCAGGACCATGGCTTCCCATGTGCTTGCCAGTACCCGGATGACGGCCTCCTTGAAGCGGCCAAAGCTGTCCGCGTCGCCGACGTCGAGTGGCAGCGCCACGGCTTTGCCGCCGGCCGCTTCGATGGCGGCAACTACGCTGTCGGCGGCGGCGGCATTCGTGTTGTAAGTGAGGATGACGCCCATGCCGCGCTTGGCCGCTTCGATGGCGGCAGCGGCGCCGATGCCCCGGCTGCCGCCGGTGATGAGGATGATATTCATGTAAGTCTCCGGTGCTTGAAAGTGAGGCGTTCACTGTACCGGCGCCAAGATGTCGGGGCATACCCAATCCTGCCTGAAACCTGCCTGATCCTGCTTTAGCCTTGCGCGAGAGCCTTCGTTCAGGTCCAATGGATCATGGACAAAAAAATCAATGAACAGATGGATCGTTTGCGCGCGATGGCCTCGCTGAACTGGAATGGCCGCCGGGAGACGGGCATTGCGCGCGTGGCGATGGTGCAGGGAGCAATTCCTGAGCATGAACTGGCGACCGTGTATGAGCCGATGATCAACCTGATCCTGCAGGGCGGTAAATCGATGACAGTGGGCGAGCAGACATTCGACTATGATCCGGCGACCTATTTCGTCATGTCGGTCGAACTCCCGGCGGTGGGCGTCATCCGTCCCGATGCGGCCGGTGCGCCCTACATGGCTGTGGCCCTGACGCTGGTGCCATCCATTCTGGCCGAACTGATCGCGGACCTGCCGCCAGGCTGCGCCGAAAACCGCGGCAACGCCTTTTCGGTCGCGGCCGTGACGTCCGAACTGCTCGATGCCTGGACGCGCATGCTGGACTTGATGACCCATCCTGACGATATCGCCGCATTGGCACCGGCGTACGAGCGCGAAATACTGTACCGCGTCCTGCAAGGGCCGCATGGCGCCATGTTGCGCGCAATCGCCGCGCCCGACAGCGCCATGGCGCGCCTGGCCGCAGCCATCGCATGGATTCGCCGCGATTTCAATCTGCCCCTGCGCATCGAGGACCTGGCGGCCAAGGCCGCGATGAGCGTCTCGGCGTTCCACCGCCATTTCAAGGCGGCGACGTCCTTGAGTCCGGTTCAGTACCAGAAGCGCATCCGCCTGATGCACGCACGCACCCTGATGGTGGCCAAGGGAAGCAGCGTGGCGGCGGCCGCTTACGATGTCGGCTACGAGAGCGCCACCCAGTTCAGCCGGGAATATGCGCGCCTGTTCGGGATGGCGCCGCTGCGTGACGCCGCACGGATGCTGGCCCACACGCGCAATTGCTGATCAGGCGATGTCGCCCGCCAGCCCGCCAAGCAACGCGGCGCACCGCCGATGCGTCAATACCGATCAAATGGAGCCACACATGAGTATTGTCCGAAACACGGCCAGCCTGCGCAAGATCGCCGGCGCTTTTATCGCCGCCACCAATGCCTGTGACGTTGACGCCGTGTTGACACTGTTCGCATCGGATGCAGTAATCGATGACCCGTCGACCGGACACCGTTTCGATGGGCATGCCGGCATTCGCGCTTACATCGGGCAGTTTTTCGTCGGCTATCACACCGTGACGCGATTGATCTCGCTGGAGAACCTCAGCACCGGCCTGGTGCGGGCGCGGGTCGATTTCACTGGCGATTTTGGACACGAAATCGGTTTGCTGGACATCTCTGTCGACGCAGCGGGAACCATCGTACGTATCGACGCCAGTCTCGAGTGAAGCGGCGGCCGATGGCAGCGATGGCTGGCGCAAGGCGGCACCGTGCGCGATCTTGCATCATCGCCGGGACGTCGTCTCTGGTCCGGCCCCTGATTCCGGTCCCGCTGACAAGGAAACAGTGGGAGGAACGCGCGGGGCCTTGAAACGCGCCACATCGCGCGCCGGCGGCATGCCGAACATGCGCGCATATTCACGGCTGAACTGCGATGCGCTTTCATAACCAACGGAAAACGCGACCGAGGCGGCGTTGTGCGGCTCGAACAGCAATTGACGCCGTGCCTTCAGCAGACGCAGCCGCTTTTGATACTGGATCGGCGTCATCGCCGTCACTGCCCGGAAGTGCCGGTAGAACGTCGCAACACTCATCCCCGCCATCGCCGCCAGCGGTTCGACCCGGAACGGTTCGACGACATGCCCGCGAATCCAGTCAATCGCACGGCGCACCTGGGACAGCCGGGTGTCGGGGTGCGCGAGCTGGCGCAGCATGTTGCCCTGCGCTCCCTGCAAGACCCGCAACAGAATCTCGCGCTCGATCATCGGCGCCAGCAATGCGACTTCCCGCGGCGGCCGGCCGATCAGCCGCATCATGCGCAGCCAGGCGTCGATCAGCTCAGGGCCAGCCGCACTCACCATGAACGATTTGCCGTCGCCGGCGTCATCGGTTTCGCCCAGGTCGGCCAGCACCGCCGCGATGACGCCGGGGTCCAGTGCCAGGCTCAGCGCAAGATAGGTCTCGCCGGGCGCATCGCCGCTTACCTGCCCGAGAGCCGGCAAGTCGACCGGGACGACGAAATACGTGGCCGGTACGAAGCGCAGGATCTGCTCGCCGATCGACAGGCTCTTGAACCCTTGCAGGACCAGGTGCACCATCGGATGGTAGACCTGGTCCGAACACGCCTCGGCCCGCACCATCGCCACGCGTGGCAAGCCGGTGGCGGTCCATGTGTCGTCCGCGCGCATGACGATCGCGCGCAGCTCCTTGAGCGCTTTTTCCATGCCCCAATATAGCACCGGCGCCACCGCCGCACCTTCCGATGAGAACAATAGGCAAGCATGCGCGAGGAACCGGCACGTCGGTTGTGGCAGTTGCGCGTACGCTGACGCCTTGTCAACGAGCCCATGTGGTCTCGGACATACATCGCCAGGCGAGAGGAAATACCATGACCACCCAACTGAAACTGCAGGGAAAAATCGCCATCGTGACGGGCGCATCGAGCGGCATCGGCGCCGGCATCGCCAAAGCGATGGGCGCCGAGGGCGCGCTCGTGATCGTCAACTATGCAAGCAGCCAGGGCGGCGCTGATGCGGTCGTCGCATCGATTTGCGCAGCGGGCGGCAGCGCCGTCGCCATCCGGGCCGACATGAGTCATGCCGCCGACGTGGCGCGCATGTTCGACCAGGTCAAGGCTGACCACGGCAAGGTGGACGTGCTGGTCAACAATGCCGGCGTCGCCGTCTTTGAAATGATCGATGGCCTGACCGAGGAGGCCTTCCACAAGCAGTTCAACGTCAACGTGCTGGGCTACTTCCTGGCCATTCGCGAAGCCGTGAAACACTTTCCGGACACGGGCGGCAGCATCATCAACATCAGCTCGATCCTCAGCACCGATCCGTACCTGGCATCGAGCGTCTACGCCGCAACCAAGGGCGCGGTTGACACGATGACCTTGGCGCTGGCGCGGGAGCTCGGAGCGCGCAAGATCCGCGTCAATTCGATCTTGCCAGGCCATACGAATACGCCTGCTACCAATGGCAACTTCGCCGGCGACCTGGGTGAGAAGATCCTGGCCGGCACCCCATTGGGACGCTTCGGCGAGCCCGAAGATATCGCACCGGTAGCCGTCTTCCTCGCTTCCGAAGACGCGCACTGGGTGACCGGCGAATCGCTGCGCGCAGCAGGTGGCGTACGCGGCGTCGGCTATTGACTCAGACCACCACGCTCGCCAGCGGATCATGCCCGCGCTCCTGCGCGTGCAGCAAGGCCAGGTCGAGTGCCTCCATGAACTCGGCGATCTGGATCGGCTTGGTCAGATAGTGGAAAAAACCCGCTTCCAGGCCGCGTGCGATATCGCGCGGCATGGCGTTGGCCGACAGCGCCAGCACCGGAATCTGCGCCGTCTCGGGGTAGCCGCGCAGCAGGCGCAGGGCGCCGAAACCGCTCAGGGTGGGCAGGTTGATGTCCATCAGGATCACGGCGGGCTGGTAGGCGCGCGCCAGGGCGATGCCCAGGTGGGCGTCGATGGCGGTGAGCAGCTTGAATTCCGGACGCCGCTCCATTAGTTGCTCGACCAGCAGCAGGTTGGCGGGATTGTCTTCCACATACAGCAAGGTGTGCTGGGCGGCGCCGGACGCCGGACGCGCGCGCGCCAGTGCGGCCGCGTCGGCCACCGACAGCGGCGCCGGCTGGGCCGGGGCCGCGCAGGACGCAAATTCGACCCAGAAACGCGAACCGCGTCCCGGCTCGCTTTCGACCCCGATCGTTCCACCCATCAATTCGACCAGTTGCTTGGTGACCACCAGGCCGATGCCGGTACCCTCCTCCACCCCGTTTTCCCGGCCCAGCCGGTTAAACGGCTGGAACAGTTGCGCCACCTGCTCGCGCCCCAGTCCGGCGCCGGTATCGGTTACCGCGACCCGCACCATGCCGCCCGGGCGCGAGGAACAGGCCACATGCACCGACCCTTCGACACTGTTGTACTTGATGGCGTTCGACAGCAGGTTGATCAGCACCTGCTTGACGCGCACCCGGTCGGCGTGGATGTAGAACGGCGTGCCGGGCGTGGGAAACAGCAGGAAGATGCCGCGCGCATTCGCCTGCGGCCCGACCAGCTCGTTGCAATCGTCGAGCACGTCGGTGAGCGACATCGGCTCGGTCGACATCGACACCTTGCCCGACTCGATCTGGGCCAGGTCGAGGATTTCATTGATCAGGCGCAGCAGATACCAGCCACCCTTGAGGATCTGGTTGATCGAGCGCTGCTGCTTGAGCGTGGGCGGCGGATCTTCCGAGGCCATCAGCTGGGCGAAGCCGAGCACGCCGTTGAGCGGAGTGCGCAGTTCGTGGCTCATGCTCGACAGGAAGTCGGATTTGGCCTGGTTGGCCTTTTCGGCGACGGCGCGCGCGGCGACCAGTTCGACATTATTGGCCTGCAAGGTTTGTTCGAACTGCTGGCGTTCGGTGACGTCGCGCGCGGCGGCAAACACGCCGCGCAGATTGCGGTCGCGGTCGTAAAAGGTGGTGGCGTTGTAGGACACCACGGTTTGCCTGCCGTCGCGGGCGCGCGCGGTCAGCTCGTAGTTGGTGACCTTGCCGGCCGCCAGCACCCGCTTGATACCGGCTTCGGCGCGCGCCGAATCGGTAAAGTAATTCTTGAACGGCGCGCCGATCAGTTCATCGCGGGTGCAGCCGGTCAGCGCTTCCATCTGCTGGTTGACATCGCTGATGATGCCGTGCGGATCGGTCGTCATCAGCGCGTCGATATTCGATTCGATCAGCGAGCGGGTGTAGAACTGCTGGTCGCGCAGGCTCTGGTCGAGCAGCGCCTGTTCCGCCTCGACCCGCTTGCGCGCGGTATTGTCGGTGCCGATCAGCAGGTAGCCGATGATGGCGCCCTCGGCGTCGCGCAGGGCGGTCACCGACACCAGCGCCGGGAAGCGGCTGCCATCCTTGCGGATGTAGGTCAGCTCGTAGATGTCTTCGATCCCGCGCGAGGCCTTGAACACCAGCGCTTCGAAACCGGGCGCGATCGGCGTGTCCAGTTCGTCGCTGAGGCTGGCGGCGCGCGCCACCACTTCGTCCGGCTCGGAAATATCGGCCGGGGTGATGCGGTCGATGACGTCGGCGGCGGCGTAACCGAGCATTTTTTCGGCGCCGACGTTGAAAATCTGGATCACGCCGCGCGCGTCGGTGGCGATGCTGGAAAAATTGGCGCTGTTGAAGATGGCGGCCTGCAAGGCCCCGGCCCGCACCAGCGCCTGTTCGGCATTCTTGCGCGCGGTGTTGTCGGTGCCAATCAGCAAGTAGCCGATGATGGCGCCGCCGGCGTCGCGCAGGGCCGTGACCGACACCACGGCCGGCTGGCGGTTGCCGTTCTTGCAGATATAGGTCAGCTCGTAAATATCTTCGATGCCGCGCGAGGCCTTGAACACCAGCGCCTCGAAGCCGGGCGCGATCGGTGTGTCGAGCTCGGCGCTCAGGGCGGCGGCGCGCGCGATCACTTCTTGCGGATCGGAAAACGCGGCCGGGGTGATCAGGTCGACCACGTCGGCCGCCGCATAGCCCAGCATGCGCTCGGCGCCGACGTTGAAGATCTGGATCACGCCCTGGGCGTCGGTGGCGATGCTGGAAAAATTGGCGCTGTTAAAAATCGCGTCCTGCAGCGCTTCCGACTTGATCAGGCGCTGCACCGGCACGCGCCGGCTGTCGGGCTCGTGCTTGAAACCGCGCAGCACGACGCGCGCCGGCCGGTTGCACAGCCACAGGCAGAGCGGGGCCAGCAGCGCGGCCGCGCCGAACACCAGCGCCAGCGGGATCGAGCGGCTCGGACTGGCCAGGGCCAGCGCCCCGGTGGTGTACAGGGTCAGCAGCGCGAGCACCAGGCCGGCAAGCGCCAGCTGGCGCGGCCACGCGGGATGAAGAGTCAACATGATAAAACCTTGAGTAACGACAATGAGCGCAAAACCCGGCCCAGCAAGGTTGCGGCGAAGCCGCGCAGATGTGTGACGGCGCCGCGACCTAGCCTGGACGCGCGGCGGCGGCGATGAAGCGGGTGACGGCGCTCGATGCCACCAGCGCCAGCAGGGCGTCGGCGTCGAGCGGCTTGACCAGGTACTGGCCGAAGCCGGCCGCGATGGCGCGCGTGCGGTCTTCCACCTGCCCGTAGCCGGAAATGGCGATGGCGAAGGGAATGTGCGCGCCCGAGGTCTTGCGCAATTGCGTGATCAGCTGGTAGCCGTCCAGCCCGGGCAAGCCGATGTCGCAGATCAGCACGTCGAAGGCGCGGGCGCGCGCCTGCGCCAGCCCGGTCACGCCGTCGTAGACCGAGGTCACCAGATGGCCCTCGCCCTGGAGCAGTCGGGTGAGCGTTTCGTTGGCGTCCAGATTGTCTTCGACCAGCAGGATGCGGCGGCTGGCGGCCACCGCATTCGGCCGCGGCAACGCCGCCGCCACCGCGGCGCCGTCCGCGAGCGGCAAGGTCACGGTAAACACGCTGCCCAGGCCCAGGCCATCGCTGCTGCCGGTCACCTTGCCTCCGTGCAGCTCGACGATGTTGCGCACCACGTTCAGGCCGACCCCGAGGCCGCCTTCGGCGCGCGCCAGCGCGCGCGGTCCCTGGGTGAACAGGTCGAACACGCTGGCCAGCACATCCGGATCCATGCCGGCGCCGTTGTCGCTCACGGTGACCAGCGCAACGCCGTCGTGCGCGCGCGCGGCCACCCGGATCAGGCCATGGTCGCCGGTGTACTTGGAGGCGTTGACCAGCAGGTTGGCGAACACCTGGGCCAGGCGCACCGCGTCGCCATCGACGATCAGCTCTTCGGGCAGGTCGAGCTGCACCTGCTGATGCCGTTCCTGCAGCCGCACCTGGACCGTTTGCACAGAACGGCGCAACAGATCGACCAGCGGCATCGGGTGGCGCAGCAGCGAAATCTTGCCGCTGCTGATGCGCGCCGCGTCGAGCAGGTCGTCCAGCAGCCGGGTCAGGTGCAAGACCTGGCGGTGGATGATCGCGTGCAGGTTCAGCAGTTCGATGGACGGGTCGGGCAGGCGCACCAGCATGGCATTGGCCAGGCTGATGGGCGCGAGCGGATTGCGCAGCTCGTGCGCAAGCATGGCCAGAAATTCGTTCTGGCGCCGGTGCGCGCCCTCGGCCGCGTCGCGCGGCTTGCGTGCGTCGAGCGTGGCCAGCACCAGGTTGCCGTTGGCCTCGCGCAGCTCATCGCCCTGGGTCGCCTGCACCACGGCGGCGGCGCGCAGGGCGGCCACCTCGCCGGACAGTTGCGCCAGCATGGCGCGCAAGGTGGCGGGGTCGGCGCAATCGTCCGGCGGCGCCGCGTCAACGGTGGGCGTCAAGGCCGGCGATCCTTCGGTATTGTCGTCAATCGCCACGGCGTCCCCTATCTTGGCGGCAAGATTGCCGCCGCGCAGCCGGACAACAGGCCGCTGTACGGCACCGCGCGCGGCTCGATGCGCAGGCCGCCGGCGTCGATCGTGTAGCGGCGCAGGTCGGTGCTGTGCGCGCTGCCGCGCACCTTGACCACGGTGATCACCTTGGCCAGGGTGCCGTCGAGCTCCACGTAGCGCATGGCGACGATGGCGTCGGCCAGGAAACCGGTGTCGGCCTGGCTGAAACGCAGCTCGGTGAAGCGGTCGTCCAGGCCCATGGTCACCACCACCGTCACGCCGAGGCGCGCCAGTCCGGCCAGGATGCGGAACACTGAGGACCGGTAGTCACTCTGGAACTCGGGCGCCAGGTACAGGCTGACCTCGGACAAGGAATCGATCACGACGCGGGTGGCGCCGCTGCGTTCGACAGCGGCGATCAGGTCGTCGAGCACTTCCTCGACCGACAGGTCGAGCGAGCGGCTCTGGACCAGGATCACGTCATCGTTGCGGATCAGGGTATCGAGTTCGGCGTTGCGCAAGTGCGCCGCGTCTTTCTGGAAGCAGGCGATCACGCCGCGTTCGCCCTGGCGCGCGCCCTCGGCCAGGAACGCCGTGCCGAGGATGGTCTTGCCCGAGCCGGACGGACCGACCACCATCGCCGCATGCCCGCGCGGCAGGCCGCCCCCGAGCATGGCGTCGAGTTCGGCGCTGCCCATGGCAATCCGCACCAAGGGGCCGGCCCGATGCGGGGCGAGCGCCAGCGGCGGCAGCATGCGCGGATAGATCTTGACGCCGTGCTCGTCGATGCGGAAGGTATGCGAGCCCAGCAAATGGGCCTGGCCGCGCATCTTGACCACGCGCATCTTGCGCACCGAGGAATTGGCAACCACATCGTTCGTCAGCGAGAGCATGCCGTCGGCCACCGTCATGATCGGATTGGCCTCGATCTCGGCGTTGGCGTATTCGCCGATGAGGAAGGTGGTTGCCTGCCAGCTGGTCATGCGGGTGCCGAGTTCCTGGATGAAATACTGAAGGTCGCTCACGCCCTCGTTGCCGTTTTTCGCCGTCTGCACCACCGAGCGGAACGAATCGACGAACACCAGGCCGGGCGAAAACGCCTCGACTTCGCGCGTGATACGTTCGAGCACGCCGCTGAAGTCGCCCGCGCGCAAGTCGTCGGCCAGGTTGACGTAGCGGATGCTGTCGTCGACCTTGTCGATATCGAAAAACCGGTACTGCTGCTGGTAGCGCAGCATTTTCAGGGGCGGCTCGCCGAGCACGGTGAAGAACAGGGCTTTTTTGTGCGGGCCGGCCAGCGCGAACATGATCTGGTGCGCCAGCGTGGTTTTGCCGCTCCCCGGCGAGCCGGCGATGACGTTGAAGGAAAACTCGCTCAGGCCGCCGCCCAGCAAGGTATCGAGCCCGGGCACGCCGGTTGGCTGGAGGCCCAGCTGCACTTTGAGGTTCATGTACTCTTTCCGCCGGACCGCTGGGCCCATGCTGTATTCATCAGACGGACCGTGAGGGCCTCGCCTATCAGGCCCGACAGCAGCCTGGTAAAACTCTGGAGCAGCGCCCGGTTGAAGGTGTCGGCCGCCTGCGCGTCCATGGTGGCCAGCTCACTGGCCAGGCGCTCGAGCAACTGTGCGCTCGAACGCAGGTCGCCTCTGGCCGGGTGGGCGGGCAGATCGGGAAAGGACACGTGCCGGGCGCGGGCAACCATGGCGCACAGCGCGGCTTCCCCTATCAAGGGGCTGAGGTGATTTGCCAGCCGCTCCCAGGCGCGCAAGGCAAGCTCGTTGGCTGCGCCATCGCCTTGCGGCGGCGCGGCAAGCACCTCGTCGATCAGTTTTTGCCGCATCGCGTCGCTGGTTTCCATCAAAGGGCCAAGTAAGTAGTGGTTATGTGCACATTTACAACTGGGCGTAGCGCAGTATGGACGCTTATCGGTTTTGGCGCAGGTTTAATTAAGTTTCATATGCTAGCTTCATAAATACAACATTCTGTTGCTCGGGCGTACGGTATGGGCTGCGCAGATGCTGTGTGCTACGCTAGGACGGGCACCCGGATGCCCGCCCGGCGGCAATGTGTGCAGTGTGCGCATGCGGTGCCATGGCGGCGGCGCGACGGGATTGCCTTCACGATTGACTGAAAGGACTCCCCATGAACCGTCTTCCCCCTGCACAGCAAGCGCTTGCCAGCGCCATCCTTTCCGGCGCGGCCGACCTGACCCTGGCATCGATCCGCGACGACGGCACCCCGCACGCGTCCACGGTCAGCTTCGCCGCCGACGGCCTGGTACTGTACGTCGCCATTGCGCTCGACAGCCACAAGGCGCACGACCTGCGCACCCATCCGCGCGTGGCGCTGACCGTCAACGCGCCGTACCGCACCTGGAACGAGATCCGGGGCATGTCGGTCGACGCGGTGGCCGAGATGATCCACGAACCGGTCGAAGCGCAGCGCGCGGCGTCGGCCCTGCTGGCAAAGTTTCCCGCGTTTGCGCAGGTGGTGGCCGATACCAGCGCGCTGCCATGGCCGGGCATGCTGTTTGTGCGGATCACGCCGCTGACTGTGTCCCTGCTCGACTACACCCAGGGATTCGGCCACACGGAAACCTTCAACCTGCGCGCGGATGGCGCCGAGCGCGTGGCGTGACCACCCCGGTGTCAGGTCAGACATCCGGACACGAGCCCAGTTGACCCCGGCGGTGGATGGCGGGGCCGATCAGGGCGTTTTTTTGGCCGGGCTGAGCTGTGGAAACAGCTTGCCGAAAATGCCGTTCAAGACCTGGTCCGCGCCCATGTCTTCGGCGGCGTTGGCCACCACCAGCGCGCCGCTGCCCTGCTCGGGAAACAGCACCGCGATGGCGAGCCAGTTGCCGTCCGAGCCCTGGTGCACCAGCGCCGGCCCCGCGCGCCCGGCAATCGACGCTTGCACGCCCCAGTCCAGGCCGGCCGGACTGCCCGGCTGCGCTGTCTGCATCAGCTTGTAGGACGCGGGCGTGAGCAGCTTGCCCTTGCCCTGGCTTCCGGCCAGCTGGTCGAGATTGAAGCGCGCCCAGTCGGCCAGGCTCATGTGCAGAAATCCCGCCGGCGCGAACATGGCCGGCGCGCCGTCGTCGAACTTGACCATCTTGAGCATCGGCTTGCCATGCTGGTGGCCGCGATTCTGGCCGTCGCCCGTGTTGCCGAAACCGACGCGCGCCATCGCCAGCGGCGCGAACACTTCCTTGCGCATCAGCACTTCGTAGCTCTCGCCGGTGACTTTTTCGGCGACCGCGGCGGCGATCAGGAAGCCGGTATTGCTGTAAGCGAAGGCGGTGCCGGGCGCGACCTCGGGCTTGTCCTTGAGCGCTGCGGCAATGTAGGCCAGGCGCTGCGGTCCGGTCGGCCCCTTGTCGCTGAAGAAGTGTTCGGCGCCCTTGAGGTCGAGCAGGTCGCGCGGCAGGCCGGCGCGGTGCGACAGCAGTTGCAATAGCGTGAGCTGGCGGTAATCGGGCAGCATGCCGGCGGCCAGCTCGGGCAGCATCTTCTCGAGCGGCGCGTCCCAGGCCAGCACGCCGCGCTCGGCCAGGCGCGCGATCAGGGCGACGGTCATGACCTTGCCGGTCGAGCCGATCAGCCAGACATCGTCGGCCCCGGCGCGCTGCGGCTGGTCGTTGCGCCGCCTGCCCTGCACCGTTCGGGCGGCAATGGCGCCGTCGCGCATGATCACCGCGCCCACCGCCGGCACCTTGCTGCCGGCCATGGCTGCCTTGACGATGGCGTCGAGCTGGTCGGGGGCGGCCAGGGCGCTGGCCGTGCTGGCGAGGGTCAGTGCGGCGATAACTGCAATTCGGCGAAACAGCATGAGAGACTCCGGGATCAAGCTTACGGTGATGGACACTGCCTGCAGCGCAGGATGAGCTTGCAGAATACGTTGACTGCCGAAAAACAGGCGGGATCTTGCGACAGGCGGTGCATTGGGTGGAATGGAGCGTCGATACCGGGCTGCGGCAAATCATGCCGCGGACCAATGGCGCAGGCCGCCATCGGTTAAACTTCGGACATGAAAAATTTTGAACTGCGGCGCGACCGCTATGACGTCTTCCGCCAATTCGCCAATCCCCTCGTGAATATCAGCCTGACCCTGGAACTGCCCGACTTCCGGCCGTTCTGCAAGCAGCGCCAGCTGCCGCCATTTCATTTCTTCCTGTATTGCGTACTGTCGGCGATTGAAACGATCGACAATTTCATGTACCGCATCCATGAGAATGAAGTGATCAGGATCGATGATTTTATCGGCTCGTACACGGTGATCAACGGCGATAACAATCTGAATTTCGCGCGCTTCACGCGCAGTCCGGATCTGCTTGAATTCATCGCCCGCAGCGTGCGCGCCGGCCGTGAAGCGACGGCCAGCCGCGCCCTGATCAATACCAGCGCCGACCTGACGCCACGCCAGGCCAGGGATAATGTTTTTATCACCTGCATGCCGTGGTTCGACATGCGCGCGATCGAACATCCGGTTTTTTGCCACCGCGACAGCGACATTCCCTCGCTGGCCTGGGGCAAGTTCAGCGCGCCGGCGGGCGAGAAGATGACCTTGCCGTTCTCGGTGCAGGCGCATCACGGCTTTGTCGACGGCTTCCATGTGCATTTGCTGGCGCAGGCGATTGCCGGGCGGGTGGCCGAGGTGATGGCCGCGCATGCGCGGACATAACGGGCTAGTTAATATTGGGTCGGAGCATGCATTTACTCCTGATTGCAGCGAAGGAGGTCCATTCCTTGTCTACTTGTCCGGCGCAGTCGACTTTATATAACGTCGTCTCTGCCTGAAGCTGCTCGTAAATTCCCGGCACCGCTTCGCGATTGTGGGCATAGAAAGTGAATGTCTTGTAGCGGATGCCCTGCCCAGAGGTCACCCGCCATATTAACTCTGAGCATGAAGAAGTTGCCAGGATCCTTGGTATTTATGAATCAAAAAGAATAAGATGCGCGCAGATTGCATGTCGAACTTACAAGTCCGGCTGCACTCGCCCTCACTTAGCGGTTCCAACCTGGAGAATGCCTGATGAAGCGTGCACACATTGCCGTACTACAACTGACTTGCCTGGCCATGATCGGCCACACCGGCGCGGCTGGCGCCGCCACCATTACCGTCGGCCCCGGACAGTCGATCCAGAACGCGGTTAACACGGCGATCGCCGGCGACACCGTGCGCGTGCTGGCCGGAACCTACAAGCAAAAGGTGAAGCTGGCGGACAAGAACGGCAACGCGGGCAACTTCATCACTGTCAAGGCCGATGCCGGCGTGATACTCAGCGGAACCGGGCTGGTGCCGAGCGACCGCGAAGGCTTGATCACGATTACCAATTCGAACTACGTGCGCGTGGAAGGCTTCGACGTCGCCGACTTCATCACCGGCGCCTCGGCAACGCCGGTCGGCATCCTGGTCGAAGGCAAGGGATCGAACATTCAGATCGTCAACAACAAGATTCACAACATCAAGCACACCAGCACCTGCAAGGAGCCGTGCCTGGTCGGCGCGCACGGGCTGGCCGTGTTCGGTACGCACGCGAGCGGCATCACCGATCTGCTGGTGGAAGGCAACGAGGTGTACCAGAACGTGCTGCAGTCGAGCGAAGCGCTGGTGATCAACGGCAACGTCGACCGCTTCGAAGTGCTGTCGAACAATGTGCACGACAATAACAATATCGGTTTC
Source organism: Massilia aquatica (assembly GCF_011682045.1). Lineage (GTDB taxonomy): Bacteria > Pseudomonadota > Gammaproteobacteria > Burkholderiales > Burkholderiaceae_D > Telluria_A > Telluria_A aquatica. Next base: position 280,859 of record NZ_VVIW01000002.1, on the reverse strand, counting down.
GACTTCATCGGTTACGAAGGCGAATGCAGCGGCTGCGGCGAAAACGACCGGGTCCGCAACGGCATGGTGCGCGGCAATACAGCCAAGAACAATTCGAGCAAGCGCAATCCCTGGTACGCCAACGTCGGTTCGGCCGGCGGATTTTATGTCGATGGCGGCCGCAACATCATTTTCGACCGCAATATTTCGACGGGCAACGACATCGGCTTCGAGTTCGCCAGCGAGCACAAGGGCAAGGCCACCGAAGATATCCTGATGATGAATAACTTCATCTTCAACAACCGCGAAGCGGGCTTGTCGCTGGGCGGCTATTCCACCTCGGCGGGGGCATCGCGCCGCATCCAGGTGCACAACAATTCCTTCTACAAGAACCAGGGCTGGGGTACCGAACTGCTGTTCCAGTACAAGGTCACCGACAGCCGCTTCAGCAATAACATCTTCTTCGGCGAAAACAGCGCGGAAGAAGCGTATGAAATCTCCGGTAGCGGCCACGGCAACAACGTGTGGGGCAAGAATATCTGGTGGGGAACCAGCACGGACGCGTCCTCGCTGCCCGGCACCAAGCTGATTGCCGATCCGAAGTACGTGGCGCCCGCCACCGGCAACCTCCGGCTGCAGGCCGCCTCGCCCGCCATCAATGCCGGTGCCGTCACGGCGGCGGTGACGGGCTGGACCTCGCCGCTGTGGACGCGCTACTTTCCGTCCGGGCTGATTGCGGTCAACGGCGTGGCCGATATCAACGGGCAAGCGCGTAGCGAAGGCGCGATCGATCTGGGAGCGGACGAATTCGGCACTGCTCCTGTCCCGGCCGGGGCCCCGCGCTAAACCCCGCCGTGCAGGTGGCCAGCGGTTACAATCACGCCACCTGCATGGAGAGAAGATGAAACCGACCTGGACGCTGTGCCTTCTGGCGCTGGCCCTGCCGCCAGCGATGGCAACCGACATTGCCTCGCCGTCCGGCGGATGGAACCGCTCGGGCCTGGTGGACAAGAGCGGGCAAGCCACCGTGGCCTATCCGAATTCCCCGATCGACCGTGGCGCCCAGAGCAAGCGCAGCATGATCAAGGGACGTATTGCGGCGGCTGGCGGCAAGCGCGCGCCGCACCAGCTGGTGGTCAACGGCAATCCGCTGCGCCTGATGACCGACGAGCAGGGCCACTACGCGCGCCCCTACCTGTTCGGCGCGGGCTCGAACAGCGTCGAAGTCAAGTCGCCAGAGGGCAAGTCGCTGCGGCGCGTGCAGTTCTATGAAACCAACTCGGGCCGCCCCCTGCCCGGCCTGCGCGTGATCTGCGCCTGGGACGACACCGAAGCCGAAATCGACCTGCACATCGTCACGCCCGATGGCCAGCATGCCTACTTCGGCCACCCGGTGCTGACCAACGGCGGCGGCCTGGATGTGGACAGCGTGGACGGCCCCGGTCCCGAGATGTACACCATGACCGCGCCCTTGCGCGGTAACTATCATGTGTACATCAATTACTGGGGCAAGCTGGGCGCGAACGGCTACCACTTCGACGAATCGAAGCGCCAGATGGACATGATCACCGCGCGCGTGACCCTGGTGTACAACGAAAACACCCCACGCGAAAAACGCGAAGAGTTCGTGGTACCGATGCGCAGCATCGGTGAATTGACGCTGGTTAAGTCGTTCGCCTTCTGAGACCTGGCCTGCCCTATACTCGCAGTTTCTTTACCTAAGACAATCATTTATGTGGAAACGCGCGTATCAGCGCTGGACCGGTGCGTTCGGCGAAGCAATTGCCTGCCTGGGCATGGCCATGCGCGACGCGCGCCACGCCGGCCTGTGGTGGCGCGCGGCGCTGTGGTGCCCGGTGCCGACCCTTATCTGGCTCTGGCTGTTTTACCAAAACAGCGCCTTTTTTATCAAACTGGCAAGCCGAGCCAGCATGTTCGCGATGTTCGGCGGACTGACCCTGATGGACGGTGGCCTTGGCATGGGCGGCGGTGGCGGCGGGCAAGGCAAAATCATGGTCGACATCACGCGTTGGGTGCGCGACCTGGTCAAATTCATCATGGACCTCGGATTATTCCTGCAGTTTCTTGTGGTCGCACTGGCCATGGCGGGCTTCTTCTATGCGCTGCTGTTCGCATTCGCCAACCTGACCACGGCCTGCCTGCCCCTGCGCTGGCTTTTCCTGCGGCGCGCCCAGCGGGTCGCCCAGGTCCGCTATGCCGGATGGCAGCCGAGGCCCTTGCCCGCTCTGCCGCCCCGCAGCGCCTGGCAATGGACGAGCAAGGTGCTCAAGCACCTGCTGTCCCTGATCGTTCCCGGCTGGTCGCTGTACGTGGTGGTGCGCTTCGTGCTCGAATGTAACGTGGGGCTGATGTACTTTCTTGCCGCCGAGGGCGTGCTCGATGCGCAGCAGCGGCGCGCGCTGATGCACGCCCAGCGCCCCGCCATCACCATGCTGGGGCTGATGCTGTGCGTGCTGATGCTCATTCCATTCATCAACCTGCTGATCCCGGCGCTGCTGTGCAGCAGCGTCTGCCACTTGCAGCGGCGCGGGTGGATCGATCCCACCCAAGCGCCGCCAACGCTTACCGCTTGATTTCAGTGCCCAGCAACACCAGGAACTGGGCCAGCCATTGCGGATGGGCGGGCCACGCGGGCGCGGTGACGAAATTGCCGTCCGTTACAGCCTGGTCGACCTCGATCTGGGCATACTCGCCGCCGGCCATGCGCACTTCTGGCGAGCAGGCTGGATAGGCCGAAATGCGCTTGCCCCGAATCACGTCGGCGGCCGCCAGCAATTGCGCGCCGTGGCAGACGGCGGCGATCGGCTTGTTGGCCTGCGCAAACTCGCGCACCAGGTCGATTACACGCTGGTCCAGGCGCAGGTATTCGGGGGCGCGCCCGCCGGCGATCATCAGGGCGTCGTAATTGCCGGCCCTGGCGTCATCGAAGCTGGCGTTGAGCGCGAACAGGTGGCCCGGTTTTTCGGTGTAGGTCTGGTCGCCTTCGAAATCGTGGATCGCGGTCTTGATCTTGTCGCCGGCCTGCTTGCCCGGACAGACGGCGTGCACCGTGTGCCCCACCATCTGCAGCGCCTGGAACGGCACCATGGTTTCGTAATCTTCCGCAAAATCTCCCGTCAGAAACAAAATCTTCTTTCCGGCCATGCTTTTCTCCTTGGTGGGGGGTGAGATGATTCCTTGCCAGTTGAATAATACGCTGGAATCGGCCATCGGCGCTGCCCGTCAGGTGCACTGCCACAGATAGCCGATGGTCCGGCACGGCTGGCACTGGAACACGTAGCAGATTCCGCCGCTGCCCCACAGCCAGGATTCGTCCTCGTCCGTGGTGGGCAACTCCGAGTCGAGCTGCATGGCGAAATGCATGGTGCGCGCGCAGGTCGGGCAATCGGGATACTCGGGCGACTGGACCCAGACCGGCGCGCCGCCGACGCGGTGCAGGTTTCCGCTTCCCCACTGCTGCCAGGTCCAGCGCGCCGGCGTCGGCGCCAGCCGCACCTCGGTCGCAGCCAGCGCATTGGCGGGGAATCGCGGCGTCACCGTGCCGTGGTGGAGCGGGCTCGGCAGACCATCGTCGCCATGCCGGTAAAACAGCAGGTCGCGCTCCCAGCCCAGGCACGACAGGCACACTTCCAGCGACAGGGTGGCCTCGCCTGACGCCGTGGCGCCAAAAATAGCATGTTCCGGCAGCGTGAGCAGATGATGCAACTGCCCGGCGCATAGCCCGCAGACGGTGCTGCCGGCGCCGCCGAAGCGGTGCAAGGACCCATCGTCGGGCAAGGTCCAGGTGGGGTGCTGCGCACCCGGTGCCGGATCGGCGCTGCCGCCGTACATATAATTTTCAGGAAAAATCAGATGGGCGCAAGGCGCGCCATACAGGCGCTGCCCCGGTCCGTCGTGATCGACGCCGCGCAGGTACAGGGAAAACGGGTATGTCAACGCCAGGGTGGCATGTGCGTGGGCCGCGATCGCCAAGGCGTCGGGGCGGCGCGTTTCGACGAGGCACTCGAATGCCTTGCGGCGCGCTTCCGCGTCGCCCGATACCAGTTTTTCATTCAGGAATGCGACGTCTTCTTCCTGCGCCGCGCGCCACGGCCTGTTTTCCGCTGTCCAGCCACGGTTCGGTGCCAGTTCGAACAGGCGGCCAAGCTGAGGTTGCAGCGCAGGGCCGATCTGCAGGCTCGCTTCCTGCAGTACCTCGTCGCATATCTCGCGCATGGCTGGCGACGGTTGCTGTTCGAGGGCGTCCAGGGCGCGCACAGCCAGGCGGGCAAAGGCCGTCGCCGGTATCACACACAGCACCTCCTCGATCATGTTGCTGGCGCCGCGTGGCAAGCTCAGCAGCGTAACGTCGGCGAGCGCGTCGAGCTCCTCGGCTGAGGCGTCGCGCAGGAACTTCTGCAACTGCGCATGTCTGGCTGCATAATCACCTGCCTTGAAGGCCTGGATCAGGTCGAGGGCGCGCAAGCGGTTCGCGTTGGGGTGCGCATCGTCGGTCATCGTGGTTCTCCATCGTTATCTGCGGTTCAAGCCATACGGTCAAGCCATGCCTGCTGCCGCGATCATACGCGTCAATCCGCATGGCCGCGGCAAGCGGCGCCACATGAAGCAAACTGCTACAGTAAAATACGATATTCAATCCACAGCGAGAATCCCATGACCCATCCAGTGACGTCGCCAACCAGCGACAAGCTCTCCCCAAGCGAACTCGCGGCGTACGCCGACCGCGTGTGGGATGAAGAAATCGTTCCGGCCCTGGTCAGTTACATCGCCGTGCCGGCCAAAAGCCCCGCTTTCGATGCCAACTGGGAAGCCAACGGCTACCTCGACCGGGTCGTGCGCGATGCCGAGGAGTGGATCAAGAGCAAGAAAATCCCCGGCCTGAAACTCGAAATACTGCGCGCGCCGGGCCGCTCGCCCGTGATCTTCTTCGAAGTGCCCGCCACCAAGGCGGACTCGAACGACACCATTCTGATTTACGGCCACCTCGACAAGCAGCCCGAATTCGACGGCTGGCGCGGCGACCTGGGGCCATGGACGCCCAAATACGAAAACGGCAAGCTGTACGGACGCGGCGGGGCCGACGACGGCTACGCAGTGTATGCCTCGCTGACCGCCGTCATGGCGCTCGACCGCCAGAACATTCCGCGCCCGCGCTGCGTGGGCCTGATCGAAACCTGCGAAGAAAGCGGCTCCTACGACCTGCCGCCCTATCTCGACATGCTGGGCGAGCGCCTGGGCCAGGTGTCGCTGGTGGTGTGCCTGGACTCGGGCGCGGGCAACTACGACCAGCTGTGGCTGACCACCTCGCTGCGCGGCATGGTCTCGGGCACGCTCAAGGTCGACGTGCTGACCGAAGGCATCCACTCGGGCGCGCATTCCGGCGTGGTGCCGTCGAGTTTCCGCATCCTGCGCCACCTGCTCGACCGCCTGGAAGACGCCAAGACCGGGCGTCTGCTGCCGGAAAGCTTCCATTGCGAGATTCCGCACGTGCGCATCGAGGAAGCGAAAGCCACCGCCGCCATCCTGAAAGAAGAAGTCTACAAGCGCATGCCGTGGGCCTGCGGCGCCGACGGCGGCTCGGTGCTGCCGGTGACGACCGACCCGCTCGAAGCAATCCTCAACCGCACCTGGCGCCCGACCCTGTCGGTGGTGGGCGCGGAAGGGTTTCCGGAGTTCGCCAATGCCGGCAACGTGCTGCGGCCCTACTCCGCCTTTAAACTGTCGCTGCGCATTCCGCCTCTGCTCGACGGCAACGCAGCCGCGCTGCAACTCAAGACCCTGCTGGAAGATAACGCGCCCTACAATGCGCGCGTCACCTTCGTGCCCGATGGCACGCCGGGTTCGTACGGCGCCAGCGGCTGGAATACGCCGGAACTGAGCCCGTGGCTGTCGAACGCGGTGAACGCCGCCAGCGAAAGCCACTTCGGCACGCCGGTCGGCTATCTGGGTGAAGGCGGCACCATTCCGCTGATGGGTTTGCTGCAAAAGAGCTTCCCGAAAGCGCAGATGATGGTGTGCGGCGTACTCGGTCCGAAAAGCAATGCGCACGGTCCGAACGAGTTCCTGCATGTGCCCTACGGTAAGCGCCTGACGGCGGCCGTGGCGCAGGTGATCGCGGCGCACCCGTAACCCCGGTGGCGCGCCGGCGCTGGGCGGGCGCGCCTTGTTTCCCATAACAAACAAGGATTTTGCATGCCATCTGACGACCATTTGCCGCTTGAGAATTTGAATGACCTCGATGACAGCTGGACCATTGCCGAAGGCACCCACGGCGACGGCCCGATGCTGGTCAGGATCAACACCTCGGCCAAGCGCTGGGCCGGGCATCCGGAGCTCGGCATCCGCGTCGGCTTCGCGATTCCGCTGAATCATCCGAACCCGGGCGGCTTGCCAGACGCGGAAGAAAACCGCGTCGTGGGCGAGCTGGAAGACCGCATCCGCGAACTGCTTCAAGCCGGCGGGCCGGTGGTTCACGCACTGGCGATCACGACTGGCACGTTCAAGGAATTCGTGTTCTACCTCAAGAACGGCGAATGCATCGGACCGGTTCACGAACAGCTGCGCGCCGAGGTGAGCTCGCACCAGATCCAGTGCATGGCCTATCGCGACCCGGAGTGGGACGTGTACGCGTCGTTTTCGACCGAGTAGGCGCCGCCCCGCCGAGAAGACGGTTGATCATTGTTTGCTCCTGATTGTCGAACAAGAGAAAACAGCGCAACCGGCACGCCATGGCGACGCTCCGGCCAGGCCGCGACTTTTCATGTCAGACGAGCTGCGTGCGCGCTTGAATCGGCGTTATCGCAGAACTGGGATGGAATGATCCTTCCATCGGCGCTCCAGCGTTGTCGTCCAGGGCCAGCTCGGCGCTGATTTTCTGCGCGAGCTGCGGCATGTCGGGGCGAATCGCTTCGATCAGTTCGCTCAGGGACGAACCGCATCCAAAGATCAGCACGTCGCCCGGGCTGCACATGCGCAGCGCGAACCGGATCGCTTCATGCGCGTCCAGCCTGCAATGGAGCCGGCCCGGCTCGGGCGACGCGCTCGCGGCGCCTTCCGAAATCAGGCGCGCCGTTTCGCCGGCCGGCCGCCCGCGGCTTTCGGACTCGTAGACCACCACCGTGTCGAAGCCCGCCGCGCAGACCTGGCCGATCTCGCGCAGGTCGCGGTCGCGCCGGTCGCCTGGCGCCGACACCACGCCCACGATCTGGCCCGCCGCCATGCCGCGCGCCATCTCGGACAAGGCGCCGTAGGCCGCGCAGTTATGCGCGAAGTCGACCACCACCTGCACCCCGCCAATATCGAACACGTTCGAGCGCAAGGGATTGTTCTTGCCGTCCGAGACAAAGCTCGACAGGCCGGCCACGATGGCGTCGTTGCCGAAGCCGGCGGCGGCCAGCGCGGCGGCGGCCGCGAGCGCGTTGGCCACGTTGTAGCGCGCCACGCCGTTCATCGATACCGGCATCGCGCGTTCGTCGAGCAGGCGCTGTTCGGCGCCGCCGCTGGCCAGCACCACGCAGCGCTGGCGCAGGAACACCGCGCGCCCGCCGTCGGCCAAATGCTGGCGCAACACCGGGTGGCCGGCGTCGAGCGAAAAATACAGGATCTCGACCCCGGGCGCGAGGCGGCGCGCCATGTCCACGCACAGCGGGTCGTGCGCGTTGAGCACCACGGCGCGCGAGGCGCTGCGGGCCACTACTTCCTTGACCATGGCCAGTTCTTCCAGCGTGTCCACGCCGTCCAGGCCCAGGTGGTCGGCCGACACATTGAGCACCACGCTCACGTCGCAGCGGTCGAACGCCAGGCCGCGCTTGAGGATGCCGCCGCGCGCCGATTCGAGCACCGCCAGGTCGACATCGGGCGCGCTGAGCAGCGAAAGAGCCGAATGGTAGCCCGTGCAGTCGCCTTCCATGGTCAGCTCGCCGTTAATGTACACGCCTTCGGTGGTGGTCATGCCGGTGGACAAACCGGTCAGGCGTGCGGCGTGTTCGATCAGGCGCGTGGTCGTGGTCTTGCCGTTGGTGCCGGTGACGGCGATCAAGGGAATGCGCCCGTCGCCGGCGCCGAACATCGATTCGACGATGGCGTCGCCGGCGTCGCGCGGCGTGCCGGCCGACGGATACTGGTGCATGCGGATGCCGGGCGCGGCATTGACTTCGATGATGCCGCCACCCTGCGCGGCCAACGGCCGGGAAATGTCGTCGCACACGATGTCGATGCCGGCCACGTCCAGGCCAATGGTTTTGGCGGCGCGGATGCAGATCTGCACGGTGGAGCGCGGCAGCAGGTCGGTTACGTCTTCGGCGGTGCCGCCGGTCGACAGATTGGCGTTGCCGCGCAGTTCGACCACGCTGCCGGCGGCAGGCACCGAGCCGGCATCCATACCCTGCTTGCGCAATACGTCCAGGGCGATGTCGTCGAGCGGGATTTTGGTCAGAATGTTGGTGTGGCCCTCGCCGCGCGCCGGACTGCTGTTTTCCATGTCGACCAGCTGGCCGACGGTCGAGACGCCATCGCCGGTGACGTGCGGCGGCCGCCGCCACGAAGCAGCGGCAACCTTGTTGCCGGTGACCAGCACGCGGTAGTCGCGTCCCGTCAGGAAGCGTTCCACGATCACGCTGCGCCCATGTTCACGGGCATGCGCGAACGCCGTGCGCACTTCATCGTCCGTGCCGCAGCGGGTGGTGACGCCCTTGCCCTGGTTGGCGTCGAGCGGCTTGACCGTGACCGGGCCGCCGATGCGGCCGGCCACGCGCACGGCCTCCTCGACCGTGCGCACGGTCTCGCCTTCCGGCACCGGCAGGCCGGCCTGCTCAAGCAGGGTCTTGGTCAGTTGCTTGTCGCTGGCGATATCGACGGCGATGTAACCGGTGCTGCCGGTGACGGTCGCCTGCAAGCGCTTCTGGCGGCTGCCCCAGCCAAGCTGGAACAGGTTGGCGGTGTCCGTCATGCGGATCAGCGGAATGCCGCGCCGCCGGGCCGCGGCCAGCACCGCGCCGGTGCTGGTGCCGATGGCGCAGTCGGCCACGGTGTCCTTCAGTTCGGCCAGGGCGGCTTGCACGTCCAGATTGGTCTGATTGACCAGCGCATCGAGCAGGCGCAGGGCCAGGTCCAGGGCCTGCGAAGCGACGCGCTCGAACTGGTAGCTGCACACCACGCGGCATTGGCCGGGATCCTTGCGCACGGCGCGCTTTTCCACGCTGCCGACCTCGCTGCCGGCCAGGCTTTGAAGCTCCACGGTCAGGTGTCCGAGCAGCTCGCCCAGATCGCCCTCGGCCAACTCACTGCGGGGGCGCAGCGACGGCAGCAGTGACGCCAGGCGCTCGTGCAGGCCGGCAATGGCGGCCGGCTCGACGCCGGCCAGCGGCCCCGGATCGACCAGGGTCAGCATGCAAGGGGTGTCGGCAAACAGGTTGGGGCCGCGCAGGAAGCGTTGGCGCTCGATGGTCATCATGGTGGTTCTCGTTGTTATGGTTGAGTAATGGCGTCGAAAAAATCTTGAAAAGTCGGGGGTATGCGGGTGTCGCGGCCGGCATCGGCATCGGCATCGGCATCGAAACAGGTTCCGGCCGGCAGCAGGTGCAGGCGCACGTCGATCAGCCGGGGTACCTCGCCGTGGTCGAGCGTATCGATATTGCTGATCATGTTCAGGCCGTCGACCAGGGTCACCGCGCCGTCGCCGATCACTTCGATCCCCCGGCCGGGACTGATCAACAGCGCGGTGTCTTCGTCGAGCCCGATACCGTACAGGTCGGGACGCTCGGCGATGATCGACAGCAGGCGCGGCAGACGTTTGCGCTGGGCGAAATGCTGGTCGAAAACGATGCGTTCGACCAGGCCCAGGCCGGCGCCTAGGCGAATCGCGCCCTTTTCCGGCTCCAGCTCGGCTTTGCCTTCGGCCAGCATGAAGCGCGACATGGCGGAAGCCCCGGCGCTGGTGCCGGCAATGCAGGCGCCTCGGGCGTACGCGGCGGCAATCTCGCTGTGGACAGGCGTGCCGCCGGTCATCTGGAGCAGGCGCTTCTGGTCGCCGCCGGTCATGAAGATGCCTTTCGCTTCGCGGATGCGCGCGAGCAGTTTTTCGCTGGCGGCTTCCTTGGGGGAGTCAAGGTGTACATGCGAAAGACGCGTCACGTTCAGTTCGGCGAAGGCGGCGCGGTACATGGCGAAGACCTCGTCGCCGATCGCGCTGGCGGCCGTCATCACGGCGATCGGCTGGTCGGCGCCGCCGCACAGGTCGACGAAGCGGGTGAGCACGCGCATATCGTGCTCGCGGTCTTCGCTGCCGCCGACGATGAGCAGGTGGCCCTGGGCGGCTGCGGCGCGCGACTTATCCATGGCGCACCAGCGCCTGCGGCATCGCTTGATTGCTCAACGCGCCCGCCTCGGTGCGGCTGACCGCAATCAGGCCGATGGCGACGTCGTCCGGGAACAAGCCAATGGCGCGGCGCAGCGCCTCGTCGAGCGCGGTACCGGCGGCAATCCAGTGGTACACCGTGCTGGCCAGCATATGGCGCATGATGTGTTCACCGATGCCGGTAGCGGCCACCGCGCCGTGCGGACCGGCGTAGAAGCCGCTGCCAACGATCGGGGTGTCGCCCACGCGCCCGAGCAGGGAGGGCGCCGAGCCACCGGTGGAGCCGGCCACGGCGAAGTGGCCATCCCGGTCGCGCACCACCGCGCCGACCGTGTCGCAGCCGGTCTTGCCGGCAAAGGCCGGCGAACAAGCGTAGTTCCAGAAGGTGGCAAAATCCTTGTTGTCGACACCGGGCATGGCCTGGTCATCGCCGGCGAGCTGGTCGAGCATCTTTTGATGCGCGCGCCGCGCCTTGGCGCTGGCCTCGTGGTAATGCGCGTGGCCCATGGCCCGCGCGAAGCGCTCGGCACCCTCCCCGCCCAGCAGGCAGTGCGGCGTGCGGGCCACGTCGCGCGCGACCAGCACCGGGTTCCTGACCGCCCGCAGTCCGGCCACGGCGCCGAGGCGGCCGCGGGTGTCCATCACGCAGGCGTCCATCTCGATGGTGGTCCCGTCCAGGCCCAGCGCGGCCCCAGTGCCGGCATTGAAGCGGCCGTCGTTTTCCATGGAAAGGACGGCCGCGATGGCGGCGTCAAGTGCGTCGCCCTCCTGCTCGAGTTGCACGCGCGCGGCCTGCACCGCCTGGGCACAGCCGTCGTCGAGATCGCGTCCGGCACCAGCGCCACCGTGAACCACGATGGCGCTGGCGGAGTCAATTGCATTCATGGCGTCCTTGGTCATTGGTTAATGTTCATCTGTTGAGCATTATGCAAATGACAAACGGCTGAGCGAAGTGGACGATGACGCGTGCGCGTGTAAGAAATTTCCCACAGGCTATCTGGTCAGCATGAGGTCGCGCCAACCCGGGGCGCTTGCGGGTACGCCGCTCAGGCGGGATGCTCGCGGTCGGCGCCGATGCGCAAGCGCGTATCGGCCAGGTACTCGTGCGGCGGAATCTCCAGGTTGACGGGCGCCGGGACGTTCCTGAACACGCGTCCGGCCAGATCGAAACGCGAACCGTGGCAGGGGCAGTAAAAGCCGCCGGTCCAGTCGCCGCCCAGGTCGGCGGGCGCCACCTCGGGGCGGTACACGGGAACGCAGCCGAGATGGGTGCAAATGCCGGTCGCGACCAGGAAGGCCGGGCGGATTGAGCGCGTGGCGTTGCGGGCGTAGGGCGGCTGCTGGGCGTGCCGCGAGCGCGGATCGGCCAGGCGCGCATCATCCTCGCGCAGCTGGGCGATCATGCGCTCGGTCCGGTGCAGTATCCACACCGGCCGGCCGCGCCACTCGGTGGTGAGCAGCGTACCGGGCGCGATCTGGCCGATATCGACCTCGGCCGGCGCACCGGCGGCCCGCGCCGCCTTGCTCGGCGCGAGGCTGCGCAGGAAGGGAATGGCGGCGCCAGCGAGCACCACGCCGCCGCTTGCGCCGGTCGCCCGCAGCAGCCATTTCCGGCGCAGCGGATTAGCAGGATCGTCATCGAGCATCGACTCTCCTTCGTTGCGGCGATTCATGCCGGCTTGCGCAGGCTTATTTCAGCCAGGCGCCGAGCTGTTGCCTGATCCGGTCGAACCAGCCGACGCCCGACTTGCCGCCCGCCGTTTTCTTTTCGAGTTCATCGATCTGCTGATACATCGGCTTGTAATCCTTTTTGTCGCCGTAGCCGAGCAATTCGGCGATCCGCAACTGGTCGCGCGCGGCCGCGATGCTCTGCGCCAGCTTGAGGTTGTCTTCCTTGCTGCGGTTGGCCTTCTCCGACAGCGCCTGGGCCGCCTTGATCTGCTCTTCCGCGCGCAGCTTGGGCAAGGGCACGATGTCGGTCGTGACCACCAGCGTACCGAGCATGGTGCGCAGCGCGGTCTTCGCTTCCTCGGTCTTGCCGGCGTCGATGAGCGGCGTAATCGCCTTGATCGCGTCCGGAAAGGTTTCAAGCGGAATATTGAGCGTGCGGAACTCGACTTCGCTCGCCAGGCCCTGCATCAGCTGGCGCGCCTTTTGCACTTCGCCGTCGCGCAGGCGGTCGCGCACTTCTTTCACGGCGGCCTTGATGGTGTCGTCCTTCGCCAGCAGATCATGCGTGACCACATCGGTGCGCACCGGCGCGAGCGCCAGCCTGGGACTGCGCGCCAGGATCAGCTCGAGCGTGCCGGTGGCCGATGCCAGCGCCGAGAGCGCATCGCGGGTGCGCTTTTCGTCGAGCGCCTTGAGCGCCTGTTCGGTTTCGGCGATGGCCGCCTGGGCTTCAGCCACCAGTTCGCGCTGCTTTTGCTGGGCCGCGTCGGCGGTGCGCTTGTCTACCTGCGGCTGCACCGACTGGCTGGCCGGCGGCTGCGGCTCGGGCTTTTTGGGCGGTGCCTGGTTGGCGGCGTACATATAAAAAGGAATTAACAGCCCCGCGACCAGCGTTGAAGCGCGCAAGGCAGTACGGTTGTGCGAGTTCATTCTGTTCTCCTGTTCCGGCATCATCGGCGAAGCGGCGGCTTGCCGTCTCTGGTCTACATTGGACCGCGACAGCGCCCGGCGGTTCCGGCCCCGCGCAATGTATTTTTGGCAAACGCGTGTATAAAATGGTGCAGGCGTCCGCACCGCAACCCTATCTAGTAAGGCAGGCAATGAAGCGTTTCGAGTTTGACGATGGCAGCTCCAGCAAGTTCTGGGAAATCGAACAGGATGGTTGCGATGTGCATGTCCGTTACGGCAAAATCGGCACGGCCGGGCAAGCCCAGACCAAGACCCACGCCGATGCCACCAAGGCAGGCACCGCGATGGAGAAGCTGGTCCGCGAAAAGACCGGCAAAGGGTACGTCGAGGCCGGCGCGGGAATGCCTGTCGTCTCAGCGGCGCCAGCCAGCATCGCGCCGGAGGGCGCCGGCCTGCTGGCCGGACCGCAGCGGCAGTTGAGCGTGCAAGCCGAGCTGGCGGACCCCGCCGACCTGCCGCCGGTGCTGGTCAATCCACCCTGGCTGGCCGCCGCCAGGCCGGCCCACGCGGTGCTGACCCTTGCGCCGCTGGCGCTGCCCGAACGCGAACAATGGCAGCCGGGCTGCCGCGCAGCGTGGCTCGCGCTCGACGACGACTTCGCCAAGCAGCTCGACGCTGCCCGCAGCGACCCACTGGCGCTGGCGTGGCTGTCCGGGTTTCGCGACAGTCCGCAGCGCGAACAGATTGCCGCCTTGCTGGGCGGCGCCGATAGCGATCGCCTGATCGCGCTGGCGCGCGAGCACCGCAGCATCCCGACCCGCTACATGCTCGATGGGCGCGGCATCGCCAACCTGCCCGCGCCGCTCGGCCTGGCCCTGTGGAACGCGCTCGGGTGCGACGACGTGAGCAACCCGGGCTATGCCGTGGCGCGCTTCGGCCTGGACGCCCTGCCCTCCGTGGTGACGCTGTGCCGCGCTTCGCCGTACGGTGCCCTGGGGCTCGCACTGCCCTTCGGCGCGGTGGTGCTGGCGCAGCCGATGGCGCGCAGCTTCGCCAGCAAAAATAGATGGGCGCGCGAGAACGCCCGGGAATGGCTGCTGGCGCACCCGGAGCACGCCGCCTGCGGCTTGATCTGCGTGGCGGTCGGCAAAACCTGCCCGGCGCGCGCACACGCCATCGTCACGCTGCGCATGCTCGCGCACGAAGGCCAGTGCGCGTTGCTGCTCGAAGTCGCCGCGCGCTATCCGCAAGCGGACGTGGCGGCGGCGCTGGCCGACCTGCTCGACCCGTACCAGCTGTTCCCGGCCAAACCAAGCGCCTTTCCAGGCTTCTGGCAACCCGCCGGATGGCGCCGGCCGCTGCTGGCGCACAACGGCAAGGCGCTGCCCGACAGCGCGATCGAACAACTTGGCTGCATGCTGCGTTTTCCAAGCGACGATGGCGTGTACGCCGGCATCGCCGACGTCAAGAAAGCCTGCACGGCGCAGTCGCTGGCTGACTTTGCGTGGGATATTTTCCTGGCGTGGGTGGGCGCCGGCGGCCCGCCCAAGGAAGGCTGGGGGATGGGCGCGCTCGGCCTGATCGGCAATGACGACAGTGCGCGCAAGCTAACTCCTTATCTGCGCGGCTGGCCCGGGGAGAGTCAGCACCAGCGCGCCGTGGCCGGGCTGGACGTGCTGGCCGCCATCGGCAGCGACACCGCGCTGACGCTCCTGAACGGCATTGCGCAGAAGGTCAAGTTCAAGGCCTTGCAGGATCGCGCGCGCGAGAAAATCGCGCAGATCGCCGACGCCCGCGGCCTCGGCGTGGAAGAACTGGAAGACCGCCTCGCGCCCGACCTGGGACTGGACGACGACGGCACGCTGCTGCTCGACTTCGGGCCGCGCCAGTTCCGCGTCGGCTTCGACGAAGCGCTTAAACCGTTCGTGCGCGACGGCGCCAAGCTGCGCCTGGCGGACTTGCCGAAGCCGAACAAGGCCGACCACAAGGACCTGTCGGCGGCGGCGGTGGAGCGCTTCAAGGCGCTCAAGAAGGATGCGCGTACCATCGCCACCCAGCAGGTGCGCCGCCTGGAAGCGGCCATGTGCGCGCAGCGGCGCTGGAGCATGGAGGTGTTCGGGCAGTGCCTGGCCGGGCATCCGCTAGTGCGCCATCTGGTGCAGCGGCTGGTGTGGGGCGTGTACGGGAGCGAGGCGAATCTGCTGGCGTGCTTCCGGGTCGCTGTCGATGGCGGCTGGACCGATGCGGCCGATGCGCCGTTCGCGCTGCCCGAGGGTGATGGACTGCGCATCGGCATTGTGCATGCGCTGGACGTGGCTGCGGCCGATGCGGCGGCGTTCGGCCAGCTGTTCGCGGACTATGAACTGGTGCAGCCGTTCGCGCAGATCGGGCGCGATGTGTATATGGCCAGCGCGGCCGATCTTGCGGCCGGCAGCTTCGAGCGCTGGGTTGGCGTGGTGGTGCCGAGCGGCCGCGTTCTGGCGCTGGAAAACCAGGGCTGGCGGCGCGGCCGCGCGTGGGATGGCGGCGCGATCTGGAATGTCAACAAGCCGCTCGGCGGTGGACGCGCGGCCCAGCTGGATCTGAGTCCGGGATTGATGGCGAATAATCCGGAGGAATTTGCGGAGCAGAGGCTTGGCAGGCTGATTGTGGGGGCGACGGACCGGCACGGGGAAGTGCCGGTTGCGGCCAGTCTGGCCACGCTCGATGCCATCGCCATCAGTGAATTGATACGCGACATGGGCAGGCTGCATTCCTGACGAACCCCGAGCCCGGCCAAGGCCCGGGGCTCGTACGGTCATTGCGTGACAGCGCGTGCGGTGACTGTTCCACTAAAAATCGAGGAACTGTACAGGTAAGCGAACCAGCACCCCAGGCCATCGGCTCCGATTTGCAACAACTGGAGATACCCGCGTGCAGCAGCGCCGTTGAGAGAACGGAAAGCCTGGTCCCATTCGCACCGAAATTGTAGTGCGAAATAGGCGAAGGCGAAGACCAGTACTACCCCCGGTACGCCCGAGTTGCTCATCCACGATAAAACACGGTTAGTCCATCCTGCTGGAACGCGCGCAATTTGCCGATTTCCGGCTCGACAATCGATACTCAACAAGATACCGCATAGCGTTGGTACGGCAAACGCTGCCAACAGGTGTTCAAGCGCGGCCCTCCATTCAAAACCCAAGGCGTAAGTTATCGTTTCTCGAAAAAAATTCCCTTGGCCGCCACGAAGGTAGAGCGCGAAGAAGATAAGCAGGCAGCAGAACAAAACGGTGTGAAGTTTGCGCATTTGAAAGTAGTCCCATAAAGGTGAGTAAAGTGAGTTGATGACAACAGGTCGGCGATTCTCAGGCTTCGTTGCCCTTGAATTCTTCCGTCCTGTTACATATAGACACCGGCTCTTCAAAAAATGTTCACTTGACGAAAAAATTTATTTATTGTGATTTCACCAACAGCGAATCAGCTTTGAGCGAATCAAAGCGGAAATGAAAAAACCCGCCGAAGCGGGTTTTAGGAATACTGGCGGAGATGGTGAGATTCGAACTCACGATACAGGTTACCCCATATGCGTCCTTAGCAGGGACGTGCCTTCGGCCACTCGGCCACATCTCCATTCTGGCCTACACAGTCTTGCTAAGCCAGAAGACCAAGATCATACCGGATTCCCGCAGCGCCGAACAGGGCCGCAGCGCCCTCCGCAGCGAAAAATTTGCTCTTTTCTCTCTGTAAACCGGCCAACAAATGCAAAAAACCCGCAGCCTCGTAAAGAGAACTGCGGGTTTCTTGTCAGTCCAGGCACAACCTGGACAGGATTCTGGCGGAGATGGTGAGATTCGAACTCACGATACAGGTTACCCCATATGCGTCCTTAGCAGGGACGTGCCTTCGGCCACTCGGCCACATCTCCATTCCGCCCAGTAGTTTCACCAGATCAGAAGACCAAGATCATACCGGCTGGGCGTGGATTTTGCAATGATCCGCGCCCATTTTCCGGAAATATTATTCTTTTTCCAAATCGAAGGCCTTGTGCAGGGCGCGCACGGCCAGTTCCATGTACTTTTCGTCGATCAGCACCGAGATCTTGATCTCCGAGGTCGAGATCATCAGGATGTTGATGCCCTCTTCCGACAAGGTGCGGAACATCTGCGAGGCCACGCCCACGTGGCTGCGCATGCCCACGCCCACGACCGATACTTTCGAGACCTTGGCGTCGCCCACAATATTGGCCGCGCCGATCTCGCCCTTGACGCCTTCGAGCACGCCCATCGCCTTGGCGTACTCGCCGCGCGTGACCGTGAAGGTGAAGTCGGTCTTGCCTTCAACCGACTGGTTCTGGATGATCATGTCGACTTCGATGTTGGCGTCTGCCACCGGTCCCAGGATGTGATACGCCACACCCGGCTTGTCCGGCACGCCCAGGACGGTGATTTTGGCCTCATCGCGGTTGAAGGCGATGCCGGAAATGACGGCTTGTTCCATATTTGTATCTTCCTCAAAGGAAATCAGGGTGCCCGAGTTGGCTTCTTCTTCGAGCGGCATCAGGGGATCGGTCAGCGACGACAGGACGCGCGTTGGCACGCGGTAATTGCCCGCAAATTCGACGGAGCGGCTCTGCAGCACTTTCGAGCCGAGCGAAGCGAGCTCCAGCATTTCTTCAAACGTAATCGTGTTCAGGCGCCGCGCTTCCGACACCACGCGCGGATCGGTCGTGTACACGCCGTCAACGTCGGTGTAGATCAGGCATTCTTCGGCCTTCATCGCCGCCGCGATCGCCACGGCCGAGGTATCCGAACCGCCGCGGCCGAGGGTGGCAATGTTGCCGTTCGCGTCCACGCCCTGGAAACCGGTGATGATCACGATTTTGCCGGCGGCAAGGTCGGCCTTGACCTTGGTGTCGTCGATCGACTCGATGCGCGCCTTGGTAAAGGCCGAGTCGGTCTTGATCGCCACTTGCCAGCCGGCGTACGAGACAGCCGGCTTGCCGATCGCCAGCAAGGCCATCGCCAGCAAGCCCACGGAAACCTGTTCACCGGTGGCGGCAATCATGTCCAGCTCGCGCGGATCAGGCTGTTCCATCAGTTGTTTGGCCAGGCCGATCAGGCGATTGGTTTCGCCCGACATCGCCGACGGCACAACAATGATCTGGTGCCCCGCGTCATGCCACTTGGCGACGCGTGCCGCTACGTTCTTGATGCGGTCGGTCGAGCCCATCGACGTTCCGCCATATTTGTGGACGATTAAAGCCATAAGAGTGAAGTTTCCGCTCGGTTAAATGAAAAAGGAGGGCTTTACTCTACATGCTGCGGTGCAAAAAAACAAGGCAGCCTGTGGACAAATTTATACGTTATTGGTATATAGAAATAACGTTTTCGCATAGTTATCAGGCGTTGCGCGCTTCCCAGCGCAGGCGGATCAAGGGGGCGGAAGCGTCCCCGAAGTGATGGCAATCCATGCCGATCCCCGCAGCGAACAGCAGATCCTTGCCGCTGCTCACGACCGGCAGGCGCTCGCGCTCCCAGGCGGGCACGTTGCAGGCCTGGTAGTGGTATTTGAGCGGGCGCGTGGGGCGGTTGGCCGCCGGTTTCAAGCGCTCGCCACCCTTGCGGAAGTCGATCTGCAAGGCTTGCGCGCGCAGCCAGGCGCTGTCGAAGCCCTGCTCCGCCTGCTCGAAATGCAGTACACCGCCGTAGGCCGGGAACGCCATGCTCGCTTCGCCGTTCCAGGTGAAGCGCTCGCCTTCCTTGACAAACACACCTTCGTCGTCGGGATCGCGCTGGCCGGCCAGGTCGGCCAGCTTGGGCGTGATGTACAAACGGTCGCGGTGGCGCCGGACGTGGCAGTCGGGGTGCGTCACCAGCAGCTGCGCGTCGTGGCGCGCTTCGACCAGCTGGGTCACCATTTCGGTCAGCCACGCGGTCGAGGGCATGCGCAGCGCGCGCAGGCCGAACCAGTAGCGCAGCATGTTGTAGGCGCGGTCCAGGCTCATTGCGCGCAGCTTGGCGACATCGATGCAGTCGTCGACCAGGCAGCCTGCCAGGTCTTGCACGGCCAGTTCGTTCAAAAGGCGCTGGGCCGACTGCGCGTGCGCGGCGCTGCGGGCAAAACGCTCCTGGTAGCCCGGAAAGGCCGTGGCCAGCGCCGGCATCACCTGATGGCGCAAGGCGTTGCGGGCGTAGCGCGGGTGGGTGTTCGATTCGTCTTCGACCCAGGCAAGCGCATAGGCGGCGACATACGCTTCGAGCTGCTGGCGCGAGACCGGCAGCAAGGGGCGCGCCATCACCAGGTCCGGGTTGCCCAGCAGTTCGGGGGCGGCGTTGGCCGCGTCCATGCCCGATAAACCCGCCGTGCCGGAGCCGCGCAGCAGTTGCAGCAGTACGGTTTCGGCCTGGTCGTCGAGATGGTGGGCGGTCAGCATCAGGCGCACGCCATGTTCGCGGCACATGTCGCCCAGGGCCGCGTAGCGCAGCTTGCGGGCGGCCGCTTCCACGCCGGACCTGGATTTTTGCAGCACCACGCGGCGCGCGGCGAAGGTCACGCCGAGCGCCGCGCAGGCCGCTTCGCAATGCGCCAGCCAGGCATCGGCGTTGGGGCTGATGCCGTGGTGGATGTGGAAGGCAAACAGGGGAACATCGTTGGCCGACGCGTACTGCGCCGCCAGGTGCAGCAGGGCCGAGGAATCGAGCCCGCCGCTGTAGGCGATCGCCACGGAGGGACGGTCGCCTTGTCCACGCAACGCGTCAAGCGCCTGCGCAAACTGCGCTGCAAGCGCTGCGTTGGTGGTCTGGTTCACTCTTCGGCCGGGGTCGTTTCTTTGAATTTGCCGTAGCTCATCAACTTGTTGTGACGCGCTTCGAGCAGGTCTTTGGTTTTCATGCCCTGGAACTGGCGCAGGGTGTCGGCCAGCGCGCGCTTGAGCATGACGGCCATGTTCTTCGGATCGCGGTGGGCGCCGCCCAGCGGCTCGTTGATGATCTTGTCGATCAGGCCCATGGCCTTGAGGCGGTGCGCGGTCAGGCCCAGCGCATCGGCGGCGTCGGAGGCGCGCTCGGATGTCTTCCAGAGGATCGAGGCGCAGCCTTCGGGCGAGATCACCGAGTAGGTCGCGTACTGGAGCATGAGAACAGCATCCCCCACGGCAATGGCCAGCGCGCCGCCGGAGCCGCCTTCGCCGATGATGGTGGCGATCAGCGGTACTTTCAGCTCGGCCATGACGTACAGGTTGTGGCCGATGGCTTCGGACTGGCCGCGCTCTTCGGCGTCGATGCCGGGGAACGCACCGGGCGTGTCGACGAAGGTGAAGATCGGCAGGCCGAATTTTTCGGCCAGCTTCATCAGGCGCATGGCCTTGCGGTAGCCTTCCGGCTTGGGCATGCCGAAGTTGCGCAGGGCGCGCTCTTTGGTGTCGCGCCCCTTCTGGTGGCCGATGACCATGCACGACTGGCCGTTGAAGCGGGCCAGGCCGCCGACGATCGACAGGTCGTCCGCGTAGGAGCGGTCGCCGTGCAGTTCGTGGAAGTCGGTAAAGATTTCGTTCACGTAGTCCATGGTGTACGGACGTTGTGGATGGCGCGCAATCTGCGACACCTGCCATGGCGTGAGCTTGGCGTAAATATCTTTGGTCAGTTGCTGGCTCTTCTTGGCCAGGCGGTCGATTTCTTCGGAGATGTCGACAGCCGAATCGTCCTGGACGAAGCGCAGCTCTTCAATTTTGGAATCGAGCTCTGCAATTGGCTGCTCAAAATTGAGGAAAGTTGTTTTAATCATTGTACCTCCGGGTAAATTCTGGCCGCAGCATACCCCACCGCACGGCCGCTACAGGCGCTATTCTACCGGAACCGGATCGAGGCTACGCCACAAATACCACGTAGCGACCGTTCTCCACGGTTCCCAATTGGCCGAGACCTCGCGCGCATCGCTACGGGATACAGGTTCGCCGGAAAAGTAGTTCTGGCTGATGCCCTGGATCAAACCTGGATCGTCGAGCGGCAAGACATTCGGCCGCAGCAGATTAAATATCAGGAACATCTCGGCGGTCCAGCGTCCGATGCCGCGAATCTGCACCAGTTCGGCGATGACGGCTTCGTCATCCATGTCGGCCCACTGGTTGGCGTGCACGCGCTTGGCCTTGAAATGGTCGGCCAGGTCGAGGATGTATTCGGTCTTGCGCTTGGACAGGCCGCAGGCCGACAGTTGCTCGGCGCCAGCCTTGATGACCTGGGCCGGCGTGATCTTGGGACACGCCAGCAACAGCTTGTTCCAGGCGGCGTCAGCGGCCTTGGTGGTGACCTGCTGGCCGACCACCGAACGCGCCAGGGTCGTAAACGGATCGCCGTGGCCGACCAGGTGCAGGTCGCCGAACTGCGGGATCAGTTTTTTCATGATGCGGTCGCGCTTCATGAGTTCGATCTTGGCCTGCTCCCAGTACGCGGGCACATCCAGCGGCGGCGGGGTGGTCGCCGCCGGTTCCTTGGTTGGCGCCATCATGCACGGCGCCAGTTGGTCGTGCCGTCCGGCTTGTCTTCGAGGACAATGCCGGCCGCCAGCAACTCGGCGCGGATGGCGTCGGATTCGGCGAAGTTGCGCGCCTTCTTGGCTTCGCCGCGGCGCGCGATGGCGGCCACGATGGCGGCCTCAATCATGGCGCCCTCTTCCACGCCGCCTTGCAGGAAGGCTTGCGGAGCGCGTTCGAGCAGGCCCAGCACGGCGGCCAGCGCCTTGAACTGGCGCGCCTGGGCGAGCGACTTGCTTTTGTTCAGTTCCGTGACCAGATCGAACAGCACGGCAACCGCGATCGGCGTGTTGAAGTCGTCGTCCATCGCTTCGCGGAAGCGGATGGCGTGGGCTTCGTTCCAGTCGACCTCGACTGCTTCAAGACCGAGTTCGATACCCGACAAGGCCGTGTACAGGCGCGTCAGCGCCGCCTTGGCGTCGTCCAGGTTATCGGTGCCGTAATTGAGCGGACTGCGGTAGTGCCCGCGCAGGATGAAGAAGCGGATCACCTCGGCATCGTACAGCTTGAGCACGTCGCGGATCGTGAAGAAGTTGTTGAGCGACTTGGACATCTTCTCGGCGACCTTGGTCGCTTCGTCGACCACGCGCACGAAGCCGTTGTGGACCCAGTAATTGGCCATCGGATGGCCAAACGCGCCTTCGGACTGGGCGATCTCGTTCTCGTGGTGCGGGAACTGCAGGTCGGCGCCGCCGCCGTGGATGTCGAAATGCTGGCCGAGCGTTGCGCACGACATGGCCGAGCATTCGATATGCCAGCCCGGACGGCCGCTGCCCCAGGTCGAGTCCCATTTGACTTCGTCCGGCTCGGACTCCTTGGAGGCCTTCCAGAGCACGAAGTCGAGCGGATCGCGCTTGCCGGTATTGACGTCGACCCGTTCGCCCGCGCGCAGGTCGTCCAGCGACTTGCCGGACAGCTTGCCGTAGCCGGGGAAATTGCGCACCGCAAAATTGACGTCGCCGTCCTCGGACTTGTAGGCCAGGCCCTTCTGTTCCAGCTGGGCGATGATCGACAGCATCTGCGGCACATACTGGGTCGCGTGCGGCACCACGTCGGGCGGCAGGATGCCGAGCGCGGCGGTGTCTTCGTCCATGTACTTTTCGAAGCGCGAGGTCAGCGAGAAAATCGACTCGCCGTTCTCGACGGCGCGCTTGATGATCTTGTCTTCGATGTCGGTGATGTTGCGCACGTAGGTGACCTGGTAGCCCGACACCTTGAGCCAGCGGTAAATGACGTCGAACGCCATCATCATGCGCGCATGGCCGATATGGCAGTAGTCGTAGATGGTCATCCCGCACACGTACATGCCGACTTTACCTGGCTCGATGGGGGTGAATACCTGCTTTTCACGCGCAAGCGTGTTGTAGATCTTTAATTGGCTCATCAGATTCTTACTCGTTACAGCGCGCGCCGCGCTCGGGCAAAACGACAACCGGGCGCGATCGCCGCGGTGGGCGCGCGCCGGTCAGGCGTGGTTTGCATCGAGATCGTCGGAGCCCTCTGTCTTGTTCTTCTTTGATAGAATGGGACGTTCTGTACAAAGTATAGCATTGTTAAAATCCCGGCTGGCCGCATATGGATCAGGTTTATTTTTGCGGTAAAGGCTTGACAGCCTCTCCTCCATATAACAACAAGCACTTCACGTCAAGGATTCTAAATGCAAGATTCGTTATTGTTCCGCATGCCCTTTGCCTCCCGCCCCCTGCTGGCGCGCTTTCTCGCCCTCTTCGCCGGCCTCACCCTCAGCACCGCCGTGCTGGCGAGCGAAACGCCGCAGGTCTCGCTGAAAACCTCCATGGGCGAGATCGTGCTCGAACTCGACCAGGAAAAAGCGCCGAAAACCGTCGCCAATTTTCTGCAATACGTTAAAAGCGGACATTACAAGGGCTTGATTTTCCACCGCGTGATTAACGACTTCATGATCCAGGGCGGCGGCATGGATGAAAAAATGCTGCCGCGCCGCACCAACAAGCCGGTCCAGAACGAAGCCAAGAACGGCTTGCTGAACGTGCCCTACTCCATCGCCATGGCGCGCACGCAAGATCCGAATTCGGCCACCTCGCAATTTTTCATCAACGTCGCCGAAAATACCAATCTCGACTATCCGGGGCGCGACGGCTTCGGCTACACCGTGTTCGGCAAGGTCATTTCCGGCCAGGAAGTGGTCGACAAGATCAAGGGCGTCATGGTCGACGACGTGCGCGGCAACCAGAACGTGCCGGTCACGCCGATCGTCATCAAGTCCGCCACCATCGTCAAGCCCTGAATTTTCACTGTTGCCGTAAAATAGCGGCGCCGTAACCAATCACCCAACCAAGAGGAATCACACATGGCCATTCTCATCACCACCAACATGGGCAACATCACCGCCGAGCTGGACGCCGAAAAAGCGCCTAAAACGGTTGCCAACTTCCTCGATTACGTGGCCAAAGGCCATTACAGCAACACCATTTTCCACCGCGTCATCGCCGACTTCATGATCCAGGGCGGCGGCATGGAGCCGAACATGCGCCAGAAGCCAGCCGACCAGACCGTCGAAAACGAAGCCAGCAACGGCCTCAAGAACGATACCTACACCCTGGCGATGGCCCGCACCTCGGCCCCGCATTCGGCCTCGGCGCAGTTCTTCATCAACGTCAAGAACAACAGCTTCCTCGACTATCCAGGCCAGGACGGCTTCGGCTACGCCGTGTTCGGCAAAGTTACCGAAGGCAAGGAAGTGGTCGATGCGATCCGCAAGGTCAAGACCAAGAGCGGCGACGTGCCTCTCGAGCCAGTGATCATCGAAAAAATCGAAGTCATCTAAGCCAGGCAGAGCAAAAAGCATGATGCGCGAGCAAACCCCACCGGCAGCGGCCCAATGACCCTGCCTGCGCGAACGCTCGCGCTGTTTATTTCAGACCTGCATCTGCAGGAAGCGCATGCGCGCACCGTGGATGCCTTCTTCGCTTTCCTGGAAGAACGCGCGATGGCGGCGCGCGCACTGTATATCCTCGGCGACCTGTTCGAATACTGGGCCGGCGACGACGATCTCGACGCGCCCCTGCACCACCGCATCGCAGCAGGCATCCGCGCCGTCAGCGACGCCGGCATTCCGGTCTACTGGATCGCCGGTAACCGCGACTTTTTAGTGGGCCAGGCCTTTGCCGACGCCGCCGGCATGCAATTGCTGGACGAGCCGCACAGTGCCGAGATTGGCGGGCAGAAAATTGTTGTCGTGCATGGCGATGCCCAATGCACCGACGACGTCAAGTACATGGCATTTCGCCAGCAGGTGCGCCAGCCGGCCTGGCAGGCGCAGTTCCTGGCCATGCCGCTGGCGCAGCGCAAGGCGATCATCGCCAACCTGCGCGAAGGCAGCAAGGAAGCGCACAGCACCAAGACCATGGACATCATGGATGTCACGCCGCAGGCGATCGACGCGCTGTTCGCCGCCACCGGCACGAACGTGCTGATCCACGGCCACACGCACCGCCCGGCCTTGCACGAGCACGGCGGCAAGCGCCGCTACGTGCTGCCCGACTGGGAGCCCGATGCCGAACCGCCGCGCGGCGGCTGGATCGCCATCGGCGAGGGCGGCGTCATCACGCGCCACGACCTGGACGGCAAAGTCATCGGCTGAGAGCGGCCGGCAACACCGCTCTGTCCGGTCAAAGCCGGCCGAATACCAGGCTGGCGTTCACGCCGCCGAAACCGAAGCCGTTCGACATGGCATAGTCCGTCGCAATCTTGCGCGCGGATCCGCTGACGATGTCGATCCCTTGCGCGGCCGGATCCGGCTGCTCCAGGTTCAATGTCGGCGGCGCCATCTGGTCGCGCAGCGCCAGCACGGTGAAGATCGCTTCCACCCCGCCAGCGGCCCCCAGCAAATGCCCGGTGGCCGACTTGGTGGCCGAGACGGCGGGACCGCGCCCGGCGCCAAAAATCGCCTTGATGGCGGCCAGCTCGCTGGCGTCGCCCACCGGGGTGGAGGTCGCATGCGCGTTCACGTGCCCGATGTCTTCCGGCGACAACCCGGCTTGCCGGATCGCCAGTTCCATGGCGCGCCGTCCGCCGGCCCCATCCTCGGGCGGCGAGGTCATGTGATAGGCGTCGGCGCTGGTGCCATAGCCCAGCAGTTCGGCAATCGGCGTGGCGCCGCGGCGCCGCGCGTGCTCCAGTTCTTCGATGACCAGCATGCCGGCGCCCTCCCCCATCACAAAACCGTCGCGCGCCAGATCGAATGGCCGCGATGCCCTGGCCGGGTCGTCATTGAAGCCGGTGGACATGGTCCTGGCAGCGGCAAACGCCCCGAAACTGACGCGGTCGATGCAGGCCTCGGCGCCACCGCACACGGCGATATCGGCCTCGCCCGAGCGAATCAGGCGCGCGGCGTCGCCGATGGCCTGGGCACTGGCGGCGCACGCGGTCACCGGCGCCCCGAGCGGGCCACGAAAGCCGTGGCGGATCGAAATGTGACCGGCGGCCATATTGGCCAGGAAACTGGGGACGGTGAATGGCGACAGCCGCTTCGGCCCGCGCCCATCGGTGGTCCGCACGGCCTCCACGATGGCGCCGAATCCGCCCACGCCCGAGCCGACAATGGTGGCCGTGCGTTCGCGCGCGCTGTCGGTGCCGGGCTGCCAGCCGGCTTGCCGCAAGGCCTCCTGCGCGGCGGCCATGGCAAACAGGGTGAAGCGGTCCATTTTCTTGTGGTCCTTGGGCTCGACAGCGACGGCCGGATCGAATCCCCATGGGCGCTCCGGGGTCAGGTCCGGCACCACGCCGGCGACCTTGGCTGCGATTGATTCCGTCATGTCCTCGGGCAGCGCCAGCAATCCCGATTGCCCGTCCAGAAGACGGCGCCAGACGGTCTCGACTCCGCAGCCCAGGGGCGACACGATGCCCATGCCAGTAACGACAATACGTCTTGTACTCAAACCAGACTCCTCGTTTAACAATGAAAATATGCAGACAGGATTGGCAAAATACGCCATGCGGCGGCACGCGCGCAGGGAAGCGCGGCGCTGGAATCTGGCGCTCAGTATAGGGCGATGCCAGAGGAAAGATTGGCACATCGCGCCAACGAATATGCAAAATACGCCATAATGATGGACTATGAAGCTATCCTGGCAAAGTGCCCTGACCGTCTCGTCCCACTTCCTGCACGGGATGCTGCACTGCGTGCGCACCCGTCATGGCGCCAAGGTGGCGGCACAGGTCCTCGCGAGCGCCGCGATCCCGCACTCGCTTCTCGACCAGCCCGATGCACGGCTGACGCGCCAGCAATACGTTGCGCTGTACCGGACAGTGGCGGCCTCGCTCGACGACGAAATGCTGGGATTGTGGTCGCGGCCGATTCGCACCGGCACGCTGAAATACCTCATGCTCAGCCTGCTGGATGCGCCGACGGTGCTGGTCGCCTTGAATCGTTTCGTGCGCTTCTGGAATCTGCTGCTCGACGATTACCGGCTGCAGATTTCAACCAAAAACAATCTGGTACGGCTGGCGCTCGTGGAAAGAACGGCTGGCACGCACGTCACGCCGCTTGGGCACGAGTTGATGATGAAGCTCATTCACGGCATCGCCTCCTGGCTGCTGGGCAGGGAGATCATCCTGCACGCGGTCGAATTCCGCTTCGCCAGGCCCAGGCATGTGGAGGACTATGCCTTTCTCTACCCCGGCGAAGTACGCTTCGATGCCGGCATGACGAGCATCTACTTCGCCTACCAGGACTGCGCCGGGGCGTTCAAACGCGAGAAACACGAACTATGGGCATTCCTGAAACGCGCGCCGGAAGACTGGACCTTCAGCACGCTGCAGCGCGCCTCGATGGCGGCCAGGACACGGGAATATCTTGAGCAAAACATGGCGCAGCGGCTGACCATACAGGGCCTGGCGCAGGGCTTGCATACCTCGGTGCGCACGATCAACCGCCGATTGGCCGGGGAAGGCACCCATTTCCAGTCGGTGAAAGATGGCCTGCGGCGCGATATTGCCGTTCATCGGCTCACGAACTCCAACACCAGCGTGGCGGCGCTGGCCTTCGACCTGGGCTTTTCCGACGCCACAGGCTTTTGCCGCGCATTCAAACATTGGACCGGTAGCAGCCCTTCCGACTATCGCAAGGGTAGCCGCCAGGGCGAGTGACGGCTCAGTCGGCCGGCAGCGGCGCCTGCACCACCGCGTACGAAGTCACGCCGATCAGCATGCCACTGCCGATGGCGATCCCGCCCGGCACCGGCTTGCCCCAGGCCAGCGCCGGGGTCGAGACGGTGCCGTCCGGCTTGACCTTGCGCAGCAAGCCCTGCCCGCTCAGGTACATATCGCCATTCGGCGCGAACGCCATCTCGGTATTGCCGTGGAAACCCAGCATGGCGTTGCCGGCCGGGCCATCGAGGTCGCCCATCCAGAACGGCGAACCGGCGAAGCGGCTCAGGGTGCCGGCCTTGTTCAATTTGTAGATGGCCACGCTGGCCGCGTCGGCCACGTACAGATTGCCCGGGCGGTCGTAGGCGATACTGGCCGGACGCAGGGACCTGTCGTCCAGGCCGTCGCGGCCGTAGCCGACATCGACGATCAGCTCGGTCACCTTGCCCGATGGCGACACCTGGCGTACCGCGGCGGAGCCGGCGATGGCCAGGTTTTCTTCGGCATCGACGGCGATATCGAGGACATCGTTGGTTTGCGGCGTGTACGACTGCACGATCGTGGTCGCGCCGCGCTCGATCCTGACGATATGGTCGTTGTCGGCCACGTAGACGGCGCCGTTCGGGCTGATCGCAATGCTGTAGGGCTGACTGAAGGTCGCGCCCTTCATGCCGTTGCCGGCAAACACGCTGACCGTGCCGTCGGGGCTGACCATGCGCACCAGGTTGGTGGCGTGGTCGGCAATGTACAGATTGCCGGCCGCATCGGCCGCCGTACCGTCTTGCCGGTTCAAGCGCGCCGAGGTGCCCTTGCCGTCCACGCTGCCGCTGGCCACCGCTGTCGCGGCCGAGGTAGTGACGACGCCAGCCGGAGTCACGATGCGGATCGACGGCGCGCCACTGTCGAGCGCAACGATATTGCCCGAGGCCGCCATGAGCAGCGGGCCGAGATAAGAAAAGCGGGCATTGGCGCCGCTGCCGTCGCGCACCGCGCCGCCGGCGCTGTTGCCGGCCACGGTGGTGACCACCCCGCCGGGAGTGACCTTGCGCAACAGGTCGACATCGCTGACATAAATGTCGCCAGCCGCATCGGCCACCATGGCGCGCGGCGCCACCAGCACGGCCCCGGCGCCGACCCCGTCGCGCGCCGAGCCGGAATTTCCACCTGCAACAAAGGTCGCGACGCCGCCGGCGATGCGGTAAATCCGGGTGAATTCGGACACATACAGCGTTCCGTCGCTGGTGACGGCAATCCGGCTCGGGCGCCGCATTTCCCGCTGTTCGGCCGGATTGCGGGTCCACGTCACGCGGCTGACCACGCCGGCTGGCGTGACGCGCCGGATGCCGGCGTATTCCAGCACGAGGTAGTCGCCATTGACATCGAGCGCGATCTCGGCCGGACGGTCGAAAAACGCTTGCGCACCGGCGCCGTCGCCACTGCCAATGCGCCCGGTGCCGGACTGGCAGACCGCCTCGACCGTCCCGGCCAGGGTGCTGACCACGCCGGCCGGCGTGATCTTGCGCAGGGTATTGTTGCAGGTGTCGGTCACGATCAGATCGCCGGCGCGATCGACGATCAGGCGCGACAGGTGATTGAAATTGAAGCTGGCCGCGCTGCCGGCGCCGTCGTCGCTGCCGTAGCGGGCGATCGAACCGGCCAGCACCGACATCGCGCCAGACGGCGTGAGTTTGAAGATGACCTGCTTGGCGCGGTCGAGCACGTAGGTGTTGCCGGCCTTGTCGATCGCCATGCCGTTCGGAATCTGCAGCACGGTTTCCTTGCCGGCCCGTACGGACTGCATGCAGGTGATGCCGAGCGCGGCCATGTCAGCGTCGCCGGTGGCCACGTAGTCGGTCACGCCGGGGCCGCATTTGGCGGCGACGGGCTTGACGTCCGGGGTCGGCGCCGGTGTGCCCGGCGCGGGACTTGAACCGCCCGATCCGCCGCCGCAGGCCGTGAACAACACGCAGGAAAGCAAGGCGGCGCTGCGGCGCAAGGCGGTGCTCAAGGGAAACGGCAAGTCATGTGGCATAGGATCGGCGGGAAAGCGGGAGGAGCGTCAATATACCCGCCAAGCCGCGTCCGAAGCAAGCGCTGCGGGGCGGCAGCGCATGCGCCCTCACCCTCGCCCCGTTCAAGCGTTGCCGACAAACCGCCGCTGCGCCGCCGGTTTGCCGGGCTCGCCTTATCGCGGCAGCGGTGCGAAGACCACCGCGTGGCCCGCCATTCCCATCAGCTTGCCATTACCGTAGGAAACGCTGCCGATATTCGCCAGCCCCCACGCCAGCGCCGGCGTCGAGATCGTGCCGTCGGGCGCGATCTTGCGTACCTTGCCGTTACCGCTCAAATACATATCGCCATCCGGCGCAAACGCCATTTGCGGGCCAGAGTAAAATCCGATCAGCCCGGTACGCGCTGGTCCGTCGCGCTGGCCAGTGGCGTTCGGCGTCCCCGCAAACAGGGTAAACGCGCCGCTCTTGCCCCCCTTGAGGATCACGCCATGATCGAGATCGGCCAGGTACAGATTGCCGTTGCGGTCGAATGCGACGCTGGCAGCCCAGATACCAGAAACGCTGCGGCGCTCTTCCATTGCCTGCGGCGCCACATCCTTGTAGTCGATGCGGCGCACGATCTTGCCGTCGGCTGACATCAGGATGACTTCCGAATACGCCGCCAGCGCAAGATTGCCATCCGCGTCGACGGCGATGTGGGTGACGTTCCCGATCCTTTCCGATGAAATGGTGCGCATGACGCCGCCCTCGAACTTGAGCACGCGCTGGCCGTCGGCTACGTACACCGCATCCCTGGCGTCAACGGCAACGGCGGTCGGATAGTACAGCGCGTCGGCGCGCAAGGCGGTTGCGCTCGCCTCGTTCCTGGTGCCGGGAATGCCCGCAAACACCGTGGCCGCGCCGTCCGGGCCGACCCTGCGCACCACGGCGCGGTCCGGCTCCGCCAGGTAGAAATTGCCCTTCGAGTCGACCGCGCTTTGTCCGATGCCGCCAAAGCGCGCGAGCGCGCCGACACCGTCCTGCTCACCGGCTGCCAGCGGCGTGGCGGCCAGCGTGCTGACCGCGCCCTGTGGCGAGAGCTGGCGCACGGCGTCGGCCCCGACATCGACCATGGTCAGCACGCCCTGTGCATCGAACGCCATGCTGCCAACCGTATTGAAGGTGGCGCTGGCCACGCTCCCATCGCGCGCGACCAAGGGGCCGACGTGGTTTCCCGCCACCGTCGTGACCAGGCCGTCCGGCGTCATCTTGCGCACCGCGCCGCCCTGGGTGATGTACAGATTGCCGGACGCATCGAGCGCGAGTCCGTTGATTCTCGAAAAGCCGGCGGCGGCGCCCTGCCCGTCACGCGAACCGTTAGCGGGAGGGCCGCCGGCGATGAAGCGCGCTACGCCATTGGTGATGCGGTAGATGCGGGAGGCGTCGCTGGCATACACGACGCCATCCTTGCCGGTCGCGATGTTGGTCGCACGCCCGAGTTGCGACGTGGAAGCACTGTCAATGGCCCACTTGATCGCGCTCACTTGTCCTGCCGGGGTAATGCGCTGCACGATCGCATCGGCCGAGAGCACCAGGTAATCGCCATTCGCGTCGAGCGCGATACCGCCCGGCCGGCTCAGCGTGCCGCGCGTGTCGCCGCTGTAGATATACGCCTGCGACGTGTAGGGAATGCAGTTGGCGCGTTGTGTGCCCGCCACCGTCGAAACCAGCCCTTCCGGCGTGATGCGGCGCACCGTATTGTTGCAGGTATCGGTGACGATCAGGTTACCCGCTGCATCGACCATGGCGCGCGATTCGTAGTTGAAACTGAAGCTGGCCTTGTCGCCCTGGCCGTCGGCGAAACCGTGCACCATGCGCGAGCCGGCCAGGGTCGTCATGCCGCCCTGCGGCGTGATCTTGTGGATCAGCTGGGTCGAGGCATCGATGACCAGGATATTGCCGGCCTTGTCCATGGCCATGCCGATCGGGAACTGCAGCTCCGATTGCACACCGGCCAGCACGTTAGCCGATGGCGCCGCGCCCGGCGCTGGCGTCACCGGGCCGGGCGTCGCCGGTACCGGGCTGGCGGGAGCCGACCCACCCGAGCCGCCGCCGCACGCGCCAAGCGCGGACGCGATCAGGATTGCCACAGCGCACAGGATGGAGGAGGAACGACGGGGAAACGGGTGGACGCGCTCGGAATGCATGGTCGGCTTCTCGTGAATGGGAAAGTCGGTCAATATACGCATATTCATATGGCAATCAAAATTTAATTCAGGAAATCTGCTTGCTTGCTGATACCTTGTTGTATTTATTGCTTAGCAATCCCGGCAACACGATGTCGACCTGATTGATGAGCAAACTATTTACTTAGGACTCTTAATTTAATTCCTGGGCGTGTTAAGATGCCTCCATGGACATCAAACTAGAAACGCCGTGGGACGGCACACCGGATATTTCAGCGCGCATCGTGGTGGCGATCAGCCGCGTGTCGAGCGTGCTGCGCGCCGGCATGTGGGAGTTCGCCACGGCGGAAAACCTCAATCCGACCCAGGCCGAGATTTTGCAACTGCTGAAAGACCGCAGCACGGGCGTGCGCCTGTCGTGGCTGGCCGCGCAGTTGTCGGTGTCGCCTGCCAGCGCCAGCGATTCGGTCACAGCCCTGGTCGCCAAGGGCCTGGTGCGCAAAGCCCGTGCCGAGGACGATGGCCGCGCCAGCGCACTGTGGCTGACCGGGCAGGGCAAGGCGATGGTCGAGAAAATGATGTCGGCCCTGGGTTTTGCCGACGATGCCGCCGCCGCGCTCGACGCCGAGGTCAAGGACCAGTTGCTGGTCGGCCTGTTCAAGCTGATCGCGCAGTTGCAAAAGAGCGAGCGCTTCCCTGCCCTGCGCGCTTGCCTGTCGTGCCGCTTTTTCGAGGCCAACGTCAATCCCGGCAGCGCCGCGCCGCATCACTGCGCCCTGGTCAAGGCGCCCCTGCCGATTGCATTTTTGCGCATCGATTGCGCCGAGCATCAAGCGACCGACCCGGCGACGGAACGGCGCAACTGGGAAGCGTTCGCCTGAACTTTTTTTTGCTTTAAATAGTTAGGACTCCTACCGAGAAGCGAGCAAGGCCGCGCTTCTCATTTCCTCAACCGGCCTGTTTATAAAGGAAACACCATGTCCCGTATCGCCCTCCTCACCCGCGAGCAAGCCCCTGCCAACGCCGCTCCCCTGCTCGACCAGGTCCAGGCCGCCTTTGGCGCCACCCCGAACATGTTCCGCGCCGTCGCCAATTCGCCGGCGGCGCTGGCCAGCATGTGGGCCGCCTTCGGCGCGCTCGGCGGCGGCACGCTCGGCGCCAGGCTCGGCGAACAGATCGCGGTCGCCATTGCCGACCTGAACCACTGCGAATACTGCCTCGCCGCCCACACCATGCTTGGACGCAAGGCCGGCGCCAGCGCGCAAGAGATGAGCGCGGCCCAGGCCGGCCAGTCGGACGACCCGAAAAGCGCCGCCGCCCTGCGCTTTTCCGTGGCCATGGTCAGGGAGCGTGGCCAGGTCGACGCCGCCGAAGTCGACGCGCTGCGCCGGGCGGGATTCAACGATGGCGAGATGATGGAAATCATGGCCCACATCGCGCTCAACCTGTTCACCAATTACGTGAATGTCGCCTTTGCGGTACCGGTCGACTTCCCGCAAGTGAAGTTGCGCGCCAAATGATGGGCGCCGCCGCACCCGAATTCGAGGTCAGCGCCTGGGTGGGCGCAGCCGGACCGGTCAGCCTTGCCGCTTTGCGCGGCAAGGTGGTGGCGGTGTACGCGTTCCAGATGCTGTGCCCGGGCTGCGTGTCGCACGGCATTCCGCAGGCGAAGCGGATCGGGCGCACCTTCACCCGCGACGAGGTGGAAGTGCTGGGACTGCACACTGTGTTCGAGCACCACGCCGCCATGGGCCGCCCGGCGCTGGAAGCGTTTATCCACGAATACCGGATCGACTTCCCGGTCGGCATCGACCAGCCGTCGGAGCACGGCCCGGTGCCGCGGACGATGGCGCGCTACCAGCTGCGCGGCACGCCGACCCTGCTGCTGTTCGACCGCCACGGCGTGCTGCGCCACGCGCTGCCCGGCATGGTGGACGACATGCGGGCCGGCGCGCTGATTGCCGCGCTGGTGGCCGAATCGGTGGCCGACACCGGGACGCAGCCGCACTGCGACGACGGCGCCTGCCGACTTTAAACAACCATCTTGCATTGGAAAAGAAATGAAATCCGTCATACCAGCACTTGCCGCCACGATCCTGTGTGCGGCACTCCCGGCTTGCGCCCACCAGGGCCACACCGGCGGCATCCACAGCGCGCCGGCGAAAGCCGTCAATGCGCCGTTCGACATCATCCATACCAGGATCGCCAGGGAAGGCAACATGGCGGTGTTCCACATTGCCGTGTCGGGCAAGGCGGGCCAGTCGCGGCCTTCCGCGACCGGCAAGCTGGCCGGCAGCAGCGTGTTTTCGTACGTCTGGCCGACGTCGCTCGATCCGTCCGTGGCCGGGTTCGACAAGGGCGCCGGCATCCTCGCGTTCGCAGTGACCTCGCATCCCGATTTCGACGACACGCCCCTGTACGACGAGAATGGCGACGGTGATCTGAAAAACGATGGGGATCTGTGGCATTCGCACTGGGTGGTGCTCGAACCCGACGATGCCTGCGGCAAGGGCGCGCTGAAAGTGGTCGACATTCCGGCCGGCGCAGCGCCCAGGTTGCCGACAACCTGGCCCGGCCTGCCGCTGCTGATCGACAGCCCTGGCTACAGCCCGGTATTCAAGGGAACGACCCTGGAAGTGCGGGTGCCGTTCGAGGATGTGGGCGTGCTGGCCGACGCCAGTTTCGACGGCGTGACGGCGGCGCTGCGCGTCAACGCCAGCGTGCACAGCCCGCTGCTATGCGTGGCGAATGTGTTCAAGGTCGCATCAGGCACCTTGAGCCTGCCGGGCAAGGTCGGCAAATAAGCGCTCCGGCGCGCTCCCGCAGACGGGCGGCGCGCCGCGTGCCAGGTCCTCAGTTGGGCGGCAACACTGTCTGCATGACAGCACCGACCGTCATGCCGTACAGTTTTCCATTGCTGTAGACCATGCTGTAGATATCCGCATTGCCCCACCCCAACTGCGGGGTCGACAGCCAGCCGTCCGGACTGATCTTGCGCACCTTGCCGTGCCCGCTCATATACAGATCGCCATTCGGCGCGAAGCTCATCTGCACCGTGGAGTAAAAGCCCAGCGCCGTCGAGCGCGCGGGACCATCGGCACTGCCATGCTGTCCCGGCACGCCGGCAAATACCGACAGCACGTCCTGCTTGTCGAGCTTGAGAATGGTCTTGCTGACGACGTCGGCAATGTACAGGTTGCCCGCCGCGTCCAGCGTCAGGCCGGTCGGATTGAATCCGTCCGACGCATCCGTCAGGCCGGTGGCTTTGAGCATGCGCTGCACGTCGACCAGCACGCTGACCTGGCCCGATGGCGTGATCCTGACCACTTTTTCCGGCATCGTGGCCAGCACGTTGCCCTGCGCATCGATGCGCATCTCCACGATCCGCGGCAAGGCCGTCGAGGGTGTGATCGCGGTCATTTTACCGTCCACGATCTTGCCGATCCAGCCCGTGTCAGCCACGTACACGGCACCGGCCGCGTCCAGCGCGACCGCCCTCGGAAAGCCGAACAGGATCGGATCGAGGCTGGGGCTGCGCGAACCGCGCGTACCGGCGAACGTCGTGACGACGCCTTCCGGACCAATCTTGCGCACGACCCGATAATTGGAATCGGCGAGGTACAGGTTGCCGGCGGCGTCGACCGACAGGCGCATGGTGTACAGGAAGCTCGCATTCGAGCGCGCACCGTCGCTGCTGCCGATGTAGTACGGCGTTGCCGCCGAAGTTGTCACCACGCCCGACCTGGTAATGGTCTGTAACACATCATCGTCGCCCAGGCGTGCGATATTTCCTGCCGGATCGAATGCCAGCATGCCTGCGTAAGCAAGGCGGGGGCCGGTGCCATAGCCCGGCGGTCCGATATTCGAGTCCGCGCCACCGGCCAGGGTAGTGACCAGGCCAGCGGGCGTCATCTTGCGCACCATTCCGACATCCGAAAGATACAGGTCGCCGGATGCATCGACCTTCATCGAGGACAGAGCGCTGAACACCGCGGACCTGCCCATGCCATCGCTCATTGGCCTCACATCGCCGCCGTCGCCCGCCAGCAGGGTCGCCACGCCGCCCGCGATGGTGTAGACGTTGCTGTAGTCGGCGGCGTACAGCGTGCCATCTTTTCCCATTGCCACGAGATGCGGCTGGTTCAGCGGCGCCGCACTGCCGGCCGGGCTGGTCCAGCGCACGGTGGTGACGACGCCGGCCGGGGTCACGCGGCGATAGCGCGCGCCCTGCTCCAGCACCAGATAGTCGCCGTTGGTCGCCAGCGCCAGTTCGAACGGCTGGTCGAACAGCGCCGCCGCGCCGGCGCCGTCGCGGATGTCGATCGCTTTGTCGTTGTAGACGCAGACCCGGCGCGGCGTGCCGGCGATGGTGCTGACCACGCCCGCCGGCGTGATCTTGCGCAGCGTGTTGTTACAGGTATCGGTGAGGATCAGGTTTCCGGCGCCATCGACGATCATGCGCGAGCGACGGTCGAAATGAAAACTGGCGGCGCCGGCGTTACCATCCTGGGCCCCGAACACACTGGCCGAACCGGCAAATGTGGAGATAACGCCGGCCGGCGTCATCTTGAGCACGACCTGGCGCCCCACATCCATGATGAAGGCATTGCCCGACTTGTCCATCGC
Source organism: Massilia aquatica (assembly GCF_011682045.1). Classification (GTDB taxonomy): domain Bacteria; phylum Pseudomonadota; class Gammaproteobacteria; order Burkholderiales; family Burkholderiaceae_D; genus Telluria_A; species Telluria_A aquatica. The sequence goes on along the minus strand of NZ_VVIW01000002.1, from coordinate 244,487 downwards.
CATGCCGGCCGAGGTGTGCAGCGGCACCGCTGTTCCGGCCAGGATGAGCGGGAAACAGTTGACCCTGATGTTGCTCACGGCGCCCTTGCCGACCGTACCGGCGCCATCGGTGACGCTGCAGGAACGCCCCGCCGGCGCGGTCACGGCGACCGCATACGGCGTCCCTTCGCGTCCACGCTGGCGAAACTGAAACGTGCCATCGCGGTCCACCACGACGCTGTCGCCACCGTTCGCCAGCGACAGCGGGACGCCCCACTCCAGGCCGGCGACCGTGCCGCCGATCTCGTAACCCTGGCCGCTTGCCGGCGGCGCCGGGTCCGGGGTAACAGGTGCCGGCGTGGCCGGCGCGGGATTGCCGCCACCGCCACCGCCGCCGCAGGCGGCCAGCGCGGCGCACAGTGCCAGCGAAAGTGAATGGTTCAGGATGACCTTGCGGCCCGATGTGGAAGGTATGGTTTTCATGAAGGAGACGAACGGGGAGGCAAGTTGGTGGGAAGACCGCGATCACGGGAGTAACAACGGCTGCAGCGCGCATGCGCATTGCCGCCGGTACGGCACGACACCCGTTTGGTGCAATTGCAAAGACCGGGAATATAACAGAAACACTATGGAATATTTACAGTAGGAAAATATTATCTCTAATTTTATTTCACATGCATACGCCTATAGCGTGGAGAACTGGTGTTATAGTTAACTACATCACCACCGCATTACCTCACCAACAGGGAGGAAACATGCCTCACCAGTCAACATCACATCCGCGGGAGGGCCGTCCATGACGATCGGCTGGAACGACAACACGCCCATCTATCGCCAGCTCAAGGAAAAAGTCGTCGGCATGATGCTCGACGGCGCCCTCAAAGCCGGCGACGCCCTGCCCTCGGTGCGCCAGGTCGCGGCCGAGTACCAGCTCAATCCGATCACCGTCTCGCGCGCCTACCAGGAACTGGTGGACGAGCAACTTGTGGAAAAACGAAGGGGAATTGGCATGTACGTCACCGAAGGCGCGAGCGAAAAATTGCTCGCCAGCGAACGCGAGCGCTTCATGCGCGAAGAATGGCCGGCCATGCTCGAACGCATCCGCCGCCTCGGCCTGGACCTGGGCCAGTTGCTGCACCCGCAAGACGGAGGCCAGTCATGAGCACCGTCCTCAGCGCCCGCAATCTGAACAAGCGCTACGGCAAGTCGGTGGCGCTCGACAATATCAGCTTCGACATTCCCGCCGGCCGCATCGTCGGCCTGATCGGCCCCAACGGGTCGGGCAAGACCACCACCCTCAAAGCCGTGCTCGGCCTGACCGATGTGGCCGGCGAGCTGTCGGTGCTCGGCTTCGACCCGCGCACCGAGCGCGACGCGCTGATGCAGCAGGTCTCCTTTATTGCCGACGTGGCCATCCTGCCGCGCTGGCTGCGCGTGTCCGAGGCGATCGACTTCGTCGAAGGCGTGCATCCGCGCTTTGACCGCGCCAAGGCCGAGCGCTACCTGGCCGCGACCAAGCTCACGCCGGCGATGAAGGTCAAGACCATGTCCAAGGGCATGATCGTGCAACTGCACCTGGCGCTGGTGATGGCCATCGACGCCAAACTGCTGGTGCTCGACGAGCCGACCCTGGGCCTGGACATCATTTACCGCAAGCAGTTCTATCAAAACCTGCTGGAAGACTATTTTGACGCGGACAAGACCATCATCATCACCACCCATCAGGTCGAGGAAGTCGAACATATCCTCACCGACCTGCTGTTCATCCGCGACGGCAAGATCGTGCTGTCGGCCTCGATGGACGAGGTCGGCGAGCGCTTCATCGAAGTGATGGTCGCGCCCGACAAGCTGGGCGCCGCCAATGCGCTGCAGCCGATCGACCAGCGCAGCGTGTTCGGCAAGTCGGTGATGCTGTTCGACGGCGTGGCGCGCGAACAGTTGGCTATCCTCGGCGAAACGCGCAACCCCAGCGTCGCCGATTTGTTTGTCGCCACCATGAAAGGAAGCTACGCATGAACACAATGACATGGTTGCTCAAGCGCGAGTTCTGGGAGCACAAGGGATCGTTTTTCTGGGCGCCGCTCATTCTCGGCATGGTGATGGTGACGGTGAGCGGCATCACCGTCATCTATGGCCTGAGTCAGGGCCAGGTGCCGCTGACGATGCGGATCAACGGAGAAATACAAAGCCTGCAAGCCATGTTCGCCGGCATGTCGCCGGACGACTACCGGCAAGCGGTCGGCATCCTGTTGAACATTTGCCTGGGCGCCGGGCTGCCGCTGCTGGCAATGCTGGCCGTGACCACGTTCTTCTACTGCCTGGGCGCCCTGCACGACGAGCGGCGCGACCGCAGCATCCTGTTCTGGAAATCGCTGCCGCTGTCGGACACCCACACGGTGCTGTCGAAAGTGCTGATGGCGACCGTGGCCGCGCCGCTGATCGTGATCGGCATCAGCCTGGCCACCTCGTTCGCATTGATGCTCGTGATCGGCACGGCGGCGCTGTTTCACGGCGCAAACGTGTTCGGCGCCATCCTCGGCAACCCGGCGTTCTACATGCTGCCGCTGCAAGCGCTCGGTGTGCTGCCGGTGTACGTGCTGTGCGCGCTGCCGACGGTCGGCTGGCTGCTCATGGTATCGAGCTGGGCCAGGTCGAAGGTATTCCTGTGGGCGGTCGGCTTGCCTGTGATCGCGCTGATGCTGGTGAAATGGGTGGATTACGTGCTGGGAATGAACTCGGCGGCGGCCTGGCTGGCCACCAACGTGGCCGGACGCATGCTGCTGGGACTGGTGCCGGGCAGCTGGCTGTTCGGGCACAACCGGGCCGGCGCCGTGCTGCGCGAACCGGGCATGGATGTGCTATCGCAAGCCTTGCCGGTGCTGACCACGCCGGGCGTGTGGGTCGGCGCGGCGGCGGGCGCCCTGATGATCTATGCGGCGATTCGCTTGCGCCGCTTCAAGGACGAAGGCTGATGCTGCAAGCAGGTTCCGCCAGCGGCGGAACCGGTAGCGCGCTTACTCGAACTGCGTTTTAAAGGCCAGGAACTGCAGTTTGAGGTCGTCGACCTCGGCCCGCAGCGCCGCCACTTCCTGCTCCAGCTGCGCCACCCTGCTGCCCTGGGCCGGCGCGCTGACCACGCCGAACGAGGACTCCTGCTGCGCCAGTGCCGCGTCGCCACCGAGGAGCTGCCCGTAGCGCGGCTCCTTGGTGCCCGGCGCCAGCGCCAGGCGCGCCACGATCGGCGGATACTTGTCGATCAAAAACTGCAGGCACGCCTCGACATCGGCCACCGACTTGAATTCGTGCAGGCGCCCGCTACGGGTGCGGATTTCACCGGCGGTCTGCAAGCCGCGCAGCATCAGGATGGTCAGCACGGCCAGCTTGTCCTGCTCGAGCGACCATTTGATGCGCATGCGGTGCTCGTACTTGGTCACGCGCGCGCCAGCCTGGGTGATACCGTTGACGAACTTGCGCTGCATCAGGCGTTGCAGCACGTCCTGCACGGTTTCGTCGGACAGCTGCATCACCGGGTCGCGGCTCGAGAGCTGGTTGCAGCCGTTGGTGATGGCATTGAGCGACATCGGATAGTTGTCGGGCGTGAGGCCTTCCTTCTCGGCCAGCACCGCCAGCACGCGGATTTCGAACGGGTCCAGCAAGGCAGCGCCGTCGGCGCCGCCCGTTGATTCTTGTGTCGTACCTTCTAGTGTCATGCGTGTGTCCTTACTCGACCAGTTTATTGAGCTTTACCGAATCCAATTTATCACACTCGGGCGTGCTCGGGCAGGCGATTCCCGCCGACTTCATCAGCGCCATCAGGCGGTCGAGCTGTTCATCCTGGCGCGCCGCGTGATTGATCAGCCCGTGCAAGGCTTTCGACAGCGGATCGTCGCCGTTCGGGGTCACGCCGTAGGCCGAGAACAGATGCGAACTGGCGCGCGTATCGACCTCTTTCTGGACGATGTGGGCCGGATTGCCGACCGCCGTCGCGCCGGCCGGCACCGGCTTGATCACCACCGCGTTCGAGCCGACCTTGGCGTATTCGCCCACGGTAAACGAGCCGAGCACCTTGGCGCCGGCGCCGATGATGACGCCGCGTTCCAGGGTCGGATGGCGCTTGGTGCCGCTGTTGAGCGAGGTGCCCCCCAGGGTCACGCCCTGGTAGATGGTGCAGTCGTCGCCGACGATGGCGGTTTCGCCGATGACCACGCCGAAGCCATGGTCGATGAACACGCGCCGTCCGATGGTGGCGCCGGGATGAATCTCGATGCCGGTCAGGATGCGCGCCAGGTACGAGATGAAACGCCCGATCCATTTCAGATTGCGGCTCCAGCAAGCCTGCGCCCAGCGATGCATCATGATGGCCTGAAAGCCAGGATAACAAGTAAACACTTCCCATCCGTTACGGGCGGCCGGGTCGCGTTCTATGATGCTCTTGATATCTTCGCGCAGGTGTAAAAACATAAACAGGGACGTGGGAACAGTTGCGATACAGGCATGGTAGCGTATCCGCCCGCCTCCCGCTTATGTGTGGTCAATTTGCCCGCTTCGCATACAGCTGATTACGGGAAAGCACATTTCGCGACGATAACTAAGGTGCAATGTTACCTGCGCGATGAACGAGGGAAGTTGACGATATTGCCGCGTACACAAACGGCAACAGTCCTTGCAGCTAAAGCAAAGACAGCACGACCAAAATGGAAATTTGCAGGCAGGGAGGATTGGCACGCCGGCACGGAGTTACCGGGCCGGCGTGCCGGATATCAGCCTTCGCGCGCGATGCGCTGGCGGCGTGCTTCGTACAGGCAGACGCCCGACGCCACCGACACGTTCAGGCTCTCGACCGAGCCGAACATGGGAATACCGACCAGCACGTCGCAGGTTTCGCGGGTCAGGCGGCGCATGCCCTCGCCTTCCGAACCCATGACGAGCGCGGCCGGACCGGAGAAGTCCGCTTCATACAAGCCCTTGTCCGCATCGTCGGTGGTGCCGATCAGCAGGATGTCGCGCTCTTTCAATTCGCGCATGGTGCGCGCCAGGTTGGTGACCGTGATGTACGGCACGGTTTCGGCGGCGCCGCTGGCAACCTTGGCGGCGGTAGCGTTCAGGCCAACCGCGCGGTCCTTCGGCACGATGACCGCATGCGCGCCGACACCGTCGGCCACGCGCAGGCAGGCGCCCAGGTTGTGCGGATCGGTGATGCCGTCGAGGATCAGCAGCAGCGGCGGACCTTCGATCGCATCGAGCAGCTCATCCAGGTTGCGCGCCAGCGCCAGTTGGCTGGCGAAGGCGATCACGCCCTGGTGGCGCCGGGTTCCGACGATCTTGTCGAGACGGGCCGAATCGACCGGCATGACGCGCACGCCCAATGCCTTGGCATTGGCGACGAGATCGTGCATGCGGCGATCCTGGCGGGTCGCATCGACAAAAATTTCTTCCACCGACGAGGCCTCGTGACGCAGACGCGAGGTCACCGCGTGGAACCCGAAAATCATTTTATTCTTCATGTGTTATCGCTTGCTCTTATTCGTTTTGCTTGTTGATTTGGTGCTGGAATTGCTGGTGCCCGCCGGTTTTGCGGAACGGCTGGTGGACTTGCCTGCGGTTGAACCGGACTTGCTGCGCTTTGGCTTGGCGCCCGGCGCTTCCGCGCCGACGCTCTCGTCGAGTTCGTAACGCGAAGCGGTGTTGCCTCCCCCGTTGTTTGCGCCGCCGCCCGACGAGCGGCCCTGTTTGCCCGACTTGGCCGGCTTGGCGTCGAGCGCCTTGTGGGCCGCGCTCTTTGGTTTGCCCGCGCCGCTGTCTGCCTGCACGCTGGCGCCGGCCAGGACCAGGTCGATCTTGCGTGCTTCGAGGTCGACGCGCGAGACCTGCACGGTCACGCGGTCGGTCAGCTGATAGCGCTTGCCGGTGCGTTCGCCGCGCAGTTCGTGGCGCGCGTCGTCGTACTGGAAGTAATCGGTACCCAGTTCGGTGATGTGCACCAGGCCTTCGACGAACAGCGCGTCGAGCTGGACAAAAATGCCGAAGGTCGTCACGCCCGAGACCACGCCGGTGAATTCTTCACCGAGCTTGTCCTTGATGAAGTAGCACTTGAGCCAGGCTTCGACGTCGCGCGAGGCTTCGTCGGCGCGGCGTTCGTTGGCCGAACAGTGCACGCCCAGGGCGTCCCAGATGGTCAGGTCTTTTTCGTTCTTTTGCTTGCCATCGGCCTTGTCTTTGGCCTGCTGCTTGCGCGTGGCGTTCGACAAGGTGGTGTTCAAACCGGCCAGGTCGATGCCTTTCGGCTCGTATTTCTTGCCGAGCAAAATGGCCTTGATGGCGCGGTGCGTCAGCAAGTCGGGATAGCGGCGGATCGGGCTGGTGAAGTGGGCATACGCCTCGTACGCCAGGCCGAAATGGCCGATATTGTCGGGGCTGTAGACCGCTTGCTGCATCGAACGCAGCAGCATGGTTTGCAGCAGCGACGCGTCCGGACGGTCCTTGATCTGCTTCATCAGTTCGGCATAATCGTTGGCGGCCGGCTTGTCGCCGCCGTTGAGATTGAGGCCAACCTGCTTCAGAAACGTACGCACTTGCGTCAGCTTTTCCTTGGTCGGCGACGCGTGGATGCGGTAGGTGCCCGGATGCTTGTGGCGGATCAAGAGGTCGGCCGCGCAGACGTTGGCCGCCAGCATGCATTCCTCGATGACCTTGTGGGCGTCGTTGCGGGTGCGTGGAATGATCTTTTCGATCTTGCCCAGCGCATTGCAGACGATATAGGTTTCGGTGGTTTCGAAGTCGATCGCACCGCGTACCTGGCGCGCCTTGTGCAGCGCGTGGTACACATCGTACAGGTTGAGCAGGTGCGGCACGATGGCTGGACGGCGCGCCGCTTCAGGACCGGCGGTGTTGCCGAGAATATCGGCCACTTCGTTATAGGTCAGGCGCGCAGCCGAGTGGATCACGGCCGGATAGAACTGGTAGGCCTTGATCTCGCCCTTGTCCGAAATGACCGCGTCGCACACCAGGGTCAGGCGGTCGACGGCCGGATTGAGCGAACACAGGCCGTTCGAGAGCTTCTCGGGCAGCATCGGAATCACGCGGCGCGGGAAGTACACCGAGGTGCTGCGTTCGAGCGCGTCGACATCGAGCGCATCGTTCGGCTTGACGTAATGGGACACGTCGGCGATCGCCACGATCAGGCGGAAGCAGTTGGCCTTGCCGACCTTGACCGGCTCGCAATAGACCGCATCGTCGAAGTCGCGCGCGTCTTCGCCGTCAATGGTCACCAGCGGCACGTCGCGCAGGTCGACCCGGTCTTGCAGGTCGGCTTCGCGCACTTCGCCGGGCAGCTTGGCGGCCGACTTGAGCGCGGCGGCGGAGAAAATATGCGGCACGCCGAACTTGCGCACGGCAATTTCGATTTCCATGCCGGGATCGTCCAGGTCGCCGAGCACTTCGACCACACGGCCGGCCGGCTGCTTGAAGCGCGACGGCTGCTCGCTCAGCTCGACGCTGACGATCTGCCCCGCCTTGGCCTTGCCGGGCGAACCGGCAACCAGGATATCCTGGCCGATGCGCTTGTCTTCGGGAGCGACGATCCAGACGCCGTTCTCGTTGAGCAGGCGGCCGATCACATGACTGTTGGCGCGCGTGACGACTTCGACGATGGTGCCTTCCTGGCGGCCGCGGCGATCGGTTCCTGTGACTTTGGCGAGCACACGGTCGCCATGCAGGACTTTCTGCATTTCTTTGTCTGACAGGAACAGGTCTTCGCCCGGTTCGTCGGGGATGACGAAGCCGAAACCGTCGCGGTGCGCGCTGACCTTGCCGGCGATGAAGCCGGAATGGTCGGCCAGGCCGTAATTGCCATCGGCGTCGGCGTGGATCTGGCCGTCTCGCTGCATGGCATTCAGACGCCTGGTTAACACCTCCAGCGCGGCTGGCTTGACCTTGAGCGTGCGGGCGATGGCTTCAAGATCAAGCGTCGTGCCCGCGTTGCGGAAAATGCCGAGAATGTCCTCGCGGCTGGGAATGGTATGAGTAATTTGGTTCAAATGTTTTTCTATATTTGTTTTTGGCAGTTAGCGCGGGAAACGTCTGGCCGCGTGACTGACACAGTGATGATTGACACGGTGATAGGCGTAGTGTAACGGAGGTCGGTCCGATTCGCCTAACGAAGCGTGCTTTGAAAGATTCTTCGGTCAGGGCTGTGACATTTCCAAATCTTCGGCTATAATTTCGGTCTTTCGCGGAAACACAACGTTGAAGCGGGAGAAAAATGCAGCATATTCGCATGGTGTTGAGCGAAAAGAGTAACGAAAGTTAGTCTGGCGCAAAACTCCGAAAGCGAGTATGATAGCAGAAGTCGGCGGCAACGCCGGATGGCAGCAAAAGAAGTGCAGTAACAGTAGTAAATTTGCAGCAATGCCCACGTGGCGGAATTGGTAGACGCGCATGGTTCAGGTCCATGTGCCGCGAGGTGTGGGGGTTCGAGTCCCTCCGTGGGCACCACTCTCCAGATGTTTTGGCGAGTACCAGGTAGTAAATAGTTGCAGTAGCGTAGTAGCTGTATCAATGCCCACGTGGCGGAATTGGTAGACGCGCATGGTTCAGGTCCATGTGCCGCGAGGTGTGGGGGTTCGAGTCCCTCCGTGGGCACCACTCTACCGGGTTAGTCTATTCCCGCAGAATTCCAGAAGCGCCGCAGTCCTTGCATAAAGGCTGCGGCGTTTTGCGTTGTGCGGCCGGTTTTATGCAAGCCACATCATCCCCATCCAGAAAGTCGCCATGATTGATCGTTTGCCCGGCCGCATACTCGCCGTTTTTGCCTTGTCCCTTTCCGCCTTGACCCTCTGCGGCGCCGTCCATGCCGACCCGGTTGACGACATCGTCAACGCCGAAATGGCGCGCCAGCGCATTCCCGGCGCCGCCATCGCCATCGTCAAGGAGGGAAAAATCATCAAGCAAGCCGGTTACGGCATGGCCAACCTGGAGCACCAGGTGGCTGTGACGCCCGATACCGTGTTCCAATCCGGCTCGCTGGGCAAACAATTTACCGCCGCGCTGGTCCTGTTGCTGGCGTCCGACGGCAAACTCAAGCTCGACGATCCGATTTCGCGCCATTTACCTGGCACGCCGCCGGCCTGGAAAAAGATCACGGTGCGCCATTTGCTCAATCACACGGCCGGTTTGCGCGATCCCGACGATATCATCAAGCTGAATCAGGATTACACCGATGCGCAATTGCAACGCGCAGGCGCCAGGCTGGCGCTCCAGTCGGCGCCGGGGACGAAATGGGCGTACAGCAATTATGGCTACCAGTTGCTGGGCATCCTGTGCACGCGCGTGGGCGGAAAACACTACGGCGAACAGCTGCGCAAGCGCATCTTTGAACCGGCAGGCATGCAGGCACGCATCATCAGCGAGCGCGATATCGTGCCGCACCGCGCCGCCGGCTACGACCTGGTCGGGGACGAATTCAAGAACCAGGAATGGGTCTCGCCCACGCTCAATACCACCGCCGACGGCAGCCTGTACCTGACTGTGCGCGACCTGGCCAAATGGCACATCGCGCTCGACGGCGACAGCGTGCTGGGCGCGGCGATCAAGCAAGCCATGTGGACGCCCACCACGCTCAAGGACGGCAGCACGAAAGCCTACGGTTTCGGCTGGGAGACCTGGCCCACGCTCGGGCGGACTTCGGTCTGGCACGACGGCGCGTGGCAGGGATTTACCACGCAGGCCACGCGCTTCGTCGACGATGGTCTGACGGTCATCGTGCTGACCAACCGCTCCGAGACCGACATCGCCTTTCTGCTGGAAGTGGTCGCGGAACACTACCTGGGAGAGCCGCCGCTCTAACGTTCAATGCGATAATACGGGCGACTTCCGATCGTCGCCTGTGCAGCCATGCCACCCAAACTTCCTTATCGTACGCCCTACTACCATCCGGACGACGCCTCGTACCTGCTGTTCGAAGCCGGATCGGCGTTTTACCTGAGTTTGTCGGACAAGAGCGTCTGCCGCGTCCTGGAGCGCTTCAACAGAGCAGGCCGCGACTATCAAAAATTTGTCGCCGCGTACCCGGATATATGCTGCGAACCGCTTGCGCCGTTCTATCTGTACCGCAAAGCGACGGGCATGCTGGACGAGCACCTGCTGTGCGACCTGCTGTTCTCGGGCGCCTGGCAGGAAGCCAACTGGGGGGCCTGGCTGGCTGCGCTGGCGCCGCAGCCGATGTACGCGGCGCACCTGAGCCGGCGCCTGCCCACGCTTGCGCACGGAAGAACTGTCCTGCGGCTGGCGCTTGGCGCTTGCGGCGAAACGCTGCCGCAGGAACTCGAAGCATGCTCCGCCGCGCTCGACGAAGTCAGGGAGACGCTGGCGCGTTTGCCCGCACAGCCTGCGCCCCTTCGCCTGTATCCCTCACCTGAGCACCTGCGTGCCTGCCATCGCGAGCGCCTTGCGATAAGCGCCGCATACCGTGCAGGTGGCCTGGAGGCAGCCAAACCGCTGATCGGTCAAGGCCTCGCGGGGTACTACAACATGACCCATGCCGAATGGCTGGCCGCCGGGGCACCCGAGGCGCCCACGGTTCCCCATCTGCGCCAATTGCGCCATCGCGTGCTGCCGCGCTTCTGATGAGCACGCGGCACGCTTGACTTGCGGCGCCAACAGGCTATGCTCGCTCTGGCATATGACAACTTCCCGCAAATCCGCTGTGGCCTTTCTTCTCGCCTGCGCAAGCGCAGCGCTGCTGGCCGCGCCCGCGCCCTGGTTCACATGGCGCAGCAAAACCGATGGCAAGCAGGTGTGCCACCAGACCCCGCTCGGACCGGGCTGGGAAAAAGTCGACGGTCCCTATCGAGATAGCCATTGCATGAAGTTGCTTATTGCTAAATAATAGATAAAAAACATAGAGGAGAAGCTTGAAGGTTGAGGGTTGCCAGTACATCCATTCACACTGAGGAGAAGTCCATGTTTACGAATCCCGAACAATTTGCATCCGCCACCAAGACGCTGTTTGAACTCCAGATGATGACTTTTAAAGCCCTCACCAGCAAGGCGGTGCAAGGCGTGGAACAGGTTGTCTCGCTGAACATGACGACTGCAAAAAATTCGGTAGCCGGCTCGATGGCGCTGGGCAAGGAAATGAGCCAGGCCAAGGACCCGAAAGCAGCAATGGACGCCGCTGCCGCCCACGCCAAGCCGATGGCCGGCGCGGTGCAGTACGGCGAGCAGCTCAAGGTAATCATCGACGACATCCACAGCGAATTCACGCAGGCCGCCGACGCCCATATCGCCGAAGCCAAGAGCACCCTCACGGCGCTGATCTACGACGTGACCCAGAATGTCAAGCCGGGCTCCGAAAACGCCGTCGAAATCATCAAGACCGCGATCGACAACGCCTTCCAGGGCTACGAGCAGGTCACCAAGGCCACGCGCCAGGCCGTGCAGGTGGTGGAAGACCAGATCGCCAAGGCCACCGCGCAGGTCGCGCCCGATGAGAAAAACGCCGCCTAGGCGCCCTTTCTTCCTGGCCGCATGAAAAAACCGCCGTGCCCGGCAATCCGGTACGGCGGTTTTTTTACGTCCGGAAAGCGTCGCGTCAAGCCATCGCGCCGCCGCAAACGATGATAACCAGCACCAGCAAGGTAATGCGCTTGCGCGTGGCGAGGCGGTCGACGGCCCGGTGTGCAAATTGTCTCACGATGTTCTCCCAGAGGTTCCGCAGCCTGCGCCACGGCGGTTGCTATTGCCGGTGGTGATGCGGATCAGACCACCTTGTTGGTCGCCAGGTCCCAGCCGCCCGAGGTATTGCCGCCCGTGCCGCCGCCGACCTTTTGCTGGGTGTATTTCCACTTCACCTTGGAATACTTCAGCCCCAGCTGTTCGCTCATGATGTCGCCCTCGGTCACGGACGGGCTGACGGTGCCGATCAGGACGTTTTCCAGTTCCATTTCAAAATACTTGATGCGTTCGCCCTGGCCGTCGGCGCGCATGAATTCCAGCTTGGCTTTCGGCAGCGTCTTGCCGGACGAGCAGTTCTGCAGCAACAGCGGCGTGGCCAGGTCGGCCAGCTTGGCGATGAACAGCTCGCTGTGTTCGCAGCGCTCGGCGGTATGGCCGCCGCTGGTCGACGCGGTGGCCGATTTGGGCTGCGACACGCCCCACGACACCGACTGGCATTCGATCCAGTCCTTGTGCAGGTTGTCGGTCGATTCGCCCTTGATGCCGTCGATTTGCAAGTAAACGTCGATTGCCATGGTGGTCTCCGTGAGTGAGGGATCGGACGCGAGATATTGAACGCGAAGGACATTATCGGAGCCCCACAGCGGACGACGATTGCGCATGATCAAGCTCAGTCCAGTTCGCCTGACGTGTTGCCAAATCCGGGCACGATTGCGTTGGATCAAACAAGGGCACGCACCAGCCTGGAAGCACGACAAATATCATGAAGGTGCCTCATGGAATTGTTTCTAATCGGAATGCATCCTCACTTTCAGGGAGTCGTCCGTGTCCATTTCCGCCCAGAGTTCTTATTCCAGCATCAAGCCCGACCTGCGCCAGGGCAACCGGCGTTCGTCCGATATCGAACAGCAAGCCTACGCCGCCGTCGGGCGCAGGTTCGCCACCGGCGCTTCCAGCAGGGTGCGCTATGTGCGCATTGTGCTTGGCGCGGCGGCATGCATCACGGTCGTGATGCTGGTCACCCTGGTGGCGCTGCTGACGTACGACAACATCAACTCGCCGCATGCGCTCAAGGTCGCCGCTCCCGCCAAGGCCGAGCCCCAGCCGGGCACCGCTGGCCTGGCGCTGGCGGCGGGTGCCAAGCCGGTCGTGATCATCGATGAAAAAGAGGAAGCCCCGGTGCGCCCGGTCGTCGCTGCGGCGCCGGTGCCACCGCTGGTGCTGCTGTCGGCGGCGGAAATCAAGCCTTCGGCGCCGCCGGCTCCGGCTCCGGCTCCGGCTCCGGCTCCGGCTCCGGCAAGGATGGTGACGGCAATCAAGACGCCGCTCAAGCAGCGCGAGCACGCCAAACCGAACGCGGCCGGCAAGCAGGCCGCCCTGAAAGCGGCAAAACCTGCACGCGCGGGCGCACGCAAGGAGCTGCGCAACGAGCCGCGCAAAGTCGCGCCCTCCCCCGTAAAACGCAAGGCGGCGCTGGCATCCATGGCGGCCCCGGCACGGCAAAGGGCCGACGGCGGCGCGCTGGGCACGCTGCTGTCGTACGCCAGCGTCCAGCGACGCTACCTGGCCCAACCGCTGCCAATGCTGGCGACGCGCCATGCGACACGCCGGCGCCACCTGTCCGAGCCCTGAAAACCACGCCGAGGCGAATTTGCTGGGGTTTGCCGGCCACTGACGATATACTGTACATAATTACAGGGTTTGGTCGATGGTCCGCAGCACGATGCGCAAAGTTCTTGAGAATGAGTTCTACTACCTGGATAATTTCCATCAGGTACTGGAATGGATTGCCGGGCGTTACAACGACTTGCTGACCGATGAGGAACGCTTGTTCATCGCCACGTTCCCGTCGCTGCCGCAAGCCTCGCGCGCGCTGCTGGTGCGCATGGTCATGCGCAAAGGCACGGTTTTCCGCTCCAGCAAGCTCAACTACGCCGAAATCGGCTGCGCGGTCGAGGCCGCGCGCCATCTGCTGCCCACCGGCTGGGTGCATGCCGACCCGGTGCTCTCGCTCGACGAGGTGTTCGAGCTGCTGCTCAAGGCCGAAATCAGCGCCATTTTCAGCTTGTCGCCGCACGAAAAGAGCGCGCGCAAGGGCGACCAGCTGGCCGCCCTGCGCGATGCCTTCGGCGACGCGCGCGCGTTTTCGGCCTGGTACCGCGACTCGCCCGACACCGCCTACAGCATCACCGTCAAAGACCTGTGCGACCGCCTGCGCCTGATCTTCTTCGGCAACCTGCGCCAGGACTGGACCGAATTCGTCCTGTCCGACCTGGGCTTGTTCCAGTACGAAAAGGTGGAGTTTTCAGCGTCTTCGCGCGGCTTTCGCACGCGCCGCGACGTCGACGACTATCTGGCCCTACACCAGTGCAAGGAGCGCTTTCGCGCCGGCGAAGCGCTCGACGAGGTGCTGCCGACCCTGCCGCGCGAGCGCTTCGAGAACGAATGGATCGACAGCCGGCGCGAACGGCTGATGTTCCAGATCGCGCAACACGTGGAAAAGCAGAAGGACTGGGGCCAGGCCTTCGAGCTGTACGCCTGCTGCAATTATCCCGGTGCGCGCGGCCGTGCCATCCGCGTGCTGGAAAAGCACGCGCGCTACGCCGAGGCGCACGCCCTGCTCGAACGGGCCCAGGCCGCGCCCGAGAGCGACGCCGAGCGCCAGCAACTGCTGCGCATCGCCCCGCGCCTGCGCCGCCAGCTCGGGCACCAGCCGCTGCCGTCGCGGCGCAATCCGGCGGTGCTGCGGCTCGACCTGTCGCTGCCGATGCCCTCAGAGGCGAACTGGTGGGTAGAAGGCATCGTGCGCGACCACCTGGCCAGCGCCGACGCGCCCGTGTTCTACGTCGAGAACGCGCTGATCAATTCCCTGTTCGGGCTGCTGTGCTGGGGCCCGGTCTTCAGCGCCATTCCCGGCGCGTTTTTCCACCCGTTCCACCGTGGCCCGGCCGACCTGCACAGCGCCGATTTCTACCGCCGGCGCGAGCGCGAGTTCCGCGCCTGCCTCGATCAGCTCGACGACGGCCGCTACCGGGACACCATTCGCGCCAACTACGACAGCAAGCGCGGCATCGTCTCGCCGTTCGTGGCCTGGGAAGCGCTCGGCGCCGGGCTGCTGGAAATGGCGCTGGACTGCATCCCCGCCGAGCACCTGAAGAAATGGTGCGAACGCATCCTGCTCGACATCAGGGCCAACCGCAACGGCTTTCCCGACCTGATCCAGTTCTGGCCGGCCGAGCGACGCTACAACATGATCGAAGTTAAAGGCCCGGGCGACCGCCTGCAAGACAACCAGCTGCGCTGGATCGACTACTGCGCCGCGCACCAGATGCCGGTGTCGGTCTGCTATCTGCAGTGGGCGGAGCCCGTCGCGTGAGCTATGTCGTCGCCGTGCGCGCCCTGTGCGAATTTAGCGCCAAAGAGGGCGACCTCGATCTGCGCTTCACGCCCTCGCCCACCGCCCAGGAAGGCATCGCCGGGCACGCCGTGGTGGCCGAGCGGCGCGGTCCCGGCTACCAGAAAGAAGTCAGCCTGTCGGGCGAGTACGGCCCGCTGCTGGTGCGCGGCCGGGCCGACGGCTACGACCCGGCCCAGAACCTGATCGAAGAAATCAAGACCTTCCGCGGCGACCTCGATCGCATGCCGGCCAACCACCGCCACCTGCACTGGGCCCAGGTGCGGGTGTACGGCCACCTGCTGTGCGCCCAGCTCGATCTGGAGCAGGTGTCGCTGGCGCTGGTCTACTTCGATATCGGCAAGCAGACCGAAACGGTGCTGCGCGAGACCCGCAGCGCGCTTGATTTGCGCGCCATGTTCGCCGGCCTGTGCGAACGCTTCGTGGCGTGGGCCGCGCAGGAGCTGGCGCACCGCGAGGCGCGCGACGCGGCGCTGGGCGCACTGCGCTTTCCGCATCCGGCGTTTCGCCCGGGCCAGCGCGACCTGGCCGAAACCATCTTCCGCGCCAACAGCAGCGCGCGCTGCGTGCTGGCGCAGGCGCCCACCGGCATCGGCAAGACCGTCGGCACCCTGTTCCCGGTACTGAAAGCGGCGCCGCTGCACCGGCTCGACAAGGTGTTCTACCTGGCCGCAAAGACGCCGGGACGCAAGCTGGCGCTCGACGCGGCCGAAGCGATCAAGCGCAGCGCGCCTGGCATGCCGCTGCGCGTGCTGGAACTGGTCGCGCGCGACAAGGCATGCGAGCATCCCGACAAAGCCTGCCACGGCGATTCGTGTCCGCTGGCGAAAGGCTTCTACGATCGCCTGCCGGCGGCGCGCAGTGCGGCGCGCGAGGTGGCGCTGCTGGGCCGCGAAGGCTTGCGCGAGGTCGCGCTGGCGCACCAGGTCTGTCCATACTATCTGGGCAGCGAAATGGCGCGCTGGAGCGACGTGGTGGTGGGGGACTACAACTACTACTTCGACATGGGCGCCATGCTGTACGCTCTGGCGCTGGCCAACCAGTGGAGGGTCAGCGTGCTGGTGGACGAAGCGCACAATATGGTCTCGCGCGCGCGCAAGATGTATTCGGCCGACCTGGAACGCGGCGCCTTGCGCTCGGCGCGCGCGGTGGCGCCCGCGCACCTGAAAAAGGCGCTCGACAAGGTGGGACGCAACTGGCCCTCGAAAGATGGCGCCGATTACGAGGTGCTGGACGCACCGCCCGAAAAACTGCTCGATGCGCTGCAAAGCGCGTCGAGCGCGATCACCGACTACCTGGCCGAACATTCCGGGCCGATGGAGCCGGACCTGCAGCGCTTTTACTTCAACGCCCTGCACTTCGCGCGCCTGGCCGAGACCTTTGGCGAGCATTCGATGGTCGACTGCACGCGCGATGGCGCGCACGCATCCACGCTGGCGATCCGCAATATCGTGCCGGCACCGTTCCTGAAACCCCGCTTTGCACTGGCCCATGCGACGGCCCTGTTTTCGGCCACGCTCAGTCCCTGGAACTACTACAGCGACGCGCTTGGCCTGCCGCCCGATACAGCGTGGGTCGACATCGACTCGCCCTTTGTGGCGGACCAGTTAAGCGTGCATGTGGTGCGCGATATCTCGACGCGCTTCACGCACCGGGCCAGGTCGGTGGCGCCGATTGCGGCGCTGATCGCGCGCCAGTATGCGCAGGCGCCGGGCAATTACCTGGCGTTTTTCAGCAGCTTCGATTACCTGGAGCAGGTGGCCGAACGGGTCGAGCGCGATTATCCCGACATTCCCGTGTTCCGCCAGCCGCGCCGCATGCTTGAAACCGAGCGCGATACGTTCCTGGGGCGCTTCACGCTCGAGAGCCGCGGGGTCGGGTTTGCAGTGCTGGGCGGCGCGTTCGGCGAAGGGATCGACCTGCCGGGGGCGCGCCTGATCGGGGCGTTTATCGCCACGCTGGGGCTACCGCAAATGAACCCGGTCAATGAGCAGATCCGCCAGCGCATGCAGGCCACCTTCGGGGCGGGCTACGACTACACGTATTTGTATCCGGGCATGCAGAAGGTGGTGCAGGCGGCCGGCCGCGTGATCCGCACGGAGGGCGACCGTGGGGTGGTGTACCTGATCGACGACCGCTTTGCGCAGCCCGAGGTGCGCGACCTGCTGCCGCGCTGGTGGCATGTGGACCAGGCGGGATGAAACCCGTCGTCAGCCAATCAGGGCCATGAGCTTCTGGTAACCGCTGCGGCTGACCGGAATGCGGGTGGCGTCCCTGAGGATCGCGCAGTGGCTGTCGCGGCCCTGCTCGATGCGGTCGATGGCGCCCAGATTGAGCATCCAGGAGCGGTGAACGCGCACGAACACTGCCGGGTCCAGCTGGCTTTCGAGTTCCGCCAGCCGCTGGTTCTTTAAATAGTGCTTGCCGCCGGCGCTGATGCGCACGTAATCGTCCTGCGCTTCGATATACTCGATCTGGCCGGCGGCGATGATGTGCACGCGAGCCCCGTCACGAATCAAGACCCGCTCCAGCGGCTTGCCGCGCAACGCGGACTCGCGCAGCACCGCGTCGACGCCGCCCTGCTTGACGCTGGTGCGCGCATGCGCCAGCGCCGCGTCCAGGCGCTGCTGGCTGAATGGCTTGAGCAGGTAATCGACGGCGTGGATATCGAAGGCCTTGAGCGCGTACTGGTCGTAAGCGGTCACGAAGATATAGCGCGCCTTGCTGCCAGCCAGTTCCACCACGTCGAAGCCGTTCAGCTTGGGCATCTGGATGTCGAGGAAGACAAGGTCCGGCGCCAAGTCGGTGATGGCCTTGACGGCGTCGAAGCCGTTGGCGCATTCGGCCACGATCTCGATGTCGGCATGGCGCGCCAAAAATTCGCGCACCAGGCCACGGGCCAGGTCTTCATCGTCGACGATTATGACGCGCATGGGTCAATCTCCATGGTCTGAAAGGGCAGCGACAGCGCCACCCGGAACTGGTGCGCTTCGCGCGTCCAGGCGATGCCGGCCTCGTGGCCGTAGGTGGCCGCGAGGCGCTGGCGTACGCTGGCAAGGCCGATGCCATGGCCGCCCACGGCCGGCGGATCGTCGTCGATATCGTTTTCCACGACGATTTTCAGGACCGAACCGGCACGCTGCGCCGCGATGCGGATGGTGCCGCCGCCGGTCAGGTGGGCGATGCCGTGCTTGACGGCGTTTTCGACCAGCGGTTGCAGGATCATCGGCGGCAGCAGGCAGCCGAGCGCGCCGGCGTCGATCGCCTGCTCGATGTTCAGGCGCGCGCCGAAACGCACTTTTTCGATGGCGATAAAATGCATCGCCAGCGCCGTTTCCGCTTCCAGGGTGACCTTGCGGCCCGCCTCCAGGCCAAGGCTGTAACGAAAAAAATCGGCCAGGCGCAGCGTCATGTCGCGCGCGCGCGCCGGGTCGATCGAGGTGAGCGCGCTGATCGAATTGAGGCTGTTGAACAGAAAATGCGGATCGATCTGGGTGCGCAGCATGCGCAGCTCGGCGTCCTGCGCCATGAGCGCCGCTTCGAGTTCGCGCCGTTCGGCGGCGCGCGCGCGCCCGGATTCGAGCGCCAGGTAATGCGCCACGGCGCACAGCGCGTACAGGATCACGCCCATGCCGAAGATTGCCGCCTGCAAGGGCGCGCTCATGGCAATGGCGGCGCACGCGTGGTTCCAGGCGATGCACAGCGCGGTCCACACCACACTGGCCACGACGGCGGCGACCGCGAACACCAGCAACACGGAAATGGCGCCGCGCTCGCTGAGCGGATAGGCGCGGCACAGGTAGTAGCTGGAAAACCCGGTGGCGCAGGCATACAGCAGCGTCACCGGGACGGTAAACAGCAAACCGTCGGTCCATGCGGCGCCGGTGGCGGCCACGATCAGGCCCGCGAACACGATCGCCAGCAGCAGCCACGCGAGCAGGTACAGCCCCGCGCCGCGCCGCGTGGAGAACGGTCCCTGCATCAGTTGCGCACTTCCACGCCGCCCATGATGGCGTAACCGCGGATGGTGAGGCGCTTGCCGGGGTCCGGCGCGGGGGCGGTTTTTTCTTCGAAGCCGCCGAGCACCGGCACGCCCTTGAGGATGATGGTCCAGTCGGGCGGACACCTGATCGTGATGCCGCCCATGACGGCGAACACATTCAGTTCAGCGTCGCCGACGATGGACGACTCGCGCAAATCGAGCTCGCAGCCGCCCATCAGGGCACTGATGTCGCCGCCACGGAAGTCCGGGGTGCTGATACGGCGCTGGAAGCCGCCGAGGATGGCCGTGATATCGACCACGCCGTCGCTGTCGGGAGCGGCGCCGGGCCTGGCCGCGGCGCTTGGGCCTGGGTAGGCGTCGTCCTTGAGCGGCATGCCGCGCGGCGCATCGCGTTTGCGCAGGGCTTTGTGGACCACGCCGATGCCGAGCAAGATCACCAGCACCGGCCACAGGGTGCGGGCGTTGAACAGGTAGCCGTAGCCGAGGCGGTTGAGCGTGAGGACCACGCCGGCGGCGGCGATCAGGCCGAACACCATGCGTTCGTGGCGCGAGCCGGCGTCGGCCACCTTGACCAGGCCGAAGATGACGACCAGCACCGGCCAGTAATGCGTGACCTGGCGGCGGTCGATGATGTACAGGTTGTCGAGCAGGTACAGCATGCCGAAGGCGATCACCGCCAGGCCGACCCAGACCTGGTTGGGTACGCCGGAGATGCGGGCTTTATTTTTCATTGGACGGCTCCGTGCCGGGCGCGAGGCGGCGTTCGATGAACGGTTCCAGGATCATGGTCACGCCGCAGAAAATCACCGGAACCGGCCAGCCGTTGCTGAAGGTCAGTCCGAACAGGTGCTCGAACACGGCGAACAGCCACAGGCTGGCGAACACCATCCACAGGCCCATGGTGAAGTCCTTGGCGGTCGGGAAACCGATCATTTTATTCACGCCCATGACGGTCAGCACCAGCGGCGCGTAATGCCAGAGGCCATCGGCGTAATAGACGCCGAGCCGGTCGAGCAGCACAACGGTGCCGAAGCCGATCAGCAGCAGGCCCCACATCATCTGCTTGCGCCATTCATAAGAGGATTTATTCGACACGATTGCTCCTGTAGTCAGTTCAGGCGCAACGATACAACAGCGCGCAAGCGCTGCCCAGCGGATTTCGGCCAACGGCGGCTGGCGCCCGGTGAATGGCGGCGCCAGCGCGAAGCTCCTAGCCGAACGCCACCGAGGCCGACAGCGCCAGCATCATGGTGCCGGTGATGGCGTCGATCCATTTCCATGCGGCGGGACGGGCAAACAGGCCGGACAGCCGGGTGGCGCCGTAACCAAGGGCGCAGAACCACAGGGCCGAGGCGCTCATGGCGCCCAGCGCGAAGGCCGGGCGTTCTTGCGGCGCAAAGTTGCCGCCGATGGCGCCGAGCAGGACCACGGTATCGAGGTAGACGTGCGGGTTGAGCAGCGACAGCGCGATCACGCTGGCCAGCGCCTGGCGGGCACTGCTGCGCACCGTGGCCGGCCCGGCCGTGAGGGCGGCGTCGGCGAACACGGCGCGCCAGCTGCGCAGGCCGTACCACAGCAGGAATGCCGCCCCGCCCCAGCGCGCCGCACCCAGCAGCAGGGGCGACGATTGCACCAGGCTGCCCACGCCCGCCACGCCGAGCCCGATCAGCGCGGCGTCGATCAGGATGCAGGCGGCCACCGTCAAGCCCACGTGTTCCCGCTTGAGGCCCATGCGCAGCACGTGGGCATTTTGCGAGCCGATGGCGACAATCAGCCCGAAGCACAGGGCCAGGCCGTTGAAAAACGTGGAAAGGTAGGGCATGCAGACTCCGCTCGGTCACTAGAAGATGCGAGTTTGCAATATTGGTGGCGGCAAGTGAAGCTGAATTAACTTTTCTACGTATAATTAAATTTTTCTAATGTGGAGCGTGACCATGCTCGATACGCGCAAGGGCGAAGCGTTGCTGGCCGTGATCGACAGCGGCAGTTTCGAGCAGGCTGCCGTCCTGCTCCACCTGACGCCGTCGGCGGTGTCGCAACGGATCAGCGCGCTCGAGAGCGAGCTGGGCATGCCGCTGCTGGTGCGCGGCAAACCGTGCCGCGCCACGCATGCCGGCCAACGCCTGGTGCAATACCTGCGCCGCAGCCGCCTGCTGGAAGCCGAGTTTCTGGCGGAATCGGCCGACAGCGATGCGCATCCCCTGAGCATCGCCCTGGCGGTCAATAACGATACGCTGGCGACCTGGCTGCTGCCGGGGTTGGCCTCGTTCCTGATCGAGGAACAGATCCTGCTCGACATCGCGCTCGACGACCAGGACCATACCTACACCTTGCTGTCGCAGGGAGCGGCGCTGGCCGGCGTATCGAGCGAAGCGCAGCCGATGCGCGGCTGCACGGTGGAGCAGCTGGGCGCAATGCGCTACCGCCTGCTCGCCACGCCGGCGTTCGCGGCACGCTGGTTTCCGGACGGCTTGCAGCGCGAGGCGGCGCGGCGCGCGCCGGTGATGGTGTTCGACCGCAAGGATGCCTTGCAGGCGGCGTTTTTATTGCGCGAATTGGGACTGCCGCCGGGCAGTTATCCCTGCCACTACATTCCGTCGAGCGACGCCTTCACCCATGCGGTGCGGCTGGGGCTCGGTTACGGCATGGTGCCGGAGCAGCAGTTCAGGGACGATATCGACACCGGCGCGCTGCTCGACCTGGCGCCCGCCAAGCCGACCGATGTGATGCTGTACTGGCATGCATGGCGGGTGCAGTCGCCCAAGCTGGAGCGCCTCAGTGCGCGCCTGATCGAGGTGACGCGGGCGGCGTTGCGGCAGCCGGGGTGAGCGTTTACCGGTTTCTCACACAATTGAGCGATTTGCCGCCGATGCGCATGATGCCGAACTGCGTCATCCGGCCTTGCGCGTCGAGATCGATCGCGACTTGCTCGCCATTGAAGGTCGTTGCGATGAAGTTGAATTTGTCTCCCGGTACGACATTCAGCGTCTCCATCCGCAAATTATTCAAGTCGACACGTTCTTCGCCAGCTTGGATGACCCCATTCGCCAGCGCGTAATCGACACGAACGCTGTCAACACCCGGCGGCGACGTGCACGTCAGCGGCATTTTTGCATCCAGCACCTTGGCATACCGGGCATAGATGCTCTGGCGATACAAGCCGGACGGTTTGCTGTTGGAACATTTTGCCGCGTCTTCATTGATGCGCAACACGCCGTCTGAACGATCCTTGTCCTCTTCGATTGACACCATCAAGGTATCGGTCTTGATCGCTGCGCTGAAGTTAGCAGCGCCGCCGTCGGGAGCTTGCTGCCGCACCATCATGATCGCGCCGGACAGTCCGAGCTCGTAGGCGCCTGCCGGTGCGCTGATCTTGCCGTCCGCGGCAAGCGTGAAAGGCCAAGTCGGCGGGGATTTCTTTTCATCGCCGCCGCCGATCGGGGCGCAGTTGCCGCCGTAAGTGCCCGCCAGCGCGGCGAGTGCCGGCGACATGTAGTCGGCGTTTGGCAATGCGGGCGCGCTGTCAGGTTTGACAAGCTCCGCTTTGGCGGTATCCGCTTGCGCAAGGACGGCGGTCTCGCGGCCATTGTCATCCGGGGTGGTCGGCTCAGTTTGTTTTTTGCCGCACGCGCTCAACAGCAACATGGCCGCCGACATAAGGACCAGCGACGCACGCCGAGAGGACTTGATCATCTTTACTCCATTGCCTGCAAAAATTTGCAATAGCATCATAATCGAAGTGGGCCTTTTGTCATCATTTGGTGGAGCACACGATTGCCCGGCTCTTTTTGCGCGTCAAGAAAAGTTGAGTCAACTGGCCTTGCGCGTCCAATGTGATGATGAGATGCTCCTCGTCGGGCAACTCCGCGCTGTAAACGAATCCGGCATCCGCATGAATCGTCACAATTTCATGGCTTGGATCTTTAAGATCGACAAGGCGCCCCTCAAAGTCAAGAATGCCTTTCGCCAATTTGTAAGGATGCACATCCATTTTTAACCCTCCGGCGCTTATGCATTCCACTTGCAAGTTGGCATCGAGGACCTTGGCATAGGTGGTGTAAAGACTCTGACGGCTGAGCGGCAAAGGGCGGGCTATCTTGCATCGCTTGAGACTGTACGGCATGCCGAACATGATCCAGTTGCGGCGGTCCCGTTGTTCCAGCGAAAACGTCATCATCTTCTCAGTCATTGTGCCCATGGACAGATTGACCGCTTGGCCGGCCTGACGTCTTCGCTCCAGGGTCGAGACGATCTGCGTGCGCAAGTTGAGCGATTGACCTGCGGATCGCACGTTCCCATCGGCCATCACCACGATCGGCCCAGGTAACGGTGGTATCGCCTGCATTCCCGGCACGTTCACATCGACAGGTTCACATTCGCTATCGTAGGTACCAGCGATTCCGGCCAGCAGCGGCGCCCAAAAATCAACTTTTGGCAAAACGGACGCCGCATGGGCCTGCTCGGCGGCCTGCGGAAGCTCTGGTGCTTCCTGTTCCGGTGCCGACTCGTCGCTGTCATCGCTGCATGCGCTCAACAACAGGATGGCGGATATCACCAGAAAGTGCCGGGGAAATATCTTCATGGGTGGACTCCGTTGAATGCAAGAATTTGCAATCAACAGCATAGCCGCGCACTGTCGTCTGACATTGCTTATGGGCAAATTATGAAATCATTCCTGCACATTGCGCCCTTGACGCCACACCGACAACAAAAAACCCGCAGCGTTGCCGGTGCGGGTTTTTGTCGTGACTTCAGGCGGGCATCAGGCCGGTGGCAGGAATGCCTCTGGCGCAGGCTGATTGCGGACCTGATTGCGGTATTTGGAAGCGGCAATTGCCTTCTTGATGGCTTCGCGCGCGATGTTGGTGCGCTTGATATCTTTTTTCTCGGCTTTGCCACGATGTTGGGCGATGTCTTTGTTACCGATTCGATTTGTCATTTGATACTCCTGTGTTGATGTTTTTAGGATTATGGTAGAACGATGCTACAGAAAAAATAGGACAAAGTGCAAGGTTCTTGTAGGACAGGAGGCAGTCAGCGGCGTACCGGCGCCAACTTCAAGCCCGGAAGCAGCAAACCCCATCCGAGTTCGCGCCGGATTTCTTCGGGCGATGGCGGCGGCTTCGGATCGCGCGAGCGGCGTTGAAGATATTCGCGCACGAGATGCTTGGGTGGCTGGCTAATGGCAGGCATGACGACCTCCGCTTCCGTTTGTTGATCACCGCCGGCGCACTGCATGCGCTGGCGTCAAGAATTGGTGCCGATCCTCGAGGCGACCGGCTAACCTGCTGAGGAGGCGTCACCGTTGGACTTTGCCGCTGGGCCCCTCACTCACACAGCTTCATCATAAGTGCTGAGCTGGAACCCAACCGTTCGTTGGCGCACACTTGCGCCAACATCGTGTCCGGGCTTTTCAGGAACCATCGCAGAGATCCTGTACCTGCGGGCGCTATACGATGAGGCGCCGCCGTCAATCGACAGCGAATCGACGCCGTTTTGCTTTCTCCAAAAACAGCTGGTGTCAGGTCTGACACCGCGCGCTGAAGGCGCGCCCATGCCATTTCATCTATCACTATCTGCAATGCCGGAACGGCAAGCTGCAACTTCCTTGTGCGCGCGCAACACATTTCCATTGTCAAACGCAGTGACAGCGGTTAGCTTGTCGCTTTAGCGTTCAAGATTGGTTCCCGATGCGTCTCGCTCCCCTCGTTGTACTTAGTGCCATCCTGGCCGGTTGCGCCAGCGCGCCACCGGCGCCGCCTGCCGTGGCAGCGCCGGCCATCGTGCCGCCGCCTGCCGTACCTGCACCGGCGGCCCTGCCGCCGCCGACGCCCGCGCCGGTGATTGCGGCGCCGTCCGCTCCCGCCGCGCCGCCGTTCGACCTCGCCACATTGCAGCGCAAGCAGATTTACCAGATGACGCCGGCCGAAGTCGGGCGTTACATCGCGTATATGCATACTGCCGAACCGGACCTGCGCAAGCGCATCGCCGCAATCGGCCGCAAGAATATCGGTCAGCCGTATGTATTGAACTTACTGGGCGAGTATCCGTACGAACTGCACGATAACCTGCCGATGTTCAGCCTGCAGGCGAGCGACTGCGTCGTGTTCGCCGAACACACCTATGCGATGGCGCTGAGCCAGTCGTGGGAAGAGTTCTTCTGGATGCTGCAACGCATCCGCTACAAGGATGGCGTGGTTGGCGTGGCGACGCGCAATCATTACACCGAGGTGGATTGGAATATCAATAATGCGTGGCTGGTGTCGGACGTCAGCGCGCTGCTGGCCGGCGCGGACGCCTCGGCCTACGACATGAAAATCGACCGCGCGGCATTCCTGAAGATGCGCCACAACACGGCCAGCAGCACTCCGGTGCAACTGAGCCAGGAAATGTACGTGACCAAGGACAAGGTTGCCAGTGTTGTCGGTCAATTGCAGGATGGCGATCTGGTCAACGTGATTTCCACGCGTGGCGGCAAGTTATGGGCGTCGCACGTCGGTTTGATCGTGGTCGATGCGAATGGGCAGCGTAACTTCTTGAATTCGGCCGAGCCACAAGTGCGCGAGGAAAGCTTTGACGCGTTTTTTGCACGCACGGCGGCACGCGAAGAACGAAATGGCAAGAACGGCATGAAGCTGGCCGGGTTCAAGTTCTTGCGCTTGAATGACCATATCGTGGTGCCGCCGGCCGCGCCGCAGCCGCGTCCTGGACCACCGGCGGCGCTTGTGGGCAAGGCGACGGCGGTTGCAAAAGGGCCAGCGGGGTCGGTCAGCCGTTGATTGTTGTGTAGCAGGCGCTGACCAATGACGCTGGCTCGGACACACGCTTGCGTTTTCAGACACTGGCTACGAAACGAACTTGGACCCCCGCCTGCGCGCGCCTGCGCGGGGGCGACGCGGATTCTCGCCCCACTTTACCCTCGCCAAACTTCAGTTACCCCACACGTCGCGCGTGCGTGCCAGCCAGCGGCGCCGCTCGGCCAGGCCGACCGTGCCGCCGTTGATGCGGGTAGTCACCAGCACGATGTTGTTGGCATCGGCCGCTTCGTTGCACTCCTTCGCAGTCCAGATTGCCGCCGCCGCGCCCAGACACCAGCGTGCCGATAGCACCGCCTCCGGATCGGCCACGAAGTCGGGCGCCGACGGATAGACGCTCTGGAGTGTTGCAGTCGCCTGTGCATAGCTGTCCTTTCCAGTCAGCTGCAACAATCCACGACCGCGGTAAAGATATCCGTCTCCGGGACGGTCGTTGCCCAGCCGGCCGCCATACACCGCATTGGCAAGCCTGACTTCGTCGTCGGCGTAATCGGCAGGATCGAGCGGACCGCGCGGATGAAAACGCTGCGGCCACACCTTCGACAAGCGCTGCGCGCTGTAACGCAAGTTTTCAACCGTGCGCGTCAACGCCGCCGATTCGTGCAAGACCTGCGCCATGAAGTGGCTCACGCGCAATGCGGACGCGGCGATGCCGAACTGCTCAAGGAAATGCTGTTCTTCGCCAAAGGCCATGCGGTAGACCGGGAGTGCGCGTGGAGCAAGCTGGTCGATCTCGCCGAGCGTGATGACGACAGGCCCGGCCATGGCGGCTCCTTCACAGTGCGGTAGCTTCCATCGTATTGATTCTGCCGACAGCGGTCACCAAGCGCATCAAACGATGCCGGTTTACCGGCTCCAGCCCATTCCGCAGAGAATTTCAGCCGTCGCGCACCTCCCGGAAGTCGGCGTCCACCACATCGTCATCCTGCCCGGGCCTGGCTTGCCCGGCGCCGCCCTGCTCCGCCGCGCCCGCTTGCTGCTGGTACAGTTTTTCCCCAATCGCCTGGGCCGCGCCGGACAAGGCCGCGATGCGCGTCTCGATCTCTTCCTTGCCGCCGCTGCGCAAGGCATTCTCGAGACTGTCGATGGCGGCCTGGATGCGCTCGCGCACGGCCGCGTCGAGCCCGGCGCCATGTTCGTCGAGCTGTTTTCGGGTGGCATGCACCAGCGCATCGCCCCGGTTGCGCGCATCCGCCAGTTCACGCGCGCGCCGGTCTTCGTCGGCATGGGCCAGCGCGTCCTGCACCATTTTCTGGATCTCGGTTTCGCTCAGGCCGGAATTGGCCTTGATGGTCACCTGGTTGGCCTTGCCGGTCGCCTTGTCCACCGCGCTGACATGCAAAATGCCGTTGGCGTCGATATCGAAACTGACCTCGATCTGCGGCATGCCGCGCGGCGCCGGTGCGATGCCGACCAGATTGAATTCGCCCAGCAACTTGTTGCCAGCCACGACTTCGCGCTCGCCCTGGTAGACCTTGACGGTCACCGCCGGCTGCTTGTCGTCGGCGGTCGAAAACACCTGGCTGAATTTGGTGGGAATGGTGGTGTTGCGCGGGATCATTTTAGTCATCACCCCGCCCAGGGTTTCGATGCCGAGCGACAGCGGGGTGACATCCATCAACAGCACATCGGAGCGCTCGCCGGACAGCACCGCTCCCTGGATGGCCGCCCCGACCGCCACCGCTTCGTCCGGGTTGACATCCTTGCGCGCATCGCGCCCGAAAAATTCGCGCACCTTTTCCTGCACCTTGGGCATGCGCGTCATGCCGCCGACCAGGATGACGTCAGCGATCTGTTCCCTGGTGAGGCCGGCATCCTCGAGCGCCAGCTGGCATGGCGCGATGGTGCGGTCGATCAGTTCGTCGACCAGGGCTTCCAGGGTGGCGCGCGACAGGCGCAGGTTGAGGTGGGCGGGCGCGCCGTTGGCCATGGCAATGTAGGGCTCGTTGATGTCGGTCTGCTGGGTCGTGGACAGCTCGATCTTGGCGCGTTCGGCCGAGCTCTTGATGCGCTGCAAGGCGATCGGGTCGCGCCCCAGATCGATGCCACTCTGCTTCTTGAACTCGCTAATGATGTGGTCGATCACGCGCTGGTCGAAATCTTCGCCGCCGAGAAAGGTGTCGCCATTGGTGGAAAGCACCTCGAACTGCTTGTCGCCTTCGAGCTCGGCGATCTCGATGATGGAAATATCGAAGGTGCCGCCGCCCAGGTCGTACACGGCCACCTTGCGCTCGCCGCGCGCGGCCTTGTCGAGCCCGAACGCCAGCGCGGCGGCGGTCGGTTCGTTGATGATGCGGCGCACTTCCAGCCCGGCGATGCGGCCGGCATCTTTGGTGGCCTGGCGCTGGGCGTCATTAAAATAGGCGGGCACCGTGATGACGGCGTCGCTGACCGGCCCGCCCAGGTAATCCTCGGCCGTCTTTTTCATCTTGCGCAGCACGTCGGCCGACACTTGCTGGGGCGCCAGGCGCTTGCCGCGCACCTCGACCCAGGCGTCGCCATTGTCTGCGCGCACGATCTTGAAAGGCATCAGGTGGATGTCTTTCTGCACTTCGGCTTCGTCGAACTTGCGCCCGATCAGGCGCTTGACGGCGAACAGCGTGTTTTGCGGGTTGGTCACCGCCTGGCGCTTGGCCGGGGCGCCGACCAGGATGTCGCCATTGTCCAGGTAGGCCACCACCGAGGGCGTGGTGCGCGCGCCCTCGGCGTTCTCGATCACGCGGGCCTGGCCGCCTTCCATTACGGCGACGCAGGAATTGGTGGTGCCGAGATCGATACCGATCATCTTGCTCATATCCTCCTCCTTGAAATAGTTTGCCAACCGGCACACCCGAAGTGCGCGGCGCGGTCGTCATTCAATAGACCGCGCGCGCGCAAAAATGCTCCCGCAAAGATGGGTAGAGTCGATCTATATCAAACTTAGCGGCTTTTACGATGCGTGCATCGGCCGGGTCCGAATGTATCAGCCCGCTGTTTGCTGCGCCGTTTCCCACAGCCGTTCGGATAATCCACCGTTTTCTCCTCTACGCATCGACAATTATTATTTCCATTTGCAATTCATTCTAAATCCCAATCAAAGCCAACAGGCAATTTTTAAGCTAAGTCAGCCGTTGAGGATGATCAAATCAACATCATCAAGCAGGCAGGATAATAAACTTACGCGTGGATAAGTGATCTAAGCGGCGCATTATATTAATATCGGAATGTAAATACGCGAGCAATCCAAACCGGCAGCACATGATATTCACTAGATAAACCACGCTAATTGATCGCCCATTTCAGCCATGCAGACGCTTATTCGCAAACCGCTCAGCCAATTCTGTACCGAATTGGTCACCATGCACCGCACCGCCAAAATCGCGCTGATGGTCGTGGTCGATCTGCTGGCGCTGCCGCTGTGTTTTCTGGCGGCGATGCTGCTGCGCGTGGGCGACGCCGCGTCGGCCATGCAGTACCCGCTGGCCGCGTATGTGCTGGTGCCGCTGCTGACGGTGGGCGCATTCTCGCTGTCGGACCTGTACCGCGCGGTGATCCGCTTTATCGACCAGCGCATGCTGGCGGTCACCGGCTGCACCCTGGCATTGGCGACCCTGTCGGTGTATCTGATCATGATCGGCATGAACGACCAGAGTTTCCCACGCAGCGCGCTGGTGATTTACTGGTTTATCGCGTTTTCGTACGTGGTCACCTCGCGCATGACGGTGCGCAACTTCTTGCGCCGGCAGATGAACGATGCGGCCCAGCCCGATCATGCGGTGGCTATCTACGGTGCCGGCGAGCCCGGCGCGCAACTGGCGCTGACCATGCGCACCAGCAATGAGTACCGTCCCGTTTGCTTTTTCGACGACAAGCGCGCCCTGCACCAGCGCACCATCGCCGGCCTCCGGGTGTTTCACACCAGCAACCTGGCCGAGACCGTGCGCAGCCTGGGCGTGCGCTCGGTGATCATTGCGCTGCCGTCGGTGTCGCCGCAGCGCTTGCGCGAAATCATGCAGCGCCTGGCCATGGTGGGCGTCAACACCCGCATCCTGTGCCGCCTGCTCGACCTGGCCGATGGCGCGAGTCCGGTACATGCAGTGCGCGACCTCAAGTTCGAGGACTTGCTGGGGCGCCAGCCGGTACCGCCGCGCACCGACCTGTTCGACCGCTGCGTGCGCGGCAAGCGGGTGCTGGTCACCGGCGCCGGCGGCTCCATCGGAAGCGAGCTGTGCCGCCAGATCGCCACCCTGGCGCCGGCCGAGCTGCACCTGGTCGACCATTCCGAGTTCGCGCTGTACACAATCCGCCAGGAGTTGCTCGGGCGCCACCCGGAGATGCGCATCAAGGCGCACCTGGGCTCGGTATGCAGCGCGCGCCTGGTCGATCGCATCTTCCAGGAAAACCCGATTGACACGATTTACCATGCGGCCGCCTACAAGCACGTGCCTCTGGTCGAGAGCAACATCGTCGCGGGGCTGCGCAACAACGTGCGCGGTTCGCAGGTGATCGCCGCCGCCGCAGGCAAGTTCAAGGTGCCGACCTGCGTGCTCATTTCCAGCGACAAGGCGGTGCGCCCGACCAATATCATGGGCGCGAGCAAGCGCATTGCCGAGCTGATCTTCCAGGCGGCTGCCGCCGTGCACGGGCCGGAAACGACCTTTTGCATGGTGCGCTTCGGCAATGTGCTGGGGTCGTCCGGCTCGGTGATTCCCCTGTTCCAGCGCCAGCTGGCCGAGGGCGGGCCGCTCACCATCACCCATCCGGACGTGACGCGCTATTTCATGCTGATCGCGGAGGCGGCGCAGCTGGTGATCCAGGCCGGCGCCATGGCCAAGGGCGGCGATGTGTTCGTGCTCGACATGGGCGAGCCGGTCCGCATCGTCGACCTGGCGCGCACCATGATCATGATGTCGGGCCTGACCGAAAAGACGGCGCAAAACCCGGCCGGCGACATCGGACTCAAGTTTGTCGGCTTGTTTCCTGGGGAAAAACTGTACGAGGAATTGCTGACCGACGGCACGGTTTTTCCAAGCGACCATCCGCGCATCATGCGCATGAAAGAACACGCGCTCGATCCCGGCGTGCTCGACACCTATATCACTTGCCTGATGCTTGCCTGCAATACGCACGACCGCGGCATGATCGAATCGATGGTCAAGGCAATCGTATCCGATTATACCCCGCAGCCAAATGCAGCACGCCCGGTTATTCCGCCGCCGATGGTGGCGCCGCTTGACAAAAACCGGCCGGCATTATTACGCAATTTCTCGCCGCACCGCATTGAATAAATACCGGCCATTCTCAAACGCCAGGGCTGCGTTTTTATCGGGACCCCATTCACGATTCTGTACGGAGATATTATCCATGCGCGACCAACATTCAAGCAGCCATTTGACGAAGCTGATCGACAAACTCGACAACCGGACTGCCGTGATCGGCATTATCGGCCTCGGTTATGTGGGTTTGCCGCTCAGCCTGCGTTATTCGGAAGCCGGTTTCCGCGTGCTCGGCATCGATATCGATCCGTCCAAGGTCACGCGCTTAAATACCGGCGTCAGCTATATCGAGCATATTTCCAGCAGCGCCATCGGGGCCGCGCTGGCGGCCGGCTTCGAAGCGACCAGCGATTTTGCCCGCGCCGCCGAGGCCGACGCCCTGATCATTTGCGTGCCGACCCCGCTGGGTGCCTACCGCGAGCCGGACCTGTCGTTCGTGCTGGCCACCGCCGACGCCCTGCTGCCGTATGTACGCGCCGGCCAGGTGGTCTCGCTCGAAAGCACCACCTACCCCGGCACGACGGACGAGGAACTGCGTCCGCGCCTGGCAGCGCGCGGCTTGAGCGTCGGCGAAGACATCTTCCTGGTGTTTTCGCCCGAGCGCGAAGACCCCGGCAACCCCGACTTTGAAACCCGCACCATTCCCAAGGTGTGCGGCGGCGACACGCCAGCCTGCCTGCGCGCCGGCGTCGCTCTGTACAGCCCGGCCATCGACCAGGTGGTGCCGGTCAGCTCTACCCGCGCCGCCGAGCTGACCAAGCTGCTCGAAAACATCCACCGCGCCGTCAATATCGGCCTGGTCAACGAAATGAAGATCATCGCCGACAAGATGGATATCGATATCCACGAGGTGATCCGCGCCGCCGCCACCAAGCCGTTCGGCTTCACGCCCTATTATCCGGGGCCGGGCCTGGGCGGGCACTGCATTCCGATCGACCCGTTCTATCTCACCTGGAAGGCGCGCCAGTACGGCCTGCACACGCGCTTCATCGAGCTGGCCGGCGAGATCAACAGCGACATGCCGCACTGGGTCATCGGCAAGCTGGCCGACGCCCTCAACGAACGCTCGCGCTCGATCCGCGGCAGCCGCGTGCTGGTGCTCGGCATCGCCTACAAGAAAAACGTCGAAGACATGCGCGAATCGCCTTCGGTCGAGCTGATGGAAATCCTGCGCGCCAAGGGCGCCCTGGTCGACTATTCCGACCCGCACGTGCCGGTGTTTCCAAAGATGCGCGAACACCATTTCGACCTGGCCAGCGTGCCGTTGACGGCGGCGTCGATCGCGTCCTACGACGTGCTGCTGCTCGCCACCAGCCACAGCGCCTTCGACTACGCGCTGATCGCCGAGCACGCCGCCCTGATCGTCGACACCAGGGGCGTTTACCTGGACCGGATGCCGAACGTGGTCAAGGCCTGACCGGCCGTGCCTGAACCACAGCCAATGGAGAACCTCATGCGTACCTACCCGCCCCCCGTCACCGACCGCCGCATCCGCTTCGCGCTGGTCGGCTGCGGGCGCATTGCCAACAACCATTTCAACGCCATCGCCCAGCACGAAGACCGCTGCGAACTGGCCGGGGTGTGCGATATCGACCCGGTGGCGCTGGCCGCCGCCGCCGCCCGCACCGGCGCCCGTCCCTACCGCACCTTGGCCGAGATGCTGGCCAGGTGCAGCGCCGACGCCTTCATCATCTGCACCCCGTCCGGCCTGCATCCGGAACAGGCGGTCCAGATCGCCGGGGCCGGGCGCCATGTGATCACCGAAAAACCCATGGCCACGCGCTGGGAAGACGGCAAGCGCATGGTGGCGGCGTGCGACACGGCCGGGGTGCGCATGTTCGTGGTCAAGCAGAACCGGCGCAATGCCACTTTGCAGCTGCTCAAAAGCGCGGTCGATAAAAAGCGCTTCGGGCGCATTTACATGGTCAACCTGAACGTGTTCTGGACCCGCCCGGACGACTATTACAACAGCGCCAGGTGGCGCGGCACCTGGGAATACGACGGCGGCGCCTTCATGAACCAGGCCAGCCACTACGTCGACCTGATCGACTGGATCATCGGCCCGGTCGAGAGCCTGCAAGCCTACACGGCCACCCTGGCGCGCGATATCGAGGTGGAAGACACGGGCGTCATCAGCCTGCGCTGGCGCAACGGCGCGCTCGGGTCGATGAACGTGACCATGCTGACCTATCCGCGCAACCTGGAAGGCTCGATCACCATCCTGGGCGAGCGCGGCACGGTGCGCATCGGCGGGGTGGCCGTCAATGAAGTGCAGCGCTGGGAGTTTGCCGAACCGGACGAGGACGATGCGCGCGTGCATGAGGCCAGCTACCAGACCACCTCGGTCTACGGTTTCGGCCATCCGCTGTATTACGACAATGTGATCAAGGTGCTGCGCGGCGAAGCCGAGCCCGAAACCGACGGCCGCGAGGGGCTCAAGTCGCTCGAAGTACTCATTGCCGCCTATAAATCGGCGCGCGACGGCAAGCGCGTCGCCTTGCCTCTGGAGTATTGACTATGGATCAAGCCATTATCGAAGCGAGCGCCATTGTCGACCGCGGCGCCATTCTGGGCGCGGGTACGCGGGTCTGGCATTTCGCCCATGTGTGCGGCGGCGCGCGCATCGGCGCCGGCTGTTCCCTGGGGCAAAACGTATTCGTCGGCAACGACGTGCGGATCGGCGATCGCTGCAAGATCCAGAACAATGTGTCGGTGTACGACGCCGTGACCATCGAGGACGAGGTGTTCTGCGGCCCGAGCATGGTGTTTACCAATGTCTGGAACCCGCGCGCGGCCATCGTGCGCAAGGATGCCTACCGGCCCACCCTGGTCAAGCGCGGCGCCTCGATCGGCGCCAACGCCACCATTGTGTGCGGCGTGACCATCGGCCGCTACGCCTTCATCGCGGCCGGGGCCGTGGTCACGCGCGACGTTCCCGATTTTGCGCTGATGGCGGGCGTGCCGGCGCGCCAGACCGGCTGGATCGGCCGCTTCGGCGAGCGACTGGCGCTGCCCAGGGGCGCGGACGGCGACGCCACCTGCCCCTACACGGGCGAGCGCTACC
Source organism: Massilia aquatica (assembly GCF_011682045.1). Lineage (GTDB taxonomy): Bacteria > Pseudomonadota > Gammaproteobacteria > Burkholderiales > Burkholderiaceae_D > Telluria_A > Telluria_A aquatica. Next base: position 210,283 of record NZ_VVIW01000002.1, on the reverse strand, counting down.
AGGTGCGCGGCGGCGTCTGCCGCCTGCTGGACGAAGCCCATTGACCCCTTGACCTGTCAGCGATCGGACCTCTCATCATGGAATTCATCGACCTCAAAGCGCAATACCAGGTGGGCCGCGACAACATCAACGCCCGCATCCAGGCCGTGCTCGACCACGGCCAGTACATCATGGGACCGGAAGTGGAGGAACTGGAAGCACGCCTGGCCGCGTTCAGCGGGGCGCGCCACTGCATTACGGTCGCGTCCGGCACCGAAGCGCTGCTGATATCGCTGATGGCGCTCGGGATTGGACCGGGCGACGACGTCATCACCACGCCGTTTTCCTTCATCGCCACGGCCGAAGCCATCGTGCTGCTGGGTGCAACGCCCGTGTTCGTCGATATCGACCCGGCCACCTGCAATATCGATCCCACCCTCATCGAAGCAAGGATTACCGAACGCACCAGGGCGATCATGCCGGTGTCGCTGTACGGCCAGCCGGCCGACATGGAAGCCATCAATGCGATTGCCTGGCGCCATAAACTGCCCGTGATCGAAGATGCCGCCCAGAGCTTCGGCGCCACCTACGGCGGCAAGCGCAGCTGCAATCTGTCGACCATCGGCTGCACCAGTTTCTTCCCCAGCAAGCCGCTCGGCTGTTACGGCGACGGCGGCGCCATCTTCACCAGCGACGACCAGCTGGCCAGCGCCATGCGCGAAATCCGCGTGCATGGCCAGTCGCGCCGCTATGTGCACACCCGCATCGGCGTCGGTGGCCGGATGGACACCTTGCAATGCGCGATCGTGCTGGCCAAGCTCGACTACTTCGAGTGGGAACTCAACGAGCGCGTGCGCGCCGCCGCCAGCTACGACGCCCTGCTGTCCGGCAAAATCGGCATGGTGGCCCGTCCGCGCGACCGCAGCAGTGTGTTCGCGCAATACACGGTGGTGGTGGAACAGCGCGAGCAGGTGCGCGCCGCCCTGCAGGCAGCCGGCATTCCGACCGCCGTGCACTATCCGGTGCCGATGCACATGCAGCCGGCCTATGCGCGCTGGAGCGATGCGCGCAGTGCGCCGGTGGCGAGCGCCATGGCCGCCAGGGTGCTCAGCCTGCCGATGGGGCCGTATCTGGACGACGCCAGCATCGCCAGGGTGTGCGCGGTGCTGCTCGGCGCGGCAGGCGCGGCACCCGCTTCGTGTCCCAAGGCTTGAGGGGAGCGGCGCCATGACAGCACGGCTACCGGCTTACTGGCGCAACGTGATGACCGTGCTCGGCGGCGCGCTCGGGGCGCAAGCCCTGCCGCTGCTGGCCGCGCCGCTCATCACGCGCCTGTGCACGCCGGCCGAGGTGGGCGCCTTCAGCGTCTGGCTGGGCATGGTGGCGGTGGCCGCCATCGGCGCCACCTTGCGCCTGGAAGCGGCCATGATCCTCGACCACGACCGCGCATCGCAGCGCACCTGTTTTTCGGTGGTGGCCTACAGCGCCAGCATCACTGCCGTGTTGATGACCGCGGCGGCGGTGCTGGCGCGCCTGTCCGGGCTGCCCTTCGCCGCGCAATTGTCGTGGCCGGCGCTGCTGACGCTCGGCGTCGCCACCTTCATGACCGCCTGGATGCAAACCACCCTGGCCTACGCCACCTCGCACAACGCCTTCGGCAAGGCGGCCCGCGCGCGGGTGTGGAGCGCAGGCAGCATCGCCGCCGCGCAAGTGGGACTGCTGGCGCTGGGCATGGGCGGCGTCGCCCTGGTCGCCGGCCAGCTGGTCGGACTGGCGGTCGGGCTGCTGGCCGCCACGCTGCTGCTGGCCCCGCCGCTGGCATGGCCCGGCTGGCTGCCGCACGCCCGCCAGCGCGCCTACCTGCGCCGCCACGACAAGTTCTGGCGCTTCTCGCTGCCCTCGAACCTGCTCAACGTCATCGTCAGCCAGTTGCCGCTGCTGATGATCGGCGCGCGCCATGGCGCCATGGCCGCCGGCCTGTTCGCCCTCACCCAGCGCGTGCTGGGCGCGCCGATCGCCCTGCTGGCCTCGTCGGTGCTGGAAGTGTTCAAGCGCCAGTCGGTGCACGATTTCCAGACCCAGGGCAATTGCCGCGACGCCTATCGCTACACCTTCAAGGCGCTGGTCTTGCTCGGCATCGGCCCGTCACTGGTGCTGCTGCTGTTTTCGCCGGACCTGTTCGCCTTTGCTTTCGGCGAGAACTGGCGCGCCGCGGGCGAGCTGGCGCAAATCCTCGCGCCCCTGTACTTCCTCAATTTCATCGCCAGCCCGCTCAGCTATGTGTTCTTTGTCGCCGGCAAGCAAAAGGTCGACCTGCTGTGGCAGGTGGCGCTGTTCGTGATGACCTTGTCGGTGTTCCTCGCGCCCGGCACCTTGCAACTGAGCGTGCTGTGGTACGCGATCGGGTATTCGCTGCTCTACCTTGTCTATCTGCACATGTCGTACCAGTGCTCTCAAAACCGCATGGTGGCCGCATGAACCCGATCGCACGCTGCGGCGGCCGCGAGCAATGGGTCGGCATGCTCGGCTTTTTCGCCCTGTTTCCCGGATTCTTCTTCTATCACACCGCGCTGGGACTGGGGAAAATCCCGGCCGTGCTGGGCGGCTATTTCGCGCCGGTATCGCTGCTGCTCCTGCCGCTGCTATTTTTCTTCTACGCAGGCAAAGTCCGGCAAGACCGCAATTACCTGGGCAAGACCGACGTGGCGTTTTTCCTGTACCTGGCCTACTTTGCGCTGATCGTTGGCATCAATGCCATCGCCGGCGCAAAGCTGGCGATTGTCACGAATCATCTGCTGGGGATCATGTTCATGCTGAATGTATTCTTTGTCTTTCGCATGAGCGCCCCCGGCGAGCGGCGTTTTCGCCTGATGGCGCTGGGCAGCCTGCTGGCCATGTCGGCCATCGTGTTCGCGTATGCGGTCGACGGCGCGTTCTACCTGGCGCCGCTGGGCAACGCCAGGAATCCCGAGAGCCTGGCTTCGTACCAGGGGTTCTCGCGCTCGTATCTGTTTACCTTTGCGGTGGCGATTGCCTGCACCCGCGCGCTATCGCTGCGCGTGCCGCTGTCTTGCCTGGCCGCGTCCACCCTGTTCATCAATACCGCGCGCAGCGAATTTGCCGCCATGCTGTTCATGATTCCCATCATCGAGCTGTATTTCACCCGCCACAAAGTGCTGATGGCGACCGTGTTGCTGTTCCTGGTACTGATGATATATTCGAATCTGGCGCAAATCTTGTCCGCGCTACCGAGCAACCGGGTGCTCGAACTGCTCGACCTGTCCCATTCGACATCTGCCAATACCCGCCATCACCTGAGCACCTATGCGCTCAATTCGATTGCACAGTTTCCCGTCTTTGGCGATTACGCCAGCTATTCGCCCGGCATGTATTCGCACAATGTGCTCTCGGCCTGGGTCGATACCGGCATTTTCGGATTCCTGTTTGTGCTCGGCATCCTGATCGTGCCGGCGGTTCCCCTGTTTTTCAAGGGCTACTTCGCGCGCGAGCGCTCGGGTGAATTCATCCTGGCGTTTTCGCTGTGCTGCATCACCGTGCTGCTGCTGATTACATCGCATTATTTTACCGACATGCTCATCGGCGCCACCATGGCGGCCTTTTCCTCCTACCGGTATGGAATGACACATGCTCACCATCGCACATCTGACATCGGCCCATCCGCGCCACGACACCCGCATCTTCGTCAAGCAATGCCGGGCGCTGGTACGGCAAGGATATAAGGTCACGCTGGTCGTGGCCGACGGCCTGGGGGACGAACGCGACAGCGGCGTCCACATCACCGACGTCGGCCACATCCCGGGCCGGCTGGCGCGCATGCTGGGCAGCACCCGGCGCGTGCTGCGGCGCGCGCGCCAGATCGATGCCGACATTTACCATCTGCACGATCCGGAACTGATGCCCGCCGGCCTGGCCCTCAAGCGCCTCGGCAAGACCGTGATTTTCGACGCCCATGAAGACTTGCCGCTGCAGTTGCTGGGCAAGCCCTACCTCACGCCCGGCCTGCGCAGCCTGCTCTCACGCGCCAGCGCCGCCTACCAGCGCCATGCCTGCCGCCAGTTCGACGCCATCGTTGCCGCGACGCCGTTTATCCGCGACAAATTCTTGCAGATCAATCCGAACAGCATCGATGTCAACAACTACCCGGTGCCCGGCGAATTCGATGCCGAGGCGCCCTGGAGCGGGAAGCGGCAGGAAGTGTGCTACGTCGGCAGCCTGTCGGCCATGCGCGGCATCGGCGAGCTGGTCGCGGCGGCGCAGTTGCTGCAGTCGCCCGCGCGCATCACCGTGGCCGGGCGCTTTTCGGAGGTCAAGCTCGAAAACGCCCTGAGCGCGCAGCCCGGCTGGCAACGCCTGAACCGCCGCGGCCACCTGGACCGCGACGGCGTGCGCACCGTCATGGCCCGGGCCCTGGCCGGCCTGGTCACCCTGCATCCGGAACCGAATTATCTCGACGCGCTCCCGGTCAAGATGTTCGAATACATGGCGGCCGGCATTCCCGTCATCGCCTCCGATATTCCCCTGTGGCGCGGGATTATTCAAAACCACCAATGCGGCGTGTGCGTCGATCCGCGCGATCCGGCCGCCATTGCCGCCGCCATCGATTATTTCGTGCGCAATCCGCAGATTGCCCAGCGCATGGGACGCAACGGACGGCGTGCCGTGATCGACAACTACAACTGGCCGACCGAAGCCGAAAAACTCATCGGACTGTATCGCCAATTGCACGCGTCGATGGGCAATCCGCGCCGCGCCGCCACATGAATTCGTGCATTCGTATCTTCACCGACATGAATAAACGCCGATGCGCTGAGCGATCACAAACAAGGCCGCTCAGGCCGCTTCGACTTACGCCACTTCAAACACGCCATTGCGGCGTCTGGCTACAGTAAGAAAAACCCGAGCGGTTTTTTGACCGCGATCGTGCAGGCACCCATGCACGCGACCCTCATTCGATTAACACGTCCGGACAGCCAACTCCCGACCAACAAGAAAAGGCGGTTACCGCCGCGATGAACTGCAATGACTACCTTACTCGCCACCGTCTCGGACCACCTTGCCACCGTCAAGCAATTGCTGCGGCTGCCGCTGGCCGATTTGTATTTCGACGAAGCCATCGCACCCGTGAATGTGCGCTCGACCTACCGCTATTACACCAAGCGCCACCCGCAATACAAAATCATCCAGCATAAAAGCTGGGGCGCCGCCCTGATCGACCTGCAACGCTTCCGCAACCGCGGCGACTACCTCGACAGCATCAAGGGCCGCAACTGCGGCGCGCACCACATCAAACGGGCCCGCGCGCGCGGCTACCGGCTGGCCGAAATCGAGCGCAACGACTACATCGACGCCATCTTCGACATCAATACCTCGGTCGAGGCGCGCCAGGGCCGCGCCATGGACCAGAAATACCTGGAAAAGAAGCAATGCTTCGACAAGCTGGCCAACTTCACCTACTACGGCGTGCTGAGCCCGGACGACCAACTGGTCGCCTACGCCAATGTCGGCCATTACGGCAACTTCCATGCCTTCGAACAATTGATGGGCTACCGCAACAACGACGGCATCATGCACTTGCTCGTCGGCGATATTGCCGCCGGCCTGATCGAGCAGGGCCTGACGCGCTACCTGATGTACGACACCTACTTCGGCGCCTTGCCCGGGCTGCGCCAGTTCAAGACCATGCTCGGCTTCACCCCCTATCGCGCGCGCTACCACCTCCGATGAACACCCTGTTCCGACGCCTCTACAGCGATTACCTGATGCCCTCGCGCCTGCCCGAGTACGAGGCCCTGCTGCGCGAAGCAACCGAGCGCGGCTACGCACAGGTATCGGTGCGCGAATTCCTGCGCCCGCCGCCGCCGGGCACACGAGCGCCCACCATCGTGCACCGGCACGACATCGACAGCGACCTGCGCACCACGGCCAAACTGTTCGCGCGCGAAGTGCGGCGCGGAGTGCGCTCGAGCTTTTATTTCCGCCTGTCGACGCTCGACTTCGGCCTGATGCGCGACATCGAAGACTACGGCAGCGAAGCGAGCTACCACTTCGAGGAAATCGCCAGCTTCGCCAAGCGCCACCACCTGCACGATGCGGCGGAAGTGCGGCGCCACCTGCCCGCCATCCGTGAAGAGTTCGCCGCCAACCTGCGCCGCATCGAAGATGGCCTCGGCAGCAAGATCAGCACGGTGGCCAGCCATGGCGACTTTGCCAACCGCAAGCTCAAGCTGATCAACAACGAAATCCTGGCCGACAGCAGCCTGCGCGCGCGCTGCGGCATCGCCTGTGAAACGTATGACAGCGCCCTGCTCGACAAGTTCGACCTGTATATCAGCGACCGCCCACCGCCGCTGCTGTACCACCCGCTCAGTCCGCATGCGGCGCTGGGGCGCTACCACAGCATCTGCCTGCTGACCCATCCGGTTCAGTGGGAAACCAACTGGCGCGAAAACACGCGCTGCAACCTGCGCCGCCTGATCGAGGGGCTGACATGGTAAGCGCACCACGCCTGCGGGAGCCTGGACGATGAACATTCTCCTCATCAATCACTACGCCGGCTCGCTCAAGCACGGCATGGAATACCGCCCTTTCTACCTGGCGCGCGAATGGGTGCGCCTCGGGCACCGGGTGCGCATCATCGCCTCGTCGCAATCGCACATCCGGGCCCAGGCCCCGCAACTGCACGGCCAGAACCAGCTCGACGACACCGTCGACGGCGTCGGCTACCGCTGGGTGGCCACGCCGGCCTACCGCGGCAACGGCGCGGCGCGCGTGGCCAACATGCTCGCGTTCGTCACGCACCTGCACCTGCACGCGCGCCGCCTCGCCGCCGAGTTCGCACCAGACGTCGTCATCGCCTCGAGCACCTACCCGCTCGACATCTGGCCGGCGCACCGCATCGCCCGCTTCGCTGGCGCGCGCCTGCTGTTCGAACTGCACGACCTGTGGCCGCTCTCGCCGATCGAGCTGGGCGGCTATTCGCGCTGGCATCCCTTCATCATGCTGCTGCAGGCGGCCGAAAACTACGCCTGCCGCAACGCCTGCGCCATCGTGTCGATTTTGCCCAAGGTGCGCGACCACCTCGAAGCGCACGGCATGGCGCCGCACAAGCTGCACATCGTGCCCAACGGCGCCGACCCGGCCGAATGGCTGGCCGCGCCGCCCGCGCTCGGCGGCATCGCCGGCGCGCGCCTGGCCGCATTGCGCCGCGACGGCAAGTTCATCGTCGGCTACGCCGGCACCCACGGCCTGGCCAACGCGCTCGATACCCTGCTCGACGCCGCCCGCCTCATGGCCGACCAGCGCATCGCCTTCGTGCTGGCCGGCGGCGGGCCCGACAAGCCACGCCTGGTGCAACTGGCCATGCAGCGCGGCCTGCGCAATGTGCATTTCCTGGACCCGGTGCCCAAGCGGGAGGTGCCGGCCCTGCTGGCGTATTTCGACGTGGCCTACATCGGCTGGCAGCGCCAGCGCCTGTACCGCTACGGCATCGCCCCCAACAAGCTGATCGACTACATGATGGCCGGCCGCCCCATCCTGCATTCGGTCGAAGCCGGCAACGACCCGGTCGCCGACGCCGCTTGCGGCCTGACCGTGGCGCCGCAGGACCCGGTCGCGGTGGCACACGGCTTGCTGGCCATGTTCACGCTCGACCGGCAGGAACGCGCCGCCGCCGGCGAACGCGGACGCGCCTACGCCATGGCCAACCTGAGCTACCCGGTGCTGGCGCGGCGCTTCTTGCAGGCGTGCGCATGATGAACGCCGCCTGCTTCCAACAGCCGCCACGTGCTGGCGCATCGACCGCAAGCGCGGGCGCCATGTCAAGGCAAGCGCGCCAGGCGGCGAAGCGGTCCGTGGGCGTGGCGACGGCGGCCATGCAACGCATCGATACAGCGGCGCACCGGGCTGCGGCACGGCGACCTCAAGCGCAAGGCGCTCTTGCAGGCGAGGCCTCACTGTCGGCCGAACAACACATCCGCGTGCGGCGCAGCCGCGCCGCCCCCCCAAAACTCATGGAGCCTTGATCATGCCTGACAACCTGACACCCAAAACGGATGCGGCCGCGCCCGATTCACCTCCGCTTGCACCTCCGCTTACACCTCCCTTTCTGCCGTTTGCCCTGCCCGACATCGGCGATGAAGAAATCGCCGCCGTGGTCGACTGCCTGCGCTCGGGCTGGGTCACCACCGGCCCGCGCACGCGCCAGTTCGAGCACGCCTTCGCCGCCTATCTCGGCGGCAAGGTGGAAGCCATCTCCGTCAACTCCGCCACCGCCGGCCTGCACCTGGCGCTGGAAGCGCTCGGCATCGGCCCCGGCGACGAAGTCATCGTGCCGACCCTCACCTTCACCGCCACTGCCGAGGTGGTGCGTTACCTCGGCGCGCACCCGATCCTGGTGGACGCCGACCCGGATACCCTGAACCTGTCCCTGACCGCCGTCGAGGCCGCCATCGGACCGCGCACCCGCGCCATCATTCCCGTGCACTACGCCGGCCTGGCCTGCGACATGGACGGCATCCTGGCCCTGGCCGCCGCCTACGGCCTGAAAGTCGTGGAAGACGCCGCGCACGCTTTCCCCACCCTGTACAAAGGCCGCCTGGTCGGCACGCTGGCCAGCGACGCCACCGTATTCAGCTTCTATGCCAACAAGACCATGACCACCGGCGAAGGCGGCATGGTGGTCACGCGCGACGCCAGCGTGGCGCGCCGCGTGCGCCTGATGCGCATCCATGGCATCAGCCAGGACGCCTTCGAGCGCTACACCTCGCGCACCCCGGCCTGGTTCTACGACGTGGTCGCGGCCGGCTACAAATACAACCTGACCGACCTGGCCTCCGCCATGGGCATCGAACAGCTGCGCAAGATCGACCGCTTTCTTGTGCGCCGCGAGCAGTTGGCGCACGCCTACAACAGCGGCCTGCAAGGCTTGCCGCTGCGCCTGCCCCCTGCGCCCGCGCCCGGCAGCAGCCATGCCTGGCACCTGTACGTGGTGCGGCTGCACGCCGGCGCCAGGCTGGGCCGCGACGAACTGATCGCGCGCCTGGCCGAGGGCGGCATCGGCACCAGCGTGCACTTCATTCCCCTGCACCGCCATCCATTCTGGCGCGACAGCTGCCGCCTCGGTCCGGAACAGTTCCCGGTGGCCGAGGCCAGCTTTGCCTGCATGCTGTCGCTGCCCCTGTACACCCGCATGAGCGATGCCGACCAGCAGCGCATCATCGATAAGCTGCGCGAGCTGCTGACATGATCAAACGCCTCTTCGACCTGACAGCGGCACTGGCCGGGCTGCTGGTGCTGGCGCCGCTGCTGGCCATCGTCGCCCTCTGCATTCGATTGGACTCGCCAGGGCCGGCTTGGTTCCGTCAACAGCGCATCGGCCGTCACGGCGTGCCGTTCAACATCATCAAGTTCCGCACCATGCGCGTGGACAAGGGCGACGGCGCCCAGCTCACCGTCGGCGCCGATGCGCGCATCACGCGGGTCGGCAGGTTCCTGCGGCACTACAAGATCGACGAGTTGCCGCAGCTGATCAACGTGGTCCAGGGCAGCATGAGCCTGGTTGGACCGCGCCCCGAAGTGCCGCGCTACGTTGCCAGCTATCCACCCGAGGTGCGCAGCATCGTGCTCTCGGTAGCACCCGGCATTACCGACTGGGCCTCGATCTGCTACAAGGACGAGAACGCCATCCTCGGACGCAGCCTCGATCCCGAACGGACCTACCTGGAGACGATCCTGCCCGCCAAGCTCGCCTACAACGTGCGCTATGTGCGCGAGCGCGGTTTCTGGACCGACCTGCGCATCATTTTCAGCACGCTGGCCGCGCTGCTGCGCTGACGAGCCGGCCATGAGCGCGCTGACCTTCCTCCTGCACCTGGGCGACCCGCGCGTGACGATGCCGCTTGGCCTGGCCCTGCTGGCGTGGATGCTGGCGGCGCGCGCATGGCGCCTGGCGCTCTGGTGGGGCCTGCTGCTGGGCGCCGGACTGGCCTTGGTGGGCGTGAGCAAGATCGTCTTTCTCGGCTGGGGCGGCGGCGTGCCGTGGCTCGGCTACAAGGCGCTCAGTGGACACGCGGCCGGTTCAAGCGCCGTGTGGCCGATGCTGTTCTGGATGCTCGCGCATGGCCGCGCCGATGGCTGGCGGGCGCGCGCGCTGCGGATCGGCCTCGGCACGGGCGCACTGATCGGCGCGCTGCTGGTGGCGGCTGACCAGCACAGCGTGGCGGAGGCGCTGGCCGGCTGCCTGCTGGGCGCGGCGGTCTGTCTCGGCAGCATCCGGCTGGGGGCCGCCGGCATGCCCGCCTTGCCACTCAAAGGCCTGCTGCCGGGCATGCTGGCGCTGTGCACGGCGGCCTGGCTGATGAAGTGGGCGCACCTCGGCTACTGGATGATCCGCGCCGCACGCCTGCTTACTGGCAACACCCACGTCTACCCTTTGTAGACCGATAACCTATACATCATGGGAAAACGCATCATGAACCCACATCCGATGCCCAGCATTCGCTTTCTGAGAGAAAGCCAGCTGGGGGAAGACTCCTTGCACTCCCTGCTTATTTCCTTGCTGCGCGGCCTGGCTGCCATCGAGGTGGCCGCCGCCCACTTGCGCGCCGGATTTTTCCCGGGTCTGCGCACGCTTGAAGATCCCGCCTTGTGGTACCAGGCGTTGGCGTTCCTGACCGGTTTTGCGCACCAGGCCGTCGTGGTGTTTTTCCTGATCAGCGGCTGGCTGGTGGGCGGCAGCCTGCTCAACAAGCTGGGTCAGCCGCAGGCCATCAAGATGTATGCGATCGACCGCGTGACGCGCCTGTGGACGGTGCTGCTGCCGACCTTCGTGCTGATCCTGGCGACCGGCATCGTCAGCGGCGTGATCGATCCGCACACGCCCGACTTTTCGCGCACCAACGATTATTCGTTCACGGCGCTGATCGGCAACCTGTTCGGCCTGCAAACCATCGCCGTGCCGGAATTCGGCGCGAACTTCCCGCTCTGGAGCCTGTCCAACGAGACGTGGTACTACGTGATGTTTCCCTTGCTGGTCATGTGCGTGGCGGCGGGGAGCGGCACGCGGCGGGTGCTGGCGGCGCTCGTGCTGCTGCTGATTGGCATGCTGCTGCCGTTCGACATGGTGCTGTACTTCACGATCTGGCTGCTTGGCGCGGCGTTCTCGCGCGTGCGCGTGGAATGCGGCATGCCTTTGCGGGCGCTGCTGCTGGTGGTGCTGGCGATTGCGTCGGTGGTGTTCCGTTTAAAAGGTAGCAATGATGACATGGTGCTTGCCTCGTTTCCGCAAGACCTGTTGCTGAGTGTGCTGTTCCTGCTGTTTTTGTCGAGCACGGTGAATCCCTTGCCGGCGGACCAGCGGTTTATTGCGCCATTGCGGCGCGTGGCGGTGTTCTTCTCGAATTTTTCGTTCACGCTGTACGTGGTGCATATTCCGCTGCTGGGCATCATGGGCTACCTCGGCATGACCTTGTTCGGACGCCGGCAGTTCTCCGCCGACAGCCTGGGCGACCTGGGAATCTACCTGGGCATGCTGGCGATGGTGATGGTATGCGCGTATGGCTTCTATCTGCTGTTCGAAGCGCGCACATACGCGGTGCGGCGCTGGGCCAGGCAATTGTTGATGGGCCGGCCAGACATGGCGCCGCGCTCGGCGCCTGCCAAGCGCTGAACGACGGGCGGCCGCCGCTACCACCAGCGCACCGGCCCCGTCCCACCCGCGCAGGCGGGTGCGATGGTGGTTCTACGGTGGTGGCCGGAGGGGAAAGTGATGGGCGGTCCGAGCGCGCCGGGCGGATCCGGCGCTGCTCAGCCAGGCTTGCGCGCCATATAGATAAAGTGCGAGCGCAACGGCGGCGCGAACGTCACCAGCAGCTCGGACAGGATGCGCGGCGCGCCACCGAGCCGCCGCGCAATGGGCGGCGCCAGCAGCAAGGTGCGGTAGCGGCTCTCCGCCGCCGGCCACATCTTGCGCAACTCGCCACGCGTGACGCGGCGCACGTTCGGATTGCGCGGGTTGTTGTAGCGGAAGTCGAACAGCATGCACCAGCCGCCCGGCGCGGCGCTGCGCCACATGTCTTGCGCCAGCGCCGCCCGCGCATCGGCGCCAAGGATCGATGAAAAGACGGTGTTGGCCACCACCAGGTCGAAGCTGCCCGGTGCGGCAAAGTCGAGGTCGCCCAAGTGCCAGCGGATCCCCGGCGCACTGCGCATGCGCGCCAGCACCAGCCGCTGTTCCTGGTATTCGGTACCCGCCAGCCGGCAGGGATCGGCGCCCCAGTCGACCAGCTGGCGCAGGAAACCGCCCGAGCCGCAGCCGACATCGACCACGCGCAGCTTGCCCAGCTCGGCGCCGAGCGTCTGCGCCAGCAGGCCGCCGGCAACCCGCGAGCGTGCCGCGTCCTGCTCCATCACCTCCGGCCGGTGCCAGGCGTACGCGGCGATCCGCTCCTCCGCCAGCCAGGCGCCGTAAACGGAACGGATGCGTTCCTGTTCGATGCTATGTTCGTCAAGTAAGCCCATGCCATCATCTTAACCAGCATGGCATGGGCTTTCCTTGACACTGCCCACAAGCACTCAATGCTGGTATGCGCCCATGTCATAGCCCGTGGTCGCATTACGCGGCCGATTGTCGAAATCGACGGGCGGGGCATTGGTCGGCGTCCCTTTTCCGATTGCCGGGGAGGTCGGGCGCAGGTGCAGGTCCGGCGTTCCGGTGCGCGTGTAGGAAACGAATTGCGGATCGGCACTCACCGTCCCACTGTGCGTCAGGCCGTTCTTCAGGCTGAAGTTGTAGGTCGGGTTCTGGAATACCAGGTTGTTGGTGTAGCGGTTGCGCGTGCCGGTCTGGCCCTGCTCCGAAATCCCCATCGCGTTGTCATACACGATGTTGTTGGCAACGATGGTGTCGTTGTTCGGGCCGGTGGTGTGATAGTAGTCGCCGCCGCCGACAATGATGCCGGTGTGCGATGCCGTGACCGTATTGTTGGTGATGATCACATTGTTGGCATCGTGCCAGAGGTGGATTCCTCCTTCGGCAACGCGGTACACCACATTATTTTTCACCGTGCCCGAGGTGCTCACGTAAATACCTTGAACGAAGCGGCAGCCCACCGGTCCAATATCATGAACAAGATTGCCGACAACGTCGGATTTGATGCCGCGATAGTAGCTGTCCACGCCCATGGCGGAACCGCCCGCGCTGGTGCACGGGACGTTTTTGGCGATATGGTGCACCCAGTTACCGCGAATCATGTCGTAGGAGCCACCGTTGTAGATGCCGTGCGTCCATTTGGTACCGGCCTGCGAGGCGGTGCCGTCGATATGGAAGCCGATGATGTCGGTATAGTTTCCACGGTTGTCCCATGCGGTGTCGTTCGATGAGCTGGCCGGCGGTACGATTTTCGCTCCCCATTTCGTGCTGGACACATAATAAATGCGGCCAGCCGCAGTGCCGCTGACGGTTGTCTTGAAGCCGCCCGGATACGTGCCTTCCGCCACGTGGATCGTGGTGCTCGGAAAGGCGGCGCGCGAGGCCCGTGCAATCGTCTTGAACGGTGCCGACTTGGTGCCGGCGGCCGTATCGGAGCCATTCGGCGTCACGAAGAAGTTGTAGGTCGTCGCCGGGATGGGCGGCTCCGGCGTTGGCGTTGGCGTCGGCGTTGGCGTGGGCGTGCTACCCGCATGCTGATAGGCGCCGATGTCGAAGCCGGTTTCAGCCGTCCGTGGCTTGCCGTCGAGGTCTGTGGCGGGCGCATCCGCCGGCAGTGCCGCGGCGTTGGCTGGCGAGGTGCTCGCCGGGCGGTAGTCGCCGCCACCGGCGCGCACGTAGTTGACGAACTGCGGTTCGGCCGCCACCGTGCCGACCGGCTGCAAACCGTTGTTCAGCATGAAGGGCGTGCCATTGCCGAAAATCAGATTGTTGCTGTAGCGGTTGTTGAGGCCCGTGGAGCCGACTTCCTGCACGCCGTAGCGGGCGTTATCGTAAAGAATGTTGTTGCTGACCCGCGTGTTGTCATTCGGCACGCTGCCGTTGTAACCACCGTCGCCGCTGACCACGATCCCGGTGGCGGCGTTGAACACCGTGTTGTTGACCACCACGACGTTGGTCGCGTCGTGCCACAAGCGGATGCCGGCGTCGCTGACCGCATACACCAGGTTGTTGTCGACCCGGCTGCCTGCGGTATTGACGTAGATGCCGAGATAGTTGGCGCAGCTGGCCGGCCCGACGTCGTGCACGACGTTCGCGCTGACGTCGTTCGCGCTGCCCTTGTAGTAACTGTCCGAGCCGATGCCGCCGCCGCTGGCGGCGCATGGCACCGTGCGGGCGATGTGATGCACGTGGTTGTTGCGCACCGTGCTGAAGGAGCCGGCGGTGTACAGGCCGGTCAGCCATCTGGTGCCGGCCTGGACGGTGCTGCCGTCGACCTCGAAACCGTCGATCTCCACGTAGCTGCCGCGATTATCCCAGCCCAGCGCAGTGGCGGAATTGGCGGGCGGCACGATCTTTGCACCCCACTTCACTTCCGACACATAGCGGATCCGCGCTTCGGCCGTACCGCTGGCGGTGGTGCGAAAGCCGCCGGCATAGGCGCCCGGCAGCACGCGGATGGTGGTGCCCGGCGTTGCCGCCTGGGCCGCGCGGGCAATGGTCCTGAAGGGCGCCGCCTGCGTGCCCGCATTGGTATCGGCGCCCGAGGGGGACACATACAAGTCGAGCGGCGCGAATGTTCCGTTGTAGGTGACGGCCGCGAACTGCGGCGCCGCTGTCGGATTGCCGCCATTGCTGCTGGTACTGCCACCGCAAGCGGACAGCAACACGGCGATGCCGCCGCAAATGCGCGCGTTAAAGCGGAAATCCGACGCAAAACTGGATAGCTTGTTCATCAAAAGTTCCTCGCTCAATCAAGTAAATGAGCAAGGTTTGATCTATATCAAATGATTAGGTTCATTGTTTACTGAAGTAAATTTACCTGTGTAATCAAATGATCAAAGTCATTTTCTTCAAGGTAACGTCGAATGACAAAAACGCGGCAAGCCCCTGTCGGCCTGCCGCGTTTCAAAGATGAAATTAATTGGAAGAGTGCAAGCGCCGGAGGATGGCGCTCAAGACCATGCCGGTGCCTCACTGCTCCAGCTGCGGCACCTGCGTGTATTTGAACTGATACGCGTAGCTGCCCACGCGCAAGGCCATGTCATTGAACAACACGCCCTGCGGCACGATGCCGGCGTGGTTCAGGCGCTTGATCGACTCGGTGATTTCGACCGCAGTGGTCACCCCGGCCCGCGCCAGGATGAACACCGCCCCGGCATGCGCGCCGATCATCAGCGCATCCGACACCGCCAGGATCGGCGGCGGATCGATCAGCACGATGTCGTAGCGGCTGCCCACCACCTCCAGCAGCTTGGAAAAATCGGGATGCTGCAAGAACTCCGAGCGGTTCGGCGGCAGCGCGCCGGTCGGGATGACATCGAGATTGTCCAGCACGCCGCGATGAATCACCTCGTCGATCGTCTGCGCGCCACCGATCGCCTGGGTCAGGCCGCGCTCGCGGCTGATGCCAAAATAGCGGTGCAGGTGACCGTTGCGCAAATCCGCATCGATCAGCAGCACGCGCTTGCCGCTGGCCGCCAGCACGGCGGCAAAATTTACCGACAAAAACGATTTCCCCATCGCCCTGCCCGGTCCGGCCAGCATCACGATGTTGTTCTTCAGCGAAGGCATGGTGTACATCAATGCCGCGCGAAAACTGCGCAGGCTTTCGATGGCGATGTCTTCCGGCGCCACCTGCGCCAGGATCGGCAGCACGCTGCCACCGCGCGCCTTGCGTTCCAGCTTGTCCTGATGGGTGCTGTGAGGAATGCTGGCGTACACGATGCGCGCCCCGAGGATGGTTTCGATGCGCTGCGGATTGTCGATCCCGCCCACGAAGGCCTTGCGCGCAAACGCCAGCAGCACGCCCAGGAACAGCCCGGTGACCACCGCCAGCGCCACGATCAGCGGCCGGTTCGGTTTGAGCGCGCGTTCGGGCGCCATCGGCGCGTCGATCAGGCGCACATTGCTGACCCGGCCCACCGAAATCAGCCGCAGTTGCTGGGCGGTATTCGAAAGCGCCGTGTACAGGTCGGTATTGACCTTAATCTCCCGCAACAGGCGCGATTCGTCCTGCTCCAGCACGGGCAAGGTGCGGATGCGCCTGGCCACTTCGGCGATCTCGGCCTCGACTTCGCGGCGCTGCTGGTTGATCCCCTGCACGATCGGATGGTTTTCCGTAAAGCGCTGCAGCAACTCGGTCTTCTTCTGCTCCAGTTCCAGGCGCCGGGTCTGCGCCGCGGCCGCCTGTTGCAGGCTGATACGCGCTTCTTCGCGCATATCGATGCTGCCCTTGCTGTTGCGGAAACCGTTGTACTTTTCCTCGGACTCTTCCAGCTGGCGTTTGAGCGCAGGCAACTGCAAATTCAGGAAGGCCAGCGATTTTTCGGCTTCCTCGGTCTTGCGCGCCAGGTTCTGGCGCATGTACTCGCGCCCGATTTCGCCCAGCAGGCTGTTGATGCGCTGCGCATCCGGCCCCTGCAGGCGCACTTCGATGATGCCCGACTGCTTGCCCTGTTCGGTGATCACCAGCGCCGTCTGGATCCGTTCGATCGCGGCCAGGCGCGAGCTGCGCGTGAGGCGGAACTGCGCTCCCGGCAGCGCGCGCAGGCGGTCGACCCGCAGCTCGAACGCGGCCCCGGCCACGCTGGCGCGCAAGGTGGTGCCGACCACGCCTTCGTAGGCCGTCGGCAAGCCGCCGCCGGACAGGTGGTAGCGCCCCTTGCCCTGCGCGGTCAAGGTGAAGGTGCGGTTGTACCAGGCTTCGGGCACCTCGAACAGCGACACCTCCGCCTTTTCCGGCCCCCACACATAGCCGCCCCGGCCAAAAATGCCGGGCTCGGTCAGCTCGTTCGACTTGCGGTTGGCAAACCAGAAGCCGACCACCGGGAAATACTTGGGCCGCACGTCGACAAACAATTGCAGGTTGTCGACCGCGTGCGACACCACCAGGCGCGAGCGCAGCAGTTCCATCTCGGCAATCGCGGCCTTCTTGGTTTCGAACAGGGAGGATACTTCACTGAGGATATTTTTCGACGCGTTCGGACTTTCTTCCTCGACGTGGATCATCAGGTTGGCCTCGTACACCGGGCTGGCGACCAGCGCATAGATGATCGCCAGCATGGTCACCACGGCGGTGACGGCGCCGATCAGCCAGCGGCTGTCGTACAGGATATTCACGTAACCCTGCAAGTCGATCTCGTGCGCCTCCGGCTCGCGCCCGGGCGGCGGCGCCGGCGGTGGCAGGCTGGGCACCGGCAAGGGCCGGGGGGCGGGCATGGGACGCAGGTCGTCGGCATAGTTCATGAGAATGTCCTCGATGCAAATTCAGGGGCGTGTGATCGTCACCGCTTGCGTCAGCGCGCCGGGGAACAGCATGCTCACGCTGCGGTACCAGTTGGCCAGCGGCGAGGCTGCCACATAGATCAGGTCGCGCGGTTCCAGCTCGAACGCCTCGGCCATCGCCAGCGCCCCGGCGCGGCGCGCATCGAGCTGGTAGACGCGGGTGCCCTCGGGCGCGCGGCGCACCACGTATACCTGGCGCGCGTCGCCGCTGAGCGGACTGATGCCCCCCGACTCGCCCAGCGCCTCGTTCAGGGTCAGGCGCCCGTCGTGCATGGTCAGCGCCTTGGGCGTGACCACTTCGCCCGACACGAACACCTTGCTCTCGTCGCGCGAATGGACCCGCACCACGTCGCCATGGGCCAGCAGGATGCTGCCCGGATTGATGCCGCGCGCCACCAAACCGCGCAGGCCGACCTGGTAGCGCGCGTCGCCGCGCTCGAGCACGATGCGGCTCTGGTCGGCGCTGGGCAGCATGCCGCCGGCGCGGTTGAGCGCCTCGACCAGGGTCATCGGAATGTCGTTGATCGACTGCAAGCCCGGCAAGCGCACTTCGCCATCGACATACACGCGCTTGCTGCGGTAAGCCTGCACGCGCAGGGTGACCAGCGGCCTGGTGATGTAGTGCGCCAGGCGCTTGGTGAGCAGCGCGCGCGCCTGTTCCTCGGTCAGGCCGGCCAGCATCAGCGCGCCGGCGAACGGAAACTGCACCCGCCCCTCGTGGTCGACCACGAAGCCGGCCGGCGGCGGCGCGCCCGGACTCTGCGGGTCCACCGCCGTGGACGAGGCGGCAACCCCCTGCCCCGCCAGCTCCGGATGGTCCCACACCACGATCGAGAGAATGTCGCCCGGACCGATCGCGTACGGCGGCGGCTTGCGCACCACCAGCGGCGCCAGGCTCTGGCTGCTGCGCCGGGCGCGCAAGGCCTTTTCGGTATTGATCAATTGCTCTGTGATCAACTCGGTGGGCGGCACCGGGCCGCTGTCCACGGCGGACAGCCTGGCGCCGCCGATGCGGTAGCCGGAGCAGCCGGCCAGCGTGGCCAGCAACAGCAGGGCCGGCAGGGTCTTGGAGAGGTAGGTTGGCGTTTTCATCGTGCTTATCAAAATAAACATTGTCCAGTCCAGAGTAAGTGAGCCCCACCGGCCCGGTCTTGCTCCACATCAAACCCCGTCTGCACGCCTTTTTTTACAGCAGTGGCGACAGGAAAAACCCTTTTCTGGCAAGCTCGTGGTTAAATGCGAGCGACCAACTTTCCGTAAAAAAGAACCATGCCCCAAGTCTTTCCGCCGATCCCTGCCAGCCCCACCGACACCACCGAGCTGGAGGCGATCCACCACGCCGCCGAGGCCCTGCGCGCCAGCGAAGCACGCTACCGCTCGCTGGTGCAGGCGAGCAGCGCCATCCTGTGGCTGGCGTCGGCCGCCGGCCGTCTTGAAGGGGAGCAGTTGAGCTGGAGCGCGTTTACCGGGCAGTCGCAGGAACAGTTCAACGGCTGGGGCTGGCTGGAGGCGATCCATCCGGACGACCGCGAGCGCACCGCCGCCGCCTGGACCGGCGCGCTGGCCGCCAGCAGCATGTACCAGATCGAACACCGGCTGCGCCGCGCCGACGGCCAGCACCGCTATATGAATGCGCGCGCGGTGCCGATTTTCGACGCCGCCGGCGCGGTTACCGAATGGGTCGGCATCCATATCGACATCGATGAACGCAAGCGCGTCGAAGAGCGCCTGCGCCTGCTCGACGCCATGAGCCAGGCCACCCGCAACGCCGACGACCCGAAGACCATCATGGACGTCACCACGCGCATGCTGGGCGAGCACCTGGGCGTCACGCGCTGTCCCTACGCCGATGTCGAAAGCGACAATGACCGCTTCACCATCCGCCACGACTGGACCGCGCCCGGCGCCATCAGCACGGTCGGGGTGTATTCGCTCGACCTGTTCGGCGCGCGCGCCGCCAGCGACATGCGCGAAGGCCGCACCCTGCGCATCTGCGACGTCGACCGCGAACTCGATCAAGCCGACGGCGGCGCCATGTTCAACGCCATCGCTTGCCGTGCCATCATCTGCTGCCCGCTGGTCAAGGAAGGCAAGCTGGTGGCCATGATGGCGGTGCACCAGGACTGTCCGCGCCAATGGACCGATCCCGAAGTGGCGCTGGTCGAACAAGCCGTGGAGCGCTCCTGGGCCCACATCGAACGATTGCGCGCGACCGAGGCGCTGCGCGAAGCGGACCGGCGCAAGACCGAATTTTTGGCGATCCTGGCGCACGAACTGCGCAACCCGCTCGCGCCGATCCGCAATGGCTTGCAGGTGATGCGCATGGCCGAACACGACCAAGCCACGGTGGCGCGCGTGCGCGACATGATGGAGCGCCAGGTGACCCAGATGGTCACCCTGGTCGACGACCTGCTCGACATCGCCCGCATCACGCGCGGCAACCTGGAACTCAAACCGGTGCGGGTCGAGCTGCGCGAACTGATCGCCAGCGCGGTCGAAACCAGCATGCCGCTGATCGACGCCAACCGCCATACCTTGACGCTCGAGGTGGCGTCCGAATCGCTGCTGCTCGACGCCGACCCGACCCGCATCGCCCAGGTGATAGGCAATGTACTCAATAACGCCGCCAAGTACACCCCGGCCGGTGGCCGCATCGACGTGCTGGCCTGGCGCGACGGCGCCCAGGCGGTGCTGTCGATCCGCGACACCGGCATCGGCATCCCGTCCGAATCGGCGCTGACGGTGTTCGAGATGTTTTCGCAGGTGGGCGCCTCGATCGACCGCGCCCAGGGCGGGCTTGGCATCGGCTTGTCGCTGGCGCGCCGGCTGGTCGAACTGCATCGCGGCAGCATTGACCTGGTGCGCGACGCGACGGTCAGCGGCAGCCGCTTCGACATCCGCCTGCCGCTTGCGCCGGATGTGGCAGCGCAGTCGCCCGGCGCCGCCACCCCGCCCGCCAGCGCCGCCGGCGGCCTGCGCGTGCTGGTGGTGGACGACAACGTCGATGCCGCCGACATGCTGTCGGAGCTGATGGACATCATCGGCCACGCCAGCCGCGTTGCCAACGACGGGCCGCGCGCGCTGGTGCTGGCCGAACAGTTCCGGCCCGAGGTGGTGTTCCTCGACATCGGCATGCCCGGCATGAACGGGTACGAGGTGGCGCGCGCGCTGCGCGGCATGACACACCTGGAACCGCTGGTGCTGGTGGCATTGACCGGCTGGGGCGACGACAAGGACCGCGCGCGCAGCAAGGAGGCCGGTTTCGACCATCACCTGATCAAGCCGGCCAACCTGGAGGCGGTCGAACGGCTGCTGACCGAGCTGGTCGAACAGCGAAAAGCTTAGCCGGCTGACACCAGCGGCGCCAACAGCAAGAGGACGTCGCGGCGGGTCCTAAAATGTATAAAATGGTGGGCCGTGTTAGTGATAAAATATCATCTTTAATAAAACAATAACCCGGGCTTAACAATGTCAAATGCGTGCAACGTTCATGTAGCCGTCAGATTCGTTTCCCTATATGAAGATCAAGCAGCTGAGGTAGCTGGCCAACTCGATCTCCCGACAGAAAATATTCTCGGCCTCGCAGCCCATGAGTGTCGACATGGGATTGGGCGGTTTGCGGTTGAGGGCAACAGTTTTTTCTCGATGCGCTCTCCCGCCAGTTACGAAATCGGAACAATGACAGCAAAGGGCGATGCAAAAGTCAAATTAGCGAAGTTCGCATCATTTGAAATGGCAGCGAAGTCCTTTAAGGATCGTTGGGGTGAGGGAGTGCGCGGCAAAAAGGATGCGGGCGAATTCAGCAGAACTCTTGTGACAATCGGTTTTAATACAGGTAAGTCAAGCAACGGCGGGACCGACAACTATGCGAAAATTTTGGAAAACATCATCCGCATGGTCAAAGTGAGGATGCAATGCCGTTAATTTGCCAGCTTAAACCGTTGACCGCTGTTGTCGGTCTGCTGACCTGCTCACTGGCGTTCGCGGTGGAGTTAAATACGAAGAACGTCAAACCTTCCGGCTTGACTGTGGCTCAGGCGGAACAGGTTTTGCGGGTGGTGCTAAAACACGAGGGCTACAAGATGTCCGATCCGCATTTGTGGATTGACGGTCCGAGGCCAGGCAGTCCGCCATTTATTCCGGGATATCACAGCTACGGTTTGGCGTATGTGAACAATACGCAGGGACATTACTCGGTCAACATCTTCACCGGAGATGTCTGGCAAACAGAAAGTTGCACACGCTACATTTTTCCGGCATTGTCGAGAATTCAACGACGTATATCGGAGCGGAGTGGCAAGACACTGCTCAGCGATGAGGAAGCGCGAAGCGAGGTTGGCTGTCCTGCTGATTCCCCCTAAGTTGAATTTACCAAATTCAGGCCTGCCACCAGCACTCCTCAGCCGGAGGCCTGACCCGTATCATCCTTCGCAACGGCAAGCAAGGCAGTGGACTGCGTTAAGGACGCCAGAGTCCAGGGCATGCCTGCTTTCCGGCGCGTATAGAAAATTCCGATAAGCGTCGGGATCGACAATTAGGGCAATCGCGATATCTGGTTGCAACGCTGACTTGCGCGTTTTGAATTCGTTTCGCCTAGCGCACTTCTTCCATCAGCTTCAGATTATCGCCAAACTGCCACACGCGGCGAATGTCGATCACATCGTAGCGCGAGGCGATATTCGGCGGGAACGGTGCGTAGCGCGCATTGACGCGCACGATGCGCAGCACTGCTTCATCCATGTCGGCGCGGCCGCTCGAACGCAGGATCGTCACGTCCTGCACGGTGCCGTCGCTGCGCACCGCCACGTTGACCAGCGCGTGCGTGTGCTCCACGTCGGCCCAGCCACGCGGGTAATTCGCGCTGCCATTGCGTTCGATCTTCTGGCGCCAGCTCTCCACGTACATGCGCAAGGGCAGATCGCGCTCGGCCGCGCCCACGGCCACGCGGCGCTCGTCGCGCATCGGCGGCGGCGGCGTGCCGGAGAGGATATCGAGGCCCTTGACCATCTCGCGCGCGCGGTTCGACAGTTCGCTGCCCAGCAGGTTCTTGGGGATGACGGCCTTGCCACCGGCGCCGCTGCCGGCACCGGCTGCGCTGCCGCCGGCCGGCGTGTTGGCCGCCTGGGTACCGCCGCCTTCGCGCCCGCCTTGCAGCGCGGCCTGGCGGGCCGTTTCGGCGGCTTGCGCGGCCTGGTCGGCCTTTTTCCGGGCGGCCTGCTCGGCCAGTTTTTGCGCAGCCTGTTGTTCGGCAGCCTTCTGCGCGGTCTGCTGTTCGGCCAGTTTCTGCGCAGCCTGCTGTTCGGCCAGTTTCTGCGCCGCTTGCTGCTGGGCCGCGAGCCGTTCGGCGCGTTGACGCTCGGCCTTCGCCTGCTCCGCGCGCAGCTGTTCAGCCTTCTCCTGCTCCAGCTTCTGCTGCTCCACTTTCTGCTGATCGGCGCGTAACTGCTCGGCCTTCTGCAGGTCGGCTTTTTGCTGATCGACTCGTTGCTGATCCACGCGTTGCTGCTCGGCCTTCAGTTGGTCGGACTTCTGCTGCTCAAGCTTGCGTTCAAGCGCCAACTGCTCCGTTTTCTGCTGCTCGGCCTTCACAAGGCTGGCGCGTTCGCGCGCGGCCTCGGCCTCCATCTGCGCCTGTTGCGCCACCCGGGCCTGCTTTTCCAATGAGCGCGCCGTCTCGGCGGCGGCCGCCGCGATCGTGTCCTGCTGCTGGCGTGCCTGCAACTCGGCCAGCTTGCGCGCCTCCTCCTCTTCTTTCTCCCGCTTGCGCTGCGCCGCCAGCTGCTCGGCTTGCTCCTCCTGGCGCCGGGTTTCGGCCTGCTGGGCCGCGCGCGCCGCTTCCGCGACCTCGGCGGCGCTGGTCGCCTCGGTGCCATCGTCGGTGCCGTGCTGGGCCTCCTTGAGATCGATGGTTTTCTGCTCGGCCTCTTCCGGGCGCGGCATTGGTACCGCGAAATCGTTCACCACCGAATCCTGGACCATGACGCGCGAATCCATCGCCAGCGCATCGGTCGCCGGCAGCGGCGGGCTGATGCGTTTAGCCTTGCGCGGCTTGTCCTTCTTGACAGCCAGGCGCGGCGTGACGGGAGTGGGAACCGGCGCCGGCGCCGGTACTGGCGCCGGTACCGGATCAATCAGGCGCATGCCGCCGGCTGGCGCTAAAGGCTTGCCGGGTTCGGGAAGTGGTGATGGCAAAGGCAATGGCGCAACGGGAACAGGCGTATCAAGCGGCGGCGTCGGCTGCT
The DNA here is from genome assembly GCF_011682045.1 of Massilia aquatica. GTDB lineage: Bacteria > Pseudomonadota > Gammaproteobacteria > Burkholderiales > Burkholderiaceae_D > Telluria_A > Telluria_A aquatica. The sequence goes on along the minus strand of NZ_VVIW01000002.1, from coordinate 186,610 downwards.
CGGCCACATCGGCCAGGCGGACCTCGATCGGCGTGGCCGAGCCGGGCAAACCGAGTGCCGGAATGCCGAACTGAAGCGACAGAATCAAGCCATGCACCAGCAACGAAACGAGCACTGCGCCAACCAGGCGCCGGTTGCCCTGGCCCGGTGGCGAACGGCGCTGCCCTAGCACGCCAGAACGCATGCGACTATATTCTTACGCCAACCCGCCGCTGATGCCATACCTGCCCCTGCCCGAAATTCGTTAATAGCCCCCGAATTCTAAGCGAAAAGACACTGCGGCTGAGAAATAATGCGTGCCGTGCACACCCCCCCGGGGTCAGGCGGCCAGGGCGGCGTCGCTTACCAGCGCCGCTTGCGGCTGGTCGAGGAAGAAGCCTTGTGCGTACAGCGGCAGGTCGGCCACGACCTCGGGCGAGGCAAGCGCCGGCGCGCTTTCGACGCGCTTGAAGATCAGCCGCACGCCCGCCGCCCTCGCCGCTTCCAGCAGCGCTTCGAGCGAGACGCCGCCCGACAGGTAGCGCGCGTCGAGCTTGATCGCGTGCGGCCGCTGTTCGGCCACCATCGCCTGCGCCTGCGCCACCGAGGCCGCATTCAGCGCCAGCCGGAAGCCGTTGCGCCGGTAGTTGTCGGCCACGTAGTTGAGCAGCCATCCCTGCTGCGGCGTGGTGGCCGGCAGTTGCAGTACGATGCGCCCGACCGGCAAGTCCAGCGCGTCCAGGATGCGCTTGAAGGCGTGCCCGTGATTGCTGCTGACGGCACTGAGCAGGCGGTCGTGCACGTTCAGGTACAGGTCGCTCTGCCCGGCCGCGTCCTGGCGGAAGAAGTTGATCGCGTGCAGCATGCGGCATAGCCGGTCGAGCTCGATCGATTCGTCGTCGCTGGCGGCGTGGTCGAGCAGTTTCCACAGCGACAGGCCGGCATCCCCCGCCGAGGCACTGCGCGCCAGCCCTTCGTAGGCGACGATGCGGCTGCTGCCGAGCGCGCGGATCGGCTGGAAGGCGCTCGTGATGGTGCAGTTGAAATACTTGCCCTGGGCGCGGCCCGCCGAGTCCAGCCACACGCTGCTGGCCGGACGGTCCGGGTCGGACAAATGGGCCAGGTAGGTGTTCAAGGTAGGGAAAGGCATTGCATCTCTCGCTGTAGGGAAAGCGGAAAGTCTAGTCGCGCCGGTCTCAAGGGCGAAGGAATCGTTTCGCCAATTGATATGCGGCCGGCGTATATCGACCCACTGTGCTTATGCGCAAAATGTGTCTATCGAAACGCGAAAACATTCGTTTGCAGACGCGCCGGGCGCGACTACGCTGGAGGCAACAGATGCAACAAGGATGCGACGCCCATGTGTGAATTACTCGGAATGAACAGCAGCAAGCCAGCGGCGCTGAACTTCAGCTTCGCCGGTTTCAGCGAGCGCGGCGGGCGCACCGGCGTGCATCGCGACGGCTGGGGCATCGCCTTCCACGAGCCGTCCGGCTGCCGCCTGATCATCGACCATCGTCCGTCCATCGATTCGCCGCTGGCCCATGCGCTCAAGGACCATCCGGTCAAGGCCAAAAACGTGGTGGCGCATATCCGCAAGGCCACCCAGGGCGAGGTGGCGCCGCAGAACAGCCATCCATTCACCCGCGAGCTGTGGGGCACGACCTGGTCGTTCGCGCATAACGGCGACCTGAGCACGTTCAGGCCGGCGCCCGATCCGCACTTCGCCCCGGCCGGCGAAACCGACAGCGAGCGCGCTTTTTGCTATCTGCTGGCCGGGCTGCGGCGCCGTTTTCCGGTGCAGCCGCCGTCGCGCGCTGCTTTGTTTACCGCGGTGCAAACCATGGCGGCGCTGATCGCGCGTCACGGCAGCTTCAATTTCATCTTGTCGAATGGCGACTTTTTGCTGGCGCATTGCTCTACGCAACTGCACTACGTGGTGCGCGCCTATCCGTTCGCCAGCGCCAGCCTGGTCGATTGCGACGTGCAGATCGATTTTCGCCAGCATAACCACCTGGACGACCAGATCGTCGTCATCGCCACCCTGCCCCTGACCACCGGGGAGCAATGGCACGCTTTCGCGCCGGGCGAACTGAAACTGTTCGCCGGCGGCGCGCCGCAAGCGGTCCACCCCGGTCCCGGCAGCGACAGCGGCAGCAAACCGCTGCGCCTGTTAATGAGTTACTGAAAATGAGTTACTGAAACACCCCCTCCTCACCCACGTAAAGGAACAGCATGGCTATCTCGGAAATCAATGTACGCAATCAGTTCAGGGGCAAGATCAAGGAAATCATCGCCGGCCCGGTGGTGTCGGAAGTCGATGTCGAAACCGCGCATGGCATCGTCACCTCGGTCATTACCAGCCGTTCGATCCAGGACCTGGACCTGAAGGTCGGCAGCGAGGTCATCGCCCTTGTCAAGTCAACGGAGGTGTCGATCGCCAAGATCCAGTAAGCCGGTGTGCCCCGCCCCAAGCGGCGGCAATGTATGATGGCGGCATGAAGATTGGCTTGTTGCTGCTGTCGTCCCTCTGTTCCATTTCACTGGCGCTGCCCGCGGGCGGCGCCGAACTCGTCTTTGCCGTCTCTACCGGCAGCGCCATGCCGATGACCCGCTTTCACGGCGATGAACTCACCGGCGGCCTGCTCAAGGATGTCGGCGACGCCTTGGCGCGCGAACTGAACGCGCGCCCGCGCTACCTGACCTTGCCGCGCAAGCGGGTCGAGGGCGCGCTGGCGGACGGCACGGTCGACCTGCTGTGCGACCTGCGCCCCGAATGGCTCGACAGCAAGCGCTGGCAATGGTCGGACACGGTCTTTTCCAACAACATGATCATTGTCGGACGCACCGGTACCGCGCCGCTGGGCAAGCTGCGCGAGCTGGCCGGCGCCCGCACCGGCACCATCACCGGCTACCGCTACCCTGTGCTCGATCATGAACTGGGCCCGCAATTCGTGCGCGACGATGCCGCCAGCGACGACCTGAACCTGCGCAAGCTGCTGCGCCACCGCTTCGATTACATGCTCACCAATTCCCTGTATTACGATTACCAGCGGCGCGCCCACGCCGAACGCGCACGCCTGAGCCGCGCCGTGCTGGCCGTCGAACCGTTCGACACCTACTGCGCGCTGGCGCCGGGCGGCAAGGTCCTGCTTGCGCAAGTGAACCGCGCGCTGCTTGCGCTGCGTAAAAATGGCCGGATGCAGGCCATCCTGGAGAGCTACCAGCCCCCCAACTGAGCCGTTCAGGCCGCTTGTGCGAGATCAAAACCGCGCACCCGACCGCCTTTAGTATGGGTAAACCTCCATTCCGCGCAGGCCAGCCATGCAAGCCCATCCTCCGTGTGCCCCGTCCGCCGATTTCGACAGTCACTACTTCCGCAAAGCGCTGTCGCAGTTCGCCACCGGCGTGACCATCGTCACCGCCGCCCTGCCCGACGGCCGCCTGGCCGGCGTGACCATCAATTCCTTCAGTTCGGTCTCGCTCGATCCGCCGCTGGTGCTGTGGAGCCTGGCGCGCACGGCCGGCAGCATGGCCGCCTTCGAACAAGCCGAGGGCTACGTCATCAACGTGCTGGCCGACACCCAGGCCGCGCTGGCGCAGCGCTTCGCGCGTCCGTCCGAGGACCGCTTCGAGCAGGTCGGCTTTACCCCCTCGGCGCACGGCCAGCCAGTGCTGGACGGCGCCGTGGCCTGCTTCGAATGCCGCCCGCGCAGCCGCTATGTGGAAGGCGACCATGTGATTTTCGTCGGCGCGGTCGAGCGCTGCCAGTTCCATCCGCACCGGGCGCTCGGCTTTCACCGCGGCCGGTTTATCGCTCTCAGCTGACCCGGTGCCGCCATGAACCATAATCTGCTCACCTTCGTCAACCACGCCTGTTTCCACATCGCCAACGAGCACACCGTGCTGCTGGCCGATCCCTGGGTCGAAGGCGCGGTCTTCAACAACGGCTGGAGCCTGCTCGATTCGAGCACCTCCAACACGGCCCTGATCGCCGAACTGGCCGCGCAGAAGCGCAACACCTTCATCTGGTTTTCGCACGAGCATCCCGACCATTTTTCGGTGCCCTTCGTCAAGCGGCTCAAGCGCGACTTTGCCGGCAAGGTAACCATGCTGTTCCAGCAGACCAAGGACAAGCGCGTGGTCAACTTTTTGCGCGCCAATGGCTTCGATGTGATCGAATGCGCGCCCGGCATCCCGGTCGCGCTCGATGGCGACATGCGCATCACCGTGTTTCCGCATGCCGATGGCGACTCCTACTGCCTGATCAGTTCCGGCGGGCGCCACGTGCTCAACATCAACGATTGCGCCCTGACCAGCGCCGCCCAGTGCGAGCTGGTCAAGGACAGCATCGCCCTGCTATGCGAGCGGGTCGATGTGTTGATGACCCAGTTCGGTTACGCCAACTGGGTCGGCAATCCATTCCAGGCCGACCTGCGCTGCGCCGCCGCAGCCGAAAAACTGCACCGCATCAAGCTGCAGATCGCCGCGTTCGCGCCCAGGATCACGGTGCCGTTCGCCTCGTTCGTGTCCTTTGCGCACATCGACAACTGCTATATGAACGACCACCAGAACACGCCGCAGCGCCTGGCGCACTGGGCGCGCCTGTCGCGCGCGACCGATTCGCTGCGTTTCCTGCAGCCGCGCGACACCATTGCGCTCGGGGTGGATACCGCCGAAAGCCTGGCCTGGGCCAGCGACGCGGCCGTCGAGCATTGGGAACGCTTGCTCGGCGTGCCATGCGAGCTGCTGCCGTCCGAGCCGCCGGCGACCCCGGCGCAGGTGCGCGCCGCCGCCGAAAAGTACCGCAAGGGGGCCAATGCCAACCTGCTGGGACTGCCTTGCCTGCTGGAACTGGCCGGATTGATCCAGCCGCTCACCATCCGCATTCCCGACATCGCCCTGACCATCCGCGGCTCTTACCTGCGCGGCTGCACCCAGCTGCACGACGACGAACTGGCGGATATCTCGATGACCTCGCCCAGCGCGGTGTTTCTGTTCGCCAATGAATATGGTTTCAACACCACCCATGTCAACGCCCGCTTCCGGGCCGGCGGCAGTGGCGCGCTGCAGCGCTTCAGCCGCTTTTTCATGCCGCAGAACCTGGGCCGCCAGGGCTACGGCGTGCAGCATCCGCTGGCCACGCTGCGCTATCTGTTGAGCAATTTGATGGCGCGGCTGGGACGGCGCCTGGCCGCCATGCAGCGGCGTCTGGCGAAGTAAGCACCGGAACGGAACACCGGCGCACTATTTTGGCCCGAGCACCTTGCGCGATTGGTCAGACCACTTTAGAATGGCCTGACCAAAAGATGTGCAGGCCGCCATGCTCAAGAAAGTCACACCCGCTCCCGACAACGCCCTCGCGCACGAACCGCGGCTGTACCGCATCGTGGCCGGCCGCATCGAGGAGCTGATCCGCGACGAAGGAATCGGCGCCGGCCAGCGCTTGCCGCCCGAACGCGAAATGGCAAGCCGCCTGGCCGTCAGCCGCGCTTCCCTGCGCGAAGCCCTGATCGCCCTCGAACTGCGCGGCGTGGTCGACGTGCGCGGCGGCTCGGGCGTCTACGTCAGCCGCGTCCAGCCGCCCCGCTCCGAGCTTGAGGAAGCCGGCCCCGGCCCCTTCGAAGTGCTGGCCGCGCGGCGCCTGGTCGAAGCCGAGGTATGCGCCACCGCCGCCCGCATGGCCAGCGACAGCGCCATCGAGGCGATCCATAGCGCCGTCGCCGAGATGGAACGCCAGCACGACAATTACAGCAGCAACGAACAGCTCGACCGCGAGTTTCACCTGTCGATCGCGCGCGCTACCGGCAACAGCGCCATGGCCGGCGCGGTCGACCACCTGTGGAAACAGCGCGGCCGCCTCTGGCACAAGCTCAAGGAGCATTTCCAGACCGAAGAACTGCGCCAGGCCACCCTGCTCGACCACCGCCGCATCCTGGAAGCCATCGTGGCCCACGATCCGGCCGCCGCCCACGCCGCCATGCGCGCCCATCTCGACAGAGTCACGCGCACTTTTTCGCGAGGATAAGCACCGAACCAGATAGACCAGTGGACAGCAGGCGCAAAGACGCCGCACCACAAGAGAAGTGAACACCATTATTGACCACGTCGACCCCGGCTCACGCCCTCGTCGCCGCGGCACAGGATACGCGAGGTGTCCTGACCAGCTTGCGCGCCGTTGCCGGAAGCTCTTAATGTCAAACAATAATCCGCAGGAGACTGTCTCACATGAACAAGCACACCAGCTCGATCCACTCGACACTCGTATTGTCGTCCATCACCCTTGCGGTGCTGACGGTGATGAACCAGGCTGCGGCCCAACAGCTTGATGCCGGCATGCAGCGCATCGAAGTGACCGGGTCGAGCATCAAGCGCCTTGCCACCGAGATGGCCTTGCCGGTCTCGACCATCAAAGCCGAGGAATTCACCAAGCGCGGCATGACCAGCCTGGCCGATGTGATGATGGCGCTGCCGCAATCGAACTCGCTGGCCCCGTCCAACGCCGGTTCCGGCACCAACATCAACCTGCGCGGCCTGGGCGTGAACCGCACCCTGGTGCTGCTCAACGGCCGCCGCCTGGCCAATGAAGCGATCGCCGACGGCTACGCCAACCTCGACGTGATTCCGATGAGCTCCCTGCTGCGGGTCGAAATCCTGCGCGACGGCGCCTCCTCGATCTACGGCTCGGACGCCATCGGCGGCGTGGTCAACTTCATCACCAAGAACAGCGTCGAAGGCGGCTCCATCACCGCCCAGTACGTGCAGCCCGAAAAATCGGGCGGCGGCGACGAGCAGCGCCTCTCGGCCACCTTCGGCAAGGGCAACCTCGCCACCGACGGCTGGAACCTGTACGGCACCATCGACGGCCGCCAGCGCAGCCGCCTGGCCGCGCGCGACCGCTTTGAGCTGAGTTCGCCCGAACTGCTTGCCAGCATCGGGCGCGCCCAGACCCTGGGCACCGGCGGCTATGCCAGCCCGGCCAACTTCACCACCGCCACCAACAAGACCGCCGCCAACCCGTACTTCAAGTCCGGCTGCGCCGCGCCCTACTCGATCCAGGGCGCCAAGAACACCTGCGTCATCGACAACAACGAGTACGGCACCGCCCTGCACGAAACCGAGCAGCTGACCTTGTACGCGCGCGGCACCAGGCAGATCTCGGACGACCACACCATCAGCCTGGACTACATGCGCGGCCAGTCGACCATCATTGCCGCCCGCAATCCAACCAACAGCGTCACCGCCAAGGGCGTCACCGCGCGCGTGCCGTCGAGCAGCAAATGGTATCCGGGCGGCGCCGGCGGCGTACCGGCGGTGGCCGGTTTGAAAGGCGAGCCGCTGATCGTGACCTGGAGCGTGGCCGATCTGGACATGGCCAGCAACGAAGACGTGCAGCTGAACCAGCGCCTGGCGCTGGTGGACGAAGGCAAGATCGGCGAGTGGGACTACAAGGCCGGCCTGGTATACGGCCACAGCAACCGCAAGAACTACTACCACACCGGTTACGTCAGCGGCCCGGGCCTGAACGCGGGCCTGGCCAGCGGCGCGCTCAACCCGTTCGGCATGCAGGATGAAGCCGGCAAGAACTACCTGCGCGAGATCTCGGTCGACGGCCAGATGAACCGTAATTCGACCAGCACCTTTGCCGGTATCGACGCCACCGCCAGCCGCACCCTGATGCAGCTGCCGGGCGGATCGCTGGCGATGGCGGTCGGCATCGACATCCACCGCGACACCACCAAGGACGAACGTCTGGCGATTACCAATGAAGTGAGCTACGCCAATGCGTCGTCCTCGCGCGGCAGCGGCCAGCGCAATGTCTCGGCCCTGTACGCCGAGCTCGATATTCCGATCAGCAAGCAACTGAACGTCAACCTGGCCGCGCGCGACGATTATTTCAGCGACTTCGGCAACACCTTCAATCCGAAAGCCAGCTTCCGCTACGAACCATCGAAAGCGCTGATGTTCCGCGGTTCGGCCAATACGGGCTTCCGCGCGCCGACCCTGTTCGACCGCTACGGCTACCGCCTGCCTGGCACCAATGGCAACACCTCCGGCAAATGGGACGATCCGGCCCTGTGCCCTGGCGGCAAACCGGGCGTGGCCGGCAGCGGCACCGCCGTGGCCGGCGCGGTATCGTCCGAAGTGTGCAACGTGAACCTGCCCAAGCAGACCGGCAGCAACGACCAGCTGACCCCGGAGACCTCGCGCGGCTGGACCCTCGGCATGGTGGTCGAGCCGGTCAAGAACCTGACCGTCTCGCTCGACTACTGGAACATCCGCATGAAGGACATGCTGGCCAACCTGCCCGAGCAAGTCTACTTCCAGGACCCGGCCAAGTACAAGGACCTGTTCGTGCGCAATCCCGACGGCACCCTGGCCTACATCAAGAACGTGACCATGAACCTGGGCGGCCAGAAAACCGCCGGTATCGACGTTACCGCCACCTACGCGCTGCCGCGCATGGACATCGGCGAGTTCAAGTTCCAGCTCGACGGCACCTACCTGACCCAGTTCGACAACCAGCTGGAAAAAGACAGCGGCTTCGTGTCCAACGTCGGCCGCTTTGGCCTGGCCAGCAACGGCACCACCAGCAGCTTCCCGATCATCACCTACCGCTGGAAGCACACCCTGTCGACCAGCTGGAAACGCGGCGACTACAGCGCCCAGCTGACCCAGAACTACAACTCGCACTACGACGACCAGAACCTGGTGGCGGCCGAATTCCACCGCGAAATCAAGCCGTATTCGGTGTGGAACCTGACCGGCACCTACACCGGCTTCAAGAACATCAGCATCGTGGCCGGCATCACCAATATGTTCGACGAGAATCCGCCGGTCACCAACCACAGCGGCTACACCTTCGGCTACCTGAGCAGCGCGGCCAACCCGATCGGGCGCTCGTACAATCTGCGCATGACTTATAACTTTTAATGCACAACTTCTGATCAAGCGGGAACCTTCATGAACAAGCATCCGATCGACTCCCGGCGCCGCGCCCTCCTGCGCGGCGCCGGAGCCGCCAGCCTGGCCCTGGGCGGCGCTGGCATTTCCCTGCCGGCAATGGCCGAGGAAAAGCCGTCCGACCCGTGGCAGCAGGCGCAAACCATTGCCGCGCGCTTCAAGCAGCCGCTGGTATTTCGCAAACAGGACTTCGTCATCACCGCGCACGGCGCCAAGCCGTGCAAGGTGAGCAAGGTCAAAGGCTTCATCGGCCATCACGAGCCGGGCATGGTCAGCACGCCGGCCGCCGGCGCGCACGACTGCTATCCGGCCATTGCGGCCGCGATCGCCGCCTGCGCCAGGGCGGGCGGCGGGCGCGTGGTGATTCCCGCCGGCGCCTGGCTGTGCAAGGGTCCGATCGTGCTGCGCTCGAACGTGCATGTGCACCTGAAATCCGGCGCGCACGTGTTCTTCAGTAATGACCCGGACGATTTCGCCAAGTACGGCGAGGTCGACTGCGGCCCGAACGGCAAGCTGACCCTGTCGCGCTGGCAGAGCAACGATTGCCTGAACTATTCGCCGCTGGTGTACGCGCACAAGCAGAACAACATCGCCCTGACCGGCGAGGACTGGACCAGCATCCTGGACGGCCAGGGCGGCGTGCCGCTCAATCGCGGCGACTGCTGGTGGGACTGGAAGAACAAGCGCACGGGCGCCAGGGAACTGGTGTCGCAGGTGGCGGTCAACCCGGCCAATCCGCCGAGCATCCTGACCGTGGCGCCGAATTTGACGCCAGCCCAGGTCAAGCTGATCGAGGGCGACTCGAACCGCTGGCGCAATGATGAATCCTACCTGCCTTCGCTGTCGGAAGCCGGCGTGCCGGTCGGCAAGCGCGTGTTCGGGCGCGGGCATTACCTGCGTCCGTGCATGGTGGAATTCATCGGCTGCGACAAGGTGCTGCTCAAGGGCTACCAGGTCAACCAGGCGCCGTTCTGGCTGCACCACCCGGTGGCCTGCCGCGACCTCGAAATCCGCAAGGTCCACATGGACAGCATGGGCCCGAACAGCGACGGTTTCGACCCGGAAGCGTGCGACACCGTGCTGGTGGAAGACTGCACCTTCAACACTGGCGACGATTGCATCGCGATCAAGGCCGGCAAGAATCTCGACACCCAGTTCGGGCCGACCCAGAACGTGCTGATCCAGAAATGCATCATGAACAGCGGCCACGGCGGCGTAACCCTGGGCAGCGAAATGTCGGGCGGCATCCAGCATGTGTATGCGCAGGATGTCGAGTTCCGCAACGTGAACTGGGCCACCAGTCCGCTGAGCACCGCGATCCGCATGAAGACGAACATGAACCGCGGCGGCTTCCTGAAGCATTTTTACGTGCGCAACGTCACCATTCCGAATGGGGTGCAGACCACGCCGCAGTACTACAACCCGCTGCCGGGTTCGCCAATCGCCCCGAAAAGCGTGTCGTCCTCGGCCGGCGCGGTGATCACCATCGACTGCGACTACGCGCCCACCGCCGACAACGTGCGCACGAGGCCGCCCGTGGTGTCGAACGTGCACATTTCGAACGTCAAGGTCGGCAACGTGAAGACCAAGGCGGGTTCGTTCTCGTGCTTCCAGGCCATCATGCTGCTCGGCCCTGTCGCTTTCGATTACAACGGCGACGACCCGTCGAAGATCGTACCGATCACCGATGTCACCATCACCGACTGCGACTTCGGCACCCCGGCCAATGCCGGGAGCCCCTGGTTCGCCTACAACGTGACGTCGGCAAAACTGACAAACGTGACCATCGCCGGCAAGGTCTATAACACCACCGTGACGGCGTGATTCAACAAGTTTTTGATGAGGTACTGACGATGTAGCCTGCTGTTTCACTTAACGGACCACAAAAAAATGAAAACAAGAAGATTGTTGGAGACACTCGCGGTCGTGGCATTGACCGCGGGACAAGCAAGCGCAGCGGTTTTGCCGCTGCAACACACCACCATCAGCGCGACCTACAACGGGTCCTCTGCCGGCATGCTGGGGCTGGACCAGCAGTTCGCCCCGGTTGCGGGGTCGAACATCACGGCCATCGACTCGACCGGCAGCGGCGGCGTCGAGTTCCTCAGCGCCGACTTCCTGTTCGGCATCGACTTTGCCGAAGATGGCGTGATGACGGTGTATAACAATGGGCAGGTAGCGGCGGGCGCGTACAGCATGCGCTTCGATTTCGGCGCCAGCCTGGGCGCGCCGCTCACGCGTTTCAGCCTGCTCGACAGCGCGGCCATCGGCGGCCTCCCGGTCCTGAACCTGATCGACGGCCACACCATCGGCCTGGACCTCTCCGGGCTCGACTGGGGCAATGGTTTTACCAGCTTCAGTGCGCGCCTGGAAGCGGCGCCCTCGCCGGTGCCGGAACCGGGCAGCGTGACCCTGATACTGGCCGGCCTTGCCGCCTTTGCCCTCATGCGCCGCCGCGCCACCACAGTCTAGCCACCGGAGAATCGAATGAAAGAAGCACCGATCAGGGCCGCGCTCAGCGCCGCCCTGCTGACGGCGTTCGCCTGTCAGCAGGCCCATGCCGCCACCAACCCCGCACGCCAGGCCGCGCCGCTTGACGGCTGGGCCAGCCAGTCTGGCGGTACCGTGGGCGGCGCCAACGCCGTGCCCGAACAAATCTACACCGTGGCCGACCGCGCCCAGTTGCTGGCCGCCCTGCGCAACGGCGGCAACACCAGCAAGATCATCAAGCTGACCGGCATCATCGACATGAGCGGCGGCGTACCCTACGCCAGCACCGGCGACCAGGCCGCGCGCGGGGCGATCCGCCTCGGCAGCAACACCACCCTGATCGGCGCCGGAGCCAGTGCCGGCATCGTCAATGGCCACATCGCCGTGCAGAACGTGGAACAGGTCATCATCCGCAACCTGAAGATCATGAGCCCGTGCGATGTTGGCCCCATCTGGGACCCGCTCGACGGCGCCAGCGGCAACTGGAACTCCGCCTACGATGGCATTGGCGTGTCGAACTCGCACCACGTCTGGATCGACCACAACAGCTTTACCGACGCACCAAAAACCGACGACCAGCTCCCCATCGAAAACGGCAAGCAGAAGCAATGCCACGATGGCGCGCTCGATATCACCAGCGCATCGGACTTCGTCACCGTGTCGTACAACCATTTCGGTCAGCACAACAAGAACAACCTGATCGGCGGCGGCGACGGCGCCACCGCCGACGAAGGCAAGCTGCGCGTCACCTACAGCAACAACGTCTTCGCCGATATTTCGCAACGCGCGCCCCGGGTGCGCTTCGGCATGGTCCACCTGTTCAACAACTATCATTCCGGCAGCAAGACGGCGCCGGTCTACCACCACCAGTACAGCGTGGGCGTGGGCAAGAACGCCAAGATCCTGTCGCACAACAACGTGTTCGCCATCGCCGGCGCCACCGGCTGCGACGATGTGATCAACGCACCGGGCGGCGACGGCGGCGCCTGGAAGGACCAGGGCTCGCAACTGAACGGCGTCGCGCTGCAAGGCTGTTCGGTGCCGGCCACGGTCAGCTGGACCGTGCCGTACGCTTTTACCCCGCGTCCGGTAGCGCTGGTCAAGGCCAACGCGCTGGCGCAGGCCGGTGGCGGCAAACTCAGCACCAGCATCACGGGCAGCGGCGACACCAGCACCGACACCCTGCCGACCCTGTTCTGTCCGCCAACCGGCCTGTACTTCTGCGACGACTTCCAGGATGGTTCGGGCGCGCGCTGGAGCCTGCTGCCGCTGGCGGGCCCGAACGGCAGCTTCGCGGTCCAGCCCGATACACCCGGCGCCAGCAACAAGGTGCTGCAATACACGGCGGCGAGTAGCGGCGGCATCCTGTCGCTGGTCAAGCCGGAGGCCTTCAAGGGCGTGCCCTCGGGCGATTATTTTGTCGAGGCGCGCATCCGGCCGCTGACCAACAGCACCACCGGCAACAAGCAGCTGTACCTGATCGCGCGCTACGTCGATCCGGCCAACTGGTACGGCGCCGGACTGAACGTGCAGAACGCGACCACCAGCACGCAGGTCGAGATCGCGCGCATGCTCGGCAACAGCTTGAGCAAGATCAAGCAAAGCAAGCGCGCCATTGCCATGGATGCGCAGTTCTACACCGTGCGTTTCGAGATGATCGGCAGCACCCTGACCGTGTATCTCGATGGCGAAAACCTCGGCGCGGTGACCGACAGCAGCTTTGCCGCGCGCGGGCTGATCGGCCTGTACACGACCAACAAATCGTTCCAGATCGACGATGTGCGGGTCGGCGACCCGGCCCTCAAACCGGTGCAGCTCACGCTCAACCCGCATCCGCTGGCGTACACGGCCGAAGCGGGCGATGCCCCGCTGGTCATCAACGTGGGCGCGAAAAAAGGCGACGGCAGCGCCGACAGTTTCACCGTGGAGTCCAGTAAACCTCGCGTGGTGGGCGTGAGCATCGAGGGCGCGACCGTCACCCTCACCCCGCTGGCGGCCGGCAGCGCGAAAATCGTGTTTACCAGCGGCGCCGACCCGACGCTCACGCGCAGCATCGGCGCCACCATCGCGCCCGCCTTCGTGCAGCCGGCCCAGACCTACCGCCTGGACGGCGCCAGCTTCCCGCCGGCCGGCGCGGTGGACCAAGCCATCGACAGCCCGCTCACCCTGACCTTCGACAATCCACCGATCCTGGGCAGCGGCGGCACCATCCGCATCTTCCGCAAGAGCGACGATGCGCTGGTCGATGTGATCCGGCCCGCTGAGGATGTGGACGCCATCGGCCACGCCGGCCAGGACCGCCTGCGCCGCGTGCGCTATGCGCCGGTGCGCATCAAGGGCAACACGGTGACCATCAAACCGCACAACAACCGCCTCGCCTACGGCAGCGCCTACTACGTGGCGATTGCCGATGGCGTGTTCAACGGCGCCACCCTGGGCGGCACGCCGTTTCGCGGCATCGGCAAGGCAGGCGGCTGGGGTTTTACGACCAAGGCCGGCGCGCCAAGCAGCGCCAGCCTCGTCGTGGATGACGACGGCCCGGCCGATTTCCGCACCGTGCAGGGCGCGCTCAATCACGCTACAAGCGCCTTCGCCAACGCCGATCCGGTGACCATCAGCGTGCGCAACGGCAGCTACGAAGAATTGCTGTACCTGCGCGGCAAGGACAACCTGACCATCCAGGGCGAAAGCCGCGACGGCGTGCTGATTCACTACACTAACTACGACACCCTGAACCCCGGCACCGGCGCCAGCGAAGCGCCGGGCAGCGGCGGCGCGCCTCTGGGCGGACGTTCCGTGCTGCTGGTGGAAGCGGCCGACCTGCTCACGCTCGACAAGCTGACCCTGAAAAACACCACCCTGCGCGCGCCCGCCATCTCGGCCCAGGCCGAAACGCTGTACTTCAACAGCGAGGGCCGCCTGGTGGCCACCAACGCCGCCTTCCACAGCGAACAGGACACCTTGAACCTGAAAGGCTATGCCTGGTTCTACCGCTCGCTGGTGGCCGGCAACGTCGACTTCATCTGGGGTGGTGCGCGCGCGGCCCTGTTCGAGGAAAGCGAAATCCGCAGCGTCGGCGACAGCACCAGCGCCAGCGCTGGCGGCTACGTGTTGCAGGCACGCGTGCCGAATGCGGGCGACAAGGGCTTCGTGTTCCTGGGCAGCAGCCTGACGCACGGCCCCGGCCCCGGTCCCGCGCAGGGCGACGTGCCCAACGGCGCCACCTGGCTGGCGCGCAGTCCCGGCGGCACCGGCAGCTGGGACAACATCGCCTTCATCAACTGCAAGATGGATACGCACATCGCCCCGGCCGGCTGGGCCGGACTTGGCGTGAACGGCCAGCCGGCGCCCAATCCGGTGCAGCCGAGCGCGCTGTCGGGCTGGCGCGAGTTCGGCACTACAGACGTGCAGGGTGCGCCTGTGAACCTGTCGGCACGGGTCGGCGGCTACCTGCTGAGCGAAGATGAGGTGGCGGCCGGATTTGCCACACGCGCCAAGGTGTTTGCCGCCTGGAACAACGGCCTCGGCTGGAATCCTTAGAGCGCATGGGGAACGCCGCGTCAAGTGGCGTTACCCCAATCCAACAGTAGAGAAATACTAATAGGAATCTTGAACGTAAAGACATGCTAAGCTTGATGGGATGCAATGCATGAGCGAGTCCGCTCGCGCTGGCGCGTTCTCCCGGAAGAGTTATCATGAAGATTCGGTCCTTCCTTGCCTTGATGATCGTGGCGGCGCTGGCGCCGGTGATTCTGTTTTCCACCGTGCCGTTGAGCCGCCTGATCCAGGCCGAGCGCGACGCCGCCGTGCTGTCCATGAAACTGGCGGCGCGCGCCACCTCGATCGCCGTTGATGGTCAATGGCACCAGGCGATCGGCCTGATCCGTGGTCTGAGCAGTTCCAACAAGCTTGAAGCCGGGCAAATCGCCCAGTTCGGCATCAAGGCGCGCACCATGGCCGGCAACGACGGCGCCTGGATCGAGCTGTACGACGACAGCGGACAATTGCTCGTCGACACCACCCGAGCGCCCGACGCCGCCCTGCCCGACACCCGCGCCCGGGAACGCCCCCGCGTCGACCGCATGCTCTCGAGCGCGGCGTATGCCATCTCCGACCTCTTGCCCGGCAAATTGCCCGAAAGCTATGTGGTCAAAGTCGACTTTCCGGTCTTTCTCGACAACGGCGTGCGCTACGTGCTCGGCTATGGCTTCGACGTCGACGACCTGCTGCGCGCCCTGCCCGCGCCGGATGCCGAGGGCACCACCTTCACCGTGTACGACCGCCAGGGCCGCCTGCTGGCCAGCAACGGCAAGCACGCGGCCGTGGGCAGCCTGGCGGCGCCGCCGGTGCTGGTTGCCATCCGCCTGGGCGAAAACGGCCTGGTGAGCACGCCGGACGGACGCTATGCGATGCTGACCGCGTCCACCGTGTCGGGCTGGTGGGTGTCCATGTCGGCCCCGCGCGCGGCCATCGACGGCACCGCGCGGCGCACGGTGCTGTATTCGGTGTCGGGGCTGCTGATCGCCCTGCTGCTGGCCGGCGCCGCCGCGCTGCTGTTCAGCGCCCGCGTGACGCGCGCGATTGCCCGCACCGGCGATGCGGCGCGGGCGATGGTGGGCGGGCCGACCCGGCTGCCGCTGTATTCGGGCATTACGGAAGTCGACCGGCTCGACCAGAACGTGTACCTGGGCGCCCATCTGCTGGCGAGCGCCTCGGCCGAGCGCGAACGCTTGCTGGCGGAAGCGCAGCAGGCGCGCGAAATCGCCGAGGGCCAGAACCGTTCCAAGGATGAATTCCTGGCCATGCTCGGGCACGAGCTGCGCAACCCGATGGCGCCCATCAGCACCGCCGCGCACCTGCTCAAGATGCCGAATATCTCGCCCGAGCAGATGCGCCAGGCCGGCGACATCATCTCGCGCCAGGTCGATCACATGAATCACCTGGTGAACGACCTGCTTGACGTGTCGCGGGTCACGCGCGGGCTGATCACGCTGGAGAAAATACCGGTGTCGATGCGCGCCATCCTGGCCGCCGCAGTGGAGCAGACCATGGGCGCGATGCACAAGGGCGCGCACCAGTTCGACACTGTTTGCGGGGAAGAAGAATACTGGGTGCGCGGCGACGCCACGCGTTTGATCCAGGTGCTGACCAACTTGCTGGTCAACGCCGCCAAGTATTCGCCGCCGCAGTCGTCGATCCGGGTAACCCTGGCGCGCGAAGGCGAACGGGTCAGCGTCGAGGTAAGCGATAACGGCAATGGCATCGAGCCGGAACTGCTGCCGCGCGTGTTCGAGCTGTTTTCGCAGGGACGCAGGACCCCCGACCGGGCCACCGGCGGGCTTGGACTGGGGCTGGCGCTGGTGCGCAAACTGGTGGAGCTGCACGGTGGCAGCGTGAGTGCGTACAGCGAGGGCGCGGGCAAAGGCAGCCGGTTTACCATCGAGCTGCCGGCGGCGGATATGCGCGCGGTCGAGGAGGCTGGATTGGCCGTGACGGAAGGGGCTGGGGTTGCGTGAATCTGCGGCAAATCATGTGTTACGCATCTGATTTTTCTTTTGGAATCAACCTTGATTCTCGCGTCAAACCGTTTTTTCAAGCTGCCCTGCCTTGCCGCCAGGGCATCCTGAGGCTTGTAGCGGATTGATTAACGTGCACCATCCGACCTTGTTGCGGAATGGCGACTTGCATTTCTTGGTTGCATGATCGAAGCCGTTCACGTAGCATTCAACATATGGTTTTTTGATTAAGCTTAACATTCAATCACCTCCGAATCGGGCACCCTGCTTGTCGCTGGCGCCCCACGACATTCTCGCCCTTCCCCTGGTTTTGCAAGACCCGGATGGTCACCATGAAAGCACGGCCCACGATGAAACGTTCTTCCCGATACGCGCGCTTTGAATTTTCCGCGCGGCTCGCCTGCCGCATGGCGGGCGGATATGCGCCGCAACGATGCACGGCATCCTTTCGCGCCCACACCGGGGAGGGTTAAAGCATGCCTCAAGCAGCACGGTTAGGCGATCCGATCGGCCACACGCCGCCCGGCGACGGTCCCAAAGGAAGCGGTGGCGGCGACAAGACCGGCAAAGTCATCGGACCTTGCTCCGGGAATGTGTTCACCAACGGCATCAAGGCCGCGCGGGCGCACGTCGACAAGACGGTGTGTTCGAAGCACGACCAGGCGCCACCGCCGATTGCGACCGGCAGCCCCACGGTCTTTATCAACGGGCTCCCCGCAGCGAGGGTAAGCGACAAGATCGCGTGCGGCGCGTTCATTATCGAAGGATCGAACAATGTCTTTATTGGGGGAGGCGCGGTCCAGACCGACCCGGTCATGCCCGAGGGGATGGGTTCGTCCGTAGCGGACGATATCTTGTCGATGGTGGAGGCCGGTGCTACCGCCGTTTTCCAGGGTCCAGTCACTGATACGCTGGCTGCGATGGTCCGAAACGGCCTCGGTTCCGATCTGTTCGAGAACGCAGAGTCGCACATTGGCATGACCGGGCAGACTGCCGCGACTTCATCCGCGCAGCTCGGCCGCGGCTATGACGCGATGGGAAATTACAATGGAGAAAGAGCAAACCCGAACAATGCAGAAAGGCATTTCAAAATCGGGGAAAAAGACTTTATCGTGAAAGGCGGGACGGCTGCTCAGCAGATAGAAGCTGAAAAAGGTCTCAGGGAGATTTTTGGCACATCCGTCGGCGACAAGGCCTTGAAACAACTGGAGCAACGCCGGACTATGATCATGAGAGACCCTGTACCGTTTGTGGTCGATTTTCGACGAACCAGAAACGATGCGAATGTAAAGGATCTCGGTGGAGACAAAATCGATATGGATCCGTATTACAGGCCGAAAATCAACACCGAGACAGGTCCTGTTTATGCTGATATGCGCCGATCGCTGTATCACGAAATAGGGCACGCCGCCATGAGCATTGACGATACAGCGCTACACCCTAAAAAAACATGGTACTCATGGTTTTACACTGAGAAGGGGGATCAGATGCTGAACGTCGTTACATGGGAAAACGAGGTAGCGAAAGAATTCAACGAGCCGAAAAGGACCACCTATCTTTATAAAGAAGATGATCCCCTGAAAGTTCCTGTCGCGAAGCCTGCTGTCGCGAAGCCTGCTGCCACGAAGCCTGCTGCCACGACGCCTGCTGTTGCGAAGCCTCCTGTCACGACGCCTCCTGTTACGAAGCCTAAATAATGCTATCGGTTCACCGGCGGGCACATCAATCGCTGGTTTCCGGCACGTTCACTGAGCCAGAACACGACCTGGTGGGCCGCCTGTACCCGCTTGTCTCGGCACAGAAAAGGAAAGCTATTTGTTATCGCCAGGATTGTTATTGCGCAGTGCAGGCATGCTATTGATCATCACGCCAACAATCTGCATGAATAACCAGAAAAACAGCAGCACCGCCAGCGTGAAAATCGCCCCTGTCACCCGGTACGAGCGCCGCTGCTTATCCAGTTCTTTTTTCGCAGCGAGCAGCTCGGCTGGCGTCTGAACCAAAAGCTCACCGGTTCGACGCATGTATTGTTGCACCTCATCCGAGCGTGGAATGTTCCTGCCGGTGAGTCCATCCGCATTTTTATACTCGACCAGCATTCTGCCGTCCGCTGACTCATGTGCCAGGAAACATAAAGTGACGCGATAAGTACGACCGTCATCGGTTTCTCTCCGCATAGAGTGGCCTCCATGCACATTGAATTCACAGAATTCCACGGATACTGGTGGCTTATCAACGCCATCGATTTCATAAATAAACTCGACGAACGGTTTCTCGTTCCAGATCACTGCAGCTGCGGCAATGACCGCAATGCAGGACAAGACGGCTACAACGCGCCGCATACCATCAAAAATAGTCATTTCCGTTTCTTTCTATACGCTGTCGCGTTCCCAGGGATATTTTTCGCACATCCGGCGGCAATAACACCTTGAAACAACTGTGATCAATTCAACGATCACGAAGCTTGAGTTATTCTGTCGGATCAGCGGCCGGCACACCACTTGCTGTTGTCGGGCACGTTCACTCGCCATGATTGATATCGCGCAGTGCCGGCATGCTGTTGAGCATCAAGCCGACAATCTGCATGAATAACCAAAAAAACAGCAGCACCGCCAGCGTGAAAATTGTCCCCGCCACCCGGTACGAGCGCCGCTGCATATCCAGTTCTTTTTTTGCAGCGCGCATCTCGGCTGGCGTCTGATCCAAAAGCTCACCGGTTCGACGCATGTAATGCTGCACGGCATCCGAGTACCGAATGTTTCTTCCGATGACGCCATCGGCATCCTTATACTCGACCAGCATCCTGCCGTCCGTTGACTCATATGCCAGGAAACATAATGTAACGCGATAAGTACGACCGTGATCAGTTTCTCTAAACAGCCCACGGCTTCCGTGCACATTATAATCACAGTAGTCCACGACGACTGCTGGCTTATCGACGCCATCAATCTGGTAAATAAACTCGACGGGCGGTTTCTCGTTCCAGATCGACACAGCTGCGGCAATGACCGCAATACAGGACAACACGGCTGCCACGCGCCGGATACCATCAAACATCGTCATTTCCGTTTCGCTCTATAAGCATTCGCGTTACCGGACTCTGTTTTTGATCATCGGGCCGATCATCCCGATACATAACCAGGAAAAGAGCAATGCCGCCAGTGTGATCGTTGCTCCGGCAATCAAGCGCGAGCGCCGCTGTTCATGCACGCCCGTTTTTGCAGCGAGCAGTTCGTCCGGCGTCTGAGCAAAACGCGCTGCGGTCCGCTGCATGTATTGCTGCACCTCAGCCGAGTGCGGCGTATTCATCCGGAGATGCCCCTCCGCAGTTCTGTATTCAACCAGCATGACGCCTTCCGTTGACTTACCTGCGAGGAAACATAATATAAGGCGATAAGGACGACCATCATCGGTTTTCCTGGGAATGACGTACGCGCCGTGCACCTTGTCATCGCAGGACGCCGCCAGTACTGGTGGCCTGCCGGGGCCGTCGATGTCATACACAAGATCAAACAACGGTTTCTCGTTCCAGATTATTGCAACTGCGGTGATGACCGTCAGCAAAACAGCCACACGCCGGATGCCATCAACAATAGTCATATGCGTTTCTTTCTTTGTTTCTTCTTTGTTTCTATCTTTTAAAATTTCACGTTGCCAAGGCAGCGCTGAAGGCATTCCCCGCCCTGCGTGAGAGCAGCGGCATCGGCATGATCAGGATTCATTTGAACTTTTCACTGTACCTGAAAGTCGGTGCTATGCGCCGGGCATGGCAAGAGAACAAGCCCAATAGATGAATTGCTTGGTGGCAGCAGCTTGCCAGATCAGCCAGCAGTCATGCCACTGCCTCGCCAAATTGGTGATTGCGCAAGAATGCCGTGGCGGCCGACGTCGGCGGGATCGGGCGGCGAGGCGAAATAGGCATGCAGTTCGGCGATGAAGGGCCCCAACGCGGTCGGGTCGGGGTTGTCCAGACCAGTCGAGTCCGACATGTCATGCCTCCTGAAAATAGTGACGATTTAGCAAAGCTTACCATGCCGCGCAGTTTCGTCGCCGTAGCCACCAGTCTGGCGCTGAACAGACACGTCACTCATCTTGAAAACCGTGTCTGTTTGACAAAGTTCATCACGCGCCTCATCGCACCAGGCTAGGTCGCTTGTTGTCGAAGCGCCAGCCCGGCACCAGATACTGCATGGCCAGCGCATCGTCGCGCGCGCCCAAGCCCATGCTGTTGTAGAGCGCATGCGCCGCCTCCACCGCATCCATATCGAGATCGACGCCCAGCCCCGGCGCACTCGGCACGTCGATCATGCCGTCGACAATCCGCAGCGGCGCGCGCGTGAGGTGCTGGCCGTCCTGCCAGATCCAGTGGGTGTCGATGGCGGTGATGTTGCCCGGCGCGGCCGCCGCCACATGCGTGAACATGGCCAGCGACACATCGAAGTGCTTGTTCGAATGCGAACCCCAGGTCAGGCCCCACTCGTGGCACAGCTGCGCGACCCGCAACCAGCCCCAGCAGCATTTTCGACAGCACCGGATTGGGTGCTGTCGAGAGCATGCGCACCATTTCCAGCTCGACCGACAGGCGCAGGAAATGCGCCTCGCGCACGGACGTAATATCGACGCTGCGCACGCGCGTGACATGCTGCGGAAAAATGTCGACCAGCCCCTCTTCGCCAAGCCGGGTCAGCGCATCGCGGATCGGCGTGGCGGACAGGTTGAAGTAACGCGCCAGTTCATCGCGCGCGAGGATGGCCCCGGTTCCAGCGCCAGCGTCACGATCATCTCGCGCAGATGCTCGAAGACCTGCACGGTCGCGTTCCTGGACCGGTCCAGCTGGAAGGTTCCCTGCAGTTTATCGTTGTTCATACGCTTGTCTGGTGGCAGTAAGCCGGGATACTAGCATTGCTTATACGTCTGGCGACTGATGCCACGAGTGACCGCACTTCAGGCATTGCCTGGCGCGCGGGGTTCTTAGCAGCTTGCCGCACGACGGGCATGCGTTGGCGAATATCAGTTCCTTGTGCAGGCCGAGCAGCTTGTCGGCACACGCGAACCTCAGGGCCTGCTGGCCATTGGCGAGTAGCGCCAGGATGTGCCCGGGCGCCTCACCGCCGCTGCGCATGACTGCGTATGTGCGGGTGTCCCCGCCCATCCTGAACGTCACGCACTCGACAGCAGCGCGCTCATCGTCCGTTAGAAGATGGCTGAAGTTGTCGAGTACATAAGACACCGTTTCCCGCCGTTCACGAGTTTCCATCAATATTCCTGATCATTAAGTTCGCAACTTTTCGCGCAGTGGGCATGTTAGCGCCCCCAACCTGCGCATGACAACGCCAACAACGAAGATCCGCTGTCGTGTTTACACACGGCAAGCCACAAGCTTGGCCTGCCTCATGCTCACGTCCGATTCTTCACGGTAACGTTATCTGAGGGAATGTTGCGGTGAACCAATCAACAGGGAAAATCAATGTCCTACTTCAGCCAGGCAATCGCAACGCACAAAAGCGGGTTCACGCAAGCGCACGACCTGATCCAGCGGATTTTCCACGCCCTGCCCGCGCCGCGCGCGCGCGCGCACGTGCCGCAGCCTGCCTGTGCCCCCGACCGGATCGCGTTTCATGCCGCCATGCTGGCCCACGCCCTGCCCTCCCCGCGCGTGGCCGCCCTGTTCAGGTGCGGCGCTTGCGTGATCGCTGGCGTGCGCCCGCTACACAGCGCGGCCGAAGCGCGCCGCTACCTGCGCGACGCGGCGGTCTACCCGCTACAGTTCGTGCCGGCGTCGGATGATGGGGATGCGGAGATTTTTTCAGCGATCAGTTACGAGAAAAGCAGTGACGCCGCGGTGCTCGGCAACGGTGCGCTGATTGCGCTGGCCGACCTGGTGCAACTGCTCGATCTGCCATGCGCGCGCGGCTACCTGCTGCAAGAACTGCCCTCGCCACACCGCCTCGGCGGCCTGCGCGTGACAGTGGCGATGCGCGCGCACGGCGCGTACATCGTGCGCGCCAGCTGGAAGCTGGCCGGCGCCGACGCCGACATCCCGCTCCCTCTGTGGAAAGCGACCAGCCGCCTGGTGCTGGCCGGCGCCGCGCTATTCCCTTCAGTACAAAACCAGCACTGGGACATCGCCCTGTGCGAACGCGGCCCGCTGGCCATGGGCATGAGCGCAGCCCACGCCCAACTTGTTTAGAAAGCGGCGCCGATCCAGACGCCGCCCAGCGCGATCACCGCACCAACACCGCGCAGCCACGCCTGTTGCTGGCGCAGTACCGCACCGGCGACCATGCCGCCCGCCAGCAGCGCGACGCTCGACGCCACGATGCCCGAAAAGTACATGGCGGCGCTGCCCACGTGCGGCATTTCCGCGCCATGCGCCAGGCCATGGACGAGCGCGAACGCGCCGACCATCAACGCGCCCAGCGCCGGCATCAGCTTGACCTTGAAGGCGATCGACAGGCCAAGCACCAGCACCGACGCGATGATCGCGCTTTCCAGCGCGGCGATACCCACGCCCGCCATGCCCATCATGCCGCCGGCGGCGAGCAAGGCGATGAAGCTCAGTGGCAGCAGCCAGCGCGCGCGCCCGCCCAGCTGCGCGGCCCAGATGCCGACAGCGACGGCGGCCAGCATGTGATCCAGGCCCGAGAACGGATGCGCCAGGCCGGCCAGCAAGCCGCCGTCATGGCCGGGATGGGCCAGCGCCGCGCCGCAGTAGAACAAGGGCGCCAGCGCCAGGGTACGAATGAATTTGGTTTGCATGTGAAGCTCCAGGATAGAAAATGATTAAATGGTTGATGCAAGTTTAGTGCCAGGCAGTTCCGGTCAGCTCCGACAGTACCGCCGCCACGCGCGTGCGGCTGGCGTGATAACCGATGATGACCAGTTCGGAGCGGCGCGCCGCCGGCCGCACCGCGTCGACGCTGATCATCACGCGCGAACGCACGCCTTGTACCAGCACCGCCTGCCCGGTCTCGCTGGTGCGAATGAACCCTTTGCTGCGCAACACAGGTTCCAGCCGCACCGCTTCCTGCAAGGCGTGGCGCACCTTGTCGGCGCTTTGCGGCGCATCGCTGCGCAGCACGAACGACAGCCAGCCCGGGTCCTGCTCGTGAAAATGCTTGTGCGTGGCCAGTCCGTGCGAATGCGCGGCCAGACCCGAATGCGCATGCCCGTTCAGGCGCCCCTGCTCGGCCAGCACGCCGGTATTCGGGCCGGGCATGGTCGCCAGCGGCGTGTAGGTGTGGGTGTGCTCGGTGCGGGTCGGCTGATGCAGGCGCAACCCGAGCGCGAGGCGGATGTCGAGCTGCGCCTTGTACGCCAGTTCCAGGAAACGCACCTTGGGAGCGCGCTCGCGCACCCGCGTTTCGGCCAGCAGCAGCGCGTCGTCGTCAAGGTCATCAATTTTATTCAGTACCACCACATCGGCAAATTCGAGCTGCTGGCCGAACACCGTGGCCGCCGCATCGCTGCCAGTGCCGGTCTCGAACTGGTCCGACAGCAGCAGCGGCGTATCGACCACCGCCAGGGTGGCGTCGAGAATGAAGTCCTCGGCCAGTTCAAGGCTTTGCAGCATCTCCATGATGGCCGTCGGCAGGGCCAGGCCGGAGGTTTCGATCAGCACGTGATCCACATTCGCGCGGCGTGCGGCGATCGCCTGCATGGTCGGCAAAAACAGTTCGTCGTCGCCATACGCGATCAGGCCATACGGAAAATCGTGCACCCGCACCTGATCGTCCGCGCCAGCTTCGCCGCGCACCAGCGCGCCGTCGATCGAAATTTCGCCGAACTCGTTGATCAACAGCGCCAGGCGGCGGCTCTGGCGCTTTTCGATCAGGCTGCGCAAGAGCGTCGTTTTACCGGAGCCCAGGAAGCCGGTCACGATGGTGACGGGGATCGGCTGCTTCATGCCAGGTCCAGTTTCGCCAGTTGCGCGATCAGATCGTCGAGGCTGTTGCACATGGCCGGGTAATCAACCTGCGGGCGTTGAATCACCAGCAGCGGGATACCGAGAGCTTTCGCCGCCTCCACCTTGGCCGCATAGCCGCCGGCGTCGCCCGAATCCTTGGTGATCACACAGTCGATCCGCCAGTCGCGCCACAAGGCGATGTTGAAGTCCTTCGAGAACGGCCCCTGCATGGCGCAAATGCGCTCGCGCGGCACGCCCAGCGCAACGGCGCGCTCGATGAATTCGGGTTCGGCCGTCAGGCGCGCGAACCACTCTTTGTCGCCGGCGCCGTCGGCATGCAAGAAGGTCGCCAGGTCTTTCGACCCGGTGGAGAGGAAAATGCGCTGGCCGGTCGCGATGGCGCGTTCGGCGGCGTCTTGCGGCGACGCACACAGGGTGCCGCCGTCCGCATTGAAGCTGCTTGGCCGCTCGTAGCGCAAATACGGGATGCCCAGTTCGCGCGACAGCCCGATCAACTGCTCCGACATGCTGGTCGCGTAAGGATGGGTGGCGTCCACCAGAACCCTGGCGCCGCTGGCCACCAGCGCCTGGCGCCGCGCCTCGATGCCCTGGCGCCCGGCCCAGACGGTCGCACCCGGGCAGGCCTTGATCGCCACGTCGCCGCCATGATCGGTCGCCGCCGACACCACCACAGGACGGTGTTGGCCCGCCGCCAGCCGCGCCGCCAGCGCATTGCCGTCGCTGGTGCCGGAAAACACCCACACGCCGCCATCGGGCAGCTCCTGGCGCTGCGGCAGCGTGCTGTCGGCCTTGGCGTCCCAGTCGTTGTAGCCGCGCGGCGTAAAAATCTGCCCGCGCTTGCGCTGGGTGAAGCGGTTGCCGACCACGATGGTGGTGAGCATGTCGAACTGCAGCGACGGCAGCTCGTCGAGCCGGTGGATGCTCACTTCCTGACCCGGGCGGTAGGCGTTCTTGACCACGCCGCAGAGGGTATGCGGCGCCTTCGATTCGAGCATCAGCTGCAGCACGCGGTACACGCCCTGCTGGCGGCTGGCGCTTTGCACGTTGTACATCACGCACGCAAGGTCGGCCTTGGCGATATGGCGCGCGCGGTGCTCGATCCACTCCCATGGGCACAGCAGGTCCGACAGACTCAATGTGGCAAAGTCGTGCGACAGCGGGGAGCCAAGCAGCGAGGCGCAGGCGTTGGCCGAGGTAATCCCCGGAATCAGGTTGACCTGGTAGGTATCAATCTCGCTCATTTCTTCGTATGCCAGCGCGGCCATCGCGTAAATACCGATGTCGCCGCTCGAAATGAGCGACACGCGCGCGCCGCCACGTGCTTTTTCGATCGCCAGCAAGGCGCGTTCGCGTTCCTGCGTGAGCGGCGGCGTGTGGATTTCCTTGCCCTCCAGGTGCGGCATGATCCAGCGCAAATACAGTTCGTACGCCACGATCACATCGCTGTCTTTTAACGCCGCAATCGCGCGCGGTGCGATCAGGTCCTCGTAACCGGGACCGACCGACACCAGATTCAATACACCACTCATCAGATCTCCATCCATTTATCTTCAACTACCGCGACGGCCACGCCGTCCAGGCACGTTTTTGGCACCAGCAGCGCGCCGCGCGGACTGGCGACCAGCGCGCACGGCTCGCATACGCCATCCAATCCCACATTGCTGCGCACCCAGTCCGACGGCACGCTGACCCACGGACGCGCCGCCAGGGTGGCGCGCGCGAACACGCGCAGCGGCAGCTCGTGCCGGCTGCAAAATTCCAGCAGACCCGGTTCGTTCGCTTTCAGGTCCACGGTCGCCATTTCGCGCACTTCTTCAATGCCGCGTTGGCCGAGCGCGTGGCGCACCGCCGCCTCGATCCGTTCCGCCGGCACGCCCTTGCGGCAGCCGATGCCGACCACCAGCGGCTTCAAGGCCTCGGTGGCGGTGGTGACCACCGGGGTTGCACCGACCGCCCGCGCGACCTTGTAGGCCAGCGCATTGGCGCCGCCTTCATGCCCGGCCAGCAGAGAAATGGCAAAGCGTCCCGCTTCGTCCAGCACCACGACCGCAGGGTCGGTGTGCTTGTCCGCCGTAAGGCCATCGAGAAAGCGTACCGCGATCCCGGTCGCGCCAATCACGATCCATTGCGCATGGCGGCGGTAGATTTGCGCAAACTGCGCCTTGTGGCTGACGCCTTCCTGCAACCACGGGCGATACACCTCGGCGTTCAAGCCAGCTTGCAGCACCGCCGCCAGCTCCTCGCCATGCGCGCGCACCAGCCAGATGGCCGGCGCTGGGTTCACGACGCCGCCTCCGCCTTGTTCTTCTTGACGACCCGGAACAGGTGCGTGAAGTCTTTCGAATACAGGCTCGATTCGACCGCCACATCCTTGTCGAGCGCCGCGCCGACCAGCATCATCGTGGTCAGGTTCCACTCGCCGCGCTTGGTGTCTTCCAGCACCGTGCCGAGCGTGCCCTGATAGATTTTCTGTTCCGGCCAGGTGGCGCGGTACACCAGGCGCACCGGCGTGTCCTGCGGATAGTGCAGCGACAGGTCGCCGACAATCTTTTTCAGGTGTGGCCCGGACAGGAAGATGCACATGGTGGCACGGTGTTCGGCCAGGCGCGCAATCGATTCGAGCTCCGGCACGGCCGATGCGCGGCCCGATACGCGCGTAAGGATCACGCTCTGCGACACTTCCGGCTTGGTCAATTCGGCGCTGATGGCCGCGGCGGCAGCGGTGAACGACGATACGCCCGGCACCACCTCATACGCAATGCCCAGCGCATCGAGGCGGCGCATCTGTTCGGCGGTGGCGCCGTAGATGGCCGGGTCGCCCGAATGCAGGCGCACCACGTCGATATCCATTTCCTGTGCGCGCACGTAGCAAGCCTGCTGCTGCTCCAGATCGAGCTTGGCGGTGTCGATGATTTCGGCGCCAACGCGGCAGTGCGTGAGCATTTCGGTCGGCACCAGCGAGCCGGCGTACAGCACCATGTCGACGCTGCCCAACAGGCGCGCGCCGCGCAGGGTAATCAAATCGGCGGCGCCGGGGCCCGCTCCAACGAAGTACACTTTCATCTTATCTCTCCTGCCGTGGTTGACGGCGCACCAGCAAGGTGGCCAGGTAGCCCATCGCGTCGTTGGCGACAAGGTCGCCGACGCCGGAGGCCAGCAATTCGCCGGGCAGGCCGATGCGGCGCGCAAAGGCGCAGTGCTCGGCAATGCCCATTTCGCGCAGCAGGTCGAGCACCCAGCCGAGGCGCGCGCCGACCTTCATCAGCACCACGATATCGTGGCTCAGGATGTCGCTGCGCAGTTCTTCCGCCGTTTCGGGGCATGGGAGGATCAATACCCGCTCCTTGCCCTCCCCCAGCGGCCAGGCCAGCGCCGATGCGGCGGCCGCGTAACTGGTAATGCCCGGGAAGGTGCGCTGCGGCAGATCCGGAATGCGCGCGCGCAGGGCTGCCAGCACGTAGCCATAGGTCGAATAGGTGAGCGAGTCGCCGATGGTCAGGTAGGCCACGTCGCGCCCGGCGCGCAGTTCCAGTGCGATGCTGTCGGCCAGCTGGGCATAGTGCTCGCTCAGGACCGAACGGTCCGGGTCCATGTTGAATTCGATCTCGCGCAGCCTGGCCGGGTCGATGTCGATTCCGGCCAGGCATTGCAAGGCGACCGACAGCTCGGCCCCGCGCGCACGCGGCGCGTAAATCAGGTCGGCGCGGCGCAGTGCCTCCAGCGCCGCCATCGGCAGGTAGCCGGCCGGGCCGGGACCGACGCCGATGCCCCACAAGGTACCGGTGCTCACGCGTCCACCCCGAGCGGGTTGCCGGCCAAATCGAACAGGCGCACTTCGAGCCGCTTGACCGACGGTACGCGCGCGTGCGCGAGCATGCCGATGCGGCGCTCGATCTCGATCCACACCGCCTGGGCGAAGGACTCACTCTTTAAACGTTCCATTGCTGCTTCCACTGTGTTTGCATTTTCTATGTCGTGTACCAGTTGCGTATCGCCGCCCATCGCGGCCACCACGCGCGCGACACCGGCCATTGCCATGTTGCTCTTGCTCGAATGCGTATCCCAAAACCCGTCCAGCACCTTGGCCAGCTTGCCGGGGTGCCCTGCGAGCCACAGCACATCGAGACTGCGATCGGCTTCGCGCAGGGCGTTTTCGGTGAAGTCCAGGGCGTCGCCGAGAAAATTTGCGATCTGCACCGAGCGTTCATCCGGCAGGCCCAACACCCCGCTGGCGAACTCGCGCCCGATTTTGCCGGGCAGGTAGGCCACGCTCTCGGTGCTCGCCGCCAGCGCCACCCGCACATACACCTCGACCGACGCGATCCAGGTCGACAGCGACATCGGCTCCACGATCCCCGAGGTGCCGAGAATCGAAATTCCGCCCAGTATGCCCAGGCGCGGATTGAAGGTCTTGCGCGCGATGACATCGCCGTTTTCGCAGCCGATCACCAGATCGAACCCGCTGTCGGGCGGCTCCGCCATGGCGTCGTCGAGCATTTCTTCCACCGCGCGCCGCATCATCTGGCGCGGCACCGGGTTGATCGCCGGCTCGCCCACCGCCACGCGCAGGCCGGGGCGCGTCGCCGTGCCCACGCCACGCCCGGCAAAAAAGCGCACCACGCGCGCATCGTTGCGCCGAACCTCGGCAAAGATGGTGGCGCCGTGCGTGTTGTCCGGATCGTCGCCGCCGTCTTTCAATACCTCGGCCCGCGCTGTGCCGTCATCCGTCCAATCGACCATCTGGATTGGCACGTCAAGAAAATGCACGCCGTCCGGGAGGCTGATCCTGGCGGCGTCGCAGCGCGCGCCGTGCAGCAGCAAGCCGAGTGCGGCTTTTACCGCCGCCGTGGCGCAGCTGCCTGTGGTGCGGCCGCGCCGCAGCCCGTTTAACGCCGGGATGGCGAGGTCGAACCGGACCCGTTCAAGGTGCTTCATACCCTGCAAGCTGATTGAGCGCGTCAATCATCAGGCCATTGACCACGCTCGCCGCCCACGGCGAACCGCCGCGCGTGCCGCTGTTGGTAATGCGCGGCACTTGCAGGCAGCGCCGCAGTTCGTCCTTGGTTTCGCGCGTGCCGACAAAGCCGACCGGCAGGCCGATGACCAGTTGCGGGCGCCAGCCATGGTCGCGGATCAGGCGCACCGCTTCGGCGATCGCGGTCGGCGCGTCGCCGATCGACAGCACCACGTCGTTGCCGAATTTTTGCCAGCCACGCCGGATGCCGGCCGCCGAACGCGTAATGCCTTCCGCCGCAGACATCAGATGCGTTTCGCGGTCATGCACGCCGCACCAGGTGTCGATGCCGAGGGTTTCTAACAATTGGCGCTTGAGGCCCGTCTGCACCATGGTCACATCGGTCAGCACGCGCTTGCAGCGCAGCAGCGCCAGGATGCCGCTTTCGACCGCGCCCGGCGAAAAATACATATCGTCCACCGCGCCGAAGTCGCCGCTGGTGTGCACCAGCCGTTGCAGGATCGTCATCTGCGAGGCCGGGAAGCCCGACCAGTCGCGTCCCGCGCCGATGATCTGGAAGCTCTCGGCTTCGATCGGGTGCGGCTCGTACGGCGCGTACGTGGGCGCGGCCGCCACTGCCGGTTCCTGCGCCAGCAAGCCGCGCACCGCAAGGTGGTGCGCCTGCTGCGGCTCGCCCACTTGCTGCTCGAAGCCCACGATCTGCACGCGGTATTTGCACAGCGAACAGTTCATGGCGGCGCGTCCGGCAACCGCCTCGCGCGCGCGCTCGATCATCACGTCGGCCACGTGCGAGTGCACGCCGAAGTAGCCGGCCTTGAGCACTTCCAGAGCCGGCTCGCGCTCGCGCAGGTCGTCGGCGGCCGCGTAGATGCGTTTGACCAGCACCCCGTCGAACAGGAAGAACGGCAGCACCACAAGGCGTTCGAAGCCCATGCGGGAGGCGGCGCGCAGGCCGTCGGCCACCAGCGGCGTGGCCGTACCCGAATAGCATACGTACACACCGCCGAAGCCCATGCCCTCTTCCAGCATGCGCGCCAGCTTGGCCACTTCACCATTCGCGTCCGGGTCGGTGGTGCCGCGCCCGACCAGCACCAGGCAGGTGTCGGAGCGGCGCACCGTCAGCGGCGAGGTGGACTCGGCTTCGACGATGCGTTCCTGCGCCAGTTGCAGCAGTTGCGGGTGCAGGTTCATCGGCGCGCCGAAATGGAAATCGATGTCCGGATAATCGCGCGCCATGGCCTGCACTTCGGCCGGCATGTCGTTCTTGGCGTGGCGGGCGGCCAGCAGCACGCCGGGCACCACCGCCACCTGGCGCGTGCCAAGCGCCAGGTTGGCCCGCACCGCTTCGGCGATGGTCGGGCTGGAAAACTCCAGGTAGCCATGCGTGACGACGTCGTTCGGCGCGCGCGCGCGCACCAGTTCGACCAGCGCTTCGAATTCGCGCACGGCGTCCGGATCGCGGCTGCCGTGGCCCGCAACGACGATGCCGAGTTTTTCCTGTTGGGTCATGGTGCGGGGGCCGCCTCGATCTGGCTGGCCATCGGCGCGAGCGTACGAATCAGCATGATGCTCATGTCGGAACAGGTATGGCTGGCGCATTCGAGCAGGCTGCCATGCCATTCGGCTTCGCCACGGGTCAGGTTTTCCCACACTTCGGTCGGATGATCGGGCGAAATGCCGTGTTCCAGCAGATAGGCCGCGATATGCCAGGGCATGAACGAGCGCGCCGCGTCCCACGGGCACGGGATCACGATCGCGTTGCGCTGGTCCTGGAGCACGTGCACCAGATGGCGCTTGAACGGATCGAGGTCGCCCCGGCGGTGGAATGTGATGAAGGTGGTCTCGTCGAAGCAGACCTTGGCGCGCGAGGCCAGGATCTGGGCCGACGATATGCCGGGCAGCGATTCGACCGGGTGGCCGCAGGCGCGTTCGACCCGTTCCAGGTACTGGAAGCCGCTGAAATGAATGTCGCCCATGAAGACCACCACGCAGCGCTTGCCCGCGTGGTGCAGGCGCGCCACTTCATCGAGCTGCGCGACCTGGTCGCGGTAGGCCATGCCAATGACGTGGGCCTCGGCCGGGATCAGGCTCTGGACCACGTTCAGTACCGCGTCGAAGCCGGCGACAACGTCAGCCTCGCGAATGAGCTGCGCGCCGCGCTGCGTCAGGTAGCCGACGTCGCCGGGGCCGGCGCCTATGCAAATGATCATCTTGAAAGTGCTCCTAAATTTTGTCGTGTCAGGTGGGTGCCAGGCGCGCGCGAATCGTCAGCGCCAGGTTGTCGGCCGACAGCTGTTCCAGCGTCAGGCATTCGGCGCCCAGGGTTTGCGCCAGTTGCGCGGCGCGTCCGAGGCGCAGATAGCCGCTCTCGGTATCGAGCACCAGCGCGGGCACGCCGCGTTCGGCCAGCTTGCCGGCCAGGTCGAGCGATTCGCGCCAGGGGTCGCCATCGCCCGCCAGCGCCACGTTGGCCTTGCCGTCGGTGAGCAGCACCAACAGCGCCGGGGCGCGATTGGCTGATTTTTCCAGCGTGTCGAGCGCCAGGTGCAGCGCGTGCGGCAAGGGCGTGCGCCCGCCGGTCGGCAGGTCGGACAAGCCCTGCTCCGCGCGCTCCACGCTGCCCGTCGGTGCCAGCAGCAGGTGCGCTGATTGGCCCCGGAACGCAATCACGGCCACCGTGTCGCGCCGCTGGTAGGCGTCGGTCAGCAGCGCCAGCACGGCGCCCTTGACCGCTTCCATGCGGCGCTGCGCCGCCATCGAACCGGAGGCGTCCACCACGAACAGGATCAGGTTGGCGCTCTTGCCGACGCGGATTTGCTGGTGCAGGTCGGCCCGCGTGACCTGCACGTGGCCCGGCTCGCGCATGGCGGCGCTCAGTAAAGTCGCGCCGATGGCAATGCTGGTTGGGTTCTCGTCGGGCACGGCGCGCACCACGCGGCCACGCGGCGCGCCCATCGCTTCGCTGCGGCGGCCCGCGTTGCTGTGGCCCGAGGTCGATTCGACCACGATGCGCGGCGCGGCGGCGCTGGGGGCGGCTGCGAATACCTGTTCTTCGCCTTGTTGGTCGGATGGTGCTTGCTCGCCATCTTCCGGTTCGCTGGCCTCATCCTGCGCTGGTGGTGGTGGCGCGGCGTCACGCATCAATTCGTCGAGGCGGTCGTGATCGAGGCCGGGTTGTTCGAACGGTTTGCGGCGGCGCCGGTGCGGCAGCACCAGTTCGGCGGCGCTGCGCAGGTCGGCCGGGGTGACGTGCAGCCGTCCGTCCAGCGCCGCCAGGGCGCGCGATGCTTTGTGCATGACGATATCCGCACGAAGGCTGGCCACCTCGAACTCGCAGCACAGGTGGCTGATCAGGTCCAGCATGGTGTCGTCGAGCGCCACCTGGGGCAGCAGGCGCTGGGCTTCGGCCAGCTGGCGGTGCAATGCCTGTTGCTGTTCATCCCAGGCTGCGCTGAACGCTGCGGGATCGGCCTCGAAGGCGATCCGGCGGCGCACCACTTCCGAACGCACCTTCTTGTCGCGCGGCGCCGTCACTTCGACCATGAGTGCGAAGCGGTCCAGCAGTTGGGGGCGCAAGTCGCCCTCTTCCAGGTTCATGGTGCCGACCAGCGTAAAACGCGCCGGGTGGCGGATCGACAACCCTTCGCGCTGCACCGAGTTGACGCCCATGGCCGCCACGTCGAGCAGCACGTCGACCAGGTGGTCGGCCAGCAGGTTGACTTCATCTATATACAGTACGCCACGGTGCGCCGCCGCCAGCAGGCCTGGCTGGAACACGCGCTGGCCGCCTTGCAGGGCGCGCGCCAGATCGACGCTGCCGATGACGCGGTCTTCGGTCGCGCCCAACGGTAGCGTCACGAAGGGCACCGGGGCCAGGCGCGGCTTACCGGTGGCGCAAGCATCGCAGTGCTCGGACACCGCACCGGCGCCGCAGTTGTAGGCGCAGCCGGCCACGGTGTCGATATGCGGCAGCACATCGGCCAGCGCGCGCGCCGCCGTACTCTTGGCGGTGCCCTTGTCGCCGCGGATCAGCACACCGCCCATGGTCGGATCGACGGCGCACAGCATCAGTGCTTTCTGCAACTGCGGCTGGCCGACGATGGCGGAAAACGGAAAATTCATGATCTTATCCATTGCGCGCCGTTTCGCCGCGTGCTTCGAGCAGGGTTTCGCTATCGAGATATAGTTCGCGCAGCTTTGCCAGCGTTTCCGGACGCGGCTCGGCCCACATGCCACGGCTGGCCGCTTCCAGCAGGCGCTCGGCGATCGCGTTCTGCGCCCACGGATTGGCGTCTTCCAGGAAGCGCTGCATGTCTTCATCGAAGCCGTAGGCCTGGGCCACGTCTTCGTACATCCAGTCGTCCATCACCTGCGCGGTGGCGTCGTAGCCGAACAGGTAGTCGACGGTGGCGGTCAGTTCCAGCCCGCCTTTGTAGCCGTGGCGCTGGATGCTGGCCAGCCATTTGGGATTGACCACGCGCGAGCGGAATACGCGCAGGGTTTCTTCCTTCAGGTCGCGCACCTGCGCGCGCGCCGGGTCGGCGCTGTCGCCAACATAGTGGCGTGGCTGCTGGCCGGTCAGGG
The DNA here is from genome assembly GCF_011682045.1 of Massilia aquatica. Lineage (GTDB taxonomy): Bacteria > Pseudomonadota > Gammaproteobacteria > Burkholderiales > Burkholderiaceae_D > Telluria_A > Telluria_A aquatica. Next base: position 152,175 of record NZ_VVIW01000002.1, on the reverse strand, counting down.
CGCGGATGGTGGCGATCATCCCGCCGTGGAATTGCAGGTAGTCGTCGCTGTCGAAAATGTCGTGTTCGCGGTTATCCTGGTTGTGCAGGGCGACCTGTACGCCGGACAGGCGCACCTTGAAGGCGTCGCGCTGGTCGGCGCCCTGTTCGCCGCGCGCATAGGCGTAGCCGCCCCAGTTGACGTAGGCTTCGGCGAAATCGGCGTCGGCTTCCCAGTTCTTGTGCTGGATCAGCGGAAGGATGCCGGCGCCATAGCTTCCCGGCTTGGCGCCGAACACGCGGTACGATGCGCGCCGCGCCGCTTCGTCGTTGCTCAGGCCTTGTTCGATCCAGCCTCCGAGTTCGGCCAGGTAATGCTTGCGCACGAAGTTGTGCGTGAGCGGCTCGTCGAGGGCGATGACGGTGTTCACCGCATCGTCGATCAGGTCGATCAACTGCGGGAACGCATCGCGGAAAAAGCCGCTGATGCGCGTCGTGACGTCGATGCGCGGGCGTTTCAGTTCGTCGAGAGGAATGACTTCCACGCCGCTCACCTGGCGGCTTTCGGCGCGCCATACCGGGCGCACGCCGAGCAGCGCCAGAATCTGGGCCACGTCGTCGCCATGTGTGCGCATCGCGCTGGTACCCCAGATGCTGATGGCGACGCTCTCGGGATACTCACCGGTTTCGCGCTGGTGGCGCGTCAGTACTTCGTGCGCCAGTTGCAGGCCGACGCGCCAGGCCGACTGCGACGGCACGCTGCGCGGGTCGACCGAATAGAAATTGCGGCCGGTCGGCAGGATGTGCGCCATGCCGCGCGTGGGCGAACCGCTCGGGCCGGCCGGCACGTATGCCCCGGACAGTCCGTTGATCAGGTTGTCGATTTCGTCGGTGGCGCGCGCCAGGTTCGGCACCAGCTGGCTGCACGCGAAACCGAGCACCTTGCGCAGCGCGTCGAAGCGATTCAATGCCGGCGCGACGGGAACGACAGGTGCGCGCGCAGCGACTGGGCGCGCTTTGCCCATTTGCGAGAGCATGCTCGATTTGGCGCGTACCGCCGGTTGCAGCAGCGGCGCGGCCACCGCATCGCCGTCGATGTCGGCGAAAACCAGATTGAGCACGTCATCGATGCCGGCCGGACGGTAATCGCGCGCGGCCAGTTCTGTGAACAAACGCAGGCACAGGGCGTCGATGGCGTCGAGCGCGTCGGAGCGCGTGACCACGGCGCATTGCGCCAGCCTTGCCAGCGCGGGCACCACATTGATGCGGCGTCCCTTTTGATCGAGCAGCAGGTCCATGGTCAGGCCGAACAGCTTCGACACTTCGGCTTGCAGGCCCGGAATATCCAGGTTGGGCAGGCGCGTGAGCGATACCAGCATGGCCGGCATCTGTTCGGCGTCAGGCCCACCGCCGAGGATATGCAGGCCGTCGCGGATCTGGGCCGAACCCAGCTCGCACAGATAGCCGTCCAGGTCTTCGATCAGGTGGGCCACGTCGGAGCCACCCATCGCCGCCAGCGCGGCCGGCAGTTCGCCGTCTTCTTCATGGTGATGATCGTGATCGTGATCGTGATCATGGTCGTGATGGTGGTGATGGCCGTGCCCGTGATCGTGGTCATGGCCGTGATCATGATCGTGATGCAGCAGGCGTGCCTGCAGGTCGGCATTCAGGTTGGTTTGCTTGACCAGTTCCCAGATCTGCTGCTGCAACAGCGGCAGTTTGGCCGGGTCCAGCACCTCGACCTGATAGTACTCGTCGACCAGTTGGGTAAGCTGCGCCAGCGCGCCGTAGGTATCGGCGGTGGTCATCGGCGGCGTCAGGTGGTCGACCACGACCGCATGCGCGCGCCGCTTGGCCTGCGAACCTTCGCCCGGATCGTTGATGATGAACGGGTAAAACAGCGGCAGGTCGCCCAGCAAGGCGTCCGGAAAGCAGTTCTGCGACAGGCCTACGCCTTTACCGGGCAGCCACTCCATCGTGCCGTGCTTGCCGACGTGGACGATGGCGTCGGCGCGCCAGACGTCGCGCAGCCAGCGGTACAAGGCATAGTAATGGTGGGTCGGCGGCAAGTCGCTCTGGTGGTAGATGGCGTCCGGGTCCATGCCGTAGCCGCGCGGCGGTTGCAGCGCGACGAAGGTATTGCCCAATTCGATGCCCGCCAGCGCCAGGTGGCCGTCGCACACATAGGCTTCGCCCGGTGCGGCGCCCCACTGGGTGCGCATTTTCTCCTGCATGTCGGGCGTGAGCTCGGCGAACCAGCTTGCATACTGCGCGGCCGGCACGCGGCCGGCGGCGTTGCGCAACTGCTCGGTGGTCACGTAAATCTGGTCGTACGAACAGCGTGCCACCAGGTCGTGGATCAGCGTCGTGCCATCGGCGGGCGGCTGGCCGACGTCGTAGCCGGCATCGCGCATGGCGTCCAGGATGCGCATCAGCGAGGCCGGGGCGTCCAGCCCGACCGCGTTACCGATCTGCGAGGCCTTGCTGCTCGAATTGGTGAACATGAAGGCGACGCGCTTCTCGGCGTTGGGCACGTGCTTGAGCCGTGCGAAGCGCGCGGCGATGCCCGCCACGCGCGCCACCCGGTCCGGCACCGGCTCGTATTCGACCGCGTCGCCCTGCAGGCCGGCGGCGCGCGATTTGAACGACACCGGCGCGGTGATGATGCGCCCGTCGAACTCGGGCAGCACCACGTTCATGGCGGTATCGAGCGGATTGAGGCCGCGTGCCGATTGCTCCCATTGCGGCAGGGTCATGCCGCTGGTGATCGCTTGCAGCACCGGCACGTTCAGCGTTTCCAGCACGCCGACCGACCAGCCGGCCGGCGTGGGGCCGCCCGGCGTGATCTCGCCCATCGCGAACGATGTGGTATTGATCAAGACGTCGATATGCACGCCGCGCGCGTCGCTGAAGTAGCGCAGCGCGTCGGGCAAAGCGCCGTTGCCACCCGCGCCACTGCGCAGGGATGAGGTGAACACCGGCAGCACATTCATGCCGCGCTTTTCCAGCGCATCGAGCAGCGCATCGATGAAGCGCGTGTTCCCGCTCATCCAGTGCGCGCGGTAAAACACGATGCCGGCACTTGGCGCGCCAGCCTTGCGCAGCGCCAGCCAGTCGTCGATGCCGGCCCCCTGCGCCAGGTCGGGATGATAAATACCGTGTTCCGGCAGCGCCAGCGCGCTCTCGTAGCCAAAACCGGTCAGCAGCAGATGGTCGGACAAATAGCGCAGCAACTGCGCCAGGTTGCCGCTGCCGCCGCAATGGAAGTAATTGAGTGTCTGTTGCAGCACATCGGGGGCGACGGTCGATACCGCGGCCAGCTCGGGATCGGGCTCGCCGGTGCCGCTGATGGCGATCAGGTGCTGGCCGGTGCGGCGCGCGTGGCTGACCAGGTCCGCAAAACCGGGCACGCTGCCGAGTCGTCCCAACACGCGCAGGATGATGATGCGCGCGCCCTGCACCTCGCGCGCGAGCAGCGCCGTGGCGCCGTCGGCGTCGAGTCCTTGCAGGTTCACGCCCGCCACCGCGCCGAACTCCGGCGGGAGCTGGCTTACTGCATGGTGCAACACCGTCAGGTCGTTCGATGCGTGGGTAAGCAGCGCGATGGGCGCCGGGCCTTGAGGAAAATCAGGTGTCATTGTCCGCCACGAGTGTGTCGCCTTCGCCGATGCGATGGAAAATCAGGTCGGTCACTTCCGCGCCGCCAATCAGGTGTTCGGCGACGATGCGCCCGGCCGCCGCTTCGTCCACGCGCCGGTACCACACGCCTTCCGGGTACACGACCACGATCGGTCCTTCATTGCGGCACGCAACCATGCAATGCGTGCGGGTGCGCTTGACGCACAGCTCCGGGTGGGCGTCGATCTCGCGCCCCATGTGCTCGAACACGGCCTGCGCCTGCACGCCGTTTTCGGTGCAGCGCGGGCCGACGCACATGAACACGTGCCGGTCATGGGTGCGCATCGGTCAGCCGAACTTCTTGTAGAAGTAACCCGCCAGCGCGCCCATGGCCAGCCAGAAGGCGGCATTGGCCAGCAAGGTCGCGTACAGGAAGCTGCGTGCCAGCTCGGCCGGCGCGGTGCTCGAATGGACCGCCGGCTGGGGCGAGCCAACCAGGTGCGGCGCCAGCAGCATTAACGCGCCGCCGATCTTGAGCGGCCAGTTTTTTGCGAACACCAGCAGCGCCAGGCCGCCGGCACTGGCGGCGACGGTGGCGGTCCACCACAGCTGGCGCGCCAGCAGCGGTGCGGCGACGGTGCCGGGGAGCTCAGGCGGCAAGCCGATCGAGGGCGCGACAAAAAACGCCGTGTAGCCGGCAGCGCCCCACAGCAGGCCCGCGCGCCAGTTGCTGGTGCGGCCAACCAGGCTGATGGCCGCGGCCAGCAGCAGCGCATAACCGACACCAGCGCTGATATTCGCGACTGCGGTGTAGAAGGTGCGTTCAAAACCATCGTCCGGCTGCCAGCCGCCGTGCTCATGCGCGCCTTCGGCATGTTCGTGCGGCGTGGCGTCGGCGTGGCTGTGCGTTGGGGCCACTTCCAGTGCCGCGGGCGCGGCGCTCTCGAACACCTCGGCCTGCAGGATGATGGGCGCCACCTGCACCTGCTGCACGCCGGTCAGCAGCAGGCCGGCAAGGATGCCGGCCGCCGCCGCGCTGGCGATGATGCGGTTAAAGGTGCCCAGGCCCGCTGCGGGCGCGGTGCGAATCAGTGGCATGGAAAACCGGCCGAGTGACGGCTGTCGTGCGCCGCGTTGTGCAGCGTTTCCATGGAGGCGAAGCCGGCGCCGAACAGCAGCACGGCGCCAAGGCTGGCGGCGCACAGGGCTTGCACGATGCGTTCCTTGAGGGCGGCAAACGGGACTTGTTCGTCAAAGGTGGGGGTGACGCTGCGGATCGACGACATGGCATTCCTTCCAAAAGCACTGCGCATAGAGCCGGGCCAATGCAGACGCGCGCGTCTTGCCATGGCCGGCAACCGGGGGCTTGTACGGGGAGAAGGAACGTGAGATGGGAGTGCGGTACGCAGCGATCCACCTGGATCGCCCTCCGCGATACAAACGACTTACCGCTTCGGCTGGTTTCCGGGCTGGCGAGTGGCGGGGCTAAAGCCCACTTCCCGGATATGCGCCTTCCCATGCTTTGCACAGTGGCGTGATGCACATCCTTGACTCGCTTACCGTTGCGGGGGCAGCGCCGGCTTTGCTCCGTGAAGGAGCGCACCGGCTTCCCATTTAATCCGGCAAACGATCGTTTACCGGAACCAGAAGCTTGACTACCGGCGAAGTATAGGTCTGGACTATATAAATTGCAAGGTTACGCGCGTCGTGCGCGCCAGCGCGCGCGTATTTACCAGTCGCGCCACTCTTCGGTGATGTCTTCGTCGGCTTCCAGGCCGGCGTCCTTGGCAACGAGGTAAATGATGTCGCACAGTTTTTCGCGTTCCTCGGTTTCGATGATGCCGCCGCCGCGTTCATCGAACTCGTTGAGGGCCACGACGACGCGTTCAACTTCTTTCATGATCGCTTCGCGCTCGGCAGGCTTGGGGAGCTTGTCGATGGCGGCGGCGTACGCATCGAGAATGCTCGCGCACTCGTCGATTTCGGCCTTGCCGTAAGGAGGTTCCTCGTCTGCGTCTTCGGCGCAGCGCTCCATGTAGGCAGTCATCTCGTCGAGCAGGTCGGCGCGGATCGAGGCGATGTCGGGATTCGGTGGCATGGCGTGGCACTCCTTCAAAATTGAGAGGGTGCCAATGTAGCATGACGCGGCGCGGCGAATCCTTACATTACTCGCTGAATTCGATGTCCATCTGCTTGCCGTCGTAGCAGAACGTCATCTGCTCCCCTTCTTCGTCGCGGATCTCCAGCACACCGCCTGGTTCGACGAAAGGACCGAGCGTATCGAACAAGCGGATCAGCCAGTTGGTGATGATGTCGATATCGCCGCCGTCGATCAGCAACGCACCTTCCTGGACCTGGCTGGTGAAGCCGATCGACTCAAGGAAGGCCGGGAAGTCGCGTTCGGCGCGTGCGCGTACGGCGAAAAAAGAGTCGCAACCTTCGAACGATGTGCGAATCGCGTTGAACGCCGCCGGTTGCCGGGCGTTCCTGATAACGATGCTGGCATCGTAGATCCATGCTGCAGTACTCACTTGCACTCCAATTCGTCAGAAGACTGGCGCGGTCTGTGCGCAGCCAGGATCGTATTTCCTGACGACAGTTTTACATGCCGTTCAAAAACTGTCAAAGCGCCGATGAAGGGCGTTGTTTTCGGAGCGTGGCGAGAAGCTTGATGGCTTGCTGGTTGCCTTGTGCGGCGGACAACCTTAACCAGGCGACCGACTGAGGAAGTATGCCATTTGCATACCTCCTTGCGCGGGCGCCGGTCTCGCGTCAGGGATAAACAAACGACTTGACCAAGGTCAGTTCACCCGGCGCGCGCAAGGGCACGCGCACGACTTCCTGGCGCTCGTTCGGCGAATTTTCGTTGGTGATGATTGCCACCTGCGCCACCGTCACGATGCCGGTGTCCTGGCCGGCGCCGTAGTAGTTCACGTAGACGTGATAGTTCCCCTTCGGTGGCGCGGCGCTGGAGAAAATCTCCGGCCCGTACCCGGTGGTGACGTCGACATCGAGCGCGCCGCCGTTGGGCATGACGCGGCTGCCGTACCACGAGTGACCGCCGTCGGGCGCGACCACGTGCAGGTCCACGTCGGTACCGTCGCTGTCCCACGACAGCACCACGCGCAGGCGCGAGGCGGTCTTGCCGGCATACGAATCGAGGAATTGGCTGCGGCTGCGCACCTTGCCGTCGGGCGAGCGCACTTCCACGCTGTTCGAGCCGCGCCCGAAGGCGTACGGGCGCGCAAAGCTGCCGTCTTCCTGCACCGCCATCGGCATCGCCACGCCGTTGACCACCAGGGTGGCCGGCTTGCTCTTGCCCTTGCCGGCGATGCGCCCGCGAATTTCGGCCGTCGGGCTTTGCCCATCCTGCACGCTGACCGAGGCCGCCGGATAGTTCACGTCCTGCGTGTAGGCCTCCTTGGCGCCCTTCGAATTGCGCCAGCCGCTGTTGGGCGAGTCGATCTTCACCTGGGCCAGGGCGGCGGTGGACAGCAGCAGTGCGGGTATCAGCAGTATTTTCATGATCGGATTCGGTTAGTTTATTAATGCACTTCCAGGCGCGCATCGACCAGACGCCGCGCCAGTTGTTCAACCAGTATTTCATCCTGCCCGCTCGGGTGATTGCGCAGGCCGAGATGCAGGAATTCGTGCGCCAGCGTGATGCGGTCTTCGCGGCTGGCCAGGCCGCGCACATAAATCCGGTTGCGCGACTGCTCGGAATACGGCGTGCCGCGCACCAGCTGGCACACCACCGGCAGCTCAAGCGGCGTTTCGTAGCCCGCCTGCTTGCGCAGCAGGCGTTCCCACTGCGGCAGCTCGCGCGCCAGCCACGCCTGCGCAGCGGGCAGGCGCACGCACTGCTGCGAGTCGCCGCCCGAGAGCGTGGTCAGATCGGCGCCGGGATAGGCCGCCGTCAGGATGGCGTCGAAACGCATCCCCCGCTGCGCCTCGGCCACCGCCTCGCTCCACGCCATCGTGTCTTTCGACGCTGTATCGGCGTGATAGCGCACGTTCACGCCCGACAGCACCAGCTGATCGGTCCAGTTGGCGATGGCGCGCGCCGCCACGCTGGCCGGCTGCGCAGCGACACGCTGCGTAGCGCTGCTGTCTGCGATGCGCTGGCAGCCCTCGGCCCACTGCGCGTTCTGCTGCAAATAGGTGCGCGCCGCCACCGCCAGCGCCTTGGCCGCCTCGGGCGCGCTGGTGCCGCCTTCACGGTCGATCACGCGCGCCACGTATTCGTTCACGCCCAAGCGCCCCGTCAGGCGTATGCGGCCCTGCGCATCGCGCGCCAGCACCATATCGTTCTGGCTGAAGAACGCAAGGCTGCGGCCGTTCTCGAAGCGCACCTGGTAAGACCCGTTTAACAGTCCCGGCACGGCGGCGCTGCGCCCTGCCGCCACGCTCTTGATCGGGTAGCGCGCAAAGTAATCGACGACCACGCAGCCTGCGTCAACCGGCGTTTGCGCCGCCGGCAAGGTGCCGGCGAGGCGCGGTGCCCATTTTTCCAGGATGCGGCTGCTGGTGTCGGCGCCGCCGAACCAGAGCGGCGTGCCGTCGGCCAGCCAGCCGGCCGCGCCGCCCAGCCGTTCGGTGCTGCGCTGCGGGTGATGCCACGAATAGGTCTTCACGCGCAGGCGGCTGCCGAACCAGCTGGCGGTGTTGACGCCGCGCGCGCCCAGCACCACGTGCAGCAGCGCCGACTCGGCGTCCCTGCGGCTGGCGGCCGGAATACTCGCCAGCGCCAGCATCAGGCTGCGCAGGCTGACCAGGCGTTCCGGCGTGAAGTTCGACGGGTCTGCCAGCCACTCGTATTCGCCGCTCGCGGCGCGCCCGAGCCGCTCGCTCCAGTATTGCTGCCACGGGCGGCGCGTGAGCATCAGCCGCGCAGGCGAGAAAAACAGGCCGCACGACTGCGCCAGCGCCAGGTCGCGCGCGATGCTTTTACCGGCCGTGCAGCAGTACACTTCCTCGTTCTTTTGTCCGCCGCAGGTATAGTCCGGCGTCGGCACTTTTTTGTCGATCGCATAGACGTACACGAACAGCTTCCACAGGCTGCCCAGCGGCACCTGGCGCGCGCCGTCGAAGGACGCACTCCTGCTGCCGCCCTTGTCGTCGAGCTGCAGCGCGGTGAGCTGGCCATCGCGCCACCAAGCCACATCGAGCGTGGCCGCCTGCGCCAGCGGTGCGCACAGCGCCAGCGCCACGGCGCACCCGCGTGACAGCCATGCCGGCATTATTCGACCTTGAGCGTGCGCATGGTCTTGCCCTCGCCTTCCAGCGCCTTGTTTTCGGGCTGGTACATGCGGTAGTAGCGGGCCGGCGGCAGCACGTAACTGCCCTTTTGCGCAAAGCGCAGCAGGTGGCGCAGGCGCAGCGGTTCAGCCAGCGGCTCGACAGGCACCACATAGCCTTCGCGGCGCGATTCGTGGCGCGCGGCTTCCAGCGCTTCTTTTTTCTCGCCGGCGAAGGTCATGCCCCAGGTGGTCGCTTCGACCGAAGCGCCCGGCGGCAGTGCCACTTCCAGCAAACCATAGCGGTACTTCGCACCGGCCGCCGGCGTGAGCGTGATTTCATCGAGGTACAGCGCGTCGGTGCGCAGCGCCTCGCCGTTCTTGACCGGCACCGGGTTGAAGGTATTGTCCTTCTGCTCCATGCGCATCAGGCGCCGTTCGATCCTGACCGGCAGCGTATGCGTTTCCGCTTCGCGGCTGTCGTAGTGGATGATGGCGACGGTGTTGGCCGGCGCTTCTTCGGCCAGTTGCAACTGGGTTGGCACGCCCTTGGCCGGCTGCCAGCGGAACAAAGCCTGGCCGAGCGGGCTGGCGCTCTTCTGCCAGGTGCCGGTGAGCGCGACGCCGGCGTCTTTGGCCGCCGGTGGGCCGCCCAGCTTCTTCTGCACCCACACCAGGGTCAGCGCGCGGTCCAGGGTCGGCATGTCGGCGCGCACCGCGCCCAGCACGGCATCGGCCTGGCTTGCCGGCAGCTGCCCGCCCAGCATCAGCAAGGCTTGCGCAAGCGGCGCTGGATTGGCGCGCAAGGTGGTCCACGCGGCGCCGACCTGCTGTTCCAGTTCGGGAGCGAGGGTCACGCCATCGTTGGCGGCGACAACCGACAGCAGCGCCAGGGTCAGCGCCTGCGAATTGCCGCTTTCGGCGGTGAGCAGCATGCTGCTGGTCGGCGCCAGCGCGGCCGGTTTGGCGTCGAGTTTTGTTTTTACCAGTTCGTCGGCCAGGCCGGAAGCGAGCGTCTTGACCGGCAAGCCCATTTCCTGCGCCAGCCACAGGGTCAGTACGCGGTGCAGCACCGGCTCTTTCAGGCCTTCCTTGCCGTACATGGCCAGCAAACCTTGCCAGTGCTCGGGCGGCATCTCGATGCGCAACGCGCGCGCCGCATACCAGTCGGCGTAGTAGGCGTAGGCCGTCATCAGCGAATTGCCGGCGGTGGCGTTGCCCCACCAGCCGAATTGCGCTTCCGGACCGGCCATCGACACCAGCCGCAGGCGCTGCGCCTGCAAGGTGTTCAAGAGGCGCAGCTGGACCGGGCCGGCCTCGGGGCCGAGGTTCTGCAATCCGAGCGCCAGCGGAATCAGGCGGCTCGATGTCTGCTCCACGCAGCCGTACGGATATTCGATCAGGTCGTCGGCAATGCGCGCAAAATGGCTGGCTGCCCCGCTGGCGAACGAGACGCGGATATTGCGCGCGTCCGCCGGCAGCGCGACCGGCACGGTGGCGCCGGTCAGCGGCACGCTCAGGGTGCGCGGGCTGTTCCAGGCGGCCGGCAATGCCTGCACGTCGGTGTCGAGCGCGTCGACCAGCTTGCCATCGTGCTTCATTTCCAGGCGCATCGGACCGCTGTAGGCCGGCAGCGGAAACTGCACGTAGTTCACGCCACGGCGGGCGGTGATCTTCTCGGTCTTGACCACGCTGCCCGCGGTGAGTGTGACTTCAATGGCCTGGTCGCTGGCGGTCTGGTTGAACACCGCCACCGATGCCTGCGGAGCGTCGCCCACACGCATCCAGTCCGGCGCCGTCCACTTGGCGAAGAAGTTCTTGTCCGAGCGCAGATAGCCAGTGCGCTGGCCGACCCGGCCCTGCGCATCCATGGCGCGGCCGGTGATGCGCCAGCGCGTCAGCGCGTCCGGCATGGTGAAAGTGACGCGCGCGCGGCCGTCGGCATCGGTCTTGAGCGCGGGCGCCCACAGGGCCGTATCGACGTTGTCGCGGCGCGGGCGTTCCAGCACCTTGACGCCACGCTCGTTGTAGTTGTGGCGCGCGGGAGCGCCGGCGCTGCGACCGGCGGCCATGTCGTAGCTGATGAACGACAGGCTGGCCGTGGTGCGCACGTTGTTGCGGCGCGGGTGGTAGAAGAAGTCGCCGATGTCGGGCGCGATCTCCGGCTGCAGCACGTAGATCATTTCGTCGACCACGCCCAGCGTAACCAGGGTCGATACCGGCTTGCCGTCCATCTGTGCGCTCACGTCGATGGTGACCTTCTCGCCCGGCTGGTAGACTTCCTTGTCGGTTTTGAACTGCAGCGCGATGCGCGGTTCGATGATCTGGATGCCGGCGTTCTGGAACACGAAGTCGCCCTTGCGCGTGTACGCCACCGAGAACGTGATGTTCGGGCCGTAGTCGTCCTTGACCGGGATTTTCACGCGCCACTGGTTGGGCGCCACGCGCACCGGCTTGATCCAGTCGGCGCCGGCGGTGAGCAGGCCAAGCTGTTCGACCTTGTCGCGCTCAAGCGTCAGCAAGGCCTGGTCGACCGGGTCGGCGAAGGTGATCAGCGCTTCGGCGGTGTCGCCGGCGCGATAGCGTTCATGGTCAAGCACGATTTCGATGCTGCCCGGCGTGGCCGCCAGGCCCTGGCCGCTGACCCAGTGGCTGGTGCCGCCGACCAGGTTGTTCTGGGCGTCGCGCAGGCTCAGTTGATACGAGCCCGATGCCGGGAAGTTCACATCCCAGGTCGGCCTGGATGCGTCGAATACGCCTTCGGTCCTGGTCTGCTTCTCTAACTGGATCATCTCCCAGCGCACCGGTTTGGCGCCGGCCGTGGCTTCGGCCGCGACGTCGAAGCGTACCGTTTCGCCAGGTGCGGAAAAGCGCCGCTGCGCCTTGAGCGTGTACTGGCTGGCCGAACGCTCGATCATCAGTTCGCGGGTACTGCGCACGCGGTAGGCCGCGCCGTCCGACGCGAGCACTGTGAGAATGTAACGCGATGGGTCCTTGGCCTGCGGCAGCACGAAATCGACATTGCCCTTGCCGTCGCTGACCAGTTCCTGGGTCTTCAGTTCGACCGGGAACGCGCCGCTGTAGCGCAATTCGCCTTCGACCATGGCGTTCTTCTGGGCGCGCAGGGACAGCGACAGGCTGGCCTTGGCCACCGGCGTGCCGTCCGGGTAGCGCAGTTCGATGCGGCCCTTGACGTCTTCGCCGGTCTTGAAGTCGGCCTTGGCCGGCACCAGGTTGATCTCGAAGTGCGGCTTGACGTAGTCGGCCACGCGGAAGGCCGCGCCGTACTGGGTGTCGCGGTAGGTGAAACGCAGCTCGTAGCCGCCGGCGCCCGCATTGTCCGGCAGGCGAAAGCGCGTATCGCTGCCGGTTTCCGCGGTCAGTTGCAGCGACTGCGTCAGCAGCGGCGTGCCGTTCGGGTCGAACACGGTGAGCGCCAGCGGCGCCGTGACAGCCGCCTGCGAGGCGCGCGCACCGGTAAATTCGCGGCCGATGAACTTGACGCTGACTTCATCGCCCGGCCGGTACAACGGACGGTCGGTCACCGCGTAGACCTTGGTGTTGTAGATTTCGCTGTCGTAGTAAAAATTCTCGGACACGAACACGCCGCCGCTGCGGTCTTCGCCCATTACATAGGTATGCTCCGGGCTGCCGCGCTCTAACGAGACGACGCCGTTGGCGCCGGTGCGGCCCGATTGCAGCACGCCGCTGCCGTCGGTCCATGTGACATCGACGTCGGGCACCGCCGCGCCGTTGTCGCGCCGCGCCGCCCACACCAGCATCTGGTTGGCCGACACCTTGGTAATGGCCATCGTATCGGATACGAACACCAGGGTGGTGGCGCGGTGTTCGCCAATGATCGCCTCAACCAGGTACAGGCCCGGTTTGCGCTGGCCGATCGGGATCATCACGTTGCCGGCGCTGCTGGTCATGAATTCGCTGCTCGACCCTTCCATCTTGATGCCGGCCGGCGGCGTGATCATCTTCGCCTCCCACACCGGATAGCGGAAGCGGTCGACCAGGTCGTAGCCCTTGAGCGGTTCGTACTGCGGCTGCTGGCGGAACGGCACCGGACGCGTGATCGCCGCGCTGGTGGCCAGCTTGGGCTGGGCGCTGGTGACCGCCTCGCGGGCTTCGCTCGAAAACAGCTTGCGCCAGGCCATGCGCGACTGCTTCCACCAGCGGTCCCACAGCATGGTCAGGGTATTAAGCAAGCCTTCGCCCTGGTAATTGCCGCTCACCTGCACGCGGTGCAGGTTGCGCTGCTTTTTCAGGAATTCGAGCGGCTCGGGAACCCGGTACACCAGCACGTCGACGCCGCCGTACTGCTCCAGGTTCGATCGCGCATAATCGCGCCCCGGCACTTCCAGGCGCACCTTGGCCACCTCGCCGCTGCCATAGGCCGCGTCGGACAGCAAGAAGAACGGTTCGCCCTTGAAGCTCGTGTAGTTGGTCCCCGCGGGTGCGCTGCCCGCTTCTGCCGGCGCGGCTGCCGGCGCCTCGGTTTCCTGGGCTGGGGCCAGCGCGGGCAGCAAGCCGCACAGCAGCACCAGCAGCGCCAGGGCGCGTGTGATTGGATTGTTCATGTTAAAAACGCCAGCCGGAACATGCCGGCGAAATTGGGATTGTCGACCGCTGGTTGCCACCGCGTGTCCTTCCAGGTTTTGAGTTGTGGGACATCAACGGTACGCAGTCCGTTGTCGTTCGGGGTAACGGTGCCGGTGTGGTAGGCGATGCGCGCGCCCATCCAGACCATCAGATGGTGTTCGTCGCCCTGGTCGAAAAACAGCAGGTCGCCGGGCTGCGCCTGATTGACGTCGCGCCCGATGAAGCGGCTGTTGTTCTGCACCAGGCCGATGGCCGAGACGTAGTGGCCGACCGCGCCGCCGGTCTGCACCCAGCGGTTGCGCAGCACTTGCTGGGCCGCTGTCAGTTCGAGTTCGGGCGGCAGTTGGCGGTCGCTGGCGATGCCGTTGGCGCGCATCCATCTGGCGTCATGCACCGTGAGTGCCTCGTTCACGGCAAAGCGCACCAGGCCCGCGCAGTCGCGGTGCTGCCAGCGCGGCGACGGGCCCTGCTCCATCTGTGCGTTCACGATGCGCAGCATCCATGCCTGGAAGGCGCGGCTTTGCGCCTTCGACAGGTAAGCCGGCATGGGGGCGGGCGGCACGCCGGTGAGCGCGCGCGCCCAAGGCAGCACGGCGCAGCCGGCGGCAAGGCCCAGCAGGTGACGGCGGGACACTGCCATCATTTATCCATCGCCTGCCACTCGACCGGCTGCCAGCTCACGCCACTGGCGGGCAGCGACTTGAGCACGAGACGGTACGGCGGATATTTTTTGAGCGCGTTCAGGCGCGGCACCAGGTGCGCGTCGGCGGCGGCGCGCAGCACCGGTTCGCGCGCGGACGGCAGCGCGTCGAAGGCTTCCTTGCGAATTAATTCGGCCAGCGAGGCCGGCGCGATCAGGCCCACCGTGCGCGACGGATCGTTGAGGCGGTCGGCGATCGCCGGGGCCTGCTTGCGGGCGACGGCCAGCGCCTGTTCGACCAGCTTGCGGTCCGGCGAAAACAGCACGGTCTGGCCGCTCACGGCCAGGGTCGGATGCTGGGCCCCGATGCCGGTGGCCACTTCGCGCTGCCAGAGAACAGCGCCATTCGGGCCGGCCGACTTTTGCACCGCCCCGCTTTTCTTGTTGCCGATGGCGGCCGAAAACAGCGCCCCATACAGTTCGTCGCTGCCGCCGGCCTTGCGGGTCGCCACCACCAGCGGCGTGTACAGGCGCGAAGTGCCGTACCAGCACACGGCGGCCGGGCCGGTCAACTGTTCCGACAAGGGCGTCACGTTGGACGACGCGTCGACATCGCCCAGCACCGACGCCATGGCGGCCCAGTCGGCCGGCAGGGCGAAGCAGGCGGCCGGGTTATGCGGCAGCACCGGCCACAGGGCACGGTTGTCGTAGCCGCCGGCGGCCAGCTTGCCGGCATCGACCAGCGCGCGCGTCTGCCACTGGCCTTTGGCGAAATCAAAGCGCAAGGCGGCGAGCGCGCCGAAAAACGGCTGGTAGCCGAAGGCCAGCACGTCGGCCTTGACCGCCACGCTATGGCCGTCGGCCGGCTGGGCGTCGAGCTGGAACTGCTGGCGCAAGGCCTGCTGTTTTTTCGGATCGGCGGCGAGCAGGTTGGCCACCGTGGTTTCGGCCTTGCCGTCGGCCTTGCCCTCGTCGTCGAACAGCATGCCCGGATCGGACAAGATGACCATGCGGGTGCCGCGCGCGCCGATCAGCAAGGTGCGCTTGTGGGCGTAATTGAGCGAATACATCGCGACCTTGTCGCCATCGACGCGGATCTCGCCGGCCAGCTTCATCTGGGTGTCCTTGAGCGCGACCTTGCCGGCTTGTTCGAGCAGGCGGGTCATGCTGTTGCGCGAGACGGCGATGGCAAAGTGCTTGAGCGAGCCATCTTCCTCGCGCCACAGGGCCACGTCGGCCGGCTCGTCGAGCACCGTGCGGATCAACTGGTCGCCCCAGCCCAGTTCATGTTCGTAGGCGATGCGGCGCAAGGCGCCCTGCAAGCCCAGTTTGTCGCCGTTCTGCTCATAATAAAACACGAAATCCTCGCGCAGCACGTCGCGCGCGAGCGGAATGGTGAGCAGGTCGCGCGGCAGCGAAGACAGGCTTTTGGTCACGATCAGCGCGTCGGGCTGCGACAAATCGAGGTCGAGGCCCGCGCCGTGCTGCGTCTTCTTCCAGCCGAACACGGCGTAGCCTGCCACGGCGGCGGCGCACAGGGCGACGGCCGCGGCGATGATTCCCAACTTTTTCTTGTTCATAGTGTGTCGATGATGGCTGGCGGCGGAGGCAATGATGTTTTTCGCATAATAGCGTAGCGTACCATTTTCATGTCACCGAAGAAAGTAAACATTCCGACTGGCGATGCGTTAGGCCCGCTGCGTGAGTTTTTGGCCACAGCTTGTGAGCGTATCGTCCGGGAGGCGGCAACCTTGC
The DNA here is from genome assembly GCF_011682045.1 of Massilia aquatica. Taxonomy (GTDB): domain Bacteria; phylum Pseudomonadota; class Gammaproteobacteria; order Burkholderiales; family Burkholderiaceae_D; genus Telluria_A; species Telluria_A aquatica. Next base: position 136,339 of record NZ_VVIW01000002.1, on the reverse strand, counting down.
CATTGAGGTAATATGGCCGATTCGTTAATGGCGAAGGAGGAGCGATGGCCACGAAGGAAGAAATCAAGCGTGTTTTCATGACCTTTATTTCAACAGAAGAAGTCGGCCTTGCCCAAGGTGTCGACCCCGACTGGTATCCGCAGAATTGGCCGAGCGTCGTGGACAACATCAAGAAAGCGCCATCGCTGCTTGACGAAAGCGAACTGGCACAGCTCTACTACTTTCTGTGCCGGCGCAATCGCCTGCCCGGCGCCGAGGTCGGAAAGCACTATCGTCTGCTCGATGACGCCTACCGGCGCCATGCTCCCCTGATGAAAAAGCCGTGCGCCGGCTACTTCACCAGCTCGATAAGCCGTTTGCAGGGACTGATGATCTTCGGCGCCGACCATCTTGGCCACATTGCATCCAACGCCGGCCTGGAAGACTACCTCCTGCATCGCGCGGCACACCAGCAAATCAGCAAGTACTCGCGTATACCCGGCATGCTGGCCAAGCCGGAGCGCTTCGTGCCAGTCGCTGGCGACAAGCGCGTGGTCGAGCGCATCTGCGCCGCGCTCGATTTCCTTGGCTTCATCCAGGATGACTGGCACACGCCCGCCAGCCCGCGCAGCCCTGAGTACTTCAGCTGCGTCTCGCTGCCGTTCTGGGGCGCCATGTTCACCCTGATGTTAAGTCCCCTGCCCCTTGCGCAGCAATCGGTTGCGCAATTCAAGGCGCTGGAGCAGCTACCACGCCGCGCGGAGCAGATGGAGATACTGGCCCGGTTCGAGGACGCCAGCAAGGCCTACCTGGAGCGAACCTGAGCGGCCCGCCGTGGCCGCCCTCAAGATGAGACTTCGGCAATCGTCTTGTAAGCGTATCTTCCGGATGAGGGCCACCTTGCCGCTGTAGCGATCAATCACCGCAGTTGTTCAGGCGATCAGCGCGCGCAGGCTGGCAACGCGCTGTTGCAGGCGCTCGGCGATATGCCGGTGCGTGGCATGCGTAGCGACGTCGCTGTCGATCGCCGCCAGCAGCGCCGCCGCGCCAGCGTGGTCGGGAACCTCGCGCCGGATCAGCCACCATGCCTGCGTGAGCTGGCAGTCGGCATGGTCGCTCCCCAGTTCATACCCCAGGCGCCACAAGGTGGGCACGGACACGCCGGCGTAGCGCGCCATCATGGTCGAGGCCCAGCCGGCGGCCGCGCCAATCTGGCAGCGCTTGCGTGGTGCATCGGTGCAAAGGCGTGCCCTGGCGCTGAGGATATCGAGCTTGCGGCGCAAAGGCCCTTCGTGGTCGGTCGCGGACAGGCAGGGATAACGGCCGCCCGTGCCGGCGATGTGGTGCTCCACCGCAATCAAGGCTTCATCGAATCTATCGTGATGGATCAAGCAGTCAATCTCGCGCATCGCGCTCCCTGCCCCCTTCTCGCCCACGGTATTCCAGCGGATCAGGGTGGCAGGCAAGGCCGCCCGCAGTGCTGTCAGGAAGGCGCATCCCGGTTCGCAGTAGCTGAACTGGACCGCTTCCAGCCAGGGCATGGCCGACAACACCCGCAAGGCCGATGGCGTCATCGTCCCGGCGATCTGCAAGTCCAGCGAGCGCAGTTCCGGCATGCGCGCCAGGCATTCGGGCAGGTCGCCGTCGACCTCGGGCGCTATGTGCAGGTGCTCCAGGGTCGGGCTGTACCAGCCTTCATGCGCAGCGTCGATGCTTGCACCATCCTTGATATTGAGCCGGTTGGCGAAACGCCGCAGCGCAGGAAAGCCGCGCAGCGACAAATTGAAAGCCCACTCCACATGCGCGTCGCTGCGGCTGAACGAATGGCCGATATTGAGTTCCTCCAGCGCCGCAAAGCCGCCGTCGATCCCTGGTAACGCGGTAAGGTCGTTCCCGGCCACATTCAGCACGCGCAGCTTCGGCAGGCTGGCCAGCCAGTCGGGCAGCGTCGTCAAGCCGCACTCGGACAGGTTCAGTACCTCGAGTTCGCGCAGCGCAGCGACGCAGTCGGGCAACTGGCCGATGCGGTTACCGGCAAGACTGAGCCAGGTCGCGCCGCTGAATCGGGTAATCGCCTCGGGCACGGTCTTGAGGTCGCAGCTGGCGAAATCGAGCCTGGCGGCTGGCCCGTGGGTGGCCTGCACATCGAGTTCCGCCAGCCTGGCGCGCCCCGCACGGCTGACCGTGAGGAGCGGTTTCTGGCCGATCTGTTCGGGCGGGAGCAGCACCGAACGCCCTTGTTCGAGCGTGTGCCTGACCAGTTCATCGATCGGCCAGTTGGCCGAATCGAGCAAGTCGGGCTGCAGCAGGCGCTCGATCGCTTCATCCTTGAAGTGCACCGGGATGTCGAGCCACCCGCGCGTGCAGGCCACATGCGCGCAGTCCACCGGACCGGCGAACCTCATGAAAAAATCGGCGCAGACGATGGCGCCGGCGCGAGTGGCGCCTTTCACATCGAGCGAGCCGTGGTTGTAAAAGCCGTAGATGGTGCTCCCGGCTGCCAGGTCGCCGCCGATCCGGGTAGCGCCCCCGCCCAGGCTCAGGCTGCGCGCAGTGACGTTGCCGCCGACGATGAGCGACGGCGCCCATTCAACGTCGCTGTCGCACAACACCACTCCAGGCGCGTGCAGGTTGCCGGTGATGACAACCGCGCACAGGATCTTGTCGTCCGCCAGTAGCGCGGCCAGATCGCCGCACAGCTCCTCCATCGTCAGCGGCCCCTCGTTAGCGCATGACCAGTCGCCCTCGACCAGGATGGCGACCATCTCGTCATCCTCCATGGAATACGCGCCCAGAAGCGCCTTGAGATCGGCGCCCCGTCCAAGCACCGCTTCCACCGCGACGCCGCCCGGAACAATACGCGGTAAAGCGATCGTCACGGCTGGCGGCCCGCGGGTGCGGCGCCGAGCGGCGCGCAGGCGAGCTTGAAGTCGACATGGAAATGCTCGTCGTGGCGCACCCACGGTGTGCCCTTCATGAACGGAATGTGCGTTCGCAGCCACGGCCCGCGCGCGCTGGCCAGCAGCGCCGGCATGAAGCGCGGATCCACGATCACCAGTCCCAGCGCGGCGCCGTGCGCCCTGGCGGCCGCGTCGAGCTGGTACAGGTGCTCGGCGTAGGCGGAAAAATCGATGCGGTAGTCCTGGTAGCGGCCCTCGGCGTCGAATTCGATGTCGTAGCCAAAGCGGTTTTGCGCGCTGCTGGGCAGCGATGCCGCCGCGCCGCGCGCATCGCGCACCGGAACGAAGAAGTCGACCGACAGCCCGTTCTGGTGCGTCTTGTGCGGTGCGAACGGCCCGCCGCCGGCCATGCCGGTTTCGCCGTACACGTACCTGGCGGACGGCGCCGACGCCTGCGCGCCCGCATACGCGTCCATGATAATGCGCGCTACCGTCGCATGCACATGGGTGCGGCCGGCGGCAATCGCCTGGGCGCTGTAGGCCGAAAAATTCGGCCCCGCCACCGGCAGCCTGACGCCGCCATCGAGCCGTCCCTTGCTCACGCTGCCAAAACACTGGCTGGCCGGCCCCGCGTGCGCGCTGATGGCGGCCATGCCAAGCGCCAGCAGCGCGATGGCGCGGGGCGGGCGGATAAATACAGAAAAAGTTGGACGCAACATGAAGGCGGGCCGCGCACGCAGGGCGCCGGCAGTGTCGTTAAAGGAGGACCATTCTTGCGCATCGCGCCCGCATGCGCAAGGTGACTGTCATGCGCAGGTCATTTTGCGATGCAAGAATGCGCGCTTCCCCACCCCGCCGGCCTCGTGCCGGACTTCTGGAGTCGATGCATGAGAATCACATCGTTCGTTCGCCCGTCCCTTGGCCTGGCCGCCGCCTCGCTGTTGCTGCTGGCAGCTTGCAGCAGCGATGACGAACCGGCCGCCGCGCCGGCGCCCGCCCCTGTCGTGCCACCGGCCGCAACGCCCGCGCCGGCCGCCTCGCCCAGCGTCGCCTTCATGACGGATGTGCACTTCGAAGACGTGTACGGCGACTTCAAGAATGCCCAGTTCAGCGGCATCCCGACCAAGGATGGCAAGAACGCCACCATCCGCACCATGTACGCGCAGCTTACCTCGACGCGCCTGTTCAACGAAAACTACTTCGCCTTCCGCGCGGCCCTCGACGACGCCTTCGCCAAGGGCATCCGCCTGGTCGCGCTGCCGGGCGACTATTCGGACGATGCGCAGCCGATCAACATCAACGGCATCAGCGCCATCCTGCACGAGTACCAGGCCAAGGGCATGCGCTTCTTTATCGCGCCGGGCAACCACGACCCCAATGAGCCGTACGACGATGACGAAGCGGGTAAAAGCGACTTCCTGACCCGTGATGGCAAGGAGCAGAAGGTGTTCGCCACCGGGAACGCGGCCTGCAAGGCCAAGGATCCAACCGTGATCTGCACCAACGAGCTGCTGGAGATGGGCTATGAGAAGCTCATTACCCAGCTGTCCGATTTCGGCTACATGCCGAACAAGGCCGACCTGCACTGGGAAACCCCATTCAGCAAGTACCCGGGCGGCAAATACAGCTACGCCGAAGCGATGGTCAGCGGCGACGTGCGCAACCGTCAGTTCGAAATGTGCGCCGAAGGCGAAGGCGGCGTGTACCGGGCCGACGGCGAAAAAGCCCTCGGCAAGCCTTTCACGAAGTGCAGCGACATCATCGATTCGAGCTATCTGGTGGAACCGGTCAAGGGCTTGTGGCTGCTGTCGATCGACGCCAACGTGTTCATCCCGAACGGGTCGTTCGATCCGGCCAACCCGAAGGCATTCAAGGGTTTCGACGGCGCCGGCAACGCGGGCTGGAACAAGGTGCTCACGCACAAGCGGCACCAGATGGAGTGGATCAAGTCGGTCACCGCGCGCGCCAGGGCCGAGGGCAAGCAGCTGATGGCGTTCTCGCATTATCCGACCATGGATTTCTACGCCAACCAGACCGACGCCATGAAAGCCGTGTTCAAGCCGGGCGCGTTCCAGACGGCGCGCGTGCCGGCGGCGGCCACCACGGCGACCCTGGCGGCCACCGGCCTGCGCCTGCACGTGGGCGGCCACATGCACTTCAACGGCACCAACGACTACCAGGATGCGGCGGGTAACTTCCTGGTCAACGTGCAGTCGCCGTCGCTGGCCGTGTACGGCGCCTCGTACAAGGTGGTCACCTACAAGGATGCGGACACGGTCGACGTGAGCACCGTGGCCCTGACCAGCGTGCCGCGCTTTAACGAGCTGTTTGCGCTGTACGAGAGCGAATACGCCTACCTGCAAGGCAGCAGCGCCGAGGCGGATATCAAGAAGCGCTGGAACCATGCCATCCTCGATACCCGCTCGTACGGCGAATTCACGCGCTACTATTTCGGCGAGTTGTCGCGCCTGCGCTTCATGGATGAATACTGGCCGTGCGAGATGAAGGAGGCAGCAACGAGCCTGAACGCGAAGCAGATGCTGATCCTGTCGCAGCTCGAGACCAGGGTCACGCTGGCGCAACTCAAGGACGCGCCCGGCGTCGTGCCTTTGAGCGCGTCATGCGCGGCCAAGGGCACGGTGGTGGGCACGCCTGCGCCGGCCACGCAACTGGCAGCCGACTGGGCCGACGCCAGCACCCGCGCCGGCAAGCTGGCGGCAGCGGCGGGCCTGAAACTGGACGACTTTGCCAATGTCAGCGCCTATGACTTCCATGGCGATTTCCACCGCACCGTGTACGCGGGCGAACTGGCCCTGCGCGACATGGGCGCGGAGCGGGTGCGCATGTACAAGGTGCTGATGGCGGCATTTCCGGCCAAGCCGGCGGCGCCGCTCAGGGTGGGGTCCCAGCCGTCCGACCAGAATCCGGTCCACGTGCTGTTCCAGGACCAGTTCAAGCAGGTGTTCTCGATCTTCAAGGGACTCGGTTCGGCCAAGCCGAGCGACCACTTTACGGTGGACCTGAAGGCGAAAACGGTCACCAACGCCAATCCGGGCGGCTTGAGCTTCAATTAACGGCCCGGCATGGCCCGCAACCAGCGGCTCGATAGCACCTCGGCGACCGGCACGCCGTGATGGCGCAAGCGCTCCCCGGCACGAACCGCTTCGGTACGGCCCCGCGCCGACAGATTGCGCTGGGTGCTGCACTCTTCCAGCACAAAGCCCGGCGGATCGCCGATGCCGGCGTCGGTCTGCGCATGGCGCATCAGCACCACATTCCCGCCCTCTTTCAACAGCGCCCAGAAGGCCTCGTCATCGGACGCCCGCGCGCAAGGCAGGACCATGCAGGCAAGAAGCGCGGGTAGCGAGAGGCATAAACAAGTTTTCATCGCGTCTTTCGGTGCGCCAGCGCTTGGCAACTAGCAGTACAGAGTGTACCGCCGCACCGGCACCGCTGCTAGCGTGGATCTTGCGCCACCCCGGCGCTCTTTCCAAGGAGCTTCAATGTACATCGTTCAAGCCTTGCGTGCGCGCACGTTATTGCCGCTGACCCTACTCTGTGCGTTTGCCTTTCCCGCCGGCGCGGCCGCCGACGCCTTCGTTACCAAGGCGGAGGCCGAGGCGATGGTGAACAAGACGGTCGCCTACATCAAGGCCAACGGCAAGGAGAAGAGCTACGCCGAAGTCAACCGCAAGGATGGCCCGTTCACCGACCGCGACCTCTACATCACCGTGTACGGAACCGATGGCGTGGTGCGCGCCCACGGCGCCAATCTGAAGATGATCAACCGCAACCTCATGGATATCAAGGATGTGGACGGAAAGGAATTCGTGCGCGAACGGCTCGAACTGGCTCGCAAGAAAGCACCGTTCTGGCAGGAATACAAATTCACCAATCCCGTCAGCAAGAAAACCGAACCGAAAGCCATGTATTGCCAGCCGCACGACGATGTGATCGTCTGTGGCGGTGTCTATCTGAAATAGGCTGTCCAACTGCTAGGCTTTCGCTCGCCTGAATCAACCAGAAGGTCTGCGTCCGCACAAAGTTCCCCTGTCCCGGCGGCCTACCCTGAGAGTGCGCATCAACGCCCTGCCCGACCGATTGGTCGTCAGAAACGTCTGCGCGAGGTAGCGGCAAGCAGCAATCACAGCGGGACTTTCAAGGGGCATTACCATGAATTTATCACTCAAACAGTACGCCGGCACACTGGCGGTATGCGGAGCGCTTTTCTGCGCAGCCGGAACGGCCCAGGCCAATCCACAGTCCTACGGACCGCAGTTCTCCGGCAAAGTCACGTCGTCGATCGATCCAAAAACCGGCGACGTGAAAATTTGCTTCAAAGAAACCGGCCTGAAGAAAGACAAGGAGGTCGCTTATCTCGCCAAAGGCAACGTGACGGCGTCGTATGCCTGTCGTAACCCCGGCGGCAACTGCCCGAAAGGCCAGGAGTCGTCCATCAAGCAAACCGTGACTGCAACGGCCAAATATGCGGCCGACAAGTACGGTACCGTATCGGCCTGCATTACGCTGAATGTACCGCAACCGAAGCACAACCCCTGCCCGGGTCCGATGAAACTGGTGCTGCAAAGCGTGAGCTGGACAGACCTGAGCATTACCGACACGACCAACAAGGTCGGCCCTGTCTCCGCGTATCCGTCCAAGCAGTCGGTCAACTACGGCGCCTGCCCTGCCAAGTAAGCGCGGGCTTGCGGCGTCTTGCCCGCCGCGGCCCACAGGTCGCGGTAGTGGCGGTACCAGTTACTCTGGAACCGCTGCTGCGGGTCGAGACGCCTTTTCCATTCCAGGAATTTGCCGAAGGCCGGATGGCAGGCCTGCAGCTGGCGCAGGCTGGCCGCCGCCGCGTAAGTGAGGTAGTAGCTGCCGCCGCGCGCAATGGCCAGGTCGATCAGGCGCCGGAAGGCGTCGTTGGTCGCTTCGACGCCGTGCGCGCTATGCGCCGTGTGCAGGTTGAAAATGACGCAGGCATAGTCCTGGCGCGCCCATGGCAGGAAGCTTTCGCGGTCCGCGTCGATCAGGCGGATGGTGCCGTAAATGAGGTCCACGCCATGCTGGCGAAAATCGGCCGCCGCCTCGCGCATGAAGTCGCACAGGCGCTCGCGCGGCACGTACAGTTCACCGATCATCTCCGAACCGCAGTGCCCCAGCTTGACGTCGATGGCGCGGTGGTAGCCGTCCGGGTAGGTGCTTTGCTGGAGCCGGTCGCTCCAGTCCACCTGGCCGTCTGTGGACAGATAGTGCGCGGCGTATTGCGCAAAAGCGTCCGTCTTGTGGGTGTGGGCCAGTTCCAGCAGGCCGCGCCAGTCCTGTTCCGACAGTTCCCTGCCGCTCGCGTCGAGCGGCGCCGCATCGTCCACCGGCAGATAGCACGAGAACACGCCGCGCTGCAGGAAGTCGCTGCTGGCCGGGTCGATCGCGAACTGGAAGTCGCCGTAGACGTAGCCGGCGTCGATACGCTGCGCAAAAGCGGCCGGCAAGTCATCGAGGCCGATCACGCTCACGTCGCGCCGCATCTTGCGCAGCGGCGCCAGGCGCAGGGTGACGCTGGCGATCACGCCGAACAGGCCATAGCCGCCGATGGCCAGGTTGAACAACAGCGGATTGCGCTGGCGGCTGCAACTGTGCAGCGTGCCCTGGGCATCGACCAGCTTGAACGCCTCGACGTCGGCGATGAAAGGCGCCATGCGCAGGCCGCGTCCATGCACGTTGGCCGACAAGCAGCCGCCCAGGGTCAGCGCGTCGGCGCCGGTCTGCTTCTGGCGGATGCTCCAGCGCCGGGCGGTCGACGGCGGCGCGGCGTGCAGATAGTCGATCAGCGCCGGCCACTGCATGCCGCCTTCGACTTCGATCAGGCCATTGACGTCGTCAAAAGCGAGCACGCGGTTCATGTGGCGCATGTCGAGCAGCAGCGCCGCTGCGCCGAACTGCTGCCCGCCCATCGCGTGGCGCGCACCGCAGATGGCGAGCGGCAGATTGTGCTCGGCGGCGTGGGCGATCGCCGCGCCGATGCCGGCCACGTTGCGCGGCGCGATGATGTCGGCCACGCGGGTGGGGTTCAGGCCGGAATGGACATCGTTCACCAGCGGGAAGTCGTTGGAATGGTTCATGGCAGGTTCTCAAGGAAGGCGACCGGGCGATTATTGCTGCACCGGGGGCGGCGGCCAACCGGTTCCGTTCAGGTGCCGCCTGGCGCTACCAAAGGTGGCGCCGCGTGAGCATCGCTTACAATGGCCGCACCCATGTTGAACGTTCTGGAGCCACCCATTCAATCGACCAGACTTTCGCGCGAGGCCTTTGCCACAGCGCTGCGCCACGGACGCGGTTCGGCCGTGATGCACTTGCGCGACCATGGCATGGACATGTCGAGGACCTGGTGCTGGCAGCCTGTCTTGCGGACCAGTGCCTCGACAGCCAGTGCGAAGGCAGCCGCGCCCCCTGGATGTACAGCCTGTTCAAAGGCACGCCGGCCTACCCACGCTTCGTGCACGCGATCGTGGCGGCGCTCCCCCACAGCCTGCGCGATTCCGATGGCGACCACCTGCGCACACTGGCAGGACTGATGGCCCGCGATGGCGACGCGCAGGCTGCGGACGCACTGCGCAGCTTCGTCTGGTCGCAGGATTTCTCCGCTTCGGGCATCGTCGGCGCCGCCGAACTGACGGCACTCGACGGCATGCCTGCCGTGGTCGAGATGGCGCGTCGCCTGGGAACGGTTATCCAGCAGGACCCCGAGGCGTCTGTCCATCTGCTGGGTAATTTGATCGACGATTCCCTGTCGTTTGAAACCGTCGTGGCAGAGCTGAAGTGGGTTGCCGCTGGCAACGCGGCGGTAGCGGCGTATATCGCCAACAAAGATAATGGCGACGCCATCTACGCCAGATGGGACTATTCGCATTCCGCGCGTCAGGCTGGGGCCTGGAAGCGTCACCAGAGGTTCATGGACAGGAATCCGGTTGACACCATCCTGGCGGCGGCCTCCTGCAAGTCCAGCCACCATGACCAGTTTCAGAAATTCGGGTCACTGGCGTGCCAGGAAGACCTGGAGCGTGTGCTCGAACGCCTGCGCATCGAAAGCGACCCGGATGCGTGCGAAAAATTGCTGGTCGTGTTCTACAGGGCGGAGCTGACGCACCTGGACGACCGTATCTGCGAGCTGGCAAGCCACAGCGCGCCTGGGGTGCGCGCCGCGGCGGCAATGGTGATGCGCCGCCTGGCCGATCCGCGTGTGCGCGAACTGGCGCGCCGGCGCGTTGGCGATGCTGCCTTCTCGAGCAAATCCGCATGGGACCTTGAGCTCTTCGACCTGAATTACGGTCCGGGCGACGAAACGCTGATCCTGGCCGCGCTGGATCGCCAGTCGGTCGACGGCATCGAAGCGTACGGCCTTGCCTACTACGCCGTGCAGCTGTGTACCGAGGCCAGGTCGCCAGCGCTGGCCGGGGTAGCGCTGTGGGTTTACCACACCTGCCCCTGCACCATTTGCCGTCGCCTGGCTGTCGAAATGCTGCTGGAGTGGGACTGCCTGCCTGCGCACATCGCGGCCGAATGCCGCTACGACGCCTCGGACCAGCTACGCGCGCTGATGCACGCCAGATCCTGACACGCATTACCGCCCGCCTGCCGTGGCTTACAATGGCCCCTCGCCCGATGAACTTTTTGGAGTCCCCATTCAATCGACCAAACTCCCGCGCGAGGCTTTCGCCGCTGCGCTCAAACATGGACGCGGCGCCGTCGTGATGCACGTGCGCGATCACGGCATGGACGACGTCGAGGATCTGGTGCTGGCCGCCTGCATCGAAGACCAATGCTACGACCGCCAGTGCGAGGGCAACCGCGCCGAATGGATGTACAGCCTGTTCAAGGGGACGCCGGCATACCCGCGATTTGCCGGACCGATTTTAACGGCGCTGGCCAGCAGTGTGGATGACTACGATGGCGATCAGCTGCGCGAACTGGCCAGCCTGATGGGGCGCGATGGCGACCTTGAGGCTGCATGCGCGCTGCGCAGCTTCGTCTGGGCGCAGTCCTTTTCAGCCGACACGGTTCTCGGCGCCGCCGCCCTGTGCGCGCTCGATGGCATGCCTGCCGTGCTCGAGATGGCCCGGCGCCTGGGGGAAGTCGTCCAGCAAGACCCCGATGCGTGGGTCGATACCGTGGATCGCTTGACCGGTTACGCACTCCCCTTCGACGCCGTGTTCGCAGAACTGAAACGCGTCGCTGCCGGCGATGAGGCAGTCGCCGCCTATGTCGCCAGGGAGGACGCGCGGATCGCCAGCGACGCCGCGCACGACCGGCCGCCCGAAAGCCAGGCTGCGCGCACCAAGCGGCGCGGCGAGGAGTTCATGAAGCAGAACCCGTGCGACGCCATCCTCGCTGCCGCCACACGCGAGTCGGCTGGACGCGGGTACTTTCTGCTGTTCGGCCGCTGGGCGGGCGAGGAAGACCTGATCCGCATCCTCGACCATCTGCGTGTTGAACCCGATCCCAAAGTAGCAACAAAGCTGCTTTGGATATTCAGACGGGCGACCCTGCCGTACCTTGACGAACACGTATGGGAACTGGCCAGCCACAGTGATATCGGCGTGCGCAATGCGGCAGTGATGGCACTGTCGAACCTGAGCCACCCGCGCGTGCGCGCACTGGGACATGCACGTCTCGGCGATCCAAAGTTTTCGAGCGCATTTTCCGAGGAAATCGAACTATTCAAAAACAGCTTCCAGCCAGGCGACGAAACGCTGATCCTGGCCGCCCTGGAACGCCAGTCGGTCGATGGCGACGAAGCGCACGCCCTCGGAAGCCGCGCAATCGACGTGTGCATCAGCGTCAGGTCGCCCGCGCTGGCCGGGGTGGCGCTATGGGTCTGTCGCACCAACCCATGCAGCGTATGCCGCCGTCAGGCCGTCGAACTGCTGCAGGAATGGGACTGCCTGCCCGCCCATATCGCCGACGAATGCCGCTACGATGCCTCGGAAGAGCTACGGGCGCTGATCGGCCAAGCCCCATGAAGCTCTCGCGCGAAGATTTCGCCGTCGCCCTGCGGCATGGCCGCGGCTGCGTCGTGATGCACTTGCGCGAGCACGGCATGGATGGCGTCGAGGACCTGGTGCTGGCCGCCTGTCTCGAAGACCAGTGCATCGACAGCCAGTACGGAGACTATCGAGCCCCATGGATCTACAGCCTGTTCAAAGACTCCCCAGCTTATCCGCGCTTCGTCGATGCAATCGTCGCGGCAATCCCCCACAGCCAAGATGATACCGACGGCAGCCAACTGCGCGAACTGGCGAGCCTGATGGGCCGCGATGGCGACCTGCAAGCCACAAGCGCCCTGCGCGACCTGGTCTGGACGCAACCCTTTTCCAGCAAGCGCATTATCGGCGCCGCCGATCTCTCCGCAGTCGATGGACTTGCGGCCGTGGTCGAGATGGCGCGACGACTGGGAAGGTTCATCCTGCAAAACCCGCATGAATGCGTCGATACATTAGGATGCCTGGCCGGATACGCCATTCCTGTCGAGGCAGCGCTGGCTGAACTGAAACGGGTTGCGGCCAGCGACAGGGAAGTGGCGGCCTACCTTGCCGCGGACGCGGATTTCGATACCGTCATCGCCAGATACGATTACATGAGAGAGCAGCGGGCTGCGGGAGAGCAGAAACGCGGTGAGAGGTTCCTGCGCAAAAATCCAGTCGAGTCCATCCTGGCGGCGGCATCATGCAAGTCGAGCGACCTTTACCTGTTCCAGCAGTTCGGCCGCTGGGCAGGCAAGGAGGACCTGGAGCGCGTTCTTGAACGCCTGCGCGTCGAAAACGAGACGGAAGCGTGCAAAAAACTGTTGCGCGTGTTTAGCTTCGCGACAGTGACGCACGTGGACGAGCGTATCTGGAAACTGACAAGCCACAGTGCGCCCGAAGTGCGCGATGCTGCGGAAGGCATCCTGTTCAACCTGAGCGACCCGCGCGTGCGCGACATGGCGCGCCAACGCGTCAGCGATCCCGCATTCTCGAGCAAAAAGGCATGGGAACTGGGTCTGTTCGAACTCAATTTCGAGCCAGGAGATGAATCGCTGATCCTGTCCGCGCTGGAACGACAGACAGTCGACGGCGAAGACGCGTACGACCTCTGTTCCTACACGATGGGGATCTGCACCAGCGTCAGGTCGCCTGCACTGGCGGGGGTGGCGCTGTGGGTTTACCGTACCAGCCCGAGCGCGGTTTCGCGCTGCAAGGCGGTGAACATGCTGCTGGAATGGGACTCTCTTCCGGCACACATCGCAGCCGAATCCCGCTACGACGCATCGGAAGAGCTACGCGCACTGTTCGGCGCCACGCCTTGATGCGCGCTTGTCACGGGCGGCCGGTCCCGGCCAGCGCCCGCTGCGGCACGCGCACCAGCCACGCCCCCGCCGCCGTCAGAACAAGGCCACTGATGCCCAGCATGGCCGCAACATTGTCCGGCCACCAGCTTGCGGCCGACATCAGCAAGCCATAAAATGCGCCGGTGAATACCATCTGCACTCGCCCGCGCATGCGCCTCGTGCCCATCGGGTATGCGGGCAAACAGCGCCGATGTATATACCGGCCGCTTACGCCATACTACTGGCACGCGTGCGGCAGCATGACGATGGACTCTATTTACTGCAAGGGATCACACTTCATTGAATACCACCAAACTGCAATTCAAGGCTGCACTGGCCGCGCGGCTCGGCGAACCGCGTTCCGACATCGTGCTGCTCAAGCCACTCAAGAACGGTATCAAGGTGCTGGACAAGGCCACGAAACAGCATCTGGGCGGTCTGACGTTCGACTATCTGCGCAACGCCGGCGGCGTGTATGTGGCGTGCGAGGTCACCGGCGGCGTCGTGCACGACGTGCTGGCCGGCCTGGTGCTGCCGTACGAGAGCAATCTGCTCATTCCCGCCACCATGAGCTTTAATTCGTTGTCGGAAGATCGCAAGGAATTCAGTCCGGATATCGGCGGCGTGGTGCGGGTACACGACGGCATGGATATCGACCGGACCTGTGGCGAGATCATCGAGCGCCTGAGCAAATGGCATATTCCGAAGATGGAGCGCCTGATCGCGGCCAGCGAGGGCTTGATCGACGACGTCGTCGCTTATCCCGATCATTACGCGTATCCGCTGCCAATCATCGCCATTTGCCTGATCCAGAACGGCTGCCAGGATGTCGACGCCGCCCTGGCGCCGTACGCCCGCAACAAACGGATAGCACGCAACAGGAACCTGGACTTTTTAACGGCACTGAAGGTACACCCGCTTCTGGCGCAATGAAAACTTATGCGGCCTTTTGCATGGCAAGCAGATAACCCACGCCCATGAAGCGGTGCAGGCGAAAGCGCTGCGTCAGCGGGTTGTAGCCGAGGCCGCGCTGATCGGCCAGCACCAGGCCAGCCTCGCGCGCCATGCCGGCCAGTTCCGCCGGTTTGATCAGGCGGCTGTATTGATGCGTACCGACCGGCAGGATGCGCAGCACATACTCCACCCCGACGATCGCCATCAAATAACTGAGCGCGTTGCGGTTGATCGTCGAAAAGAACACCCAGCCGCCCGGCTTGACCATGGCGGCGCAGGCGTCGACCACCGCCGCCGGCTGCGGCACGTGCTCCAGCATCTCCATGCAAGTGACCACGTCGTACTGCGCCGCGTGTCCGTCCGCCCAAGCTTCGGCGCTGCTGTAGGCGTAGTTCACATCGACCTCCTGGTCCTGCGCATGCCAGCGCGCGATCTGCAAGGGCTTGTCGGCCAGGTCGATGCCGGTGACGCTGGCGCCGCGGCGCGCCATCGATTCGGCCAGGATGCCGCCGCCGCAGCCCACATCGAGCACCTGCCTGCCCGCCAGTGAGCACAGCGAAGCGATCCAGTCCAGCCGGTGCGGGTTGATGCGGTGGAGCGGCTTGAACTCGGACTGCTCGTCCCACCAGCGCGCGGCGAGACTGTTAAAACGGGCCAGTTCGGCCGGGTCGGCATTCGGGTGACGCTCGGAAGTTGGTGTGTGCATGGTCGTGGTCCGTGAAGTATTTTAGAAAGGGGCATTACCAGTTGCCGCGCCAGCGGTTCCAGCGGTACAGCAGGCGCGCCACAACCTTGTACAGCGGTCCCGCCAGCCAGTGCAGCGAACGCACCAGGCGCGCCAGCCAACGCTGTCCCGGCGTGCGTGCCCACAGTGCGGCAAAGGCCTGGTCGCCGACCAGCATGCGTCCGCTGGCGTCGCGCACATGCAGGCGCTCGCGCAGCGCTTCGAGATCGATGCCCAGTTGCGCCGCCAGTTCCGGTTCCGCATTCACATCGCGCCACTCGATGGCGCAGCCCTGCATGCGTTCGCGCTGGCCACGCACGCCGGCGTCGCACACCGGGCAGGCGCTGTTGTAATAGACGATAGCCTCGGGGGCCGCTGGCTCGGGAGTTTGCATGGTGATCTCGCAATCGCAAAGTGGGTCGATGCGGCTATTATGCACTACATTTAGCTAACTAGCTAATTATCTAATTAGGAAAGCATGGTGTATCATGGCGCTTTACCGTCCAGCAGGCGCACCGTACATCATGGATCAAATCTTCGCCGCCCTGGCATCGGCGCCGCGCCGCAAAATCCTGGCCTACCTGTCCGAAACGGAGCTGTCGGCGGGCGACATCGCGACGCGCTTCGAGATGACCAAGCCATCGCTGTCGAAGCACCTGCGCATTCTCGAATCGGCAGGCCTGATCGCCAGCGACAAGCGCGGGCAGTTCGTGTTCTACCGCCTGCAGGGCGACAACCTGGCAAATACACTCGCCTCGTTCATGCAGGCGGTATGTCCGGTATCGCAAGAGCTCAAGCAAGAAAGCCGCGCACTGGCGCGCAAGAAGGCGGTCAAGGAGTAAGCAAAGGAATAAACCTTCCGCGATCGCCGCTTTGCGATTGAGAGCGTTGCCATTACAATCACAGCACACCGCCGGATTGGTCCGGCATTTGCCAAGTGGATCTCAATGAGCGACGAACTGGTACGTGCAACGACAAGCCTGTGTTCGACCTGCAAACGCAGCGTGGACGCCGCCATCTGGCGCAGCGAGGGCCGCGTGGTCATGCGCAAGCGCTGCCCGCAGCACGGCTCCGAAGAAGTCATCGTCTCGTCCAACGCCGCCTGGTACGACGCCACGATGAATGAGGCGCCGATTCTCACGCCGCCTTCCGGCGCCGCGCCGGCCAGCCAGGGCTGCCCGTTCGACTGCGGCCCATGCACCAGCCACGAACAGCAGGTCCTGCTGCCGATCGTGCCGATTACCTCGGCCTGCAACCTCGATTGCCCGATCTGCTACACGCACAACCGCAACGAAGGCGCGTTCCACATGTCGCAGGACCAGCTGCGCGCCATCCTCGGGCACATGCGGCGGGCCGACCCGAGCAACCGCATGATCAACCTGACCGGCGGCGAACCGACCCAGCACCCCGACTTCGAGCGGCTGGTGGAACTGTGCCACGCCGAAGGCATCAACCGCATCACCATCTCCACCCACGGCCTGCGTTTTCTCAAGGATGAATGGCTGCTCGAACGGTTGGCCGCGCTGGACGCGCGCATCGTGCTGTCGTTTGACTCGTTCACGCCGGGAACGAATATCGACATGTTGGGCGGGAATTTCTACCAGGCGAAGATGCGGGTGCTGGCCCTGCTCGAAAAGCACAAGGTCGACACCACCCTGCTGCCGGTGCTGGCGCGCGGCAGCAACGACCATGAAGTGGGCGCCTTTGTCAGACTGGCGCTGGAAAAGGACTTCATCCGCAGCGTCGAACTGCACACGATGACCTTCACCGGCCAGGGCGGCTCGCGCTTCGACCGGCGCGGGCGCTACACCACCTACGACGTGCTGGCCGACCTGGAACAGCAGACCGGGGGCGCGCTGCGCATCAGCGACTTCGTGCCGTCGCCGTCGAGCCATCCGATGTGCTACCTGATCACCTACATGCTGCGCCTGGACGACGGCCGCTGGCTCCCGTTCACCCGCTTCATGGAACGCGCCGACCTGCGCGCCCTGCTGACCGGCACCTTGTACCTGGAACCGACGCCGCAGGTGGAACTGCGCCTGCAGGACGTGATCACGCGCCTGTGGGCCGGTGAGATGGAAAGCCCCGACAGCGACATGATCCTGGCCACCCTTAAAGGCCTGCTGGCGCGCATGTTCGCACCGGGCCTCTCGACCGAGCAGCGCATGCGCATCGGCGAGCAGAGTTCCAAAGCGATCTACGTGCACTCGCACATGGATGAAGAAACCTTCGATACCGACCGTATACGCCAGTGCTGCGTGGGCATTCGCGAGCCGGACGGGCGCAATGTGCCTTCCTGCGCCTACAACATCCTGTACCGCGACCGCGACACCCGCTTTTCGGTGGCGCCGGGTGCACCGGTGGCCACCCTGGGCAGCGGCAGGCTGACGGTCGCATGAACGACCGGCACGACATCCTGCGCGCGCTCGACCTGCCCGAGGAAGCCATTCCCCTGTTCCTCGCCCATATCGCGCAGTTCTGCCAGGACCATGGCGGCCGGCGCCACTACGGTGAGCTGCTTGCCCTGCTGGCGCGCTACCAGACGCCGGTCGAACAGTGAGATACAACGGTTTGCAGCTGGTGATCGGCCTGGCCGTGGGTAAACTCGACGACGCGTGGTTCAACCGCTTCCACGATGCGCTGGTGCTGGGCGCGATCCGCGAAGACGTAACGTACCTGCCGCGCCGCGGCAAAATCTGGGAGCACTGGTCGCTCAGCCACTTCGCCGGCCGCCATCTCGCCGGCGGCTTCATTCCCTTCCTGACGGCCAGCGCACCGGCCAGGACGCAGGACTATGTCGACAGCGCAGTGACGGCATGGCGCGCCGGCCAGCATGCGCGCGCCTTCGTGCAACTGGGGATGGCATCGCACCTCGTCATCGACATGGCATGCCCGGTCCACGCCAGCCGCGTGGCGCACCTGACCGACGGCTACGAATGGTACGTCGAAGCCAATGGCGCGCAACTGGCGGCACTGCCCTTCGACGTGCCGCGCCAGTATGCCAGCGCGCACGATGCCGCCGCCGGCCTGGCCGCCTTCACGCAGCGCTTCGCGCCCGACCGCACCAACCACCACTGGGGGCGCCTGCTCAAGCGACTGGGCCTGCGCCGCTCGCTCACGCGCGCCGAATTCGCCGCCCAGGCCGAACAGATCATCCCCACCGCCGCCGGCCACCTGGCGGCGGTCTACCTGACCTTCATCGAAGCGACCCGACCCTCTTGAAAAAAATCCTGTTCGCCGTCTTGTTCGCGCTGACCGTCTACCTGACCGCGCGCTTTTTCTCGCATGCCAGCGGCGCCAGCCTGGGTGGCGTGGTGGCCCTGATCGGCACCATTCCACTGCCCCTGTGGCTCGGCCTTGCCGTCCTGACCTGCCTGTTCTACATGCTGGACTGGATCCGCCTGCGCAGCATGCTCGCGGTGCTCGGCCACCCGCTGCGCTTTGCGCAGGGCCTGCGCCTGACCTGCGTGAGCTACTTCGTCACCAGCATCACGCCCAGCGCCGAACTGCACACCCCCGCCATGATGTTCGTGCTCGGGCGCCAGGGCGTGCCGATGCCGCATGCGCTGGCGGCGTCGGTCAGCAAGAGCATCTACATGACCTTGTGGATTTGCCTGGTCTCGTGCGTCACCCTCACCTTCGGCCACGCCGTTCCCCTGCCGGCACCGTTGCAGGCCGGCTTGCCGCTGCTCACCGCGCCGTTGCTGGGCATTGCGCTGCTGCTCGCGCTGATGGCGTTTTTTCCGGGACCGGTGATGCGCTGGACCGAACGGCGCGCCGGCGCAATGAAAAATGGCGGCTTGTGGCAAAAGACCCTGCTCGGCGTCGGCCAGAGCGCGCATGCCATATCCGCCATCGGCAAGTCGACCGACGTGCAGCATCTGGTGTGCCATCTGGCGTCGGTGGTTTTTTTGCTGACCTACGTGGCGATCGGCTGGCTGCTCGCCACCCACTTCGGCTTTGCGCTGACCTGGCTGCAAGCGCTGACCATCTTCTCGACCAGCCTGATGATTGCCTACCTGGCGCCGGTGCCGGGCGCGATCGGCGTGGCCGAGGTGGCGACCAGCTACATGCTCGACCCCGCGCTCACGCCGCAGGGCATGGCCGTGGCGGTGACCTTGCGCGTCTTGTGCTGGTATCTGGTGGCCGTTCCCGGCGCAGTGGTGCTGGCGCGCGAGTTCCGCCTGGCGGGCGCGTGGAAGCTGCCCAAGGTGTTCAGCTAGCGGTGGCAGGCACGCTGCGGTTCCAGAGCCAGCGCGCCGCCTGCAACTGCGCCAGCATCAGCGCCAGGTTCAATAGCCGTACCGGCCAGCCAGAGGGAAGAAAGCCTGACAGCGGGTCCCACGGGCGAAACGCCAGGTTGACGTTCATGCTCTCTGGCGTGAAATCCTGGCTGAGCACAACAAGCAGCTGGTAGAGCGCCAGCGCGACCCACGGAATCGCGGCGGGAATGCGCTTGCCGCGCCATGCCAGCGCCCCCAGCACCGGGGCCGATGCATGCAGCAGGAACGAGGCGACCGAGGTATGGCCGCCGGCCGCCACATGCAGCACGTAGGCCGGCAAGGCGATCGCACCCTGGCACAGGAAACCGGTGACGATC
This sequence comes from Massilia aquatica, assembly GCF_011682045.1. Classification (GTDB taxonomy): domain Bacteria; phylum Pseudomonadota; class Gammaproteobacteria; order Burkholderiales; family Burkholderiaceae_D; genus Telluria_A; species Telluria_A aquatica. The sequence continues at coordinate 116,813 of NZ_VVIW01000002.1, read as the reverse complement.
AGCGGCGCGGCATTGGCGAGCAGGCCCAGTGCCAGCATGGTGCTGGTGACGTGGCACATCCACAGCAGTTCGGGCGCCAGCCCGTCCTGCGTCTTCTGCACCGCCAGGACGGCCAGCAACAGCAGCATACAGACACCGCCGGCTCGCTTCATCCCAAGCCGCCCGTGAGCGGGAACTGGGCGCCGTTCAGGTAGGTATTCTCCAGCGCGAGCCAGCGCAGGCCGCGCGCGGCCTCAAGGCAGGTGCCGGTGCGGCCCAGCGCGGCATAGCGCCGGTAGGATTCGCGCAGCTTCGGGTCGAGCGCTTGCGCAATGCCGCCATCGAGCACGCCCACCACCGCCAGATTGACCAGGATGCCCTTGGGGCCGAGTTCCTTGGCCAGCGCCATGGTCAGGCCCCACATGGCGGCCTGACTGGCTGCGTAATGCGCGGGCGCGGGTACCGGCTGCACACCATCGAGGGCGGCGACCAGCACCAGCGCACCGCGCAGGCCGCGCCGCGCCATCTGCTGCGCGCACAGCAGCGCGGCGCGTCCGTGCACCGCATGCACGGCGTCCCACGACGCCGCCGTCACCGCACCGAGCAAGGCGACCGGCGCCACGCCGGCGCAGTGAATCACGACGTCCGGCAGGCGCTCGTCGCGCGCGAGCGCATCGAACAGCAAATCGACCGCGTCGGCCTGCTCGAAATCGGCGGCGTAAGCCGGGAAGCCAAGTTCCTCGCCGAGGGCGGCGGCAAGCTCCGCGCGGCGGCAGTAGGTAAAGGCCACATCGGCGCCGCTGCGTTTCAGTTCGCGCAGCAGGGCCGAGCCGAGGGCGCCGCTGCCGCCCAGTACAAGAACGCGTTTCATTGAAGGTCCCACAAGAAGTCGAGTGCATCGCGCAGCGCGTGCACGCACGCCAGCAGTTCGTCGTCGGAGATCGTAAAAGATGGCTGCACGCGCAGCACCTGCCACGCGTGCCCGCAAATCTGCGAGATGTAGCCGGCCTTGTACAGCCGGTGCACCAGCAGCATCCCGATGGCCGGCTGCGCCGCCAGTTCGGGCACGCCCAGGTAGTCGAACTGGTAGCACGGATGATCCGGCGCTTCCAGCTCGATGCCCAGCATCAGGCCTTCGCCGCGAATCGCCCTGACCAGTGGCGACGGCAGGACGACGTCGTCCAGCGCATCGCGCAGCAGGCGGCCCTTGCGTTCCACATCGGCCAGCATGGCGTCGTCCAGCAGGTCGAGTGCCGCCAGGCCGGCCACGCAGGCGAGCGCGTTGCCGCTGAAGGTGGACGCATGCGCCTCGGCCAGCGCGAATTTGCCGTACACGCCGTCAAAAATCGGGCGGCGCGTCAGCATCACCGACAGCGGCATCAAGCCGCCGCCCAGCGCTTTGCCCAGGGTGACCACGTCGGGCCGGCGAGGCCATGCCTCGCTCGACAAAAAGCGCCCGGTGCGTCCGAGGCCGGTCTGGATTTCGTCGGCCACCAGCAGAACGCCGCGCTCACCCGTGCCGTGGCACAGGCGCGCCAGATACGCCGCGTCATGCAGGCGCACGCCGGCTTCGACCTGGATCGGTTCGAGCACGATGGCGGCCAGCGACGGATCGGCCAGCGCATTGTCGAGCGCCTCCATCTCGCCGAACGGCAGCGCGTCGACCATCGGCAAATGCGGGCCGAAGATGTCGCGGTACGGGCCGGCCTGCATCATCGCCACGCTGCCGAAGGTGCAGCCGTGGTACGCGCCCTGGACGCAGGCGATGCGCGGCCTGCCGCTGGCGCCGCGCACCAGCTTGAGCGCCGCCTCCACCGCTTCGGTGCCTCCACTGGCGAAAAAGGCCGCGTCGTAGCCAGTCCGTTCGTACAAGCGGCCGGCCAGTAACCCAGCGTGCGGGCTGATGCCGGATGGGTAGAACGACGGCGCGCGGCCTTTGAGGAAGTTCATCAGCGCCGCCTCGATGGCCGGCGGACGATGGCCGAACGCCTGCGTGCCCCAGCCGGCCAGCAGGTCGATGTACGCTTTGCCGTCGTTGTCGATCAGGTGGCCGTGCTCCACGCGCTCGAGCAGATATGGTTCGCTGCTCAGGCGCGCGCGCATTGCCACCAGCGGATTGACGAAAGCGCGAAAACCATCGTATCCCTCGTGCAGGAGCGGGTCCATTACAGGCCTCCGTCGAAGGTCAGGCGCGCGCCGCTCATGAAGCTGTTCTCGTCCGACACCAGCCAGGTGACGAAAGCGGCGGTTTCCTCCAGCGTGGCGGTACGCCCCAGCGGGCAGTGCGTGGTGTAGTCGTCCAGCCGGTACTGGGGCGCCTGCTGGCCCATGCCCGCCTCCAGCAGGCCGGCCGACAGGTCGTTGACTGCGATCCCGTAGCGCCCCACTTCCTTGGCCAGCGCCCGCGTGAAGCCCTGCAGGCCGGCTTTGGCTGCCGCGTAATGCACGGGCGACTCCACTATCCGCTCGCCGGCAATCGAGCCGATGTTCAGGATATGCCCTTTTTTTGCCCGCAGCATGGGCCGCAGCGCGGCGCGCGAAAAAATGTAAGCGCCTTTCAGGCAGGTATCGAGCACCAGGTCCCAGTCGTCTTCTTCCAGCAAGGCGATCGGGAGCACCTGCATCACGCCGGCGTTGTTGACGAGGATGTCGAGCCCTTCCCATTCGGCGACGATGGCGTTGACCGCGCTGCGGGCGTGGGCCGCATCGGTCACCGATCCCTTGAACACCAGCGGCTCGGCGCCGAGTTCGCGCAGCATGGCGCGGGTGACTTCGACCTGCTCGTCGTCTTTTATATAGGTGAACGCCACGCGCGCACCGGCGGCGGCGAAGGCCAGGCAGATGGCGCGGCCCAGGTTGCGCGAGCCGCCAGTCACCAGGCAGCGTTTTCCCGCCAGCCGCAATGGCGGCGCGGAGGTGTCGAAGTCAGTCACAGGGTGGTCCGTTTCATGGTTCATTGGGAGCGCATGCGCGTGGAGAGGTCCGACAGCGAACGCAGGGTCGCGCCCTGCCCCAGCGCCTGGGTAAAGCCGCGGCACAGGGTCCAGCAGTCCTGGCAGCGCGCCACGGAGTCGAGCCCCTGCATGCGCTTAATGATCTGCGCCAGCGCTTCGTCGCGCACATTGCCGACCACTGAATCGATGCGCTCGATGCAGGGCGAGACGTTACCGAGATGGTCGATATTGAATGACTGTTCCCCGGCGTGGCAGGCCGGCATGGGGCCGCGTTCGACAAAGGCATCCATGCGCTCAAGGTAATCGCGGAAGGTGCGCAAGTGCGGGTAGCGCTGCCACAGGTCGAGCATTCTGGCGCTGAGCGAGGCATCCGGCAGCTGGTCCTGGTCGCTCTTGCCGCGCCTGAAGCCGTCGGTCGAGAGCAAGGTGACGCAGTGGCCGACGCCGCGCGCCGCGCTCATTTGCAGCAGCTTTTCGATGTCGTCCTGGTTTTCCTTCATCAGGATCGTCATCACATGCACCTGGGCGCCGCCGTGGGGCGCGTGCGCCAGCAAGGTGTCCACGGCGCGCCAGGCCTGGTCGAAAGCACCGTCGAGCCGGCGTTTCTGGTCGTGGCGCGCGCAATCGGCAAAGTCGATCGACACGCCGACCTGCGCCACCCCGGCCGCGAACAGCCCTTGCGCCTTGGCGTCGTCGACAAACCAGCCGTTGGTATACAGGACCGGCGCATGGCGCTTGCCGAAAGCGCGCACGATCTCGATGATGTCGGGCCGCAGCAGCGGTTCGCCCCCTTCGACCGATACCAGGAAGGTGCCAATCCGCGCCAGTTCGGCCGCCACGCGCTGGTAGTCGGCCACGGTCAATTCAAGGCGCGGCGCCACGCCGTTGGGCCAGAAGCCGCAGAACGAACAGCGCATATTGCAGCGGTTGGTCACCTGCACCAGCACCTGGAACGGATGCTTGCGCAAGATGCCGCCCATGAAGCGCAGGTCGCGGCTGGTGCGGGCCAGCAAGCCAGGGCCTTTCAGTATTGCCATCCACCCCTCCATTGCGCGCCTGCGCGGCGCGTCACATCCGCCACGATGGGCGCGATTGAGCGATAGTCGTCAAGAATCGCGCCGACCGCGTCCACCACCGTATCGATGTCTTCATCGCTGATCGTCAGTGGTGGTTCAAGCCGCAGCACGTTCCAGCGCGACGACGCGGGTTGCGCCAGGATGCCCGCCTCCAAAAGTCGGACCGCGACCCACTGGCCGAACATGCCTTCCGAAACCTTGTCCACCAGCGACGGCGCCAGCTTGCCCAGCCAGGAACTGCCGGTCGGGCCGAACTCGATCCCGACCAGCAGCCCGCGTCCGCGTACCTCCTTGACCAGCGGGTGGCCGCGCAGGCGTGCGCGCAGGCCGTCCAGCAGGCGCGCGCCTTGCCGCGCACTACGGGCAACCAGGTCTTCTTCGTCGATCAGCTCCAGGGTCCTGAGGGCGGCGGCGCAAGCGAACGCGTTGCCCTGGTAGGTGGAGCTGTGCAGGTCGAAGCGCCCGGCGCCGCCGTACGCCTTGTCGAACAGGGCGCGCGAGGTCACCGCCACCGACATGGCGGCCAGTCCGCCGGACAATGCCTTGGCGAGGCACAGCACATCGGGCACGAAACCCTCTGCCTCATGCGCGAACAGCGTTCCGGTGCGGCCAAGGCCGGTCTGGATTTCGTCGAGCACCAGCAGCGTGCCGCGCGCACGGCACAGCTCCTGCGCCGCACGCAGGTAGCCGGGCGGCGGCAGGATGACACCACCTTCGGCTTGCAGCGGCTCGACCAGAAAGGCGGCCGGCTTGTGGGCCTTGAGAGCGCGGTCGAGCGCATCGAGGTCGCCGAAGGGAACGCGATGGCATCCGGCCAGCAGCGGCTCGAATGGCTGGCGCAGGCGTTCGGCGCCCATCACCGACAAAGTGCCCAAGGTGGTGCCGTGAAAGCCGCCGTCGCACGACACAAAGTCGCTGCGGCCGGTGGCGGCGCGCGCCAGCTTGAGGCCCGCCTCCACCGCTTCGGCCCCGCTGCTGGCGAACAGGCTCATTTCCAGCGGGGCGGCCAGCCGCTTGGCCAGCGCCTCGGCCAGCGCCGCCGCCCCGGCGGCCGGCCCGGTGTGGCAAAAGTGCAGCACCTGTTCGTCAAGCAGCTGGTGCAGGCGGGCGATCAGGGCCGGATGATTGTGGCCCAGGTTGACCGAACCGAAACCGGCCAGGCAATCGAGGTAGCGCCGTCCTTCGCTGTCCCACAGCCACACATCGCTGGCGCGCACGAACACGCGTCCGTAGCCGAGCACCCCAAGCAACTGGATGAACGAGGGATTGATGTACTTCGCGTAGGTTTGCGAGACCGGGTGTTCGCTTTGCTTCATGCGGCTCCCAGTCCGAGTTCGGCGCGCAGGCGCGCATCCGACGATGGCCGCCAGATTTTCTGGTCGAGCCAGAAGTGGTGGCAGAACAGGCCCCAGTACAGCGCCAGGAACACCTGGGCGGACGCAGATCCGGGCGCAGCGCCGACTGGCGCCCCGCCACGCGCTACGTTCAGGGCCACATACAGCAGCGACGCCGCCAGCATGAGGGCATACGCCAGCAGCGGCCCGGCCGCCCGCGCCGGTTTGACGCGGCGGCGTTCGGTGGCGATGACGATGCCGATGTACTGCAAGCCGTGCAGGGTGCCGCCGACAATGGTCGCCGCCATGAACACCTGCTCGGTGGTGAGCGGATTGACCAGCAGCGGTTCGCGCATGCCGACCGCGAACAGCGAGAACAGGGTCGTGCCCACCGCAACCACCAGGCCGAACACGCCGGGCCTGACCGGGCCGCCCCGGCGCCAGCGCCGCACCAGCAGTGCGGCCCACAGCAGCATCGCCGCTGCCAGCAGCGCGCCCACCGCAGCGATGGCATGCGCGCCCCATGCTGCGCGTCCCGCCAGGTCCAGGTTGGCGGGATGCGCCAGCGCGAGCAGCCCAAAGGCGACCCACAAGATGCTGTGCAGGAGGCGCGTATCGGCCTTGCGCGCGCCGGCATCGGCCTCGCCCAGGCGCTGGTAGACCGACAAAATGCCGTGATGCTGGCGCACCGCATGATGAAAGGACCACAGCGCCACAAAGCCGAGGAACAGCAGGAACGGTTCCGGACGGCCGCTGATCCACGTCGCACCCAAAAGGATAGGACCGGGCAGCAGCCAGGCAAGGCTGGTCCACAGCAGGCGGCCGCGCTCGCGCCTGAAACCGGCGTCGAGGTAGGTGCGCTGCCAGGTGGCGCACAGGTGCGGGCCTTCCACCAGCCAGATCCAGGCGAACCACAGGGGTAGTACGGTGCCTGGCGCGGCCAGCATCAGCAGGCCGGCCGCCAGCGCGACGACGCCGCTTCCGAAAAAGAAGCAGGCGTCGAACAGCGGGCCGCCGATCCAGCGTGTCATGGCGTCAGGCGACGTTGCTGGTGCGCTGCGCGAGTTTGCCGACGACCAGGTGCACGAAGGTCTGCACCGTGAACAGGCTGAGAATCTGGCCCGGATGCAGGCCCGGCTTGATCTGGTCGGCCACTTCGGGCATCAGCTCGCGCAGGCGCGCCAGGCCGGCGTCCGACATCACGCCGCCGGGGGCGAATTCGTCGTCGGACATGTCGCCGCGCGCGGCGCGTTCCAGCTCGCCGCGCGTTACCTGGATGCCGTAGGTGCGTTCGAGCTTGAACACGATATCGAGAAAGTCGAGCGACTCGGCGCCCAGTTCCCCGATCAGGCTGACCGTGGGCGGCACGTCGCCGGCGGGAATGGCCAGCGATTCGGCCACGATGGCGCGCACGGTGTCTTCGATTTCCTGGGGCGTGGTGGTAATCATTTATTGCGTATCCTCGTCGGTATGTTCATCTTCAAACCAGCGGGCCACGCGGCCCAGCGGTTTGCGCGGTTTTTGTTCGGGTGCGGGACCCGCCGGGTAGCCCAGCGCGATTGCGCCCACCATTTGCCACGGCGCGGCAATCCCGAGCAGCGCGCAGATGCGGTCGCGCGCGATCATCGGGCCCGCCATCCAGCATCCGCCAATGCCACTGGCGTGCGCCTGCAGCAGCAGGTTCATGACGGCGGCGCTGGTGGAACAGAGTTCGGCCTGCATGGCGCCGGCGGTGTGGTACGCCGCCGGATCGGCGCCACCCGAGGCGAGCAGGTTGGCGATCAGGTCGGGAAATTCGCGGTACTGCGGGATGATGATGACGGCGGCAGTCATCAAAGGCTCGTGGAAAAAATCGCCGTAGCTGCCGTAATCGTCGGCGTGGTGACCGCGCGCGATAATGGCCTTCATCTCGTCGGCGCGCTCGCGCACCGCGTCAACGATGGCCGCGCGCAGGCTGCGCGAGCGCACCACGGCGAACTGCCAGGGCTGGCGGTTGCTGGCCGAGGGCGCGCTGGTGGCGGCCAGCAGCAGTCGCTCGATCGTCTCTCGCGCGACCGGGCGGTCGGTAAATTGGCGCGTGCTGCGGCGCGAGAGGAACCAGTCCAGGGTGGTCTGTTCGTTCATTCTGCCTTGAATCCTCCATCCACATTCCATACCTGCGCGGTGACGTAGCTGGCCTCGTCGCTGCACAGGAAGGCGACGACGGCGGCGACTTCCTGCGCGCTGCCGACGCGCTTGAGCAGGATGCGCTTGTTCAGTTCTTCTTGAGCCAGCGCCCGGATATCGCGCGTCATGTCGGTCTCGATCACGCCCGGCGCCACCGCGTTGACGCGAATGCCGCGCGGGGCCAGTTCGACCGCAAGCGCTTTGGTGAACGCTTCGACGGCGCCTTTGGACGCGGCGTAATTGCTCTGGCCCCGACCCGGACGCGTGGCCGCCACCGACGACATGTTGACGATCACCCCGCACCGGCGCGACACCATGCGGCGCGAGGCCTGGCGGCAGCAATTGACCACGCCCGAGATGTTCACCGAGAAGACATCGTCGAAATCAGCCGGCTCGCTGGCGCCGAGCAGCGTGTCGCGCAGCACGCCGGCGTTGCAGACGAGGGCATCGAGCTGGCCGAAGCGGCTGTCGATATCGGCGAACAGCGCGTCGACCTGCGCCACGTCGGACACGTCGGCGCGTGCGAGATGACATTCGCCGCCGATAGCCGCCACCTGTTCGGCCACCCTGGCGGCGGCCGCTTCGTCGCTGCGGTAGTTGAGAATGACGGTAAAGCCCTTGCCCGCCAGTGCGAGCACAATGGCGGCGCCGATGCCGCGCGAGCCACCGGTAACGAGTGCGGTTTTCATGGCAGCTCCACGCGGACAATGCCGGCGAGGCCGGGCGCGCTGGCGGCCAGGCCAATGGCCGAACGGTGATTGGATGCTTCGGCCCGCAGAATCGGGCGCAAGGGGCCGGGCGCGGCGGCGCGCAAGAGCGCCACGGGTGGCAATTGCTGGCGTTGCAGCAGCTCTGCCAGCGCGATGGCTTGAACAACTGAGGTGGCGGCGCCGATTTGTCCCATGGCGCTCATGATACAACACAGGGGCGCGCCGGCGCCGGTGATCCGGGCCACCACCTCGCGCTCGGCCGCGTCGAAGCCGGGCAGCGCCAGGCCGCAGCCATCGACCGCGTCGCCGTGGCGCGCGAGCATGCGCACAAGGCGCGCCAGCAGCGCCGCTTGCGGCTCGCCCTTGTCGCCATCGGCGCCGTCAAGTGCTTCGATAAAGGCACGCGCAGGGCCGCTTCGCTGCAAAACGAGGGCGGCGGCGGCTTCGCCGGGCACGAAGCCCTGCGCGTCGATATCGTACGGCGCCGCCAGCCCAGTCGATACGCAGGAACCGCGCGCGGCCAGTTCGACCAGCGTTTCCGGCTCGACCAGGCTGTCGTAGCCCACCACCAGCGCCACGTCGACGGCGCCAGCTGCCAGCGCGCGGATCGCACCGGCCAGCGCCTGCGCGCCCGCATTGGCGCCGCCGTAAGTCGCGCCTTCGCCGCGCGCGCCCAGTTCCTGCGCGGCGATGGCGTGCGCATTGTTCGACAGGTGCTGCAAGATCCAGAACGGGTGCAGCAGCGAGAGGCCGCGTTCCCACGCTCCTTCACCATCGGCCTGTTGATGCTCGAATGCGGGCATCAGGTCGTCCCAGTGCGCGCGCAGGCCGCCGTAGCCGAAGAACAGCCCTACCCTGTCGCCGCCGGTCACGCCGGCATCAACCATCGCCTCGGCCGCCACTTCCACCGCGTACAGGCCCATACGGCGCAGAAAGCGCGCATGGCGCGACGGCGCCGGCGGCGTGGCGATGGTGGCGGCCAGCGTACAGGCGTAGCTGCGCGCATCGAAGCGCGCGTTGGGCTGCGCCGCGCATTCGCCGGCAAGCAGGCGCTCGATGACTTCGTCGATGCCCGAACCGAGCGGCGTGCGCCATGCGCGGCCTGTCAGTGCCGCCTTCATGCGGACCTGCCGAGAATCAGGGACACGTTCTGGCCGCCGAAGCCGAATGAATTACTCAGCACCGCGTCGACCTTGGCCGCACGCGGCGCCTTGATGACATCCACCTCGCATTGCGGGTCCGGGTCGCGGTGGTTGGCCGTTCCCGGCAGCAGATTACGCTCGAATGCGAGCAGGCACGCGGCCGCTTCGATCGCTCCCGATGCCGCCATCAGATGTCCGATGGCGCCCTTGACAGAGCTCACTGGCACCGCGCCGGCGCCGAAGACGGCGGCAATCGCGCGCGCTTCGGCCACGTCGTTGAGCGGCGTGCCGGTGCCGTGCGCGTTGAGGTAGCCGACGCCGGCGGGCGCCAGCCGCGCGCGCAGCAATGCCAGCTCCATTGCCCGCTTCGCGGCCGCGCCATCCGGACGCGGCGCCGTGACGCGGTAGGCGTCCTGGGTGCTGCCATATCCGAGCACGCGTGCCAGCACGCGGGCGCCACGGCGGGCGGCCCGCTGCTCGGATTCGATCACGAACATGGCGGCGCCCTCGCCGATCACCAGCCCGTCGCGCCGCAGGTCGAACGGGCGGCAGGCGTCGGGCTCGTTGCGCGGCGACGGTGCGCCGAGGCGCGACATGCCGCCAAGGCCGAACGGATTGACCATGGAATCGGCGCCGCCGCACAACACGATGGACGCGGCGCCGCGCTCGATCAGCGATGCCGCATGGGCAATCGCCAGGCCACCGGCGGCGCAGGCCGAGGCGTTGACGATCATTTGGCCGTGCAGGCCGAACACGTCGCCGACCAGGCGCGCACCCAGGTCGACGTCGGAGCGCAAGCGAATGCCCTCGTGCCCGCCGGCCGCCCAGTCGATCGCCTGGCCGCTGAACATGGGGCCGAAGTCGTCGAGGAACGCCTGTTCGAGTCCAAGCGCCATTACCAGCGCCGCCTCGTCGTCGCCCTGCCCGCAACCCGCCATGCGCCACGCTTCGACGGCGGCCAGCAGGGCGAACATGCATTTGCGGTCGCGCCATGCGCCGGCGCGCTCATACTCGTCCAGCACCGCTTCGGCGTGCCCAGGGCTGCCGAGATGGGCGCGCAGCCAGTCACGCCCGATGCCGGCGCCGGCCACTTCGCAGGCCACGCGGGTATCGAAGGCCGACGCATCGAAGGAACGGACCGGGGCGATGCGAGAGCGTCCGCCGGCCAGGCCATCGAACAAGGCAGGCACACCGACGCCGAATGCGCTGACCGCGCCAACACCTGTGATCACGGCGCGCTTCATAGCAGGCTCCCGACATGGACGACACCGAGGCCGCCGTCGATACCGGCGCTCAAGACGATCACGCGCCGGCAGCGGCCCTGGCGTATCAGGTCAAGCGCCATGCACCAGGCCAGCGCGGGCGCGGCCGCCAGCGCATCGCCGAGGCGCAGGCTGGCGTCGAGCGCATCCGGGTTGCCAAGGCGATTGCGCACCCCGGCGCCCCACGGCGCAAGCACGACCAGGGTGTCATCGCGCGTTTCATTGATGGTCAGGTCCGGATTGCGCTGCCAGGCGCGCGCGCTGTGGAAGCTGACCGCGTCCAGCGTCGCCAGCGCGCCATCGGCCGATGCGGACAAGGCGAGCAGGCCAGCGCCTTCCGCCGGAACGAAGCCGCGCGCGGGGTAGCCGGCAGCGTCGAGTTGCGTCCATGTGACCGGATGGAGGGCCGAGTCGGCGCCGCCGGCCAGCGCCGACGCGCATTCGCCCGAGGCGACCAGCCAGTGCGCCTCGCTTAACGCCGCCACCGTGCCCGTGCCGCGCGAGTAAAACGCGCCGTTGGGGCCACCGGTGCCATTGAGGATCGCGCCGTGGCAGAGCGTGAAGTTGTTCATCAGCTGGAAGGCGAACAAGGGATTGCAGGCCGCCAGACCGGCGCCGCCGAAGCTCTCCAGCGAAAATGCATGATCGACGATGCTGGCGGCCAGCATGCGCGTCAGTTCATCCATGGCGCAGCCGGAAGCGCCCACGCCGAGGTACAGGGCCGCCTGCTCGCGCTGCTGCGCCGTCCAGCGCGCGTCTTCCAGCGCCAGGCGCAGGGCCACTGCGGCCAACCGCGCCGGATGCGCCATCAGCTTGCGGGCACGCGCATCGACATCGATAGCAGCAGGGATCAACGGCACTTCGGCCGCCGGCACGCTGCCATGGGTCGCAAGAAGCTGGCGGCTGGGGGCAAACCCCTCGAAGCAGGCCAGTGTGCGCCAGTCGAAACCGAATGCCCCGACGGCCGCCGCACCGGATATATATACCTGCCTCACGCGCAGCGCCCCGCCACCAGGCTGCAATTGGCGCCGCCGAAGGCGAACGCGTTGACCAGGGCCGCATTGACGTTTGCGCGGACTGCTTCGCCGATCACATGCGGGAGCGCGCAGGCCGGATCGGGTTGAACAAGGTTCGCGGTCGGCAGCACAATGCCCTGCACCAGCGCCGCGTGCGCGCACAGAAAACCCAGCGCGCCCGCCCCGGCGATCCAGTGACCAAGCGCCCCTTTGACCGAGCTGACATGGGCAGCGTCCAGGCTTGCACCGAGCACGCGCCGCAGCGCCATTGATTCAACGGCGTCGTTGAGCGGCGTCGAGGTGCCGTGCGCCTGGATGTAATCGACCGCATCGAGTCCAGCGGCGGCAAGCGCGGTGCGCATGGCACGGATGGCGCCATCCCCCTGCGGGTCCGGTGCTGTGAGGTGGTGCGCATCCAGGCTGCGGCCTTCGCCGGCCAGTTCTACCGTCGCACTCCCGCGCTCAAGCGACAGCACCACCATGGCGGCGCCCTCGCCCACCACAAAACCGTCGCGCCGCACATCGAACGGACACGACACGCCGCGCGCGCTCAATGCGCCGACGCGGCCGAAACCGGCCAGCATCATCGGATCGACATCGGCGCCCACGCCACCGCACAGGGCGACATCGCACACGCCGAGCCGGATCGCCCGCGCCGCTTCCGCAATCGCGCTCGCGCCCGAGGCGCAGGCCAGCGAAATCGTCACCGCCGGGCCATGCGCGCCGTATTCGAGCGCGAGCGCCGAGGTGACGGCGGCCGGCGAGATGATGGACGCGTCGAATTCGGCCACCAGCGCCGCCGCCTCGACGCCGAACCGCGCATGGTCGAAGCGCGCCCCGCCGCCGGCGCCGCGGGTGAGCCCATGCAAGGTGGAAAATGGCGCGCGGCCCGATTCCGCGCCGAGGAAGATACCGAGGCGTTCAGGCGCGACATCGATGCCGGCGCCCTGCCACGCCTCGCGCGCAGCGACCCGTGACAGAGCAAGGCGACGGTCGCCGGTGTGGGTAAAGCCGTCGATTTCAGCGCCCGCCGTGGATGGAAAACCGGTCACGTCGAAGCCGCGTACAGAGCCGATGGCGCTGCGCCCGGCGGCCAGCGCCGCCAGCGAGGCGGGCCAGTTGGCGCCCAAGGCCGTGATGGCGCCGACGCCACGTACGAACACCCTTGGCTGCGTCATGGCTCCTCGGCCGAGCCGGTGAGCCAGATATTGAGCACCTCGCGGCGCCGCGCCAGCAACTTGGGATTGGTCACGCGGGCAAAGGCGAAAGCCAGTTCGGCCTCGGCGACCAGTTTGCCGTCCACGCGCGCCATGGCGCGTACCTGGCCGCCATCTTCGTGCACCACGATGCCGTGGCATTCGAGTTCCATCTTGTCGCCGGCGCGCACCTGGTGGCGGAATTTGGCGCGGTCCACCGTGACCAGCAACGCGTGCAGGTCGTGCCGGCCCTGTTCGCGCATGCTCGCTTCGACCAGCACGCCGCCGAGCTGCGCCATCGATTCGATGATCATCGCGCCGGGCATGATGGGATGACCCGGAAAATGGTCGGCAAAAATATCGTCCGACAGCGACACGCACTTGACTCCCGACGCCAGTTGCGGCGGCTGGAGCGCCGTAATTTTATCGAGAAGTATGTATCGCATCCGCGCTGCCCTTTGTGCATATCGATTGCCGCCCGTAGCTCTCAACGGCCACTCAACACATGCAATTCAGGTTAGCATATCCTAAAGCTAACACCCAACACCAGTAGATCATCGTTGAAAGGTTCACATGGAATGTACCAGCTGCGACACGAGCACCGTGCGCAAGGATCGCGAGCACACTTTCTTCATGCACGAAATGGCCATTTGCGGCGGCTGCACCGCGCCGATCGAAGCGCGCGTGGTGCTGCGCGACGATGGCGTGGTGCGCCTGATCCACTGCAACCAGTGCGGACCTTCCGAACAGGTGGTGTCCGATGACGCCAAGGGCTGGATGGCGGGATTCCTGGCGCGCGGCCAGGTGGACCCGGCAAAAGAAGGCGACCACTATTTCAAGCACACGACATCGACCTGTCCGGGGTGTCTGGCGCTGCTGCCGGCCGACGTGGTAATCCGTGACGGAAAAGTCTATTTCGTGAAGAACTGCGAAAAATGCGGCCCCTCCGAGGCGCTGGTGTCGGAAGACGCGGCCTACTACGTGGACGCCTACTCGTACGCGCGCGCCGGCACCGAGCCGCTGGTGTTCGCCACCGAGGTGGACAAAGGCTGCCCGACCGACTGCGGCACCTGCGGCGACCACGAACAGCATACCTGCCTGCCGATCATCGAGATCACCGACTACTGCAACCTCGAATGCCCAGTCTGCATCGTCAACAATACCAACGCCTACCACCTCTCGAACGAGGCGTTCACGCGCATGATCGACACGCTGGTGCGCAACGAGGGCCAGGTGGAGTCGATTGCGCTGTCCGGCGGCGAGCCGACCAGCCACCCGCGCCTGATGGAACTGATCGCCATCGCCACGCGCGAGGAAATCGGCCGCATCGTCATCATCACCAACGGCTTGCGGCTTGGCCGCGACCGCGCCTTTGCCGAGAAAATCAAGGCCAGCGGCGCCTACATCGCCCTGCAGTTCGACGGTTTTACGGCCGACACACACGAAAAAATTCGCGGGCGCGACCTGTGCGACGAGAAAAGCGCCGCCCTCAAGATGCTCAAGGACCTCAACATCCCGACGCAGCTCATTTTCGTGGCCGCGCGCGGCGTCAACGAGCACCAGATCGGCCAGGTGGTGGAGATGTTTCTGTCCGAAGACCACTTCCTGTCGCTGAACTTCCAGCCGGTCGCCTTTACCGGCGCCGGTGGCGGGCAGTTCGCGCACGACCCGATGGACCGGCTGACGATTCCGGGCGTGATCAAGGCCATCGAGGAGCAAACCAACGGCAAGCTCAAAGTGAGCGATTTCGCGCCCCTGCCCTGCTCCCACCCGCAGTGCGTCTCGCTCAGCTACCTGCTGCGCATGAACGACGGCAGCCACATTCCGTTCGGGCGCTTTGTCGATTTCCGCACCCACGGCACCTTGCTGCGTTCGTCGGCCACCCTGGGCGCCTCGCCCGAGATTCACGATGCGATGAGCGACGTGGTGCACGATGTATTCGCGCGCCAGGATGAAATCGAGCGCTCGGCCGACATCCTGGCCGCCCTGCGCCGCACCATCGACGTGATGTTCCCGAACCGGCCGGTCAGCGCCAAGGAAGCGATCCACCTCGGCGAGCAGCAGGCCAAGTCAATCTTTTTGCACCACTACATGGACCGCCACGACTTCGACCTGGAACGGCTGCGCAAGTGCTGCCACCATTATCCGCAGGTGGACGGGCGCATCATGCCGGCCTGCGGCTTCAATATGTTCCACCGGGGCGCGGCCAAAGGGCCGGAAACCGAACTGGCGGCATGGGGCAAGAAGCCATGGACCACGGATGCACCGGTGCAGATCGTGCAATTCCACCGCACCGACACGCGCCAGGCGCTGACCGGGATCGGGGTCGACGAGACGCCGGCGCGCGCGCCGCATTCGATCGGCCTTGGCGGCGGCAAACCAGTGGTGCTCAAATAATGGGGATGCTCGACGGACGGACCGCATTGGTCACCGGCGGCTCGCGCGGCCTCGGGCGCGCCCTGTGCATGGCGCTGGCGCGCGAAGGCGCCAACGTGGCGTTCAACTACACGCGTTCGGTGTCGGAGGCCGAGGCGGTCCTGGCGGCGCTCAAGGAACTGGGCGTGAAGGCGTGGGCGTTCCAGGTGTCGGTGCTGGACAAGGCGGGCTTGCAGGGCATGGTGCGCGCCATCGAGCAGGATGCTGGGGCGATCGACATTTTGATCAATAACGCCGGCATCGGCCAGGTGGTGCCGCTCGCGCTGATGGAGGAAGAAGACTGGGACCGCATGATGAACACCAACGTCAAGGGCGCCTTTTTGACCACCCAGGCGGTGCTGCGCGGGATGATCCACCAGAAGCGCGGGCGGATTCTGAATATCAGCTCGCTGGCGGGCGTGAAGATGATGCAGGCGCCGGTGCACTACAGCGCGGCCAAGGCGGCGCTCAAGGGCATGACCGAGGCGCTGGCGAAGGAAGTGGGCCGCTATGGCATTACCGTCAACTGCCTGGCGCCGGGCGTGCTCGATGAAGGCGTGAGCGGCAATGTGCCGGCGGCGAAGATGACGGAATACGTGCGCCATTGCGCCCTCGGCCGACTGGGGACCGTGGACGAAGTGGCGCAAGCGGCGGCGTTTTTCGTCTCGGACAAGAACAGTTATATGAGCGGAGCGACGGTGGTTATCGACGGTGCGGTTTGAGGGCGCTGGCTTTGCTCGTGCCTGCATTGACGGCCGGCGTGGCGCATGGCCAGCCTGCGGTGGTGGAAGTGAACGC
This sequence comes from Massilia aquatica, assembly GCF_011682045.1. Taxonomy (GTDB): domain Bacteria; phylum Pseudomonadota; class Gammaproteobacteria; order Burkholderiales; family Burkholderiaceae_D; genus Telluria_A; species Telluria_A aquatica. The sequence goes on along the minus strand of NZ_VVIW01000002.1, from coordinate 100,765 downwards.
CAGCCGCGAAAGCTACGACGCGCGGCGCGACGACACGGCGGGCAAGATCGTGGTCAGCCGCGACGACATGGTGCGCTATGGCGACGCCAGCGTGCTCGATACGCTCAAGCGCGTTCCCGGCGTGACCGTCAGCGGCGGCAATGCGCAGATGCGCGGCCTGGGCGCCGGCTACACGCAGATCCTGCTCAATGGCGAACGCGCGCCGTCCGGGTTTTCGCTCGATTCGGTCTCGCCGGAATCGGTGGAGCGCATCGAGGTGGTGCGCGCGGCCACCGCCGACAACAGCACGCGCGCCATTGCCGGCACCATCAACGTGATCCTCAAGCGCGCCGTCTCGAAGGCGCAGCGCGACTGGAAGGCAGGCGCCGGTGCGTCGAGCGGCATGGCCGAGGGCAAGGCGAGCCTGAACCTCTCGGACCGCGCCGGTGCGTTTTCGTACTCGCTCGCGGCCAGCGCGTCGCGCAACACCTTCCGGCGGCCGGTAACGACAGTCGAAACGGGTGGCGATGCCCAAGGCCGCCCGCTGTACGAGCACGTGCTGCGCGGCGACGATGTGGGCAATTTCAATACGTTCAACCTGGCCCCGCGCCTGAACTGGGCGCTGGGGAACGGCGATACCGTGAGCTGGCAGTCGTTCGTGTACGCGAACCGCCTGCATGTCGATACGCGCCACCTCACCACCTATGTTGTTGGCGCGCCGCGTGTCGATCCGGCGAGCGGCAGCGTCACCGCGTCCACCCGGCGCACGCTGCGCAGCGATGTGGTGTGGACCCGCAAGCTGGGCGAGAGCGCGAAACTGGAATCGAAGCTGGGCATCGACGCGGGCAACTATGCGACCGAACTGGCGCAGCAATCGCAGGCGGCGTCCGGCTGGCTGACGCTGGACCGCGTTGCAGACGGCCTGGCGCGCGACCGCGCCCTGCGTGGCAGCGGCAAGTACAGCGGCCGCTCCGGCGGCGCGCACACCATCGGCGCGGGCTGGGAAGGCAGCGTGGCGCGCAATACGAGCGACCGGCAACAGTCCGACTTCGGCAGCGCCGCCGCGCCGGAACGGTATCGGGCCACCCTGCGTTCGCTGGCGCTGTACACGCAGGATGAATGGAGCGTGACGCCGCAATGGTCGGTGTACCTGGGCGCGCGCTGGGAAGGCATCGGCACGCGCAGCGGCGGCAGTGGATTGACCGAGGCGCGCAACGACAGCAGCGTGTTGAGCCCCATTTTGCACACGCTGTACAAGCTGCCCGGCGCCGGCGGCGACCAGGTGCGCATGGCGCTCACCCGCACCTACAAGGCGCCAGATGCGGCCCGCCTGATCGCGCGCCCGATCCTGACCATCAATAACAGCGCGTCGAACCCCGACAGCACGGGCAATCCGAACCTGCGTCCGGAGCTGGCGCTCGGCATCGACGCAGCCTACGAGCACCACTGGGCCAAGGGCGCGCTGTTTTCGGTGGCCGCGGCGGCGCGCCGCATCGACGACTGCACCGTGCAGGCGCTCAACCTGGCCGGCGGGCGCTGGCTGCTGCGGCCGGAAAACGGCGGGCAGTGCGATGTGCGCACGCTGGACGTGGAAACGCGCTTTCCGCTGCAATCGCTGGCACCTTCCGCTCCCGCGCTGGACCTGCGCCTGTCGGTCAGCCGCAACTGGTCGAGCGTGGACCTGGTGCCGGGGCCGGACAACCGACTGGCCGAGCAAGTGCCCTTGTCGGCCACCGCCGGCGTCGATTACAAGGTGGGCGCGCTGACCACGGGCGCCTCGTTCGTGTACAGCAGCGGCGGCCACGTGCGGCTGTCGCAGGATGAATTTACGTACGCGTCGGCCCGGCGCGATCTGGAAATGTATGGATTGTGGAAACTGGACAGCAAGCTCCAGCTGCGCGTGAGCGTTACCAATGCGCTGCGGCATGACTGGATCAGCAACCGCAGCTACGCGGGCGCGGCGGGCAGCTACGGCACGCGTTCCACGCAGCCGGGCAAGACCTGGGTGCGGGCGATGCTGGAGGCGCGCTTCTGACGGTGCGTGCCCTGGCGCAAGGTGGCTTGGCTTTACGCTGAATCAAGCGGGCGTCCCGTCCGGACGGGTTTGCCGGCGCGGGGATGTGCTTATCATTTCTTGACACAGAACGCGGCCGCCAACCTGCCGGCTGCGCAGCTGTGCTTCAAGAAAGAGGCATATCATGACCCGTCCCCTAACTCTGCTGTCGCCGGTCCTTCCCGGCACAAGTGCCGCCACGGTCGTTGCCAGGCTTGCCGTCCTGCTGCCGAAAATCAATGTGGCGCTGGAATCGATCGGCACTGTCCACTTTGCCCGTCTGATCCTGCTGGACCGGTCAAAAGCCAATCTGCGGCCAGACCTGCTGTCGATTCTGCCGTCAAACAACCTGGTAATTGGAATCATCACGTCGTTCGATGGTGACTTCAAGACCTATATCCATGACTTTGTCGCCCAGCTGAGCGACGAGTTCGACGCGCTGCTGTCGCTGACCGTCGGCGGGGCAGCGTTGACGCCGGTGGTCGATCATGTGGCCGAGTTCGAAGCGTTTATCGGGCGCAACAATGTCTCGGAACATGTTCCGAACACCTACTTTTATGCCGCCTATGAGCACAGCGTGCAGGAAATCCTGGCCGCGATCTGATCTGCCGCGCGCACCAGGAGGGGTTCATCCCGGTGCGCTTTTCAACCGCGTGTGCGACGGGAGAAGCCAATGAGCGATTCTGCGATCGACCTGGACGACGTACAGGGCATCATCGTGCGCGGCTACCGCGTCAGGCTGGCGCGGCATTTCGTGCTCACGATCACGGATGCGGCGGCGACCGGCAAGCTGATCGAGGCGCTGGTGCGGGGCCGCGCTGGTGTTCCCATGATCACGAGCGCCAGGCTGATCGAACCGAAGCCTGCGTCGTTCGTCAATATCGGTTTCAGTGCCGCTGGCCTGGCTGCGCTCGGCGTTACCGGCGCGCAACTGGCCAGCTTCGATCCGGCATTCCAGCGCGGCGCGACCGATCCTGTGACGGCCGCCACGGTGGGCGACGCGGGCGCGAGTGCGCCGGAGCGCTGGATTGGCGGCCTGGACAATGCCGCCCAGGTGCATATCGTGTTGAGCTTGTGGGTCGTCAGTTCGGCCGAGGTGATGGCGACCGTGTCGGCGCAGCTGCGCGCCGCTTTTGTGGGCGGCGTAAGCGAGCTGACTGTGCAGGATGGCGGCGAATTTCCGGACAACACCGTGCATTTCGGCTATCGCCATGGCATCGCGCAACCGACCATCATCGGCATGCCGCCGCGCAAGCGGGATGCGCCCGATGCCCAGCCGCCCGTGCCCGCAGGTGAATTCTTGCTCGGCCACCTGAATGCGGCGGGCGGCACCTACCGCGTCTTGCCGGAACAATTGTCGAGCAACAGCAGCTATGGGGTGTTTCGTATCCTGGAACAGGATGTGGCCGGGTTCGAGGCGATGCTGGCGCGCTATGCGGCAGAGACCGGTATCGATACGGGGATGCTGGCGGCGAAGCTCATGGGGCGCTGGCGCAATGGCAATCCGCTGGCATTGGCGCCAACGGCGCAAGGCGCGCCCCTGCCGGACGGGGAGATGAATAATTTCGACTTCGTCAGCACCGATGCCGCCACGGACGATACGCTGGGCCTGACATGCCCGATCGGCGCGCATATCCGGCGCAACAATCCGCGCGATGCCGCCGTGATCGGCACCGACAGCACGCATCACCGCCTTCTACGGCGCTCGATGCCGTACGGCCCGCAGTATGATCCCGCCGTGCCCGACACGCAGGCACGCGGGCTGATCGGCTTTTTTATCAATGCGAGCATCCGCAACCAGTTCGAATTCCTGAGCAGCGAATGGAACCGGAGGGATGATTTCGTGAAATCGGCCACCGGCCCCGAGGGCGCGGCCGCCGGCAATACCGTCTACAACATCAGCGGCGAGGATTTTCTTGCAGGTGTGAACGATCCGGCGACCAGTTCGTTCACCTTGCCCGGCAAAGGTCCGAAAGGCAGCGCCAACCGGACCCTGGACGGCTTTGCGCGGCTGGTGACCACGCGCGGCGCGGTGTACTGCTTTTTTCCGAGCATCAAGGGCTTGCTGTATCTGGCCGCCTTGCCGGCAGCCGCGTAACTCAGGGCGTGTGCTTTTCGAAGCGGACGTCGCCGCCGTCCAACGCGGCTACGGGAAGCCAGCCGAGCTTGCGATAGAATCCACTGGCGCGGCTATTGCCATCGGTGACCAGCCAGATGGTGCGATGGGTGGCGAACAGATACGCCTCGGCCTTGGCCATGAGCATGCGGCCCAGTCCACGCCCTTCCAGGCCGGGGCGAACGAAGGCGGCGAAGACACAAGCGTCGTCGGCGTCGGCCATCGCAAAAGCGGCAGGCTGGCCGTCCACTTCGGCAATCCAGAGGCACGGCGCTGCGGCAATGGCCTGGCTGATCGCCGCAGGCGTCACGCCCAGGTCCGCCAATTGCTCAAGCGAGAGGTGATTTTCACGGACGCTGGTGCGGATATCGAAAATCGCGCCAATGTCGGCTTCGGTAGCTGGTCTGACGCAGATATTCATTGACGGTCTCGCTTCGATTGCAGGGTTGTAAGGCGGCGCGGATGCTTGCGGCGTGACGATCTTAGCAGAGCATCGCGCCGCACGCCTCCGCGCTTACCAGCGATAGCTGGCCGTGACGATCACCTTGCGCGGCTCGCCATAGAAACAGCCATAGGTGCAACTGCCGATATACGTCTTGTCGGCCAGGTTGGTGACGTTGAGCGCGAGTTTCCACGGCCCGGTGCTGTAGCTGGCCATGGCGTCGATCAGCGCGACGGACGGCACGATCACCGGCGTGCCGTGCGCGGCGCCACGCGTACTGCCCACGTAGCGCGCACCCGCGCCGAAGCGCAAACCGGGCAAGCCGGCGGCACCGAAGCCTTCGTCGCCCCAGATCGAGAACTGGTTGTACGGCACGCTGTCGACGCGCTGGCCTTCGCGTTCGGGATACAGGGGGCTCGCCTTGGTGGTGCGGGCATCGGTGTAGGCGTAGGCGGCGATCAGGTTGGCGCTTTTGCCGATGCGGGTGCGCGCTTCGAGCTCCAGGCCGCGCGAACGCACTTCGCCTGCCTGCATGGCAAAGTTGGCGTTCTGCGGGTCTTCCACCTGCACGTTCTGCCGGGTCAGTTGATATACCGCAGCCGACAGCAGCACGTCGGCGCCCTTGGGCTGGTAGCGCAGCCCGGCTTCGAACTGCTTGCCTTCGGACGGCTTGAAGCGCGCGCCGGTGCGGTCGACGCCGGTGGTCGGCTCGAACGATGTGCTGTAGCTGGCAAACGGCGCCAGGCCGTTATCGGCCAGGTACACCAGCCCCGCCCTGCCGGTGAAGGCATGGCTTTTCTCATTGTTGGCCCGCACACCGCCGAAAAAGCCGGTTTCGTTGTAGCGCAGCATGTCGTAGCGGCCGCCCAGCGAGGCTACCCATTTCTCACCCACCTTGATCTGGTCCTGAGCGTAGACGCCGATGCGCTTGCCGTCGGCCTTGTAGGCGAAGGTATTCGGCGCCCGCCCGGCACCCACGGCGCTGCCGTAGACCGGCGCGAACAGGTCGAGATTGGCCAGCGAGCGCGTGTAGCGTTCGGTTTCTTCGCGCCCGCGCGAGTAATCCAGGCCCGCCAACATAGTCTGCCTGACGGCGCCCTCGCCCAGCTGATATTGCAGCGAGGTGTCGGACACCAGCGACGACGAACGGTCGGCGCGATCGGTGGCCCAGCGCATGGCGGTAACGCGCTCAGTAGCATCGACGCCGCCCCAGACCTCCACGTAATCGAAGGCATTGCTCGCGTGCGCATAACGCAGGCTGTTCTTGAGCTTGAGCCGATCGCTGAAGGCATGCTCGAACAGGTATCCGGCGGAATATCGTTCCAGCGCGAACTGATCGAAGCCCGGCTCACCCACGAAGCGCTGGCGCGCAATCCGGCCATTGGCGTTGGGCAGCACCGTCCCTTCGGCGGGCAGGCCGTAGACATTGACTGTGCGGTCTTTTTGATAGTCTCCCAATAAAGTCAGTGAGGTGGCCGCGTTCGGCTTCCAGGTGAGCGCGGGCGCGACGAAACGGCGGTTGTCGGGTACGTGGTCAATAAACGTGTCGCTGTCGCGCCAGAGCGCGCTGAGGCGGTACGACCAGACGCCATCGTCCGTCAGCGGGCCACCCAGATCGGCCGATATTTGCTTGCGCTTGAATGAACCTCCTTCCACATTGACTTCGTGCACCGGGTCTGCGGTGGGACGCTTGCTGACCGTGTTGATGATGCCGCCGGGGCCGCCCGCGCCGAACAGCACCGAGGCGGCACCCTTGATGACTTCGACCCGTTCCAGTCCATAAAGTTCCTGGCGTCCGTCGTAGCGGGTGACGCCGTAGCGGGTGCCGTCGCGATAGTGGTTGCCGAGGTCCGAGGTGGCCTGGAAGCCGCGCAGAAAGAACTGGTCGGTGGTGCGGTCGGCCGCTTCGTTGCGGGCCACGCCGGCCACGTAGGCAAGCACGTCTTGCAGGCTTTGCGACTTGAGCGTGTCGATTTCTTCCGCTCCGACCACGCTCAGGGACTGGGGCGTCTCCAGGATGGGCGTGTCGGTTTTGGTGGCCGTGGCGCTGCGCCGGGCCACGTAACCGCGGATGGGACCGCTTGCGGTGTCGGGCTCGGCATTGTCAAGCACGGTGATCATCGGCAGCACGGCGGCGGCGGGACCGGCTGCCGGACGGGCGTCCCCACGGGCGGCCGGGCGTTCGGCCAGCCGGGCCAGGGTGTAGCTGCCGTTGGCCTGGCGCAGCGCTTGCAGGCCGTGGCCGCGCAGGACTTCGTCAAAGCCGGCCTGCACGGTGGTGGTGGCGTTCAGGCCGGCGCTGGTCTTGCCGTTCAGTAGCGTTGCATCGGCGGACAGTTCGATGCCGGCGGCGCTGGCGAAGCTGGTCAGGGTGCGGTCCAGCGGGCCCGGGGCGATCTGGTAGCTGCGCGTCGGCGCGCCCTGTGCCCGGGCCGGCGTTGCCACACCCAGCGCCAGCGAGGCCAGCAGGACGGCGCGCACGGCGGCCGCACCGCAGTTGAGCGCAAAAGCCGGTTGACGCGCCGACGGCGTGAGGGAGGAATGTGGGTGCTGATGCGTCATGGTCTGGTCCTGGAGTCCGGAAGATTGCGGGAGTGCTTACCTGTATCCCGAACGAGAACCGGAAACCCTCAAGCGCATTCCATGATTTCCGTAAAAAACTTTACATCGCCTTGTCAGCGGGCACGCACGGTGACCCAGTAGCGGGTGCGATAGGCCACGGCGACCGGCAGGGCCAGCGCCAGGTTGCGCAGCGCGCGGTCAGTGTCGCGCAGCGAAAACACGCCGGTGACACGCATCCCGGCAATGCCCGGGTCGCAGCGCAGCAGGCCCGGCCGGTAACGCGCCAGTTCGGCGACAAAGTCGGCGACGCGCATGTCTTCGGCCACCAGCAAGCCGTCGGCCCAGGCGGCGGCGCTGGCCTGGACCGGCCCGTACGGCGCGATGCGTTCCCGGGAGAGCGCCGCGCCCTGCCCGGCGCCGATGCGGAGCGCATCGTGCGGATGGGTGCGCGCACGCAGCTCGACAGCGCCTTGCAGCACGCCGACGCGCGTCTCATCGTCATGCTGGCGCACCAGAAAGCGGGTACCGATGGCCTGTACCGTGCCGTCGCGCGTGCGCACCAGGAACGGGCGCTGCGCGGCCAGCGGGTCGGGCGCGGTGGCGACCAGGATTTCGCCGGCGCGCACGATGACAAGGCGCTCGCGGCTGGTAAAGCGCAGGTCGATCGCCGAGGCGCTTGCCAGCACCACGTGGGTACCGTCCGGCAAGGTGACTGCCCGCGTGGCGCCGGTGCCGGTGCTGTGATCGGACGCGACGGCCTCCCAGGCCTGGGTGCCGCGCATCGACCAGACCGTCCCTGCCGTCACGCCCAGGCCCAGCACTTGCAGGGCGCGCCGGCGCGTGACCCAGGCACTAGCGGCCGGCTCGCGCAGGGCGTGCTGGGCGATTGCGGGGGGAACGCTCATCAGCTTGTCTTCGACGGCTTGCAGGCGGCGCCAGGCGCGTTCGTGGTCCGGGTGGGCCGCGCGCCACGCGCCGCAGGCTGCGTGGTCGGCCGCGCTGGCGTCGCCCGACCACAGGCGGGCCATCCAGGCGGCGGCCTGGCTGACGGTGGCGGGGTCGAGCGGGACCGGAAGCGGGGTGCGCGTCGACATGCCGGGCCGTACCTTACGGCGCCGGCGCGTGCAGTGCGCCGGCGCACGCCTGCAAGGCCGTGGCGATGTATTTTTCCACCGACGAGACCGACACTTGCAGGCGCTCGGCGATGTCGCGATAACTCATGCCTTCGAGCTTGCACAGCAGCAGCGCCGTGCGGGCCTTGGCCGGGACGCAGTGCAGCAGCGCATCGATCTCGACCAGCGCTTCGAGGGTGATGGCGCGCGCTTCTTCGGACGGAACGTGGGCCGGCGGCAGCAGCGCGATGGCCTCCAGATAGGCCAGTTCGATCTGGCGGCGCCGGTACAGGTCTACCACGAGGCCGTTGGCGATCTGGGTCAGGTGGCGGCGCGACTGTTCGGGGGGCGGCACGCGGCCGCTGGTGATGATGCGCAGATAGGTGTCGTGCGCCAGGTCGGCCGCATCGCACGCGTTGCCCAGCCGTTTGCGCAGCCAGCCGCGCAACCAGCCGTGATGGTCGGTGTACAGCGTTTCAAGCGCGAGTGGAGGTGGGGAACTGGACATGCAAGCGGTCGCTTAAGAATGAGAATTATTCTCAATTGTAATGCTTGCTGGGTGAGCGGGCAATTTAATTGCGCCAACAACTTTAGTCTTCCACGTAAACCTTGTCGCGGATGAACTTCAGATGGGCTTTGAAGGCGGCGTTTTCTTTCAGCAGAAGCGCGGGGTCGAAGGCCATGTCGCCGCCGTAGTGCGCCTCCATCCTGCTGTTGCGCAAGGTGGTGCCGCGCAGCGCCAGCTTTTGCGCACCCTGGCGCAGGATCACTTTCAAGGTGTTGGCATCAATACCGCCGCCGCACGACATGTTGTAGGGTACGGTAACTTCGGCGATGCCGTTCTTGTCCAGGTCGGTCACGGTGATGTACTTGGAAAAGAACTCGGCGCCCGAATCGAGGCCCGGGCAGTCCACCTTGTCCTGGATGATCCATGCCTGCGGCCAGGCATTGTCCTTGCGCGTGTAGAGCGCAGCAAACAGATCGATGCGCTCGGTGGCGCCGGGCGTCGCCCTGGGAGCGCTTGAGGGGCCGGCCAGCCGCGAGACCACCAGCAAGTGCTCGCCGGCCCGGTCGACGATGCGCCGCGCCATGACCAGCGCGCCTTTGACGCCGATCTGTTCGGATGCCAGCAAAGCGGCATCGACCGGGATGGTTTTCGGCATATCGTCTGCCGCGTCGGCGGCGCCGCCCAGCGCCAGCATCGCGCACATGGCGGCGTTTGCCGCACGTCGTTTGAATTTCATCTGCTTTGCCCGCCTTTAATCGGGGCGCGAAAAGCGCGCCACCCAGCTGGTCGCGCCGCTGCCGTCGAGCACGCTGTCGATCTGCTGCGTCACCTGCAGCACCGAACCGTCGCGGTGGCGCTGCCATACCTCGCCGCGCCAGCTGCCATGCAGGGCGAGCGCGCGCGACATGTCGTCGTCCAGCCCGGGCGAGCGGCTGTCGCAGCGCAGCAGGCGCTGATGCTGGCCGACCAACTCGGCCGGTGCATAGCCGCTGACCGCGCTCAAGGCCTCGTTCACGTCTGAGATAACGCCGCTCTGGTCGCTGATGAACATTGCCTGCGGCGCCAGGGTGAACACCTGCGCCAGCCGCCGTGCCTGGTGCTCCGCGGCGCAGCGTTCGCTCACGTCGATCACCACGGCGCGGCAGGTCTCGCCATTGTTCGACAGCGTGGTGCGCACTTCCACCGTACGCCGGGTGCCATCGCGGGCCACCAGCACCACCTCGCAATGCGCATCGGACTGGGTCGAAAACAGCGACTTGAGGCAGGCCGCGAGGCGCGACCGGTCGGGCTCCGCCACAAACACGGCGAAGCGCTTGTCGATCACGCGGGCGCGCTCGGTACCGAGCAGGCGCGCGCCGGCCAGGTTGAGCTCGGTAATCGTCCCGCTGCGGTTGAGCGTGAAGTAAGGCACCGGCGCGAAATCGAACAATTCGGTATAGCTGGCCAGGGCCGCCTCGATCCAGGCGCGCGCCGCTTCCAGTTGCTCGTTCTGCAATTCCAGTTCGACCTGATGCACCTGCAATTCGTGCAGCAAGCGCTGCGGGTTGTCGATGTGGCGCGTGCTGGCCGCCAGTGCCCGCCCCTGTTCATGCAGGCGTTCCTGGGCGCGCAGGCGCAGTTCGGCGTCGGCTGGCGCCGCCCCTGGCAATCTGTGTTGTTGGTTCATGTCAGCTTTCCTGATGAATGCGGCGCTCCAGCAAGGCCTGCGCCTCTTGCACGATCTGCTGCAAGGCCGCGCCGGAAGCGCTGCCTTGCTTCAATACCGCCAGCGTCTGGCGCAAGGTGTCGGCCAGTTGCCTGCGCTCGGTAACATCTTCCTTGACGGAGATGAAATAGCCCGGCTCGGGCGAATACAGTTCGCAGCTGATCCATTGCGCACCATCATTGCAGGCGACGTCCAGGCGCTCCGGCTTGCCGGTGGTCGCCACCCGCGCGCAGGCGGCGAACAGGTCCGCACTGAAGGGATGGATCGCGCTGTCCAGTTCCGACTGGCGCTTGCCGGCCGCATCTTGCAGCCCGGTCAGTTCCCTGAACTTTGGATTGACTTCGAGTACCAGGAAATCGCGCGCCACGCCGTCGTCCAGGATCAGCTGGTGGCAGGCAACCGCATTCAGCGAATGTTCCAGCAGTTGCCGGAAACGCGATTCGGAGCGTTTTTGCTCGGTGATTTCCCAGGCCATGCCGGAGACGCCGATAATTGCCCCCGCCTGGTCGCGCGCCGGCTCGGCAAAAAAGTCGTAGTAGCGGGTCGTGCCGTGCAAGTGCGCGGTCGTTTCGGTGTGCACGCTGACGCCTTGCTCGAGCGCCTGGCGTTTGAGCGCGGTCAGGCGCGCGGCGTCTTCCGGCGGCAACAGGTCGGCGTCGGTCTTGCCGATGGCGTCGCCGGCGCGCAGTTGCGGCTGCAGGTTATGGACCCAGGTGTAGCGCAGCTCGCGGTCCTGGCTGAACACGGTCAGCGGCGCATGTTCGATGGCGATGCGAAAGCGCTCGTCGCTCAGCCGCAAGGCGCGTTCCAGCGTTTTCGAGGCACTGATGTCGATGAAGGTGATGACTACGCCATCGATGCGGTTGTCTTGCGTACGGTAAGGCATGATGCGCACGGTGAACCAGCGCCCGTCGAGCGCGCTGACCTGGACTTCGCGGAATACCAGCGAACGCAGCACTTCGCGGGCATCCTCGGCCAGCGAGGGATAGTCGAGCGTGCTGACCAGGTCGGTGACCGGACGGCCGGCATCGCTGGGAATGAGCTTGATGATGCCGGTGATGCGATTGGTAAAGCGCCGGATGCGCATGTCTTCATCGAGAAACAAGGTGGCGATGTCGGTGCTGTTGAGCAGGTTTTTCATGTCGTCGCTGGCCTGCGACAATTCGTCGACCTTGGCCGACAGTTCATGATTAACCGTCTGCAACTCTTCATTCATCGACTGCATCTCTTCCTTGGAGGTGGTCAATTCCTCGTTGGTGCTTTGCAATTCCTCGTTGGTACTTTGCAGCTCTTCATTGGTCGACTTCAGCTCTTCCTGCGAGGTCTGCATTTCTTCGCGGGCGCGTTGCAGCTCCTCGCGCGACTGGGCGATTTCTTGCGTCATTGCATCCATGCGCTCGGCCTCGGCGCCGGCCAACTGACCCTTGCGCGGTGTTTTGACGCGCGCGGCCGGCTGGTCGGAGAACACGATCAAGACCATGCCGCGCAGCGGCGCCGGCTCTTGCAGGCTGTGCACTTCCACATTGACCAGCAGCGCGCCGTCGTTGCTCCCCACGCGTAAACCCCTGAGCACCTGGCTGCCCTGCTCGCGCACGACGCGGGCAAAGACTTCGTTCAAGGCGCCGGCCAGCCCTTCACGCGCCATGGCGAAAATGTTCAAGTTGGCCTTGCCGGCGGCCGGCTCCAGGTATTTGCCGGTCTTGCCGCTGATGTAGATCAGGTCGCCCTTGTCGGTGGTTAGCACCGCAGCCGGCGAAAACCGTTGTTGCAGAAGCGAGTCGATCAGCGTTTGCACGCTGGAGCCGCCCGGCTGGGCCAGGGTGGCGGGCGGCGGCGGATCGACCAGCCCTTTGCGGGCGCGGCCGTAAATCGAGGCCGGGAAATCGACCGGCTCGGTGCGCGGGCTGCTTTCGCGGCGCTGGTAAATGCGGGTCTTCCCCGGCCAGGCCGTAAACAGGTCGCTGGCCGCGCCCACCGTTTCGGCGCTGCCCAGCACCAGGATGCCGCCCGGGCGCAGGCTGTAGTGAAACAGGGGCAGCAGCTTTTTCTGCAGGTCCGCTTCCAGGTAGATCAGCAGGTTGCGGCAGGTCAGCAGGTCGAGCTTGGTGAACGGCGGGTCCATCACCAGGTTTTGCGGTGCGAAGGTGACCATTTCACGGATTTCCTTGCAGACGCGGTAGCCGCCGTCGCGCTCGACGAAGTAGCGGCGCAGGCGCGCCTGGCTGACGTCGGCGGCGATGCTGTCGGGGAACTCGCCGGCGCGCGCGCGGTCGATCGCATCGCTGTCGAGGTCGGGGGCGAAGATTTGCAGGGTGAAGCGCCCTTCCGGCTTGATACGCTCGAGCGTATCGCGAAACGCCATGGCCAGCGAATACGCTTCTTCGCCGGTGGAACAGGCCGGGGTCCAGGCGCGCAGGGTGGCGCCTTGCGGATGAGCGGCCAGCAGCGCGGGAATGGCCTCGTTTTCGATCTGCTCCCACACCGCCGCATCGCGGAAGAAACTGGTCACGCCGATCAGCAATTCCTTGAACAGCAGCTGGGCTTCGTGCGCGTTCTCGCGCACATAGCGCACATAGTCGGCGATGCTGCCCAGCTGATGCATGCTCATGCGGCGTTCGATGCGGCGGTAAATGGTGCTTTTCTTGTAGAACGAGAAATCATGGCCGCTCTGGGCGCGCAGCAGCACCACGATTTTTTCGAGCGCGCTGCCGTCGGCATCGGAAAAGCTCAGTTCGGGCGGGGCCACCTGCAAGGGCGCCTGGCGGCGGTAGTCGAGGATGCGGGCGGCCAGTTCTTCCGCGGGCGCCACCACGTCGGCCAGGCCGCCGTCGATGGCGCTGCGCGGCATGCCGTCGAACTTGGCCGAGTCCGGATCCTGGACGAACACCGCGCCCGCGTTTTCCTTGATCGCCCGCAAGCCCAGCGAGCCATCCGCACCCATGCCGGAAAGAATGACAGCGATCCCGTTGGCTTGTTGGTCGGCAGCAAGCGAGCGCAGGAAGAAGTCGATCGGCAAGCGCAGCCCGCGCGGCGCGGCCGGTTCGAGCAGGTGCAGCACGCCGTGCAGGATCGACAGGTCGCGGTCGGGCGCGATGATGTAGAGGTGATCCGGTTCGACCCGCAGGCGGTCCGTGACCTCCACCACGGGCATGGCGGTACTGCGCTGGAGCAGCTCGACCATGATGCTTTTGTGCACCGGATCGAGGTGCTGCACGACCACGAACGCCAGGCCGCTGCCGGCCGGCACGCCGGAGAGAAACAATTCGAGCGCTTCCAGGCCGCCGGCCGAGGCGCCGATGCCGACGATGGCACGCGGCATGCCGCTCGCATCGACGGCCTCGGCATCAGGCACGCCAGCGGGCAGCGTGGTGGACGGGAACGGCGGCGTGCTGGTTTTTCTCATGGCGGGCTGATGGTACATCGTAGGAGTTGAACCGCGTCGCTGGCGGCGGCAGGCACCGGACCGTACTATAACATTCAGGCCTGCGCGCCAGTGCCGTCGCTTGTGGCGGCATGGGCCCGGGCAGGCACATTTTTGTACCTACTTCACAGCATCCGGCATCGCCGATACGATGGGCCCACTTCGACACTCCTGCATCGGCATCCATGAAAAAGCTCATTATCGCGACCCATCCGGACCTTGCTGCGTCCACCGTCAACAAGCGCTGGCTGCAAGAAGCGCAGCAACGGGACAGCGAATTCACCGTGCACCAGCTGTATCAGCGCTATGGCGCGGGCAAAGCGCTCGACGTGGCGCTGGAACAGGCGCTATTGCTGGAACACGAGGCCGTGATCTTCCAGTTTCCCTTCTACTGGTTCAGCACACCTCCCCTGTTGAAACAATGGCTCGATGAGGTGCTGCTGCCCGGATTTGCCTACGGGCGCCAACCGGAACATCGCAAGCTGGAGGGCAAGCGCATCGGATTTGCGATTTCGGCCGGCATACGGCAAAAAGATTACCAGCGCGAGGGGCGTTATCGCCATACGGTGGAAGAATTGATCGCACCGCTGACGGCGACGTTTTCATATGTTCATGCGACAAGTGTGCCGCCATTCGTATTTTACGGAGCGGAATACGACCCGACCAATCCGGACATTCCCGATATCCGGCCGGCGCTTGAACACAGCGCGCAGGGTTATCTGGCGTATCTGCGCAGCGTCTGAGCGGGACGTGGCGGAAGGCGGATCGAGCCCACGCGGGGACTATGGCTGCGGTGGCGGCATCGGTGGATTGACGCCACGCGTTGCCAGGTAATCCTGGCCCCAATTGCACATCGCGTCAATAATCGGCGCAAGCGTGGCGCCAAGGGGCGTGACCGCATATTCCACCATGGGGACCTTGCCGGGGGTGGAGCGTTTCGCGATCAGGCCATCGGCTTCCAGGTCCCTGAGTTGCTCGGTCAGCACTTTCTGCGTGATGCCGAACATCATGCGGCGTAGCTCGCCCGAGCGCGTCGTGCCTTCCATCAGATGGCACAGGATGGCGCATTTCCATTTGCCGCCGATGAGCATGACAGTCGCATCAATCGGGAAGTTGATCGTTCGTTTTGCCAGTGTGTTTTTCATCGCCGCGTGACAGAAGCGCAAAGGCGCGTTGATCGATTATATCGGCCCAGCGGAACAATCGCATTTGCACTATCGGTATGCCATTGCACAGACGCATCTGCGAAGACCGTGCAACATGCACTTCTGCAAACCCACATGGAACTGACATGCAAACGACTCCCGGCCTGGCCATCACGCCACTGCGCTACGACCCAGCCTTTGAAATCGAGGAAGAAGGCGAGGCCGACACCACGAAAGGCATGCTGGACAGCCTCAAGCACATTTCTTCCACCACCTACGAGCACAGCGGACACGCGACGCGCAGCGTGCATGCCAAATCCCACGGTTTGCTGCTGGGTACACTGAGCGTGGCCGAAGGGTTGCCAGCCGTCTATGCCCAGGGACTGTTTGCCGCGCCCGGCACCTGGCAAGTGGCCATGCGGCTGTCGACCACCCCCGGCGACGTGCTGGATGACAAGGTATCGACGCCACGCGGCATCGGCATGAAAGTCGTCGGCGTGCCTGGCGCGCGGGTCGCGGGCAGCGAAGGCGACGCGACGCAGGACTTCGTGCTGGTCAATGGCCCGGTTTTCCTGGCCCCGAGCGCCAAGAAATTCGCCGGCAGCCTCAAGCCCCTGGCGGCCACGACCGACAAGGTGCCGAACCTGAAGCTTGCCTTCTCCGCCGTGCTGCGCGGCACCGAAAAACTCATCGAGGCGGTGGGCGGCGAGAGCGGGACCATCAAGTCGATGGGCGGCCACCCGGAAACCCATCCGCTCGGCGACACGTATTTCAGCCAGGCGCCGATCCTGTACGGCGACTACATGGCCAAGATCTCACTGGCGCCAGTGTCGCCCGAACTGACCGCCCTGACCGGCAAGGAGCTCGACTTGTCCGGCACGCCGGACGGCCTGCGCGACGCGGTGATGCAGCATTTCGCCACGCATGGCGGCGAATGGATCTTGCGGGTGCAACTGTGCACCAACCTGGAGACGATGCCGATCGAAGATTCGTCGGTTGAATGGCCGGAGGAACAAAGCCCCTGGGTCACGGTGGCGCACCTGCGCGCCCTGCCCCAGCCGGCCTGGAGCGAAGGGCTGGCGAAAGCGGTCGATGACGGGATGCAGTTCAACCCGTGGCACGCGCTGGCGGCCCATCGCCCCATCGGATCGATCATGCGGGTACGCAAGGCCGCGTATGCGATGTCGAAACAGTTTCGCGCGCAACGCAACGACATGCCGATTGCGGAGCCGCGCGACCTGGCCATGCTGGCGCCGCTCACAGCACTGTAGCAACGCCGGCGGGCGCGGTCTTCAGTCCAGCGTGCGCGATTGAACAGACCGGGGAGCGCGCCCCGGTCACACTCGACGCTCCATTGTAAGGGGCGGCCATGAGCGACAAAGTAGAAATCAAGCACGACAACGCGCCTGCGGGCGGCTGGGGATCGCTCAAGGAAGTGGCGCAGATCCTCAGGCAGGAAGAAGCGATTGGCGCAGTCGGCAAGGTCCTGTTGCACCAGAACAAAACGGATGGCTTCGCCTGCGTCAGCTGTGCCTGGGCCAAGCCGGCCAATCCGCATCCTTTCGAATTTTGCGAAAGCGGCGCCAAGGCGACCGCGTGGGAACTGACCGGCAAAACGGCGACCCCGGACTTTTTCGCCACGCACACCCTTAGCGAACTGGAAAGCTGGAGCGACCATGCGCTCGAGGAAACCGGGCGCCTGACCGAACCGCTGCGCTGGGACGCCGCCACCGACAAGTACCTGCCGGTCGGCTGGAGCGAAGCGTTTGCCGACATAGGCGGCCGGTTGCGCGGCATGGATGCCAAAAGCGTGGTCTTTTACAGCTCGGGCCGCGCCTCGCTGGAAGCGTCGTATATGTATCAGTTGCTGGCACGCCTGTACGGCTGCAACAACCTGCCCGACAGTTCCAATATGTGCCACGAAAGCACCTCGGTAGCCTTGCCGAAGACCATTGGCGTGCCGTGCGGCACCGTGGTACTGGACGATTTCGACAAGACCGACTGCATCTTTTTCTTCGGCCAGAATGTCGGCGTCAACAGCCCGCGCATGCTGCACCAGTTGCAGGAAGCCCGCAAACGCGGCGTGCCGATCATCACTTTCAATCCCCTGCGCGAGCGCGGGCTGGTCAGTTTCACGAACCCGCAGTCGCCGCTCGAAATGCTGACCGGCGCCGAAACCTGCATCAGCACCCAGTATTACCAGCTCAAGGCGGGCGGCGACACGGCGGCGATCATGGGCTTGTGCAAGGCCTTGCTGGCGGCCGACGACGCAGCGCGCGCCAGCGGCCTGACAAGCGTGCTCGACCACGATTTCCTGGCGCAGCACAGCGCCGGCTTCGACACCTTTGCCGAGGCCGTGCGCGCATGCGGGTGGCCCGACATCGAACGCGAGTCCGGATTGACGCGGGGCGATCTTGAGACTGCGGCGGCCGTGTATGCCGGGGCCAAGGCGGTGATCGGCGTGTATGGCATGGGCTTGACCCAGCACCGCAATGGCGTGCAGAACGTGCACATGGTCAGCAATCTGCTCCTCCTGCGCGGCAATATCGGCAAGCCGGGCGCGGGCATTTGTCCGGTGCGGGGCCATTCCAACGTGCAAGGCCAGCGCACCGTCGGCATCACCGAAAAACCGGAACTGGCGCCGCTCGACAAACTTGCCGCGCAATACGACTTTGCACCGCCGCGCCAGAAAGGCATGAATACGGTCGAGGCTTGCCAAGGGATGCTGGCCGGAACGGTCAGCGCCTTTATCGGACTTGGCGGCAATTTCCTGCGCGCAGTGCCGGAAACCGGCCTGATGGAACCGGCCTGGCGGCGGGTGCCGCTCAGCGTGCAGATCGCGACCAAGCTCAATCGCAGCCACCTGATCCATGGCAAAGTTGCGTACTTGCTGCCCTGCCTGGGGCGGATCGAAATCGACCGCCAGGGCGGCGTCGAGCAAGCCGTCTCGGTGGAAGACAGCACCGGCTGCATGCACGGTTCCCATGGGCGGGCCGAGCCGGCATCGAGCAGCCTGTTGTCGGAACCGGCCATCATCGCGGGCATTGCCAAGGCGCTGTTGCCAGCCTCGCCCAAGCTCGACTGGGACGCCTGGGTGGCCGACTATGCGCTCATCCGCGACGCGATTGAAGCGACCTACCCTGACATTTTTGGGCAATTCAACGCGCGCCTGTGGACGCCCGGGGGCTTTCGCAAACCGGTGCCCGCCTCCGAGCGCATCTGGAAAACGCCGAACGGCAAGGCGAATTTCATTGCGCCTGAAGGGCTGGATGCGAATCCGGACCTGACCTTGTCGGGCGAGAACACCTTGCGGCTGTTTACGGTGCGCTCGGACGGCCAGTTCAATACCACGATTTACAGCAACGACGACCGTTTTCGCGGCGTGTATGGCACCCGCATGGTGCTGTTCATGTGCCGCAGCGACATGGACCGGCTCGGCTTCGGCGAGGGCGACCTGGTGACCGCGCGCACGCCGTCCGACGATGGCGTGTTGCGTTCTGTCAGCGGATTGCGCATTACGGAGTACTCGGTGCCGGCAGGTTGCATCGCGGGGTACTTCCCGGAATGCAATCCGTTGATCCCGCTCTGGCACCACGCGAAGGAAAGCATGGTGCCCGCCGCCAAGGCGATCGACGTGTGCCTGGAGCGCGATGTTGCCGCAGCGACGGCGGCGGCATGAACGCCTGCACCAGGCTGGAACTGGGGCTGGCCGATTGCGCGCAAGAGACGTTGCCGGACACTGCACTGGCCTTGCCGGTCTATGACACCCGCAATGCCACCACCGCCGACCAGTGGGTGCTGGAAGAAACGCCGGTTGCGCTGGCCTACAACGGCATTACGCACGCGGTCATGCTGGCCACGCCGCAGGATCTGGAGGATTTTGCGCTGGGCTTCAGCCTCAGTGAAGATATTGTGCGTGACCGGCGCGACGTGTTCGAGATTGACATTGCGGCCCGCGCGCAGGGTGTGGAAGTGGCGCTGCGCATCGCCGGCAGCGCCCTGCATCGCCTCAAGCAGACTCGGCAGATGCGCACCGGGCGTACCGGCTGTGGCCTGTGCGGGGTGGAAAGCCTGGCGCAGTTTTCCACGCCCAGTCCGGTCGTTGCCGATCGCACGCGCGTACGCGCGGCGGCTTTGCATCGGGCCATGGCATCGCTGCCGGATCACCAGCGATTGCATCAGCTGACCGGGGCCGCGCATGCAGCCGGCTGGGCGGACGCGGACGGCAAACTGCTGCTGGTACGCGAAGACATCGGCCGCCACAACGCCCTGGACAAACTGATCGGCGCGATGGCGTGCAGCGGGTTGCCGCCAGCACAAGGGTTTTGCGTACTCACCAGCCGCGCCAGTTACGAGATGGTGCAGAAGGCGGCGCGGGCTGGCATCGGCCTGGTCGCCGCCGTGTCGGCGCCCAGCGCGCTGGCCGTGCGTGTGGCGCAGCAGGCTGGCTTGACCCTGGCCGGGTTTGTGCGCAACGGACAGCATGCTGTTTATAGCCACATTGATCGGGTGGAGTAAAGGAACTGATGCGGAGTAACGTGTTCCCGACAAAGATTAGGCCGTGTTACGCCATAGCCACAGCGTGAGCTGACAACACTCCTCTCACCGGCATCATTCCGTCGATCCTTGACGCCTCCTGGCGGCGTTTTTCACCAGGATCACTTGGGATGGAACAGCGCATCCATGTCGCGCGCGCCGTGCAGCACGCGGACAAGTTCTATTCCACGTTTAGTCGGCAGATAGAAAAGAACATAGCGCTCGAAAGGAAAACTCCTTACGCCAAGGCAGAGTTCATCCCGCACGCGGCCAAGATCGGGCTGCTGAGCCAGAAGACACATTTTTGCATTCAGCCTGCCAATAAAAGCGTCCGCCTGCATCAAGCTGTCCTGCGCGATGAAATCCCATATTTCGTCAATGTCAATACGGGCGCGCGGGAGGACAGTGACAGTCGA
Source organism: Massilia aquatica (assembly GCF_011682045.1). Classification (GTDB taxonomy): domain Bacteria; phylum Pseudomonadota; class Gammaproteobacteria; order Burkholderiales; family Burkholderiaceae_D; genus Telluria_A; species Telluria_A aquatica. The sequence continues at coordinate 80,770 of NZ_VVIW01000002.1, read as the reverse complement.
CATTCAGGCACCACTTTCAACCTTGGCCCCGCGCCTTAGGTGTCCGGCCCGAATAATATCGTCTGCATCCCATTCAACTGCAGGTCCGCTGCTCAATCCGTCCTGTATATCCTTGCGAAGTCGAGCAAGCGTTGCCAGTTGTTTTTGGTCGTGCTCAAGCATGAGCCGAAGCGCATCGTGAACGACGTCGCTCGGCGATGCGTACAATCCCGAAGCCAACTTTTCGCGAACCATTTCTTCAAACTGCGGCGCTAACACGATTTTCATGTCCATTCTGACTCCCTCATCGCTGATAACGGGTAAAAAGCATGAGCTATGGTTGTTGGACATCTTCATAAAAAAAAGGTTCACTCTTCGGTTGAGCGTACGCCCACATCGTAACCCAAGCAGGACAATCGGGCACGGTAGGAACCCGTCAACTTGCGCCGACGAGCACCGTTCCGGTCAAGACCTCAGCGTTCGATGTAGACCTTGTCGCGGATGAATTGCAGATGCGCCTTGAAGACGGCATTTTCCTTCCTGGACAGCGATGGATCGAACACCAGTTCGCCCCCGAAACGCCTGTCTCCTGTGCCGACCAGCGTCTGTCCGCGCGCGGCGAATTTTTGCGCGCCCTGGCGCATGATCACCTTCAAGGTGCTGGAATCGACCCCTCCGTTGCAAAAATACTTGTAGGGAACGGTGACTTCGGCGATGCCATTTTGGTCGAGATCGGTGATGGTGATGTATTTCGGGAAAAAGTTGGCTGATGAATCGATGATCGGACAATCGTTCACCTCCTCGATCAGCCATTCACGCGCCCAGCGGTTGGCCTTACGCGCGTACAGCGAGGCGAACAATTCGTAGCGCTCCTCGTCGTCGCCGGGCGTGGCGTTGTCCGCAGTCGATGCACCAGTGCGCATGCTCACTACCAGGATATGCTCGCCGCCGGCGTCCAGGATGCGCGCCGCCTTGACCAGCTTGCCCGGCACGGCAATCCGTTCGGCTTTCAGGAATGCGGCCGTGACCGGCGCGTGCTCGACGGCGGCGCACGCCGGCAGCGGTGCCGCGGAGCATAGCAACAGGCAAAGGGGCAACAAGGAAACAGCAAATTTGATCGGCATGAAGGAAGCAGGTCTGGTCGAAAAACAAAGTATTTCAGGGTAAGGGAATGACCGTGCTGCGCCAGGCGTGGCCGTCGCATTCCCACAGCGTGCTCCACGAGGTGATGACCAGTTTGTCGCCGATCACCGCTGCGCGGCTGCTGGAAAAGTCCTGTACTTTGATGGCTGTGCTGCCCTCGATGCGAAACAAACCGAGTTGACTGGCACAGACGTACAACCCGCCATTGTAGCAAACCACGTTGCCAATACAGCAATCGGCGTGCTCGCCATGATCGGTGATGAGTTCGATCCGCTCCCATGTATCGCGCCCGTCCCATCGATACAACACGCCACGCCAGCCGCCAATATAAATTTCCCGATCCGACGTGCAGAAGACCTGGGTCAATTCGGTATTGACCGGAACCGACTCCACCTCGGCCCACCCGGCGCCATCGAACAGCAAGACGATCCCCTTGGCGCCGACCGCAACACCGAAGTCGGCACGCAGGACATGCAGCGTATGCAGCCATCCGGACGAAAACGTCCTGGAGATGTTCCGGCCATCCCAGTGGGACACGCCGCCGTTGTAGGCCAGCCAGCAATCGGTGTCGCTCACGCCGTCGATACAGTGGATGCTCCCAACGCCCGCATCCATTGCGTCACGCGTGCTGCCGGTGACGCGAATGACTTCGCCGTCCACCGATCCGATCAAATACGACTCCGGACTCAGGCGCGACATCTGCATGCCCCACGTTTCGATACTGTAAAGAACCTGCCACGCCAGTCCCTCGGGCCGGGATGTGACCGCGACGATGCAACAGATTGTTTCGTCGTCACCGGCCCTGTCGCTCCAGTTACCCAGAACAAAGTACTCGTCTGGTTTGTTTCCGGGAATGACATCGAGAATCGAGCTGTCGATGTCTGTTTCCGATAATGTTGTCATGTTGATCGCCTTCAGCGTGGGACGCGGCGCCGTGCTCGTCGTTGTGTGATGAGAACCGCCGCTGTCCAGGAAACAACGGCTGCAAGTTCTGGCATGATATTAAACTATACATGACCGATCAAACACCTCGCATTAGCAGGACATGGCCGGAATTTTTTACCTCGTCCAGGGACATCAGGAGCGCATCAATGACATTGGAAGATAGTATCAAGTTGTATGGGCTGCGCCCGCCCGCTCGGGAGCAGCTCGATCAAATCAGGAATAGATTGGCCGAGGAGACTGAACAGGAACGGCGCGTGCAAGGCAAAGGCGATACTGAGCTGGCCAAATTGTGCTGCGTCCAGCTATTCAGTCATGGCATGCTGGAAGATATCCTGAGGATCTGGCATGCCAAAACCGCCAGCATGGATGCGTACTGCGGCATCGATATTCAACTCCTATGCGGCGCGGGGCTGAACGCGACCAAAGAATATTTGCAAAAAACCGATTCTGATTCCGCTCAACAAGCCCTGCTTCGCATTGCCGAATGTGAAAGTGCCGGGGATTTCGACGGTTTTACGATTGACGGGCAAATGGGGTTTTACGAAGACTATTATTCGTGATCAAATCACGCAATGAGAATAGCGGCCTCCAAGCCACGGATTTTTCGCCTGCTTTACATGATCGGAGATTCTATAGTGGGGCATTTTTCATTAATCCGGGGATGGCTGGAATGCGACTTCGACGATGTTGAAAAAATACGAACCAGCGTGGAGCAGCATTGGGAATCGTTTGGCGATTACGCGCTGACCGAGCAACAGGCGGAGCTGTATAAAACAGGATGGGTTTTTCCCACAGCACCGATGAACCATGTCGCTCTGATATTTTACGGAGGCGATGTGAGGAATTACTTCACTGGTTTCTTCAAAGAGAAAGAAGATGGTCCGCCTGGAGGGAATCGAACCCCCATGATCGCTTTAGAAGAGCGAGGTCCTATCCGTTGAACGACAGGCGGTGTTGATGATGTCACTATTTTACCCGAGCTGAGGGCAATTTTCCGCAAAGAGAACCGTCGCGGAAATGAAAACGGGCTGTCAAATGAATGACAGCCCGTTCTTTAACTTGGTCGGAGTACAAGGATTCGAACCTTGGACCCCCTGGTCCCAAACCAGGTGCGCTACCGGACTGCGCCACACTCCGAAGACGTTATTATACGTCGGGGGAATCGCAAACGTCAACGGCACATCGTGAAGTTTTCTGTGAAATGTTGAAAACAGGAAAACTATGCCGAAGCACCACGAAACCGCCTACCGGCACGCCCATGCAAGCGGCGCGCCCTCCCCCGCCGCTACGGTCTGTTTATGCCGGCACCTTGCTGGCGATCCGGCGCGCGGTCGATTCGGCGACCTGCGCATTCTTCGCTTCCACCATCACGCGGATCAGCGGCTCGGTGCCCGATGCGCGGATCAGCACGCGGCCCGTATCGCCCAGCTCGGCTTCCACGGCGTCCTTCTCGGCCACCATCTCGGCAGACTTGGTCCAGTCGAAGCCGGACGGCACTTTGACGTTGATCAAGGTCTGCGGATACAAGACCAGTTCCTTGCAGCACTTGTCCAGGCCCTTGCCGCTACGCTTGAGCGCAGACAGCACCTGCAGCGCCGACACGATACCGTCGCCGGTGGTGTGCTTGTCGAGCGCCAGCAAGTGGCCTGAGCCTTCGCCGCCGAACAGCCAGCCGTTCTCTTTCATCACTTCCAGCACGTAGCGGTCGCCCACCTTGGCGCGCGCGAAGCCGACGCCAAGTTCCTTGAACGCCACTTCCAGCGCCATATTGGTCATCAGGGTGCCGACGGCGCCGGCCACCGGGCCGGTCGTCATGCGGTCGCGCACCATGACGTACAGCAGTTCGTCGCCGTTGTAGATGCGGCCGGCGCTGTCGCACATGACCAGGCGGTCGGCGTCGCCGTCGAGCGCAATGCCCAGGTCGGCGCGGTGTTCGAGCACGGCCTGCGCCATGGCTTTCGGTGCGGTCGCGCCAAAGCCGTCGTTGATGTTAAAGCCGTTCGGCTTGTTGCCGATGGCAATGACTTCCGCGCCCAGCTCGTGGAACACGTGCGGCGCGATGTGGTACGCGGCGCCGTGCGCGCAGTCGAGCACGATGCGCAGACCGCGCAGGTCGAGTTCGTTCGGGAAGGTGCTCTTGCAAAATTCGATGTAGCGGCCCTTGGCATCTTCCAGGCGCTTGGCGCGGCCCAGCTTTTCGGCGGGAACGCATTGCATCGGCTGGTCGATCATGGCTTCGATTTCTTGTTCGACCGCGTCCGGCAGCTTGGTGCCGTGCTCGGAGAAGAACTTGATGCCGTTATCCTGGAACGGGTTGTGCGACGCGGAAATCACGACACCGGCGGACAGGCGCAGCGCGCGCGTCAGATAGGCCACGGCCGGGGTCGGCATCGGGCCGGCCAGCATCACGTCCACGCCGGCGGCGTTGAAGCCCGCTTCCAGCGCGGATTCGAGCATGTAACCCGAGATGCGGGTGTCCTTGCCAATCAACACCGTCGGACGGCCCGAGGCGGCGTTGGTCTTGGCCAGGACGTTACCAGCGGCGTAGCCGAGGCGCATCACGAAATCAGGGGTGATCGGCGCCACGCCCACCAGCCCACGCACACCGTCCGTACCGAAATATTTACGTGCCATGTTTTCTCTTTTGCTCAGTGAATGAATGAATGAATAAATGAATGTGTCGTGCCAGCTTGCCACACGGTGAGTGCATCGACCGTTTCAACAACATCATGCACGCGTACGATGCGCGCGCCCTGCGCCACCGCAGCCAGGGCGCCGGCCAGGCTGCCGGCCAGGCGCTGCTCGACCGGCTTGCCGGTCACGGCCCCGATCATCGACTTGCGCGACACGCCCGCCAGCACCGGCAGCCCGAGTTCCTGCTGTAGCTTGCCGATGTTGCGCAGCAAGGCGTAGTTGTGCTCCACCGTCTTGCCAAAACCAAATCCGGGATCGATGCAGATGCGCTGGCGCTCGATGCCGATGGCCAGCATGGCCTCGATGCGCTCGCGCAAAAAATCCGTCACCTCGCGCACCACGTCATCGTAGCTTGGGGCCTGCTGCATGGTCTGCGGCGAGCTCTGCATGTGCATCACGCACAGCGCGCAGTCGCTGCCCGCCACCGCCGCCAAAGCGCCGGGCGCCCGGAAGGCGTTGATGTCGTTGATCATGTCGACCCCGGCCAGGATCGCTTCGCGCATGACCTCGGGCTTGTAAGTGTCGATCGACAAGGGTTTACCGAGATCGCGCAGCGCGTACAGCACCGGCATCACGCGCCGCAGTTCCTCGTCCAGCGCCAGGGCCGGCGCCCCCGGACGGCTCGATTCGCCGCCGATGTCGATCAGGTCGACGCCCTCGATCACCATGTCCTCGGCACGCGAGAGTGCGAATTCGAGCGAACCGAAGCGCCCGCCGTCCGAAAACGAGTCGGGCGTGACGTTGAGGATGCCCATGACCAGGGGTTTGGCCACCAGATCGAAGCCGAAACGGCCGCATTGAAAATATTGTCGCATTGCGTCTACATCATGATGTTAATCGTTCGACCATAAAAAATGCCGCTCAGTCTTGTCTGAACGGCATTATATACAAGCTTGCAAGAACCGGAGAGATTTACGCCGGTGCTGTCGCGTTCGGTGAAACACCGCCCGGGCCGCTGTCGCCCGGAGGCGGCGTACGCTTGGTCAGCACACCCGACTTCGGCTCGCGTGGCTCGTTGCCGGCCATGATGTCATTGATCTGGTCGGCGTCGATGGTTTCCCAGTCGAGCAGCGCCTGGGTCATTTTTTCGACCTTGTCGCGATTCTCTTCGAGCAAGCGGCGCGAGAGCGCGTACTGCGTGTCGAGGATCGAACGGATCTCGGCATCGACCTTTTGCTGGGTTGCCTCGGAAATCGTCTTGGTAGCGCCGCCGAAGAAACCTTCGTTTTCGCTGTCTTCGTAGACCATCACGCCCATGCTGTCGCTCATGCCGAAACGCGTCACCATCGAGCGCGCCAGTTTGGTGGCACGCGAGAAGTCGTTTGACGCGCCGGTCGACATTTGACCGACGAACAGTTCTTCGGCGATACGGCCACCGAACAGGATCGAGATTTCTTCCAGCATCTTGTCCTTGTAGCCGGACAGCACATCGTGTTCAGGCAGCTGCCAGGTCAGTCCCAGCGCATAACCGCGCGGCATGATGGTGACCTTGTGAACCGGGTCAGCCTTTGGCAAGAGCTTGGCGATGACGGCGTGGCCCGACTCGTGGTACGCGGTGTTGCGGCGCTCTTCTTCACGCATGACCATCGATTTACGCTCGGGACCCATGTAGATCTTGTCTTTCGCGTCTTCGAAGTCGCTCATTTCCACCAGGCGCTTGCTGCGGCGCGCGGCGAACAGGGCTGCTTCGTTGACCAGGTTGGCCAGGTCGGCGCCCGAGAAGCCAGGCGTACCGCGTGCCAGGATGTCGGCCTTGACGTCGGCGCCGATAGGCACCTTGCGCATGTGCACATTGAGAATCTGTTCGCGGCCGCGGATGTCCGGCAGGCCGACCATGACCTGGCGGTCGAAACGGCCCGGACGCAGCAGCGCTTTGTCGAGCACGTCGGCGCGGTTGGTGGCGGCAACGACGATCACGCCGGAGCTGGCTTCAAAACCGTCCATCTCGACCAGCAATTGATTCAGGGTCTGTTCGCGCTCGTCGTTACCGCCGCCCATGCCGGCGCCACGGTGACGGCCGACCGCGTCGATCTCGTCGATGAAGATGATGCAAGGCGAGTGCTTTTTAGCGTTCTCGAACATGTCGCGCACGCGGCTTGCGCCGACGCCGACGAACATTTCGACGAAGTCCGAACCGGAAATCGAGAAGAACGGCACCTTGGCTTCGCCGGCGATGGCGCGCGCCAGCAGGGTTTTACCCGTGCCCGGAGGGCCGACCATGAGTACGCCGCGCGGAATACGGCCGCCCAGCTTCTGGAATTTGGTTGGATCTTTCAGGAAGTCGACGATTTCGTTGACTTCTTCTTTTGCTTCGTCGCAACCGGCGACATCGGCGAAGGTAACGGTGTTGTTGGTTTCATCCATCATGCGGGCCTTCGACTTGCCGAAGGAGAACGCACCACCCTTGCCGCCGCCCTGCATCTGGCGCATGAAGAAAATCCAGACGCCGATCAGGAGCAGGAACGGGAACCAGGAAATGATCACGGTTTGCAGGAACGAGGTTTCTTCAGGCGGTTTGATGTCGAAGCGAATGCCTGCATCGCGCAGGTCGCCCACCAGGCCGCGGTCGAGCAAGGTGGCGGTGGCGCGCACTTTGGTATCGTCGGTACGGGTGGCGGTAATGTTCGGTCCCTCGATCAGCACTTCCTTGATGCGCCGTGCCTTCACGTCATCGAGCAGTTCGGAATAAGCGATGGGCTTGCTGCCGCCGGCAACGTTGTGGTTGTCGAACTGCCGGAACAGCATGAACAACAACAGGGCAACGACTACCCAGATAGCGGATTTTGAAAACATATTATTCACGAAAACTCCTTCGATGCAGGCGCATCTTTTACCGATTTTAGAACGCCGATTTTACTCGCAATAAGCAGGCGGTGCCACGCACGCCCCGCTGCCAGGCCGAAAAACTACTGAAAAGCCATGAAAATCAGGCAACTCTTACCCAATTTCCATGCCTTTTGCGGCTTTCCTTGGCTGATGTGCGGCTAAACCCATCAAATATCAAGGGGAGATTCTTCTTCCAGCGCGGTATTCTTGTCGGTAGGATTCTTCAGGCCCTTGCCGACGAGGAAGATTTCGGACGATTTGTCGCGGCTGGCCTTCGGCTTGATCTGCTTGACGACCTTGAACTCGGCCCGGAACTTCTCCACGATCTGGCTGAAACCCATGTCCTTGAAACATTTGACCACCAGGGCACCGCTTGGTTTCATGTGGAATTGCGAAAACTCAATCGCCAGGTCGATGAGGTGCTCCATGCGGGCCGAATCGGCCGTGGGGATGCCCGACAGGTTGGGCGCCATGTCCGACAGCACCAGGTCGCACTTGCGGCCGGCCAGGATGGTGTCGAGCTGGCGCAGGATGCGCGCCTCGCGGAAGTCGCCCAGGATAAAATGCATGTCGGCGATCGGCTCCATCGGCAGCATGTCGAGGCCGATGATGGTGCCGTTGATGCCGCCGCCATCCTTGCCGGCCAGTTTACGGCGCACGTACTGGCCCCAGCTGCCCGGGGTGCAGCCGAGGTCGACGATGACCTGGCCGGATTTGATCAGCTTTTCGCTCTCGTCGATTTCCTTGAGCTTGTAGGCGGCGCGTGCACGGTAACCCTCTTTCTGCGCTAACTTCACGTAGGGGTCGTTTATGTGGTCGTGCAACCAGTTTTTGTTTAATTTGTTCTTTGCCATTCGCGTAGAATACTGCTTTTAAAGGATTATCTAAAAATATTATGCAAAAACTTACCCCCGTCGAGCGCAGCGCACTGCGCGCTGAAGCGCATGCGCTCAAGCCAGTCGTCATCATCGGCGAAGCGGGTCTGACGCCAGCCGTGATCAAAGAGATCTCGGCCAGCCTCGACTCGCACGGCCTGATCAAGGTCCGCGTGTTCGGCGACGACCGCGCCATGCGCGCTGAAATCTACGAGAACATTTGTACCGAGCTCGATGCGGCTCCGGTGCAACACATCGGCAAACTGCTGGTCATTTACCGTCCCAAAGTGGAAGTGGTGAAAGAACGCAGCGGCAAGTCGGGTAAAGGAATGCGCGAAGTTACCATTGTTAAAGCGAGCGCAAGCGGTACCAAGCGCCCGTCCGTGACCAAGGTCATGATCAAGGGTAATGAGCGTGTGACGGAAGGCGGCACCATCAAGCGCGCCAAGCCGCGCCAGACCAGCCCTAAGAAAGGCGCGCTGGGGAAATAATCCCCGCGTTGCCGACACTGCCGTTCCTGCCTCTACAGCGTCGTTCCCGCGCAGGCGGGAACCCATAGCACGCCTCAAATCACACGTGCTATGGATTCCCGCCGAGGGCCGCCTTGGCGCGGGAACGACGAGGTTAGTGGCAGGAACAAATTAGTCTTGATGCAAACAGTGGAACCGGACCTTATGGCCTTGGGTTCTTAAACACCAGCACCGCCGCAAGCACGCTCTGCGTCAAATACAACACCATCGACACCCCGTGCAGCATGCCGAACTGCTTGCGCGTAGCCGCTTCCATCACGCCGCCGGGCGCCGCCTCTTTGAGCGCCGCCATCATCGGCCCCAGCCCCAGGCTGCTGACCGCCTGTAGCGCCAGCATGCCCGCCACCACCAGCACCAGCAAACGACGCCGTTTAGCGTCGATACCTTTGTCCAGCGCCAGCACGGCCAGCAAACCCACGCCGCACACCAGCGACACGATCGCTTCGGTCCTGAACATGCTGCCCGCAATGGTCCCGGCCAGCACACTGTCGGACAGGGTGCGGAACAGGGTCGGGGCCACCAGGTAGCCCATCGTCCATAAACTGCCCGCCCATGCCGTTACCAGCAGCAGGCGGGCGGGTCCAAGCGCCCGCGCAAGCAACATTAGATGTACTTGACTTCGAGGATTTCGTATTCGCGCGGGCCGGACGGCGCCTGCACCTCGACCACGTCGCCGGCGTACTTGCCGATCAGGGCGCGCGCGATCGGCGAAGTGACCGAGACTTTATTGAGTTTCAGGTCCGCTTCGTCCAGGCCGACGATCTGGTAGGTCACCCTGGCGCCATTGTCCAGGTCTTCCAGGTCGACGGTGGAGGCGAACACCACGCGCCCTTCGGCGTCCAGGGTGGTCGGATCGATGATCTGCGCGGCGCCCAATTTGCCTTCCAGCTCCGCGATGCGGCCTTCGACGAATGCCTGGCGCTCCTTGGCGGCGTCGTATTCGGCGTTCTCGGACAAATCGCCATGCGAGCGCGCCTCGGCGATCGCGTCGATCACACTGCGGCGTTCCTTGGTCTTGAGCTGATGCAGCTCTTCCTTGAGCAGTTCGGCGCCGTATTTGGTAAGTGGAACAGATGTGTTCATGTCGTATTCGCGTTTCTACTGAAAAGTGAAAACCACAGGGCGCGCGATGGAGGATGTCCTTCGCGCGCCCTGTGGTCAGGGGTACTGCGTGCCGCTTAGTTTAAGGTTTTATGCAGGCCTTGTAAATCGTAGACCCGCAACTCGTCGAGATGACGCATGCCTTCGACCGCAGCCTCCGCACCCGCTATTGTAGTGTATGTCGTCACGCGCGCGGCCAAAGCTGAAATCCGGATCTGGCGCGAGTCGACAATCGCACTGCGTTTTTCTTCGACCGTGTTGATCACCAGCGCGATCTCGTGGTTCTTGATCATGTCGACAATGTGCGGACGGCCTTCGATCATCTTGTTGACGGCCTGGCACGGAATGCCCGCCGCGGTGATCACCGCCGCCGTGCCCTTGGTGGCCACGACCTGGAAGCCCATCGACTGCAAGTCGCGCGCCACTTTCACCGCGCGCGGCTTGTCCGAGCCCTTCACCGACAGGAACACCTTGCCCGATTCGGGCAGCTTGACGCCGGCGCCCATCTGCGACTTGACGAACGCTTCGCCGAAGGTCATGCCCACGCCCATGACTTCACCGGTGGACTTCATCTCGGGTCCGAGAATCGTATCCACGCCAGGGAATTTCACGAACGGGAACACGGCTTCCTTCACGCTGTAGAACGGCGGTACGACTTCGGTCGTGATGCCCTGCGATGCGAGGGTCTGGCCGACCATGCAGCGCGCCGCAATCTTGGCCAGCTGCAGGCCGGTCGCCTTCGACACAAACGGCACCGTGCGCGAGGCACGCGGGTTCACTTCCAGCACAAAGACCGTGTCGGTCATCACGCCATCGACGTCGGTCTTCTGGATCGCGAACTGCACGTTCATCAGGCCGATCACGTTCAGTCCCTTGGCCATCAGCGAGGTCTGGCGCTTGAGTTCATCGATGGTCTCTTGCGAGAGCGAATACGGCGGCAGCGAACAGGCCGAGTCGCCCGAGTGCACGCCCGCCTGCTCGATGTGCTCCATCACGCCGCCGATGAAGGTGGTTTCGCCGTCGGAGATGCAGTCGACGTCCACTTCAATCGCGTCGTTCAGGAAGCGGTCCAGCAGCACAGGCGAATCGTGCGATACCTTGACCGCTTCGCGCATGTAGCGTTCCAGGTCGCGCTGCTCGTGCACGATTTCCATCGCCCGCCCGCCCAGCACATACGATGGACGCACCACCAGCGGATAGCCGATTTCCTGCGCCAGCGCCAGTGCTTCAGGCTCGGTGCGCGCGGTGCGGTTAGGCGGCTGGCGCAGGCCCATTTTTTGCAGCATCTGCTGGAAGCGTTCGCGGTCTTCGGCCGCGTCGATCATGTCGGGCGAGGTGCCGATGATCGGCACGCCGTTCGCCTCCAGGTCGAGCGCGAGCTTCAACGGCGTCTGGCCGCCGTACTGCACGATTACGCCAACCGGTTTTTCGATGGCGACGATCTCCAGCACGTCTTCCAGGGTCAGCGACTCGAAGTACAGGCGGTCCGAGGTATCGTAGTCGGTCGACACGGTTTCCGGGTTGCAGTTGACCATGATGGTCTCGTAGCCGTCTTCGCGCATTGCCAGCGCCGCGTGCACGCAGCAGTAATCGAATTCGATACCCTGGCCGATGCGGTTCGGGCCACCGCCCAGCACCATGATTTTTTTCTTGTCGCTCGGGTTGGACTCGCACTCTTCGTCATAGGTCGAGTACATGTACGCGGTGTCGGTCGAAAATTCGGCCGCGCAGGTGTCAACCCGCTTGTACACCGGACGGATGCCCATCGCATGGCGCGTCTCGCGCACGACTTTGTCGGTCGTGTGCAACAGGAATGCCAGACGGCGGTCCGAGAAGCCTTTTTGCTTCAATTTGTACAGGGTCGGCTTGTCGATGGCTTCGAGCTTTTGGTTGTCGAGCCACAGTTCGATGTCGACGATTTCCTTGATCTGCACCAGGAACCACGGATCGATGTGGGTCAGCTGATGCACTTCTTCCAGCGTGAAGCCCTGGGCAAACGCATCGCCCACGTACCAGATGCGGTCGGGACCCGGCTCGCCCAGTTCTTCTTCGATCTTTTCGCGGTCGCGCGTTTTTTCATTCAGGCCATCGACGCCGACTTCCAAACCGCGCAGGGCCTTCTGGAACGATTCCTGGAAGGTGCGGCCGATCGCCATGACTTCACCGACGGACTTCATCTGGGTGGTCAGGTGATGGTCGGCAGCGGGGAATTTTTCGAACGTGAAGCGCGGGATCTTGACCACGACGTAGTCGATCGACGGTTCGAACGAGGCCGGGGTGGCGCCGCCGGTGATCTCGTTGCGCAGTTCGTCGAGCGTGAAGCCCACCGCCAGCTTGGCCGCGATTTTGGCGATCGGGAAACCGGTCGCTTTCGAGGCCAGCGCGGACGAACGCGAGACGCGCGGATTCATTTCGATGACGATCATGCGGCCGTCAGCGGGGTTGATCGCGAACTGCACGTTCGAACCACCCGTGTCGACGCCGATCTCGCGCAGCACCGCCAAGGAGGCGTTACGCATGATCTGGTATTCCTTGTCGGTCAGGGTCTGGGCCGGCGCCACGGTGATCGAGTCGCCGGTATGCACGCCCATGGCGTCCAGGTTTTCGATCGAGCAGATGATGATGCAGTTGTCCGCCTTGTCGCGCACCACTTCCATCTCGTACTCTTTCCAGCCGATCAGGGACTCTTCAATCAGCAGTTCCTTGGTCGGCGACGCTTCCAGGCCGCGCTTGCAGATGGTCTCGAATTCTTCTTCGTTGTAGGCGATGCCCCCGCCCGTGCCACCCATGGTGAACGATGGACGGATGATGGTCGGGAAACCCATCTCGCGCTGCACGACCCACGATTCTTCCATCGAGTGGGCCACGCCGGAACGCGCCGAACCGAGACCGATCTTGGTCATCGCTTCCTTGAACTTGGAGCGGTCTTCGGCCTTGTCGATGGCTTCCGGCGAGGCGCCGATCAGTTCCACGTTGTACTGTTTGAGCACGCCGTTGTTGTGCAGGTCGAGCGCGCAGTTGAGCGCGGTCTGGCCGCCCATGGTCGGCAGGATCGCGTCGGGACGCTCCTTGGCGATGATGCGCTCGACGACCTTCCACGTGATCGGCTCGATGTAGGTCACGTCCGCCATTTCCGGGTCGGTCATGATGGTCGCCGGGTTGCTGTTGACGAGGATGACTTTATAGCCCTCCTCGCGCAGCGCCTTGCACGCCTGGGCGCCGGAATAATCGAACTCGCAAGCCTGGCCGATGATGATCGGGCCTGCGCCAATAATCAGAATACTTTTAATGTCACTACGCTTTGGCATATTAATTTTTCTCCGCGGCTTGCATCAGGCTGATGAAGCGGTCAAACAGGTAAGCTACATCGTTCGGGCCCGGCGACGCTTCAGGGTGGCCCTGGAAGCAGAAGGCCGGCTTATCAAGGCGGGCGAAGCCCTGCAGCGAGCCGTCGAACAGCGATACGTGGGTCACGCGGCAGTTGGCAGGCAGGGTTTGCGCGTCGACCGCGAAACCGTGGTTCTGCGAGGTGATCATCACCTTGCGCGAATCGAGATCCTGCACCGGGTGATTGGCGCCGTGGTGGCCGAACTTCATCTTGAGCGTGCGCGCGCCGGAAGCGAGCGCCATGATCTGGTGACCGAGGCAGATGCCGAAGGTCGGGATGCCGCGCTCGATCAGCTCGCGGCTGGCCGCGATCGCGTAGTCGCACGGTTCCGGGTCGCCCGGGCCGTTGGCGAGAAAAATCCCGTCCGGGTTCAACGCCAGCGCATCGGCGGCGCTGGACTGGGCCGGCAGCACTGTCACTTTGCAGCCACGTTCGGTCAGCATGCGCAGGATGTTGCGCTTGACGCCGTAGTCGAAGGCGACGACATGAAATGTAGGGTCGGTCAGCTTGCCGTAGCCCTGGCCGAGTTTCCATTCGGTCTCGGTGAATTCGTAGGCGGCGCTGGTCGAGACCACCTTGGCCAGGTCCATGCCGGCCAGGCCCGGGAACGAACGCGCCAGTTCCAGCGCCTGCACCTGCGAAGGCTCGTTGCCCTGCGTGCCGACCAAAATGGCGCCGCCCTGCGCGCCCTTTTCGCGCAACAGGCGGGTGAGCTTGCGGGTGTCGATGCCGGAGATGGCGACGATGTTTTCGGCTTTAAGGTAATCGGACAGCGACTGGGTCGAACGGAAGTTCGATGCCAGCAGCGGCAGGTCACGGATGATCAGCCCTGCGGCGTGGACCTTGCTTGCCTCGACATCTTCCGGATTGACGCCCGTATTGCCAATATGCGGATAGGTCAGCGTGACCAGTTGGCGCGAATAGCTTGGATCGGTCAGGATTTCCTGATAACCGGTCATGGCCGTGTTGAACACGACTTCCCCGGTAGTATGGCCGGCGGCGCCAATGGAAATACCTTTAAATATCGTTCCATCGGCGAGAGCCAGGATGGCTGGAACGGCGGGGCCAGAAAAAAATGGCGGCAAGGGCAACTCCTGATAAAGTTACCGTAGCTGCGCCACGTCAGACCGACGACCATGGTTCCCGGTGCGCTTGGCGCTCAGGGGGATGGTGTCATTTTGAATGAGGGAGTGTGGGTAGTCGCTACGGTAGGTGTATGAATGGCTAAACCTCCAAATTATAGCGCAACGCGGGCTTTCCGGCAATCGCCGGCGGGCGCATTTGCATCGCTTTTCGCGCTTTTACTGGACATCGCCAACCGTCCTCTATACATTTGAGAGAGCATCCTCCGGCAAACCATTTACCAGGAAATGTGATTATGTCTACGTTTGGAAGAGATACGCCGATGGAGCGCCCCAACCCGGGCGGGCGGGCAGCCGTATTCGTGCCCAAGATTAACGCGGAAGACGCAGTCAAGGAGATGCTGAAAAACGGCTCGGGCATGGTCGGCTTCGGCAACAGCGACGGCTCGGTCACCGTCTACTTCGAAAACAACCGCTTTAACGATTCAAGCCTGCACAAATGGGAAAGCAAGGTGTGGAAGGCGTACGGCAGAATGGTCGAACTCTCGCCCACTGTTAACAAGCTGGTGTGCGACGCCAGCAACCTGGCGCAGGTAGGCTTCGTGCAGGGACCCGAAATCGAGGTGCGCGACATGGACCTGCTGATGGCGTGGCTGGAACGCACCAATGCGGTCGATTCCGCGCCTGCGGGGCCGCTGATTCACGCCTGAGCGCAGGCTCAGACCGGAGTGGAATGCCGCTTTGGCGGCAGAGTGCCGGCGATCACTTCGCTCGGCCCGAGCTCATGTAAAACACCGCGTCGCGCACCGCGTCGCCCGACAGCGCCGGCGCGCCCCCTTTGGGCGGATGCGCCCGGAAGCCGTCGGTCGCGTGCCGTACCAGCACCTCGAAACCTTGTTTGTTGCGCGCCTCCCAAGCAGGCCGGTCGGTCGGGCGTGGCGCATTGGCAATCGCGGTCGCATGACAGACCATGCATGATTCGTCGTACACCTTGCGTCCGCGCACCAGCGCGCCGGCCTCGTCAGCGGCCCCGGGCCTGCTCGCGCCGGCCGCGGCCCGCCGGTCGAGGCCGGCGTTGCCGGTCGCCATGGCGCTGCTACTGCCGAGCATGCAAACCATGGCAAACGACGCCAGCGACACCTTGCACATCGCACTCATTGCAGTCCTTTGAATAGTCAGGCGCCGGTGCCGGGCCCGCTTCTGTCGCGAGCAGAGCGGCCGCGCAAACCCGATAGGATCGGCTGACGCCCGATTTATTGCGCCAGTGCGGCGATACCGGCCTTGGCGATCTGCGCATCCTGGTCCGATTTCACGCCCGACACGCCGACGGCGCCGATCACGTGACCGTCCACGATCACCGGCACGCCGCCCTCCAACATGCCTTCGACGAAGGGCACCGTCAGGAAGGCGGTGCGGCCGTTGTTGATGATGTCTTCATAGACCTTGCTCTCGCGCCGGCCCAACGCCGCCGTCTTGGCTTTCGATGGCGCGATGTGCGATGACAATGGCGCGGCGCCATCGAGGCGCTGCAGCGACAGCAGGTGGCCGCCATCGTCGCAGATGGCGATGGTCACCGCCCAGTTGTTGGCCACGGCTTCGGCGTGCGCGGCGGTGGCGATTTTCTGGACGTCGGCAAAGTTCAGGTACGGTTTCGATGGCATGTTGATATCCCAGTTGATTAATGCGGGCAATTTTACGGCAAGCACGCCGCCTGCCGATATTGGAATGGCTATAGCCTTTATGACTGCTGGCGCGCCTTGAGCTTGGCCTTGATCTGCGGCATGACCGCTGCGGCCGCCTGCTCGC
Organism: Massilia aquatica; assembly: GCF_011682045.1. Classification (GTDB taxonomy): domain Bacteria; phylum Pseudomonadota; class Gammaproteobacteria; order Burkholderiales; family Burkholderiaceae_D; genus Telluria_A; species Telluria_A aquatica. The sequence goes on along the minus strand of NZ_VVIW01000002.1, from coordinate 64,401 downwards.
CGGCCAGGATGGCGCGGTTGCGGCTGGCAAAATCATTGCTGCCCATCTTGGGCAGGGAGGGCGAGATGACGATGTCGGCATCCTTGAGCTCGTAGTGATTGAGGCGCTGGCCCATGATGGCGAAGGTCTGCATCAGCACTTCCAGCGAGCTGACGGCCGCCTGCGCGTCGGTCTGGCTCGAAATATTAACGGCGATAATGAAATCGGCGCCCATTTCACGCGCAAAGCGCACCGGCACCGGCGCCACCAGGCCGCCATCGACGTACGAGCGGTCGCCGATGCGCACCGGCTGGAACACGCTCGGCACGGACGAGGACGCGCGCACCGCCTGCCCCGTGTTGCCGCGCCTGAACAGGATCGGCTGGCCGTTGTTGAGGTCGGTCGCGACGGCGCCGAACGGAATCTTGAGCTTTTCGATCGGCAGGTTCTTGACGGCCTTGTTCACGTAATTCTGCAAGGCGTCGCCCTTGAGCACGCCCGACGACTTGCCGAACAGCGGCATGGCCCAGTCCGAGATTTCGGCCTCGTCCATTTCCATGGCAGTCTTTTGCAGGGCAAAGCCATCGTTGCCGGCGGCATACATGGCGCCGACCACGCTGCCGGCGCTGGTGCCGACCACGACATCGGCATAAATGCCCTGCGCTTCGAGCGCCTTGATCACGCCGATATGGGCGAAGCCACGCGCGGCGCCGCCACCCAGGGCCAGGCCGATGCGGATTTTCTTGGGAATAGCGGCGGCGGCCGGTTGCAGCACGGCGGCCGGCTTGGGGGCGGGAGGAGTGGTGGTGCCGCAGCCGGCGAGCAACACGGCGAGGGCGATCAGGGAACGGCGTTTGGTGAACATAATGGTCGTCAAAGAAGCGAAGACCACGATTGTACCTGCTCCCGGGAACCTGGAGCCGCCGTGAGGCAAGCTTGTTTCAACGCATTTCTTACGTCCCCGGCAGCGATGCAATGAAACTGCTGCCCTTGCCCGCTTCCGACTTGATGGTCAGGCTGCCGCCATGGCGCAGCAGCACGTGCTTGACGATCGCCAGGCCCAGCCCGGTGCCCTGGGTTTCGCGCGAGCGGCTCTTGTCGACCCGATAAAAACGTTCGGTCAGGCGCGCAATGTGCTTCTGGTCGATGCCAATGCCGGTATCGGTGGCCACGAACTGCGGTCCGTCCGGCCCCATCTGCCAGGCCAGGTGCACGGTGCCGCCCGGCGGCGTGTAGCGCACCGCGTTCGAGGCCAGGTTGCCGAAGGCGCTGCGCAACTCTTCCGCATTGCCCATGATGTTCGGCCCGTTCACGCTCGACGTGATCTGGTGCTTGCCGCCAGACAGCGCCCTCGCCTCCTGCACCACCTGTTCCATCAGCGCGGCAATATCGACCGATTCGCTGCGCAGCGGGTAATCCATCGATTCCAGGCGCGACAACGTCAGCATGTCTTCGATCAGGCGCTGCATGCGGTGGCCCTGCTCGGTCATCAGCTTCAGGTGCGACATGCGGGTGTCGGGGTCGAGGTTCATTTCGCTCGACGCGATTTCGAGAAAGCCCACGATCACCGTCAGCGGCGTGCGCAGCTCGTGCGAGGCGTTGGCGATGAAGTCGCGCCGCATTTCCTCGATACGCTGGGTTTCGGTGGCGTCGTGCGTGACCAGGATCTGGCGCCGGTTTTCGAACGGGATGATCTGGCAGATCAGCTTGCGGTCGCGGAAACTCAGGGTCAGCGGGTTTTCGTAGCGGCCGAGAATGATGTAGTCGATGAAATCCGGATGGCGGATCAGGTTGGTGACGCGCATGCCCTTGTCGCGCTCCAGGGTCAGGCCCAGGTGGCGTTCGGCGGCCGGGTTGCACCATTCGAGGAACAGCACGTCGTCCATGATGGCCACGCCGTCGGGCAGCAGGTGCATGGCCTGGCGGAAGCGGGCCAGCCATTCGGTCAATTCGGCCTGGTTGCGCTCGTCGTCGCGGCGCAGGCGGTACAGGCGCGAAAAGATATTGGTCCAGGAACCCCAGCCGTCGGGCAGTTTGCCGGAATGCGGGTCGTCCAGCCAGTTGCCCAGCTGGTGCAGGTAGGAAAGCTGGATGAACAGCAGGACGAAGACGGACAAAAAGGCGACGGCCAGGCCGTAGACTAGCCCGAACAGCCACCAGAACACGCCCGCGCCAAGCAGGATGAAACTCATGCGCAGCAGTGCGGGGATCCAGAACAGCAGTTTGGGGTTCATGTTGCGGGGGGTGTCCTTGTAAATCCAGGGTACAGCCCGTCGTTCCCGCGCAGGCGGGAATCCATAGCACCTACGCTCATCGATGGTGCTATGGATTCCCGCCTGCGCGGGAAAGACGGTTTTAAGGTTAGCAGTCGCGATTCCGATACGGTCACGCCACTGCCAAAATCAACAACATCACTTCTCGGACAGCATATACCCTACGCTGCGCACGGTCTTGATCAGCTTTTCCGATTCCTTAAGCGCCTTGCGCAGCCGGAGAACATGCACGTCGACCGTGCGTTCCTCGATCACCACATGGTCGCCCCACACTTTGTCGAGCAACTGGCTGCGCGAAAACACGCGCTCCGGATGCGCCAGCAAGAACTTCAGCAGCTTGAACTCGGCATGCCCCATGTCGATCTTCTGGCTGTCGATCGACACCGTGCAGCTGACCGGGTCCAGGGTCACCGGACCGGCGCTCATGACCTGCTGGTCATGCTCCGGACTCTTGCGGCGCAGCAGCGCCTTGGCGCGCGCCAGCAGTTCGCGCGGGGAAAATGGCTTGGTCACGTAATCGTCGGCGCCATTGTTGAGCCCCGCGATCTTGTCTTCCTCCATGCTCTTGGCCGTCAGCATGATCACCGGAATGTCCTGGAAGTTGCGGTCCGAACGCATGCGCGACAGCAGGCGCAGGCCCGTCTGGTCGGGCAACATCCAGTCCAGCAACATCAGATGCGGCGTACGCTGCTGCATGAATTCCCAGGCGTCGGCCACATTCTGCACCGAACACACATTCCAGCCCGCTTCGCGGAGGGAAAAAGTCACCAGTTCAACAATGGCCGGTTCGTCTTCTACGATTAATACAGTGGTTTTATCGGCTGCCATTGCTCTTACGGTACCGGTTGATCGGGAATCAAAAGGGCCGGCTTGCTATGCCGGATATCCTTGCCTTCGACGACGTAGATGACATATTCAGCGATGTTCTTGGCATGGTCGCCAATGCGCTCGATTGCCTTGGCCACCCACAGCGTGTCCAGCGCCGACGAAATCGTGCGCGGGTCTTCCATCATGAAGGTAATCAGGTTACGCATGATCGAGCGGAATTCATGGTCGATCACGGCATCCTGGGCGATCAGCTGCAAGGCTTGCTTGCCGTCCAGGCGCGCGAAGGCGTCCAGCGCATCGTGCAGCATGTCGGAAGTGGCGGTGGCGATGGTACGCACCATTTCGTAATGGTTCACGCCGACCGCGCCGCGTCCGTGCAGATTCTTGGAGGTGCGCGCAATCTTGGCCGCTTCGTCGCCGATACGCTCGAGGTCGGTAATCACCTTGATCGTCGCCATGACCGTGCGCAGGTCGTTGGCGGTCGGCTGGCGCCGCACGATCAGGTGGCTGCAGGCGTCGTCGAGCGCCACTTCCAGCTGGTTGACTTCGTCGTCTTCCGCGATCACGCGGTCGGCGCGTTCGAGGTTACCGATGCGAAAACAGGTCATGGCGTCGAGGAATTGGGTTTCGACAATGCCGCCCATCAACAACACCTTGGAGCGGATGGTTTCCAGTTCGTGATCGTACTGCTTGGATGAATGCTCGCCTATCATTGCTGCTCTCCGTAATTAATATTGTCGTGGCTCAGCCAAAGCGTCCGGTGATGTAATCCTGCGTCTCTTTGCGCGCGGGATTCATGAAGATCTGGTCGGTTTCGCCGAACTCGACCAGCTCGCCCAGGTACATATAGGCGGTGTAGTCCGAGCAACGCGCGGCTTGCTGCATATTGTGGGTCACGATGGTGATCGTGTAGTCTTGTTTCAGTTCGCTGATCAGTTCTTCCACTTTCGCGGTCGAGATCGGGTCCAGCGCCGAGGTTGGCTCATCGAGCAGCAACACGTCGGGCTTCACCGCCACGCCGCGCGCGATGCACAGGCGCTGCTGCTGGCCGCCCGAGAGCGACAGGCCGCTCTTGCTCAGCTTGTCCTTGACCTCGCCCCACAGCGCCGCTTTTTTGAGCGCCCATTCGACGCGCTCGTCCATCTCGCCCTTGGACAGGTCTTCGTACAGGCGCACGCCGAAGGCGATGTTGTCGTAGATCGACATCGGAAACGGCGTCGGCTTCTGGAACACCATGCCGACCTTGGCGCGCAGCATGTTCACGTCCTGGTCCGGATCGAGGATGTTCTTGCCGCGGTAGATCACCTGCCCTTCGGCGCGCTGGCCCGGATACAGGTCGTACATGCGGTTCAGGGTGCGCAGCAGGGTCGACTTGCCGCAGCCGGACGGGCCGATGAAGGCCGTGACCTGCTTTTCGTAAATGTTGAGGTTGACGTTGGTCAAACTCTGCGTCTTGCCATAAAAGAAGTTCAGGCCGGAAATCTCGATCGTCTTGTTCTTCGGCGTTACAGTAGGCATCGGTGTAGGCATAGGGCTCATGAGAGAAGTCGGTCGTTTATTTCGTGGTTTTCTGGCTGAACATGGTACGCGACAGGATGTTCAATAACAACACGCTGAAGGTCAGCAGCAAGGACGCGGCCCAGGCCAGGTTGACCCAGTTGTCCGCCGTGCTTTGCGCAAAGGTATTAATGACGACTGGCAAGTTGGCAATCGGTGCATTCATGTTGGAGCTGAAGAACTGGTTGTTCAGCGCCGTGTACAGCAGCGGCGCGGTTTCGCCGGTGATGCGCGCCACCGCCAGCAGCACGCCGGTGACCACGCCCGATTTGACGGCACGCAGGCGCACGGTGGTGGCCACTTTCCAGCGCGGGGCGCCGAGGGCGAACGCCGCTTCCAGCAGGTTTTGCGGCACCAGGCGCAGCATGTTGTCGGTGGTGCGCACCACGACCGGAATGGCGATGAGCGACAGCGCAATCGAGCCGGCATAGCCGGAATAGTGCCCGGCCACGTTCACATACAGCGTCCACACAAAAATGCCGAGCACGATCGACGGTGCCGACAGCATGATGTCGGTGACAAAGCGGGTGATCTGGGCGAAGCGGTTTTCTTCGCCGTATTCGGCCAGGTAGATGCCCGCCAGGATGCCCACCGGGGTGCTGATGAAGGTCGCCAGGCCCACGATCATGAGACTGCCGAGGATGGCGTTGCGCAAACCGCCGCCTTCGCTGTCGGGACCGGGCGTGTCGTTGATGAACAGGTCGAGCGAGATGCCGGCGAAGCCCTTGATCAGCAGGGTCGACAGGATCCACATCAGGAAGATCAGGCCGACCGACATGGCCAGCACCGACAGCGCAATGCCGATCCGGTGCTTCCAGAGGCGCTTGCGGTAAACCGGGTTTACAATCGTCTGGCTCATTTAACGCCTTCCTTGCGCGACATTCCGGCCAGCATCAGCTTGGCTGCGGACAATACGATAAAAGTAATGATGAACAGGATCAGCGCCAGCGCCAGCAGGGACGAGGTGTGCAGCGGCTGCTCGGCTTCGGCGAACTGGTTGGCCAGGATCGAGGCGATACTGTTACCGGCCGAGAAGATCGACCAGGACAGGTTGTTGGCGTTACCGATCACAAAAGTCACCGCCATGGTCTCGCCGAGCGCGCGGCCCAGGCCCAGCATGACGCCGCCGACCACGCCGGTCTTGGTGTAAGGCAGAACGATCTTGCGCACGACTTCCCACTTGGTGCAGCCGAGGCCGTACGCCGATTCTTTCAGCACGGCCGGGACGATTTCGAACACGTCGCGGATGACCGAGGCGATGAACGGGATGATCATGATGGCCAGCACCAGGCCGGCGGCCAGGATCGAAAAGCCCATCATCGGGCCGCTGAACAGCTGGCCGATGATCGGCAGCTGGCCGAGCGTGGCTTTCAGGAAAGGCTGGACATACTCTGAAAACAGCGGCACCAGCACGAAGGCGCCCCACATGCCGTAAATGATCGAAGGAATGCCCGCCAGCAGTTCGACGGCGGTGCCCAGTGGGCGGCGCAGCCAGACCGGGCAGATTTCAGTAAGGAACAGTGCAATGCCAAAGCTGACCGGAAACGCGATCAGCAAGGCGATAATCGAGGTGGCCAGGGTGCCCACGATGGGGATCAGTGCCCCGAATTTCTGGTTGCCCGGATCCCATTCGGCGCTGGCGATGAAGCCGAGCCCGAATTCCCTGAATGCCGGCGCCGCGCCGATGATCAGCGAGACGATGATGCCGACCAGGACCAGCAGGACCGATGCCGCGAACAGCAAGGTCACTTTGTGAAAGAAAAAATCCTGCATGCGCTGCTTGCGCATGGTGGAAAGCAGTGCGGCGTGCTCGAGGTCAAGCGTTGCGCTCTTGCGTCCGGCCATTGCGATAGTTGGGTTTGCGCTCATTGATTGACTTCGCTGTCCACATGATGTTCATAGCTGCTAAATAGGCAGGCGGGCCGCACACGCGTCCCTGCCCGCCCGTGGGTATGACCGGAGAGTTACCAGATGGCCTTGCCGGCAGCATCTTTCAGATTGGCTTTCCAGGAGTCACCGACCAGCTTGGTGACGCTGTCCGGCAGCGGCACGTAGTCCAGTTCGACGGCGGCGGCGTCGCCATTCTTGAACGACCAGTCGAAGAACTTGATGACTTCCTTGCCTTTGGCGGCATCAGCCTGGCTCTTGTGCATCAGGATGTACGACACGCCGGTGATCGGCCAGCTGTTCTTGCCTGGCTGGTCGGTCAGCACCACGCCGAAACCTGGCGCCTTGACCCAGTCGGCCGACGCGGCGGCTGCCTTGAAGTTTTCGTCGTCAGGCTGCAGGAACACGCCATCCTTGTTCTTGAGCTGGGTGTGTGCGATCTTGTTTTTCTTGGCGAACGCCCACTCGACGTAGCCAACCGCACCTTTAACCCGCTGTACGGTCGAAGCAACACCGTCGTTGCCCTTGCCGCCCACGCCAACCGCCCATTTCACCGATGCATCGGCACCGACTTTGGTCTTGAATTCCGGCGATACTTTCGACAGGTAGTCGGTGAACAGGAAGGTGGTGCCCGAGCCGTCTGCGCGGTGCACGACGGTGATGTCGTCGGCCGGCAGCTTGACGCCTGGGTTCAGGGCGGCGATTTCAGGGGCATTCCACTTGGTGATCTTGCCCAGGTAGATGTCGGCGATGACCGGACCGGTCAGCTTCATCGCGCCAGGAGCGATACCTTCCAGGTTGACGATGGTGACCACGCCGCCCATGATGGCCGGGAACTGCATCAGGCCTGCCGCGTCGAGTTCTTCAACGCCGAGCGGTTTGTCGGACGCGCCGAAGTCGACGGTTTTTGCTTTGATCTGTTTGATGCCGGCACCGGAGCCGACCGATTGATAGTTCATGCCATTGCCGGTTGCCTTCTTGTACGACTCCGCCCATTTAGCATACACAGGGTAAGGAAAGGTCGCACCCGCGCCGGTCATGTCCGCAGCCATGGAGTTTGCTGCCGCCAGGGCGCCAACGCCAACAATGATGGAAGCCAACAACTGTTTCATTCGCATATCAAGTCCTTGTGGGTTATACAACGTGGAATGCTGCGCAGTCTACCGCCCAAATATGACACGTTTATGACATGACGGAAATCCTTGTAAGAATCCGTTTTCTCCCTGCATGATACGCTTGTCGTTCGCCTGTGTGCTTACAGTCGATGTCACACAATCCGGGCGTGTGTCACCGACTTGTCATATATATTTATTACACTGGCGGCGTTTACTATTATCTATCTGACTAGTTAAAGCCCTAATGAAAACTGCATCGAGCACGGATCCGACGCGCGCCAACATCTTCCTGGACCGGGAGCTGTCGCAATTGACGTTTAACCGCCGTGTGCTGGCCCAGGCTGAAGATACTTCCCTGCCCCTGCTGGAACGGCTGCGCTACCTTTGTATTGTCAGTAACAACCTGGACGAATTCTTCGAAGTGCGCGTGGCCAGCCTGCTGGCCCAGGGCAACCTGGCGGAAAATCCGGCGCTGGCCGCCAATCTGGCCCGCATCAGTAATGAATGTCACAATCTGGTCAAGGACCAGTACGCGGTACTCAATACCGAAGTGCTGCCGGAACTGAAGAAAAAAGGCGTGCACCTGGTGCGCCACACCGACCGCAACGAGGCGCAGCGCGCCTGGGTCAAGGACTATTTCGAGCGCGAAGTGCGTCCCCTGCTCACCCCGATCGGGCTCGATCCGGCCCATCCGTTTCCGCAGGTGGTTAACAAGAGCCTCAATTTCATCATCTCGCTGACCGGCAAGGACGCTTTCGGACGCGGCACCGGGATTGCCATCGTCAAGGCGCCGCGCGTGCTGCCGCGCGTAATCCGCATCCCCGACGAACTGTCGACCAATGGCGGCATGTCGTTCTGCCTGCTGTCCTCGATCATCCACTCGCATATAGAAGACTTGTTCACCGGGCGCGAAGTGATTGCCTATTCCCAGTTCCGGGTCACGCGCGACAGCGACCTGTGGGTCGACGAGGAAGAAGTCAAGAACCTGCGCCAGGCGCTCAAGGGCGAGTTGCAGGGCCGCCAGTTCGGCACCTCGGTGCGGCTGGAAGTGGCCAAGAATTGCGCGCCGGAACTATCGGAATTCTTGCTGGAACAGTTCGGGCTCGACAAGAGCCGCCTGTACGCGGTCGACGGTCCGGTTAACCTGGTGCGCCTGGCCGAGCTGATCGACCATGTCAAGCAGCCGAGCCTGCGCTTCGAGCCGTTTGTACCGGGCATGCCGCAAAAGACCGCGCACCACGATATTTTCGAGCAGCTGAAAAAGCACGACATCTTGCTGCACCACCCGTTCCAGTCATTCCAGACCGTGGTCGACTTCATCCAGGTGGCCGCGCACGATCCGTCGGTGGTCGCCATCAAGCAGACCATTTACCGCACCGGCATGCACTCGGACCTGATGGAAGCGCTGATGGCCGCCGCCCGCGCCGGCAAGGAAGTCACGGTCATCCTGGAGCTGATGGCGCGCTTCGACGAAGAAGCCAACATCAACTGGGCCGACAAGCTGGAACAGGCCGGGGCCCAGGTGGTGTACGGCGTGGTCGGCCTGAAAACCCACGCCAAGGTGGCGCTGGTGATCCGGCGCGAGGATGCCGACGCCGAGGGCAACCCGGGCGGGCTGCGTTTCTACGCCCACCTCGGCACCGGCAACTACCACCTGACCACCACCCGCCTGTACACCGACTTCGGCCTGTTGACCGCGCACCCCGAGATGGCGCAGGAAGTGAACGAAGTGTTCATCCACCTGACCAGCCTGACCAAGCCGCACAAGCTGACCCATTTGTGGCTGGCGCCGTTCGCGCTGCAGAGCGAAATCATCAAGGCGATCCGCAACGAGGCCAAGATCGCCCGTGCCGGCCGGCCGGGCCGCATCATCGTCAAGATCAACGCGCTGGTGGACGAATCGGTGATCCGCGCGCTGTACGCGGCCTCGCACGACGGCGTGAAGATCGACCTGATCGTGCGCGGCGCCTGCACCCTGAAACCTGGCGTGCCGGGGCTGTCCGAAAACATCAAGGTGCGTTCGATCATCGGGCGCTTTCTGGAGCACAGCCGGATTTACTACTTCCGCAACGACCTGGCGCACGATGTGTACCTGGCCAGCGCCGACTGGATGAGCCGCAACCTGTTCCGCCGCATCGAAGTGGCGTTCCCGATCCTGGACAAGGCGCTGAAACGGCGCGTGATCACGGAAGGATTGAACCCCTACCTGAAAGACAACTCGAACGCATGGGAGCTCGACCCGGGCGGGCATTACCAGCGCCGCAAGGTGCGCGGCAAGCAGGTGGAGTTTTCGGCGCAGCGGCATCTGATGGACTTGTTGGGCACGCACCCGGTCGATACTGGAGAGTGACAGGAGAACGGCATGGATCTGATTTTATGGCGGCACGCCGAAGCGCACGACGCCGACCCGGGCCAGGACGACATGGAGCGCGCGCTCACGCCCAAGGGCCAGAAGCAGGCGCGCCGCATGGCCGACTGGCTCACCTCGCAGCTGCCCGACAGCACCCGCATCCTGGTCAGCCCGGCGCTGCGCACCTTGCAGACGGTCGAACCGCTCAAGCGCAAGTTCAAGATCGTGCATGAGCTGGCGCCGGGCGCCGATCCGGAAGATATATTAATGGCGGCCAACTGGCCGAACGGGCGCGAGCCGGTGCTGGTGGTCGGGCACCAGCCGACCCTGGGCCAGGTGGCCGCGCTGCTGCTGTCGGGGCATCCGCAGGACTGGCAGATCAAGAAGGCCAATGCCTGGTGGCTGGTGCAGCGCGAGGCGCTCGATCCGTACAGCCTGTATTTGAAAGGCGTGATGGCGCCCGACCTGATTGTTAAATAAGTCGCGCGCCGGCCTTGAATTGTGGCATCCACCTGCTAAAGTTTAGGTGTATCAACTAAGGGAGACATCGCTCAACGGCGATTCATGATCATGTTCAGCATGCTCGTCATTGCCATGTTTGGAGGCATGGTTGGCCTGGTGCTGTATGAACTGGTGGAAGAGGTTCACGGCAGCAAGCTCGACCTGCAAGATCGCTATCACGAATAGCACCGGGCCTGATACAGGCCGATAAAAAAAGCGGCAAGGCCCAATGGGCGCTTGCCGCTTTTGCGCTGGTGCCGGCAGCGTCGCACCGATACCGTCGCTCCCGCGCCAAGGCGGCCCTCGGCGGGGGCGATGAAGTTACCGTCCGGTCTTGAACTTGGTGAAGGTGCGCGTCATCACCCGGCGAATATCCTGCGGCACCGCTTCCGGCGGAATCATCTTCTTCAAATCCTCGTCCCCCAGGAACACGCTCTTGTTCTCCGCCACATCCTTGCGCACGAACTTCATGCCGGCCTTGTTCGGATTGGCAAAGAACACCTTATTGGTCAGGCTGGCCTGCACTTCGGGACGCAGAATATAGTTAATCCACAGGTGGGCATTGTTCGGATGCGGCGCGTCGGCCGGAATGGCCATGGTGTCGAACACCAGCGGCGCGCCGTTTTTCGGCACCAGGGCCTCGATCTTGACGCCCTTTTTCGCATCGATGGCGCGCTGGCGGGCGATATTGATGTCCCCGGCCCAGCCGAACACCACGCAAATGGCGCCGTTGGCCATGTCGTTGATATACCCGGAAGAACTGAACAGGGTCACGCTCGGGCGCACCGCCTGCAGCATGGTGCCCGCCGCCGCGTAATCGGCCGCGTTCTTCGAGTAGGCTGGCTTACCCATGTAATGCAGCGCCGCCGGGAACACCTCGGACGGCGAATCGAGGAACGACACGCCGCACGACTTGAGCTTGGACGTGTAGACGGGATTGAAAATCAGTTCCCACACATTGGCCGGCATCGGCGTCGTGCCCAGCGCGGCCTTGACCTTGTCGACATTGATGCCGACCGTGGTGTAACCCCACATCCAGTCCACCAGATGTTCATTGTTCGGGTCCAGGGTGGCCAGCTTGGCCTGGATGCCCGGATCGAGGTTGGCCAGGTTCGGCAGCCTGGATTTATCGAGTTTGCGCAGCAGCCTGGCGTCGATCTGCTGGCGTGCCCACGGCGCGGTCGGCACCACGATGTCGTAGCCCGATTTACCGGCCACCAGCTTGGCGTTCAGGACTTCGTTACTGTCGAAGACATCGTAGCGCACCGTGATGCCGGTCTCTTTGGTGAAGTTCTTGATCGTGTCGTCGGCGATGTAGTCGGACCAGTTATAGATGTTGAGGACTTTTTCCTCGCTCTGCTGGGCCTGGGCCGGAACGCCCGACCACAGAACCGCCGCCAGCGCGGCCAGACCCAGGCCGAGCCGTCGTTTCGCGTGCATGTGCCGATTGACTGCCACCATTGATGCCTCCGAATATAGATGTAAGCAAGATTAAGCCCCGCGCGGGGTGCGTCTCCGGAATGATCCGGCATTGCGGCCCGGTTGGCAAGCGCCGCCGCGCTGCCGCCTTGCACGGGAGCGCATAGCTATCTACAATTGGTCCTCTTGCGGTATCCTTTCCACTTTCCCCTTCCCGGACAGCTCCACACGATGAAAACAACCCCTGCGGCGCCAGACGCGAGCACGCCGGAACCACGCATGTACCGGGTGGTGGCCGACAGTATCGTGCAATTGATCGCCGCCGAAAACATGCAGCCCGGCCAGCGCCTGCCGGCCGAGCGCGAGCTGTCGGCGCGCCTGGGCGTGAGCCGCGCCTCGCTGCGTGAAGCGCTGATCGCCCTGGAGCTGGGCGGCGTGGTCGAGGTGCGCAGCGGCTCGGGCGTGTACGTCAGCGCGCAGGCGTCCCAAGCAAGCCCGGCCCCCGAGGTCGGCCCCGGCCCGTTCGAGGTGCTGGCCGCGCGCCGCATGATCGAAACCGAGGTGGCCGGGCTGGCGGCCAAAAATGCCACCGATTCGGCCATCGACGCCATCCTCACCGCCGTACTGGAGATGGAACGCGACCACGAAGACCGCGCCAGCAACGAGCAGGCCGACCGCAATTTTCACCTGGCGCTGGCGCGCGCCACCGGCAACACGGCGCTGGTGGGCGCCATCGACTACCTGTGGAACCAGCGCGGCACGCTGTGGCACAAACTCAAGGAACACTTCCAGACCGAGGAACTGCGCAAGCAGACCTTGATCGACCACCGCAATATCCTGGCGGCGATCGCCGCGCACGACGTCGCCGGCGCGCGCCAGGCCATGCGCGCCCACCTCGAACGCGTAACGCGCACCTTCTCCCGTGCGTAAGCGCAGCGCCGCCGGCTTTACCTACGTGGGGCTGATGGTCTTGATCGCCGTGATCGGCGTGGCCACCGCCGCCACCGTCTCGGTGGGCGACCTGGCGCGCCGGCGCGACGCCGAAACCGAGCTTCTGTTCGTCGGCAAGCAGTACATTCGCGCGTTTCTCGAATACGAACTTAATACGCCGGAGGGCCATGCCAGCCATGCCCCGGCGCGCCTGGAAGACCTGCTGCAGGACCCGCGCCAGCCGGGCATGAAGCGCTACCTGCGCCAGCTTTATCCCGACCCGATCACCGGCAAGGCCGACTGGCAGCTGGTGCGCGCGCCTGGCGGTGGCGTGATGGGCGTACGCAGCGCCTCGTGCGCGCAGACCATCCGGCGCAGCTTCACCGACGGCGACTTCGTTTATCTGGATGGGCAAAAGCGCTACTGCGACTGGCAGTTTGCGTATGTGATGGCGTGCGGCGGCAACTGCAAGGACACCCTGCGCCCCGAGGACTGAGCGGCCGAACGAAAAAAAAACCACGCGGCCAGGGATCGCCTGTTCGCGTGGTCAAACCGGCTACATAGGCCGTCTTCTCACCTGAAACCTGTTCAGCGCATTATTTAAAAACGCATGCACGCGCGATGTTGCCGGCGTTGGTGTCCTTTTTCGGCTCATTGCCTTTCGAGGTACCGATGAAGGTGGCGCAACGCGCCGACGCCTTGTTCGACACGAAGTCGCTCATGGTCGCCACGTCGTAGGCCTTGGCCAGCGCCGGCAGTTTCGAGCCATCGAAGCTGCTGTTCACGCCCACGCCGGCACTGACGTTATAGATCGTCACGCCGCTGATGGTGACGGTGCGTGCCGACTGGCTCGAGCAATTGCCGCACGAACGATACAGCTTGCCGCCTTCTTCCGCGTAGAAGTTGGTGATGACGATCTTGCTGTTGGCGCCGTTATTCTGGAACATTTTGTCGGCCGCTTTGTACGCTGCGCCGCCGGTGACGGTCATGGTGCCGGCGCCTTTGAGGGTGGCGGCATCTTCGCCCACATCGCCCCAGTACACATTCTCGATCTTGCAGTTGCCGGCGCAATGGACGCCATCGGCGCCGCCGGCGGTCAGGTTGCGGCCGGTACCCTTGGCCGGATCGCCCAGCACCACGTTCTTGAGGGTGGCTCCCACGCCGAGGTTGAAGTGAGGGATCTGGCTTTCGGTCTGGCTGCCGTCCATCTTCTTGGTGTTACCGACCAGGCAAACCATCTTGCCGTATTTGACCAAGCCATCGAAAGTGGTATTGGCGGGGACCTCGGTGGTGCTGGTGACCAGCACCTTGGTGCACGATGGGATGGCGCGCTTGCCCGGGGCGGCCGCTGCGCTGGTGGCGATGCACAATCCGATGACGGCGAAAAGAAGGGCGTTGAAGCGTTTCATGATGACTCCTGTTGGATGAATTGAGTGACCACCCCCTTGCGGGGATGGCACGAGCGACAGCGACATGCGCGCTGAAATTACTGGGCCAGGCTGGTGCGCGCGCCGGCCGTGGCGATGGCCTTGGCTTTCACGCCAGCCGCAGCGGCGGCGGTGTAGTTGTAGCCGGTCGGGCCGTAGGCTTTGCTGGTCTTCCAGTCGGTGGCGTTGGCGTAGGTGCCGCTGTCCGGGGCGCCCCAGGTGATGCCGCCGCCGACGAAGTTGTCGCGCAGGTCCCAGTAACCAAGCTTGGTGCTGTCGCGCGAGGTGACAGGGTTCCTGACGTTCTCGAAGTAGTTCGCTTCGACCAGGGCCAGCGCGCCCATGCGCACGTTGATGCCCGAGGTATCGACGTTGCCGAAGTAGTTGTTGAAGAGATGAGCTTTACCGTAACGCAGCAGCGGCAGGCGCGACTTCACGTTCTCGAAGCGGTTGTTGTGGTAGGTGGTCAGCGAGCCGGCATTGAGCGTGTCTTTGTCACTGAATCCATTCAATGCCACTTTCTGGTAGTTGTACACGTAGTTGTACGACACCGTGATGTGGTTGGCGCCCTTCTTCATGTCGATGCCGCCGTCAAACGAGGCATCGCCCGCGCCAGGGCACGATTTGATCGAGGCGAAGATGGTGTTGTGGTCGACCCAGATCTTGCTTGGCTTGCCGCTCGAAGTGCCTTCGATCGAGATCGAATCGGCGTCTTCCCCGCCCTGCAGCAGGCCGATGGTCATGTTCTGCACGATCACATTGCTCGAATCGCCGACGATACGGATGCCGAAGTTGGCCGACGAATCGGCCGAGCCGCGAATCGTGATGTCGCTCTTGTTCTTGATTTCCAGCGTTTGCGCCGGTTTTTTCCACTGCGCGCAGACATCCTTGACGCTGGCGAAGTCGAACTTGCCGGTGTAGTTCAGCACCAGGCCGCCACTGCCCGAATACGCCTTGATCCTCGCCGCCATGTCGGCCAGCGTAGCTACATTGACTGCGGCCTTGCTGCCGCCGCCGGTGGTGGCGGCGCCATAGCCGATCGGCCCGGCCATGGCCTGGGTGCTTGCCAGAATGGCTGCGGCAGCCAGTGTCAGTTTCAAAGTCGATGCTTTCATGCGGGTTACTCCGTAAATATTGGTAGTTTTCGAGCCGCCAGCGTTACCCGGGAAAATCCCTTGCCAGCGATGTGGACCAAACGGAGCGCCGCTTTGTTGCCGTGTTACAAACGCAGAATTCATGCATCTGTGCGCTCTGCGGGTCGGCCATCATGCAAATAAATCAACGTTCGCCAGGTCTGCTGCGAGAATGCACGGTCTCGTGTTGTCTTGTAAATATCATGTTAAATGATCAAACGCATTATTAAGATACCAATTGTCGCCAATCGATCTGGCCGCCAGTCGGTTTGAATGTGCGATTGTCACAACCAACATCATTATTTCTCATTCAACGTCTTTTTATATGCATTCAATTCATGTCAACGTCGCCATGACACCGTTTTCAACGCAATCCGGGCATTACCGGGAAAATTTCAAGACCGTTAAGACCTCATGCTAATTAAAAATGTAAAATACAAGCTCAAAAAACAACGTTTGGCCTGACCAAAATCACATATTGATCGGCAAATTAGCAAATTTGGTCAGTCCAAAAATTGAGAATTGGGGATTTTATATGAGCAAATCGCTAATTCGGCCTGACCAAATCAGTACTATCGCCGCTGTGCATCAGAGCCGGCTGAAGGGCATGCCGTCGCGCGCGGTGCCGCTGGCGCCGCTGTAGAGGTTGTAGACCCCGGCACCGTTGTCCGGTGCGACGAGAATCCAGGTCGACGTACTTTCGGTCATCGGATCGAGCGGCAGGGAGCGCAGGTATTTGCGTTCGACCAGCTCGCCGAGCGACTGTGGATAGCGCCCATTGTCGCCATAGAATTTGTCGATCACGTCGCGGGTGATGTGCAGGTTCTCCTTGAGGACCGTCTCCTTCGACTGGTCGATACTGCCGAAGAAACGCGGCGCGGCGATCGTCAGCAGCAGCGCCAGGATCGCCAGCACCACCAGCAGTTCGATCAGCGTGAAACCGCGCTTACCAGCGCCGGTATGCAATGCCATTGAGGCCTACCTGTTCAGAATTGGAGTGCACGTCGTAGACATCCTCGCCCGGCGCTGGATCGGCCGGGTCGCTCTGGTAGGAGCGCAGGTTCCAGGTCTGCTCCGCCGGCAGGGCCGGATCGGTGTTGAACGGATCGCGTGGCAATGCGCGCAGGAAGAACACCTTGCGCGCCCTGGCGCTGCGCTGGTCCGGCACGCCGTTCACCAGCGCCAGCAGGTTGGTCGGATAGCCACTGCCATCGAGCACGCTGGCGATGCGGCCCTCACCCGCCGCACGCTTGTATTCGTCGAGCGCGGTGCGGATGTCGCGCAGGGCCATGCGCAGCTCCTGCTCCTTCTGGCGCTGCACCGCTACCTGCGCCAGCGGCAAGGCGATGGTCGACAGCAGCGCCACGATGGCCAGTGTCACCATCAGCTCGATGAGCGTGAATCCGCGCAAGCGCCGCATGTCAGCCGCCGCTCCGCTCGGACAGTGGCGCGCTGGCCGGCTGCGGGGCTGGCAGCGGTGGCGCCGACTCCTGTGGCGCGGTATGCTGCGGCTGGCCGGGCTGGCCCGCCTGCCCACGCAAGCTGGAATCGGTCCCCGCATCGAACTCCACCTCGCCGCCGGCGCCGCGCGCCTGGTTGCGCAGCACGCGCGGCGTGATCGACAGGACGATCTCGGTCTTGGTGCGCTCGCTGCCCTTGCTGCCGAACAGGCGGTCGAGCATCGGCAGCTCGCCCAGGCCGGGAATGGCGTTCGATGAACGCTTGTCGTTCTCGCTGATCAGCCCCGCCAGCACCTGGTTTTCGCCGTCGCGCAGGCGCAGCACGGTACTGGCGTTGCGCGTGCCGATCCGGTAGCCGTAGGGCTGGTCGTTACTGTCGAAGATCGTGCCGAGGATGCTGCTCACTTCCAGGCTGAGTTTGATCGACACTTCATCGTCCATGTACACCACAGGCTCGGCTTCGAGTTTGAGGCCCACGTCGAGGTAATTGACCGATTGCGAGGTCACGCCGGTCGAAGTGACATTGGCCGACACGCTCGGCACCCGCTCGCCCACCCGGATCAGCGCCTTTTCGCGACTCTTGATGCGGATGCGCGGATTGGCCAGCACGCTGACGTTATCGTGGTTGACCGACGCAGACAGGCGCATCGGGTCGACGCTGGCCAGCAGGCCCTTGGAATGGAGGTTCTTCAGGTCGCCCAGGGTAAACGGGCTGGTGGCCAGGGTGCCGTCATACAGCACGGTGGATGCGCCGAGCGGCGTCAGGCTCACGTTGCCCGGCCACTTCACACCCAGCGATTCGAGGTCGCTGCGCTGCACTTCCAGGATCTCCACTTCCAGCATGACTTCCGGTTCGGCCACGTCGTGCAGCGCCACCAGCTTGGCCGCCATGAGGATGGTTTCGGGCGTATCGCGCAGCACCAGCATGTTGAGCTTTTCGTCGACCACCAGGTCGCGCGTCTTGAGCAGGGTGCGCAGGCTGTTGGCCACGGTTTTCGCTTCGGCGTTAGCGATGCGGAAGCTGCGGATCGTCAGCTTCTGGTAGTCGCGCTGCTTGGCGGCGTCGTTCGGATACAGCAGCACGGTGCGCTCGTCGACGATGCGCTGTTCCATCTGCACGCTCATGAGCAGATTGCGCAGCGCCTGCTCGATGGTCGTGTCCTGCAGGTTGAGGGTGACGCGCAGGTCGGCCGGCACGTCCTTGTCGAGCGTGAAGCTGATGCCCGAGGTACGCGACATCGATTCGAGCACGGCGCGCAGCGGCGCATCCTGGAAGCGCAGGCTCAGTCGCTTCTGGAATGCCCTGCCCAGCACTGCGCCGCCGGGCGCCGCAGCGGCTTGATCTTGCAGCGCCTGCTGCATTTTCATTGCGCGCGCGTTCTTCGGATACCTGGCCAGCAGGGCGCGCACCGCTTCGCGGGCTTCATCGCGCTTGCCGGCAGCAAGCAACTGCTCGACGCCGGCCAGCGCCTGCGCCTGCGACTGCGCCGCAGCCAGGTTGCGCATGCCGATCATGGCCTGGTCGACGGCGCCGAGTGCGGCGGCGCGGCGATACCCCTCCTGCGCCACATCCCAGGCGCCGCGCGCCACATCCTGCGCGGCCTGGGCCAGCACCTGGTTGGTCAGCGCGATGCGCGTGTTGGCCAGCAGGACGCGCGCTTCGATGTGGCCTGGCGTGGCTGCCAGCATTTGCTCCAGGCGCGCCATGCCCTCTTCCAGCTTGCCGGCGTCGAGCAGGACGCGGATGTCGGGCGGGGTGGGCTGCGGACCGGCCGCGCATGCGGCCAGCACCGCCAGGCTGCATGCCAGCGCCAGGTTGCCTGCTATTTTTTTCATTCTTCTGTCCCGAAACTGATCCGGTGTTCCTTGCCGGTTTGTTGATCCTGAATGTGCACCGATTCCTGGCGCAGGGCCAGCACGCGATAGCGCTTTTCGAACACGCTACCGGCGCGCGCCAGCAGCACGGCGTCGTTGCGCAGCAAGTAGGCTTCGCGCACGCCGTCTTCCACCTTGAACCCGAGCAGCACGAACGGCGCCTGCGGCTTGTCGCTGGCGTCCGGGTCATCCGTCCTGGCCGGGGCTTCCTGCTGCGCCGCTGGCGCCGCGCCACCGGCGAACAAATCGGGCACCGGGCTGGCCGGATCGACCGCGCGGGGCGGCACCGGCACAGGGGCCGTTGCGGTTTGCCTTGCTTGTGGACGACGTGGGCGTTCGGCCACGCCCACCACCTCCGGCTCCGGCGCACTGTCGAACAGCATGAGCAGGCCGACGCCCAGCAGCACCGCCAGCATGATTTTCAGACGGGCCGGCATCAGGGCGCTTCCGGCGTAAACCAGACCGAAAACAGCAGCCGCGCTTCGACACCGGCGCCGACCGGGGCGCGGTGAATGCCGACGTCGTCGAGCGACAGGCCGGGAATGGCCTGCGCCGCGCGCAGGAAGCGGCGCACCTGCGGATAGGTGCCGGTGGCGGGCATCTGCACTTGCCAGCGGCCGACGCGCCCCGCTTCCTGGCGCCGGTAGTCGGCCTGCGCGATGGTCAGCCCGTGCTCCGCCGCCAGCGCGAACAGGCGCTGCACCGCCGCATCGGCGCGCGCCGCCGGCGGGAGAGCGCTGTGCGGCACACGCGTTTGCACGCTCGCCGGCGCGCGCGCACTGGCCTGTACAGCCAGGGAGTCGCGCAAGGCGGCTTCCTGCGATGGCAGCCACCAGCCCCATGCCAGCAGTGCGCACAGCAGCAAGGCCGCGCCGGGCAGTATCCACAAACCGTGGCGCACGGCCAGCACGTCGAGGCGCCAGCGCAGCGCGTTCCATTGCATCATGGGGCGCTCCGGGTATCGCTATCGGGCAGCCGGTACGGGGCAGCGAGCTGCGCTTCGTAATGGAAGTTGATGCCGCCTTCGGCCGCCGCTTCGTGGCGCATCAGGCTCAGACGCGCAAACACCGGGCTGCCTTTCAGGGACCGCAGGTACTCCTGCAGTCCTGCCACATCATCCATGTTGGCCTGGACCTTGACCACGCCGCGCGCCAGATCGGGCTCGAACGATTGCAGGCGCGCCTGCGGTACGCGCTCGAAAGCGCCAAAGATCTCTTCCCAGGGCTGCGCGCGCTGCAGCATGGCTTGGCGCAGCAGTTGCGCCTCTTCGGCCAGCGGTTGCGCGCGGCTACGTTCGGCGCGCTCCCGCTGCTCGCTCGCGGCCAGGCGCGCGGCCTGCGCCGCCCTCGCCTCTTGCAGCTCGTGCTGCACGCGTACGCCGCGCCCGGAGGCCAGGCCGCCCAGCAGTATGGCGAGCAAGGCGAATGCCACCGCCAATTGGGTGCCGCGCATGCGCCAGTCCCAGCGCCATACGCTGCGCCGGTTGGCAAAATCGATCATCACCGGCTTCATGCGGCCGCCTCCAGATGGGTCCAGCCAGCCGGCGCGGCGGGGCCGGACCAGAAGCGCGCAGCCGGCAAGCCCACGCCGAGACGCGCCAGTTCGAGCGCCAGCAAACCGTCGACATCGCTGCCGGGCTGCTGGCGTACCAGTTGCAGGCGCGCCTTGTGCCAGAGCAGCAGGTTGACCACGCCGTCGGCCGCCGCGCACCACACGCCGTCAAGCGGCAGCGCGGCGCAGTGGCGGTTCCAGTCGTCCAGCAGCGCCGGCAGCAGGCGCGCCAGCGACAAGCCGGCCAGGGCCTGGCGCAGGCTGCGCGGAATCGCGCATGCCAGCATTGGCGCGCCGGCCTGCCAGTCGGCTTGCACCAGCCAGTCGGCCGGTGGCTGGCCGTACAGGGTCTCGAAGCGGGCGTCGAGCAGCAGGCGGCAGTCGCGCAGGCCGGCAATCCCGGACGGCGCTTCGAGCAAGAAGATGCGGCTCCAGCAATCGGCCACGCGCACCGACAGGCGCGCACGCGCCGGCACGGCCTGCGCCAGTTCGCTGCCCAGCGCGGCCCAGTCGCCGCCCGCCGCCTTGAGCGTGGTGCGCTGCGCGCCGCGCCGCAGCACGATGCTGTGGGCGCCGATATCGACGCCGATGTTTTCAGCCTGCCAGCGTGACACGTCTGACCTCCTCCAGCGTGGTTTCTCCGGTGGCCACCAGCGCCAGCGCGTCGTCGAACAGGCTGCGCATGCCGGCGGCGCGGGCCAGCTCCTTGATCTGGCGCAGCGGGCGGCGTTCGATCACCAGTTCGGCCAGCGCGTCGTCGAGAATCAGGATTTCGGCCACGGCGCGCCGGCCCTTGTAGCCGGTGCCACGGCACTCGCCGCAGCCTACGCCGCGCCGGAAGTTGTAGTGCGAAACGGCGGCGCGCGCCAGGCTGCTGCGCACCAGTTCCTCGTCGTCCGGTGTGTAGGGGGCGCTGCACTGGCGGCACGACAGGCGCACCAGGCGCTGCGCGATCACGCCGTTCAGGGCCGAGACGAACGAATACGGGTCGATGCCCATATGGGCAAAGCGGCCGAACACGTCGAACACATTGTTGGCGTGGACGGTCGAGAGCACCAGGTGACCGGTCAGCGCCGACTGTACCGCGATTTCGCCGGTTTCCTTGTCGCGGATTTCGCCGACCATGATGATGTCCGGGTCGTGCCGCAGGATCGAGCGCAGGCCGCGCGCGAACGACAGGCCTTTCTTGTCGTTGACTGGAATTTGCAGGATGCCGGGCAGCTGGTACTCGACCGGGTCTTCGATGGTGATGATTTTTTCGTGGCCGCTGTTGATTTCGGTGATGGCGCCATACAGGGTGGTGGTCTTGCCCGAACCGGTCGGCCCGGTCACCAACACCATGCCGTACGGTTCCGACACCAGGCGCCGCATGGTAGCCAGATGATCGGACGCGAAGCCGGACGAATCGAGCGTGAGCGTGCCGTGGGCGCTGATCATCGACTGCTTGTCGAGAATGCGGATGACGGCGTCTTCGCCATGCACGCTCGGCATGATCGACACGCGCAGGTCGATTTCGCGCCCCTGCATCTCGACCCGGAAGCTGCCGTCCTGCGGCACGCGGCGCTCGGCGATATCGAGTTCGGCCAGCACCTTGATGCGCGAAATGGCCTGCTCCGCCAGCGCGCCGCCGGCCACCTGCGCGGCCTGGTCAAGCACGCCGTCGATGCGGTATTTGGTGAGCATGCCGCCGGGCGTGCTTTCGAAGTGGATGTCCGATACTCCCGATTTGAGCGCATCGTACAAGGTGGCGTTGACCAGCTTGACGGCCGGACTGCCGGCGTCGCCCAGCGAAGCGTAGGAAAGGCTTTCCATCAGGCGGGCGGAGTCGCCCTCGCCCGCTTCGCCGGTAACGAGCGCGTCGACCGAGCGCACCGACTCCTCCTGCTTGGACAGGTAGGCCTGCAGGTCGGCCGGCAGCGCCAGGCGCCAGCGCACCGGGGCGGCGGCCAGGGTTTCGACCCACACCTGCAGGTCTTGCGCATAGGGATCGCACAGCACCGCCCACAAGCCGTCGGGGGCGCGCAGCAGCACGCACTGGCGCTGCTGCGCGCGCGCCAGCGGCAAGCGCTCAAAGGCCGGGGTGCAGGCCAGCATGGCCGCCATGTCGATCGCGGGCAGGCGGAATACGTCGGCTGCCTGCGCCAGCAGCAGGCGCGGCTCGGACCCGGTCAGCGCTTCGAGTTCGGTAAAAAAGGCGCGTCCCGACTGGCGCGCGTTGCGCTGCGCCGCGCGCAGGGATTCCATCATGGGCGCCATCTCCAGCGGGTTCATTGCAAGGTCCCGGCGAGGTCGAAGATCGGCATGTACAGCAGCACCACGATGGCGCCGATGACGACGCCGATGGCCGCCATCAGCACCGGCTCGAAGGTCTTGCTGAATTTTTCAATCCAGAGCGTGGTTTCGGCGTCGTAGAACAGCGCGGCGCGGGTGAGCATCAGCCCCAGTTAGCCGGAGCGCTCGCCCACGCGCAGCATGCGCAGCGCGATCGGCGTGGTCAATCCATTCTGTTCGAGCGACCCGGAAAAGCTGCCGCCCTGCGCGATGGCGTGGCGCGCCGCCGCCAGTGCGCCACGGCGTGCCGGCGAAATGGCGCCGCTGACCATGTCGAGCGCGGAGACCACGGCGATACCGCCTTCGAGCAGCATGCCGAGGGTGAGGTACAGGCGCGCCAGCTCCAGGATATGCATGCGTTCGCGCACGCCCGGCAGGCGCGTAAACAGCTGCATCAGCTGGCCGGAGCGGTGCATGCGGCGCAGCCAGAAGAACAGCGCCGCGCCGATGCCGGCCATCGCCAGCATGATCGCCGTGCCATGATCGGCGACGGCGCCGCCCCATTTGATCAGCCATTGCGACAGCATCGGCAGTTCGCGCCCACTGCCCTGGTAGACGGCGGAGAACTTGGGCACCACGTACCCGAGCAGGAACATGCTGACCGCGCTGCCGACCGTGAGCAGGATCACCGGGTAGATCGAGGCGCTGACCAGGCGATTGCGCACGCCATCGACACGCACTTGGTATTCGATGTAGCGCGTGAGCGCCTGCGGCAGGTCGCTGGTGCGCTCGGCCGCCTTGACGATGCCGCCGAACAGGGGCGGAAACGATGCCGGTTCGGCCGCAATCGCCACCGAAAAGCGCAGTCCGTCGCGCATGCGCGCCAGCAGGCGGGCCAGCAGCGCCCCGGTGTCGGTGTGGGATTCTTTTTCGCTGAGCGCTTCCAGGCTTTCGACCAGGCCGAGGCCCGCTTCGAGCAGGGCCAGCAGCTCCTGGGTGAACAGCACGAGAGAAAAGGTCTTGCCGCGGCGCTGGGCGCTCACTGCGACCGGCCGCACTTCCAGCACGGTCAGGCGGCGTTCGACGGCGGCGCGCGATGCGGCGACGGCATCGTTGGCGTCCAGTTCCAGCATCTGGACCCGGTTGTCGGGTCCCACGGCACGAATCGCGAAGCGCACGGGCGGATCAGCGCGCGCCGCTGGCGACGAGGCCGCGCAACTGCCGGCGTGGAAATGGATTCATACTGCCCCTGCTTTCAAAAACATCTGGTCGAACGCATTGTGGTTTGCCACTGTAGAAATGTGCACGCCCACTTGCATATCATCGGTCCGGCCACTTAAACATCGGCCTGACCAATTCGCATTCTACTACTGTTGATGTCATTTGGATATGTGACTTTAAAGACACGAGTTTCGCAATTATTCATTGCAAAGACGTCCATTTTTGTGTCAGCCATGGCCGGTAGCCTGGCTCTGGCTGGGTTAAGATGCTTCATGAACAGAAAAGAAGCAATCAGCCTGCTGGCCCGGCGCGACCTTGGGACACTTTCTTTGGAGAAGCGCGAGAGCCTGTTGCTCGATTGGTGGTCTATCGATCCCGATGATCCTCAATACGCCAGCCTGCCCGATCCCTTGCGGCGGATGCTTGCTCATTCCGATCAGCCAGACGATCCCACCAGCGCGCTCTACAACCCTCTTTTGCAACTTGCGCTGGAATACTCCTACATCGGTGTCGTCAACAACTATCTGTCGACGCAGCTCGCACTTCCTGGCAAGGAAGTGACGGTCGAGGGCGATGTCGGCGACATGGAAGTTTGTCCGTGTTGCCGTTACCGCAGTTTGGAAACGGGCGCGTCATACGACATTTGCGGCGTGTGCTTCTGGGAAGATGACGGTACGACGGAGTTACATCGCCATAGCGGGCCGAATCACCAGACGCTGAGCGATGCGCAACGCAATTTCCGGCACCTCGGCGCCGTTACCGAGGCGAGCCGGCAATACGTTCTTGCCGACGGTAAAAACCGATATGCATTGATGATCCCTTAACCGGGCCACGGCGCCCGGCAGGGAGACCTCGGCAGGGTCGCGCTCGCCTGCCGTGCAAATCCTGCGGCGATGTCCGCACGCGGATGCGACCGTGAACAGCCGGTTTCGTGCCCTGCGCACGCCTGAGGCAGCGCAACGGACGAGCACTACCGCTCGCTACAATGCGCCATGACCGCCCACCACGACCTCGGCTACCGTGCGCTGTTCGCCCACCCGGAACTGGTGCGCGATCTGATCGCCGGCTTTACGCCATTCAAGCTGTTCGACAGCATCGCGCTGTCATCCTTCAGACGGGTCAATGCGACGTATGTGAGCGAACGCGCATCGGCGCGCGAGGCCGACATGGTGTGGCGCGTACAGGTCGGCGAACGTTGCCTGTATATTTACCTGCTACTCGAATTCCAGTCCAGCGTGGACCGCTGGATGGCCCTGCGCATGCAGACCTACATCGGCTTGCTGCACCAGGACTTGATCAAGCGCCACGAATTGCCGCGTGGCTCGCTCCTGCCCCCGGTGTTGCCGCTGGTCTTTTACAACGGCACGCGGCGCTGGAGCGCCAGCAAGGAGTTGGCTGAGCTGCTGATGGAAGTGCCCGCCGAGCTGGTGCCGTTCCAGCCATCGCAGCGCTACGTGCTGATCGACCAGAAGCGCCTGGACCAGGCAGCGCTCAAAGCAAATAAGAATGTGTTGTCACTGCTGTTCCTGTTCGAACTTTCATCGGCTCCCGATGTCTTAAAGGAGGTAGCGCCAGCGCTGATCACCTGGCTACGCGCAACGCCGCAACTCGCCCTGCGCCGATCGGTCGCAGCATGGGCGAACCGCGTGGCGGAGCGCCGGTCCGGACGACCGGGGCCGTTTTCATTGGAAAATATGGAGGAGTTTGATGACATGGGACGCAAATTTGCAACCTGGGCCGAAGAATTCGAATATATCGGTTTCAAAAAGGGACGTGCCGAAGGTAAAGCTGAAGGCAAGGCCGAAGGCAAACTTATCGCTCTGCGCGCAATGCTGCAAAGCCTGTTGCGCCGCCGCTTCGGCGACCTGCCGGCGCCGGCTGTCCAGCGCATCCAAAAGGCGGTGCAGCCTGAGCTGGAAAAATGGTTCGAGCGCAGCCTCGCCGCGTCGAGCCTGGACGCGGTGATGGGCGATGATTGACATGCCCGTGCTGGACATGGCTGTGCGAAACATACCCGTAGGGGGACCTGCCTGACTGAAGACTGCTCAATCTGCCATGCCCCTTGCGGCGATCAGGGCAGCGAGGAGTCGAACGGACCTGCACTGTCTTACACGTGCAATAACAAATGCTCGCGTTCCCACGGGCTGATGACGGTCATGAATTCCAGATGCTCCTGGTCCTTGATGGCGGCGTACACATCGACGAAGCGCTCGCCGAGCACGTCGCGCAGCTTGTCCTCGGCGCGCAGCAGGTTCAGCGCCTGTGGCAAGCCCCGCGGCAGCTCAAAGTCGAGCGCATGCGCGCTGCCAACGGTCATCGCGCTCGGCTCGATCTCTTCCGTCATGCCCAGATAGCCACATGCCAGCGTGACGGCAAATGCCAGGTAGGGATTGGCATCGGCGCCGATGACGCGGTTTTCCACCTTGCGCTCCTGCGCTGTCGACTCCGCCACCCGGAAGCCGACCGTGCGGTTATCCAGCCCCCACTGCACATTGATGGGCGCGGTGGTGTGGCGCACGATGCGCCGGTACGAATTGACATACGGCGCGGCCAGCGCCATCGCGGCCGGCATGTAGCGCTGCAAGCCGCCGATGTAGTGGTAAAACGCGGGCGACGGCGCCCCTTCGGGCGTACTGAACAGGTTCAGGCCGGTGCCGCTGTCGTTCACGCCCTGGTGTACATGCATCGCCGAGCCCGGCTCGTTGGCGAGCGGCTTGGCCATGAAGGTGGCGTACATATTGTGCTTGAGCGCCGCTTCGCGCAGGGTGCGCTTGAAGAAGAACACATTGTCGGCCATGGCCAGGGGCTCGCACGAGAGCAGGTCGATGCCGAACTGGCCGGCGCCGATCTCGTGGATCAGGGTGTCGACGTCGAGCTGCATGAGCTCGCAAAAGTCGTAGATATCCTCGAACAGGGGGTCGAATTCGTTGACGGCGTCGATGCTGTAGATCTGGCGGCTGGTTTCAGCGCGTCCGCTGCGGCCGATGGGCGAGCGCAACGGCAGGTCGGGATCGTTGTTGCGCGCGGTAAGGTAAAACTCCAGTTCCGGGCCCACGCTCGGCGCCCAGCCCTTGTCCGCATACAGCTTGAGCACGCGCCGCAACACGCTGCGCGGGGCAAAATCGACCAGGCTGCCGTCGGGAAAATAACAATCGTGGATGACCTGGGCGGTCGGATCGAGCGCCCACGGCACCACGGTGATGGTGGACGGATCGGGCCGCAGCACCATGTCGCGGTCGGTCTGGGAAATGGCGCGGAAGTAAGCGACGTCGTTGGCCGGATAATTGCCGGTGACGGTCATGCCGAGCACGGCTTCCGGCATGCGCATGCCGCGTTCGTTGGTGAACTTGGTGCGCGGCAGGATTTTGCCGCGCGCGACGCCGGTCAGGTCCGGTACCAGGCACTCAATTTCGGTGACCTGGCGCTGGTTGAGCCACAGGTCCATGTCGCTGAAAGTAAAGTTCTTGCGAACCGCCATTCCACATCTCCTCAAGCCATGAAATCGAACAGCGAGCGGGCCCCTCCTCCGGGCAGGCCGGGCAAGGCACTGTTGGCGCCGCCACCTTGGCTGATCTCGGTGTAGCGCGCAACCAGGTTGCTCGCCTGGGCGTTGAGCGCATTGGTGAGTGCGGTCTTCTGGCCGGTCAGGGTGCTTACGCTGCGCTCGGCTGTCAGTTTCTCCTTGCCGATGCCGCTGCCGGCACCGAGCAGCTGGCCCAGCTGCGCGTCCAGTTTGTCGGCAATGCCTTTGCCGCCGTCGGTAAACAATTTGCTGAGGGCGTTTGGATCGGCCTGTACTGCCGCTTCAAGCGCTTTCGCGTCGATCTTGAGCGTGCCGTTCTTCTCAAACGTGACGCCAGCTTTTTCCAGCGCTTCGCTGTTGCTGCGGACCATATTCGTCAGCTGGTCCTGCGCCTGGCGCAGGGCCGGATCGGATTGCAGCCCGCCCTGCTGCAAACCTTGCAAGGTCGACGACAGCTTGTTGAAGCCATCGACAAAATTGCCGATATTCCTGGCGATGGCGCCCGTTTCCTGCGCGACGACCACTTTGGTGGCGCCCTTGCCCGTCAGCGCCAGCGCGGTGCCGCCGATCTGGCCGGTGATCACGTTGCTGGAACTGGTGACGCGCTTGCCGTCGATGTTGAGGATGGCGTCCTGGGCGGCGCTGCCGGCAGTCAGGTTCTTGAGGCCGGCCGGATTGTAGGCCAGCAGTTTTTCGACCGCCGCATCGCCGCCGGCGCTGATGCGCATGCTGCCGGCCGCGCCTTCCGGCCCCTTGATTTGCAGCGCAAAGCCGGCGCTGCTCTTGACGATGGTGGCATCGATCCCGGCGGCCTTGAAGGCATCCGCCATGCCCTGCAGGGTATTGTTGCCGCTGTCGATGCTGATTGAACGCACGCTGCCGTTTGGCGTGAAGCCGCTGCCCGACTCGGTGCCGAATTCCACCTTGATGGCGCTGGGCAGACCGTTGCCGATCGGCGTGTCCTGGTCTTTTTGCGGGCGCGCCAGCAGGGTTTGCGACTGCGCCAGTTGCTGCACATCGATGGCGTAGGTGCCGGACTTGGCACCGCTCATGGTCACGGCGGTCAGCACCGTGGGGCTGGACGAGGTGGCGCCGGTTTGCAGGCCGGCGCCGGACAGCGACTGGGTCAGCGACTGGAAATTGGCCAGCGCGCTCTGCAATTGACCGAGGCCGGACAGGCGGGTCTGGTCGCGCGTCAGCTGGGCGCTGAGTTTCTGGACGCCGGCGTTTTGCGCAAACAGGCTCTTGTTGACCCGGCCGTACATCTCGGCGGAGGCGGCGTTGCCCGACTTGAGGCCACCCAGGACACTGTTGGAATTGATCGGCACGGCCATGATGTTTTACCTTTGATTCACGTTTGACGTAAAGGTAACACATTCGTTCACCGGGCCATGCTCAGATTACCGGGCAAAACCTGATCCAGATCAACGGCTTCGTGAACCCGGCTTGCGCGGCTCGCAGGCGGGTGGCTGCATCGCTCAAGTCTGGCCGTTCAGTCTTACTTCATGAACTTGGCCAACTGCGTCATCCCCGACAAGTTGAGGTTGAGGAAGTTAAAGCCGACCTTGAAGTCGCCATGGCTCAAAATACAATACGTAGCGCGGCAACGCACGTCGATCGTGGTCATGCCGCCGTCCACAAACAGGTCGAAGCGCAGCTGCGCGTTGGCCCCCACCTGGATCGGGTCGGCCGACATGATGCAGATGCCGCTCGAACTCACATCCACGGTCTTGACCATGGCCGGCGCGAAACCGTCCACCACCACGACCGCTTTTACTTTTAACAATTTTCGCTGCGTTAATCTTTGGTCGTTAAACACGTTGAGCCCATTGGCATGCCAGAGTCACACATTATAATTCCAATTTGCAACATGCGTTGGTTAATCGAGTTCGCGCAGTTTGTTAAATGCTTCGTCGATCCGTTCGACCGCCACGATGGTCATGCCCTCGATTTTCTGCTTCGGCACGTTGGCCTTGGGAATCATCGCAATCGAGAAACCCAGCTTGGCCGCTTCGCGCAGGCGTTCCTGTCCGCGCGGCGCCGGCCGGATTTCGCCCGCCAGCCCCACTTCGCCGAACACCACCAGTCCGCGCGGCAGCGGTTTGCTGCGCATCGAGGAGTTAATCGCCAGCAGCACCGCCAGATCGGCCGCCGGTTCGGTGATCTTGACCCCGCCGACCGCATTGATGAACACATCCTGGTCGAAGGCGGCGATGCCGGCGTGCCGGTGCAGCACCGCCAGCAGCATCGCCAGCCGGTTTTGCTCCAGCCCCACCGACAGGCGGCGCGCGTTGGGCAGGTGGCTGGTATCGACCAGCGCCTGGATTTCGACCAGCAAGGGGCGCGTGCCCTCCTGCGTTACCATCACGCACGAGCCCGGCACCTGGTTGTCGTGTTGCGACAGAAACAGCGCCGAGGGGTTGGACACCCCTTTCAGCCCTTTTTCGGTCATTGCGAACACGCCCAGTTCGTTGACCGCACCGAAACGGTTCTTGATCGCCCGCACCAGCCGGAAACTCGACTGGGTGTCGCCCTCGAAATACAGTACCGTGTCGACGATGTGTTCGAGTACGCGCGGCCCGGCCAGCGCGCCTTCTTTGGTCACGTGGCCGACCAGGATGATGGTCACGCCGGTCTGCTTGGCCACCCGGGTCAGTTGCGCGGCGCACTCGCGCACCTGCGCCACCGAACCGGGCGCCGAGGTCAGCGCGTCGGAATACACGGTCTGGATCGAGTCGATCACCGCCACTTCGGGCTTGAGGTCGGCCAGGGTGCCGAGGATCTTCTCAAGTTGGATCTCGGCCTGCAATTTAAGTTCCTTGCCATCGACGCCCAGGCGGCGCGCGCGCAGGGCGATCTGGGCGCCCGATTCCTCGCCGCTCACATATAAAGTACTCTTGATGTGCGAAATATTGGCCAGCGCCTGCAGCAGCAGGGTCGATTTGCCGATCCCGGGGTCGCCGCCGATCAGCACCACCCCGCCCGAGACCAGCCCGCCGCCCAGCACGCGGTCGAATTCTTCGATGCCGGTGCCGAAGCGCGGCACGTCGACCGCCTCGATGTCGGCCAGCGACAGCACCGGCGCGGTCTGCGCCAGGCTCCTGTGCTGGGTCTGCGACAGGCGGTTCACGCCGGGCGTGTCGAGCACCGTCTCGACCATGGTGTTCCACTGATGGCAGGCGGCGCACTGCCCGGTCCATTTGTTGCTGATCCCGCCGCAGTCGCTGCAGGTGTATTGCGTTTTAGCTTTAGCCATTGAGATCCAGATTGCCTTCCACGACGCGCACGCGGGGAGCCAGCGCGCACATTAATTCATAACCGATGGTGCCGGCGGCGTTCGCCACGGTGTCGATCGGCAAACCCGCGCCCCACAGGATCACCTTGCTGCCGACCCCGGCGCGCGGCACATGGGTCAGGTCGACCGCCATCATGTCCATCGAGACCCGGCCCACCAGCTTGGTCAGGATGCCGTCGACCATGACCGGCGTGCCGTGCGGGGCATGGCGCGGATAGCCGTCGGCGTAGCCGCAGGCCACCACGCCGACCGTCATTGGCCACTCGGCCTGGAAGCCGCTGCCGTAACCGACCGAGTCGCCGGCCACCAGGTCTTGCACGCCGATGATTTCGCTGGCCAGGGTCATGGTCGGGCGCAGGTCGAAGGCGGCCGCGCTGCGTCCGCCCGGGGTGCCGCCATACAACATGATGCCCGTGCGCACCCAGTCGTTCGACAATTCGTCCGCCAGCGCCGCCTGGTGCAGCACGCCGCCCGAATTGGACAGGCTGCGCTGGCCGGGCAAGCCGTCCGCCCCCAGGCAGAAGCGGCGCACCTGCTCGAGCACGGTCAGACGCGGGTGTTCGAGTTCGTCGGCGTTGGCGAAGTGGGTCATCAGGGTGATCTCGCGCACGGCGGGAATGGCGCGCAGGCGCGCATGCGCGGCCGCGAACGCTTCCGGCCGGAAGCCGAGCCGGTTCATGCCGGTATTCATCTTCAGGTGCACATCGATCGGGCCGGCCAGGCTGGCCTGCTCGAGCAGCTCGATCTGTTCGACCGTATGCACAGTGCTGTTGAGCTCGTGGCGCACCAGCAAATCGACATCGGTGGCGTCGAAAATGCCTTCCAGCAGCAGGATCGGGCGCGTCCAGCCCAGCTCGCGCAGGCGCAGCGCGTTCTCGGTTTCGATCAGGGCCAGGCCATCGGCGTCGGCAAAGCCGCGCATGCCGCGTTCCAGGCCATGGCCGTAGGCGTTGGCCTTGACCACCCCCCACACCTTGGCGTGCGGTGCGCAGTCGCGCACCCGCATCAGGTTATGCTTCATGGAATCAAGATGAATTGTGGCGATTAGCGGACGCGGCATAGTGCGAAATGAGGAAATTGGCAAGCCTGTATTTTACCGGACGCAGCCCGTTCCGACGTGCCGATTTCTTTGGCTTCCCAGCCATTCATGGTATAAAGCAACCCACACTAGCTTTTAGACTTCTCGAATGAATCGTGGTTTTTACACCATCATGGCGGCGCAGTTTTTTTCGTCGCTGGCAGACAACGCCTTGCTGTTCGTGGCGATCGACCTGCTGATCTCCATGCACGCGCCGGCGTCGCTGACGCCTTTGCTGAAGCTTTCCTTCGTCCTCTTCTACGTGCTCCTTGCGCCGTTTGTCGGCGCGTTCGCCGATTCCATGCCCAAGGGCAAAGTGATGTTCATCGCCAACCTGGTCAAGGTCTTCGGTTGCGCGCTCATCTTCTTCCACGTGCACCCGCTGCTCGCGTACGCGGTGGTCGGCTTCGGCGCGGCGGTGTATTCGCCGGCCAAGTACGGCATCCTCACTGAATTATTGCCACCAGAGAAACTGGTCGCCGCCAACGGCTGGATCGAGGGCCTGACGGTCATGTCGATCATTCTCGGCACCGTCATGGGCGGGGCGCTGGTCAGCGCCAAGGCGTCGGCCTTCATGCTCGGCCTGGACGTGCCGTTCATCGAGACCGGCATCAACACCACCACCGAAGCGGCCCTGTGCGTGGTGGCGGCGGTGTATATCCTGGCCACCCTGTTCAACCTGCGCATTCCCGATACCCTGGCCAAATATGCCCACCAGGAACGCAATCCGGCCAAGCTGATCGCCGACTTCGCCAATTGCTCCTCGCTGCTGTGGAAAGATAAACTGGGCCAGATTTCGCTGGCCGTGACCACCCTGTTCTGGGGCGCCGGCGCGACCTTGCAGTTCATCGTGCTCAAGTGGGCCGAAAAATCGCTGCACATGCCGCTCGACAAAGCCACCACCCTGATCGGCATCGTCGCGCTCGGCGTGGCCGTGGGCGCCGCCACCTCGGCCAAGATGATCCCTCTCAAGAAGTCGCTCACCGTCATTCCACTCGGCATTGCCATGGGCGTCGTCGTCATGGGCATGCCGCTGGTGCATTCGGTCTACCTCGCCTATCCGCTGCTGCTGCTGATCGGCGTGCTGTCGGGCTTCTTCGTGGTGCCGATGAATGCGCTGCTGCAGCACCGCGGCCACGTGCTGATGAGTGCCGGCCACTCGATCGCCGTGCAGAATTTCAATGAGAACCTGTCGATCCTGACCATGCTGGCCATTTACGCCATCCTGATCACCTTGAAAGTGGACTTGAATATCGTGATCGTCGGCTTCGGTCTGTCGGTGGCCGGCGTCATGTTCCTGATCATGCGCAAGCACAAGATGAACCAGGCCGAGCACGATTCGCTCGCCCTGATCGGCGAGCACAAACACTGATCAGGCTGGTTGGCCGCTCGCTTGCGCGCCGATCATTTTCTGGCGGAAGGCGGCGCGCACGCGCCAGTCGTTGGGCACGATGAAACCGCGCTGGGTTTCAAGCAGGCAGCCTTGCTCCACGCGCACGCCGGCCACCAGCACCGGCATCGGCACCGTGCCGAATTTCTCTTCCAAGGTGGCTTGCAACTGTTCGCGGGTGAGCAATCCGGCCTGGTCCGGCGCGCTGAACGGCGCCAGCCATTGCAGGCGCGGCAAGATCACCCAGGCGTCCGGCGCCAGCGCCGCCACTTCCTCGAGCGCGCACCAGAAGCCGCGGCAGTGCTGGCCGGAGATGCCGTCCATCGCCTGCCCTTGCCCTGCCCCACCCGGATAGAACAGCCATCCCTTGACCAGCGCGCGCGCCCGCGTGACCGGACGCGGCAGCACGGCCTGGGCCGCCGGATGTGCGCCCAGCGCCAGCTGCCGCTCGAAGATCTTGCGCATCTTGGCGCCCAGGCTGTCGGCCAGGTTGGGGCCGACAAAGGTGTCGAAGCGTAATGCCGCCGCCCCTTCCAGCAGATAGAACTTGGTGGCGAACTCGATGTGTTCCAGGCCGCCATCGCCATGGTCGAGCAGGAAATCGAACTCGCCGACCGTATCGTTGCGGCTGGCGCGCACCTGCAAGCCGTGCGCGACCAGCTGGCCATGTTCCTGGAAATAGAAGGCCATCAGCTTTTCGGCGTACAGGCCCAGGCGCGTGTAGTTGCGCGTGCCGAGTGCCTCGAGCAGGCGCGAAGGATCGGCATCGAGACGCATCAGCCACTCGTCCACCGCCGCCGGCAGCACGCCCAGGCTGGCGATGCGGCCTTCCCAGTGCGGGTCGGCCGGATCGAGCAGGTCGGGCGCGTGCAGCAGCCAGGCCAGCGCGCGCACGTGCGGCTGCGCCAGCTGTCCCCAGCGGCGCGCAAAGCCGGCCTGGTAATTGTCAGGCGCGCCGGTCATCGTGCTCGCGCGCAAGACACAGATCGGCCCAGGCCAGCGCCTTGTCGGCCCCGCGCCGCAGCAGTTCGCCCGGATGCAGGGTGGCCACCAGCCTGACGCCGGCGATCTCGTGCACCTGGCCGCGCGAACCGGCCAGCGCTTCCTGCAAGGGCTTGCCCTGCAGGGCGTTGGCGGCGATCTGGCCGAGCGTGAGCACCATCGAGGCGCCGGAAAGGGCCAGTTCGCGGTCCAGGTAGGGACGGCAGGCCAGCGCTTCCCCGGCGCTCGGGGCACGGTCGCCGCCGTTGGCGCTGGTCGGGCGGCATTTGATCAGGTTGGTCACGTAGACATTGCTCTCGCGCGCCAGATCGACCGCGGCCAGCATGTTGACCAGCAGCTTGCCCGGTTCGCCCGAGACCGGCTGGCGCTCCTTTTCATCGGATGCGGTGGAGGCGCCGGCGGCCACCAGCCAAGTTGCCTGCTGCGCGCCGTTGCCATAGACCGGCTTGCGTCCGCCCTTGCACAGGCCGCAGCGGGTGCAATTGGCGATGGCGTTCTTGAGCTGGACCCAGTCCATGGCCGCGATCTCGTCCTCGGTGGGCGGCGGCGCGGGCGGCTCCTCGCCCCAGGCCGAATCGGTGGCGGGGACGGGACCGGGACTGACAACCGGCGGCGCGGCTTTGGCCACGACAGCAGGCGGCGCCGTCATGACAACCGGGGCGGGGGTAGGCACGGCGGCCGGCGGCGGCACCGCCATGGCGGCAGGCTCCGGCGCGCCCTGCGCAAGGTCATCGGAATGCGCCTGCTCGCCCACGCCGGCGGCATTGCGCAAGGTCCACAGCGGGCCGATGCCCATTTCCTGCAAAAAGGCGCTGTCGCGCGCGCTGGTACTCATAAGACGAACCTCATCACGATGGCATCCTCGCGCTTGCCGTCATGGGCGGGATAGTAGCCGCGGCGGCGCCCGATTTCGGCGTAGCCATACTGCTGGTAGACAGCCAGGGCGCGCACGTTGGACGGGCGCACTTCGAGCAGGATCGAGTCCATCGACAGCCCGCGCGCGCAGGCGGCGACCTTGTCGAGCAGGTAGCGGCCCAGGCCCTCCCCCTGGCGTTCGGCGGCCACGGCCACGTTGAGCAGGTGCGCTTCGTCGACGATCGGCATCAGCAAAAAATAGCCGAGCAGCGCCCCGCCGCGCTCGCGCAGCACCCAGGCGTTGTAACCGCTGCCGAGCGAATCGGTGAAATTGCCGCGCGTCCAGGGATGCGGATAGACCTGCTG
The DNA here is from genome assembly GCF_011682045.1 of Massilia aquatica. GTDB lineage: Bacteria > Pseudomonadota > Gammaproteobacteria > Burkholderiales > Burkholderiaceae_D > Telluria_A > Telluria_A aquatica. Next base: position 29,115 of record NZ_VVIW01000002.1, on the reverse strand, counting down.
TTCCAGCGCGAACACGTCGTCGACATCGGCCGCCACCATCGGTGCGTACACCAGATGGTCATCGTCGCGCAGCGCGCTCATGCGGCAGCCTTGGCGGCGTTGATCACGCTGCGTTCCGCGCTGGTGTAGGCGATCTTGTTACGCAGGTAGAGCGGCTGGGCGTCGGCCGCGCCGACCGCCTTGCCCGCCGCCAGCGCGGCGCGCCCGAGCGGCGCCAGCTGGGCCGCGTGCGGCATGATCTCCGGGTACATGGCGCCGAATGCCTGCGCAATAAAGGCGTCGGGATAGGCCGCCAGGCCGTTGCCGCAGGCGGCCAGCGGGCCATCGACCGCCAGCGGCGCCACGGCGCCGGGGGCGCACAACACCGGCGCGACCAGTTCGCGCCACAGGGCGGCGGCGCTGTCGTAGCGGTACTGGGCCCAGTAGACTTCGCCCATGCGCGCGTCGAGTACGGCCACCACATCGGTGGCGCCGTGCTGCTGGCGGCAGGCCACGGCCATCGCTTCGAGCGTGCTCAGGGGCAGCACCGGCAAGCCGGCGCCGTAGGCCAGGCCCTGGGCGATGCCGCAGGCGGTGCGCACGCCGGTAAACGACCCGGGACCGGCGCCGAAGGCGATGGCGCCGCAGTCTTTCAGGGCGATGCCGGCCTCGGCCAGCAGTTGCTGGACCATCGGCAGGATCGATTGCGAGTGGGTGCGGACCCCGGACGATTCACGGGCGATGACGGTGTCGCCGCGCAGCAAGGCGCAGGACGCCATCTCGGACGAGGTTTCAATAGCGAGAATAATAGACATCCCGTATTTTAACCCGGCCGCGCTTTACCAAGCAGGGCTTCGTCGCCCGATGTAGAATGCCGCTCATGCACAGCCACACACTCGACTCCGACAACCGCGACAGCATTGCGCAAGCGCTGGAGGGCGAGCGCTGGATCGTCGCCTGCCTGTGCGCAGCCTGGTGCGGCACCTGCGCCTCCTACCGCGCCGCCTTCGACGGCCTGGCCGCGCGCCACCCCGACAAGCACTTCATCTGGATCGATATCGAAGACCAGGCCGAGGTGGTGGGCGACCTCGATGTCGACAACTTCCCCACCCTGCTGATCCAGCGCCATGACATGGTGACCTTCTTCGGCACCATGCTGCCCGACCCGGCGCTGGCCGAGCGGCTGATCCAGGCCCAGGTTGCGCAGTCGGACGAGGAACTGGCGATCCAGGCGCGCAGCAGCGAGGAGCGGCGCCTGTGGCAGCAGCAATGCAACCTGCGCGCGCTGCTGCGGCGCGCCTGAACCTGTTCAACAATGTGTTCGTTTGAGTCCGGTCAAACGTGCCAGGAGAGGGATCACCGACGATGGGAGATCGTGGTTGAACGTTTTTTGGGATGCGCAGATAATGGACATCATGGAAGCCCGTATTGTCAAACTTGAGTTGGCCTTGGAAAAGATCCTCGAGCGTCTTTCCGGGCTGGAGCGCAATGTCGGCGTCATCGGCTCCAATTACGCTACCAAAGACGACCTTGCGGCGCTGGAACGCAACGTTGCCGTCATCCGCTCTAATTATGCTACCAAAGACGACCTCGCGGCGGTGGAGCGCGATGTTGCCGTCATCCGCTCTAATTATGCCACCAAGGACGACCTCGCGACAGTGGAGCGCGATGTTGCCGTCATCCGTTCCAACTACGCCACCAAAGCGGACCTGCTGGCGCTGGAAGCGAGGCTGGCGGCCTTCGAGACAACCATCATCAAATGGTTTATCGGCACTGCCGTCACGCTCACCGGACTCTCCTTCGCCGCCGCCAAACTGATCGCCTGAGCAGCTGCCGCTGCCACCAGCCTGAGCGCTCCCCACCATGCGGGGATTTTTTACGCCCCAAGCCCCCATCCAGACCCTTCCAGCGCCCGCCGCAACCTTGCACTTGAACGAAGATTGTCCTTAGAGCACCATTTACTGGTATTCTGTCGACCCTCCGTGTAATTATTGAAACTCTTCTAAAACGACATCGGAAGCGACCCCGGCAACAGCCTGCCGGTGCGCACGACCGCTGCCGGATTGGATCACTTCCGCGCCCGAATGAACCTTAACCGACTCTTGAGCCTGATCCTGACCGCCACCCTGACCGGCCCCGCGCTGGCCGCCGGCGACGACAAATTCGACGACTATTTCGACACCCAGATGAAAGCGGCCCAGAAGGCCATGAGCGAGAAGCGCTACGCCAGCGTCAAGGAAAAGGTGCTGGAGCTGGAAAAGGCCCTGGCCAAAGCCGACCCCGGCTACGGCGAAAAATCGCAATGGGCCTACGTGCTCGACTTCAAGCGCTTCTCCCTGTACGAAATGGGCGAGCAGGAAGCGGCCGTCGAGAGCTGCCGCCGCACCGTCAAGGTGCTCGCCGACAACGACTGGCCTTACCTGGCCGAGTTCAACGTGGTGCGCGCCGCGCGCCGCGCCTGCCACAACATGCTGGCCTACGAACAGAGCGCGGTCGCCACCACGGTGGCCCAGCACGAACAAGCCATTGCCCAGATCGAGCAGTGTTTCGAAACCGTCTCGCCGATCGAAGACGACTCGGTGCTCGACAATTTCTATGAAACGCGCGCCACGGTCTACCTCAAGGCCAACGCCGCCACCAAAAACAAATACCAGCTGCAATTGTTCGACACCCTGGCCCGCGCCGACCTGCGCCAGCTGGCGCTGGACGAGGATCCCGAATTTGCCAGGATCATGAAAACGCCGGCTTACCTGAGTTTCAGGAAAGACTTCAAGCTTCCCAAGAAAAACACCAGGCCAGGCATCAACCTGTCTTTCCATTCCTCCGACGCCCGCTGACACCATGCTGCTTTCCGCCCGCACCGCCCTGTTGAAAACCTCGATCGCCGCCGCCTGCCTGGCCTTGTCGCTCGGCGCCCACGGCGCAGAACCCAAGCCGCCCGCCGACGCGACCGTCCGCGCCCAGATCGACAGCCTGGGCGACAGCACCATCGCCGCCCTGGTGGTCGAGCAGCGCTGGACCGACGTGCTGCCGCTGGCGCGCGCCTGGACGCGCAGCAATCCCGGCTCGGCACGCGCCTGGTACTACCTGGGCAAGGCCCAGCACCACCTCGACAAAACGGCCGAGGCCGAAGTCTCGCTCAAGCGTTCGCTGGGCCTGGCGCCGGACGATGCCCAGACCTTGAACGAACTGGGTAACATCGCCAGCAGCCGCGACAAGCGCGAGGCCGCCATCGGCTACTATGAGCGCGCCCACAAGGCCGATCCGACCCTGCCGGCGGTGTCGGAAAACCTCGGCGCGGTGCTGGCCGCAGCCGGCAAGTACCAGCCGGCCCGCAGCGCCCTGCTGAACGCGATCGAACTCGATCCATCGAGCAGCTTCGCCTGGCACACCCTGGGCACGGTGCACGAAAGACTGGGCCAGATGAGCGAAGCGGAGCAAGATTACCGCAAGGCGCTGGAACTGGCACCGGCGCGCGAAAACACCGCCGTCGCGCTGGCCACCCTGCTCCACGCGCAAGGCAAGTTCGCCTACGCGCTGCAGGTCTACCGCAACGCCGTGCGGCAGCGCGCCGACGATCCGGCGGTGTGGCACGGCATGAGCAATTCGATGGCCTCGATCGGGCGCATCGACGACGCCGTCAACGCCAGCCGGCGCGCGATCCGGCTCGACCCGGCCTATGCCGCCGCCTGGCACGGGCTGGGCGTGCGCTACCTGCAAAAGCGCAATTTCGCCAAGGCCCTGATCGCCCTGAACAAGGCGGTCGCGCTCGATCCCAAGTCGGCCAATGCCTGGACCAGCCTGGTCGTCCTACACAGCCTGCGCCAAGACCAGCCGGCGCGACGCACCGCCCTCGCCCGCCTGCGCAAGCTCGACCGCGCCGCCGCCGATAGCCTCGGCAAATAACTCCTTTACCCTTACAGCCAAGCATCCATCCCATGACCATCGCCCTCCGCCCTCTATTCGCCAGCGTGGCTGCCGCCCTCATCCTGTCCGGCTGCGGCGCCCTGCCGGTCACGGATCCCGCCGCCAAGGCGTCGGCCCAGCACGGCATCCTGGTATCGAACGGCAAGCTGACCGAAGAAGGCGAATTGCGGCGCGACCTCGGGCTCGAGCATTCGACCGCCAAGCGCTACCCGGCCGCCTACGCCCAGTGGCTGCCGCTGGCCGAACAAGGCCACGCCGAATCGCAATTTAACATCGGCCTGATGCTGCGCGACGGCCTCGGCGTGCCGGCCGACGCCGCCAGGTCGCTCGACTGGACGCGCAAGGCGGCCGCCGCCAATTATCCCGAGGCCTACCTGGCGCTGGGCGTGCGCTACGCCAACGGCAGCGGCGTGGCCAAAGACCCGGTCGAGGCCCTGCGCCTGTGGCGCCTGGGCGCCGCCCTGGGCGACGCCAACAGCGCGTTTTATGTCGGCCAGGCCCTGTTCTTCGGGCTGGACGTGCCGCGCGACGGTCCCGGCGGCCTGAAACTGCTGCTCCAGGCGGCCCAGGCCGATACCCCGAGCGTGCGCGCCCAGTCGATCCTCGGCATGATTTACCTGAACGGCGAAGATGGCGTGGCGCGCGACTACGCCAAGGCGCGCCAGTGGCTGACGCTGGCCGCGGCCGGCGAAGACAGCCAGGCCCAGCATCACCTGGGGGTGATGCACCAGTTCGGGCGCGGCGGCCCGGCCGACATGCGCCGCGCCATCGGCTGGTACGAACGCGCCGCGCGCCAGGGCAATCCGGCCTCGCTCAACAACCTGGCCACCTTCTACAAGACCGGCAAGAACCTGCCGAAAGACACGAAGAAGGCGCGCGAGTATCTTGAACGCGCCCATGAAGCCGGCAACGTCGACGCCAGCGTGAACCTGGGCGACATGCTGTTCATGAACCGCGGCGCCCCGGCCGAGCGCGAGAAGGCGGTCGCGCTCTACAAACAGGCGGCCGAGGCGGCGCACGCCGCCGGCCAGTGCCGCTACGCACGGGCGCTGCGCCACGGCGAAGGCGTGGCCGCCAATGCCGACGAATCGGCCGTGTGGCTGGCCAAGGCCAGGGCGGCCAAACTGGCGTGCGACACCACGTTGCCGCTGGCGACATTCCTGAAGTAATCCGGACCAGCAGCCTGGCCTCGCGCGCTCCCGCGCGTGCAGGCCAGCGCCGTCGCCCCCGGTTAACCATCCACGCTTGAAAAAAACCCCATGACGCCACTCTCCTCCCCAGACGCCACCCCTTCCGGCGGCTTCGTCCAGACCGCCGCCGCATACGGGGCCGCCGCGCCGCGTCCCGGCCTGCTGATGCTGGTGCTGCTCTTGATCGCCACCTGCATCGTGGTGCTGACCGCGATCGACCTGGCGACCATGTCGGCCCAGGTGGCTTACCTCTCCAGTTCGGCGGAAAAGGCCAACCTGCCGGTCGACAACCTGCGCGCCAACCAGCTCAACACCTCGCTGTTCATCACCGCCTTCATGGCCGGCATGCTGGCCCTGATCACCTTCGGGCGCAACTGGGCGCGCTGGGTCTGGCTAATCATGTGCATGCTGGTCGGTCTGCTGGTCGCGCTCGGCACGGTCGTGATGATGTTCGTCTACGCGCCGGGAGCGGCCATGGTCAAGTGCGTCGTGTACCTGGTGCTGTTCGTGCTCTCCTGCATGCTGTTCGCGCCGTCGTGCAATGCCTGGTTCCGCCAGCTCAAGGAGATCCGCAACAATCCGCGCCTGCGCAAGGGGGCGGGCGGCGCCAGCGCCGCGCCAGGCATGTACGGCGCCACTGCCCCGGGCCAGCCGCACGACCCTTACGCACCGCCGGGCGCCATGGCCGCCGCGCCCGCGGAGCCGGCCGTGATTCCAGCGCGCCCGCGCACCATCTCGCTGGCCCTGGCGCTGCTCGTTCTCAACTTGCTGATCGGCATTGGAGTGAACATCCGCTACCTGCCCGAGGCCATGGCCGGCTTGAGCGCTCTGCTGGGCGAAGGAATCATCAACGTGGTCTACGGCGTCGTTGCTGTGATCACCATCCTGATGGGTGTATTGTTCTACTTCATCTGGCACGGCTCGAATGTGGCGCGCTGGATCTGGACGGCGATCGCCGCGCTGAGCCTGTTGAGCACCTATTCGGTCGTGAAAATAGCGTTCGCCAACTCGACCCAGTATGGCGTGCTGATCTCGGTCAGCCAGCTGATCGCGTTGAGCGCGACGATCCTGCTGTTCGTTCCCGCCTCCAACGCGTGGATACGCCAGGTCACGCTGGCGCGCAACGTTTAATCGGCACCGGACACGTGAACCAGCCCATGCACACCGCTTGCGCGTTCTTCTGGCGCCTGCAGGCCCCGGCCTGTTTCGAGGCCGCCGGCATGGCGCGCAGCATGGCCGAGCTGAAAGCGCAGCTCTCGTTCGACAAGGTCACCCTGCTCAAGGCGCGCTTGCTGAGCGGCGTCCTGAGCGACGCTGAACTCGCGCTCCTGAGCGAGGACAACCGGCACCCGCAGCGCGCCGGGCAGCTGGCCAAGCTGCGCAAAGCCGAGCAGCAATTCCAGCGGCGCATGATGAACAGCATGTAAGCGCCGCCCCCAACATACCGATTTCAACCACTCTACCGAAAGCCACCATGCACGCATCGCTCATGAACGCCGGCCGCTACGCCGCCACCGCACTTGTCTTCACCATGGCCATGGCGCAAGCCCACGCCGCCCCCGCCACCAAGGAAACCGTGCGCAAGTATTTCGACGTCACCAAGGCCTCCAGCCTGACCGACAACGTGGTCGAAACCATCTCCGCAATGCAGGCCAAGGAGTGGAAGGAAGAAACCAACCCGAAGGAAAAGGCCAAAAAGAAGGCCATGTACGACCAGACCAACAAGGTGATCCGCAGATACGTCAAATGGTCCGCGCTCGAGCCGATCGCCATCGAGAGTTACCAGAAAGAGCTCGACGAAGCCGATGTGCAGGGCATGATCGTGCATGCGCAAAGCCCGGTCGGCCAGATCATCACCAACAAAATGACGCCCGCCATCATCAAGCAGTTGCCGGCGGTGGGCAAGCATCTTGAACAGCGTATTGAAACGCTGAGCGCGCAAAAGGCCGGCGCCAAGACGCCGGCACCCGTGCCGCCGGCGCCGCCAGCGAACCCGAAGGAAGCCATGGCGCGCACCTTGCTCAGCGAGATGCCTGGCGCGCGCGAGGAATTCGCCGCGATGACGGCAAGCATGGAAGCGCGCATGATACAAAACGTGAACATGGTCATGGGTGAAGGCGGCAGCAGCGGCATGGAACCCGAAATGAAGCGCATCGCCAAGCTGTTCAAGGAGCAGGTCACGTTCGACGAAATCGTCGCCCTGAAAGCGCGCATGCTCGCCAGCGACCTGAGCGAGGCGGACATGAGCGCCGTCATCGAAGACAACAAGAAACCGGCGCGCCGCGCCCAGCTGCTCAAGGCCAAGAAGGCCGAGGCCGCAATGCAGGCACGGATGAACACCTACTTGCAAGAAACCATCATGCCGGTGATGGTGCCGGAACTGATGAAAACCCTGGGGAAAAAATAAGCCTCAGGCCAGGCGCAGCGGCAAGCTGCGCAAGCGCTGGCCGGTCAGCTTGAACAGCGCGTTGGCCACGGCCGGCGCGATCGGCGGCGTGCCGGGCTCCCCGACTCCCTCGGGCGGCTCGGCGCTCTTGATGATCACCGTCTCCACCTCGGGCGCGCTGTCGATCCGCAGCACCGGATAGTCGCCAAAATTGCCCTGCTCGATGCGCCCGTTTTTCAGGGTGATCTCCCCTCCCAGCGCGGCCGACAGGCCGAACACCACCGCCGACTCCATCTGCTGCGCGATGATGTTCGGATTGACCGCCAGCCCGCAATCGATGGCGCACACCACACGGTGCACGCGCACCTGCTTGTCCGTCACCGACACCTCGGCCACCTGCGCCACGATGCTGCCGAACGACTGGTGCAGGGCCACGCCGTGCGCGCGGCCGGCCGGCGCCGTGCCGGCCTTGGCCAGCGCCGCGTCGAGCACCGCCAGGTGGCGCGGATGGCGCGCCAGCAGCGCGCGCCGGAACGGCGCCCCATCCTGCCCGGCCGCATGCGCCAGTTCGTCGATGAAGCTTTCCTTGAAAAAGGCATTGTGCGAGTGCCCGACCGAGCGCCAGTAACCGAGCGGCACGGCGCTGTCGACGATCACGTGCACCACGCGCTGATTGGCGATTTCATACTGCATGTCGTACTCGCCTTCGGCCGTGGTCTTGTCCGGACCGACGCCCGGCAAGCCCAGGTTGCGCGGAAAATACTGGTGGCCGATCGAGCCGCTGGCCGACTTGTTGTCGTAAGCGACGATGCGGCCCTGCGCGTCCACGCTGCCGCTAAAGCGCGCCAGCGCGGCCGGGCGGTAGACATCGTGCGTCATGTCGTCCTCGCGCGACCAGACCAGCTGCACCGGCTTGCCGCCGGCCGCCATGGCCAGCGCCACCGCCTGTCCCACCATGTCCACCTCGAGCCGGCGCCCGAAGCCGCCGCCGAGCAGCATCACCTCGACCGAGACGTCGGCGCGTTCCACGCCCGCCACCTTGGCCGCCATGTCGACGCACATGCTCGGCACCTGGGTCGAGGCCCACAGCCTGACCTTGCCGAGCGCGACCTGCGCGGTGCAGTTGACCGGCTCCATGGTGGCATGCGCCAGGAACGGCGCGCGGTATTCGGCGCTGACGGTCTTCACCCCGGCCTTGGCCGCCCCCGTGGCCGCGGCCAGGTCGCCCGTCTCGTAGTAGGTGAAGCCCGATTCGGTATCGAGCGCGCTGGCGAGCTGCTTGAAAATACCGGCGCTCGACAGGCTGGCGTTGGCGCCTTCGTCCCATTTGACGGCCAGCGCGCCAAGCGCCTGGCGCGCGCGCCAGTAAGTATCGGCGATCACCGCCACCCCGGCGCCGGCGCCGGTCTTGTGGCTGGCCGGCGGCGCCAGCCCGACCACCGCCACCACGCCCGGCATGGCTTTGGCGGCGCCGGCGTCGAATGAAGCGACCTTGCCGCCCACCACCGGCGACATCGTCAGCGCCGCATACAGCATGCCCGGCGGGCGCGCGTCGATCCCGAACATGGCGCTGCCATTGACCTTGGCCGGCGAATCGCGGCGCGCCTGCGGGGTGCCGATCAGGGTGAACTCGGCCGGCTCCTTGAGGCGCACGTCGCCGGGTCCGATCTCGAGTCCCGCCGCCGCCGCCCTGGCCGCCAGGCTGCCGTACGAGGCGCGTTTGCCGCTGGCGTGCACCACGAAGCCGGCCGTGCCCTTGCACTGCGCGGCCGGCACGCCCCACTCCTTGGCGGCGGCGGCAATGAGCATGGCGCGCGCCACGGCGCCGGCTTCGCGCATCGGCAGCCAGGCATCCTTCACGCTGCTTGAGCCGCCCGTCATCATGATGCCCATCTCGCGCGCTACCTTGGCCAGCATCCACTGCGCGCCTTCCTTGACGCTGCCACGGTCGTCCGGATGGAAGGGCAGCGTCTCGCGCAGCACTTCCAGGTTGCTGAAGATCTTGTCGAGCGGCGCCTGGCTGATGCGCACCTGCGCCAGCGGCACGTCGAGTTCCTCGGCCAGCAGCATCGGCAGCGCGGTGTTGACGCCCTGCCCCATCTCGCAGCGCGGCACCACCACCGACACGGTGCCGTCGGGCGCGATCGCGACCCAGCCGTTCAGGGCCACCGCGCCGCCGGCCAGCGCCAGCGGCTGCGCCGTGTGCAGGCGCTGGCGCGGCGGCTGCACGCCCCAGCCCACCACCAGCGCCCCGCCGGCAGCCAGGCCGCCCAGCAGGAAACGGCGGCGGCTTGTGTTCTTCGGTGCGTTCTGGCTCATTGCATTCTCATGGCGTGCGTGGGGAGTGGCACTGTAGCACGCGCGCGGCAGCGCGATCGTGCTCTCTTACACCGGTGCGAGCCGGTTCCAGCGCGCCAGGATCGCGTCCGGCAGCTCGGGGCGGCTGTACAGGTAGCCCTGCGCCTGGTTGCAGCCGTGGCGCAGCAGGAAGGCGGCCTGCTCGTCGGTCTCGACCCCTTCCGCGATGACCGCCAGGTTCATGCTCTTGCCAAGCTGGATGATGGCGATCGCGATCGCCTCGTCGTTGACGTCGGTCGAAATATCCTTGATGAAGCTGCGGTCGATCTTCAGGGTCTGCACCGGCAGCTGCTTGAGGTAGGCCAGCGACGAGTAACCGGTGCCGAAATCGTCGATCGCCAGGCCCACGCCGATCGAATGCAGGTCGTTGATGAAGACCAGCGCGTCGCCGGTATTCATGATCACCGACTCGGTCACTTCCAGCTGCAGGCGCTGCGGCGCCAGACCCGTCTCCTGCAGGATATCGGCCACCATGTTGACGATGCTGCCGCGCTCGAACTGCTTGACCGACAGGTTGACCGCGATCTTCGGCACGTGCAGGCCGGCCGCTTCCCAGCGGATCATCTGGCGGCAGGCTTCTTCCAGCACCCACTTGCCGAGCTGGTTGATGAAACCGGTGTCCTCGGCCAGCGGGATGAAGCGCACCGGGGTCACGTTACCCAGCTCCGGATTGTGCCAGCGCACCAATGCCTCGACCCCGATCAGGCGCCCGGTGTCGATTTCGACCTGCGGCTGGTAGTTCAGGAAAATCTCGTTCTTGTCGATCGAGCGGCGCAGCATCGCTTCCAGGCGCAGGCGCTCGACGCCTTCGCCGGTCATCGACGGCGCATAGAACTGGTAGCCGTTGCGCCCGCGCGCCTTGGCCTGGTACATGGCCACGTCGGCATTCCGGATCAGCATGGTCAGGTCGGCCGCGTCGTCCGGGAATACACTGATGCCGACGCTGCCGGTGACGAACAGCTCGTAATCGGCAATGATGAACGGCTGTTCGAACATGGCCATCAGTTTTTCGGCCACCAGGCCGGCGCCGACCTGGCCGGCCACGTTTTCGAGCAGGACGATGAATTCGTCGCCGCCCAGGCGCGCCAGCGTATCGCCTTCGCGCAGCTTGCCCTGCAGGGCCGCCGCCACCTGCTTGAGCAATTCGTCCCCTACATGGTGGCCGAGCGTGTCGTTGACGTTCTTGAAGCGATCGAGGTCGATGAACATCACCGCCAGTTGCTGGCCGTCGCGCGAGGCGCGCGCCAGCGCGTGCTGCAGGCGGTCGTGGAACAGCAGGCGGTTGGGCAGCGCGGTGAGCGAATCGTGGTGCGCCATGTGATCGAGCTGCTCCTGCGATTCCTTGACCTTGGTGATATCGCTGAACACCGCCACATAGTGCGTGGTCGCGCCCTGGTCGTCGCGCACCGCCGACACGGTCAGCCATTGCAGATAGGTTTCGCCGTTCTTGCGCGTGTCCCAGCGCTCGCCGCGCCAGAAGCCGTTTTCTTCCAGTTCGGCCCACATCTGCTGGTACATAGCGGCGTTTTCGTTGGGCGAGCGGGTCAGGCGCACATCCTTGCCGACCGCTTCGATTTCGGTGAAGCCGGTGATCTGGGTGAACGCCGGGTTGACCGCCACGATCTCGAGATCGACGTCGATCACCATCACGGCGTCGGCGATATGTTCGAGCACCGTGGCTGACAGGCGCAGCTTTTCCTCGGCTTCGCGCCGCTCGGTGACGTCGGCATACACCCAGATGCTGCCGCCGTTGGGGCGCGCCGGGTCGAGCGCGCAACCGCTCACGCGGCACCAGAACACGGTGCCGTCTTCCTTCATGTACTGGCGTTCCTCGTTGTAGTCCTTGCCGTCGGCCAGGGCCGCGTACTGGCGCTCGCCGGCGCGCAGGAATTCGTCGTAGCTCGGATACATGATGTCGGCCAGCTTGCCGGTCATCTCGCCGCTGGCGTAGCCGAACAGGTCTTCGCAGCGCCGGTTGACCGACACGATGTGCCGTTCGCGCACGAACATCACGCCAAACATGACATTGTCCAGAATCGCGCTTTGCTCGGTCAGCAGCGCCTCGATGCGCATTTCGTTGTGTTTGCGTTCGCTGATGTCGGAAATGATCCCGTCGACCCACGAATCCTCAAGCTTGTCGGCGGCCTGCGGCTGGCCGTTCTCGGACACCCAGCGCTCGGTGCCGGTGGCATCGATGATGCGGTATTCGATCTCGTACGACCGCCCGCCGCTCATCGCTTCGCGCACGGTGCGGCTTTGCATGCGCCGGTCTTCGGGGCAGATCAGGTCCGACCAGGCGTCGGTGGTGCTGCGCATGAAGAGCGCGGCGGCGTAGCCGGAAATGTCTTCAATGGCGTCGCTGACAAAATCGATGGAGCCGCCCGGACGCACGCGGAACACCGCGCCCGGCACCTGGGTGACGATGGTGCGAAAGCGCTCCTCGCGCCGGCCGATGTCTTCGAACAGGTGCTTGATGGCGACCCGCATTTGCTCCATCTGGTTGGCCAGGCGGCCCAGTTCATCGCTGCCTTCGAGCTCGAGGCGCGTTTCGAAGTCGCCGTGCGAGAGGCGGTCGGAAAACTTCATCAGCTGGCGCAGCGGCACCAGCAAGCGCTTGTTCAGGAACAGCACGATCAGCGCCAGCGACACGGTCAGCTGGAACGCCAGCACAAAAGCGTAGCTGGACTGCTTGCCGCGCAATTCCTGCTGGCTGCGGGCGTCGTCCATCTCGACCACGACCACGCCGATGCGCTCGCCGCGCACCAGGATGTCGCGTTCGGCGCGGTAGATTCTCCCGACCGGGCGCCGGGCCGAATGGATGTTGATGAACTGGGCGTCGGCTTGGCCGATCACCTGGACATGCAGCACCGACGGATCGCGCATCACCGACTCGACCAGCGACTGGGCCGATTCGGCGTTCATGTTCCACAGCGACTCCTGCATGCCGAGGGCCAGGATGTCGGCGTTGCGGCGCAACGACTCGTTCAGCACCGCCTTGGCCGCCTTCTGCTCCTGCACGCCGATCAGCACATAGCTGCCGATCATGGCGGGAATGACCAGGCCGCCGAAGACGACCAGCATCAGCGCGCCGTAGATCGACAGCCCGTACAGCCTGCCCAGCTTGGTACGGAAACGTTGGTAGGCCGTGCTAAGCATGCAGCGAGTCGGAAAGCATACGCGAGGATGTCGGAATGATAATTTGGACAATAAAAGTTTTCTATACGGAATTATGCACGGAAGGACCCGCCAAGTCATCAACGGCACGGGTGGATGAGGCGTTTTAGTGACGAATGGGAAAACAGTTGACGTTATTGCTTGCACTGGGGTGCAAGTTCGCGCTTCCCTTGTCAACGAGGCGCCGGCACAAGCGCGGACGGTTCTGGAGTCCTGACCCATACCTTGCGGGTTTGACCATCATTCTCGTTGCCGGCCGGGCCGGTACCTTCTGGAGTAACTTATGACGCCGGGCAACGACATACCCGAAACGACCTTGGCTGGCTGCCCGGCAGGTGGTGAGGTATTGGTCGCCCAGGACGATGTAGCGATTTAGCTGGAAAGCCGCCACGACAATTTGATTGTCAATGACTGGCGAAATGCGAATTACGTCGAGATTCGCAGTAAGCAAGAAGGAATCAGCCTGTATCTCGATTACATCCGGTTTGCCGAGACATGCCCCAAAAATTTCGGTGCGGTTGTTCTTCTCAGGATGGCACATGAGGCCCACAGTCTGGGCTTTTCGAACATTGAACTGCTTGCGGCTGGGGGAAGCGGCATCAAAGGCCACACCTGGAGCGAGGATTTCTGGGGATACGAAGCCTGGCCAAGGCTGGGCTTTGACACCATGCTTCATCCTGCGATGTTGAAGCTCATCGAGACAGTGCCACATCTGCATGGGATGACGCGCGTCTCTCAGATAATCCAGGCGGATCTACAATGGTGGAAGGAAAAAGGCGATGGCTGGGATATGACGTTCGACCTGACGCCCGGTAGCGCATCTTGGACTACACTACATCAATACTGCCTCACACGAGGGTTATTGCCATGAAACCAATTCTCAAAACTAAAGCAAGCAAGCGCGTGATACGCACCGGAGCTGCTCCCGATGTGCCAGCTGGACCTGCTGCAAACGCGACATTCGACAAACCGGTGTTTTCCGTTTCAAGCTTGAAAATCACCAAACCACGTACAGCGAAGGACATCGAACGGGCGATTGCTCAAGGTCGGGTTGCCGAGATCAAGCTCGACTGAGCGAGATGGCATGATCCGGGCGCGCCGCTGTGTGAAACAGGCGCACCAGCGGAATCGGTACCAGCGCTTGAAGACCCCAGGGTGGTGTGCGCAGCGCACACGGAGAAAGCGGTCGTGAGCGCAGCGATGAGGGGCGAAGGGAGGCAAACGGCAGGCGCCTCAGCGCGAATCGCGCCGGCTTGCTATCATCGCAGCACTTTTCTAACAGGGATTCCCCATGACTTTTTCCATGTACGACGCTTCGGTGCCCGTTTTCAAGCAAATCCTGACCAGCCTGTCGGCCGTCATCGACAAGGCCGAAGCCCACGCCACCGACAAGAAGATCGAGCCGGCGGCCCTGCTGCAGGCGCGCCTGTATCCGGACATGTTCCCGTTCCTGCGCCAGGTCCAGGTGGCGGCCGACTTCGCCAAGGGCTGCTGCGCCCGCCTGGCCGGCGTGGACGTGCCGCGCTATGACGATACCGAGCAAACCTTCGCCGACCTGAAGGACCGCATCGCCAAGACGCTCGATTTCATCAATGGCTTGCCGCAGGATGGCATCGAAGCGAGCGCCCAGCGCGACATCAGCACCAGCAGCGGCGCCAACGCCAAGCATTTCAAGGGACAGGTCTACCTGGCGCATTACGCGCTGCCGCACTTCTATTTCCATGCCACCACCGCGTACGCGATCCTGCGCCATAACGGCGTGGAAGTGGGCAAGAAAGACTTCATCGGTTCGTTTTAAGCCGTCTACATATATATAGTCAGGGGAGCCGTCCGGCTCCCCGCCCGCGCACCGGGATCGTGCGTCAGGTATTGCGGCGCGGGTAGCCTTGCGCCAGGATGCGCACCCACACCACTTCCTTCTCGGCGTCGCTCATCGAGACCCAGTGCGCCACTTCCACCACGCTGCGCCCGCAGCCGCGGCAGATCTCGTCGAAGGTGGTCGAGCAGACCGCGACACAGGGCGTGTCCGGCCGCTCGGGCGGCTTCACGCCACCCTCACTTGGCGGGGCCGACATCGAGCGCGTCCCAGCCGTCATGGCCAAGCTTTTGCATGGTCTCGATATTCTTGTCGAAAATCTCGGACGCTTCCGGGAAGGCCTCGACCGCGCGTTCGATGCTGTCTTCGCGCAGCAGGTGCAGGATCGGATACGGGGCGCGGTTGGTAAAATTGCTGATATCGTTGATATCGGTATCCGCGAACTGGTATTGCGGGTGAAAACTGGCCACCTGCAGTTCGCCGTCGAGCTGCATGTCTTCCAGCGCGGCATCGGCTACGTCGAGAAATTCGTTGTAGTCGAGGAAGTCATTCAAGACGAAGGGATGGATCAGCAAGGTGGTGTCGATCGTTTCCGGATCGGTATCGGACAGCAGTTGCAGCTCATTCATCAGGGTTTCGAGCAAGACTTCCGGCGTGGTGGCGCTGGAAACGACGTAGCGCACCTGCTTTTTCACATGAACCGCTTTGGCGAACGGACACAGATTGAGTCCGATGACAGCCTTTTCCAGCCATTGTTGGGTAGCAGCAATGATCTGCTCATCGTCGGCGTTCAGATTGGGGGTGCTCATGGTGATGCTTTCACTGATATAAGAGGAAATGCGCGGTACGCAAGCGCGCGACGCGAACCCAAATTGTACGCACTCTTTGCGCCACCTCATAGGCGCGCCCGCATTTCGGGGTACTTTAAAACCCGACCACCGATCCGCCCCGCCCCCGGCGGCGCCCCGGTTCTGGTATTGTTTCCCGGCGTACCGCGTGCAGCCCCGACGGCCCCGCGCAGCGCTCTCCGGCTCATCCGTGCCATAGGAGAAAATCATGCATACCCCCCCGGAGTATCCGAAGCGTCCCCGTCCATACACTGATAGCATCCTGGCATTTTTAAGGCATACTCCCGGCAATTGGTCTTTTCCGATGCAACAATATTGGTTGGAAGTGTTATCAAAATATTTGCCCCGCACACAGTTATTTGACTTGACTCAAACCAGAAGTGGTACGTACACTCCGACCTTATCTGTTCGTCTGTCCGGCTGTTTTCGGCCCCAACAATGGAACGCTATGCAAAAAACGACACGCAATACCACTTCACTTGCAGTCCTCGTTCTGATGCTCGCGCCTGCGCTCAGCCACGCGGTCGACTCTGTTTCGACCAACGTCGCGCCGCTCGCCCCGACTGCCAGGCCCGCACCAGCCCCGCTCCAGGCCTTTCCCGCCGTCAAGGCCGATGAATACAAGGAAGCCGATGTCTGGGGCCGTATCCGCACCGGTTACGCGATTCCCGATATCGAAAACGAGCTTGTTGCCAAGCACGTCAAGTGGTACAGCACCCGTCCCGACTATATCGCCCGCACCTCGGCGCGCGCCTCGCGCTACCTGTTCCACGTGGTCCAGGAACTCGAGAAGC
This sequence comes from Massilia aquatica, assembly GCF_011682045.1. Lineage (GTDB taxonomy): Bacteria > Pseudomonadota > Gammaproteobacteria > Burkholderiales > Burkholderiaceae_D > Telluria_A > Telluria_A aquatica. The sequence continues at coordinate 12,643 of NZ_VVIW01000002.1, read as the reverse complement.
GCAACATGCCGACCGAGCTGGCATTGCTGCCGATTATCGAATCGGCCTTCAATCCGCAAGCCTATTCCAAGGCCAACGCTGCCGGCATGTGGCAGTTCGTGCCCGGCACCGGCAAGGATTTCAATCTCAAGCAAGACATGTTCAAGGACGAGCGCCGCGGCGTGCTGGCCTCGACCGATGCCGCGCTGAGCTACCTGCAGCGCCTGTACGGCATGTTCGGCGACTGGCCGCTGGCCCTGGCCGCCTATAACTGGGGCGAAGGCAATGTCCAGCGCGCCATCAAGAAGAACCAGGCGCTCGGCAAGCCGACCGACTACGAAAGCCTGTACGAGCACATGCCGGCCGAAACGCGCGAATACGTGCCGAAGCTGCAGGCGGTCAAGAACATCATCGCCAACCCGGCCCAGTACCACGTGTCGCTGCCGGTGATCGACAATTCGCCGTATTTCACCGCGGTCGACAAGACCAGCGACATCGACCTGACCATCGCGGCCCAGCTGGCCGAATTGTCGGTCGAAGAGTTCAAGGCGCTCAATCCCCAGTTCAACCGTCCGGTCATCACCGGCGGCGAACAGACCAAGATTTTGCTGCCGCAGCAAAATGCGGAAAAGTTCCATCTGAACCTGGCGCAATGGGGCCGTTCGCTGTCGACCTGGACCACGCACAAGATTACCGGCGCCAAGGACAGCATCGCCTCGCTGGCGTCGCGCTTCGGCACTACCCCGGAAGTGATTCGCCAGGCTAACAATATTCCGGCAGCAACACGCCTGAAGGCCGGCTCGACCATCCTGGTGCCGAAAATCTCGACCTCGGTCCAGACCGATATTGCCGAACACGTGGTCGACAACGCGGTGATGGCCTTTGAAGCCGAACGCGCCGGCCGCCGTGGCGGCCGTGCTGAAAAGCAGACCAATGCCGAACGCATCAAGGGCAAGGTCGCCGAACTGAAAACGCGTGTTTCGGCACGCGGCGCCAAATCGGCGGCCAACGAGTCCTCGCGCTACAAGCGGCGCGGCGGCTAAGGCCTGATGGCGGGTGCAGCGACTGCACCCGCCCTGCCCCTCTTTATATCTACCAAGACTTCTTCAGTAAATCCAGTTCTTGCATACACACTATTCGGATTTACCTATACAAGCACAGTGAAACTACTGTATAGTGTTGTTTGTGCGCTGCAATACGTTTCTCGCAATCAGACTGAAGCGATGGCCCTTAGCAGTAACAAAGAAGTAAAACTAGCAGCTTCGCAAGCCTAGGCGTATCCCACGGATACCCTCAATAAAGCCCTCCCGCCTTGTGTGTCGCACCTGACACCGTCCCGGCGCAAAGCTTTTGTGCCGAAATTTCTTTCATCCTGAGTCATTTCGTTGTGTTGGTTGGCGTTGCTATTTTGCGCTCGGAGCATGTGCTCGGGCGCTGATCTATACCGAAAGAAAAAAACATAATGAGTTTTGAAGCATTAGGCCTCCACGCGTCTATCGTAAAAGCAGTAACCGATGCCGGTTACACCGTGCCGACCCCAGTCCAGGAGCAAGCTGTTCCCGCCGCCATCAGCGGCCGCGACCTGCTGGTATCGTCGCAGACCGGTTCCGGCAAGACCGCAGCATTCATGCTGCCAGCACTCCACAAATTCGCCGTTGCCGAGCAATCGCAGGCGTCCAAGAATGCAGCCCAGGAAGCGCAGAATGCGCGTGCCCGCGGTGAGCGTCCACGTTTCAAAGCTGCACAGCCTAAAATGCTGGTGCTGACCCCGACCCGCGAACTGGCCCTGCAAGTGACCAGCGCCACCGAAAAATACGGCACCCAGATCCGCCGTATCAAGGCGGTGTCGATCCTGGGCGGCATGCCTTATCCTAAACAGATGCAACTGCTGGCGCGCAACCCGGAAATCCTGGTCGCTACCCCTGGCCGTCTGATCGACCACATGGAATCGGGCAAGATCGATTTCTCGGAACTCGAAATCCTGGTGCTGGACGAAGCTGACCGCATGCTCGACATGGGTTTCATCGACGACATCGAAAAGATCATCGCCGCCACCCCTGCCAACCGCCAGACCATGCTGTTCTCGGCCACGCTCGACGGCATGGTTGGCAACATGGCGCGCCGCATCACGACCGACCCGATGATCATCCAGATCGCCGGTTCGGCTTCGAAGCACGAAAACATCGTGCAGCGCGTTCACTTCGTCGACGACCTGTCGCACAAGAACCGCCTGCTCGACCATCTGCTGCGCGACGAAACCTTGGATCAGGCAGTGGTCTTCACCGCCACCAAGCGTGACGCCGACACCATCGCCGACCGCCTGAACATCGCCGGTTTCTCGGCTGCCGCACTGCATGGCGACATGCACCAGGGCGCGCGTAACCGTACGCTCGACGGCCTGCGCCGCGGCCAGGTTCGCGTGCTGGTGGCGACCGACGTTGCAGCCCGTGGTATCGATGTCCCGAACATCACCCACGTGTTCAACTACGATCTGCCGAAGTTCCCTGAAGACTATGTGCACCGTATCGGCCGTACCGGCCGCGCCGGCCGCAATGGCCTGGCGATCTCGCTGGTGAACCATGCCGAAGGCATGAACGTCAAGCGCATCGAGCGCTTCACCAAGCAGCTCATTCCGGTCAACGTGATCGAAGGCTTCGAGCCGAAGAAAACCGCGTCGGCGCCACGTTCGGCTGCCCGTCCAGGCACCTGGAAACCAGGCGACAACCGCGGCGGCGCCAAGCCAGGCCAGCGTACGTTCAGCAAACCGGGCGCTCCGCGCAAGGAAGGCGCGACCGGCGGCGGCTACAAGGGTTCGAACCCGCGTCCGGCTTCCGAGCGCACCCGCACCTCGTACGGCGACCGTTAATTCGTCCGCTGTAACGACACACTAAAGAACGGCTGCTTCGGCGGCCGTTTTTTTTCGTCCCGCGCTTACAGGGCGCAGGTGCGGAAGCCGCAAAAGAGATCGTCGCGCTCCGGCTTGAAAAAATTGCGGAAGCGCGCCGACACAAAGCGCGCGGGCGTGGCGAACGACGCGCCGCGCAGCACCTGGTGCGTCATGAACCACGGCGCCGAATACTCGCGGTAGCGGTCCGCCACGAAGCCCGGATACGGCTCGAACGCGCTGCTGGTCCACTCCCACAGCTGGCCCCAACGGAATCCCGCCTGCCCCGAATTGGCCGCATACTCCCACTCCGCCTCGCCCGGCAAACGCCTGCCCGCCCACGCGCAATACGCCTGCGCCTCGAACAGGCACACATGGCGCACCGGTTCGGCCGGCGCCAGGGTAGACAGGCGCCCGAAGCGCATGGTGCGCCACTGGTCGCCGTCGCGCTGCCAGTAGCGCGGCGACGAGCGCTCCTGCCCCATCAGCCACGCGCTGCCGGCCGCGCTCCAGTACTGGCGGTTCTGGTAGCCGCCATCGGCGACGAAATCGGCAAACTGCGCGTTCGTCACCAGCGACGCATCGATGCGAAACGGCGCCACATACAGCGGGTGCGCCTGGCGCTCGTTGTCGAACACGAAGCCACCCTCCTGCACCCCGCCCTGCACCAGGGTGCCACCCGGATAGGCGACTTCGGACGACGGCCCGTACAGCGCGTCAGCGCGCAGCAGCCGGTCGGGCACCGGCACGCCGAGCGTCTGCAAGGTGTACAGATAGGCCTCGCCGTGCATGTCTTCGTGCGCCAGCGCCAGCCGGTACGGATACAATGCCTCATCGAGGCCGGCCTCGCGCGAGAGCTTGTCGAGCGTGCGGTCGAGCACTTCGTGGCAGTAGGTCTTGAGCGCGCCGGCGCTGGGCAAATCGAGCGTCCAGCGCGAGCGGTGCGGCACGGTGTTCGAATCGAACCAGTCGTCGCCGCGCGTGAGCAGCGAATGGCGCTGGGCGTCGGCCGGGTGGCTCGATGTGGCTTCGCGCAGGATGAACCACTCGGCAAACCACGCCGTGTGCCCCAGCTCCCACAGCGGCGGATTGATGGTGGCGATGTGCGGCACGCGCGCCAGGCTGTCGTAGCCCACGGCGGCGAAGCAGTCGAACAGGCCAAGCGTATAATTTCGGGCATCCTGGAGCGCCTCGGCCAGTTGCTGCCCCCTGGCGTAACGAAAGGATGCGGGGATCGATGCGGTGGTTGAGTTCATGGCGTCGATTGTAACGACTTTTTCAAAGGCAGCGCTGCGTGAAGAAACAGCTACTGATCGTCAGTCCCGCCTCGGCGAAGGAAAACAACGGCAACTGGCAGACCGCCAGCCGCTGGGCGCACTTCCTGCGCGCGCGCTACCGGGTCGCCATCGCCCCCGGATGGCAGCCGTCGGACGACGCGCCCGACCTGCTCATCGCCCTGCATGCGCGCCGCTCGGCCGCGGCGCTGGCCGCCTTTACCCGAGCCTGCCCCGAGCGGCCCTCGGTGCTGGTACTGACCGGGACCGACCTGTATCGCGATATCGCCACCTGCACCGAGGCCCAGGCTTCGCTGCATCATGCCAGCGCGCTGGTGCTGCTGCAAGGCGCCGGCCTGGCCCTGCTGCCGCCCGAGCTGCATGCGAAAACAAGCGTGATTTACCAGTCCGCCCACGCGCTGGCGCCGCACCGCCACGCACCCGCGCGGCGCCATGCCGACATTTGCATGATCGGCCATCTGCGCCCCGAAAAAGACCCGCTGACCTTCATGCGCGCCAGCGCCCTGGTCACCAGCCCCGGCGCGCGCCTGCTGCACATCGGCGGCGCGCTCGATGCCGCGCTGGGCGAGGCGGCGCGCGCCATGGCGGCGGCCAACCCGCGCTACCAGTGGCTCGGCAACCTGGCGCACGCACAGGCGCGCCAGCGCCTCAAGCGCTGCCACGCGATGGTGATCGCCTCGCACATGGAAGGCGGCGCCAACGTCATCATCGAAGCCGTCACCAGCGCGGTGCCGGTGCTGGCCAGCGATATCAGCGGCAACCGCGGCATGCTGGGCGAGGACTACGCCGGCTACTTTGCGCCGGGCGACGCCCCCGCGCTGGCGCGCCTGATAGAGCGCTGCATCGACGATGAAGCCTTCCACGCACTGCTGCGGCGCCAGTGCGACGCGCGCGCCCTCCTGTTCGCCCCGGAGCGCGAGCGTGCCTGCGTGCTCGACTTGGTGGATAATCTGGTCTGACCCGCCTTTTACCGAAATGGACACCGATCATGAGCAATGCCCCAGAGACCCCCATCAAACTCACCTCGTTTTCGCATGGCGGCGGCTGCGGCTGCAAGATCGCGCCGGGCGTGCTGTCCGAAATCCTGAAAAACTCGGGCGGCTTCCCGCTGCCGAAAGAACTGATGGTCGGGATCGAGACGGCCGACGACGCCGCCGTCTACAAGCTCAATGACGAGCAGGCGCTGATCGCCACCACCGATTTTTTCATGCCGATCGTCGACGACCCGTTCGATTTCGGCCGCATCGCCGCCACCAACGCGATTTCCGACGTGTACGCGATGGGCGGCACGCCGATCATGGCGCTGGCCTTGGTGGGCATGCCGATCAATAAGCTGCCGCTCGAGACCATCGGCGAGATCATTCGCGGCGGCCAGGTCATGTGCGCCGAAGCGGGCATTCCGATCGCCGGCGGCCACACCATCGACTCGGTCGAGCCGATCTACGGCCTGGTGGTGCTGGGCCTGGTGCATCCGTCCAAGGTCAAGCGCAACGCCGACGCGCGCGCCGGCGACGTGCTCATTCTCGGCAAACCGCTGGGCGTGGGCGTGCTCTCGGCGGCGCTCAAGAAAGACATGCTGGGGCCGGACGGCTACGCCGCCATGATCGCCAATACCACCAAACTGAATAAACCGGGCAAGGCGCTCTCGGAGATGGAAGGGGTGCATGCGCTGACCGATGTCACCGGCTTTGGCCTCTTGGGCCACCTGCTGGAACTGGCGCGCGGCGCGCAACTGACGGCGCAGCTGAGCATGGCGCAGATTCCGCTGCTGCCGGGCGTGGAACAGCTGGCGCACGATGGCTACTTTACCGGCGCCTCGGGACGCAACTGGGATGCCTACGGCAAGGACGTGACGCTCTCGCCGAGCATCAGCGCGGCGCAGCACAACCTGCTGACCGACCCGCAAACCTCGGGCGGACTGCTGGTGTCGTGCGATCCGGGCAGCGTGGACGAGGTGCTGGCGCTGTTCGCGCGCGAAGGCTTCGAGAGCGCGGCCGTGATCGGCGAGATGACGGCCGGCGCGCCACGGGTCCAGGTCGCGGCGTAAGGCTGCGCGGGGCGCGTAGCCCGGGGCGCGTAGCCCGGGGCGCGTAGCCCGGGGCGCGTAGCCCGGGGCGCGTAGCCCGGGGCGCGTAGCCCGGGGCGCGTAGCCCGGGGCGCGTCAGACGGAGTGGCGACGCTTGCGCGCGGCAAAGCCCGCACAGATATATATTCCCTCGACGAGGTATTTACTGCACCGCCGCCGACAAAAAGGCAACGCAATTCGCCAGACCTTGGCCTTGAAAGGCAAAACGCAACATTGGCAATTTAATTTGGGTATGGTGCGGGCCCCTGGACGCGGGAGGGGTATGATCGGCTGTACGTACCCACTGTACGTACCCATATTGTGCAGCGACAGGAGAACATGATGGCTTATGTCGATGGTTTCGTCCTTCCCCTCCCCACCAGCAATCTCGAAAGCTACCGCGCCATGGCGGCCACCTGCGGCGCCATCTGGCGCGAACATGGCGCCTTGCAGTACCGCGAATGCATCGCCGACGACGTCAAACCCGGCAAACTCACCTCCTTCCCCCAAAGCGTCAACCTGCAGCCGGGCGAAACCGTGGTGTTTTCCTGGATCGTGTACGCATCGCGCGCCCACCGCGACGAAGTCAACGACAAGGTCATGAAAGACCCGCGCATGGCCGACTTCATGAAAGGCACCGACATGCCCTTCGACGGCAAGCGCATGATCTACGGCGGCTTCGACATGTTTCTCGACCTGTAGCAGCGGCTGTCTGGCCTGGCGGCGGCGGTTGGCAAGCGTTGCACATCAGCGCTTGACAAGCCGGCGCGGCCTGACGTACAGTGAACTCATGTCATCTTCCCTGCATCTGTCGTCTTTCCCCCTGCTCGCTGGCGCGCTATCGCTAGCGACGCTACTAGCTGCACGCGCGTAATCACCGCAGTGCGCCGCCCGGCTCCCCGCCGGCGAGTTGTAAAACCCCAGGAAAGCTCGACCCATGTTCGCATCCGTCTCCATCACCCAGTTTCTACTGCTAAAGCTACCGATCGGTTGCCTGGCCTAGCGTTATTCGTGGCCGCCCGGCAGCCTCTCGCCACAGCGCCGCCCGGCCCCCATTCGCTTTCGCCAAACAGGAGTACCCCATGATGTTGCAGAATCCATCGTCCAAATACCGCGCTTTCCCTCCAGTCAATTTGTCCGCCCGCCAGTGGCCTGACAACGCCATCACCCGGCCGCCGATCTGGATGAGCACCGACCTGCGCGACGGCAACCAGGCCCTGATCGAGCCGATGAGCCCGGAGAAAAAGCTGCGTTTCTTCGAGATGCTGGTCAAGATCGGCCTCAAGGAAATCGAAGTCGGTTTTCCGTCCGCCTCCCAGACCGACTTCGATTTCGTACGCAAGCTGATCGATGAAGACCGCATTCCCGAGGACGTGACCATCATCGTGCTGACCCAGTCGCGCGAGGAACTGATCCGCCGCACGGTCGACTCCGCCGTGGGCGCGCGCCGTGCCATCGTGCACTTGTATAACTCGGTGGCGCCGGTGTTCCGCAAGGTCGTATTCGGCATGACGCGCGAGCAGATCACCGAGATCGCGGTCAGCGGCACCAAACTGGTCAAGGAACTGGTCAAGCAGCATCCGCAGACCGACTGGGGCTTCGAATATACGCCGGAATCGTTTTCGACCACGGAACTGGATTTCTCCAAGCACATCTGCGACGCCGTCAGCGATATCTGGCAGCCGACGCCGAACAACAAGATGATCGTCAACCTGCCTTCCACCGTGGAGTGCAGCACGCCCAACGTGTACGCGGACCAGATCGAGTGGATGTCGCGCAAGCTGGCGCGGCGCGATGCGCTGATCATCAGCGTCCATCCGCACAACGACCGCGGCACGGCCGTGGCATCGGCCGAGCTGGCCATCATGGCGGGCGCCGACCGGGTCGAAGGTTGTCTGTTCGGCAACGGCGAGCGCACCGGCAATGTCGACCTGGTCACCCTGGCGATGAATCTGTACACCCAGGGCGTGCATCCGGGGCTCGATTTCTCCGATATCGACGCCGTGCGCCAGGTGGTGGAAGAATGCAACCAGTTGCCGGTGCATCCGCGTCATCCGTATGCGGGCGACCTGGTATTTACCGCGTTTTCCGGTTCGCACCAGGATGCGATCAAGAAAGGCTTTGCCCAGCAAAAGCCGAATACCTTGTGGGAAGTGCCGTATTTGCCGATCGACCCGGCCGATCTGGGGCGCAGTTATGACGCGGTGATTCGCGTCAACAGCCAGTCCGGCAAGGGCGGGATGGCGTATCTGCTGGAACAGGAATTCGGCTTGAGCTTGCCGCGCCGCCTGCAGATCGAGTTCAGCCGGGCGGTACAGGCGGTGGCCGACGCCAGCGGACGCGAGATTGCGGCCAAGGAGATTCATGCGATCTTCTGCAGCGAGTATTTCGACCAGACCAGCCCGTACGCCTACAGCGCGCACAAGATGGTGGAAGACAGCAGCAGCGACGAGCCGGTGCAGATCGATATTACCCTGGCGCACCGCCAGGCCAGCCTGAGTTTGCAGGGTGGCGGCAACGGGCCGATCGACGCTTTCGTCAACGCGCTGGGACTCGATATCAAGCTGATGGACTACCACGAGCACGCGATCGGCTCGGGCGCCAACGCCAAGGCGGCATGTTATGTGGAATTGCGCCTGGAGAATGGTCCGACCATGTTCGGCGCGGGGATCGACAGCAATATCGTGACGGCCTCGTTCAAGGCGGTGCTGAGCGCGGTGAACCGGCAGCTGGTGCGGGCCGACAAAGCGCTGGCGGTAACGGAGTAAACGCGTCGCCGTCCCCGCACTACGGCGCGGGGACGGCGCAAGATCAGATAAACTTGGTCTTCTTCAAGTACTTTTCCACATCGCGATAACTGTCGTCGCTGCCCGCGTAGCGCACCAAGTTTCGCGCCGTTTTCAGCCATTCCACCGTGGACGGCTGCATCGCATCGAGCGCGTACGCAATATCGCCCGGCCCGATCGGCCGCTCCGGATTGCCCGCCAGAATATCGTGAATCGCGCTCTCCTTGGCCAGGTCGATCACGCCATCGATATCGGCGCCCGAAAAATGCGGCGTTGCTTCCACCAGCGCATCCACATCCACGCCTTCCACCGGCACCTCGCGCAGCTTGATGTTGATGATGTGCTTGCGCGCTTCGGCGTCCGGCGGCGGCACGAACAGCTGGCGCGCAAAGCGCCCGGTGCGTTTCATCGCCTGGTCCACATCCCACGGCATATTGGTGGCCGCCAGGAACAGCACGTCGCGGTTGTCGCGCTCGAAACCGTCGAGCTGCGACAGGAATTCATTGACGATCGTGCGGCTGTGTTCGCTCTGCGCCTTGGAACGCGAGAATGCCAGCGCATCGAGCTCGTCGAAGAACAGCACGCACGGCTTTTGCGCGCGCGCCTTTTCGAACAGTTGCGCCAGGTTGCGCTCGCTCTCGCCCATCCACATATTCAACACTTCGCTGATGCCGACCGACACGAACGAGGCATTGCACTCGTTGGCAATCGCGCGCGCGATCATGGTCTTGCCGCAGCCCGGCGGGCCGTACAGCAAAATCCCGCCGCCGCCCTGCTTCTTGAACTTGGCAAACAGCGACGGCCGCAAGAATGGCTCGATGATGTGCAGGCGCAGCATCTTCTTCAAGTCTTCCATCCCGCCCACATCGGCAAAGCGCACCGCGTCCGGCGCTTGCGGCTTGAGCGGCACCACGTTGGCGCTCTGCCCCACCAGCGACAGCGCCGGCCCCGAGGCCGGACGCGCACTCTGCTGCAACTGTTCCAGCGCCGGCACCGGCACGAAGCCATCCTGCTGGCGCGCGCGGCCGTAGGCGGCCAGCGCATCGCTGTTGCTGCCAAGCGCCAGCAGCGCCTGCGCCTTGCCGCTCGAGGCGGCCGCTCCGGGCGCCTGGCGTTCGGCCAGCTCGAACTGCACCAGCGCGGCGTTCGCATCGTTTTCGTCGAGCAGCAGACGGGCGTAGGCGAGCCGGTTGGCTGTGTTGAACGGATCGCTTACCAGCGACGCTTCGTATTGTTCACGCGACATAGTCATGGTCATCAAATTCCTGCGCGGCGTTTCAGCCAGCGCTTGAGCAAAGGAGGGAAAATCCAGGAGTACACACAATACCCGATCAGGAAGATATTGAGCGGTCCCAGAATGTGCGGGGCAACGTTGCCGGCGCCACTGAACACAGCCACCATCGCCACCCACAACACGACCGATGCCGCCCAGCCCCAGCGGTTGAACGGCCACAGCGGCAGCATGCTCCAGTGGCTCAGGGCATCGAGTTCGACCACCAGCCCGAGGATCTCGCGCGAGCCCGGATTCTGTTTCAGCAGTTCGATGGCAATCCGCTTGGCGGCCCGGTATTTGCCACGCCGCACCAGGTGGGTGATCAGCATATGCGCCGTGCCCGTACTTTCGGGATGGCGGGTCATCAAGGTGGCCAGGCGTTCCTGCTCGGCGCCTTTGCGGCCGTCGATCAGGTCGCCCATCATGCAGGCGATCAGGGCCAGTTCATCGTCCGGATCGAGGCGCAGCGCTTCGTGCGCCAGGGCCTTGGCCTTGTCGATGTGCATGGTGCGGTACATCAGCATGGCGTAGCGCGCGTACAGATGGCCCGACGCGGGATAGTCCCTGAGCAGGTCGATCAGCACCGTTTCGGCTGCGGGCAGTTCGCCGCTTTCCTGATACAGGGTGGCAAGCAGGGAGCGTCCCGCGGCATGGTCGGGTTCGCGGCTGAGCACGCGCAGCAAGGCCTCGCGCGCGTCGTCCGGCTTGCCGGTCAGGTAATCGACCAGCGCCGCGCCGTACAGCAGGTCGCTGTCGTCGGGATACTGGGCCAGCGCCTCGGCCAGTTCATCGCGCGCTTGCGCATAGCGGTTGCGTTCGATCAGGCCCTGCACGCGCCGGCTGTAATCGCGCGCCGATAACACACTGTGGTCGTTCATGGGATGGGTGCCAGAAGGTAAAACTCGAGCGCCTTTTTCATGCCGTACGCCAGCACGGCGCAGGCAATGGCCGGAATCCAGGGCGACGGCGTTTTACCGGCGAACAAGGCGGCGGAACGGTGCTGTTTGCGGTGCAGGAGATACACGACCCCCATCAGCGCCAGCGCCAGTGCGCGCCACAAGGCTTCCGCCGCGCTCCTGCCGATTACATTCACCAGTTGTACCAGCGGCGCATAGGCGGTCCAGACGGCGACCAGGTAGGACACCGCCAGCGCCATTCCCGCCAGATACACCAGCGCGTCGAGCGGGCGCCTGAGCTTCCAGGAATTGAGCGCGGAATACAGGATGATCGCAAACGGCCCGCCGAAAAACGCGAGCACGAAGGACGATTGCACCGAATACAGGTTGGCCGTTGGCGCCGCGGAGGGCGAGAGCGACGGAGTAAGCAAGCTTTCGCGCATGGCGTGTTGTCTGGAATAAGTAATAAATGGTGGCGCGAAACAGAATCCGCATCATACGCAAGTTTCGCGCCGCCTTCCAGTGATCTGGCCGATGCGCCTGTCAGCGCAGGGCCAGCAGCCAGTTGGCCATGCTGGCCAGGTCGGGCACGATGACGGCGGGCGTGGCGCCGAGCTCGTCGAGCGGGCCGCCATCGCGATTGACCCAGCATACCGGAAAGCCGAACAAACTGGCCGCACTCGCATCCCAGCCGTTGGCGGAGACATAGAGAATATTCTCGCGCGGATAGCCGGCGCGCTGCTCGGCCAGCAGGTAAATCTTGCGGTGCGGTTTGAATACTTCCACCTCGTCGACGCTGACGAACTGGTCGAAGGCCCATTTCATGCCCGAATTCGCCACGACTTGGCTGATGGTGTTGCGCGAACCGTTCGAGGCGATGATCATCGGCACGCCGGCGTCGCGCAGGCGGCGCAGGGTGGCCGGCATGTCGGGATGGGGGTCGAGGTGCAGATACTGGTCGCTGAGCTGGCGCACGGTGCCGGCCAGCAGCGGCAGGCCCAGCTTGGCGCAGGTAAAGCGCAGCGCGTCTTCGGTGACGGTCTCGAAATCGGCGTGGCGCTCCATCAGGCTGCGCAGCCAGGTGTAGTCCATCTGGGTCTGGCGCCACAGGCGGGCGATGGCGTCGCCGTGGCCGGGGTAGGCTTGCTCGCAGGCTTGGGACACCGAGTGCACGTCGTACAGGGTGCCGTACAGGTCGAAGATAATCGCGTGGATTTTTGGCATGGGCCTCTCCTCTGTCGTTACGGGCACTGTAGCATTTTCGAGGGGAATTCCTGCGTGATGGGGCGCGCGCTGTTGTATTCAGCAGAGTGAGCACTGGCGGCTGTTGCCTTTCCATGCTGTGGTCAAGTAATTTCGGACACCACGATAGGTTCGCGTACTGCCATTTTCCGTTCGTAGACGGCGGGCGACAGATTGCCCAATGCTGAATTGATGCGTTTGCAGTTGTAGAAGCCGACGATGT
>NZ_VVIW01000029.1 GCF_011682045.1 Massilia aquatica | reverse complement strand
CACCGACACCGACACCGACACCCACCCCGACACCCACCCCGACACCGACGCCGACGCCGACGCCGACACCCACCCCGCCACCGACCCCAAGCTGTTCATTCCAGACCTGGAGCGCAGGCGTGAACTACAGCCTGGGCAGCGTGGTGAAGTACCCGGCTAACGGCAATTTCTACAAGGTCGTCAATAGCGGCACCAACGGCTCCGACGGTACCGATCCGACCATCAGCACCTGGTATTGGCAGCCAACGACGTGTGGCGGCACGACGCCAACGCCGACGCCGACTCCCGACCCGGCAGGCAGTTTCGCCGGCCTGTCAAAAGCCCAGTTCGAAGCGTGGTTCCCCAGCCGTAGTTCGTTCTACCAATACGCCGACTTCGTCGCTGCGGCAGGTTTCTATCCAAGTTTTGCCAAGTCGGGCAACGCTACCCTGGACAGGCAGGAAGTGGCCGCCTTCTTCGCCAACCTGCAGCACGAGTCGGACAACCTGAAGGCAGTGAGGGAATACAACACCGCCAACTGGCCCTTGTACTGCGACGTCAACTGGGTACGCGTTGCCTGCAAGAGCACCAACGTGGCCGACCAGTACTTCGGCCGCGGCCCGATCCAGATCAGCTGGACCTCGAACTACCGCAGTCTGGGCAACGCCATGGGCCTGGGCGAGCAACTGGTGAACAATCCGGAACTGTTGGCCACCAACGCCACCATCGCCTGGAGAAGTGCGCTCTGGTACTGGATGACCCAGCCGGGCCGCGCCGGCAGGTCGGCGCATGACTCGATGGTGGGCGGCTACGGTTTCGGCCAGACCATCAATGCCATTAACGGCAATCGCGAATGCGCAGGCGGCACCGAGTACCAGGGGCCGGCACAGATGCAGACCCGGGTGAATTACTACACCACCTTCACCCAGAACCTGGGCGTAGCCACCGGTCCCAGTCTGACTTGCTGACAGGCACGGGCTAAAGCGCAGGCCTGAAACGTCAAAGGCGGCATCGATATCCTGATGCCGCCTTTTTCGTCTCCATATCAGGCCGAACGGCCCGGATGATTTCTGGTTGGCCCGCTCCAGGCCCCAGCGTTGCGGCGCCAGTCCATTGCCGGTCCACTGCTCGATCACGGCGCCGTCGAGCAGGCTGCCGTCGCGGTTGTCGAGCATCAGAGCACTGTTGCGGTTGCGTATGCCGATATCGGCCATCCTGGCGCGCCTGACGCTCAACGCCGCGCATGGCGTCGTTTCTCCATATACGCGGAGCGGTGACGCTTGCCCCCTGCGATTGACTAATGAAATAGCCCGCCGTCCAAAGGCATCTGATGCCTGCGTCGTGGCGAATGATTTTTTGCGTAGAATATTGCTGGAATTGCTGCTAAAAGTAGAGTCTGGAGCTACCAGGTAATGATTGCTTAAGCCATAATCAGTTTTTATTGATTTTTCAAGCCTATGCAACCGAGAATGTTGAGCCGTTTGCCTCTTCGAGGTAGCGCATCATTTATTGACATCGACATTCGGGAAGGCACGATGATCGATGCGCAAAATTGGCATGCTGTTGTTCAACCGCATATAAATACTCAGCAACGCATTGACGCCCTTTGGGACTGGCCAGCCCTGTATACCAATTGTATGGTTCTTGAGGCCGGCTTGGGAAGGAAGGTGAGCCTTCAGTGCATTGATATTCCTAACGCGCATGGAGAGTCGGTACCGCTGGCAATGATGTTGTTATCAGTGGGTTACCCTGCGCTGGATGGGAGCTACAATGGTAGTGTCTTTCTTTGGTATCTTGCTGCCGCCCCTGGGGCTGCACTAACAGCGATGGGCGTGCTATACCAAAAACCGATGTTAATTCTTCAGGCACTGATTGATACAGCGATCCAGCTTAGCTCTGAACAGGGGTATGATGGACGGGTAGCCTTGCACGCAGCACAAGCCGGTAAGCATGAACTGTACTGCAAGTACCGTGATGATGCGCGTATGTTGACATTGAGACATAACGCAGTCCTTTCATTGGGACGGCGGATGAAGGGAGGCAACGATGGGCGCTATTTCTGGACAGATCCTAAGTTGGCCCAATCGTTGTCGAACAGCCTGGATTATTTACGATAAGGAGAATAACTGATGGGACGAAAACCCAAGGCCCCTTCAGGGTCGGCGCATCCGAGCTTGGTGGCGGATAAGCAGCCGGGATCTGCGCGGTCCCGGGTTGTCACTCTTGGTCCGGAGACGTCATTTTGGCCTGAACACGCGCGATTAATTGTCCGATGGTCTTTCCCTGCTTGGGATAGGTCTGTCAATTTCCTCGGGCAAGCGGAACGTGTCGACTATGTAAGTGCATCAGGCAAGGCGCCCATTGGGCCGACCACGCCACCATTGCCGTATGAGCTCTCTAAGTTCAAGGCTGAAGAACACGCCGGTTCTGATGCGACGAGGTCGCCGTCGATGGAGATTCTTGATACTCTGGCAATGGAGGCGCGCATGTTGAACATGCGTTTCGGCGCCATGAACCTTGCGTTACATGAACTGGAAGATGCGGTCTACACGGGCGATTTCGCGCGGGAGCACGCGACCAAGCTGTCTGAGTCCTTTAAACCAACGTTTCCATCATGGCCAAAAAACAAGAAGACCGCACCATACGACCTGTAGCAGGCTAAAAATTGTCGTAAATGTCCTACGTTCGCCCGGTCGTGTGCTAGCGCTTCCAACTGTTTCATCGCCAGCGCGTACTTTCTCCAGTTGCGATCTCCTGGTTGGCCCGCTCCAGAAGCCAGCGTTGCGGCCCCGGTCCGTTGCCGGTCCATTGCTGGATCACGGCGCCGTCGAGCAGGCTGCCGTCGCGGTTGTCGAGCATCAGGCCACTGTTGCGGTTGCGCATGCCTCCATACTTGGTCGCCCCCGGCACCGGCAGCCAATGCTAGCGGCGAGCCGGCCCGTCGGGATGACAGGATGTTGTAACATTGGCAGTCTCCATTGATGGACCGCCCCGTGGAGGCGGACGGTCCGGCCATGGTGTGCCACGGCTCGCCAGCAGAGTATGGTCGCCACTTGAGGCGCCGTCTAATCCCAAAGCGGACATCGCAGCGCGCAAAAAAGTGATTGCAGCCAGGGTGTCAGAACTGCTCGTCGGGCCGCAGATAGCGCCATTGCCCGACCGGCAGGTCGCCCAGCTTGACCTTGCCGATGCGCACGCGCTTGAGGCCGATGACTTTCAAGCCCACCATGTCGCACATGCGGCGGATCTGGCGCTTCTTGCCTTCTCGCAGGGTGAAGCTGAGCTGGTCTTCGTTCTGCCAGCGCACCTTGGCCGCCAATAGCGGTTTGCCGTCCATCCACAGGCCGAAGCACAGTTTTTTCAGGTCCGATTCCGGCAGCTTGCCTTCCTTGGTGTACTGCACGCGCACCAGGTATTCCTTCTCGATGGCGGTATCCTGGCCGATCAGGGTCTTGGCCACGCGCCCGTCCTGGGTCAGGATCAGGAGGCCGACCGAGTCGATGTCGAGCCGTCCGGCCGGCACCAGCGAGCGCAGCTGGGTGGGGTGGAAGGTTTCCGGCGACGGGTCCTCGGCCCAGCGGTTCTCGGCCTTGATGAGCGCCACCGCCGGGGTGTAGCCGTCTTCGGCCTGGCCGCTGACATAGCCCATCGGCTTGTTGATCAGCACGGTGACGCGCTTGGATTGCTCGGCCGCGGCCTGGCGCTCGACCGTGATTTTCTGGTGCGGCAGCACTTTGCTGCCCAGTTCGGAGATGACCTGGCCATCGACCCGCACCCAGCCGCGTGCGATCCATTCATCGGCTTCGCGGCGCGAAGAGAGCCCGAGTTCGGACATGCGTTTGGAGAGGCGTACTAATTCAGTCATGGCTTGCTTTGCTAAGGTTACGTAAATGGGTTGCTAAAAAGGTTGTTGACACTTACACGCGCAATGCGTCGAGCAGGTCGGTTTCGAGCTGGATCTGGTTGCGCGCGTTGTTGAGCACGGCGCCGTCGACCAGGAACACGTCTTCCACCCGCTCGCCCAGGGTCATGATCTTGGCCGTATGCAGGTTGATGCGGTAGCGCGTGAGCACGTTGGCGATCGCGTACAACAGTCCGGTGCGGTCGTTGGCGGCGATCGACAGCAGGTAATACTGGCCGCGCTCGTCGGGCCGCAGGTCGACCGTCGGCGTGATCGGAAAGGTGCGCGACAGGCGCGACAGCCGTCCGCGCGTGGGCGCCGGCAAGGGCGCCTGCGAGGTCAGCAGTTCGCAGATCTCGTGCTCGATCAGGTTGATGATGTCGCGGTAGCTCTTGGCGAAGCTCTGCTCGGTCACCATGAAGGTGTCGAGCGCATAGCCGTGCCTTGTCGTGTGGATCTTGGCATCGAGGATGCTGAAATTCTTGCGGTCGAAATAGCTGCAGATGCGCGCGAACAGGTCGGGCTGGTCCTTGACGTAAACCGCCACCTGCAAGCCTTCGCCGATCGGCGCCAGGCGGCATTTGACGACCGGCTTGCCGCTGTTGAACTTGTCCCACAGGCAGCGCGTCTGCCAGGCGATGTCGGAGGCGTCGTGGCGCAAAAAATAGGCGACATCGAGTTGCTTCCAGAAGTCGACATGGGCGATGTCGGGCAAGCCGTACAGGCGCAGGGTGGCCATCGCTTCTTCCTGGCGGTTCTTCAGTTCGCGGTCGGCCGAGTGCGGCTCGCCCCCCAGCACGCGCAAGGTGATGCGGTACAGGTCTTCAAGCAGCTTGGCCTTCCACGCATTCCACACCTTGGGGCTGGTGCCGCGAATGTCGGCCACGGTCAGCAGGTACAGCGCGGTCAGGTGGCGCTCGTCCTTGACCACTTTGGCGAAGGCCTCGACCACGTCCGGGTCCGACAGGTCCTGCTTTTGCGCGACCTGCGACATGGTCAGGTGGTTTTCGACCAGGAACACCACCAGTTCGGTGTCTTCCGAGCCGATCGCGTGTTCTTCGCAGAACTGGGCGGCGTCGACCGTGCCGAGCTTGGAATGGTCGCCGCCGCGGCCCTTGGCGATGTCGTGGAACAAGGCCGCCACATACAGCAGCCACGACTTGCGGAAGTTGGCGATCAGCTGGCTGCAAAACGGGTATTCGTGCGCGTGTTCGGTCATCGTGAAGCGGCGCATGTTACGCACCACCATCAGGATATGCTGGTCGACGGTGTACACATGGAACAGGTCGTGCTGCATCTGGCCCACGATGCGGCGAAAATTCGGCAGGTAGCGCCCCAGGATGCTGGTGTCGTTCATGCGCCGCAGCGCGTGCACCAGGCCCACCGGCGCCTGCAAAATGCGCAGGAACAGGGCGCGGTTGACCGGGTCTTCGCGGAATTTGGCGTCGATCTCGAAGCGGGCATGCCACAGCGCGCGCATGGTGCGCGCCGTCATGCCCTTGAGGTGCGGGCGCTCGGTCATCAGCACGAACACTTCCAGCACCGTCGAGGGCTGTTTCGTAAACGTGTCGTCGTGGGCGATGTCGATCAGGCCGTTGACATCGTTGAAGCGCTCGTTGATCGCCTCGGCCTCGTTGGCTTCGGGGAACAGCTGCGCCTCGATATTTTGCAGCATGATGGTATTGAGCTGGGTGACCGTCTTGGCCGCCCAGTAATAGCGCTGCATCAGGTATTCACTGGCGCGGCGCGCGTTGATGCCTTCGCCGGTGGTTTTCAGGCCGAAGCTCTCCGCGATCGGGGTCTGCACGTCGAACACCAGGCGGTCTTCGCGCCGGTTGGCGTGCAGGTGCAGGCGCACGCGAATATCTTTAAAGGCGCGTTCCTTTTCCATCAGCTGGCGCGCCTCGGTCTGCGTGATCAGGCCGCGCGTGGCCAGCTGGCTCCACGAATTGGCGAGGTTGGCCGCCTTGGCCACCCACAGGATCACTTGCAGGTCGCGCAGGCCGCCCGGACTTTCCTTGACGTTCGGTTCGAGCGAGAAAGCCGTGTCTTCATACTTGGCGTGGCGCAGGCGCATTTCGGCCGCCTTGGCGTGGAAGAAGGCCTTGGGGTCGAGCGCGCCGGCGTAACGCTGCTGCAACTGGTCGAACAGGACCGCGTCGCCGCACACCAGGCGCGCCTCCAGCAGGCTGGTCTGCACGGTGATGTCGGCCTTCGACTCGCTCATGCATTCGTCGATGGTGCGGATGCTCGAGCCGATTTCCAGGCCCAGGTCCCACAGCATCTGCACCAGTTCTTCCAGTTTGGCCTGGGTGATGGCGTCGGCCGCTTCGCCCAGCAGGATCAGCAGGTCGACATCGGAAAACGGGAACAGTTCGCCGCGCCCGTAGCCGCCCACGCCCACCAGCGCGGTGGAGGCGGGCAGGCCGACCGTCTGCCACGCTTCGCTGAGCACCTCGTCGACGCTGTGGCGCAGGCCGCGCAGCAGCTTTTCAGGCTTGCCGTCGGCGCGGAAGGCGGCAATCAGCACTGCCCGCTCCGCCTTGAGCCTTTGCTTGAGGAGGTCGCGGGATTGCTTCTTGAGCGCGGCGGCGGGCATGGCTGTCCTGGCCTTACGCCGCGGCGCTCTGGCTGGCGTCGGTGATGAAGGCCGGCGGCGGCGGCGAGCCGGCCGACAGGGTCAGCACCTCGTAGCCGGTCTCGGTGACCAGGACCGTGTGTTCCCACTGCGCCGACAGGCTGCGGTCCTTGGTCTTGATGGTCCAGCCGTCACCCATTTCCTTGATGTCGCGGCGGCCGGCGTTGATCATCGGCTCGATGGTGAAGATCATGCCCGCTTCCAGGCGCTCCAGGGTGCCCGGACGGCCGTAGTGCAGCACCTGCGGCTCTTCGTGGAAGATCTTGCCGATGCCGTGGCCGCAGAATTCGCGCACCACGCTGTAGCCGTTCTTTTCGGCGTGCTGCTGGATCACGTGGCCGATGTCGCCCAGGTGCGCGCCCGGTTTCACTTGCGCGATGCCGAGCCACATGCATTCGTAGGTGACTTCGGAGAGGCGCTTGGCCAGGATCGATGGTTTGCCGACCAGGAACATGCGGCTGTTGTCGCCGTGGTAGCCGTCCTTGATGACGGTGATGTCGAGGTTGACGACGTCGCCATCCTTGAGCGCCTTGTCACCGGGAATGCCGTGGCAGATCACGTCGTTGACGGAGGTGCAGATGGCTTTCGGGTAGGGCGTGTAGCCGGGCGGGCAGTAGTTCAGCGGCGCCGGGATCGAGCCTTGCACCATGATCATGTATTCATGGCAAAGACGGTCCAGTTCGCCGGTGGTGACGCCGACCTTGATGAAGGGCGTGATGTAGTCGAGCACTTCGGAGCCAAGACGGCCTGCGACGCGCATGCCTTCGATGTCGGCGGGGGATTTGATCGAGATGTTGGACATAAGTTGGCAGTCAGCAATAAAACAGTAAGATTGAGTAACAGCGGGAGGATGTGGCGAAAACCCGTGCAAATATGGCGACCATTATAAGGGATAACCATCGCGTCGTTCCCGACCTTGGCGGGAACCCAAGTCCTTCATTCAGTGGCGGCAATGCGAACCTGGGTTCCCGCCGGCGGGCCGCCCTGGCGCGGGATGTCGTTTCCGGCAATGCCGGAGACAACCGGTGGGTGGCGAATAGGCTGCGCAGTGCTTGAAAAATTCTCAAATTCCGGTTAGAATCTCGGGTTGCTTGAATTCGCTTTCGGGCAATGTTGTTTAAGTAATGCCACAAATCTTGTTAAAATCGCGAATCCGGTCGCAAAGGGTGCCTGTATGGTGACTGACCGGATTCCAGACCCAACCCTGGAGAATTACATGTCCGTAACAATGCGTGAAATGCTGGAAGCCGGTGTCCACTTCGGTCACCAAACCCGTTTTTGGAACCCAAAAATGGCGCCGTTCATTTTCGGCCACCGCAACAAGATCCATATCATCAACTTGGAAAAGACGATGGGTATGTATCAGGAAGCCATGAAAACCATCAAGCAGGTCGCATCGAACCGCGGCACGATCCTGATGGTCGGCACCAAGCGCCAGGCGCGCGAAATCATCGCCGCTGAAGCTGCACGCGCCGGCGTTCCTTTCGTCGACCAGCGCTGGTTGGGCGGCATGCTGACCAACTTCAAAACGATCAAGACCTCGATCAAGCGCCTGAAAGACATGGAAGCGCAAGTTGAAGACGGTTCGGTTGAGAAGCTGTCGAAAAAAGAAGGCCTGATGTTCCAGCGCGAAATGGTCAAGCTGCAAAAAGCCATCGGCGGTATCAAGGACATGGGCGGCGTTCCTGACGCAATCTTCGTCGTCGACGTCGGCTACCACAAAGGCGCGATCACCGAAGCCGGCAAGCTGGGCATCCCTGTTATCGGCATCGTCGATACCAACCACTCGCCAGAAGGCGTGACCCACGTCATTCCAGGCAACGACGATTCGTCCAAAGCGATCATGCTGTACGCCCGCGGTGTTGCCGATGCGATCCTGGAAGGCCGTGCAAACGCCTCCAACGAAATCGTTGAACTGGTTAAATCGGCTGGCGACGAGTTCGTCGAAGTTTCCGAGCAGGCTTAATTGCCCCCAGGCGCCTCTCTGGCGCCACGGAAATCAAAAGGGGTAGCAGCAGCTCCCCCTTTTTTTTAAACAGAATATGTCACAAATTTAGGAGAAACACATGGCAGCGATTACAGCAGCGATGGTAGGCGAACTGCGCGCGAAAACCGACGCACCGATGATGCAATGCAAAAAAGCACTGACCGAAGCCGATGGCGACATGGCGCGTGCGGAAGAAATCCTGCGCGTCAAACTGGGCACCAAAGCCACCAGCAACGCGACCCGCATCACCGCTGAAGGCGTTGTAGCAACCTTCATCGCTGGCAATATCGGCGCCCTGGTTGAAGTCAACAGCGAAACCGACTTCGTCGCCAAGAACGACGACTTCCTGGCACTGGCGAACAACGCCGCGCGCCTGGTTGCCGAAAACAACCCGGCCGACGTCGCTGCCCTGCTGGCCCTGCCACTCGATGGCAAGACCCTGGACGAAGTGCGTATCGCCCTGATCGGCAAGATCGGCGAGAACATGACCATCCGCCGCTTCCAGCGTTTCGAGACCACCAGCAAGCTGGCCTCGTACCTGCACGGCACCCGTATCGGTGTCGTGGTTGACTTCGACGGCGCCGACGAGCAAGTCGGTAAAGACGTGGCCATGCACATCGCTGCCATGAAGCCAGTGTCGCTGTCGTCGGACCAGGTGCCTGCCGAACTGATCGAAAAAGAGCGTTCGGTTGCTGCTCTGAAAGCTCAGGAAGATGCTGACGTCGCCGTTGCCGCAGGCAAGCCGGTACAATCGGCTGAAATCCTGGCCAAGCGCCTGGAAGGCTCGATCCAGAAGTATCTGAAAGAAGTCTCGCTGCTGAACCAATCGTTCGTCAAGAACGACAAGCAGTCGATCGAACAGATGCTGAAAGAAAAGAGCACCAGCGTGAAAGCATTCACGATGTATGTTGTCGGTGAAGGCATCGAGAAAAAGCAGGACGATTTCGCTGCAGAGGTTGCGGCGCAAATGGCTGCCAACAAGCAGTAAGTGTGAAAGCGGGCCGGAAGGCCCGTTTTTTTAATCTGCGTACATGAAAGTGTGCGTATGGAAAGACCGAATACAAACCGTCATTTTTTGGAGCCCACCCCCATGTCGAAACCAGCCTACAAACGCGTACTCCTGAAATTGTCTGGCGAAGCACTGATGGGCGATGATCCTTACGGCATCAACCGCGCCACCATCGAGCGCATGGTCGCCGATGTCGCGGAAGTAGCGAACCTGGGCGTGGAACTGGCCGTCGTCATTGGCGGCGGCAACATCTTCCGTGGTGTCGCTCCCGGCGCCCAGGGCATGGACCGCGCCACCGCCGATTACATGGGCATGCTGGCCACCGTGATGAACGCGCTGGCCCTGGCCGACGCCATGCGCCACGTCGGCATCGTCGCCCGCGTCATGTCGGCGATTGCCATCGAGCAGGTGGTCGAGCCGTACGTGCGCCCGAAAGCGCTGCAATACCTGGAAGAAGGCAAGGTTGTCGTGTTCGCCGCCGGCACCGGCAACCCGTTCTTCACCACCGATACCGCCGCCGCACTGCGCGGTTCGGAAATCAGCGCCGAAATCGTGCTCAAGGCCACCAAGGTCGATGGTGTTTACACCGCCGACCCGAAAAAGGATCCGAACGCGACCCGCTACGAGTCGATAACTTTCGACGAAGCCATTTCCAAGCACCTGCAGGTGATGGATGCGACCGCGTTCGCGCTGTGCCGCGACCAGAAACTGCCGATCAAGGTGTTTTCCATCGTCAAGCCAGGCGCGCTCAAACGCGTGATCATGGGCGAAGACGAAGGTACACTGGTACACGTTTAATATCATTCAGAGCTACAGGAGAGCAGCATGACTATCGCTGACGTCAAGAAAAACGCGCAAGAGCGCATGAACAAGTCGATCGACACCCTTAAAAGCGATCTGGCCAAGGTCCGTACCGGCCGCGCCCACACCGGCATCCTCGATCACGTGATGGTCGATTATTATGGTTCGGCCACCGCGCTGACCCAGATCGCCAACGTGACCCTGATCGACGCCCGCACCATCGGCGTCCAGCCGTGGGAAAAGAAAATGCTGACCACGGTCGAAAAAGCGATCCGCGATGCCGACCTCGGTCTCAATCCATCGTCGCAGGGCGACATGATCCGCGTACCGACCCCGCCACTGACCGAAGAACGCCGCAAGGAAATGGTCAAGCTGGTCAAGGGCGAGGCGGAAGATGCCAAGATCGCGATCCGCAATATCCGCCGCGATGCCAACGAATCGCTCAAGAAACTGGTCAAGGACAAGGCGTGCTCGGAAGATGACGAGCGTCGTGCATCCGAAGAAATCCAGAAACTGACCGACAAGTTTGTCATCGATGTCGATAAACTGGTTGCTGAAAAAGAAAAAGAAGTCCTGACGGTGTAGAGTTAGGGGAGGCCCGCTCAGGGCGCGAAGGCAGGGTCTGCCCACGCGGAGGCGGACCCGGCGTCCGCTTCCCATGCATTTGTTCTAGATAGTCTGGATTTATGATCTATAAAAGTTCGACGACAGCAGTACCCGAAGTGGCCCGCGTGCCGCGTCACGTTGCGATCATCATGGACGGCAACGGCCGCTGGGCCACCAAGCGCTTCCTCCCGCGCGTGGCCGGCCACGTCAAGGGCGTCGAAGCCGTGCGCGGCTGTGTCGAAGCCTGCATTCAGCGCGGCATCGAGTACCTCACCCTGTTCGCCTTTTCGTCCGAAAACTGGCGCCGCCCCGAAGAAGAAGTCTCGCTGCTGATGCGCCTGTTCGTCACCGCGCTCGAACGCGAAGTGGCGAAGATGCACGCAAACAATATTCGTCTGAAAGTCGTGGGCGATCTGTCGCGTTTCGATTCCAAGTTGCAAGACATGATCGCCTCGGCCGAGCGCCGCACCGCCAACAACACGCGCCTGACGGTGACCATCTGCGCCAATTATGGCGGACGCTGGGACATCATGCAGGCCACCAGCAAGATGGTGGCCGCCAATCCCGGCATCACCACCTTTGCCGAAGAGCAGCTGGCCGAGCACCTGGCCATGGCCTACGCGCCCGAGCCGGACCTGTTCATCCGCACCGGCGGGGAAGAGCGCATTTCCAACTTCCTGCTGTGGCAGCTGGCGTATTCCGAGCTGTACTTTACCGATACCTACTGGCCCGATTTTTCGATCGAGTCCCTGGACGCGGCGATCGCGTCCTATCAAAACCGGGAGCGCCGCTTCGGACGCACCGGCGACCAACTGGCTGAAAAGAAAAGCTGATGCTAATTACCCGGATCATCACCGCTGTTGTCTTGCTTGTCGTCCTGCTGGCGGTGCTGTTCGGCGGGTATTACCCCGCCTTCGCCGCGGTGGTGCTGGTGTTCCTCACGGCCGCCATCACCGAGAGCTTTCAATTGTTCAAGTCCTCGCGCAAGCAAGCCTTCCTGGTGGCCCTGTTCTGGAGCGCCGCCTTTGCCTATGCCTTCCTGTACAAGGACAACAGCGCCGTGAAGTTCTGGTTCGGCCTGTCGACCCTGCTGTGGCTGTTCCGTTTCGTGCCCGCCCTGAAAACCGGCTTGCCCCCGCCCGAAGGCGGACGCAACACCATGCTGGCGACCATGTACGCGATTTCCATCGTGGCCTGTTTCGCCGCCATCGTGCTGTTCTTCAAGCATTCGGCCGTGTACTTGCTGTCGGTCATGGCATTGGTCTGGATCGCCGACATCGGGGCCTATTTTTCCGGCAAGGCCTTCGGCAAGCGCAAGCTGGCGCCGACCATTTCCCCAGGTAAATCGTGGGAAGGCGCGATCGGCGGCGGCATCGCCGTGCTGGTCCTGTCCACCCTGCTGATCCAGTTCGCCGGTCCGCTGCTGGCCGATACTTTCCCGGTGCACCTCCAGGCCAAGCTGGGCTGGGGCGGGGCGCTGGCGGTGCTGGTGGTGCTCGTTGCCGCCAGCGTGGTAGGCGACCTGGTCGAATCGCAGCTCAAGCGCCGCGCCGGCGTCAAGGACAGCAGCAACCTGCTGCCGGGCCATGGCGGCGTGCTCGACCGCATCGACGCGCTGGTGCCGGTCATGCCGCTGGCTGCCCTGATCTATACCGGGATGCTTTGAAAAGAAGTCTGATAAAAAGTTTGAAAGTACGCCTATGCAACGCATCACCATTCTAGGCGCGACCGGTTCGATCGGCGTGTCCACCCTGGACGTGCTTGCACGCCATCCTGAAAAATACCAGGTCTACGCCCTCAGCGCGCATGCCAAGGTGGAAGAACTGGCCGAACAGTGCGCGCAGTTCCGCCCGGCGCGCGCCGTGGTCGGCAGCGCCGCCGCCGCCGCCCGCCTGAGTACCTTGCTGCGCGAACGCGGCCTGGCGATCCAGGTCGAACACGGCGAGGCGGCGCTGTGCTCAATCGCGTCGAGCGCCGACGTCGACACGGTCATGGCCGCCATTGTCGGTGCCGCCGGCCTGGCCCCGACCCTGGCCGCAGCCCGGGCCGGCAAGAAAATCCTGCTGGCGAATAAAGAAGCGCTGGTCATGTCGGGCCAGCTGTTCATGGACGCGGTGCACGAGCACGGCGCCACCTTGCTGCCGATCGACAGCGAACACAACGCCATTTTCCAGTCGCTGCCGCACTCCTACGCGCGCAAACCGGCTGCCGCCGGCGTGGCCAAGATCCTGCTGACCGCCTCCGGCGGCCCGTTTCTGAACCGCGCGGTCGAGACCCTGGAGCACGTCACGCCCGACGAAGCCTGCAAGCATCCGAACTGGTCGATGGGGCGCAAGATTTCGGTCGACTCGGCCACCATGATGAACAAGGGCCTGGAAGTGATCGAGGCGCACTGGCTGTTCGGCGCGCCGGCTTCCCTGATCGAAGTGGTGATCCACCCGCAAAGCGTGATCCACTCGATGGTGTCCTACGTGGACGGCTCGGTGATCGCCGAACTGGGCAACCCCGACATGCGCACCCCGATCGCCAACGCGCTCGCATTTCCCGAACGCATCGAGTCCGGCGTAGCCCAGCTCGACCTGACCAGCATCGGCACCTTGCAGTTCCACAAGCCGGATTTTGCGCGCTTTCCCTGCCTGGCGCTGGCCTTCGAATCGCTGGACGCCGGCGGCACTGCGCCGGCCCTGCTCAACGCCGCCAATGAAGTGGCGGTGCAAGCCTTCCTGGAACGGCGCATCGGTTTTCGCGACATCGACCGCGTGATTGCGCGCGTCATGCACGAGAACGAACATCACGCGGCCACCAGCATCGGCGCCGTGATGGACTGCGATGCGCGCGCTCGCGCCGCCGCCCACGCCATCGTCGCCGGCCTGGCCAGATGAACTTTTTCACCACGCCGCTGGCGTTCCTGTGCGCGCTCGGACCGCTGATCATTCTTCACGAACTGGGTCACTACCTGGTGGCGCGCCTGTGCGGCGTGAAAGTGCTGCGCTTTTCGCTCGGCTTCGGCAAGGTGATCTGGTCGCGCCGTTTCGGCGCCGACCAGACCGAGTGGGTCATTTCCATGCTGCCGCTGGGCGGCTACGTGCGCATGCTGGACGACCGCGATCCGGCTACCCGCGCCATGTCGGAAGCCGACCAGGCGCGCGAGTTCACCCGCAAGTCGGTGTGGCAGCGCATCGCCATCGTGGCCGCCGGTCCGGTCGCCAATTTCCTGGTGGCGATTGCGCTGTTCGGCAGCCTGTACATGGTGGGCATGGACGAAATCGGCACCCGCGTGCGCGCCATGGAAGCGAGTACGCC
This sequence comes from Massilia aquatica, assembly GCF_011682045.1. Classification (GTDB taxonomy): domain Bacteria; phylum Pseudomonadota; class Gammaproteobacteria; order Burkholderiales; family Burkholderiaceae_D; genus Telluria_A; species Telluria_A aquatica. The sequence goes on along the minus strand of NZ_VVIW01000029.1, from coordinate 73,695 downwards.
CGCGTACCAGGCCGGCCTGCGCGGGGGCGACCGCATCGTCGCCGTCAACGGCGAAGCGGTGGCCACCTACACCGAATTGCGCTGGGAAACCCTGAAAGCCGTGTTCGACAAGGGCGGGGTGCGGCTCGACGTCGTCCAGCAGGGCGGGGCGCGCTACAGCGCCACCTTGCCGCCGGCTGCGCTGGCCGGCAAGGATGTCGAAGGCGATGTGCTCGGCGAACTCGGCATTGCCGTGTTCCTGAGCCCGGTGACGATCGGCGAGATTCCCGATCCCGCCGGCCCGGCCGCACGCGCCGGCATGCAGCCGGGCGACCGCGTGATCAGCATCGACGGCAAACCGGTGGCCGACGGCGCCGCGCTGATGAAACTGGTCGGCAATGCCTGCGGACGCACCCTGGAATTCGTCATCGACCGGGCCGGGCGCACGCTCACCCTGGCCGTCACCCCGGAACTGAATAAAGCTACTAATCTCTGGCGCATGAATGCCCAGGTCATCTCGCAGCCGGAGATGGTCGAGGTTGCGCTGGGCCCGATTGACGCGATTGCCGCCGGCGCCAGAAGCACCTGGCAACAAGCCATCATGAGCCTGAAAATGATCGGCAAGATGGTGACCGGGCAGATTTCGCTGGCAAACCTGACCGGCGTGGTCACGATCGCCGACTACGCCGGCAAGACCGCGCGCATGGGTCCGGAGGTTTTTTTGAGCTTTATCGCCGTCGTCAGCGTCAGTCTTGGAGTGATGAATCTGTTACCAATTCCGGTTCTGGACGGTGGGCTTTTGCTGTATTATTCGCTGGAAGTTTTGACCGGGCGCCGCCTGCCGGACCGGGTAGTCGAGTTGGCGCAGAGCGCCGGCGTCGTGTTCCTGGTGATGCTGATGGCCCTGGCGCTCTACAATGACGTGAACCGCCTGACCCAACCGGCGCCGACGCCTTCCACGAATACATATGTACGTTGTCCAAACGATTGACCATTGAATAACCCCAATGAAATTAAATTCTGAACGTTTTGCCTTGCCTTTCTTTCGTCGCAGCTTAATCGGCGCAGCCGTCCTGGCGCTGTGCGCCGGACAAGCCCTTGCAGTGAACCCATTCGTGGTCAAGGATATCCGGGTCGAGGGCATCCAGCGTACCGAAGCCGGTACCGTGTTCAGCTACCTGCCGGTGCGCGTCGGCGAAACGTTCAACGACGAAAAGAGCATCGCCGCCATCAAGGCGCTGTATGCAACCGGCTTCTTTAAAGACGTGCGCCTGGAAGAAGAAAAGGGCGTGCTGGTCGTGCTGGTGGAAGAGCGGCCGGCGATTGCCACCGTCGACTTCACCGGCACCAAGGAATTCGAGAAGGACGTGCTGGTCAAGGCGCTCAAGGAAATCGGCGTCGGCGAGACCAAGATTTTCGACAAGGCGTCGGTGGACCGCGCCGAGCAGGAACTCAAGCGCCAGTACCTGTCGCACGGCCTGTACGGCGTCAAGATCACCACCACCGTCACCCCGATCGAACGCAATCGCGTCACCGTCATGTTCAACGTCGACGAAGGCGAGGTCGCGCGCATCAAGCAGATCAGCATCGTCGGCAACAAGACCTTTTCGGACAAGGAACTGCGTGAAGTGCTGCAACTGGGCACCTCCGGCTGGTTCACCTGGTACACCAAGGCCGACCAGTATTCCAAGACCAAGCTGACCGGCGACATCGAGTCGATCAAGTCGTTCTACCTGAACCGCGGCTACCTGGAAGCGAACGTCGAATCGACCCAGGTGTCGATCACGCCCGACAAAAAAGACATCTACCTGACCATCAACATCACCGAAGGCGAGAAGTACACCGTCTCCGGGATCAAGCTCGAAGGCGAAATGTTCGGGCGCGAGGACGAACTCAAGGAACTGGTGCGCCTGCGCGAAGGCCAGACCTATTCGGGCGAACTGCTCACCTTGAGCAACAAGCTCATTTCGGACCGCATGGGCACCTTCGGCTACGCCTTCGCCAACGTCAATGCCAACCCCGAAATCGACCGCGAAAAGCGCCAGGTGGCGTTTACCTTCTTTGTCGATCCGGGCAAGCGCGCCTACGTGCGCCGCATGAATATCGCCGGCAACACCACCACGCGCGACGAAGTCATCCGCCGCGAGTTCCGCCAGTTCGAGGGCTCCTGGTACGACGGCAACAAGATCAAGATGTCGCGCGACCGCGTCGACCGCCTGGGCTACTTCAAGGAAGTGACCATCGACACGCCGGAAGCGCAGGGCACCTCCGACCAGGTCGACGTCAACCTGACCGTGGTCGAAAAGCCGACCGGTAACTTCCTGATCGGCGGCTCGTTCTCGCAGGCGGAAAAATTCACTTTCACGGCGTCGATCCAGCAGGCCAACTTTGCCGGCAGCGGCAACACGGTCGGCATGGAGCTCAACACCAGCGACTACAGCCGCACGATCGCGCTGTCGCACATGAATCCGTACTTCACCGAAGACGGCGTGTCGCAGCAGTTCGAACTGTACCTGCGCACCCTCAATCCTCCGGCGCTGAACCAGGGTACCTACAAGGTCAAGCAGACCGGTGGCCGCGTCAACTACGGCGTGCCGTTCTCCGAAACCGATACCGTCTATTTCGGCATCGGCGTCGAACGCACCACCATCGAAACCGACATCACCAGCCCGACCCGCTACCAGGACTACGTGCGCCAGGTGACCGGCATCGAGAGCGGCATCGGCAGCGCCACCACCAACGCCTTGCCGCTCACCGCCGCCTGGCAGCGCGACAGCCGCGACAGCGCGATCACGCCATCGGCGGGCCGCTACCAGCGCATCAACGTTGAACTCGATCTCGCCGGCGACACCAAATACTACCGCGCCATCTACAACCACGAATGGTTCCGTCCGCTGACCAACAAGATCACCCTGGCGCTGCGCGGTGAGATCAATTACGGCCAGGGCATCAAGGGCAGCCCGTACCCGGTCTTCAAGAACTTCTACGGCGGCGGCATCGGTTCCGTGCGCGGTTACCTGAGCCAGTCGCTCGGCGTGGTCGACCGCAACGGCGACGCCGTCGGCGGCGCCAAGCGCCTGATCGGCAATGCCGAACTGCAGATGCCGTTCCCGGGCAGCGGCACCGACCGCAGCCTGCGCTGGTTCGGCTTTGCCGACGCCGGCCAGGTCTACAGCGAAGACCAGAAAATGCGCCTGAACGAACTGCGCTACTCGGCAGGCCTGGGCGTGAGCTGGATTTCGCCGGTCGGTCCGCTCAAGTTGAGTTATGCTAAGCCTTTGAACGCGAAACCTGGCGATCGCCTGGAACGCTTCCAGTTCCAGATGGGTACCGGTTTCTGATCGCTAGCGCGACCGTTTCCATTTTAGATTGCGGAGAACTATGTTGAACACTGTGACTGCCTCCTGGCCCAAGCATCTTGCCCTGCTGGCTTTGTGCGCGTGCTCGCTGGCCCAGGCGCAAAATGCGCCGAGCAGGATTGGCTACGTTTTCACCGAGCGCCTGATGACCGAGTCCAAGCTGGCCAAGGCCGCCGACGCCAAGATTGAAGCCGAGTTTTCCAAGCGCCAGAAGTCGATCCAGGACACCGTGACGCGCTTCAAGTCGATGGAAGCGAAGTTCGAGACCGACGCGCCGACCTTGCCCGAACTCGAACGCACGCGGCGCGCGCGCGAACTGCTCGACCTCGAAAAAGACGTGCAGCGCACCCAGCGCGAATTCCGTGAAGACCTGATCCAGCGCAAGAGCGAAGAGCGCGCCAACATCGCGCAAAAGGCCTACAAGCTGATCGAACAGATCGCCGAGCAGGAAAAGCTCGATATCGTGCTGCAGGAATCGGCCTGGACCAGCCCGCGCATCGATATCACGGACAAGATCCTGAAACAGCTCGACAAATAACACCAATACAAACTCAAGACAGGACTAAGAAGATGAGCACTCGACTAGGTGAATTGGTCGAACGCTTGGGAGGACAGCTGATTGGCGACCCGAATACCGAGGTATCCGGTGTCGCTTCATTGGCTGACGCAGGCGTTTCGCACATCAGTTATCTGAGCAACAGCAAACTGCGGGCCCAGGCCGCGCAGAGCGGCGCGGCGGCCATGATTGTATCCAGCGCCGACGACGAATTCGTCGGCGCCACTTACGCGGGCGCGCGCATCGTCGTTAAAAACCCGCACGTCTACTTCGCCTACGCCGCCCAGTATTTTGCCTCGCTCGACGCGATCGTGGCGCCGCCCGGCATCGACCCCACTGCCAGCGTGCACCCGAGCGCCACGGTCGATCCGAGCGCGCATATCGGCCCGCAGGTGACCATCGAAGCCGGGGCCGTGATCGGCGCGCACGCCGTCATCGACGCTGGCAGCTTCGTCGGCCGCGAGGCCGTCATCGGCGAAGGCACGCGCCTGTTCGCCAACGCCACCTTCCATGCACGCTGCCAGATTGGCAAGCGCGGCATGATCCATTCGGGCGCCGTGATCGGCACCGACGGATTCGGCTTCGCCAACGAAGGCGGCGTGTACGTCAAGATTCCGCAGACCGGGCGCGTGATGATCGGCGACGATGTCGACATCGGCGCCAACACCACGGTCGACCGCGGCACCATGGCCGATACCGTCATCGAAGACGGCGTCAAGCTCGATAACCTGATCCAGATCGGCCATAACTGCCACATCGGCGCGCACACCGCGATGGCCGGCTGCGTCGGCGTGGCCGGCAGCGCCACCATCGGCAAGTACTGCACTTTTGGGGGCGCGGCCATGGTCTCGGGCCACATCACCATCGTCGACAAGGTGTACGTCACCGCCGGCAGCCTGGTGGCCAACTCGATCAAGGAAGCGGGCCAGTACACCGGCTTTTACCCGATCGCCAAGAACAGCGACTGGGAAAAGAACGCGGTCCTGCTGCGCAACCTGACGTCGATGCGCGAAAAAATCCGCGCGCTCGAAAAAGCCGTCAAGGCACTCACAGAACAAAAATAGACAACATATGACCATTACCGACAACAAAGGCGTACCCGGCAAGACCCTCGACATCTGCCAGATCAAGGAATACCTCCCGCACCGCTATCCGATGCTGCTGGTGGACCGCGTGCTGGACTGGGAAGCGCACAAGTCGATCAGCGCGATCAAGAACGTCACCGCCAACGAAGAATTCTTCAACGGCCACTTCCCGCACAAGCCGGTCATGCCGGGCGTGTTGATGATCGAAGCGATGGCGCAGACCGCGGCGATTTTGTCGTTCATGTCGATCGGCGTGAAACCGGACGCCAATTCGGTGGTCTATTTTGTCGGCATCGACAACGCGCGCTTCAAGCGTCCGGTCGGTCCCGGCGACCAGCTGCGCATGGATATCGAGATCATCCGCTGCTCGCGCGGCATCTGGAAGTACAAGGCGGTCGGCAGCGTGGACGGCGCCATCGCGCTTGAAGCGGAACTGATGTGCACCATCCGCAGCGCGAGCGACGCGAGCCAGCCGATGGGGAACTAAATGGCCACGATCCATCCCAGCGCCATCGTCGACCCGCGCGCGCAGCTAGACAGTAGCGTCGAAGTGGGCGCCTTTTCGATCATCGGCCCGCACGTGTCGATCGACGCCGGCACGGTGGTTGGCCCGCACGTGGTCATCGAAGGCCACACCACGATCGGCAAGGACAACAAGTTCTTCCAGTTCTCGTCGATCGGCGCACCGCCGCAAGACAAGAAGTGGGACGGCGAGCCGACCCGCCTCGAAGTGGGTGACCGCAACACGGTGCGCGAATTCTGCACCTTCAATACCGGCACGGTGCAGGATGAAGGTGTTACGCGCCTCGGTCACGATAACTGGATCTCGGCCTACTGCCACCTGGCGCACGACTGCCAGGTCGGCAGCAACACGATTTTCTCGAACAACGCCCAGCTGGCCGGGCACGTGGAAGTGGGCGACTGGGCGATCCTGTCGGGCTTCGCCGGCGTGCACCAGTTCTGCAAGATCGGCGCGCATGCCTTTATCGGCATGTACACCAGCCTCACGCAAGACGTGCCGCCGTTCGTGCTGGTGTCGGGTAATCCGGCCAGCGCCCACGGCGTCAACATCGAAGGCATGAAACGGCGCGGCTTCACGCGGCCGCAGATCGATGGCGTACGCGCGGCCTACAAGCTCATTTACCGCTCCGGCATGACGCTCGAACAAGCCAAGGCGGCCCTGGTCGACCAGCAGCACGAGTCGCCCGACGCCGCGCTTGATATCGGCGCCATGCTGACCTTCCTGGGGACTGCGTCCCGTGGCATTGTCCGCTGATTCAGTCCGGGGTGCTTCGGCCGGGGTTTCTGTTGCCTTGGTAGCGGGCGAGGTCTCCGGCGACATGCTCGCCGCGCGCCTGCTGGCCGGCCTGCGCCCGCACCTTCCCGAGGCGCGCTTCCACGGCATTGGCGGCCCGCGCATGATGGAGCAAGGCTTCGTGTCGGACATCGAGATGGACCGCCTGACCGTGCGCGGCCTGTTCGAAATCATTCCCCGCTACCGCGAGATCAAGGGCATCCAGAATACCCTGCGCGACCGCCTGCTGGCCGAGCGCCCGGACGTGTTCATCGGCGCCGATTACCCGGGCTTCAACCTCGGGCTGGAACAGCAGCTGAAAGATGCCGGGATTCCGACCGTGCACTTCGTCAGTCCGCAGATCTGGGCCTGGCGCGGTGGGCGCATCAAGAAGATCATCAAGGCCGTCTCGCACATGCTGGTGATCTTCCCGTTCGAGGAAGAGATCTACCGCAAGGCCGGCGTGCCGTGCACCTACATCGGCCATCCGCTGGCCGAAGTCATTCCCATGGAGCCGGACGTGGCGGCCGCGCGCACGGCGCTTGGCATGCCGCTTGACGCGCGCGTGATCGCGCTCATGCCGGGCAGCCGCATGGGCGAACTCAAATACCTGGCCGAGCCGTTTGTCGGCGCAATCAAGCTGCTGGCCGCGCGCGACCCGGACCTGCGTTTTGTGGCGCCCATGGCGGGCCAGCGCCAGCGCCAGTATTTCATGGAATTGATCGCCAAAGCCGGCTTGCAGTCGGTGCGCATCGACCTGCTGGACGGCCGCTCGCACGAAGCGATTGCCGCCGCCGACGCGGTGTTGGTGGCGTCCGGCACGGCAGCGCTGGAAGTGGCACTCTTCAAAAAGCCGATGGTCATTGCCTACAAGGTCATGCGCGCCTCCTACGAGATCATGCGCCACATGGGCTACCAGCCGTGGATCGGCCTGCCGAACATCCTGGCGCGTGAATTCCTGGTGCCGGAAATCCTGCAACATGACGTGACGCCGCAAAAGCTGGCCGACGCCATGTGGGAACAACTTAACAACGCGGCCAACCGCAAGCTGCTGGTGCAGCGCTTTATCGAGATGCACCACAGCCTGTTGCGCAACAGCGCGCAGGAAAGCGCGGCGGCCGTCATGCGCGTGATCGCGGCATCGAAAAAGTCATCATGAGAACCAAAAAAGTCAATTTTTACCCGGGGCTGAAAAAAAACGCCTATCCGTTCACGCCCGACGATATCGTGTGCGGCGTGGACGAAGCAGGGCGCGGCCCGCTGGCCGGCCCGGTGTTCGCCGCCGCCGTGATCCTGCATCCGGACCGCCCCATCGAGGGCCTGCGCGACTCCAAGAAGCTCACTGCCGAGAAGCGCGAGGCGCTGGCGCCGCAGATCAAGCAATACGCGCTGGCCTGGGCGATTGCCGAATGCTCGCACGAGGAAATCGACAGCATCAATATTTTGCAGGCGACCATGCTGGCCATGCGGCGCGCGGTGGAAGCCTTGTCCACCATGCCGACCATTGCCCTCATCGACGGCAACCGCAGCCCGGTGATGCAGGTGCGCTGCCATCCGATCATCGAAGGCGACGACAAGGTGCACGCCATTTCGGCCGCCTCGATCCTGGCCAAGACCGCGCGCGACGCCGCGCTGGTGTCGCTGCATGAACTGTATCCGCAGTACGGCTTCGACCAGCACAAGGGCTACGGCACCGCGCTGCATTTGGCGCGCCTGCGCGAGCACGGGGCCTGCCCGGTGCACCGGCGCTCGTTCGCGCCCGTGCGCGCGACCTTGCCTGTAGCGGTGGCCAACACCATTGTCGGCATGGACATGTCGTTTGATTTTGGCGAGGCCGCATGAAAACCATCACCTCGCGCGATAACCCGCTCTATAAAGACCTGAAACACCTCGCCGGCAGCTCGCAGGCGCGGCGCAAGGCCGGCCAGACCCTGCTCGACGGCGTGCACCTGTGCCAGTCGTACCTGGCGCTGCGCGGCGCGCCGCTGCACTGCATCGTTTCCGAAGGCGCGCTGGCCAACCCGGAAGTGGCCGACATCGTCATGCAGTGCGAAACAGCGCGCGCGCATGTCACCGCCATGCCGGACGCGCTGTACAACGCCCTGAGCCAGGTCGAACACGGCGTCGGCCTGATGTTCCTGATCGCCACCCCGGTGCTCGATGCGCCGGGCGTGCTGACCGCCTCGGCGGTCCTGCTGGACAACCTGCAGGACCCCGGCAACGTCGGTTCGATCTTGCGCAGCGCGGCGGCGGCCGGTATCACCCAGGTCTATTGCAGCAGCGGCACAGCCTTTTGCTGGTCGCCCAAGGTGCTGCGCGCGGCCATGGGCGCGCACTTCGTGGTCGATATCCACGAAAACGTCGACCTGGCCGAGCTGGTGAAGGCCTCGGCCATTCCGGTGCTGGCCACCAGCGGCTATGCCGAGCAGCGCCTGTACGACGTCGACCTGGCGCGCCCGGTGGCCTGGCTGCTCGGGCACGAAGGGCAGGGCGTAGCGCACGACCTGCTGGCACTGGCGACCCATCAAGTGGTCATCCCGCACCTGGGCCAGATAGAGTCGCTCAACGTGGCCGCCTGCGCGGCGGTCTGTTTCTTTGAACAGTTACGGCAGATTCAAGCGGCGTGAAGCTCGTCCGCTTGCTGGAAGTTGTCAGATGAATAGCGAATTCAAGCGCGAAGTCATGGAGTGCATGGAGACGTTTGCGCACACCGTGCGCATGACGCGTCTGTTCGAGGACGCGGAGTTGGAGAGGCTCAAACGTCTGCTATCCGAGCTGGCCGACATGTTGCGGCATGAAACCGTGATCGATAAAGACTTGGCCGCGTACTTATATGACCTGCCTCAGATTGTGCGCAATATGTCGCTCAGTTATGACGGTCCCCCCACGGAACGCCCAGAACAGTTTGACCGTCTCGAGGATGCCTGGCTCGAGCTGGATGCGCTGGTGAGCGAATGCCTGAACACGCCTGCAGCATGAGAAAACGCCTTAACGTGTGCGGCTGTCTGTTTTTTTGAACAGTCGAGGTAGATTCCATCAAAGTAAGGCGAAACAGTTTCTTGACAGCATAGACGCGGCTGCTCTCCGGGGGTAATGTCAATACTCGGACCTCAGGAGATATGATGGACATCGCCCCTTTGCACTTTCTGGTCGCCGACGGCGACGCCGCGCAGCGCCAGACCCTGATCGACATGCTCGGCCGCCTGGGCGCGACCCGCATCAGCGTGGCGGCCGATGGCGAGGCTGCGCTGCGCCAGATCGAAGCGCCGGCCGGACCGCCGATCGACATCGCCGTGATCGACCTGGCCCTGTCCGGACGCGACGGCCTGGAACTGATCCGCGACATCACCGTGCTCAATGCCGGCACGCGCGCCATCATCACCGGCGGTTGCCACGCCAGCCTGCTGTTTTCGGTCGAAAGCCTGGCGCTTGCGTATGGACTCGACCTGCTCGGCACCATTCCCAAACCGCTCACCAGTGGCCATCTGGAAGCAGTACTGTCGCACTACACGCCGCCGGCTGCCCCGGCGCAGGAGCGGCGCGCGCTACCGCGTTTCAGCTTTGCGCAAGTGGGCGTGGGGCTGCAGGCGCGCCAGTTCGAACCATTTTTCCAGCCCAAGATCGAACTGGCCAGCGGCGAGGTGAAAGGGCTGGAAGTGTTCGCGCGCTGGATCCACCCCGAGTACGGGGTGCTGGGGCCGGCCGCCTTTATCGACGCGCTGGAACAGAACCACTGCATCGATTTTCTCGACTGGACCATGATCGAAAGCGCGGCCGAACATTGCCGCGCCTTTCAGGACAAGGGACTGCCCGCCGCGATCTCGCTCAACCTGTCGGCCGAAACAATCGGCCACCCTGATTTTTTGCGCCAGATTGGCGTGTGCGCAGGCCGCCACGGCGTGGCGCCGGCGCTGCTCACGTTCGAACTGCCCGAATCGGCGGTGCTGACCAACGACCCGAGCTTTCTGGAACGCCTGCTGCGGCTTCGCATGATGGGTTACGGACTGGCGGTGGACGACTACGGCACCGGGCGCTCGAACGTGCAGCAACTGGCGCGTGTGCCGTTTTCGGAGTTGAAGATCGATCGCAGTTTCGTCGACGGCGCCTCGCGCAAACGCTCGCTGGCGACCGTGCTCAGTTCCTGCCTGGGACTGGCGCGCAGCCTTGACCGCAAGTCCTGCGCGGTGGGCGTGGAGACGCGCCAGGACTGGGACTTTTTGCAGGGGCTGGGCTGCACGTATGCGCAGGGCCACCACATCGCCCGGCCGATGGAAGCGGAGCGCTTTCCGGAGTGGCTGGCGGACTGGCGGCAGTTTTTCTGACGCCGTCAATTGCGTAGGGGGCGGCGTGGCTTAAGCGTGAGGTTTTGCCGACGCTGCCCGGTTTGCGTTAAACTATTTCGCACCGACGTTCTTGTGATAGGAGGTCTGCCATGGCAACAATGAAGGATTCAAGCGACGATCCGCCTACTAAAGCTGTGGCCGTGCCTGCGCCAGCTGTAGCGGAAGAGTCGATCGAAGTTCGACGTGCCCGCCGTATGGCTGCGCTGAAGAAAGTTGCAGGAATCTGGGCCGAGCGGGAGGATATTCCGGCTGATGGTTTGGACTATCAAAGAGCACTAAGATCCGAATGGCGGGCTTAGTTCGTTTCTAAAATCAACGTAATTCCTGCTGGCGATACGCCACTCCCGCTACGTGCAGGAGCGGCTACCCTGAAGCAAGCAAAATAATCGGATATCTCAACAAAGCGATGCCCTGTGCGGCGAATGCTTTCAGTTGGTCTCCGATCGCCAGTTCGCTTACGGCGCGACCGATTTCATATCGATGACGAAACGGTAGCGCACATCGCTCTTGACCACCCGTTCATACGCTTCGTTGATCATCTTGATGTCGATCAGTTCGATATCGGAAGTGATGTTGTGTTTGCCGCAGAAATCGAGCATTTCCTGGGTTTCCTTGATCGAGCCGATCATCGAGCCGGCCAGGGTGCGGCGCGCGCCGATCAGGTTGAAGGCGTTGATCGGCGGCGTTGCCGCGTCGGGCACGCCCACCAGGGTCATGGTGCCGTCGATTTTCAGCAAACGGATGTAATCGTTCCAGTCGATCGCGGCGCCGACCGTGTTGATGATCAGGTCGAATTGGCCGGCCAGCTTCTTAAAGGTTTCCTTGTCGCTGGTGGCGTAATAGCTGGCCGCGCCGAAGCGCAAGCCGTCGTCCTGCTTCGACAGCGACTGGCTCAATACCGTCACCTCGGCGCCCATGGCGTGTGCGATCTTCACCCCCATGTGGCCAAGGCCGCCGAGGCCGATGATGGCGACTTTCTTGCCCGGACCGGCTTTCCAATGATTCAGCGGCGAATACAGTGTGATGCCGGCGCACAGCAGCGGCGCGGCCTTGTCCAGCGGCAGGTTGGCGGGAATCGACAGCACATAGCCTTCCTTGACGACGATGTGGTCGGAATAGCCGCCGAAGGTCGGCGTGACGCCGTCGGCCTCGACGCTGTTGTAGGTCTGGACCAGACCGGGCATGTACTGCTCCAGATCGGCGTGGCGGGTGCCGCAAGTGGTGCACGAATCGACGAAGCAGCCGACGCCGACATGGTCGCCTACTTTGAATTTGGTGACGTCGGCGCCGACGGCGGTGACCACGCCGGCAATCTCGTGGCCCGGCACCATGGGGAAGGTCGCGCCACCCCATTCATCGCGCGCCTGGTGAATATCGGAGTGGCATACGCCGCAGAATTTGATGTCGATCGCCACGTCATCGGCGCGCGGGGCGCGGCGCTCGAATGAGAAGGGGACCAGTTTTTCCTTGGCGGCCAATGCCGCGTAACCTCGTGCGAGTGTCATGGGTAATAATCCTGTGTAGATGAGATGAGAAGGCCGATGCCTCAGGCGATATTGCGCGCCGGCCCGCAGGCCGGCTACAGTCGCAATATACGCGTTGGCGGACAATTCGACAGGACTGCACGTTGCCCGCGTCGCGGCGGCCCGGCAGGTGGTTGTCGCTCACAGAAGATAGAACGCGTCGATCAGCCCTTTTCCATTTGCTTGCGCCGCGAAGGCGGGCACCGTCGGCGCATCAAAAGAACAGGTACGGGGCCAGATTGGCCATGTTACGGGCGTCGTCGATGCCGCGGTGCGGTTGCCCCTCGAACTCCAGGCCGACTTTGGCAAGAGCCTGTTCGAGTCCGCATGGCTTTCGCATGCTCATGTTGTCGGCGAACCGCTTCTTGATGTTGATGTGTTCATCGCCAAACGGATAGGCAACGTCATGGTATGCACAGTCTTGCCGCAGCTGATGTTTGTCATAGTCGCCCCAACTGCAAAAAACCGCTTGGTTAAAGGAGGCTATCCACGCGGAGAAGCGTGCCAGGACGGCGCCAAAGGTCTCCGCGCTGTCGACTTTCTGTTGCGGGATATTTGTCAGCTGCTTGCAAAAAGCAGTCAGTTGCGTGTTCCGGACGGGTTTGACGAATGCCTGGAACTCGCCAAGCGTGAACGGCCCGTTGCCATGCAAGGCAACGGCACCGATCTCGATGATTTCCATTTCATCGCGCGCGATCTGCCCGCTGTTACAGCAGGTCGCCTCGAAATCGATAATGATGTAAGTCATGATGGTTCCACGTTATGCTGTGCGCCTGCGGGTATTGAGCGTGTGCGCGAGCCAGAAGAGCAGGGCGGGCCACAGTACCACCAGGACGCAGATGAGCAGGCCTGAGAACACTCCGATGGCATTCCTATCGATCTCCAACAATGCGATCGCGGCAAACGCGATCGCATTGACCAGCACCAGGAGCGCCGTGAAAAACAGCCGGTGCCCCTTTCCGGCAACGGCAAGTAGCGCCCCGGGAATGATGGTTGACCACACCCAAAAATAGAAATCGGTTCCGAAAAAAACATGCGCAAAGAAGAAGGTATTTAGCGTGAACACCATCAATCCGACGTGCGTGTACCACGGCAGGTAGGCGGGCCGTGGTGGCGACGCCGGTGGCGACGATTCGAAGTCAGGATGCATATCGTGGTACTTTCTTATTATTAATTGTCAGCTACGCAGTCTGGAATCAGCACACCGGGCGGCGCGGCACCGGGTGAGCACAGGACACGGCTGGACGTATCATCGGAAGAACCGACATGGCGCGCCGAGGAAAATGATAACATTAATGTTTGGAAAATCTTCAATTGCTGAGTACGATGCATCCAACTCATGTGACGTTCAATCATCGTGATTTTTATATGCGCAACTCAGTCAAACTCTCCTCTGAGGGCGCGTAATGTTTGAGTGCAGTCAGGACCTTGTCGAGTCCACGCCACATTGTCTTCACGCCCGGCTCGCCTTCACTCGCTGTTATAGCGTGCAGATGGCTGATATCGGCATTAGAAAATCTTGTGCCAGACACTGTCCTCCATATACGCTGCACCACTATGACCTGCCAGAAGCAATACGTCGCCGCAACTGGAGAGATGGCCTGAGCACACTTTAATGTCATCGCTCACCTTGGCGATGTGAGCTTTCCCGTTCGTGATCTGCCATAAACCATAATCGCTGGTGCACCATATCTGGTTGTCATGCCATACCATATCGCGGAATGGTATAGTCAATTCCCCTTGATGAATCTTTGTCCATTTCTGGTCGCGGCCTCTGAATGTTGTACCTTGGTAACCACTAATGTAAACAAAACCGTCACCTGCGCAGCAAACGGAATAGAGATGCATGTTGCTAGGGAATGATATCTGCTTCCATCGGGCACCATCGAAATGCCAGACGTCCCCGTTTCCACCAACGCAGTAAATGTCCCCGCTGTTAAACCCGTCTATATCTCTAAAGCCTGCATTCTCCCAGTCGAGTGTATAAGTAAAGGGTAAGCCGTGTGTTAGCGAAATCCAGTTATTTTTGTCTTTGCGAAATCCTACTGAGCGCCCGCCGCCAGTCACATATATATGCCCATCAATGGTGCGGCATCGAGAAACACTTCCTCGAAGCGGGCCGCCATCCAGCCATTTTTTTACCCGTAGCTGCATTTCACTTGGGCCTCCTCCTAATGCAAAAACTTGCCCGTCTTTATCAACACTAATTAGCTGGACTTTTGGGCTTTGAGAAACGCTGATTTTGTAATTGTCGGAATTCTTAAATTCACCATGCCCCCACCTATCATTTTCGGGAGCCGATTTTATGTAATATACAATACGTTTTTTGAGCCATGCTTGATTCTGTTGTTCGTCGTCTAACTCGGCAAATATTGACTCTTTTTCACAAAGAGAAAAGTAAAAAATGTCTTTTGATCGGACTGCGCAATCAATAATGAAAAAATTCCCAAAGCTTTCTTCATATTGTTTTTTTGAAATTTCCATTCTGTTCCCTGTTAAAATTAAATATTTCCGGTTGGACGCATGGCTGACGGGTTGTGATCTCCATCTTGCTCCCCCTTCCATTCCCGGATGAGGTATAAGATCAGCGTCGTCGCACTGGATGCGTTTTGGTGAACCAGAAAAATAATTTCATTGCCTGGTAGAGATCCCAGTGGGTTAAAAGAATTTGTGCCAGACACCGTGTTGTTTATAAGCGGCGCCGCTGTTTCCCGCTAATAGAATTACATTGCCACAAGGGGGGAGATGTCCCGAGCAAACTTTAATTTCACTGTCAACGTCCGCAACTATAAGCTTTTCGTCCGGATCTGGAAATCTGGAGGTGTTGGTGCAAAGTGAAAAATAGAAAATGTCCTTCGACCGAATGGCGCAGTCTACAATTATATAGCCGGAAAAGGTTTTTACGTACTGCTCTTTCGAAATGTCCATTTCATCTCCTGCGTTTGGTTAATGTGATCTATTAAGGCAGCATAAATTTTATCTTCGCGCGGCTTTTTCTGCATTTATCTGCGCTCGCTTCGCTTTCTTTATTGCCTTTCCCGGTCCTGTTCCTCTTGCCAGGCCTGAGGGGGGCTGGCCAACTGCCCCGGCTTCATATCGCGGCCAACGACAAGCTCACTTGTTACGGCGTACACGCCAACCGTGGCATGGAGGCGATCACCGCCCATGCCATCTTGCCCTTTCGCTCGGGCGTACTGATGCAGGGTAGCCGTTCACACCCCTACCGGAATTGCCGGTAGTGCAGGCAGCGCCAGACCCCGTCGGGCTGCGGCAATGACGCCAGCAATGTAGGTCCACGACGATGCCGTGCGTTTTCTGCACGTCTCGATAACGCTGGCCAAGAGCGCAAAGGCCCGCGTGCCGGCTTCACTGCGAGTGCCCATGCTGCTACGGCGCGCGATCACCCAATGGTGCAGGGCTTGCTCGGCAGCCTTGTTTGTCAAGGGTAGCTGCGGCTCGGAGACCTGGCGCAAGATGACGTCCCAGTCGAGCAGGAATTCACGCGCAAGGGCACGCAGCTTGTCATTGCCATGGTCCCGGTGTCGCTCGCAGAGTGTGCGCAAGCATGCGATATCGGTAGCGTGCATGCTCGCCAGCGCGCCCACAGGCTGGCTCTGTGCGCAACGGGCGGCATAGATGGCCTCCATCAGCGTACATAGCACCTCATGCATGTCCTTGCCGGCGCGCGCCACCCTGGCGTCGGTGGAATCGATCAAACCTTGGCACTTCCTGATCAAATGCGCCCAGCAACGCAGGCGCCGGCCAAGGTGGCGGTAGGCTTGATAGCCATCGGTCATCAGATTGCCCGCGAACTTGGCCGTCAGTACATTCGACAGGATTTCCAGGCCGCGCGAGCAGATGAAGAACAAGGTGGTATGGCTGGCCACGAACACCCACAGCCAGAACGGCTGGCCGCACTCGTTCCATGGGTCTCGTCGGCGTGGAGCAGGACGGCTTGCTCGATGTCGAGGACCATCTCGTCTTCCAGCGGCGCGACGGCACGACCCGCTTCACGGATGGTTTCGTCGAGCACGCCCGTGCTCAGTTGCAGATCGAACAGCTCGATAATGAATTCACGGATGCGTGCCCGCGGCAAACGCATCCGCAGCGCCAGGAACACGATGGCGCCGGCCAGGCGCGGCCCGATCAGGCGCCATTGTCCGAGCGCCACCTTGTCCCAGAATGGTCGTGGGGCGCGACGTGAGGGAACGACTCGCGTGGCAGCGCGGCTCACCGTCTTCGCAGGAGGGCGCTGTACGCATCATCGAAAGAACCAATATCGAACACTCGGGCTAGAGATACAGATGATAACATTATGCTTGCGAATATTCACTCGATGAGGCATCGGCAGATGCGCGCGGATCGCGAGCAAGTCAAATTGAAGTGCAAGGGAAATAATGTCGCAGGATATCGTCTTGATTTCTATGGAAAATCTAAGTAATCCCGATATTGAAGCGTGGCTGTTACCGCGCTATCGGTTGGGCCATGGGGTGCTGATCAATCGCGTTGCTGTTCTTTATGTCCACGATCATGATGAGGAAGACAGGCAGTTCAGCTATGTTCGCATCAGCGAATTGATCCCTTCCCACGAGGTCGCTGATGATTACAAAGATCACGACATTCTTGACGTTAAACTCAAGATGAGGCTTGAGACATGCCGCTACTATCATGTAACGTTTAATAATTATGAGTTTTACGAAAAGATCATGGCAACGATTTTGACAGGAATGGGCGACGACATTGATTCTTGCTGGATTGATGATAGCTACGGGAGACTTGTTCCCGGTAAGGATGTTTTGGCGAAACTAAACGGCAGGGTGGATGCGCAATGAAAGGGGAAAATGCCGACAATATTTCCTTTTTATTATCTGAGGTTGGAATGTGGAATTATGGTCGGAGCTGAATGTTTTTAAATGCTGAACAAGCGGAAATTCCGATGAAACTGGTTTTCCAATTATCCACTGAATTGAGCGGGGACCCTGAGCGAGTAGCGAGAATTCAGGCGCTGACCAAAGATTGTTCCAGGCCGAGCATGGGACATAAAGGAACATACGGATTATACAATTCCGAAGAGTGGTGGGATAATATCAAAAAAGGAAGTATGCCAAGTCAATATGTCTCAGGTGTAATTCAAGTTCTGGGCCACGCGGGTCAAGAAAGCCGCGACACAAATTCGTTTGTTCTTTTATTGGATGACGGATCGACAAGATTCGACAGTATTTATTGCAATAATCGCCGTGATATCGAATTTTTTCGCGTAGGTTGCCGGGTTGATGTTTTTTCTGTTTTTGATCCTCCAAAAATTACCAGACCTGTTGTCCCTGGGCTCGAGCGATCTAAAATCTTGATTGAAATGGCGGTTTCAACTATGCCGGTCGCATCAATAATTGACGGGAGTAATGATTCTTAAATTCATATGTGGCCATTTGTCATCGGAGATTGGTATGTTCTTAAAACTGAACAAGCGGAAGTTTCAATGAATTTAGTATATCGGTTGACCACTGAATTGCGAAAGGACCCGTCTAGAGTTGCCAGCGTTCGAGAGATAAGTGCTGATACGTCGCGGCCGAATATGGGATTGAAAGAGGGATTCGGATTGTTCGACTCGGACGAGTGGTGGGGAAATGTAAAAAATGGGAACCTGCGTGGTAACTATGTCTCCGGTGTGATCGAACATCTAAGCCATGCCGGCCAAGATGAAGATGACGACATAAACTCATTTATTATTTTGTTGAACGATGGGTCAACCAGATACCGTTCAATATATTGCAATAATCGTTGCGACGCCGAATTGTTTCGCTTGGGTTGTCGGGTTGACATTTTTAGTGTTTTTGTTCCTGTGAAAAATAGTAGGGCGCCGGGGCTGGAACGGGATTTTTCTGAAATGGTGATTGAAATGGCAGTTTCAACGATGCCGTTGGCATCAATTCTTGAAGTGATTGAAGATTGATAAAAATTGGTTTTAGCGGTTTTTTTTTTGAGAGTGAACGAGTTTTGATGATCCGGATTTTGCGAAGCTAATCGCCAGACTCCTCGCTTAAAGTGATCTGATTAGAATGATACCCTTGAAGCTGGACCAGGAGGAAGAAGACAATGTTTTGTGTGCACTGATTTTTGATTCCGATTTCTTCCCCTGGCCCGACGCGCTGCTGGATCTGGAAAGGCTTGCATGTCAAAAATTGTAGTGGTTGTGCGCAGTTTTGGAGCGGACAAGAAGGCGGTGATACAGGCCGTGCGCAGGACGATTGACACCAGCATTGCTGATATCATCCAGGCCGTCGCGGGCGGCACTCCTGTTATCGAGAAAAAATTCGCAGACCGCGACGATCCGGGGTCCGAGACCAAACTGATCGGCCTGGTCGAGTTGCTGCTTCGCGAAAATGTCGATTTTTCCATCTACGAATTGTTGGATCACCAAACATTTGCCCCTACTGCAACGTATTTCCAGCCAAGCTTGAACGCATTGCGTTGCATCGCTGAGGGACGGATCGCTTCACTTGAATTTCAGCGTAGTCTTGATATCTTGCAAGAGGAGAAGCCCTGAAAGCGTCGTTCGCAGGGTGTGATTCCTGTCTCGCCGTGCAGGTATTCTGAGACACGACGCAACGCTGCCGCACTGGATTCATGTACATGGTATGCGCAAGTAGTTGATACTGAGAGGCTGGCCGGCAGAAGGTTAGTCAGGCAAAAGGGAGGATATCGATCTAAAACGATATTTGTTGGTTTGCAGCGATGATTGGACAAGGTTTAATATGTCGCAAGATATTGTGTTAATTTCCATTGAAGTCTGAAAAATTCTGACATTGAGAATTTTGTCTCTAAACACTGGCGGGTTGGGGAAATAGAATGCATCAATGGTGTTATCGATCTTCAGGTTAATACGATTGATGAAAAAACAAAGACATTTTCGTATGTTACTGTCGGCCAGCTGATTCCTTCGCATGAGTTCGCAAATGATTACGTTGATCACGGTATATTGAACAATGAATTAATGGACTCAGCATCGCTGCCTTGAATTTTTACAGAGTGGCGACATGAATATTGCCGGGGTATCGGCGACTTGTTTGGGCCATATAGCAAGAATCCATCGGAAGCTTGAGAAAGAAAAAGTAATAGCTGCATTGCGAATGAAGCTTGATAGAAGTGAAATTGCTGGAGTGGTTGAGGATGCGCTTGACGATATTTCGACGTTTTCATAGTCGGGGCAGATAGCGGACTCGCGGTACAGTCAACAGTATCGTCACAGGTTCTGTCGAATTAGCGAACGTTCAGGATCAACATCATCAGCACGAACAGCCATGGAAGGTCGCCCAGGCCACGGAATGTGCGTATCGGATCAATGCCGGGCCAGTCGGCCCGGCTTGTCGATCACGCCTACAGCGAGCGCGCATGATCCGACAGCACCAGCACCGGCCCGCTCGCCACCAGCACCATCTCGCGCACCATCAGGTTCAAACGCATCTGCACCGCGTCGCGCAGCGGCCCCTGGATCGGTTTAAACCCGAACATCTTCAACACACCCTTCACGATTTCTTCCTGGCTGGCGCCGAAGTGGCGTTCCACCACCTGGATAATGGCCACCTCGATCTCTTTCGGCGGCAGCATGTCGGCGCGGCGCAGTCCTTCCGAATCGACAAAGGTGCGGTCGCGCGGCGTCACCGGGCTGCCCGGCTTCCACACAAAGCCGTTCAGGCGCGCCACCAGCCCTTGCGCCACGGCGGCATCCACCGCGCGCTCGGTTGCTGCCGCCATGCGCGGACCGACCCGCTGCAAGCCCCAGGTATTGCGCAGCCGGACCACGATTTCATCCAGGTGCACCGGACCTTCGATGTAGACGATCTGCTCG
Source organism: Massilia aquatica (assembly GCF_011682045.1). Classification (GTDB taxonomy): domain Bacteria; phylum Pseudomonadota; class Gammaproteobacteria; order Burkholderiales; family Burkholderiaceae_D; genus Telluria_A; species Telluria_A aquatica. The sequence continues at coordinate 53,710 of NZ_VVIW01000029.1, read as the reverse complement.
ACCAGGTCGACCAGCACGTCGACCGGCGCGTCGTGCAGCTCGTAGTCGCCGGCAGGTTTCACCAGCACCGCTTCCACGTAGCGGTTCCTGCGCTGCGGCGCTTCCTCGGCCGGCGTGATCGCCACTTCGGTCAGGATCTCGCGCTCGATGCGCACCCCTGGCGGCGGTGGCGGCTGGTGCAGCTTCTTGCTTTCTTCGGCGCGCAGGTCGAGCGTCTTGCGCGCCTGGTTGATGGCGGCGATGGTGCGCTGCAGTTGTTCCTGCGGGCGCTGGAACCAGTCGGTGCTCCAGATACGATGGATGATCCAGCCATGGTCTTCCAGCACCGCCTGGCGCAGGCGGTCGCGATCGCGCGCGGAACTCGACGAGTGATACGCCGCGCCGTCGCATTCGATCCCCAGCAGGTAGCGCCCGGGGCGGTCCGGGTCGGGAATGGCCAGGTCGATGAAGAAGCCGGCGATGCCCACCTGCGGATGGACCTCGAAGCCGCGTTCCTGCAATGCGTTGGCCACTTCGACTTCGAACAGGCTGTCGTAATCGCGCCCGCTGCGCAGCGCCATGCCCAGCTGCCCGGTGCGCGCATAGCGCAGGAACAGCTTGAAGGCCTGCACCCCCTTGCCCTTGCCGCGTTCGAGGTCGATGTCTTCGTCGGTGATCGACGCGAATACCTCGCAGCGGCGCTTGGCGCGGCTGATCAGGACATTCAGGCGCCGTTCGCCGCCGTCCGCGCTCAAGGGGCCGAAGCGCATGTTGACCGTGCCGTCGGCATTGCGCCCGTAGCCGACCGAAATGAGGATCACATCGCGCTCGTCGCCCTGCACGTTTTCGAGGTTCTTGATAAAAAACGGCTCGCTCGGATGCGACTGGAAAAAGCTCTCGGCGCGCTGGTCGGCGCGCCGCAGCACTTCGAGCTGGTCTTCGATGGCCTTGCGCTGCGCCACCGAGAAGGTGGCCACGCCCAGCGAATGCTGGGCCGACTGCACGGCGTGGCGCATGATGGCCTCGGCCACCGCTTTCGCTTCCTGCACATTGGTGCCGCTGTTGCCGGTGTCGAAAACGCCGTCCGCCACGTGCGTGAACGACAGGCCCATGCCGGCTTCCTGCGTGTAAGGGCTCGGCACGATGAACAGTTTGTTCTCGTAGAACTGGCTGTTCGATACCGCGATCAGCGACTGGTGGCGGCTGCGGTAGTGCCAGCGCAGCATGCGCTGCGGCAGGCCGCGCGCGGTGAACAGCCCCAGAATGCTTTCGATGTCGGAAACCTGCGCTTCGCCGCCGTCGGTGTCCTCGTCGCTGGCATTGCCGTCGGTCAGCTTGGCGAAAAAGCGCGTCGGCGGCAGTTGGCGTTCGTCGCCCACCACCACCACCTGGCGGCAGCGCGCAATCGCGCCGAGGGCATCGACCGGCTGGATCTGGCTTGCTTCATCCATCACCAAGAGGTCGAAGGTGAGCAGCCCTGGCGGCAGGAACTGCGCCACCGACAAGGGGCTCATCATCAATACCGGCTTGATCGCCTGGATCGCCGGCGCCGCCTTGAGCATCAATTGGCGGATCGGCATGTGGCCGCGCCGGCGCGCCAGTTCGCCGCGCAGCACGCCCAGCGGGCCGATGGCGCTGCCGCCTTGCGGAATGCGCTGGAAGTGCGCGCGCGCCACCTGCAGGCCGGCGGCGCTGATGCGCTGGCGGTCCAGCTCTACGAACTGCTGCACTTCGCTGTCGTGCACCTGGCCGTCGAAACTGGCCAGGGCCGGCTCGGCGCGCACCTGCGATGCGTACAGCGCTTCGAAGTAGCTCATGTTGAACGAGGCCGGGGCCGCGCCGGTACTCAGGCGGCCGCTTTCCATCTCGTCGACGAAGCGCGCCATGCCCATCAGGCGCGCCATGCCGCTGCGTTCGCGCCAGGTGACCCAGCGCGACAACTGCTCGGCGTAGGTGATCCAGTCGGCAAAGCGCACCAGCAGGTCGGCGATCGGCACCTGCGCTGCGCTGTCGGTGCCAAACAGCGACTGGGCGTCGGCGCACAGGGTTTCGAACAGGCCTTCGAGTTCATTGTTCCAGGCGATGAAACTCTGTTCCAGCGCCAGCGCGCGCTGCAAAGGCAGGCTGCGGTCGTCGTGGCGCGCCACCATGGCCGGCAGCGCCGGATTGGCGTTGATCCACTGCGCCGCGCCGATCAGGAAGCTCCAGTCCGAGGCCGCGCCCTGCCAGTGCGAGCCGAAGGCCTGCTCGCCCAGTACGCGCGCCTCGTCGATGCTGGCCGCGATGCGCTGGGCCGTGATCAGGGCGTCGAGCACCGGCAGCAGGTCGGACAAATGCGCCGGCCGGAACGCCAGCGCGCTGCGCACCGTGCCGAGGGCCGCGTCGAGCGCGGCGACAAAAGTGCCCACTTCGGCCAGGTTGGCATGTTCCACCGTCAGGATGTCGGGGAACATGTGGCGGATCGCCGCGCCGCAGTCGTTCCAGCAGTCGCGCAGCAGGGTCAAGGTGTTGTCGAGCGAGCGCTGGACATGGTCCACGCGCACGCCCAGGGCAGGGCGGTCGGTGACGCCGGCGGCGATCAGGCGCGGTTCCGGGCCCATGCCGCGCAGCGTGCGGATCCACGCCACCAGGGCGCGCAGCGGCACCGGCGACGAGCGCTCGGCGCGCCAGTCGCCGCCAAAGGCGGTGCGTCCCAGCTGGTCGTTCTCGCGCAGGAAGCGCATGGTTTTCTGGCCGGCCGAGAGGCGGTCGAGGATGTCGATCTGGCCGACCAGCTCAATATCCGGATTGCGCAGCACCGATTTAATCAGGCCATTGGCGCGGCGCCAGTCGTCGCGCAAGAAGCGCAGCATGCTGCTGCCGTGGATGGCGAGTGCCTGGCGCACGCCGGTCAGGTCGGTGTCCCAGGCTTCGTCGAGCACCTTGTCGGCCAGGTACGTACGGGCCTCGTGCAGGGTGGCCACCGCCTCGGCCAGGTCGGCCGCCTGCTCGATGCCGTGGTCCCACACGCTGGCCGACAATACCTCGGCGCTGACGTCGGGCGCGCAGGCGATGCGCTGGCCGAGGATGAGCGCCTTGCCGATCTCGGACAGGGTATCGGTGCGCGCCGCGGCGCCCAGGTGTGCGCGCAGGCGTTCGGTGTCTTGCAGCAGCGTTGGCAGCTGCACCGCCAGGCGCGCCAGGCGCCCGAAGGCGGCGTCGCTCATTCCGGCCGGCAGCGGGCGCAGTGCCTGGCGCACCGGTTTCAGGTCGAGGTGCCAGGCGTCGGGTGTGGCTTTGCCTTCCAAAAACGTGACCAGCTGCGCGTACTGCGCGCCCTGTTCGACCAGGTTGGTCATGTCTTCGCGCTGTGTGGTCCAGACCGGCGACGACAAGGCCTGGCGCGACAGGCGCGGCGCATTCGCCACGCGGTGCGCCATGTCGGCGATGCGGGCAAAATCGTCGCAGCTGTCGGGCGGCCCCATGTCGAGCGCCGCGGCCAGGGTGGTCTGGCTGGCCGCCAGTTCCGACAGGCCGCCGCTGGCGCGCGTAATGCGCTGGGCCAGGCGCTCCATTTCGGTCGGCGAGATATTCGTCATGCGCACCCCGCGCCATGGGTGCTGCGAGGGCAGGCCCATCTCGGCCAGGCGCTGCGCCAGTTCGCTCACCAGCTGGTAGCGCTGCGCGCGTTCGTCCGGCGTCCAGGTGTCGGGCTGGTCGAACGGATTATTCAGGGGCGCCACGCGCTGGCGCTGCAGTTCGGTGATATGGCCGATCACCTGGTAGGGCGTCAGGCGCGCCACCGGGTGCTCGGCGTGCATGCGGTCGGCATGGCCGTTGAGGGTGTCGCGCGCCAGTTGCAGGCGCGCGTTGAGGGTGGCCGGCAGCTCGCCGCGCGGCGCGCCCAGGTCGGCGGTGCGGCGCAGTTCTTCCAGCAGCACGCGCTTGTTGGCCTTGTTGCTGTGCAGTTCGAGGCAGGCGTCGCCCACGCCGGCATGGTCGAGGCGGCGCTTGACCACGTCCAGCGCGGCCATCTTTTCGGCCACGAACAGCACGCTCTTGCCGTCGGCGACCGCCGAGGCGATGATGTTGGCGATGGTTTGCGACTTGCCGGTGCCGGGCGGGCCCTGGATCACCAGGTTGCGGCCGCTGCGCACGTCGTGCACGGCCAGCGCCTGCGAGCTGTCGCAGTCGACGATGTGCAGCAGTTCGGCGGGCGAAATGACGGCGTCGATCGGGGTGTCGTCGGGGATCATCGGGGTGTCGCTGCTAAAGCCGTCCGAGAGCAGGCCGCGCATCAGCGGCTGGCCGAGCAGGCCTTGCTGCACCGGCCACACCGACGGATCGAGGTCGCGGTACATCAGGAATTTGGCGAACGAGAAAAAGCCCATCACAACATCGTTAACAAGCACCTGCCAGTTTTCTTTCGAGGCGATCGCTTGCGCGACCTCGTTGATGTAGGCGGTCGGGTTGAAGTCGTCGCCAGCCTCGAAGGTGGGCAGGGTGATGCCGTGCACGCGCTGCAAAAACGCTTCGAGCGAGAGATTGGCTGACAGTTCTTCCTGGCGCCAGCGCAGCTTGAATTGTTCGGCCGCGTTGCCGCGCTGGAGACTGACCGGAATCAGGATCAGCGGCGCGTAGCGGATGTTCCTCGCGTTGGCCGGGTCGATCCATTTGAGGGTGCCGAGCGTGAGGTACAAAATGTTCACGCCCTGTTCTTCTTCCAGCGTGCGGGCGTCGTTGTACAGGTCGAGCAGGCGCTTTTGCAGGCCTTTGGAGGTCAGCTTGGTTTGCAGTTTGGTGTCGTTATGGCGCAGCATAACGCCGTTTTCGTCGACTTCCTCGTCGGGCTGGGCCAGTTCCTCGGGCACGCCGGCGTCTTCGGCCAACTGCGCCGCGGTGGCCACGAAGGCCGCGCTGTGCCCGGGCAGGAAGGTGAGCGCGCGGTTTTCCGTGACCAGCATGCGGAAAATATCGCTCGAACGCTCGTCGATCACGTCGATGATGCGGGTCGATTTGGCCGAACGCGGAATGTTCAGCAGCCGGTTGCGCGCCGACAGGTCGAGCAGCTCCATGCGCGCGCGTTCGAGCTTGTCGTGCGCGCTCAGGTTGCGATCAAGGAACTCCGAGATCTTTTCCTGCGCTGCCTCGGGCGCAGGAGCGGCCGCAAGTTCCGCAGCGCCATCGGACAGGCCATCGGCCACGGGATCGATCTTCTTGCTTTCAGCTTCACTCATGTATTAATACTCGCGCCGATCCGGTTTGATTTCCTGCAAAATGGTGGTGGCGATTTCCTCGATGGACTTGGTGGTCGACGACAGCCAGCGGATGCCTTCGCGCTTCATCATCAGCTCGGCCTCGTTGACTTCGTAGCGGCAATTCTCGATCGACGCGTACTTGCTGCCGGCGCGCCGCTCATGGCGGATTTCGGACAGGCGCTCCGGCGTGATCGACAGGCCAAAAATCTTGTCGCGGAACGGCGGCAGCGACGAGGGCAGGCGGCCGCGCTCGAAATCGTCGGGAATGAGCGGATAGTTGGCCGCTTTGATGCCGTACTGCATCGCCAAATACAGGCTGGTGGGGGTCTTGCCCGAGCGCGACACGCCCACCAGGATCACATCGGCGGCCGACAGGTTCTTGTGCGACTGCCCATCGTCATGCGCCAGCGAGAAATTGATCGCTTCGATGCGGTTCTTGTACTCCTGGCTGTCGACAATATTGTGCGAGCGCCCGATGGTGTGGGTCGACTTGACGCCCAGTTCCTGTTCCAGTGGGGCAACAAAAGTCTGGATCAAGTCCATGTGCATGCCGCGCGACTGCCGGATCACGTTCGACAGGTCGGGCTTGACCAGGGTCGAGAACACGATCGGGCGCTGGCCGTCGGTGGTGAGCGCCTCGTTGATCTTGCGCGCCGCGTCGTAGGCCTTGTCGAGCGTGTCGATGAAGGGCAGGCGTACCTGGCGGAAACGCATTTCGAACTGGGTGAGGACGGCGTGGCCGAATGTCTCTGCGGTAATACCTGTGCCATCGGAAACGAAAAACACGGTCCGGGCGGAGGTGGGCAGGGGTGGGCGTGGTTCTGTGGTCATATTTGTCGTGTCGGCTTCCTGTGCTGCCAATGTTTCAAGTTGTGCGCTGTAAATTCGCGGCGCAGGCTGTAAAATGCTCTGCAACGCATCAATTGTGCGGCACGGCCCCAAGAATAACAAGAAAACATAGTCAGTCCCGCTCTGCGAACAGATTTCTACTATCAGTAAGGGTGTTTGTTATGACCAAGTTGTCTACCGCAGCATTGAAGGAACCGGATCGCACCGGGGTGTACGTGGCATCGTTCGAGAAATTGCGCATGACGGATGTGGAATCCGTCGGCGGCAAGAACGCTTCGCTCGGCGAAATGATCAGCCAGCTGGCCGGCGCCGGCGTGCGCGTGCCGGGCGGCTTTGCCACCACGGCCGACGCCTTCCGCGACTTTTTGGCGCACGGCATCGACGGCGGCCCGTCGCTGGGCGACCGCATTGCCACCCGCCTCGAAGGCCTGAACATCGACGACGTGCGCTCGCTCGCCGCCGCCGGCGCCGAGATCCGCAAATGGATCGTCGAAACGCCGTTCCAGGCCCGCCTGGAAGAAGAAATCCGCACCTTTTATGCGCGGCTGGTGGCCGATTCCGAAGTCGAAATGTCGTTCGCCGTGCGTTCCTCGGCCACCGCCGAAGATCTGCCGGATGCGTCGTTCGCGGGCCAGCAGGAGAGTTTCCTGAACGTGGTCGGCATCGACAACGTGCTGGAAGCGATGAAGCACGTGTTCGCGTCGCTGTACAACGACCGCGCCATTTCCTACCGCGTGCACAAGGGCTTTACCCACGCCGAAGTGGCGTTGTCGGCTGGCGTGCAGCGCATGGTGCGCTCCGACCTGGGCGCGGCCGGCGTGATGTTTACGATCGATACCGAATCGGGTTTTAAGGACGTGGTGTTCGTCACCTCCAGCTACGGTCTGGGTGAGACGGTGGTGCAGGGCGCGGTCAATCCCGACGAATTCTATGTGCATAAACCGATGCTGGAACAGGGCAAGTCGCCCGTGATCCGCCGCAATATTGGCTCCAAATTGGTGAAGATGGAATTTACCGCCGAAGCCAAAGCCGGCCGCTCGGTCAAGACCGTCGATGTGCCGATCGAAATGCGCAACCGCTATTCGCTCAACGACGCCGAAGTGGTGGAACTGGCCAAGTACGCCGTCATCATCGAAAACCACTACGGCCGTCCGATGGACATCGAGTGGGGCAAGGATGGCCGCGACGGCAAGCTGTACATCCTGCAGGCGCGTCCCGAGACCGTCAAGTCGCAGCAAAAACCCACCGACGCCCAGCAGCGCTTCAAGCTCAAAGGCAGCGGCACGGTGCTGGCGCAGGGCCGCGCCATCGGCCAGAAGATCGGCGCGGGCCGCGTGCGCGTGATTCACGATCCGTCCGAAATGGAACGTGTGCAGCCGGGCGACGTGCTGGTGGCCGACATGACCGACCCTAACTGGGAACCGGTGATGAAGCGCGCTTCGGCCATCGTCACCAACCGCGGCGGGCGTACCTGCCACGCGGCCATCATCGCGCGCGAACTGGGCGTGCCGGCCGTTGTCGGCTGCGGCGACGCCACCGAAACGCTGAAAGACGGCATGCTGGTCACCGTGTCCTGCGCCGAAGGCGACGAGGGCATGATCTACGACGGCTTGCTGGAAACGGAAGTGTCGGAAGTGGCGCGCGGCGAACTGCCGCCGATCGCCACCAAGATCATGATGAACGTCGGGAACCCGCAGCTGGCCTTCGACTTCCAGTCGATTCCGAACGGCGGCGTGGGCCTGGCGCGCCTCGAGTTCATCATCAATAACAATATTGGCGTGCACCCAAAAGCGATTCTCGAGTATCCGAACATCGATGCCGACCTGAAAAAAGCGGTGGAATCGGTGGCGCGCGGCCATGCCTCGCCAAAGGCCTTCTACGTCGACAAGTTGGCCGAAGGGATCGCGACGATTGCGGCCGCGTTCTGGCCGAAGCCGGTCATCGTGCGCCTGTCCGACTTCAAGTCGAACGAGTACAAGAAGCTGATCGGCGGTTCGCGTTACGAGCCGGATGAAGAAAACCCGATGCTCGGTTTCCGTGGCGCCGCGCGCTACCTGTCGCCGGACTTTGCCGAGTCGTTCGAGATGGAATGCGCGGCCATGAAGCGCGTGCGCAACGACATGGGCCTGACCAACGTCGAGATCATGGTGCCGTTCGTGCGTACCCTGGGCCAGGCTGAGAAAGTGGTCAATCTGCTGGCCAAGAATGGCCTCAAGCGCGGCGAAAACGGCCTGCGCCTGATCATGATGTGCGAAGTGCCGTCGAATGCGATCCTGGCCAACGAGTTCCTGCAGCACTTCGATGGCTTTTCGATCGGTTCCAACGACCTGACCCAGCTCACGCTCGGCCTGGACCGCGATTCGGGCATGGCGCTGCTGGCGGCCGACTTCGACGAGCGTGATCCGGCGGTCAAGGCGCTGCTGTCGATGGCGATCAAGGCGTGCCGCGACCAGGGCAAGTACATCGGCATCTGCGGCCAGGGGCCGTCCGACCATCCAGATTTTGCGGCATGGCTGATGGGCGAGGGCATCGAGTCGATGTCGCTCAATCCTGACTCGGTGATCGATACCTGGCAGAAGCTGGCCGCGCTGTAATAGCTGGTGCCCTGCGCCATGTAACGCCGCTCAACGGCGTTACACGTCAAGCCGTCGTTCCCGCCATTGGCGGAAACGGCGGTTTTTCGTTGTGGGGTCCACGTTTTGTCTGTTCGCCGCCGAGCGACGGCAAATAGGATTGACACTTCCGCAAAACGCGCTAGACTAAGCGCATCAAAGTCAATCCAACAAGACCATCATAAAAACCGGCTTTTCAACAAATTTGCACCCTCGTCGTCCATGCCGGGCCACGGGGGTTTTTGTTTTTCATAATCTGGGTCCGCCTTTGGAGGAATATCATGGCTGATTGGACGTGGTGGCTGGCGGCAGCTGGCGCATTGGTCATTTTCGAACTCTTCACGGGCACGTTTTACCTGCTGATGATTGCCATCGGCCTGGCATGCGGCGCCATCGCGGCGCTGACAGGCTTCGGGATGCCGCTCCAGATCCTTACCGCCGCCGTGGTCGGGGCGATTGCCACCGGCGTGCTGCATCGCAGCCGCTTCGGCGCGCCGAAGCGCCAGGACACCGCGCGCGACCCCAACGTGAACATGGACATCGGCCAGAGCGTGCACGTAACCACCTGGACCGACGGCAAGGCGCGCGTCATGTACCGCGGCGCACCGTGGGACGTGGAACTCGGTCCCGGCGCGCTGGCCGAAGCAGGCAGTTTCAGGATCGTTGAAGTACAGGGCAGTCGCCTGATCGTCGCCAACAGCTAACGACAACAACCCAAAGGAGCAGGCTATGGAAGGTTTCGGAATATTCTCACTCATCGTTCTGGCCGTGGTGGTGGTGTTTGCCTTCATGGCGATCAACGTCGTGCCGCAGCAGCACGCCTGGGTGGTCGAACGCCTCGGCAAATACCACAAGACCCTGGTGCCGGGCCTGTCCATCGTGTTGCCGTTCATCGACCGCATCGCCTACAAGCACATTCTCAAGGAGATTCCGCTCGACGTGCCGCCGCAGGTCTGCATCACGAGAGATAACACCCAGCTGCAGGTGGACGGCATCCTGTACTTCCAGATCACCGATCCGATGCGCGCCTCGTACGGCTCGTCGAACTACCTGGCGGCCATCACCCAGCTGGCCCAGACTACCCTGCGCTCGGTGATCGGCAAGATGGAGCTCGATAAAACGTTTGAAGAGCGCGATCACATCAACATCACCATCGTCAACGCGATCGATGAATCGGCCGCCAACTGGGGCGTGAAGGTGCTGCGCTACGAAATCAAGGACCTGACGCCGCCGCAGGAAATCCTGCACGCAATGCAGGCCCAGATTACCGCCGAACGCGAAAAACGCGCCCTGATCGCCGCCTCGGAAGGACGCAAGCAGGAGCAGATCAACATCGCCACCGGCGAGCGCGAAGCGGCGATTGCCCGTTCCGAAGGCGAGAAGCAAGCCTCGATCAACCGCGCCGAAGGCCAGGCCAAGGCCATCGTGGCGCTGGCCGAAGCGAACGCCGACGCGCTGCGCCAGATCGGCGCCGCCATCCGCGAGCCGGGGGGGCAGGATGCGGTCAACCTCAAGGTGGCCGAGCAGTACGTGCACGCGTTCTCGGAGCTGGCCAAGACCAACAATTCGATCATCGTGCCGGCCAACCTGGGCGAGATGAGCGGCTTGATCGCCAGCGCCATGCAGATCGTCAAAACACAGAAATAGGGAGCGGGCATGCGCGTGATTGTCATTACCGGCAGTTCGGACGGCATTGGCGCCGAGATGGCGCGCCAGCTGGCCGCGCGTGGCGGCGCCCAGGTGGCGCTGGTGCTGGCCGCCCGCAACGGCGCCATGCTCGACGAGGTGGCGGGGCAGTGCGGCTCGCTCGGCGCGCACACCCTGGCCGTGCCGACCGATGTGTCGGTGCAGGCCGAGTGCATTGCGCTCATTGCCGCCGCCGTGGCGCGCTTCGGCCGCATCGACGCCCTGGTCAACAACGCCGGGCGCTCGGCGCACGCCCTGTTTGAAGACGTGCAGGACCTGGGCTGGTACGAAGACCTGATGCGCGTGAACCTGTGGGGCAGCGTGTGGTGCACCCACGCGGCGCTGGCGCACCTGAAGGCTTCGCGCGGGAGCATCGTGGCGGTGTCGTCGCTGGCGGGACTGGTCGGTGTGCCGGGGCGCACCGCGTACGCGGCGACCAAGTTCGCCATGGCGGGATTTTTCGAAGCCCTGCGCGCCGAATTGAAGGGCGCTGGCGTGAGCGTGACGACTGCGTACCCGGGCGTGGTGGCCACGCAGATCCGCCATCACGGCTACAACGCGGCCGGAGGGCAACTCGGCAAAAGCCTGCTCAAGGAAGAGGGCGCGATGGGGGTGGAAGAATGCGCGCGCCTGATTATCGACGGCATGGAGGGGCGCCGACGCGAGGTGGTCATGACCGCCAGGGGCAAGGCGGGGCGCTTTCTCAAGCTGGTCGCGCCGGGCCTGGTTGAAAACATGGCGCTGGCGGCGGTCAAGGAGCCGTAGCTACCTGACGCAATGACGGTCGCTGCCACTGGCATGTTGCGCTGGCAGCCTGCCGGACTTACCGGCAGGCGCGCGCGACGCGCCGTTCGGCTTCGGCGATCGCGGCATCGCGCTGCGGATCCGAAAGAAAGTTGCGCTCGCCCTTGTTGTTGACGGTATGCACGCCGCGCCCATCCCTCGCCACTGCCAGTTGCTGGCGTTCGTTGTTGCATTCGATGGCCTTGTTGCCGGCGCGGATTTTGGCATTTTCGGCTTCGAGTTTCTGGGCAGCCAGTTTTTCCTGATAGTCGCCTGGCGGGGCGCCGCGTGACGCCGATTTCGCAGGCGCTGCCGGCGTTGCCTGTGCCTGCACGCTGGCCTGGCCTGGCACGGGAGTGGGCACCTGCGGCGGCAGCGAGGCGGACGGCTTGCGCGACGGGTCCCAGTTGGCGCCCGGGCGGTCGTCGGCGTAGCGCTGTTTTTCTTCTACCTTTTGCTGCTTGACCTGTGCATTGCGCTCGGCCAGGGCCGGCATCTTTTTCGCGTAGGCACTGGCCGGCGGCGGGCACGGCGCACTCTGGTAGACGGGGTGCCCGTTGGCCCCCTTGCATTTGTTCAGGCCCGCGTGGGCGCCGGTGCACAGGCTGGCGAGGAGAAGCGCGAGGTAAAGCGAACGTGGTTGCATGCTGGTCGGAATAGAAGAACTGAAGATAGGGAAGAGGGCAGGACGCACGTGGCGTCGCAGGATTCTGGCAGTAATGGATATTTTACGCAAGCAATCTTATTCAAATAGTCAGGCCGCCGCCGGCGTTAAGCATCGTTAAAGACCTGCCGCGTATAACTTGCCCATTACTTACAGGGGAGGCTGGAATGAAAAAACTGCTGCGCGAGAACAAGGGCTGGTTGGCGTTTCTGTTGTTATTCGGACTGTTCCGAACCGCCGTGGCGGACTGGAATCCGATTCCGTCGGGCTCGATGCGCCCGAACCTGCTCGAAGGCGACGTTGTCTTCGTCAACCGCCTCGCGTACAACGTCAAGATTCCGCTGACCGACGTGGTGCTGGCGCGCCTGGGCGAGCCGCAGCGCGGCGACGTGGTGACGTTTTCCTCGCCGCTTGACGGCACGCGCCTGATCAAGCGCCTGGTCGCGCTGCCTGGCGACATTGTCGAAATGCGCGACGAGCAGCTGATCATCAACGGCCAGCCGGCCAGCTACGCCGCCGCCGGCGCGGCGCTCGAGCCGCTTGGCGACGGCACCCGCGTTAGCGCCCAGAACGTCGACGAAACCTTCGCCGGTCACCGCCGCCGCATCCAGGTTATTCCCGAACTGATGGCGCCGCGCAGCTTCGGGCCGGTGACGGTGCCGAAAGACCAGTTCATGATGCTCGGCGACAATCGGGACCGCAGCGCCGATTCGCGCATGGTGGGCATGGTGCCGCGCCATCTGCTGATCGGGCGCGCCGAGCGCATCCTGGCCTCGGCCGCGATCGACGGCAACTGGATGCCGCGCCTTGAACGCTTCGGGATGAGGATGCCGTAACGCCCCGGCAATCTCTGGCTCTCCGGTAACGTTTCCCAAATGCCGGTAAAATTGCGGCCTCGGTTGGCCGCATGGTGCGCTGCCGTTTTTACATAAGGCGTTACCGCATGCAGCGAATGTTAACAGTGATCCTGGCTTGCCTGGGGATGGTCGGCGCTCTCGCCATCGATACCTACCTGCCGTCCATCCCGGCGATCGGGCGCGAATTTGCGGTCGGCCCGCTGGCGGTGCAGCAAACCCTGAGCGTGTTCCTGTTCACCTTTGCCTTCATGATGCTGTTTTACGGCACCCTGTCGGACTCGTTCGGGCGCCGCCCGGTGATCCTGGTCGCGCTGGCGGTGTACACCCTGGCCTCGCTGGGCGCCGTGTTCGCGCCCAGCTTCGGCGTACTGCTGGCCTGCCGCGCGCTGCAGGGCCTGGCGGCGGGCGCCGGCTCGGTGATCGGGCAAGCCATCGTGCAGGACCGTTTTTCGCACGACCAGGCGCATGCGCAGCGCATCATGTCGCACATCATGATGGTGTTCGGGCTGGCCCCGGCCATCGCGCCGGTGCTGGGCGGCTACCTGCACGTGCACTTCGGCTGGCGCTCGACCTTCGTGTTCCTGGCCGTGTTCGGCGCCCTGATGATGCTGCTGGTCTATCGCGGCTTGCCGGAAAGCTTGCCCAAGGCGCAGCGGCATGCCTTCCACGGCATCGCGATCGCCAAAAATTACCTGAAAGTGCTGCGCCATCCGCAATTCTTGCTGCTCTCGCTCGCGGTCGGGCTGGCCTTCAGCGGCTTGTCGCTGTACATCGGCTCGGCGGCCAATTTCGTCATGGATATCCTGCACCTGCCTGAGACGGCATTTGCGTGGCTGTTCATTCCCATGATCGGCGGCATGGTGGTCGGGTCGGCCTGGGGCGGCAAGGCGGCCGCGCGGATTGCGCCAGCCAAGATGATGTGGATCGGTTTCGGCATCATGGCGGCGGGCAGCGTGATCAGCATCGGCTACAACCTGATGTTCGTGGCCGCCATTCCGTGGGCGGTGCTGCCGCTGGCGGTGTACACCTTCGGCCTGGCGGTGGCCATGCCGGCGATCCAGGTCGGGGCCTTGTCGCTGTTTCCGCATAACCGGGGCCTGGCGTCGTCGATGATGGCCTTCATCCAGATGATGGCGTTCGCGCTGGTGTCGGGCATGCTGGCGCCGCTGCTGTTCGACAGCGCGCTGAAACTGGCGTGCGGGGTCGGCGGCTCGCTGGTGCTGAGCTTCCTGTGCTGGCGTTTGAGTCTGCTGATGGCGCGCCCTGCGCTGCAGGTGGCCTGAGGGCCGCCGTTGCCGCAGGGCGCGGCAGCGGCGGCATTGCCAGCCGTGTTTAGCGGCTGTGCGTTTTCATCGCAGCGGCAACCTCGCGCTTGCCGTCGCGTTCTTTCTCGGTGGCGCGCTTGTCGTGCTGCTTCTTGCCCTTGGCAAGGCCAATCTCGCACTTGACCCGGCCACCCTTGAAGTGCAGGTTGATCGGCACCAGGGTGTAGCCGGAGCGCTCGACCTTGCCGATCAGCTTGTCGACTTCGGCGCGGTGCAGCAGCAGCTTGCGCGTGCGGACCGCTTCGGGGTGGGTAAATGACGACGCGGTCGACAGCGCGCTGATATGCGCGCCGAACAGGAACAGTTCGTCCCCGCGCACGACCACGTACGCCTCCTTGATCTGGACGCGCGAATCGCGAATCGCCTTGACTTCCCATCCTTCGAGCACGATACCGGCTTCGTACCGGTCCTCGATGAAGTAGTCGTGGAATGCTTTTTTATTGTCAACAATACTCATGAAATGGCTAAAATGCGCGGTTCGGTTAAACTACTGATGCAACATACCCAACATCATAGCAAACGGTTGATTAATGGCAGTAGTACACAAAACAGTATTTTTGGCTTACAGCGCCGAACAGATGTTCGACCTGGTCGCCAAAGTGGAAGATTATCCCAAATTCCTGCCCTGGTGCGGCGGCGTGAAGCTCATCGAGCGGACCGACGACTCATTGACGGCCAGCCTGGCGATTCACTTCCACGGTGTGAAGCAAAGCTTCACGACCCGCAATATCAACACGCGGCCGACGCAGATGAAAATGAAACTGGTCGACGGCCCGTTCAAGTGCATGGACGGCACCTGGACTTTCAAGGCGCTGCGTGCCGATGCCTGCAAGGTCGAATTCGACCTGCACTACGAATTTTCAAGCATGATACTCGAACAATTGATCGGACCGGTGTTCGGCGTCATCGCCAACAGCATGGTCGACTCGTTCTGCAAGCGCGCCGAGACGGTCTATGGTTGAACCCATGACTGATTCCCTCGCTGCCACGGTGGCGGGCATGATTGCCGTCCAGGTCTGCTACGCCACGCCCCTGCGCGAGTACTTGCAGGAGCTGACGGTGGAGCAGGGCTGCACGATCGAACAGGCGATCCGCCAGAGTGGCGTGCTCGAGGCCATTCCCGGCATCGACCTGGCGCTGCAGCCGGTCGGCCTGTATGGCAAGAAAAAGCCGCTGGACACGGTGTTGCGGGCGCGCGACCGCATCGAAATCTACCGCCCGCTGGTGGCCGACCCGAAAGAGTCGCGCCGCAAGCGGGCGGACAAGAAGGCGCAGCCGCTCTGATTGCCCGGGACGGCCGCGCCGCGCCGGCTTATTTGCAGACTTCGGCGATGGCCTTGTTGGCACGCGCCAGTTCGGACGCGCGCTGGGCGTCGTCCATGACCGAGTCTTCGCCTTTTTTGTTGGTGGTGGTCACGCGCGTGCCCTGCTCGAGGGTGCGCTTGTAGGTGCGCGCATCTTCGCAGGCAACCTTGTTCCTGGTCTTGGCGGCGGCGGCGGTGCTGGTCTTTTTCTCGGCCTCTTCCTTGGCCTTGGTGCGTTTGCGGTAGTCCGCTTCGCGGTCGGCCAGGCTTGGCGGAACCTTGTCATCGGCTGCCGCCGGCGCCGCGGCCGGCGCGGGAATGGCGGGCGCCTCGCCGGCCCTGGCCGCGCTGCCGCCCGGCTGCTTGATGATATTCTTGGCCGGGATGCCCGGCGGCGGTGGACGGTCCGAGAATTGCTTGGTGCCATTGGCGTCGACCCACACGTATTGCGCGTAGGACACAGAGGCGAACAGCATCAGCGCGCCTCCGGCCAACAGCTGCAATGTTCGTTTTACGTTAAGGTTGGCCATGTGAATCTTTCCGTTAGTAATCAATCCCCGATTTCACCGTGATTTGTCCGGCTTGTCAACGAGCTTGGCGGGTTTTGGGGCATTTTGAGGGCTTGATGAGACGGCAGGCGCGAACTTCTGTATAATTCACTTTTGCGCCAATAGGAAAATGCTATGCGTCTACTTCAAAAAGCACTCACGTTCGATGATGTGCTGCTCGTCCCGGCTTACTCGAATGTCCTCCCAGCCGACACCTCCCTCAAGACTCGCCTGACCCGGAATATCGCCTTGAACATTCCCTTGCTGTCCGCAGCGATGGATACGGTCACCGAGGCGCGCCTTGCCATTGCCATGGCGCAGGAAGGCGGGATCGGCATTATTCACAAGAATCTGTCGCCCAAGGACCAGGCCCGCGAAGTAGCGCGCGTAAAACGTTTCGAGGCCGGCGTGCTGCGCGATCCGATCACGATTCCACCGAGTATGAAAATCCGCGACGTGATCGCCCTGACCGAGCAGTACGGCATCAGCGGCTTCCCGGTTGTCGAAGGCAAGACCGTGGTCGGCATCATCACCAACCGCGACCTGCGTTTTGAAGAAGAGCTCGACGCCGAAGCGCGCGACAAGATGACCCCGCGCGACAAGCTGGTCTACGTCAAGGAAGACGCCGACACCGCCGAAGCGAAGCGCCTGATGAACAAGCACCGCCTCGAACGCGTGCTGGTCGTCAACGACGAATTCGAACTGCGCGGCCTGATCACCGTCAAGGATATCCAGAAGTCGCACGAGCACCCGTTCGCGTCCAAAGATGCGCAGGGCAAACTGCTGGTCGGCGCCGCCGTTGGCGTGAGCGCCCGCGACGAAGAGCGCATCGAACTGCTGGTCGCGGCCGGCGTCGACGTACTCGTGGTCGACACCGCCCACGGCCATTCGCAGGGCATCCTCGACCGCGTCAAATGGATCAAGGTGCGCTTCCCGCACGTGGACGTCATCGGCGGCAACATCGCCACGGCCGCCGCCGCGCTGGCGCTGGTCGAACACGGCGCCGATGCGGTCAAGGTCGGCATTGGCCCTGGCTCGATCTGCACCACCCGTATTGTCGCCGGTGTCGGCGTGCCGCAGATCACCGCCATTTCCAATGTGGCCGAAGCGCTGGCCGGCACCGGCGTGCCGTGCATCGCCGACGGCGGCATCCGCTTCTCGGGCGATATTTCCAAGGCACTGGCCGCGGGCGCGTCGAGCGTGATGATGGGTTCCATGTTCGCCGGCACCGAAGAAGCGCCGGGCGAAGTGATCCTGTACCAGGGCCGCAGTTACAAGTCGTACCGCGGCATGGGTTCGCTGGGCGCGATGGCGGACGGCTCGGCCGACCGTTACTTCCAGGATGCGGCGGCCAAGGCCGACAAGTTCGTCCCGGAAGGCATCGAAGGCCGCGTCGCCTACAAGGGCAGCGTGCTGGCCATCATTTACCAGCTGGTCGGCGGCGTGCGCCAGTCGATGGGCTACTGCGGCTGCGCCTCCATCGACGAGCTGCGCGAAAAAGCCGAGTTTGTCGAGATCACCTCGGCCGGCATGCGTGAATCGCACGTGCACGACGTGCAGATCACCAAGGAAGCGCCGAACTACCGTTCCGGCGAGTAAAGGCACGCACAACGCGGCGACCGGGTCGCCGCGTTGTTTTCAGCGTGGGCAGCGCTTGCCCGCGAACGCCGCGTAGTGACACCCATCGTCACCAATTTTGCAATTTCTCCTGGCCCTTCATGCACTCTAAAATCCTCATCCTCGATTTCGGTTCCCAAGTCACCCAGCTGATCGCCCGCCGCGTGCGCGACGCCGGCGTGTTCTCCGAAGTATTCCCGTATGACGTCAGCGACGAATTCGTGCGCAACTACGGCGCCGCCGGCGTGATCCTGTCGGGCAGCCACAGTTCCACCCTGGAAGGCGACGCCCCGCGCGCGCCGCAGGCCGTGTTCGAACTCGGCGTGCCCGTGCTCGGCATCTGCTACGGCATGCAAACCATGGCCGCCCAGCTCGGCGGCAAGGTCGAAAACGGCCTGGTGCGCGAATTCGGCTACGCCGAAGTGCGCGCGCGCAGCCATACCGCGCTGCTGAACGGCATCAACGACTTCGTCACCGACGAAGGCCACGGCATGCTCAAGGTCTGGATGAGTCACGGCGACAAAGTGCTCGACATGCCGCCCGGCTTCAAGCTGATGGGCGACACCCCGAGCTGCCCGGTGGCCGCCATGGCCGACGAGGAACGCCGCTTCTACGGCGTGCAGTTCCATCCGGAAGTAACCCACACGGCGCAGGGCAAGGCCATGCTGGGGCGCTTCGTGCACGACATCTGCGGCTGCAAGTCGGAGTGGAACATGCCCGACTACATCAGTGAAGCGGTCGCCAGGATCCGCGAACAGGTCGGCACCGACGACGTCATCCTCGGCCTGTCGGGCGGGGTCGATTCGAGCGTGGCGGCGGCCCTGATCCACCGCGCCATCGGCGACCAGCTCACCTGCGTGTTCGTCGACCACGGCCTGTTGCGCCTGGACGAAGGCAAGATGGTGATGGACATGTTCGCCAAGAACCTGGGCGTCAAAGTGCTGCGCATCGATGCCGAAGAGCAGTTCCTCGGCCATCTGGCTGGCGTTGCCGATCCGGAAGCCAAGCGCAAGATCATCGGACGCGAGTTCGTCGAAGTGTTCCAGGTCGAAGCGGGCAAGCTGAAGAACGCCAAGTGGCTGGCCCAGGGCACGATTTATCCGGACGTGATCGAAAGCGCCGGCAAGGGCAAGAAAGGGCAGACCATCAAGAGCCACCACAATGTGGGCGGCCTGCCGGAAACCCTGAACCTGAAACTGCTCGAACCACTGCGCGAACTGTTCAAGGATGAAGTCCGCAAACTCGGCGTGGCGCTCGGCTTGCCGCACGATATGGTGTACCGCCATCCGTTCCCTGGTCCGGGCCTGGGCGTACGCATCCTGGGCGAAGTGAAGAAAGAGTTTGCCGACCTGTTGCGCCGGGCCGACGCCATCTTCATCGAAGAACTGCGCAATACCCCGTGCGAGCTGCCAGCACTGGAAAGCATCGATGCCGGCGCCGCGCCGACCAACTGGTACGAAGCGACCAGCCAGGCGTTTGCCGTGTTCCTGCCGGTCAAATCGGTGGGCGTGATGGGCGATGGCCGCACCTACGAGTACGTGGTGGCGCTGCGCGCGGTGCAAACGCTCGACTTCATGACCGCGCAATGGGCGCACTTGCCGCACAGCTTACTGGGCAAAGTTTCCAACAGGATCATCAATGAAGTGCGCGGGATCAACCGTGTCGTGTACGATATTTCCGGGAAGCCACCAGCGACCATCGAGTGGGAATGATGCTGGCACTGGCATGAGTTGGCAGGCTCATGCATTTCGAAATAAAGAAGCCTCTGATTTCAGTGGCTTTTTTTTCGCCGGTACTGCTCAGCTTGGCAGCGCAATATGACGGTCTTCCCGCCTGTTCCTGCACGCTGCGTTTGTTGGCCGGCGCCACCCGCGGCCCTCCTTTGCGCCTGGCGCTAACCGCTGGCGGCGGCTTCCTCGATCAATTCCTTTGCATGTTCAACCGGTCAAATCGCGACCAAATTTCCCCGCCCGCCGGGCTTTGAACGCTTAGCGCGCTGAGCCCGCTTAGCCCCCAGGCAGGCAAAAAATTTCGGAATTGCACTGGAATATGCAGCGTAATTAGACATGTGAATTCAACATGATTAATGTTGGACATTGTGCAACGGACGTAATTTTTGTTTAATTTAGCTGAAGTACGGCGCCGGAATCACGGTAAGGAGAGGAAATTTAACCTGATGGGCGCGCTACGGCGTTGCACCTCGTTCATCGGGCAGGCGTGATGATGCATTTCCAGGGAAGCTTCCAATAAAACATGTGCAGGCGCTATTTCCGCTGCACCAAATATAGGGCAAGTGCATGGATTTTCGACTCAGCAGCGAGCAGCATGAAGCCGTTTCACACATCCATCGTTTTGCCCGCGACGTGTTGTCGGCCTCGGCCAGCGAACGCATCGCGTCTTCCCATTTCGACCGCAACAAGTGGACGCAGGCGTCAGAGATCGGCCTGGCCGGTTTGCCCTTGCCTGAAGAGTGGGGCGGTTCCGGCTTTGGCGCGCTCGATACCATGCTCGCGGTGGAGGCGCTCGGCCGGGGTTGCGTCGACATGGGGCTGGTGTTCTCCTTGTGTGCGCACATGTTCGCTTGCGCCGTGCCGCTGTGGCGCCATGGTTCGCGCGAACTGCACGAGCGCTACCTGTCCGGTATGGCGAAAGGCAGCCTGATTGCCGCCAATGGGATCACCGAGCCCGGCTCCGGTTCCGACGCATTCGCCATGCGCAGCAGCGCGCGGCGCGACGGCGAGCACTACATCCTCAACGGCGAAAAATGTTTCGTCACCAATGCGCCTGTGGCCGATGTCTTCCTGCTGTATGCGAAGACCGATGCGCACCAATCCTATTTCGGCATCAGCGCCTTTTTGATCCCGCGCGCAACGCCTGGCCTCACTGTGACGACCGGTGAGCACAAGTCGGGCCTGTGCACCTCGCCCTGGGGCAGCGTCCATCTGGACGACTGCAGAGTACCCGCATGGGCGCGCGTGGGCGAGGAAGGCGCGGGCGCGAGCATCTTCCAGGACTCCATGATCTGGGAGCGCGGCTGCCTGTTTGCCGCCTATGTCGGCGCGATGGAGCGCGTGCTTGCGCAATGCGTCACGCATGCGCGCGAACGTCAGCAGTTCGGCCGTCCGATAGGACACAACCAGGCGGTGTCGGACCGGCTGGTCGACTTCAAGCTGCGCCTGGAAACATCGCGCCTGCTGCTGTACCGCGCCGGCTGGCTCTACGATCAGGACCTGCCGCATGAAGAGGCGATCGCACAAAGCAAGCTGTGGGTGTCCGAGTGCGCGGTGCAATGCGGGCTGGACGCGATACAGATCTTTGGCGGCGCCGGTGTCTGCAGCGAGACCGGCATCGATCGCTTGCTGCTCGATGCACTGCCGGCGCGCATCTTCTCCGGCACCAATGAAATACAGCGCGAGTTCATCGCACGGCACATGGGGCTGCGTTAGCCCGACTCATTCGGTTTCGCCTACGCGCCGGACACATCGCTTGTCCGTGGCTGGTTGCAAGCCAACGTCCGGCAAAGCGGGCTTTTTGAAGGCAGCTGTTCAACCCAGGAAAAGGTAGAGACAGAAAATGGCAACGCAGAAAAAGTTCCCCAGCAAGGATTATGAAGAAGGCGCAGCGGCCATGCCCGCTGCGGACGATCGCGGTGTACGGGACGGCGACGCGGCCGGCGCTTGCGACGTGGTGGTGGTCGGCGGCGGACTGTCCGGCCTGGTGGCAGCCTGGAAGCTTGCCGGCCATCGCGTGCTGGTGCTGGAGCGCGAGACCACGGTGGGCGGCGCGGCGCGCAGCGGGCAGCGCGGTGAACTGCGCTTCGCCACGGCAGGCAGCTGCTTCCAGGAGCCGGTGCCCGGTTCGGACACGGCGCAATTGCTGAGCGGGCTCGGCTTGTCGAATGCATGGCGCTCCACCGGCGACAGTCAGTTCGTGCTGTTCAACACGCGCCATCTGCTGCGCGGTCTGGGGGAGGTCACGCTGGGGCTGCTGAAGCAGCCGAAGGCCTTGCTGGACCCGGCGATGTATGGACTGACCTTTAACCTGCTCGGCGCCGCATTGCGCGGCAAGAAATTCATCGCTGCGCCGAAGAAGCTGGGCGACCCGGTGTTTGCGGAACTGTATGCCTATCTGCAGCGCTTCCGCAAGGAGGACGGCAAGTATCCGGCGCTGCCGTGGCAAGCCGGATGCGGCTGGACGCGCGAGGAAATGGAACAGTTCGATTCGATGTCGCTGGCCGAACTGCTGTTCGATGAGAAAGCGCGTTCGCGGCTGCCGACGGCGCTGGCGCCGGATGCGAAGTTCGGCCCGCTGGTGCGCGATGCGGTCGAGACGACCCTGAAAGTGGAATGTCTGTCGGCGGCGGATGTGTCCGCCTATGTCGGGCTGCACTTCCTGGTCGGCTACTTGTATGGCACGCTGGTGACCTTCCCCGGCGGGAACGGTTATCTCAGCGAACGTCTGCAGGCGGCGTTGCGCGAGCGTGGCAACTGCCGTATTGTCAGCGGGGCGCGCGTGCGCACGGTTGCGCGTGATGGCGAACGTTACCGCATCACCTTTGAACGTGGCGGCGTGCAGAGCGAGGTCAGCGCCGGCGCGGTGGTGTGGGCCGCACCCAAGCATGCGGCACTCGATGCGGTTGCCGGTTTGCCGGCGCAGCAGCAGCATGCGATACGTCAGATCCAGCACCGCGACTATTGCATCGCGAACGTCTACCTGCGCAACGCTGCCTGGACCGACTACTTCGGCGGCTATGTGATCGAAGGCGATACCGCCGCCGCTGCGCCGCTGGCCTGGTGCCGCAGCCGCGTGTGCGTGGTCGCCAACTGGCTGGACCGCGACGACGGCAAGAAAGCCGGTGTGCTGACCTTGCTCAAGCCGGTGGCGGAACTGCTCAACCAGGGCAAACTCGGCAAGACAGATTTTGCGCAGCTGCAGCAGGCGACCTTGCAAGAAGTGTCGGAAATGCTGCAGGCGAAGGGACTCTCCACGGATGAGGTGGAAGACATCCGGATCTGGCGTTGGCCGCGTGCCCTGGTGGTCGCCACGCTCGGGCAAATGAAAGCCGACTTGTTTGTGCGGGCGTCGCAGCCGGTGGCTGGGGTTTCCTTTGCCAACCAGGACAGCGTCGGCATCGGCAACCTGGAGAGCGCAGTGGGCGCAGGGTGCGCCGCGGCACAACAGGCGCAGGCCTACCTGGAGCGCGCGGCGGCCGATACGATGGCGCTGCAAGGACTGGGTTCCGGCCTGCATGTGATGGAAATAGCCGGCAACCCTGCGACCGGCGTGCAGCGTATCGGCGGCAAGGCGAACTCGCTCAATACCTTGATCGGCGCCGGCTTCCCGGTGCCGCGCGCCTGTTGCGTGACGGTCGATGCCTTTCATGCTTTTATGCAGGCATCCGGATTGGCGGCCTGGATCGACGGCATGGACAAGGTCGAGCGCGACACCTGCGCCGAGATCCGCGCACGCATTGCGCAAGCGCCGTTGCCGCCCGCGCTGCACGATGCGATCGTCGCTGCCTATCGCGAACTCGGTAGCGGCCGGGTCGCGGTGCGCTCCTCCGCCGTCAATGAAGACGGCGATGCACAATCATTCGCAGGCCAGTACGACACCTTCCTGCACGTGGAGGGCGAAAGCGCGCTGCTCGATTGCGTCAAGCGTTGCTGGGCGTCGCTGTGGAACGAGCGCGCGCAGGCCTACCAGGGGAGCCAGCGGGCCGACAGCGGCATCGCGGTGGTGATCCAGCAAATGATCGCTGCCGATGCCGCCGGCGTGTTGTTCACCGCCGACCCGATCAGCGGCGATGCCGCACGCACGGTGATCGAATCGTGCTGGGGCTTGGGCGAGGGCGTGGTGTCGGGCCAGGCGAGCACCGATACCTATGTGGTGGACAGCGACAGTCATGCGCTGATAGAACGGTTTGTCCGGGCCAAGCCGGTGATGTGCGCGCGCACGGCCGATGGCGTCGCGATGCAGGAGGTGCCGCCGCAATTCGTCGATCAGCCGAGCCTGAGCGACAGGCAGGCATCCGAACTGGCGGCCTGTGCCGCACGGATTCGCCGCCATTACGGCTGCGAACTCGATATCGAATGGGCAGTAAAGGATGGCAGTATCTGGATCCTGCAGGCGCGCCCGATCACGGTGACCGCTTCCGTCGCCGGCAAGCAGTACGGCGACGCGCAGGAAAGCGATCAGCAGGTGCGCGACAACACGATGTTTTCGCGCATGGACACCGGCGAAATCCTGACCGGGCTGATGACGCCGCTCGGACTGTCCTTCACCCGCTTCTACCAGCACCACGTGCACGGCCCGGCAGTCAAGACCATGGGCTTGCTCGACATCGGCAGTTCGCAGTATTACGTCGGTTACCTGCAGGGTCATGTGTACCTGAACATCTCCGCATCGGCGCGGCTGCTGACGCAATGCCCTCCCACGCACGAGCCGATGAAGTTCACGCGGCGCTACGCGACAGCCGACGTCGACTTCACGCACTACAAAAATCCCTACGGCGAACCGGTGTCCGGGTTCCAGTTCTTCAAGAGCAGCCTGTACTGGCTGGTATGCCAGGTGCAGAATATGGCCACCGCCGGCGGCACGGTGAAGAAGATGATCGCCTTGCGCCAGCGCGAAAGCGAACGCTTCCGCAAGCTGGAGCTCGAGAAGATGAGCCTGGCGCAGCTCGATGCCGAACTGCAGCGCATCGACCGCTACTTCCTCGCATCCTGCGCCGCCTACATGCCGTTCTTCCTGCAATCGTTCGCGCTCTACGATGCGCTGGCGGAGCTGTGCGAGAAGTGGCTGGGGAACGAAGGACAAGGGCTGCAGAACCGCATCAAGGCATCGATGAACAACCTGCGTACCATCGAAGTGACGCGTGGCGTGTGCGAACTGGCGGCGCGCGTCGAGCGCTTGCCGGCGCTGCGCGCATTGTTCCTGGAGACGCCGCTGGCGCAGTTGGCGGATAGCTTGCAGCAGCATCCGGAGGGGCGCCGTTTCTGGGACGAGGATTTTGGCGCCTTCCTCGCGGACTTCGGTTCGCGTGGCCGCCAGGAATTCGAACTGAGCATTCCGCGCTGGAACGACGATCCGACCTATCTGCTGCAAATCATCCGTCTGTACCTGAGCAGCGACGTGCAGCTTGAAGCGCGTCTGGCGGCGATCGGCAAGGCGCGCGAAGAAGACACGCGGCAGTTGCTGGACAAACTGCCGCTCAAGGCAAGGATGACATTCCGCTTCGTGATCGCCGCCTACGCGACGATGGCGGAACGGCGCGAAGCGACGCGTCCGACCTTCATCGCCGAGACCTGGTTCTACCGCAAGATCATCGTCGAGGTGCTGCGCCGCCTCGAGGCGGAAGGTGTGTGCGGCATACAGGACTTGCCGTACATCGATTTCAACGAATTGCGCGATTACGTGGCCGGGCGCAAAACGGCGCAGCAGGCATTTTCTCCGCAGCTGATTGCGCGCAACCGTCAGCAGCATCTGCGCAACGAGCGTCTGAAGGAGCCGCCAATGGCGCTGATCGGCGGCCACGTGCCGCAGCGCGACGATCAGGTGTTGCTGGATGCGGCGCAGGGCGACCTGCTGCAGGGCCTGGGCGCGAGCCCCGGCGTGGCGCTGGGGCGCGCCCGCGTGATCACCGACCTCAACCGGCAGGCGGGCGAATTCCGCCAGGGCGAAATTCTGGTGGCCCGCTTTACCGATGCATCGTGGACGCCGCTGTTCGTGCTGGCGGCCGGGGTGGTCGCAGACATCGGCTCGGCCTTGTCGCACAGCTCCATCGTGTCGCGCGAGTTCGGTATTCCGGCGGTCGTCAATGCGAAGCAGGCGACCCAGACCATCCGCACGGGCGACCTGATCTACCTCGACGGCGACGGCGGCGTGGTGCGCATCGAGGAACGGCTTGCCGAAGCCGGCGAAGCGCTGGTCGGGCAAAGAGCAATCGCATGAACATTCGGTAGTGATCTCCGCAGATTTCAATTTTCCACTAAGGGACGAAAATATGGATATGACGGCTATAGGCGTGGTGGTTGTCACGCGCCGCCGCGAGTTCTTTGAAACCGGTTTCAGTGTGTTGAACGATGTGCGCGGCGAAGTATTCCAGCACGTGGAAATTGATGCCGACATCGACTATGCGCCAGCGCAGTCGGTGTCGAACCCGGTCTATCGCGAGGCGTGCGACAAGGCGGTGCGCTTCCTCGCCGCGCGGCGGGAACGACTGGCGATCAAGGTGATCCAGGCCGACAGCCTGGAGGCGGCGTTCGACAAGATTACCGCCGCGCCAACACCGGGCGGCTGCCAGATTGGCATGCTGTTCATCGATTACGCCGATCCGCTGTACGATGGCATCAGCCCGCAAGAAATCGACCAGCAGCTGGCCAGCTTCCACGCGCGCCTGCAGGAGGCGGCGGTGCCGGCATTGTGCTCCTCGTTTTCGACGGCGGTATTCACCTCGCCGCACCAGAACCGCATCCGCTACCAGCCGATGGAATACATCGAGTGCATCCTGCCGGCCGACAGGGCGGTGCTGCAGACGGAGTTGCTGTGCCTGTGGATGGATTTCCTCGAACTCAGTTATGTCAACCGGCGCGCCAAGACCGACACGCGCGGCCTGCGCAGGAATACGCTGGCCGGCTTCCTGACCGGCTTCCTGTCCGGGCGCGCCGGCAGCGACTGGCTCGGTTTTTACTTTACCGGTTCGCTGGTGTCGAATCTGATCAGTTATTTTGAAGTGGAAGCGAAGCGGCTTGGCGCGCTGGTGCTGCGTGGACCGAGCGAACACAGCCTGGCTTGCGGCGCGATGGCCAACTGGCAGCTTTACAAAAAGCCGTTCGCAGTGATCGTTACCAGCGGCATGATCGACGAATTCCGGGGTACGCTCGCCAACCTGCGCGAGGCGCGCGCCAAGGGCTTCATCGTCTGCGCGGAAAACCGTGCCAGCCAATGGTTTGCGTTCCAGGGCACGATTTCCCGCGACGAGGATACGCGTGCGGTGCTGCAGGCGCGCGGCATCGCTTATGTGTACATGGAAGACGCCGGCAAGATCGCTGAAGACCTTCGACGCGCGGTGGCGCTGTACGACGCGGGGCAGGGGCCGGTGGTGCTGCTGGCGACGCAGGCCGTGCTCGACGCCGGCGACGAACCCGATCCGGCGCTGTTTGCACCTGCGCTCAAGGAGTGCCCGGCAGCGCCCGACGCGGCGATGCAGGATGTGTTGCAGGACGTGATGCGGATCATCAACCAGGGGCCGGAACGGTTGCTGTGGCAATGCGGGCCGATGGATGAGGAAGAACTGGCCTTGACCTTGTCGATCGCCGAGCGTGCCGGCATCGCGCTGACCGATTCGCTTACCCATCCCGGTTCGGTGCCGAAGTACCGCGACGGCAAGCGCATTCCAAATTACCTCGGCACGCTGGCAGTGTACGGCTACAGTCCGCGCGTGTACAACTACTTGCATACCCGGGACAAGCTCAATCCGCAGTCGCAGCAATGCCTGTTCTTCATGAAAAGCAAGCTTGGACAGGTCAGTACGCCGTTTTCGGAAGGCCGGCTCAAGCGCAATCTGAGCATCGTGCAACTGACCCGCAACGCCGCCCACATGTCGCCTTTTACCGACCATGGGCTGGTGATGGATTACCGTAGCTTCCTGCGCCATGTGGAGCGCCACCTCGACGTGTCGCCGGCCTTGCGCGAACGCCGCTGCCGGCTGATGGCGTCGGTGCCGGACACGCCGTCGGATGTGGCAAGCAAACTGCCGGCGACACCGATGAGCCCGAACTATTTTTTCGCGCGCCTCAATCACCTGGTGGAAAAGCTGATCGTCGAGCGCGCTTACGACTACACCGGCCTGTACGACGTCGGCCGCTGCGGCATCTCGGCGATCCGCAATGTTGCGCGCACCCGGCGCGGCTTTTCCGGTTGGTACGGACGGGCGCTGATGGGCGATGCGCTGCAGGCCACGCTGAGCGTCGCGTACACCAGCGGCACCAACGTGGTCGCCTTCATCGGCGACGGCGCCAAGGGCCTCGTGCCCGACATCCTGCCGAGCTTTATCGAGAACGCGCTCAATTATCCGGACCGCATGCGCAAGAACTTCACCGTCTTCTACTTCATGAACGGCGGCCACTCGGTGATCAGCACCTACCAGGAGCGCATCCTGTTCAACCGCACCTCGCGCCAGATGCGCCTGGTGAACCTGATGTCGGCGGACTGGGAAGAAGACATCTGCGGTCTGGAGGTGTGCGCGCGCACGCTCGACAGCTTCGATGCCGACATGCTGGCCGAGGCGCTGCAAAAGCCGGGGCGCATCAATCTGTTCTCGGTGGTGGTCGGGCATAACAACGAAGGCGACGGGATCAGCCTGGCGACGGCGACGGGCTGGCAGCGCGATGAGATGCACAGTGAGCCGGCTGCCGTGGCGGACGCTGCGCCCTTGATCGCCTGACGGCGGCTACATGAATGATTCCCATATGAAACCAGCATCAGGAAAAACAATGAAATTTGGATTCATCGCACATCCGACCTCGGTCGGACTCAAGCGTTACGTGAAGATGCTCGACCTGCTGCAGCGTCAATCGAAAGACCTGCAAAGCGGCTACCAGCGTGACTTGTGGCGCCACGAAAACATGGTGCCCTTCGTCGACTTCGGCCAGATCCGTTCCGCCGCCGGCGCCACCTGCGAAGGCATCGTGCACTACCTGCCGCTGACCGCCGATGAAATGCTGGCGTCGGCGCGCGAGGTGCAGGAACGCATCTTCGAAGGCATCGATACGCTGGGCAAACAGGGCGCGCACCTGGTCGGCCTCGGCGGCTTCACCTCCATCATCGGCAAGCGCGGCCTGGTCACCGCCGAGCGCGCCAGCCTGCCGGTCACGAGCGGCAATTCGCTCACGACCTATGCCGCTTACAAGGCCCTGCTGCAGGTGTTCGAATGGCTGCAACTGCGCCCGCAGGAGGCACAGGTGGCGATTGTCGGTTACCCCGGCTCGATCTGCCTGTCTCTGGCGAAACTGCTGCTGGCGCAAGGCTGCCGCCTCGACCTGTTGTACCGCAGCGGCAGCGCCAGCCGGGAAGAATTGCTGGAACACCTGCCGGCAAAATGGCATGCGCAGGTAACGCTGCGCGACAGCATCGACGACTGCTATGCGAACAACCGCCTCTTCGCATCGGCTACCTCGTCCGGCGACGTGATCGACGAGGCGCGCCTGCTGCCGGGTTCGATCGTGGTCGATATTGCCTTGCCGCGCGATGCGCTCCGCAGCACGCCGCCACGTACCGACACGCTGGTGATCGACGGCGGCTGCATGACCGCGTCGGCGCAGGTGAAGCTGGGCGGGGAATCATTGAACATGGCGATCAAGCAGCAGATCAACGGCTGCCTGACCGAGACCATGGTGCTGGCCCTGGAAGGGCGCGCCGAGTGCTTTTCCATCGGGCGCACCCTGGAGCCGGAAAAGGTGCTGGAGATCGGTGCGCTGGCCGAGCGCCACGGCTTTTACGCTTTCCCGCTGGCGTCCTGGGGTGAGCGCATCAATGAGAAAATCATCAGCGGCCTGGCGCGTTATCACCGGCGCCAGGAGTCTGCCGCGGCACCCGCCGATGGCGGCGAACAGCGTCGTACCCAGACGCTGCAGCGCTACCGCAGCCACATCAATCCCATGCTGGCCGACTTCCTCGGCATGCAGCGCTGCGATCATGTGTTCGATCGCGCCGAGCAATGCACGCTGACCGATACCGAAGGCCGGCAATTCCTCGACATGGTGTCCGGCTACGGTTGCCTGAACCTCGGCCACAATCCGCGCATCGTGACCGAGGCGATCCGCAAGTTCCTGAGCGATTCGACGCCCAACTTCGTGCAATACGTGTCCTTGCCGCAGGAAACCTCAAGGCTGGCCGAGCGCTTGTGCGCGATTGCGCCCGGCGAACTCGAGCGTGTGTTCTTCAGCAACTCCGGCACCGAAGCGGTGGAGGCGGCGCTGAAACTGGCGCGTGCCGCCACCGGCCGCACACGCTTCGTGTACGCCGAAAACAGTTACCACGGCAAGACGCTGGGCGCCTTGTCGGTGACCGGCCGCGAAAAGCACAAAAAGCATTTCCGGCCGCTGGTGCCGGGCTGCGTCGGCGTCGCTTTCGGCGATCTCGAGGCCTTGCGCAGCGAATTGATCTCCGGAGAGGTGGCGGCCTACATTGTCGAACCGATCCAGGGCGAGGGTGGGGTCAAGCTACCGCCGCCCGGTTACCTGGCGGCGGCGCAGGAGATCTGCCGCCAGACCGGCACGCTGTTGATCGTCGACGAGATCCAGACCGGGCTGGGACGCACCGGCCGCATGTTCGCCAGCGAGTGGGAAGGACTCGAGCCGGACATCATGGTACTGGCGAAATCGCTGTCGGGCGGCTTGATCCCGATCGGCGCCACGCTCAGCAGCGCGCAGGTCTGGGATGCCGCCTACGGCACCATGGGCCGTTTCCTGCTGCACACATCCACCTTCGGCGGCTGCAACATCGCCGCGGTCGCCGGCCTGGCCGCGCTCGACGGCCTGCAGCAGCAGGGCCTGGCCGAACGCGCGGACCAGCTCGGTACCTATTTCAAGGCGGAGCTGGAAAAAGCCACCGAACGCTATCCGTTCATCGCCGAAGTGCGCGGGCGCGGCCTGATGCTCGGCATCCAGCTCGACAACGATTTCGCCGGTGCGGTGGAAGCCTGCGCACGCGAATTCGGCACGCGCCTGCCGGGCGACTGGCACCTGACCTACCGTTTCTTCCCGGATGAAGTCAAGCAGCACCTGGCCGCTGCCATGAGCAAGATGGAAGAGTCGCTGGCCGAGATGTTCTGCATGCGCTTCGTCACCAAGCTCAGCAACGACCACGGCATCCTCACCTTCGTCACGGCCAATAGTTCGACCGTGATCCGTATCCAGCCGCCGCTGGTGATCAGCCGGGAAGAAATCGATCACTTCGTGCGTTCGTTCGCGACCGTCTGCGAAGACATGTCCACTTTCTTAAATTAATGGGAACCGCAACATGGAAATGAATAAAGAACAGATCGTTGACTTGATGATGGGATTTTTCAAGACCAAAACGATCACGTCCGCCCTGGAACTGAAAATCTTCGACGCGCTGGAGCAAGGCCCGGCGACGGCGCAAGCCATTTGCGGGCACCGCAACATTCCGCTGCAATCGGGCAAGCGCCTGCTGATCGCCTTGACTGCCATCGGCCTGCTGGCGAAGGAGGAGGATCATTTCCGCCTCACCCAGGCGGCGCGCGACTACATGGTGAGTGGTTCAGCGCAATGGCTGGGCTGGCTCGGCCGGCATATCGATACCTTCCTGTATCCGCTGTGGTCGCATACGGCGCAAGGGGTGCGTGAGGACAAGGATCAGCGTCGGGCGGCGTTCGGCGATGACCGCAGCTGGTTCAGCATCCTGTACCAGAACCCGCAGGATGTCGTTGATTTCCAGGAATTCCTCGGTATTTTCGCGCAACCCTTTATCGAAGGCATGCTGGAAGGATTCGATTTTTCCGGCTACAGGAAATTCATGGATATCGGCAGCGGCATCGGCACCTTGCCGATGGCGGTCGCTGCGCGCTATCCACAGCTTGGCCTGAGCATCTGCGAACTGCCGCAGGCGACCAGCTTCGTGCGCGACAAGATCGCCGGCAACGGATACGCCGAGCGCATCAAGATCGTGGCGGGCGACGTCATCAGCGGCACCATCCCCAAGGGGGAACACGACCTGATTCATCTCGGCTGGATGCTGCACGACTATGCGCCGGATATCCAGATGCAGATCCTGCGTCACATCCACGAGGCGCTGCCGGCGGGCGGCACCTTCATCGCCAGCGAGACCCCGCTGGCCGATGACGAAAGCGGCCCACTGTTCACGTCGCTGCTGTCGATCAACATGCTGGTGTCCACTGACGGCGGCATCGAATCGACCTGCGCGCAATACCTGCAACGTTTCACCGAAGCGGGCTTCGTCAATGCCAGGGCGCAGGCGATACCGGGGCCGCGCACCTTGTTCATCGGCGAAAAGCGGTAATAAGCGTCTGTCAGAACCCTGAAACCCTCATCTAGCGAGAGAACACCATGTTAGGAAACAAGCTTCTTGCGTATATCGCGGAGAACTACCTCGGCGGCGAGTCCCAGCAGTTTGCGCTGGACACGCCCTTGCTGGAATTGAACATCATCGATTCCAGTGCCTTGTTCGATCTGGTCGACCTGCTGCGGCGGGAAGCCGGCGTGACGGTGCCGCTGAAGGCGGTCGTCCCGAACAATTTCAAATCGGTGCAGCACATGCTCGATCTGGTCGAGCGCCTGCAAAGCGAAAGCCGGCCGGCACTGGCACAAGTAGCGGGGGTAGCATGATGAACGACCAGGTCATCGACCATATCGCAACGCCCGACGCGGGACTGCGGGCGTATGTGCTGGACATGTTCCAGACCCACACCGGCTACGCACGCGCCGACCTCGTGCCGGATGCCGATTTCGAGGGCGATCTCGGGATCGACTCGGTGACGCTGGCCACCACCCTTGCGGAGCTGTACAAGGCGCTCGGCCTGCCCAGCCGGCAAAATCCGCAACACACAAGCACGATTGCGCTGGTGCTGGCGCATATCGGGGAGTGCCTGGAACAGGATGGAAAGACGCTTGCCTTGCCTCAGCGAGCCTGGGTGCCGGAGCACGCAGCCGATGCGTTGACGACGGCGGTCATCGCCGCCTACAGCCGGCACACCGGTTACAAGCCGGGCGAGCTCATGCCGGATGCCGGGCTCGAGAGTGATCTCGGCATCGACTCCGTTACCCAGGCAGCCGTGTTGTCCGAGCTTCCCAGGTTGCTTGGGATTGCCGCCGTCACCTTTCCGGCAGGGTTGACCAGCATTGCACAGGTCATCGCGCATCTGCGGCCTTTGGTGCAAGCGGACATGCTGGAACCGGCAGCGCCGGTAATCGCAGCGCCGCCGGCGACGGAAGAAAAGAAGTGGTCGGCGTTCATGGACAACCTCGGCCATGCCGACCCCGGCGCGCTTTCCGTGGCGCCAGAGCCGGCAGCGGACGACGCCCGGACGATGCGCGATTTCGTCCACATCCCGCATCGCGACCTGTTCCATAAGGCGCGCGAGTTCAATACCTTCTATCAGCGCAAGCAGCAAGAACAGTTGTACTGGTACGGCATGCCGCTGGAATCGCGCTGCAGCAACCGTGCGGTGATCTACGACGAGGTCAGCGGCAAGCGCCGGGAATTCCTGATGTTTGCGTCGAACAATTACCTGGGCCTGGCGAATCATCCGGAAGTGATCGAGGCGATCGTCAAGGGCGTGCGCGAATACGGCGCCACCAATACCGGCTGCCGCCTGATCGGCGGCACCAATGTGCTGCACATGGAACTGGAGCGGCGGCTGGCGAAGCTCAAGGGCAGGCAGGCATGTATCGTCTACCCGTCCGGCTATTCCGCCAACCTGGGTTGCATTTCCGCGCTGGCCGGGCAGAACGATCTGATCTTTACCGATGCGCTGAACCACATGAGCATCCAGGACGGCTGCAAGCTGGCCGGCGCAGCGCGCAAGATTTATCCGCACGACCTGGACGGACTGGAAAGAATCCTGCAGAAATATGCCGACCACGACGGCGGCAAGCTGATCGCCACCGACGGCGTGTTCAGCATGCACGGCGATGTGGTCGACTTGCCGCGCCTGGTCGCGCTGGCGAAGCAATACGGTGCGCGGGTGCTGGTGGACGACGCGCACTCCACCGGTGTGCTCGGCCGCACCGGTTCGGGCACCACCGAGCATTTCGGCATGAAGGGCGCGGTGGACCTGGAAGTCGGCACCATGAGCAAGACCTTGGCTGGCGTCGGCGGCTTCGTGTGCGGCGACGAGGAGGTGGTCGATTACCTGCGTTTCTATTCGCATTCCTATGTGTTTGCAGCCACCATCCCGGCGGCGGTCGCGGCCGGCCTGATCGCCGCGATCGACGTGATGGAGCGCGAGCCGCAGCGCATCAGCAAGCTGTGGCGCAACGTCCATCACTTGCGCGGCCATTTGCTGGAAGCCGGGTTCGACCTCGGGCATTCCGCCAGCGCGATCCTCCCGGTGGTGGTCGGCGATGACCGCCAGACGCTGGAATTCGGACGCGCGGCGCGTGCCCGCGGCATGTATTGCCAGACCGTGGTGTTCCCGGGCGCCGCTGTCGGCGATGCGCGTTTGCGCATCAGCGTGAGCAGCGAGCACACGGCCGATGATCTCGACGAGGCGGCGCAGATACTGGTCGATGCGGCCAAGGAGGTGGGGGTGGCGGTGCGGGGATAGGTGTTCAGGTGAAGGACTGACGGTTCCTCCCCCTCTGCAGGGGGAGGTGCCCTATCCCGGATGGCAATGTGCGTGCACGGGAACGGCACAGGACCGCTGACCCTCTTTTTTTACAAAGAAGTGAAGCACCTCAATCTAATTGACAGAAGAATATGAGCACTCCAACCTTCACCCCCGTCATTGATTACCTGCGCACCTCGGCGCAGGAACATCCCGATCGTCTTGCATTCGTTGATCCTGACGCCATCAGTTACAGGCAGTTCTACCAGGCCGTGCGCCAGCGCGCCGCCCATTTTGCGCGCCATGGAACACAGCCTGGCGACCGCGTCGCCATCTGGCTGCCGAAATGCCGGGAGTATGCCTTGTCGCTGTATGCGGCGATGGAAATCGGCGCCGTCTATGTGCCGCTGGACGGCACCCAGCCGGCGCAACGCGCAAGGAAAATCCTGGACAGCGCCGAACCGGCGGTGCTGGTCACGGATGCCGCGCATTTCCGTGCGCTGGACGGCTGGCGGCGCGATACGCTGAAACTGGTGTTGATCGTTGATGATGCGCCTTGCGATGATGCGCCGCTTGGCGACACGGCGGTGATGCAGCTTGCCGCAATGGCGCCGCCGGTCGAACTGCCGCCACCATGCGCCGCCGGTGTGGACGATCTCGCCGCCATCCTGTTTACCTCCGGCTCCACAGGCGTGCCGAAAGGCGTGCGGATCAGCTACGCTAACCTGCACAGTTTCATCGCCTGGGCACTGGCGGAATTGAAGCTGACGCCGCACGATGTCGTCGCCAACCATGCCGGGTTTCACTTCGACCTGAGCACCTTCGATTACTTCGCCGCCGCCGCGGTCGGCGCTGCGGTATGGATCGTGCGCGAGGACGAGCAGCGCGATCTGGCGGCGCTGATCGCCGGCATCCGGCGCCACCAGGTCAGCATCTGGTACAGCGTGCCGTCGGCACTCGCGCTGCTCGCTGGCAGCGGCGAGCTGACATCCGAGGTGACTGCATCGTTGCGCCATGTGCTGTTCGCTGGCGAGGTATTCCCGATACGGCAACTGCGGGCATTGAAATCCTGCCTGCCCGCGGCATGCGCGCTGTATAACCTGTACGGCCCCACCGAGACCAACGTCTGCCTGTACTACCAGGTGCGCGACGAGGACATGGCGCGCGACAAGCCAGTCTGTATCGGCAGTACGCTGCCCGGCGTGATGGCGAAAATTGTCGACGCCGACGGGCAGCCGGTCAGCGGCGAAGGTGCGATCGGCGAACTGCTCGTTTCCGGCGCGTGCGTGACGCCCGGCTACTGGCGCCGCCAGGAACCGGAAAATCACATCAACCACCTGCACGGGCGCCATGCCACAGGCGACCTGGTCGGCATCGAGAACGGCTTGCTGTACTACCACGGCCGCAAGGACCGCATGCTCAAGCTCAACGGCAACCGTATCGAGCTGGGCGAAATCGAAGCGGTGCTGGGGGCGATGCCGGGTATCGCGGAAGTCGCGGTCGTGGCGGCGTGCGCGGGGGATACGCAACACCTCGTTGCCTGTTACACGCTGCGGCATGCCGGCGAACGACTTGGCGTGCTCGATATCAAGCGCTACTGCGGCGCCCGGCTTCCGCGCTACATGATCCCCCGGCTTGCCCGGCAACTGGAAGCATTGCCGAAGAATGCGAATGGCAAGATCGACTACCGCGCGCTGGAGCAGCTCACGCGCGGCACCAGCGACAGCGCCGCCATGCCGCATGCGCACGAGCGCAACGACATCGTGACCGCCGATGCATAAGCCGCCCGATTTCGAGCCGATCGCGATCGTCGGCATCGGTTGCCTGTATCCACAGGCGCGCGGCAAGGAGGCGTTCTTGCGCCAGCTGCAGGCGGGGACGTCGCACTTTGCGCCGCTGCCGCTGGCACGTTACTGGGACACTGACGGCGCCGTGCGCGAACAGTTGCGAGGATGGCACGGCGCCTTTTTCGACGAGATGGAATGCGATTTCAAGCGCTTCCGGATTCCGCCGGTCTACCGCAAATCGGTTTCGCACATGATGTTGATGCTGTTGCAGGTGGCGGACGAGTGCGTGCGCGATGCCGGCTATGACAAGCGCGCTCTGCCGCGCGACGACGTGGCCGTCATGTGCGGCACCTGCTTCGGCTTCGACAGCACCATCGCCAACGCCTTGAAGGTGGACGGCGTGCGGCTGGCGCATGAACTTGCTGGCGGCGCCGATCAATTTTCGCGCCTGAAGGAGGCATTGCGCGCGCGCTTCGGTTCCTCCTCGCATGACCGGGTCGGCGAAATGGCAAGCAGCATTCCGGCGCGCATTGCCTCCTTCCTGTCGCTGCGTGGTCCGGTGCAGGCAATCGAATGCGCAGATGCGACCGGCTACGCGCTGCTGGAGGCAGCCAGCCTGTCGCTTCACAGCGGCCAGAGCAGGGCAGTCATCGTCGCCAGCGGACAACGCATCGAGAGCCTTCTGACGCCCTTGGCACTGGCAAGAAAGGGTTTTACCGGCGCTTTGGGCGGCCACCCTTTTGCGCAGGACGGCGCGGGCACGCCCATGGGCGAAGGCGCCACCGCGCTGCTGCTCAAACGCTGGTCCGATGCGCGCCGCGACAAGGACCGCATCTACAGCGTGCTGCGCGGCATGGGTGCGGCAAGGCAGGACGCGCCGGGGGCATTCGCTTATGCGGTGGATGGCACGGCGGCGTTCCATGTGATCAATGAAGCTTGTGCACAGGCGGACGTGACGGCGGCGCAGCAACAGTATATCGACTGCGTGCTGCCCGGCATCGGCAGCCAGGCGCCGCAGTTGTTGAGCGTCTTGAGCGATGCCTGTGCGCAAGGCAAGCAGCGGCCGCTGCACCTTGGCGCCAGTGTCGCCACATTCGGTCATACCTTTGCCAATGCGGCACTGGCCGCGGTAGCAGGCAGCAGCCTGGCCTTGCACGAAAAAACCTTGCCGCGCATGCGCAGTGCGGCAGCGCTGCATGCGCGTGCCGGTATGGCGTATCCCGATGCCGCGATGGCCTGGCCTGGCGACGCGCCGCAGCTTGCCGGCGTCTTTGGCAGCAGCCTGACCGGCGTGCAATGGCATCTGCTGCTGTCGGCGCCCGACAGTGCCAGTCATGCATTGCCGTCCGACAGGGTGCCTGCGCAAGAACGGCAGGAAGCGATTGCGATCGTCGGCATCGGCGGCGCCTTCGGTCCCTGCAGCAATAGCACCGACTTCGCGCAGCGCCTGTTCGACGGCCTTGATGCAGTGCAGCCGCTGCCGGAAAGCGTGCTGCCGCGCGCCGCCTATTTTGGCGAAGGCGAGGCCGCTGTGCTGTCGAGCTATGCGCAATACGGCGCCGACCTCAAGCAGCGCGCCCTGTACGATGCCGGTCTTGCCGCATATAAAATATTCCCGAAGCGCGCTGCCGGGCTGGATATCGCGCAAAAGCTGACCCTGCACGTTGCCGCCGAAGCACTGGCCGATTTCGGCCTGGCGCACAAGCGCGGCAAGCTCGGCCGCACCGCGGTGATGCTCGCCTCCAATCTCAGCCTGGGCCGCGAGCGCGAACTCGCGTGCCGGCTGCACGCGCCCGAACTGGCGCGCACCCTGGGAAGCGTGCCCGATGGCGCGACGGCGGACAAGGGCATCGATCATTTCACGCTGGACGGCTACCTTGCCAGCGGCAGTGCGGCACTGGTGTCGGCCTGCTTCGGCCTGGCCGCGATGCCGGTCGCGCTGGAAGCGGCCTGCGCGTCGTCGCTGGCAGCGTTCAACAATGCGGTGCTGGCCTTGCGTCGGCATCGCTACGACCTGGTGCTGGCCGGCGGCGTCGAATTGCCGGCCAACCTGCGCGATCTGGTGCTCTGTTCCTCGCAAATGATGCTGTCGCAACAAAGGATAGCGCCGTTCGCCGAGCATGCCGACGGCTTCTCGCCGGGCGATGGCGCGGCGCTGTTCGTGCTCAAGCGGCAGAGCGATGCGCTGCGCGACGGCGACCGGATTCATGCGACGATCACCGGCGTTGGCGGCTCCGCCGATGCCGTGTCGATGACCGCGCCCGATCCGGACGGGCAGGCGCTGGCGATGCGCCGCGCCTTCGCGCAGGCCGGCTATGCGCCAGCGAGCGTGCAGTACGTCGAAGCGCACGGTACCGGCACGCGCCTGGGCGATCTGGCGGAACTGACGTCGATCGGCAGCGTGTACGGCGGCGCGCGCGCAGTGCCGCTGCGCATCGGTTCGGTCAAATCGAACATCGGTCATACCTTCGCCGCCGCTGGCGCCGCCGGCTTGTTGAAAACGGTGCTCGCCTTGCAGCGGCATGCGCTGCCGGCCACCTTGCTGCGCCGCCGGATCGATCCGCAGTTGCCGCTGGCGGGCATCCCGGCTGAACTGGTGACCGTCAACACGCGCTGGGATGCGGTCGACGGCTGCCGGCGCGCGGCGGTCAGTTCCTTCGGCACCGGCGGCATCAATTACCACCTGCTGCTGCAAGCAGATAGCGGCGTTCACTAACCACGGGAGTCTCACATGCAATCGATCGTCCATAAAATCCGCCTGCTTGACATCGGCCATGCGCAGGCTTTCGAAAACTGGGTACTGGAGACCGACTATGCGACCTGTCCGGAATTGCCGAGTGTGCGCAGTTTCGACGTGCACCGGGTCAGTAGTGCGCATGATGCGCCGTTCCACTATATCGAGCTCATCAAGGTGAGCAGCGACGCGGCATTCCAGCGCGACATGGCCAGCGCGAGCTTCGCGCGGCTGGTGGAAGGCTTTTCCACGATGGCCGAAGTGGTGGAGGAAGTCGCCGGCACGCAGCTCGGCGCCGGTTACCAGGCGCCTGCATGAGCGGGATTGCCGCAATCCTGTTGCCGCAGACGGAAACGGCGTGGATAGTGGGCATCGGTGACTGCGTTGTCAGCGCAGTGTCGGTCGACGCGGTAGCGCGGCGCGAACATGATCCTGTTTACCTCGCACGCATGTTTGGCAATGCCGAGCGCGAGCGGCTGCACGGATTGCGGCTGGCCAAGCGGCGCCGCGAATGGATGGCCGGGCGCGTCTCCGCCAAGGCCGCATTACAGCATCTGCATGCGCAGTCTGGTGCTGAATCGCCCTTGCATGCGCTGGTCATCGGCAACAGCAGCGCCGAACACAATCGCGGCCAGCCGCAGGCAGCCGGTGGCCATGTCAGCATCAGCCATTCGCAAGGCTATGCGGTCGCTGCGGCCAGTGCGTATCCGGTCGGCATCGATATCGAGCGTGTCAGGCCGTTTCCGGATGCGGCACGCGAGATGGCATTTACCGCGCACGAATCGCGCCTCAGCGCCGCCGGCGGCGATGCCGTCCTTACCGCGGTCTGGGCCTTCAAGGAAGCCTTCATGAAGGCACACGGGAAAAGCATATTCGGCTGGTTTGCCGACATCGAGCTCGAAGCCATCGGCGGCGACGGCCGCTTGTCATGGCGCCTGTCGCCGCGCCTGCTGGCACAGTTGCCGGGCAGCCAGGGAACGCAGCTGAGCGGCTACGGCGCGCTGATCGGCGATTACGCGCTGGCGCTGGTAGGGCAGTGCGTGTCACACGGGGACGGCTAAGGGGCGTTGATGGAATTTCAAGAAAACCTGCGACAAGCGGTCGACATTGCGCGCCAGGCGCCGTCGTCGCACAACTGCCAGCCATGGAAACTGGTGCACATCGAAGACAGGCGCATGCGGGCGCAACTGTTGCCGGCACATGCCTGGCCGGAGCACGCGCAGTTGCTGCTGCTGGGCATCGATCGCAAGCGTACCTTGAGAGCATTACCCAGTCTGACGCTGGAAATGCAGCTCAGTTGCGGCATGTTCCTCGGCTTGCTGAGCGCGGCCTTCGATGCGCTGGGCTTTCACTGCAACTGGCACTGGCTCGAGAGGCTCGATACGCAGGCCCCGGCAGCCATGCCGTTCTTGCAATCGCTGGAACAAGGGCATGGCTGCCGGGGCCTGGTGTTGCTTGCTCTGCAGCCGCAGCGCGTTCCAGATGCCACGGCATTAGCCGGATTGCAAGACAGCGTCCGCCAGCGCCGTACGCATCGCGCGCCGTTTGCCGAGGGCAGTTGCAGTGACATGGTGCTCGCGCAATTGCTGGAACGGCACTGGCCGCAACAGCTGACCGGGGACCAACTGCATCTCCGGGTGGAACGCAGCCCGGCCTTTATTGCCCGTGCCGCCGGGTTGGTGCGGCAGTTCGCGGCGCTGGACTTCTCCAGCTACCGCGCGTGGAAGGAAACCTACCGCTACCTGCATTTCGATCCGCGCAAGCCGGCCGAAGACGGTTTTTATCTGCATAGCCTGATGGGACCGATGTCGCCGCTGCGTACGCGCATCATGCAATGTGTGCTGGCACCGGAGGTCATGCAAGTGCTGCGTATCGTGCGCGTGCCGCATCACATGGCGGCGCAACTGGCGGCGCTGGTGGAAGACTCGGCGCAACTGCTGTTGTGCAGCCTGCCGTCGGACAACCTTGCATCGACGGTGATGGTCCAGGCCGGCGCGCGCCTGATGGAAGTGTGGCTGAACGCGCAGCGGCTCGGACTGGCGCTGCACCCGCTCAGCGTGATGCTGCAGCACGACCGGGCGCGCGGCCAATTGCAGCACCTTGCCGGGGGCGACCGGCGCATCGTTTTTTTCGCGCGTTTCGGTGCGATCAGGCAGCGGCACGGCGAGTGCCTGCGCAGGCCGCTTGCCGCCATCATTGAAACCCACGGCGAGACAGTCTGACGCATATCCTGCAGACCTGTTCACGCCAGCGCGGATACGCTATTTCCTGCCGGCCGTTTTCCAGCACATCTCCGTGGCCGGGTTGCCGGGCTGGGTCGCGTTGCCAATGCTCGCCGCGTCGAAGAGCACGCACGATGGGTACATGGTGGACGAATGGAAGGCCACGCAACTGCTCGATTGGCTACAGCGCGCCGCACATTCCTGCGACGTTGCAGCTGGAACGTTTGGTGCCGGGAAAGTGCCCCGATCGGGGAGCGGGGAATTGACGGCGCAGCTGTAGTTGTTGTTTTTGAGGTTAGGGTCGAAGCCCTTTTGGCGCAGCTTGGACCAGGTGGCGAGGCGTGCGAACACCTGCCTGGCAAGCGGGCTGCTGCTCCAGTACCAGTCGGTGGCGTAGGGATAGCTGTAAAAGCTGCCGTTGTGCGCAAAGGCCTGGTTGTGCCCGATCTCGTGGAGGAAAATTCTGGCGGTATCCTCCACGTCATAGTCGTTAAAGGAATCGTAACGCGAAGAAATGACCGCGTAGGGCGACAAGGTGACCGTTACCCACGCCACGCCCCCTCCGTAATTGCTCATGGGCGCCGCGACATAGATGTTGATCCGGCCTGGACGGCCGCTGTTGTCGTACTTGACAAAGATCGGGTCCATCGCACGGCCATTGAAGAGTTGGTCGTCGACAATGCGATCGAAGCTGCCGAGGCTGAACACCACTTCGCCATTGTTCATTTCCCGGGTCGCCTTGGCGAGCACTTGCTGCGCGTACTCCCTGGTCCACCTGGCGTTGCCGCCGCTGGTACTGTCGATCACATGGACATCCACCATCAGAATGGCTGGCTGGGTTGCCTTCATGAACAACTTTGCGTTCGACCACGGGCCATTGGTGCTCGACCAGGTCGACTCGAGGCCGTATAGCCTGCAGACGTCGGACGTCGTGATCGTGTGGAAACCGACGCAATCGGCCTTGCCATTACACATCTTGGCACATTGCTGCGGCTGATAACCGTACAAAGTATCCGTCAGCGCACCATTATTGGGGATGGGCAAAAAGCCAGATGTATAGGCTGCAAGCGGGTCCGGGCTGGCTTTCTTCCAGTTCATCTGGACGTTCGACCAAGGCCCTACGCGCGCGGCGACGTCGGCATCGGGTCCATAGAGCTGACATGTATCCCAGTCGGTGAAAGCATAGAAGCCGCTACACGACTGGTTAGCGGAACACGCATCCTTGCAAGCCTGCGGCGTGGTGTTGTAGCGCCTGGCGCCGAGTTCTCCTGTGGCCGGGATCTTCCAAATCCCCGAGAGGTAGTCAACGGCCAATGCCGTGCTTCCCCATAGCAAGCCCAACGCGACAATCAGTATGTTGAACCAAACCGAAACAGTTTTCATCTTGTTCTCCTAATGGACGTTGATTGCTACAAGGATGGGTTGTCGCCAGCCTAGCCGACGCTAGACCGCGGCGCGCCGGGATTGGTGCTTGCGTCGCTTGCTACCCCGGGTGTTGCGGCTTGCGCCATAGCGCCATCGGCCAGCAGTGGCGGTCGATGACAGCCCATGCAGGGATGGTGAAGGGGCCTGGCCGACGTGTGAAGTAACATCCCGTAACGCGGCGCAGCGTGACCGACGGTCCCGTGCAGGGCTTGCGGGCCAGCGCGTGTGGTCTGGGCTGCTTGCGAAATAGAAAAAATTGCCTTTTAAATCAATGGCTTGAAATCGTAAGGTAATCGTAAGGTCAAGATTGATCCATCTCGTTAGAGTCAATTCAGGCACACCTCAGTGCACTTCCTGAATCCCTTTTCCGACTGGATCGACCATGAATACGCACACCAGCAACGCATCGACATTGACAGCCGCCGCCGTGCAAAGCGACGCCACTTGGCAGGCTGTACAACATGTGCTGTCCAGTCCGATCTTCGTGAAAGCGCCGCGCATGCGCGCCATGCTGTCGTTCCTGATGACGAGAAAATTGAGCGGCATGGAAGCGTCGATCAGCGAATACGCAATCGGCATTGAGGTGTTTCACCGTGATGCGCGCGATTACGATACGAGCTTCGATCCCGTGGTGCGGGTGCAGATGGGCAGGCTGCGCTGCCGTCTCGCGCAGTATTACGCGACGGCAGCCAACGTGAACGACTTGCAGATTGTGATTCCTATGGGAACCTATGTGCCCGTGCTGACATCGGTAGCGAGCGCGCGTCCCATCTGTATCAAGTCGGTGGCGCTTTTGCCGCTAGACCGTCCATCGCCGGAAAGCGGCACGCAAAACTTTATTTCCGGACTGGAGGAAGAACTTGCCTTGCACCTGTTCCAGCGCTTTGGCAGCGAATCGGGTGCGTCGGCAGAGCAATATCGCATCGAAGTGCGGGTCAGGACCGAGCCCAGGTACGTGCGCGCGACGATCCGTCTGTTGGACGCCAATACCGGGCAGATCGCCTGCATCCGGCAGTGCGACCGCCACGGTGATTTGGGCATCGCGCTGCAGGAGAAGTTGGCACTGGCGATCTGTACCGACTTGCAGAATTACATATTGGGCGACGATGTCACCCTGCGCGGCTGCGGAGCATGATGGGTCTCCGGGTCGCACACCTTGATGGGATTGAGAGGATTGCCCTCCTGAGGGTCATCCCATATTTTCGTCCTCGTGAGTTGATTGAAGAAGACGACGTCGAATGTATAGTCCAGTTCAGTCTGATTATAAGTAGTAATCAATGCAAGGCAAGAGGCTTGGAAGTCTGGGGACGATGGGATTAAGTGTTGACCCGACTTTGATGTCGATGGGGCCAGTATTGCAGGCGTGGTGACGATCCAACCGTTACGCGAGCTCGCGTAGTCCAAGGCGAACAACGTTTGATACGGAGAAACAGCATTAATAGTGCACGTGGGCGACTTGTTATAGTGGATGCCTGATAGTGGATCGTCATAGGTGTAGTAGACCTCGGAAGACGCATCGATGCCCACGAT
This sequence comes from Massilia aquatica, assembly GCF_011682045.1. Taxonomy (GTDB): domain Bacteria; phylum Pseudomonadota; class Gammaproteobacteria; order Burkholderiales; family Burkholderiaceae_D; genus Telluria_A; species Telluria_A aquatica. Next base: position 10,245 of record NZ_VVIW01000029.1, on the reverse strand, counting down.
GGTAACCACCACCGGGACTTGGGAAAGTACTGGAACTGTATGACGCATAGAATCTTCCTATCTTGGGATTAACTTACGGTAGAGAGAGTCCCGATACCCGATCTGTGCAAGCCGTTGCCATGGAGTGTTATCGATCACGGATTGTTGCAGACAAAGCGTCGAGCGGCTCCAGGGATCGAGAATGAAAAAGTCCCTGGTTGAGGTGGTGCTGGGTTCAATGACAGCGAAGGCTTCCTTGCACGCAATGATCGAATTGGTGTCGTCTCTTCGTTTCTTTTGTATCTTTGCGTACAGCAACAGCGACTCCGCCAGCGACAGGCGGATTTGCAAATCGGCAGGCGTACGCTTGTGTAAGAGACGGAACTGTGCAATGACAATGTCAATCTCGCCTTTCGCCCGTTCCAGATCGCCCATCTCGAGCAGCGCCGTCGCAATACGGAAGCGGGCGACGGTTTCGTTGCTGATCCATCGGACGTTTTTCGGGTTCATTGCGCTCTCTGCCGCCAGGTTGGCGTGAATGCGCTGCAGCTGCGGCAGGATGAGCTGCGCGGGTTCAGTGCGCAATTTCACCATCAGATACTCTTGTTGGGCATTCGCCAGTTCAACCTGCCACGCCCGGTTTTTCTTGTCGTTTTGTGCGAGGTCGACAAGTAACGCGGCAGCAGCTGCCAGATCGTCCAGCGCACGATCATCCTTGCCCAGGGCGAGCGCGAGGACCGCGCGATGCTGCAGAGCGCGGGCATAGCGATTGATCCACATGGGCTCGCTGGGAAATCGCTGGCGCAATTGCTGTACCAGTTCCATTTCCTGTTCGTATAGCTGTTCCGCGGCCCCCAGCTGACCCAAGGATTGCTTGGCCAATGCCAACCAGGAATAGGTTTCCGCCAGCGCGGCGATCAGCATTTTGTCGCCGGGCGTGTGTTGCAAAGCGCGCTGTTTCAATGCGAGCGATGCGGCAAACTCCGTTACAGCGGACTCCGGTTTGCCAAGCGCGAAGGCCAGGGAGCCAAGGTTATTGTGCGCGTAAGACTGTTCTATCCACCATTGCGCTTTGTCGGGTTCGAGCATGTGCAACTGTTCGGCAAGCAGCCGATACTGTTGCCATGCGGCCGCAGCTGCCGGCATGTCATTGTGATCCTTGTGCATCTGGCCGATATAGTAATTGTTGTTGCCGAGATTGTTGAGCACCTGGATGTTCTTCGGATCGGCTTCATGCTGGCGCCGCAGTATGGCGTTGGCCTCGGTTAAAGCATCAATCGTTTGCGCAGCGTTGCCTTGCTCCCTGCCGACCTCGCCGATCACTTGCAAGGCCTTGGCACGCAAGGTCAAGGCTGCAGGACTCAGTTCATCTTGCTGCGAACTGCGCAAGTACTCGAGCGACTTGCCGCTGACGCCTTCGAGCAGTTCGAGTTTGCCCAGCGGGCGCAGCTTGTCGGCAAAGTCGCCCAGCATGTAATCGACCAGGCCCTCGACCTTGGTGCGGCGTGCTTCAGCAGTGCGCTTGGCCGCCAGTGAGCTCAGGGCGAACGCCGAATTGAGCACGGCAAGCACAATGATCAGCCCCAAAGCGGACAGGCGCGCCCATTCGAACTGGCGCGCGCGCCGGTTGGACAGGCGGATGAGCTCGCATTCGTCGGGCTCCAGCGACCATCCTCCGGCATCGCGCAGTTGCTTGGCCTCGTCGAGCAGCTTGCCGCGCGGGATGAGCAGATCGGCGCGGCGTCCATCGGCGCTCCAGCGGGCCACCTGCTGCGCCAGTCGGCCGCGCGCCCGCAAGGCATCGCGGTGCGCACCGATCCAGTCGCTCATGCGCGGCCAGCGACGCAGGATCGCTTCGTGCGCAATCCCGAACACCCGTGTCCCGCTGGCCAGGTCGCTGACGAACAGGCGTGCTTCAACCAACGCCGTCACCGTTTCGCGCGCCTGCTCGCTGCGCAGCGCCGACCATGGCGCGCGCTGGCTGGTGACGAGCTCCTCATCGATCGCCAGCACCGTGACCAGCGACATGATGTGCGGCAGTTCGGCGCGGTGATCGTCGCTGAGCCCAACGACAACCTGCTCGGCGCGCCGCCCAATTGCGCCTTCAAGCCCGCCCAGTTCATGGAAGGCGGCGAAGCTCAGTTCACCTTCGGCGGTGCGCTGCTGGTACAGCTCGTGCAAGCAGTATTGCAGCAAGGGCAGGGCGTCCGGACTGGCGGTGGCGCTCTCGCACAGGATGTCGTCAAGGCTGGCGTGGGTAACCGGATCGACGCCGAAGACCAGCTGGGCTGCAGCGGCCGGCTTGCGGATCATCTGGGCGATATCGCTGAAACCGGGCGGCGCCAGATCGACGTGGCCGCCGTAAGGCTTGACTTCGATCAGCAGCGGCAGCGTGGCAATGTTCGGGTAAAAATCGTTGCGGCAAGCGATCACGATCAGGCAAGTGCCGCTGCGCGCCAACTGTTCCAGCGCGGCCAGAAACGCGCTGCGTTCCGCTTCGGTGACGCGGTTGGCGTTGAACAGCGCTTCGAAACGGTCGATAAAGAGGGCCAAGCGGACGCCCGAGCGATGCGGCGCCAGTGCGGCGTCGAGCTGATTGATGACGCTGTTGCAATCGCGTTCCAGCCGCTGGCCCAGCGCAATCGCGCTTTCATCAGGAAATCCGTAGCTGTCGTCCCAGTGCAGGTCGAGCATGGCGCCGGCCAGCGCGGTAAATAGCGTCTGTTCGCCTTGATCGGCGATGTCGAAGGTGGTGCTGGCCAGCAGTGCAGGACCGGTGCCGTCCTGTGCGCGCGACATGGACGGGAACAGGCCGGCCTGCACCAGCGAAGTTTTGCCCGAGCCGCTCGGGCCGAGCAGCAGCAGCAGCGCGAGCCCATGGTCGATCTGCGCCTGGGCCGCTTGCGCCAGCTTGCGCGTTGCCTCGTCGCGGCCGTAGAAGACACCGGCATGGGTTTCGTCGAACGGCAGCAGGCCACGGAAGGGCGAACCGTTTTCCCAATGCGGCGCCTGGACATCGTCCACCGTCCAGTCGACCGCCGCCACGGTGCGGTAGCCGCGTTTGCGAATGGTTTCGATGAAGAGCGGCGCATTGGCGTTGTCGCCCAACAGGCGGCGCAACTGGGCAATGTTCTTGTGGACCGGACTGTCGCCGTGGATCGTGCTGCCCCAGCATTGTTGCAGCAGTTCCTCGGTGCTGACGATGGCACCGTTGGCGCGGCACAGCGCTACCAGCACATCCATCGTGCGCGGCTCCATCTGGCGCGTTTCGCCCGCGTTGTCGATGGTGTTGGAAGCAGGGGCGACCAGCCAGGCTCCTAAGCGAAAGCGCGCCCTTGTTGGGTGCGGATTTGCAACTGGGGAGGGCCGACCAGACATAGAGCCTTTGAAATCTTAGCCAAACTACAATCATTTATCGTATCACGGCGATCCGGCCCTGTCGAACGCATTGTTGTGGATGAGACACCTTGTGTTGTTACTTGTGTTACGTGCAAACGGACTTCTACCATCAACTCCGAACTACCCGCATGACGAAACGAGTTGACGGTGCTTTCAGGTCAGTTGAAATGCTTTGGCGGACCTGCTTGAACGTCTGATCCACAAGTCCAACAACCAGTGAGGATGTGATGTCAGAGAGCTTGCAAAAATGGGTGGGACGCAATCGTCCCCCGCGCGTTCAGATTACCTACGATGTGGAAATCGGCGGCGCGGTCGAGAAGAAGGAATTGCCGCTGGTGGTTGGCCTGCTGGCCGACCTGTCCGGCCAGCCGCTGGAGGCGCCGCCCAAGCTGAAGGCGCGCCGCCTGGTGGACATCGACCGCGACAACTTCAATGAAGTGATGGCCAAGATCGCACCGCGCCTGGATCTGTCGGTGCCCGACACCTACAAGGGCGAAGGCAACCTGAAGATTGAATTGAACTTCACCGAGTTCGATCACTTCCATCCCGAGGCGATCGTCAGTCAAGTGCCACGGCTGGCGAAACTGCTGGAAGTGCGCCAGCAATTGCGCGACCTGCTCGGCAAGCTCGATGGCAACGACGAACTCGATTCGCTGCTCGAAAACATCGTGCAGAACACCGAAGAGCTGAAAACCCTGCGCACCGACGATCCCGCTGCGGCGCACGCCCAGGCAACGGCCGACAGCGCCGAACCGGTTGCATCCTGACCGGGCGCCGATTCATACCAACATCGAAAGTGAGTTCAATTATGGCCAGCACACAAACAGCAGAAAGCGGCGGCAGCAATGCCGCGGTAGTGGAAATGAGCCTGTTGGATCGCATCGTCCAGGAAGGAAAAATGGCGGTCGACCCTTCGCAGAACATGTATGCGCGCAAGCTCCTGGGACAGTTTGCCACCCAGGTGCTGGACGAGGGCATGAGGGCGGCGCCGGACAAGGGCATCGTGGCGATGATCAACGAGCGCGTAGCGCAGATCGACAAGATCCTCAGCGACCAGATCAACGCCATCATGCACCATGAAGGATTCCAGACCCTGGAAGCGTCGTGGCGCGGCCTGCGGGATATGGTGTTCGGCACGGAAACGAGCAGCAAGCTAAAACTGCGCCTGCTGAACGTGTCCAAGAAAGAGCTGCTGAAAGACCTCGAAGGCGCGGTCGATCACGACATGAGCGCGCTGTTCAAGAAGATCTACGAGGAAGAGTACGGCACCTTCGGCGGGCACCCGTATTCGCTGTTCATTGGCGACTATTACTTCGGCCGCCATCCGCAGGACATGGCGCTGATCGAGCGCTTGTCGAAAGTGGCGGCAGCCGCGCATGCACCATTCATCTCCGCCGCCGCGCCGTCGCTGTTCGACATGAGCTCGTTTACCGAATTGGGCGTGCCGCGCGATATGTCGAAGATCTTCGACAGCGCAGAACTCACCTCGTGGCGCGGTTTCCGCGAATCGGAAGATTCGCGCTACGTGGCGCTGGTACTGCCGCGCTATGCCGCGCGTTTGCCGTATGGCGCCAAGACCATTCCCGTGGAATCGTTCGCGTTTGAGGAAGACGTCAACGGCAAAGACCACAGCAAATACCTGTGGGCCAATTCGGCCTATCAGCTGGGGCTGCGCATTACCGATTCGTTTGCCAAGCATAGCTGGACCACGGCGATTCGCGGCGTCGAGGGCGGCGGCAAGATCACCGGCATGACGGCGCATACCTTCAAGACCGATGAGGGCGACATTGTGCTCAAGTGCCCGACCGAAGTGTTCATTACCGACCGGCGCGAGAAGGAGTTGAATGACCTGGGCTTTATCGCGGTGGTCAATTCCAAAGGATCGGACATGGCGGCGTTCTTTGGCGGGCAGTCGGTCAACAAGCCGAAGTTGTACAACCTGGACTCGGCCAACGCCAACGCGGCCTTGTCTTCGCGCCTGCCGTATGTGCTGGCCGCGTCGCGCTTTGCGCATTACATCAAGGTGATCATGCGCGACAAGATTGGCAGCTTCCAGAGCCGCCAGAGCGTGGAGAACTATCTGAACAACTGGCTGGCCGACTACGTCCTGCTGAGCGCGAATGCGTCGCAGGGGGAAAAGGCCCGCTTTCCTTTGTCGGAAGGGCGGGTGGATGTCACCGACGTGGCAGGCAAACCGGGCGCCTATTCGGCCGTGGTTTTCCTGAAGCCGCATTTTCAGATGGAAGAGCTCACCACTTCGATTCGCCTGGTGGCGGAGTTGCCTGCGGCGGTAGCTGCGTAATCGGCGTGCGGGCATCTTTCCCGCACATCTCGTTTTCATTAGCGCGGCGCTGTCCGTAACAGCACCCGCATTTTTATATGGAGCACAAAATGTCAGACGTTCTTATTCTGGACCTGGGTGACAAATACAAAGGCAATTGCACGATCGACGGCTATGCCGACAAGATCATCGTCAATTCGTTTTCGCATAATGCTTACCTGCCGATGGGCAGCGATTCGGCCAATACCGAACGCACCTTGGGCCGGCCCGTGCTCTCCGAGATGTCGTTCTCAAAATCGTCAGATTTGTCCACTACCGAATTGTTCAAAGCGTGCACGCAGGGCAGCAAGATCGGCCCGGCGACACTGAGCATCGGCCGTGTCGAGAATGGCGTGTACATGAACTTCATGACCTACACGATGCAAAACGCGATGGTTTCACAGATGAGTTGCGGCGGGGGCGGCGGAATTCCTAGTGATTCCTTTTCGCTCAATTTCACCAAAATCGAAGCGGTGTTCGCGCAGCAGAATGCCGATTCGACCAAAAAAGGAACCGGGACCTGGAATTGGAATTTGGGGACCATGAAGTCGGATTAGCGCGCGTCGCTCCCAGTGCCCGCAGACTCACTGAAAATTGCATTCGGGAATGTCGAGCAATCTGCAGCCCGGATGTATCATCAGCTATATTGGCCAAAATACCGGTAGCCTTCCCAGTAAATGGCTCTACTGCGATGGCGCGTCGTACGGCAACATGCAATATCCCGAAACTGTATGCTGCAATCGGCGCAGCTTTTGAGTCACAAGGGGATGAGGTTGCGCTTCGCTTCTCAGCTTCGCGCGTTCTCCCTCGTCTAATCGAGATCGACAATCTAATAACTTTGATATCATATGCCATCCACTTTCAAAATATTCGACCTGCCGTTTTCCTTGCCCATGCCCATTGTAGTTACATTAAGAGAGTTAAGCCATCTCCAAAACGGGCATACTGATAACTTGCGGGCTAAAATTATGTTGTCAGCTACAGCACACGGGCAAACCTGTAGAATTTCGCATATGTCACGGGCGAAGGAAAGGGATCATAATGATAGCTTTATTTGGTTTGTCTATGTCGGCGGCGTAAAAATAGGTAAGATTACCGAATCAGGAATTAACGAGTATCCGGCGTCATGCCCTGCGTGCGGCGTAGCACGGGATCAGTGGAAAACCAAGTCGGAGGGGACCAGAGCGCATGACGTTATTAGTTCATCTATTTGGAAAAAGGTATTCGAAAAAGTTATCCAACACTTTAGGCAAAAATTTTTAGATGAAATTTCGAATGAGAATGGCCCGGTCGATAATCAAGCGGCTGAGAATGCCGTTGGCGATTTCAGGAAGATGCTGGAAAAATGCGCAATTACTTCGGCGCCTACTTCAAACATTGGTGCTGCTACCCAAGGGGTGCGGAGTACTTGCAAAGAATGCGAACATTCTCAAGGTTCTCTTAGCCTTTTACAACGAGTTGAGCTCATGGCCGAGTACCGTAAGCAAGGCCCGATAAACGAAGAATTGGCGGGAAAGCTGGTTGGCAAGCAATACGCTGAAACTCTCTCGCCCTCAATATTACGAAATTTAGGATTCTTGACGTTATCGAAGGAGTGAGGCGGAGAATTGAAGGTCTGGAAAATGAGGTTAAATATAAACCTGACTCCGCTGCTAAATATCCGTTTCTGAAGCTTATAGTGTTAAACGGTTCAGGCCGCGAAGAATTCTTTAAATTTCTAGCGAAAACGGCGCTGGCCGAAGCGCAAGTCATTCCCGCCGACATAAAAGACAATCTTATTGGGAAATTTCTGCCTGCGGTCTCGAAAGGGGCAAGCGCGAATGCGAGCGCTAAGAATGGCCACCGCAGTCCCGCCTAGCGAAAAGCCTGGAAGTCGTATTTAATGACGATTATTTTCTAAACTATTGGGCACCTCGAAAAACTACGCCGTGCATGGCATTGTCGCGAACCACCGATTGTGAGGTTCCTGATGATCAGAACCAGCCTATTTTCCGACCAGGCGCGTAGCCAAGCTGAACAAACTGGGCGACGCGCCAAGCGCCGGCAGAAGGACATGGACGCGCCGGACCAAGAAGCATGGCAAGTCCTAATTTGGCTACAAGATGTCGGCCAACGCCGATAAGCGCTACAAGCTGGTATGCACAATCAAGGTCAACACGGCCAACGAGCACGACAGGCTCTTTTGAGCGCTTTGCGATCCGTCCAATCACCGCGCGCGCAACGCGCGGCTGCTCGCGTCTCTTTGCGCCGTGCGGCGTCCATCGCCTCGACAGCCAGGACGACCACATGGAATCGGTCGAAGCTAATCCGGGCCTGGGGCAGCATCTTGGCCAGCCCTTCGTATAGGCGGCGCTCATATCCATGCACACATGCTTGATGTCGTTTGGATCGCCGCCATGCGCGACCATGTCGGCCTTGAAGGCGAACACAGTGCCGCGCTTACGACCCTCGGCCTTGAACAGCAGCCACTTTGCGTCCAGGTCATGGACCAGCGTCACGTAGTCTTGGCATGCCGGAAACTCAAGTCGTCGTGCCGACTATGGCGACGCCTCTCATGTCCTCCTGCGCGCGCGCCACACCGACGTAGTGATCGATCCGGCGCCACAACTGCTTTGCATTGACACGTAGCAGGCCCGCGGCATGCGGGTCCGGCATCGCCTGGCACAGCGCCAAGGCAATCGCCTCGACCAGCAGCAGGAAGCCGCTGCCCGGCCGCGCTTAGGCGCCTCCAAGGACGTGCTCTTGCCGCAAGCGCCGCAATCGATGTGCGGCATGTCGGCGTGCAGCCACGCCTTATGTTGGTAGAAGTCGAGGTGGCGCCAGTCGCGCCGGCCCTGTCGGGGATGTCTTGGCCGTTCACGCCGCAGGCAGGACAAGGCGTTTGCTTGGCGTTGCACGCAACTTCGACATCAATCCTCCGTTTGGCAGTGTCGAGCGCGACCTTGGCCACGTCCAACGGCGATTTCACTCCCAGCGCAGACGTAGACAGGGCTTCGACAGCAATACTCATCGGGGCTTTCTCAATTCAGATAACGCTCATTGATGTGGATGGCACCATCATCGCCGGGTGTCAGCGCGGCCATCGTCACGGAATGCCATGTCGATGGCCGCGCCCAAGTGTGTTGGTTCTACACAGCGTAAAGGGTTCGCTACGCCAGGCCGCGCTCCGCGCACCCCGCCCTTGACCCCGCTCCGGACCTCTGCACATCAGAATACGGGGCAATGCAGGGCGATGATGGCATCAGGCGTTCACGGCGGAAGTCGCCATGGTAGTCGAAGTTGAAGTCAAGTTCCACTCCAAACGGCAATGGGCCATTTTTCGGACACTGATCGCCGGTAGATCGTATTATTTGAAGGGCGAATCGTCAAAGGCCCAATTTAAACTGATGAAATCAAGGTATGTAACCAATTTCAGTCGGAACTTAGTCCAGTTTTCTCGTGCATTTTCAAGGCGCTTGTAGTCGTCGCTTGCCTTCTTTCCCCGCGCTATCAGTGAATTTAATAATGCCGAATAGTGCATGTCTCCCGCGACCGAGGATGCGTTCACTTCAGAGATCAGACATCTCATATGCTTTTCTTTCCAGCGTCTGGTATTGTCAACCGTTGCATTTTCAAATTTGTCCGGCGCATGTTTCCATATCTCTTTGTTGAGCTCCAGATTTGCGCTATAGGCCGACATCTGGCGCTCCAGTTTAGTGTTGGCTGGCCTCGGAGCGAAAGTCGTTTGAGTATTTGGCGCAATACATTGCGAAATCCTGACATTTGTAGTGAGGGTGGTGGCGGTACAATTCATCGATGTGCTGCGCTGCGCTCCCCCCGTTATTTTTTCGAACACGTCGTGGTAATGGGAATCAATGGTTTCACTTGCGTTGTGACGGTTTTCCCATGCCCATCCCGCCCATAGGTTCATTGGTTCCCATAAGTACACAGCACTCAGTCTATGGGGTTTGTTTTTATCCCAATGGGGCGTAACGGAGTAGTTGCTTAAATCGGGTGCATTGATTAATCCAAACGGATTGTCGTAAGCGCAGCCTGCCATAAGCATCAGATAGGAAACTGTTATCGCCCGTTGAGGTGTATTTGGATCCTGTCTGCAGGCGGCGTTATAAACTTTCTCTAAATCGGTTTTTCTGATCTTATGACGCTTATCGAGTGCGCTCGCCATGTTGACGTCCCCAGTGACTGAGCCGGTCAGGGCCAAGGCAGTCGATTCGGACAGAAAAAGTTGCAATGCATTTTCATGTATTGTTGACATGTCGTTTCCATCGCGCTTGCGCGCCGTAGTTAAATCACGAGAGTACAGCGCTGGCTGCCCAGGACTGGAGGCCATTCAGTGTCAAGTCAGTCCATCCTAATCGTCTCCAAGTTGCAATCGCAGTTACCCGATCACATTCCCTGCAAGTCAGTCCGCTGATGGATACTGCTGTGGTCAAGTAATTTCGGACACCACGATAGGTTCGCGTACTGCCATTTTCCGTTCGTAGACGGCGGGCGACAGATTGCCCAATGCTGAATTGATGCGTTTGCAGTTGTAGAAGCCGACGATG
>NZ_VVIW01000028.1 GCF_011682045.1 Massilia aquatica | reverse complement strand
CTTGCAAAGCATGGGGAAGCAGCATTTGCTGATGCTGATCGTATGGAAGGTAGCTCGTCGTCATTTGACAAGTTTACCTCGTCACCATTCGGATTGCATCAGTTTCTGCCGCGCAGACTCCTAGCGCATGCTCAAGCATTTCTCGTCGTAAAAACGTCGTCACATTTCTTTCTGTTAGTCAGCGAGCGTGAATGGCCTGCCCAATGCGCGCGATCTTACCCGATGGCGCAGGAATTGCCGAAAAACCTGCGCCAGGATGGTCAATCAATCATCGCGCCGGTGCGCCCACTGATACAGCAAGGGCAGCACCAGCAGTGTCAGCAAGGTCGACGACAGCACCCCGCCGATCACCACCGTCGCCAGCGGCCGCTGCACTTCCGCCCCGGTGCCGGTGGCCAGCGCCATCGGCACAAAGCCGAGCGAGGCCACCAGCGCCGTCATCAAGACCGGCCGCAAGCGCGTCATCGCCCCGGTTTCGACCGCCTGCGCCAGCGGCATGCCTTCCGCCCGCAAACCGCGAATGAAGGAAATCATCACCAGTCCATTGAGCACCGCCACGCCGGACAAGGCAATAAACCCGACCGCCGCCGAGATCGACAGCGGAATGCCGCGCATCCACAGCGCGACGATGCCGCCAGTGAGCGCAAACGGCACGCCGGTAAACACCAGCAAGCCATCGCGCACGTTGCCGAACATGACGAACAGCAGCAGGAACACCAGCGCCAGGGTGGCCGGCACGACCAGTTGCAGGCGGCTGGTGGCCGATTGCAACTGCTCGAACGTCCCGCCCCAGGTAATCCAGTAACCCGGTGGAATCTTCACCTGCTGGCCGATGGCCGCGCCCGCGTCCGTCACGAAGGAGCCAATGTCGCGCCCACGCACGTTGGCGGTCACGACCACCAGGCGTTTGCCATTTTCGCGGCTGACCTGGTTCGGCCCGGGCGCCATGTCGAGCTGCGCCACGTCGCCCAGCGGCACGTAGGCGGCGGCCTGATCGCCCGCGCGCGCCGCCACCCGGATCGGAAGGCGCCGGATCGCTTCCAGGTCGGCGCGCAGGTTTTCCGGCAGGCGCACCACGATGTCGACCCGGCGGTCGCCTTCAAACAGCGAACCGGCACTGGCGCCACCGATGGCCGTGGAGATCGCCTGCTGCACGTCGCCCACGTTGACGCCCACGCGCGCGGTGCGGGCGCGGTCAATGCGAATGGTAAGCATCGGCAAGCCGGTGGTTTGCTCGACCTTCACGTCAGCCGCGCCCGGAATGTTTTCGAGCACGGCGGCGATCTGCCCGGCGCTGCGGCCCATGACGGCGCTGTCGTCACCGAACACCTTGATCGCCACGTCGCTGCGCACGCCCGAGAGCAATTCGTTAAAGCGCATCTGGATCGGCTGGGTGAACTCGTAGTTGTTGCCCGGAACCTTGCCGACAGCCTGTTCCAGCGCAGCAAGAAGCTCTTCCTTGCTGCGTTTGGGCTTGGGCCATTCGGACTCGGGTTTGAGCATGATGAAGGTATCGGCCACGCTCGGCGGCATGGGGTCGGTGGCCACTTCCGCCGTGCCCATCTTGGAAAACACGGTGTCGACCTCGGGCAGTTGCTTGATGGTGCGTTCCAGCGCCAGTTGCATCTCGACCGCCTGGGTCAGGCTGGTGCCGGGAATGCGCAGCGCGTGCATGGTGATGTCGCCTTCGTTAAGGCTAGGCACGAATTCGCTGCCCAGGCGCGTGGCCAGCAGCGCCGACAGGCCGATCACCACGCCCGCGATAACCATCACCGGCGCCTTGTTGGTGATCGAGCGGCGCAGCAAGGGCAGGTAGGCGCGCCGGGCCCAGGCCATCAGGCGGCTGTCGTGCTCGCTGACCTTGTTGCCGATCATCAGCGCCACGGCGGCGGGAATGAAGGTGACCGACAGCACCATCGCCGCCACCAGCGCGGCCACGACCGTAAACGCCATCGGATGGAACATCTTGCCTTCCACGCCAGTCAGGGCGAAGATCGGCAGGTACACCACCATGATGATGAGCTGGCCGAACAGCAAGGGCCGACGCGCTTCGCCGGCGGCGGCGAACACTTCGCGCAGGCGTTCCTCGCGCGTGAGCGGACGGCCGGCGGCGGCCTGGGCATGGGCCAGACGGCGCACGCAGTTTTCCACGATCACCACGGCGCCGTCGATGATGATGCCGAAGTCGAGCGCGCCCAGGCTCATCAGGTTGGCGCTGACGCCCTTGGCGACCATGCCGCTGAAGGTGGCCAGCATGGCCAGGGGAATGACCAGCGCAGTGATCAGCGCGGCGCGAATGTTGCCCAAAAACAGGAACAGTACGATGATCACCAGCGCCGCGCCTTCCAGCAAGTTCTGGCGCACGGTGTTGATCGCCTTGTCGACCAGGTCGGTACGGTCGTAGACGGTGCGCGCGATCACGCCGGCCGGCAGGGTTTTGTTGATCTCGCCCAGTTTCTTGTCGACGGCGGCCGATACGGCCCGGCTGTTTTCGCCGATCAGCATGAATACCGTGCCGAGCACGACTTCCTGGCCGTTCTCGGAGGCCGCCCCGGTGCGCAATTCCTTGCCCACGCCCACCTCTGCCACGTCGCGGATGTACAGCGGCACGCCCTGCGACGAGCGCAAAATGATGCCGCCGATATCCTCGCTCGATCCGACCTGGCCCGGCACGCGCACCAGATATTGCTCGCCGCCACGCTCGATATAGCCGGCGCCGACATTGCTGTTGTTGCGTTCCAGCGCCTCGACGATGTCGGACAGCGACAGCCCATGCGCCACCATCTGGCCGGGATTCGGTGCCACGTGCATTTCGCGGGCATAGCCGCCGATGGTGTTGATTTCGGTCACGCCCGGGACATTGCGCAGCTGCGGCTTGACGATCCAGTCCTGGATCTGGCGCAGATCGGTCGAGTCGAACGGCGTGCCGTCGGTTTTCAGCGCGCCGGGCTTGGCTTCCACCGTCCACATGTAGATTTCGCCCAGGCCGGTGGACATCGGCCCCATCTCGGGCGAGGCGCCGGCGGGCAGGCTGGCGCGCGCCTGCTGCAGGCGTTCGTTGACCAGCTGACGGGCGAAATAGATGTCGGTGCCATCCTTGAAAATCACGGTCACCTGCGACAGGCCGTAGCGCGACAGCGAACGGGTCTGTTCCAGGTTGGGCAGCCCGGCCATCGCCGTTTCAACCGGGAAGGTGATGCGCTGCTCGGCTTCCAGCGGCGAATAGCCGGGCAGGGCCGTGTTGATCTGGACCTGGACGTTGGTGATGTCGGGTACGGCGTCGATCGGCAACTGGCGGTAGCTGTACACGCCGAGCGCAGCCATGAAGGCGGCCAGCATCAGCACCAGCCAGCGCCGCTCGATGGAAAAGCGTATGAGGGTATCGAACATGGCGGTCCTTAATGGTCGTGGCTGGCGCCGGCTTTGCCGAGGTCGGCCTTGATCAGGAAGCTATTCTTGGCGGCATATTTCTCGCCCGCCAGCAGGCCGCTGATTACTTCGACCGATTCGCCGTCGCTGCGCCCGAGCACCAGCGGACGCGCTTCGAAATGGTCGCCGTAACGCCCGAAGACCGAGGGCAATTCGTTGACGTTCTGCACCGCTTCGAGCAGCACCGCGACCGGCACGGTGACCTCGGCGGCCACCACGTCGACCGTCACCGGCAAGCCGGGCCGCCATACGCCCTTGGTGTTGGGCAAGACAACACGCGCCCTGGCGGCCCGGGTTTGCTCGCCGACCAGGGTACTGACATAGGAAATCGTGCCGCTGGCGCTGGTATCGGCCGCGCGCACGGTGGCGTTCTGGCCCTGGCGGATGGTTTCGAGGTCGCGCGCGCTCACGGAGAGCTCGACCCAGACGGTCGACATGTCGGCCACCACGAACAGGCTCGCTTCTTCCTTCACCGATTCGCCGGCGGCCACGGTTTTTTGCGTGATCACGCCATCGATCGGCGCCCGTACTTCATAGCGCGCCAGTTGCTTGAGGCTGCCGGCGCCGACGCCGAGCGCGTCGAGTTTCTGGCGCGCGCTCTGGGCGGCGATCCCGGCTTCCTGCATGGCGGCGCGGGCTTGCTGGTAATCCTGTTCCGCCGTGATTTTCTGTTGCCACAGCGAGCGTTCGCGCTCGAACACGCTGCGCGCCAGCGCCAGGCGCTGCTCGGCGGCCAGCAAGGCGCTGCGTTCACCGGCCAGGGCCTGGCTCGACAGCACTGCCAGCACCTGGCCCTTGCGCACCGTCTGGCCCGCGTTGGCGCTGACCGACTCCACCATGCCGGCCAGGCGCGGGGCCACGTGCACCGTGCGGTCGGCGTTGAGCATGATCTCGCCATTGAGCTTGAGCACACTCTTGATGCGCGCCGGGCCGGCGGTGTGGATGTCGATGCCGTTCTGGGCCACCTGGATTTCCGACATCGTTACCCGCGCCTCGACCTGCTCATAGGCGAAGCGGTAGGTCTTGCCGCCGTGTTCGGCCAGCACGCCGACCTTGAACGAGTGCGGCTCGCCGACCACGGCGTCGCCGCGCAGATAGTCTTCTTCGCGCGCGAAACGCATGGTCTGGGCGGCCCGGCCCAGGCGTTCGAGCGTGACCTGGACCTTGCTGGCCGAGGGATCGAGCGCTTTGCCGTCCTGGTAGGTATAAATGCGGAACTGCGGGCCGGCGCTGTGGTCGAAGATAGTCGCTTCCAGGCCGTAGCCCTGGCTGACGAACAGCTTGCCGCCGTGGGGGCCGCGCGCGGGGACCGCGTCTTCCTGGTGCGGCTTGCCGCCGTGGTCAACCTCGGCCGTTTCGGCATGGCCGCCGTGCTCCTCGTGGTCGTCCTGCCCAGGCGTGGCGCCTTTGCGCGTGACGATCAGTGCGGCCAGCAGGGCGCCGATCAGCAGGGCGGCGATGATGACGATGAGTTGTTTCTTGTTCAAAGGGGTTTTCATGCATTACTCCACTGTCTGGGGGGCGCCTTGGGCGCCGAGGATGCTGTCGATGTCTGCCGCAGCCCGATGGGCGTCCGCCAGGGCGCGCAGGTACTGGAGGCGCGCTTGCAGCAAGGTGCGCTGGGCGTCGATCACATCGATCAAAGCGAACTTGCCGTACTCAAATCCGGTGCGCGCGGCCTCGTAGGCGCTTTGCGCGCCGGGCAAGATGTCGTCGTTGAGCAGCCGGGCTTGTTCGCGGGCGACCGCCAGGGCGTCGTGCGCCTGGGCCAGCTCGCTGGTCAGGCGCGCGCGGGCGCCGTCGAGTTCGACGCGGGCTTTTTCCCCGCGTTGTAGCGCTTCGTGCAGCTTGCCCTGGTTGCGGTCGAACAGGGGCAGGGGAATGGCAAGGCCGAACACCGCCTGGTTGCGGCCCGCTTGCCCGTCGCGCTTGGCACCGATGCTGACGGTCAGGTCGGGCACGCGACCAGCGCGTTCGACTTGCGCCAGGGCTTGCCGGCGCGCCAGCTCGGTCTGCGCCAGCCGTAGCGCGGGCGCGGCGTCCAATTGCGCCATCAGGTGGGGCAGGGTGGGCTGCGCCGGCAGATGGCCGAGCTGCCCGTCCACATGGCCGATGTCGTGCCCGCTTCCGCCCCACAGCGCGGCGAGGCGGTTCTTCGCGCCGGCCAGTTCGCCCCCGGCTTGCGCCAGATCGAGCTTGACGCTGGCGGCGGCGATGCGCGCGCGGGTCTCGTCGACCGGCGAATTCTTGCCGGCCAGGACGCGCTTGGACGCCGCCGCCAGCGCGCCGTCGGCCAGGGCCAGCGATGCGTTGGCGATGTGCAGGCGCTGCTGGGCGGCCAGCACATCGTAAAAGGCCGCGCGCGCGGTTGCCAGCACGGCATTGCGCCTGAGCGCCAATTCGGCGCCGGCGGCGTCCTGCCCGAGCTGCGCCGCGTTCACGCGCGCCGCGCGCTTGCCGCCCAGTTCGATTGGTACATTGAGCTGGACGGTGGTGGTCCTGGTCGATTCGCGCGCATCTTCGACCAAGGTGGCCAGTTCGGGGTTGGGGGCCACGCCCGCCTGCATGACGGCGCCGGCCTGGGCCTTGATTTCATGCACGCCTGCGCGCAGGTCGGGATTGGCTTGCAGCACGCGCGCCAGGGCGCCGGCCAGCAACAGCGGCGCGCCGGCAGGGGCGGCCTGATTGAGCGGCGTGGAAGACGGCTGGCCGGGCGCCATCGTTGGCGCAAGTAAAGGCATTGCGGGCGCGTCGGTCTTCATCGGACCGGGTGCCGCAATGGCAAAAGGGGGTGTTTGTGCCTGCGCATGGCAGGGCAGTGCCGCAGCAAGCGCGAGCGGCAAGACGAGTTTGTACATCGAATTCTCCTGGTTAAACAGACAAGGGAATCCGGCCGGGCGCGCCAGCGGTGCAGGTGTCGATTACGGCAGTGACGTCCAGCGCTTGGGCTGGTATCAGATGTGCGGCAGCGGCAGCCGGATCAGGCAGGGCCTTGCCATTTGGGACGTTCGGGACGGGCGGGACGCAAGGTGCCGCAACGCGCGGCGTCCGCCGCATGGGCGTAAGCCGTGGGCGGCGGCGCGATGGTGCCGCTGGTGGAGGTGGTGATGCCGACGCTGGTGAAGTGGCAGTCGCCGCAATCCTGGTCGATGCCGAACGGGGAGTTGTCGTGGCTGGCGTGATCGTCGCCCGCGTGCTCGTGATGCCCGGGATGCGAGATAGTCAACGAAGGTTCATGCGCGCAATATGCGCTCGCAACCGCCCAGCTCACCTGGAGCGGAAAGATCAGCAGCATGAAAATAATGAACAAACGTCGCATGGGGCGATTGTAACAGCAGCGGCGGTGGCACGCTCGGTGCATGATGCCGATCATGCACCAGAGATATTTTATGCACTGCGCATAAGTGGCTGTTTATTTGGAGATTTTCTCTGATTTTAAGCAAAACTAAGTATTTACACGGATTGTATGGGTGTTGTACATCTGTTATTATCTTCGGTTGCTCGTTTCCTGGCTGCCATGCAGCCGGCGCGTTTCCGATTACTTCAAGACCCCTGGAATTTATGTTCTCCGCTGTAAAAACTACTGTAACTTTGTCATTATTTCTCTCCTCTTTCGCGGCGCACGCCATCGATATCAGCGGCGCCGGTTCGTCCGCGGCGCAGCCGCTGTACGTCAAGCTGGCCGATGTGTACGGCAAATCGCAAAACCTCAAACTGAACTATCAGGCCAACGGGTCGAGCGAAGGCATCAAGCAGGTCAAGGCAAAAACCGTCGAGTTCGGCGCGACCGACATCGCACCGTCGCAAGCCGACCTCAAGGCCGGCAAGATGATTTGTTTCCCGAGCGCCGTGTCGGGCGTCGTGCCTGTCGTCAATTTGCCAGGACTCAAGCGCGGCGAAGTGCAACTGACCGGCGAATTGCTGGCCGACATCTTTTCGCGCAAGATCACCAAATGGAACGATCCGAAGCTGACCGCCGCCAATCCGGGTGTGGCCATGCCGGACCTGGGCATCAGCGTCATCGCGCGCCAGGATGGCTCGGGTACGACCTATAACTTCAGCGATTACCTGAGCAAAGTCAGCCCGGCCTGGAAGCAAGCCTACGGCCGTAACTTTACGGTTGCCTGGGCCAGTGGCGTGACCCAGGTCAACGGCAGCAACGGCGCTGTCAGCGCGCTCAAGCAGACGCCGGGAGCGATTGCCTACGTCGATTATCAGTACGTGGTGCAAGACAAACTGGCGTTCACGCGCCTGAAAAACCATGACGGCAAGGTTGTCGCGCCGGGCGCGGAGGGCTTTACGGCCGCGCTGCTGAACAGCCCGTGGGCTACCCAGGCCAAATACGAAGAAATGCTGACCGACCGGGTCGGCCCGAGCACATGGCCGATCACGTCGGGCACCTTCATCGTTGCTTCGCAAGCGACCAACAATCCGGAAAAGACCATCGCCACGCTGAAATTCTTTGCCTGGGGCTTCGCCCACGGTGATTCGATCGTCGGCAACGCCAACTTCGTGCGCCTGCCGGATACCATGCAGGGGCGCATTTTCGGCGATCTGACCACGATTACCGACGCCAGCGGACAACCACTGAAGTGGTCGCTGTCGGAGGCGCTCAACCTGCGTTAAGCCGGGCTTTTTGGGGAGCAAACAGCCCGCCCGCGTCATGCGCCGGCGGGTTTTTGCCGCTTGAGGCGAGGCGGTGTTCATGCGTTGCACCGGGCCCGGACTTTGACGCGCATGGCTGGATCGATCATATTCCAGTAGTGCTGGCAGCGTATTTACGCCGTTCGGGTTGTCTTCATGATCCTTGGTGAAGTACGCCGGCTAAATCTGATCTGGCAGGTACGCTTGCAGTGATAAAATAACATCTTTAAAAAACAATCATCGGCGTGCGATCTTGCAAATGCCGTCGACGTTCAAGCTAATCAGATTGGGATTGTCATGGCGTTGATAGCGCGGCTCACATTGTCGGCCACTTTTGCCGGCCTGCTTGTCTGCTCGCAGGCGTTTGGGGCGCGGTTTAACGCGAAGAACGTCAAGCCGACCGGCTTGACGGCAAATCAGGCCGAACAGGTTTTGCTTGTGGTGTTAAAACAGGAAGGTTTTAAGACGTCCGATTCGCGTCTCTGGCTCGACGGTCCCTGGTTGACGGACGGGAAGCCTTCCATTCCGGGATATCACAGCTTTGGTGTGGTATACGTAGCCAGCACGCAAGGGCATTACTCAGTTAACATCATCACGGGTGATGTCTGGCAAACCGAAAGCTGCAGACGCTATATTTTCCCCGCATTGTCGAAAATCCAACGAGGTATCGCGGAGCGGACTGGCAAGCAGCTCGCCAACGATGAGGACGCGCGCAACGAACTTGGCTGTCTTGCTGAGTCGATCTAAATAGCAAGAGGTACAGGGACATTGAAAATGATGATGCTGTGTAAATGCGCGTTATTCACTGTCTGGGGCGTGGTGACCTGTCTCCCAGCGTTAGCACAGTCGCTCGGTGTCAGGAGCGTCAATCCTTCCGGTTTGACGCTTGCTCAATCGAAGCAGGTTTTACGCGTTGTGATGAAGCACGAGCGATACAAGATGGCATCCCCGGCATTGTCGATTGACGGTCCGTGGCTCACTGATGGCAAGCCAGTTGTTCCGGGCTACCTCCATTTCGGTGTGGTCTACGGAACCAGCACGCAGGGCCATTACGCCGTCAATACCTCCAGCGGCGATGTCTGGGATACGGAAAGCTGCGAACGCTATACCTTCGCCGCGTTAGTTGCAATTCAAAAGCACGTTGCCGCGAAGACCGGTAAAGCACTCGCCAGCGACGACGATGCACGCACGCAGTTAGGCTGCCCCTGATGATGAGCGCCTGACAAAACTCGCGACCGACCTCCAACAGCTCGTGCGCATGCCGGCAGCGGGTGTGCCACCGCGCCGCCTGTCAGGGCGCATGCGCCAGACGCGCATCGAATCCCAGCATCGCGATCCGGGCCACCGCGTCGAGTTCGGAGCGGTCGGCGCCATCACGGGCGAGGATAGACATGCCGCTCTGTACCGTCTGCATGAATCTGGCAAGTGCATGCACATCGACGCAGGTCGCTATCTCTTTTTCGTCGGCCGCGCGCTGAAGGCGCTCAGTCAGGCGCGCAAGCGTGACCGCGCGCGCCGAGCGCACCAACTCGCCCAGTTCGGTATACCCCTCGCTACCGACAGCCGACAGGGTGACCATGCACCCGCGCGGAATGTCGACTAGCGATCCCGTCAGTGCGGCGGCGGAATCGTCGAGCCAGCATGCAAGCGCTTCGCGCGCCGTAGGCTTTGCAAAGAAATTGCTCCAGATGAGTGCCTGATAGGTGTCGCGGTAGTAGTCGAGCGTTTCAACGTAGAGCGCTTCTTTCGAGCCAAATGCCGCATACAGGCTGGGCGAACCAATGCCCATGGCGGTTGTGAGGTCGGCCATCGAGGTGGCTTCGAATCCCTTTTCCCAAAACAGGCGTGTCGCCTTCGCCAGAGCTGCGGCACGGTCGAATGCGCGCGGGCGGCCACGGGTGCGGGAGGTTGGCGCAGAGCCAGTGTTCATATCGCTCCAGATTATGTGTCAATCGTTATATTAAACTTGTTGACAGCGCTTTGCACCCTCGATATGATTTATGTGCTGATCGTTACAGAATAGTGGTCTGGCGAGCCAGGCATTGCCAGGTGCCCGCATCCGTGTCAATACCCCACACAAAGGAAGTCTTTTGAAAAACCCGACCAACCGCCAGATCGTTCTTGCTGCACGTCCCGACGGCAATGCCAAAGTAACTGACTTCAATGTTGTTTCGCATCCTCGGCCAATACCGGGGGACGGCGAGGTGCTTTTTCGTAACACCTTGATTTCGCTCGATCCTTATCAGCGCAATTTGATGGGAAATGCTTCCAGTGAACTGCCACCGATCGATATCGGTCAGCCGATGCCGGGGCCGACGATTGCCGTCGTTGAAGAAAGCATGCATCCGGATTTCGCCGCCGGCGACCATGTCGTCACCTGGTCAGGCTGGCAGGAATATGGATTGTCGAATGGCGCCGACCTGCGCAAGATCGATCCGGCAGCGGCGCCCATGTCGGCGGCACTGAGTGTCCTCGGGCACACTGGTCTGACCGCGTGGGTAGGCCTGAACAAATTCCTCGATCCACTGCCTGGCGGCACCTTCGTCGTCACGGCTGCCGCCGGCTCGGTCGGTTCCGTAGTGGCGCAACTGGCAAAGCTCAGAGGCCAGCGCGTGGTAGGCATCGCCGGGGGCGCGGAAAAAGTGCGTTACCTGAAGGAGGAGCTTGGCCTCGCCGACGCGGTGGACTACAAGGCCCCTGATTTCGCGGCGCAGCTGGCCCGTGCGCTGCCGAATGGCATCGATACCCTGTTCGAGAATGTCGGCGGGCATATCTTCGAGGCGTTGATGCCGTATTTTAATATGCGGGCGCAGATTGTGATCTGCGGCGCCATCGCGCAATACGGGTTCCCCGGCGCACCTGAGGGACCGAACAGGCTGCCGGAATTGTTAAAGGCATTTTTATACCGCTTTATCGTGATTCGCGGCTTTGCGCTGCCGGATCACTTTGACAGCATGCCGGACTTCCTCGCTGAAGTTGCACCCTTGGTCGCCGCAGGTAAAATCAAATATGGCGAGCATTTTGTGGACGGCTTCGAGAGCATTCCAACGGCTTTCTTACGACTTTTTGATGGTGGCAACAATGGCAAGCTGATTGCCAGGATCGCCGCCCCGTAATGCATCTTGACGCACGAAACCACATATCAGAGCAAGATATTCTTTTGCATGAACACACTTAACGGGTCGTTCGTATAATCTGCAAACGGCCCGCGGCGCTGATACCCGGCTGCCGCATACAGGGCCAGTGCCTGTGGCTGGTACGGTCCCGTTTCGAGCATGAGCAATTGACAGTTGGCCTCGATTGCCCGTGCTTCCAGCAGAGCCAGGAGCTTTTTGGCGATGCCGTGGCCACGCCCGCAAGGGTTAACGTACAGGCGCTTGATTTCACCAAATCCAGGGCAGAGAACCAGCGCGCAACAGCCGATCGCCGCGCCCATACCGTCCCTGGCAACGGCAAACAAGACATTCGGCTGCTTTAACGACGCCAGATCCAGAGCGTGCCGGCTCTCTGGCGGATACAGGCTGTCCTGGTAAGCGTCGAGCTCGGCAATGAGGGCGATCACGTCAGGCTGATCTGGTGTCTCGATGGTGATTGTCGTGGGTGAAGAAGAAAGCATCTTTATCCTTGTTTTACCTGGCGGTGCGGGACGATCGATCGGCATGCTACTTATTGCGGGAGGCGCGGGGGGCTCACCCGGCTTCGCTTCTCCTGGTGGGTTTGGATGCGGGAATCGACAGGGCGACCAGGTAGCGTGCCGCCGATGAGGCCGGATTGGAATAGACGAAGGATTGGTCCGCCTGCATGGCAAGACAATCGCCTGTCTCCAGACGCCAGTGCCGGTCGTCAACGCTGATTTCCATGATTCCGTCGATTATCCAGATCTGCTGATCCATGTCCGAGCGACGCACGGCGGCGTCGTAGATAACGCGCTGGCCCGGCGGGAACGTGACTTCGACAAGCTGAATCGAGGATGGCGCAGCCGGGGACAGCATACGGCGCAGATATCCCGACGCGGGATCGGTCCACACGCGCTGCTCAGGTGCACGCGACAGGGGCGAGGGCGCAGCGCTTTGCGCATCGCGGTCGTCGAACAGCGAAGAAACGGTCACGCCAAGCGCACCGGCCAGTTTGTCGAGCACGGTCGCCGATGCGCTGCTCTGTCCGCGTTCAATCAGCGATATGTTGGAGCGGCTGACACCGCTCAGCGTCGCCAGTGCCTCCAATGACAATTTGTGCGTGACGCGGAGCGCGCTGATACGGCGGGCGATAATTTGATTGATATCCATGCTGACACTATACTGGAATATATCGTCCCGTATACCGCCATATTAAAGTGCTGGGCCAACCGAATGTACAGCGCAACCCATTGGCCAATGGTGATAAAATTGCATCTTTAAATAATTTATACCAAGGCTTAACATGGCAAATTCTTCGTCGCGCTTCACCAGCAAGATGCCAAGGAACTTGCTGATAAACTCCATATGCCCACCGAGAATATCCTTGGCCTGGCTGCACACGAGTGCAGACATGGGGAAGGCCGATTTGCTGAAAAAGGCATGAATTTCTTTTCGATGCACGCACCTGCGTATTTTCAGATTGGCACTATTACAGCGCTACTTGATCCAAAGGTGAAAATGGCGGTGTTCCCGAACTTTAGCGTTGCGTGTGATTCCTTCGCCAAAAGCTACGGTGACAAATTGCGTGGGATATCGGATGCGGGAGAATTCAGCAGAGCTCTCGTGAAAATTGGTTTTAATACCGGGAAGAAGAGCAATGGCGGGACTGACGGCTATGCGAAACTTGTGGAAGACTCGATCGGTAGGGTCAGAACACGATTGATGCGTTGCAATTTAAATGTCGTTAAGTCTTCGTGATTTCCCGGAGATATTCAATGCCTATGCTCCATCAGCACAGTGCGCTGTTGACGTTTTTATCCATCGCGCTGGTCTCGACCTCCTGCCATGCCTCCTCCACTGACGTCGAACCGGCCGGGACGGCGGTCCGGAGCGTGCCCGGCGGCACGTCGACTGCAACGGGGACTGACCTGTGGGCGCCGTTTCTCGCTGTCGCGGCAGGAAACTATGTGGCACAGTGCGAATCGATGAGTATTCCTCCTGAACCGGTAGCGAAGGAAAATGGACCGCTGCTCATCGCTGCGGATGGCTCGCTGCGCGCCGGCGACATCACCGGCAACATCAGGCCCGCGAACGTGGTTTCAGTCCGGCGGTCGCGGGAAATGAGCGGCGTGCACCGGATGTCCTTAAGCGTCTCTTCCGACACGGTCTCGTTGGGCATGGTTGAGCAGGAAGACGGCACCAAGCAAGCCGCGTTCGGAACCAGGCCCAATAGTTTCGAATGCCGTCTTGCCGAGAAGGTTCCGCCGAGCACCAGGACCATCTATTCCCAGCTAGCCGGCTATTTCGATGCCGCGGGCAAGCTGACATGCCGGCACACGCGGACGCGCAAAGTCACCAAGGCTGACTACCAGATGGACAACGGCTTGTTCACAATCGGGACAACGCGTTTTGACTTGAGCACGCTGAAAAGCGAAACCCTCATCATGTGGCCCGGAAAGCGTTTTGTTTATATGGGACAATCCGACGATGCCAGCAGCTTTCACCTTGACCTCGATGCCCATGGCAAAACCAAGGCTCTTGAGATGAGGAAGATGGGCGGAAACCTGATCAAATGCACCCCCTTGCCGTCATCGCCTGATACGCCAGCCTGATCGTCGTCAGCCGTTCGCAGCAGGAGCGAGCGCCGGACGCCGAACAGCATGGGAATACAGGCAGAACACCGCAACAGTGCTGATCAGGACCAGCGACACCAGCGAGGCTTCGACACCGAAGGCGCCGCCGGTCAGCAAGCTATTGCCGGCCAGCTCGCCGCGCAGCAGTCCGCTGCCAGCGGCATGGCCGGATACGGTCGACGAAAACACCTGGCTGACGCAGTAGTTCCACGCCACATGGGTGCCAATGCAGATCCACAGGCGGCGCGTCTTCATGTACAACGCGGCCTGCATGACGGCATACGCGGCAATCACCGCGATCGCCAGGACCGACACGCCGTCGTTTGGCATATGCGCCAGCCCGAACAGCAACGCCGAGATAACGATGGCGGCCTTGCTGCCCAGCGAACGTTGGACCACGCCGAAAATAATGCCGCGAAATATCATCTCTTCGGCCATGCCGACCAGCACCAGCTCGGCCAGCGGCACCAGCATGAGCACCGTGCCAGGGGAATTGACCCCGCCGAAGCGGTACACGCCCAGCGCCGCCAGGGTGGCGAAGGTGAGGCCCACCAGCCCGGCGCCGATCAGCAGGCCGAGGCCGAGTTCCCTGCCCATGCCCGCCATGGCCAGTTCTGTCGGCTGGCGCTGCTCGATGCGGCGCACATAAAAACGGTAGCCGAACCACACCAGCACGGCGGCCAGCAATTGCGGCCAGACGATGCGGTAGGGTTTTTCCACCAGCTTGGACGCGGCGATCATCACCAATGGGACGGCGCCGAAGGTGAGCACGATGCCCAGCACGATGCGGACTACGGGATGCGCCATCAGGCGCGCTGTCAGGTTTGGTTTGTCGCTCGGCATGCTCAGGGACTGTTCCATACATCGCTTTCGTCAGGTGGTTGAACGGGTTTTCTGGTTGGCTTCTTCAATACGCGCACCGAAGGAGCGCTGTCCGAGTGCGGCAATGGCTTGCGCCAGGCAGCCGGACAAGGGGTAGTCGAGTTCCGCATCGAGGCTGTCGGCGGCGTTTCTGGTCGCCTGCCAGCACGCTTGCAGGCGCGGCAGCAGTTGCTCGCCCTGCGGGCTCAGGCGCACGACGCGCTGGCGTCCATCTTCACCACCGGCCACGACCAGCAGGATGCCTTCCTTTTTCATCAGCGCCACCGTCTGCGTCGCCGCCGGCTGCGTGATGCCGGCCAGCTCGGCCAACTGGCCGATGGTCGCGCTTGGCTGCTGCGCCAGCACCCGCATCACAGGCGTGTAGCGCGGCCGGTAATCGAGGCCCGCCTCCACATACGCTTGCAGGACGGCGCCGTCCAGGAGTTCGATCAGGTGCCGCAATTGCGTTCCAAGTCCTTGTTTCATGTAGCTATCTTAGCATCTATTATATAAGCGCTTATATATATTTTCGCGCTGTGGTTTTTGGTACCTCAAGAAAGGATTTCAGGCGGAAGGCGGGGTGGCGAAACTGCGGTCCATCGTTTCGAGGTCGTACTCGAGCAGCCAGGCATGATGCGCGGTGTAAATCTGCCGCAGCGCCTCGTGACTGGTGCCGACCACGTCCATGCCCCGGTCGTCATAGGAATGCGCCATGAGCCCTGTCGCCGGGTTGATCAGGTAGACCTGGCAATGCGGGTTGGGCTGCAACTCCCACATGTCCTTGGCAAACGCGCACCACAGCAGGCTGGCCAGGTGTGACCTGGGCAGTTCGAAGAGCGCATTGAGCCACCAGCTGTCATCGTCGTCCGGATCGCTGCGCGGCACCGGTTCGGTCCAGATCTCGCGCGCACGCGGAAGGGCGATGCCAGCCAACCTGAGCTGTTTGAGCGTCGGGCGCAGGTCGAACCGGTTGGCCGTGGCATAACGTTGCAGATGCACCAGGATGGTATCGGCGCCGGCGAACACGTCTTCGCAGACGATGGTGGCCTTGCGCACCGCCGTCAGGACGCCGGCGAAATGCCCGCCGCCCTCGGCCATGCGAAAGCGCAGCCCGCCGGGAAGCTTGTAGAACACGGCATGGCGGTACGGTTGACCGTCGGCGAGTGTGGTGAGGTGCTGTCTGAGTGGCATGATTGGCAAGGGGTTCGGATCGTGAACAGCACTATAAACGAACACGGCAAGACTGGCGCACCAGCGCCATCGCGCCGCTGCGCCTCAGGGCTGGCGCCGCGCCTGGCTGAATTCGTCCCGGCGGAGCAGGCAGGATCAGCAACGATGGCAAATGACATTCTTAGTTAAATTACAATAAGGCGGGCATCCGGTACAATTCCCGCTCCGCGCACATGCCGTGCCGTCCACTTTTCTAGTTTTTGCCGAGATTTTTATGCCCAAGCCCCGTCGACGCCATGCGCCAGTGATCTGTTTAGCGGTCCTGATGCTATTGACCGCATGCGGCGACAAGGCACGGCAGGTGGCGGCGGCAGACGACGCCGTCGCCGCGCCTGCCCTCCCGACAGCGCCGGCCAGCAAGCCGGAAGAGGCGAGACTCGATGTTTGGGCGCCGATCCTGGCTGCTGCGGCGGGAAACTACGCTACCCAGTGCGAGTCGATGCAGATTCCGCCCGATCCGGTCCCGAAAAAACTCGGGCCGCTGATCGTCACTGCGGACGGCATGATGCGGGCCGGTAGTATCACGGCCGATTTGCGGCGTGGAACGGTGGCCTCGATCGGCCTGTCGCGCGAAGTCAGCGGTGAATCTTTGCTGTCGGTGACCGTCTACGTTGACAAGTACATTTTTGGCGTCCACGAGTTTCAGGACGGGGTCAAGCGCGCCGGGGTTGCCGAGATCGAGTGCCGGCTCGCCACCAAGGTACGGCCCGGTACGCGCAGCATCTATGCCCAGTATGCCGGTTTGCTCGATGCAAAGAACAGGATGACGTGCCGCAACCGGAAAACCCGCAAGTCCGAGCAGGCTGACTATGTCATCGCCAATGGCGCCTTGACGATCGGCGCGCAGAGCTACGATTTGAGCACGCTGGAACACGATTACCTGATGATGATGCCTGGGAAGAGTTTTTCTTATTCCGGAACGACGCCGGATGACCGGGGTTTTGCCATTGAGCTCGATGCGCACGGCAAGGTGACCCATGTCGAGCTCAGGAAAAGAGGCAGCAAGCTGGTCGAGTGCGACCTGATCCCGTAACCGGCTTACCCGCGGCCGCAGACGTCGCGCACGTGCCCACGCAGCCAGCGCTGGGCCGGATCGGCATCGAGCCGGGGATGCCACAGCATCGACACCGTGAATTCGGGCAGCGCAAAGGGCAGGGCGAGGCTGTGCATGCCGTCGCGCAGCAGGCCGGTGTGGCGTTCCGGGACGGTAGCGATCAGATCGCTTGCGCGCGCCAGCGCCAGGGCGGGCGCAAAGCCGGCCACCATGGCGACAACCTTGCGTTCCAGTCCCAGCGCCAGCAGGGCGTCGTCGACAACGTTTTTTTCGCCACCCTGGCGCGATACTGCGATGTGCTCGCCGGCCGCATAGCTTGCGGGCGTGAGCGCGCCTGCGGCCAGGGCGTGGCCGGCGCGCACGACGGCCACGAAACGGTCGCGGAACAAGGCTTGGGTGCGGATTTCCGGGCCGCTGGACTTGCCGATGACGCCGGTTTCCAGGTCGACGCTGCCGTCGCGCATGCCGCTGCTGTCCTTGTCGGGCTTGGGCACGAAACGCAGGCGCACGCCGGGCGCGTCGGCCCGCACCCGCTTGATAAGTTCGGCGCCGAAATTCTCCACGAACCCTTCCCTGGTGCGGATGGTGAAGGTGTGCGCAAGCTGGGCCAGGTCGAGCGTGCCGACCGGACGCAGCACGGCCACGCTGTCGTGCACCAGTTCGCTGACCTGCTGGCGCAGCGCGATGGCGCGTGGCGTCGGCACCAGGGTGCGTCCGGCGCGTACCAGCAGCGGGTCGCCGGTGGCCTCGCGCAGGCGCGCCAGCGCCCGGCTCATGGCCGAGGGGCTGAGGTTCAAGCGGCGCGCGGCGCGCGCCACGCTGCCTTCGGCCAGCAGCACGTCGAGGGTAATCAGGAGGTTCAGGTCGGGCATGGACATACGTTGACAATAGAGGTTTGAGGTGCAGTGGAACGGTTATGCAGAGCTTTGCACCACCATTCTTATGGAAAGTGCGTGGTTATGCAAAGCTGCGGTCGAACAACGCCGTACATGCAAGGCGCAGACCTGATTTTGCTTTCCATAAAATTCAACGTCTCAGCCGAAGATGGCACGATCAGGATTAACTTTGAATGACCGGTAACGCCCCAAAGCGGACATCGCCTATGTAAATCGCAATGTACGAGGATGCAATTCACACTTTTTCCCGTGCGTTGTCTCGAGCAGCGATTACCTTTTGAAGTGCATTGCAAGCTCTTGGAAACGATAAGGTTTCGGTAGGAGGATTGCATGAGGAAATTTGCGGCATGTTCGAGCCCAGTCAGGTAATCGCGACGCTGCTAGCAGGAACTCCTAAAACCGCAAAAACTGGGGAATTATTGCTCGCTCAGTTGTTTGTGCAAAAGGGCACGGTATTTTGGCGAAGCGCAGGCCGCCATCTGTAATCCCTCGTGCGCAGTCTCCGGCGCAGCATCTCGCAGCAAATCAGGGCTAAAATTTTTGGACCGCGACTCGACAATGTCTCCTGAAGCGCCAGGTCCGGCGTATAAAACCCTCTGCACGGGCGCCGATAAATTGCGCTTGCAATCGAAGTACCACAGAAGTTTTCCGCCCATGAACTGCTTTTTCGGGAAGGAGTTGGTTTCGTCCGGCGTCAGGTATTCTTCTTTTGACCACGCCTTGTAATACGGTCCGACCTTAGTAATCGACTCGCTGTCAATATAAAATTTTCCTCCATTATCAGTGATGACGGCTAGCTGCCAATTCGCTGCTGAACAGAAGGCAGGTGCAGCGGCAAACAATGAGATAACGAGCTTAATTTTTTGTTTCATTTGTTTACTCTATATGACGCTCTCGAAATGGCCGAGCAAACGGATGCTTAAGAACAAGGGCCACGCCCGTAGTCGCCCCAATGCCGCAGTTGATACACTTCGTGTTGCTCACAACCGGATGTTTGGGTAACTTTGGCCGCGAAATAATTGATCACGCCTCGCTCTGCACATGCCGTGCCGCTTTGATCGCTTCCGCGAGGCAGGCGATCCCTGGGTACTCTGAAATATCCTTCATTGCCCGATTCTTCACCGAGCCAAGATTGCTCAAGTTCTTAAGAACGCCATGGGCGAGGAGGTAGGTGCCGTCATCAACCAGGAACATCAATTCCTTGCGGCTCGGTTCGTTTTTTGCAAATAGGTCGGAGTACCTACGCAATCGACGTTGCACCGTCCTCGACTCACGGCGGCAGTCCGGACAATGCACGCAGTCCGCATCCACGAAGAAGCGCAGCGTCTCAAACCAATAGCGCTGCTCTTTTGCGAAGAAAATAAACGGACGGTGACATCTACGGCAGCTTCTCAGGGCATCGACGTAATATTTTCTTGGGTAGATTGAAAAATTTTGCTTACTGGTATCCGCAATCAGAGCCGTTTCAGGGAATAAGGTATCTCCATGCAGTCGCCAAAAGCCCAGTCGAAGGTCAGTCTCGGAAATCTTCACTCCAGACGGACGTGGCGACGAGCCGTAACGGGGGTGCGGTACATATTGACCTGAACTCGTGGCTGACTTGGGCGATTTGCGGGACATTTTATGAATGAGAGTGTGGCTAGAGATTTACGAACTGGCCGGCGGCAGCCGAAACCAGATCCCCTGCGGAGGCCTGTAATCAGCCAACGCTGTACGTAGCGACTGCGCCATGTCGTCGGAATCCTGGCGCCAAATGTAGTCAACCTCGACTTTCGTAATGACGACCGTGCAGCGATTGGCCGAACGTTCGCCATCCCATTTCAGCAGGAGCACCGCACCATCGGCACGCATCCCATCGATCGAGGGAAGAAACTGGTTGATCATATGTGCTTTCGTTGACGTTTTCACGCATGCGGGAACGTCAGTTTCTGACCGACAACTGCCGATTGTACTCGACAGCTGCGGTATGTTGCGATCTCGACAGCTGTCGCCCCAATGCGGACGTTGGCACTTGCAACGATCGCTAATCAAGGCTCCGAGTTTCCACGAGACGCCGCCGCATGGTGGCGTTCCTCAGCACCGCCCCACGCACGGCGACCTCATTGCAGCGCTCCACCGTGAAGCCGTGCCGGGCAAAAAATGGCTCGGCGGTCAAGCTCACGTTTGAATAGATGGATGCGAGAGCGGCCTCGCGGGCGGCGTCCAGCAAGCGGCGCATGAGTGCAGTACCAACCCCACGGCGGGCATGCCGCGGTGAGACGAAAAACATGTCGATGTAGCCATCGGTCTGCAGGTCGGCAAAGCCAGCCGGTTCGCCCTCGATTTCCGCGACCAGTGGCGCGATCGCCTCCATACGGCGCAGCCACCCATCCGTATCATGCTCGGCAGGCGCCCAAGCATCCAGTTGAGCGGCACTGTAGTTTGCGCTGGCTAGGCCATGGATGGAATCGTGGAAAACGGCGCGCAGCGCGGGGGCGTCAGAAGGCTGGAAGTGTCGGATAAGCATGCAATATTTTAGTGGCGTCCGAGCGGCGAATGCAAGGCTGAATATGCTATGCATTTTTCAAGATAGCGCGTTCCATCAATCGCCGCGTGCCCTTTTTAGCCCGCTGACTGACGTAGATTCAGTTCGCCACGACCATGCGCCGCCGGCCGCAACCGCCCCGAAGCGGAAGTTGCAGCTCGAAGAACCGGAGCTAACCGGCTTGAGATTCCGAGGAATTCTGTCTCACGGCTCACTTCGAACCAGCTCATCCGATCGTCCTCGACTATGGGTACCTATTCGTGTTCAGGACTCTACTTCCCGATCTCTTAACCCAGATGCATTGATTGTTCTGTGGGCTGGACTGATATTCCACGCATTCGTAAGCGATGCCGGGACAGGCCCTATCGAACTGCCGGTACAGCAATTCCCAGTTCTTGCCAGCGGGGACAGCTGCGATCTTTTCGATCAGGCCTCTGCATTCTGGCCCTACAAGGGCCGGATCCACAGGCACGGGTTTTTTTTGCGAATTGAGACGCGGCGGTGATAGAGA
Organism: Massilia aquatica; assembly: GCF_011682045.1. Classification (GTDB taxonomy): domain Bacteria; phylum Pseudomonadota; class Gammaproteobacteria; order Burkholderiales; family Burkholderiaceae_D; genus Telluria_A; species Telluria_A aquatica. The sequence goes on along the minus strand of NZ_VVIW01000028.1, from coordinate 67,680 downwards.
AGGGCGCGGCGCGCTAGTGGCCGATGCCGGTACAGCTGGAGGCTGATTCGATGCAGTAATTGAGACCTTTATTTTGGTGCTGGTATCCGGCGCTGAGGCGCGGTCGCCGTAATGCACCTTGCCGTTTGCGTCGGTCCATTTATGGATTTCCTGCGCACCGGCACTCGTACGAATCAAGCAAAAAAATGCGGCAAGGAGAAGCGTCAATGTAAGAGGGTAAAACCGGTTCATAAAATGCTTTCGACATCAGATTGCGAGATCCGCAAAACAGCAAACACAGCCGGTACGGCAGGAAAGTCCGCTCCTGGCCGACACCAGCCGGTCGTGACCGGGCTGGTACCACCGGCACACTCCGATCATGCCGCCATCGGAGCGCCGGATCGCGACCATTTGGTGGCGATGAAATGTGGTAGACCAACATCGTCAGTACATCGTGGATTTCAGGCGCTCGGGCAAGTCGGCATCGTACTTCAGACCATCAATTGCCCCATCACTCAGCTCCGCAAGAATCTTCCCTGGACTCGGCAGATCATCCCGGGCGACGTGCATGGAAGGATCCCAAAGGTGCGAGCGCAGCACTGCACGGGAGCACTGAAAGAAAACAGATTCAACCTTGATCAGCAACACGGACCGAGGGGGCTTCCCATCAACGCAAAATGTCGTCAGCAAGTCCGGGTCGAGGTGAATCGATGCTTTGCCCACAACCCGAAGTGTTTCCCCAATCCCAGGTATCAAGAACAGGAGAGCAACGCGCGGGTCATGAACAATATTGCGCAAGCTATCTATCCGGTTGTTTCCCCGCCGGTCCGGCAGGAGCAAGGTGTTCGCATCGTGAATGCGGACGAATCCGGCCGAGTCGCCGCGCGGCGACAGATCCATTCCCTCCGATCCACTGGTTGCGAGGAGTACAAAGGGCGCAGCCTCGATAAATTTCCGATACTGCGGATGCACGTAGCCGACTTCCTTCTTCACCGATGCAGCAGCAGGCGCACCATAAAGTCTCTCAAGCGTATCGATATCCGAAACGGCATAATCAGGGTCAAGCTGGATCACGTTGGTCTACCTCCTCATTATAAAAAACCGGAACGCTGACTTAAGTAAGTGCTTTGGCGCTGCGAACAGCGCTCGAACGACCGCTCCTGGCCGTTTGCCGTCGATTGTACCCGACACAACAATGGCGCGATCCGTTCCACTCCACCTCCCCCCGAAGACCGCCGTTGGCTGCTGGTGTGGCGTCTGGTGCAGTAATAAAGTGCAACCGGTGCGTCTTCCGCCATGCGCGGGCGGCGGATAGACTGGCTGTGCGTGCCGGCTGGCGGCATGCTCAACCGGGGGAATATCTGTATGGACGAGCAATTCTGGCACCGCAAATGGGCAAGCAACGAGATCGCCTTCCACGAGGGCGCCCCCAACCGGCTGATGCTGGCACATATTGGCCGGCTCGGACTGGCGCCCGGCAGCCGCGTGTTCGTGCCCTTGTGCGGCAAGTCGCTCGACCTGCACTGGCTGCTGGCCCAGGGCCATCGCGTGGCGGGCATTGAACTGAGCCGGCTGGCCATCGACCAGTTGTTTGCCAGCCTGGGCGTGACGCCGATGGTCAGCAGCGCGGGCGAACTGCTGCACTACCACGCGCAGGACATCGATATTTTTGTGGGTGACATTTTTTCGCTGTCGGGCGAGTTGCTCGGGGCGGTCGACGCGGTGTACGACCGGGCGGCGCTGGTCGCGCTGCCGGAACCGATGCGCGCGCCTTACGCGGCGCATGTGACGCATTTGGCACGGCAGGCGCCGCAACTGCTGATCTGCTACCAGTACGACCAGGCCATCATGGCCGGACCGCCGTTTTCGATCGGCGACGAGGAGGTGCGGCAGCGCTACGGCCACGCGTACGCACTGACCCTGCTCGACAAGGCCGAGGTGGCGGGCGGCTTCAAAGGCCGCTTTCCGGCGCTCGAAGCGGTCTGGCTGCTCGCGTGAGGCAGCCGGCGATGCTGGCCGCGCTGGCGCTGTGCGTGCTGCTGTCGGCGCTGGGCACGAGCATCGCCAACGTCGGCTTGCCGGCCGTGGCGCAGGCGTTCGGCGCCAGCGTCGGGCAGGTGCAGTGGATCGTGCTGGCCTACCTGCTGGCCGTTACCACGCTCATTGTCGGCATCGGCCGGCTTGGCGACCTGGCCGGGCGGCGCCGCCTGCTGCTGGCCGGTATTACGCTGTTTACGGTGGCGTCCTTCCTGTGCGGCCTGGCGCCGGCGCTGCCGTGGCTGGTCGCTGCGCGCGCCTTGCAGGGACTTGGCGCGGCGGCGATGATGGGGCTGGCCATGAGCTTTGCGGCCGGCGCGGCGTCGCAAGGCGGCACCGGCGGCGTCATGGGCCTGCTGGGAACCATGTCCGCCGTGGGCACCGCAATGGGGCCGGCCCTGGGCGGTTTACTGATCGGCGCCGGCGGCTGGCGCGCACTGTTCTTGGCCAGCGTGCCGCTCGGGATCGCGGCGTGGCTGCTGGCCTACCGCGGGTTGCCGCCCGATCCGGCGCGCCCGGGCGGCGAGCGGCCCGGCTTCGACGCCGCCGGCACGCTGCTGCTGGCGCTGACCCTGGGCGCCTATGCACTGGCCATGAGCGCCGGCGGCGGCAGCGTTGGCACGCTGAACCTGGCCTTGCTGCTGGCCGCCGGCGTGGGAGCGTGGCTGTTCGTGCGGGCCGGGACGCGGGCGGCATCGCCCCTGATCCCGCTGGCCCTGCTGCGCAACCGCCTGCTCGGGGCGCGCCTCGGCACCACGGCGCTGGTGTCGACGGTGATGATGGCGACCCTGGTAGTGGGGCCGTTTTACCTGGCGCGCACGCTCGCGCTGACGCCGGCCGCCGTCGGCCTGGCGCTGTCGGCGGGGCCACTGGCGGCGGCGCTGGCCGGGGTGCCGGCGGGGCGCCTGGCCGACCGCGCCGGCACGCGCCGCGTCACCATCGCCGGCCTGGTGCTGATGCTGGCCGCGAGCATGGCGCTCGCGCTGCTGCCGGCCTCTGGCGGCGTGGCGGGCTATGTGGCGCCGCTGGTGGTGCTGACGATCGGCTATGCGCTGTTCCAGGCGGCGAACAATAGCGCGCTGATGGATTCGGCGCCCGCCAACGAGCGCGGGGTGGTGTCGAGCATGCTCAATCTGGCGCGCAACCTGGGGCTGGTCACCGGCGCGTCGCTGATGGGCGCCGTGTTCGCGTTCGGTGCGCAGGCGCTCACGGCGCCGCCGGAGGCGGTGGCGGCCGGCCTGCGCAGGACCTTCGTACTCGCCTGCGCGCTGCTGGCGGCGGCGCTGCTCATCGCCTGGCGTGCGGAGAGGGCGCAACAACAGCAAACATGAAATTTCTGCTATGTTGTCGGGCCGGATGCTCCCACGAGGAGCGTCTCCAGAACCGCTTTCAAGGAGTGAGCTATGAACGACCTGTCGACCTTCCCGATCACGAAAAAATGGCCCGCCGCGCATCCCGGGCGCATCCAGCTGTATTCGCTGCCGACGCCGAACGGCGTCAAGGTATCGATCATGCTCGAAGAAACCGCTCTGGCGTACGAGCCGCACCTGGTGCGCTTCGATCACAACGACCAGCTCACGCCCGAATTCATGTCGCTCAATCCGAACAACAAGATCCCGGCGATCATCGATCCGGATGGCCCGGACGGCAAGCCACTGGCGCTGTTCGAATCGGGCGCGATCCTGCTCTACCTGGCCGAGAAGACCGGCCAGTTGCTGCCGCCGGATGCCGAAGGGCGTTACCAGACCATCCAGTGGGTGATGTTCCAGATGGGCGGCATCGGCCCGATGTTCGGCCAGCTCGGCTTCTTCCACAAGTTCGCCGGCAAGGATTACGAAGACAAGCGCCCGCGCGATCGCTACGTGGCCGAGTCGAAGCGCCTGCTCGGCGTGCTCAATGAGCGGCTGGCGCAGCGCACCTGGATCATGGGCGAGAACTACACCATCGCCGATATCGCCATCTTCCCGTGGGTACGCAACCTGATCGGTTTTTATGAAGCGGGCGACCTGGTTGGCATCGCCGGTTTTCCGCATGTGACGCGCGCGCTGGAGCAGTTCGTGGCGCGGCCGGCGGTGGTGAAAGGGCTGGAGATTCCCCACCGCGACGCTGCCGCGTAAGCGGTTCGGTTCAAGCATCGAAGGGCGGCGCGCCGTCCTGCCAGGGCGACTGGCCGGTGAAGAACCAGCCGGCCAGTTCGCCCAGGCGCTGGTACGCCGCGTCGTAGTAGACTTGTTCCGCCGCGCTGCGCGTTGTGGAGCGGGAAAGCTCCCTGACCATGGCGTCGTGCATCCAGAAACCTTCGGCAATCCAGCGCTCGACATGCTCGCCGGGTTCGACACTTTGAAGATAGTGCTGCATGGCAGCGACGAGGCGGGCAAAGGCGGCCTTGTTCCAGCGGGCGAAGCAGCGCAGTTCGACGAGGAAGCCGTCATCGGACTGGAATGCTTCTTTCAGCGCTTCAAGCGGGTCGGGCGTGATCATCGTGCTCCATTTCGATTGGCTTGCTGGACAGGGTGGCGCATCAGGATGCGGGGCCGGCAATGATTGTAGCGCGGGCGCGGCGCAGCGGCGATGTGGCAGGCGGTAGAATGAGAGAATGCGGCGATCAGCGCCGAACCACACTATCTTGAAAGTTTGTATGCACATTGGCAAAATGAAGTTGCGCGCGTGGCTTGGCGCGCTGTCGCTGGTTCTGGTGACGGGGGCGCAGGCCCAGGTCCAGGACCTGGGGACGGCGATACAGGGCAAGTACACGCTGGTGTCGTCGACCACCACGCCAGACTCGGCGTGGAAATTTACCAAGGCACGTCTCGAGATAAGCAGGCTGGACAAACGGCATATCCAGATCGCCATGGCATGCGACTGGTGGGATGCGCCAACTGCGCAGTGCGATGCTTGGTGGGCGGTGCAGGTTCGCGACGGCGGCCTGTATCTCCATGACCTCAATACGGAGGAGACCAGGCTGCGTTTCGATCCTTCCGCGCACACGATCACGATTACCAGCGGGACGGCCGGCAAGGTCGGCAGTGTGCGCACCGATGTGTTCGAGCTCGACCCGGCCCCGGAGTACGACAAGGCCCTGATTCGACGGATGAAGCGGGCCCATTGGGCCGGCAGGCAACTCTGGAGTCCGGCCTCCCCAATAAAACTGGCTTTCCCGCACGCTATCAGCGTGGGTGCGGCGAAGTAGGGGGCAGCGCATAGCCTGGCTGGCCCTCATCCAAGGTGCGAATGATCGTATCCTGGAAGCGCTGCGGTTCATCCTGGTGAATTTGGTGGCCTGACTTTTCGAAAAGAAACAGTTCCTTCTTCGGCGCCTGGATGTTGAGAAAATATTCCTGAGTGATGTTGGTCGAGGTCTGAATGTCATGTCCGCCCACAAAAAAATACGTGGGGATATCAACCTTCGCTAAGCTCTTTGGCAAATCGATCTGCATCACCTGATTCCAAACGGGTGACCACCGTTTCGACCATTGAAGAAAATTCACCTTGAAGTCCTCAGTGGTCGCAAACGTCTTCCCTTCCTTGAAGAAAAGCCATTTCCTTAAATAGAACAGGTCTTCGTCGCGGGTGAACGGAATTTGCACCCCAGCCAGTTCGCGTGTTGCCTCGGCGTTTTCCTGGAGATGGCGTTTCAGGATTGCAAGCAGTTCCTTTTCGCTGGCCAGTTGGCTGACGACAGGGTTGACAGCGTAGTACGCGTGCAGCATTTCAGGATGGTGCTTGACAATGTAAAAGCCGAGCACATTCCCCCATGAACTTCCCAGCAAGTAGATCTTCTCCTTACGGTAAGTTTTGCGAATAAATTCGATGATCTGGACGGTGTCCTTCTGCATCAGCTCAAGCGAGGGCGCGACGGGTGAAGCGTTGAGCTTGAGGGTTTTCCCGGCATCACGCTGGTCCCATTGAACGATCGTAAACCTTTTTCTCAGCGTCGCGGTGAAACTTTCTGAGCTGTTCATCATTGAACTACCTGGGCCGCCAGACACAAACAGGAGGATGGGTTTGTTCACGTCGTTTGTTTTCACTTCGACAACCTGCTTGATTCCGCCAATGTCCGGAGTAAGCAACGTCGTTGTAATGGCGGAATCGTTTTTGTGCTCCAGACCAGGCAATCCTTGCGCATTGCAGAAATGGGATGACGCGCACCCAGCAAGGAAAAGGCAGATAATCGATAGTTTTTTCATTTTCCCAACATATATCATCATCTGGTTTTTGGCCAGACAAGTTATGTCTGGAGCATCTGCAGCGTAATGCCTTAACGTTGCCGTTGTGTCCGCCGACAATGCGCGCCAGGCCAATCAATTGGCTGTGTCCGCGTCCGACGTTGCGTCAAAGGGCGGCGTGGTCGTTTCACAGGTGATCGACACCATGGGGGCAATTCATGTGTCGTCAAAAAGGAACGTCGACATTATCGGCGTGATCGACGGCATCGCATTTCAAACCAACATCCTGCCCTGAACGCCGCTGTCGAGGCGGCCAAGGCGGTGAACAGGGCCGAGGTTTCGCGAGAGTCGCCAGCGAAGTGCGGAATCTGGCGCAACGCTCGGCCGCTGCAGCCAAAGAAATCAAGACATTCATTGGTGACTCTGTCGCGGGCGGCGATCATGGGTCGGGCTGGCTTGACGCGGGCGGCGCAAGGTCGCGCTGGCGGGCCAGTTCCCGCTCCTGGCGCAGCTCGGTTTCGAGCACCGTCAACTGGCGCAGCAGCGCCTGCTTTTCCTGCATGCCGGCCTGCGCTTCGCGTTCGGCCTGTTCCAATCGTAAGGCCACCATCTCCGACTCGCGCGCCCTGACTGCCAGCGCAATCCTGCTTTCATTTACTTGCACCTGCATGGCGTCGTGCCGCGCCTGCAATTTATCGAGCTGGGCCAAGAGGGCCGAGGCCTGGAAAGCCGCGCGCTCGGCCGCGCTGCGTTCACGGGCGGCGTCGCCCTGCGCCGCTTCGGCAGCCTGATGCAGGCGGGCGTTTTCGCTGCCGGCCTGGGACAACTGGCCGGCAAACTGGGATGCCTGGCCTTTGTGGTGCAGCAGCTGCTGGCGCAAGGTCACCAGTTCGCGCTCCACCAGCGCGGCGCGCTGCTCGTAAGCCTGGCGTTCCTCGGCGCGCTGGGTGGCCGTGGCCTCGTGGTAATGGTCGAACTGGGCGCGCGCCTGGGTCAGCTGGGCGTTGAGGGCGGCCACTTCGGCGGCGCGGTCGGACAGGCGCTGTTGCACGCCGGCCAGTTCGCTGCGCGCGCCGGCCAGGTCGACCGTCAGCAGGTGATTGGCCTGGCGCATGTGCGAAATGGTGGTGTTGGCGCTGGCCAGCTCGCTGTCGAGTGTATTGACGCGCTGCTCAAGCGCGGCCTGTTGCACGCGCGATTTTTCAAGCTCATCGGCCAGCTGGCGCAGCCCGGCGGCGTGGGCGATCTTTTCGAGGTCCAGATCCTGCTGAAAATCCGTTTTGATCGACTCATACACCCCTTTAACAGCTTGCAGCAGGCTGGGCGGCACGCCGGGGCTGGCGGGCGAGGGCGTTTGCTGGTGTTCTTCCTTCCAGCGCTTGAGCATGGGCGCGATCGTACTTTTGCTACCCGTACCGCCAAGGGCTTCGCGAACGGTGTCCACCGTGGGATTCTTGTTATCGGCAGCGAGACCGGCAGCGGCGGCTGCAACATGAGAATAGAGGATGCCGGCACGTGCCATTTTGAGACTCCTGGATAAGATAACGTATTACGTGTTACGTAATATCATACTATATTACGATAAAAAGGATTCCAAACGTGTCAAATTATTAGTCGCGATAAGAGATGTTATCGTGACTTATGCGTCGCCCGGTCGTGGTATGCTGCGTAATACCCGTTACAAATCGCGTTTTGCCGCGTCTTGCCATGTCTGATGAATTCGCTCTCGTTCCAGCCGGGTCCGCTGGTGCCATAACGCTCCTGCGTAACGCCATTACGCCCTTCGATGCCGAACTGAACGCGCAGCACCGCGCCTTCCTGGCCGCCGCCACCTCGGACAACACGCGCCGCGCCTACCGTTCGGCCATCAAGCACTTTTTGACCTGGGGCGGCGTCTTGCCGGCCGACGAGCCGACCATGATCCGCTACCTGCTGGCGTTTGCCGCTTCGCTCAATCCGCGCACCCTGGCGCTGCGCCTGACCGCGCTGTCGCAGTGGCACGTGCACCAGGGATTTACCGACCCGGCGTCCACCCCCACGGTGCGCAAAACCCTGGCCGGCATTGCCCGCACCAACGGCAAGCCCAAGAAGAAAGCCAAGGCGCTGCCTGTGGAGGACCTCGAACGCATCGCCGGCCACCTTGCCGGCCTGGCAACCCTCAAGGCCGCGCGCGACAACGCCTTGCTGCAAATCGGATTTTTCGCAGGCTTGCGCCGCAGCGAACTGGTCGCCATCGAAACAAGCCACCTCGGCTGGCAAAGCGAAGGCCTGACCATCACCCTGCCGCGCTCGAAGACCGACCAGATGGGGGAGGGCATCGTCAAGGCGGTTCCCTACGGCGACGGCGCCTGCTGCCCGGCCACCGCGCTGCGCACCTGGCTGGCCGCCGCCGGCATTGCCGATGGACCCGTGTTCCGCCCGATCAGCAAATGGGGCGAGGTGTCCGGCGCCGCCCTGCACGAAGGCAGCGTCAACACCATCCTCGAACAGTGCGCGCGCCTCGCCGGCCTCGATTACGTGCCCGACCTGTCCAGCCACAGCCTGCGGCGCGGCATGGCCACCAGCGCGCACCGCGCCGGCGCCAATTTTCGCGACATCAAACGGCAGGGTGGCTGGCGCCACGACGGCACCGTGCAGGGCTATATAGAAGAAGCCGGCCGCTTCGAAGACAACGCCGCCGGCACCTTGCTGCGCGCCACGCGGCGCAAGTGAGGCTGTGCACATAGCCGGGAATATTTGTATCTGGTCGTTTCGACAGTATTGCAGCGCCCGTCTGCCGGGCGTACCATGAACAGGCACTTGCTCAGTACGTACACCAATCACGCCGGGGGTACTCGATCATGCTTCGCCGCTTCCGCAGGCACTGGCTGCTTGCCATCGTTCTCATTCTGATCCTGGTGCTGGTCGTGCCGCCGCTGATCGTGGCCCTGTTCCACCACCAGGACAAATCCGACAACGACCCCGGGCGCGGCGCCGCCCTCGTCAGCGCCGACCTGTTCGGCGACAGCTTCACCAAAGTGGCCTATCTCGACCAGAACTGGCAGCCCGAGGACAGCCTGTGGTTCTACACCACCACCCAAGGCTCGAACCTGCTGCCGTACGACTTTTTCATGGTGCTCGAACAGCCGGGCGCCAGCAGCCTGTTCCGCGCGAACGAACACATGAACCGCTTCCGCTACCTGCCGCAGCGCGCCACGTCATCCAATCCGGACGCGCTGCCGGTCGGCTTCGTCAAGGACGGCTACCTGAAGAAAGACTACATCGGCCTGACCTGCGCCGCCTGCCACACGGCGCAGCTCAATTACCGCGGCCTGGCGCTGCGCATCGACGGCGGACCGGGCGGCGCCGACATGGTCGGCTTCCTCAGCGCCCTGACCGCCTCGATGAAAGCGGTGCGCGACCAGCCGGCGGTGCAGCAGCGCTTCGTCAAGGAAGTGCTGGCGCGCGGCGCCTACGCCAGCGCGGCCGAGGTCATCGACGACGTGCGCGTCTACACCCAGCGCCTGGTCAGCTACAACGTCATCAACCATAGCCCCACCGACTATGGCTACGCGCGCCTGGACGCGTTCGGCCGCATCTACAACCGCACCCTCGAACACCTGCTCAACCGCACCCAGCTCGAAGCCGTCCTGCGCAACAGATACACGCCGGCGCAGATCAGCGACGCCCTGGCCGGGGTCGGCGCCACCCTCAGTTCGACCCAGCGCGACCAGGTCATCACGCGCCTGGCCAAGACCCAGGAAGACATCGACTGGCTCAGGGCCGAGCTGTTCATCGACGCCGACGCCCCGGTCAGCTACCCCTTCCTGTGGGATGTGCCGCAGCACGATGTAGTCCAGTGGAACGGCCTGGGCAACAACGCCGGCCTCGGCCCGCTTGGCCGCAACGCCGGCGAAGTGATCGGCGTCTTCGGCACCCTTAACTGGCACGAAGCCACCGACTATTCGCTCGGTTCGCTCCTGGCCGGGAAGGGCTTCAAGCAACAGGCGCTGCGCTTCGACTCCTCGGTCAATGTGGAAAACCTGCGCCTGATCGAGAGCCATCTCGCGTCGCTGCAATCGCCCCAGTGGCCGCGCGAGGTATTCGGCGCCGCCTCGATCGACCCGGCGCGGGTCTTGCGCGGCGAACGCCTGTTCAACCAGCACTGCGTCAGCTGCCACGCCAGCATCGAGCGCAGCTCGCCGGCGCGCCGCATCGTCGCCCACATGTCCGGGCTCGATGAAGTCGGCACCGATCCCGCCATGGCCGACAACAGCGTCAAATACCTGGGCTACTCCGGCATCCTGCGCAACGAGTATGTCGGCGCCAACGTCGGCAACATCCTGCTCGACAAAAAAGCGCCGATCGCCGCGCTGCTGACCAAGGCCACCATGAACGTGCTCGAAACGCGCGATCCCGACAAGTCGTTCGTGCAGCGCTGGGCCGAATGGCTCAACAACATGTCCAAGGCCTACTCCAGCAACGAGATCAAGCCGTCCAACAAGCAGGGCAACTACACCATCGACACCACCATCGACCCGTACGCGTCTTTACGCGCCTACAAAGGGCGCGCGCTCAACGGCATCTGGGCCACCTCGCCATACCTGCACAACGGTTCGGTGCCGACCCTGTACGACCTGCTGCTGCCGGCGCAATGCGCGGGCGGCGACAAACAAGCCGAATGCCGGCCCGCCAGGTTTCGCACCGGCTCGCGCGAATTCGACCCGCTCAAGGTGGGACTCAAGAGCGACGGCTACGACGGCTTCCTGTTCGACACCGCACTTGCCGGCAACAGCAACGCCGGCCACGAATACGGCACCGTGGTCCGGGTCGACGGCGCGCAAACGCTGCAGCCCCTTACCAAAGAAGAGCGCCTCGACCTGCTCGACTACCTGAAAGCGCAGTAAGCCTGGCAACTCTCCTTGCCTTTTTTGCCAGCGCCTCCTGCCAACTGCGCGCGCAGCCCCTATAATGAAGGCTCGTGCAGTCATTAAAACAGGAGAATTAAAGATGGCAATTAGTCTGACCAAGGGTGGCAACGTCAACCTGAGCAAGGAAGCGCCCGGCCTGACGAAAATGGTAATCGGTCTGGGCTGGGACGCCCGCTCCACCAGCGGCGTCGAGTTCGATCTCGACGGCACCGTATTCATGTTGAAGTCCGACGGCAAGGTCCGCTCCGACACCGACATGATCTTTTATAACAACCTCAAATCGGTCGATGGCAGCGTGGTTCACTCGGGCGACAACCGCACCGGCGACGGCGATGGCGACGACGAAAGCCTCACTGTCGACCTGAGCCGCGTACCGGCCGATGTCGAAAAAATTTCGGTCTGCGTCACCATCCACGATGCGCCTGCGCGCAAACAGAACTTTGGCATGGTGTCGAACGCGTTCATCCGCTGCGTCAATGCCGCCAACGATAGCGAAATCGCCCGTTTCGACCTGTCGGAAGACGGCTCGACCGAAGCGGCCATGATTTTCGGCGAGATCTACCGTCATGCCGGCGACTGGAAATTCCGCGCGGTCGGCCAGGGCTTCAACGGCGGCCTGGGGCCTCTGGCCTCGTCCTTCGGCGTCAACGTCTAACGCCCCCGGCGGCGCTGCCGCGCAGCGCCGCACCGACAGCATCCGCCCGCATCGCGCCGGCGGATGCCGATGTTCGCTCTATCCTGAACGCCAGTTTCTTCCCGAATGTAAACATGGTCATCGTAAGTCGTCTTGAAGCGCTGCTGCTTGCCGCAGGCGTGCTTGTCTGTGTGCCAGGTAGTTCGCAAACGCTCCAGCCGAAAGAGATCCACGCCTCGGGCTTGACGGCGGAGCAGGCCAGGCAGGTTCTCCTTGTGGTGTTGAAACACGAAAAAATCGATATGTCTAATCCCGGCATGTGGATTGACGGGCCGTGGCGTGGCGACCAACAAGGTACCCAGTACCGACCGGGATACTACGACTTCGGCGTGGTGTACAGTAACCGCAAGAAGCATACATCGAATGTGCAGGGCCATTTCGCAGTTAACGCCTCCACTGGCGATGTATGGAATACCGTACGCTGCAAGCGCTATGATATCGCAGCATTATCGACAATCCAGAACGTCATATCCGCCCGGACTGGCAAGAAGCTCGCCAGCGCGCAGGTTGCGTTTGACGAGATCGGTTGCTTTTAAGTTTCCTGATTCTTTTTTTCGGGCAAATCCGATCAACTCCTTTGCAGTCGCCAACACCTATTGGCATGGGCGGCGGCGGCATGTCCGGCAATGGCTGGCCACGTGCGACCTGGAACAGCGAGAAAAGAAGGGCACCAAGCAGTGTTGCGCGAGCGGGCATGGCTTTTCTCTCAAGATTGTCTGTACAATATTGCACCGCTATCCCGGGCGCGCTTTCCATCGAGTTACGCCTTCTTCCGATCAAACTAACAGGCCCTCCATGAAACGTGCTCTCGCGCTTATCGCCGTGTCCTTGCTGCTGGCCTCGTGCGCCACGACTGAAGTCCAGCGGCTACCGCCAATCCCGGAAATCAAGGCCGCCTATACCGACAAGGAAGTCAAATACCCGGTTCTTTATGGAACCTCGCGCATGCCCAATAGCGCAAAAACGGCCTACCTGGACCAGCGCGCCGGCCGCGTGCAATACGGCCGGGTGATTGTCACCATCCCGAAAGGGCGCATGACGGGTTCTTTGGGTGAAAACGGCATTTTCTCCCCGCGCGATACGCGCCTGGCCATTGCCGCGGGCGATATCGAATTCCACAGCCAGGACAGTTTCATGGCGCTCGCCAAAAGCCAGCTGGGCGCTGGCGCCAATCCGGAAAGCGGCTACCTGCTGGTGTTCATCCATGGCTATAACAATTCATTCGAAGACGCCGCGCTCAGGGCCGCGCAACTCGGTTTCGATTTGAATGTCGCACCGAATAACATGATGTTTTTCTCGTGGGCCGCAAACAAGAACTACCGTAAATATACGCACGACGAAGCCACTGCCGACGCCAGCGAAATCCATCTCGAAGCGTTCTTGAAAACCGTGCGCGCTGCGGCGGGCGGCAGAAAGGTGCATATCATTGCGCACAGCATGGGCAATCGCCCGTTGCTGCGCGTGATCTCGCGCATGCAGGTGCTCCCCGGCGAAAAGAAACCGTTCGGCCAGATCATCCTGGCCGCGCCGGACGTGGACCGGGATGTCTTCATGCACTACGGCCAGAACTACCTGAAAGTCGCCGAACGCACCACGGTCTATCTGTCCCCGTTCGACTTTGCCATGCAGCTATCGCAGGATGTGCATTTTTACCCGCGCGTCGGCTGCGGCAACAAGCCGCAGGCCGAGATCAAGGATATCGACAGTATCGTCTCCTTTATTCCCGAAGATTTTCCGGCCCACACCTACGTCGCATCGACCTTGCCGCTGCTGAACGACGTAAAAAACCTCTTCGTCAACGGCAAGCCGGCGCGCCAGGGGGCCGCCTGGAAAGCCTACCCGACTTACTGGACGGTCGGCCCGGCGCACCAGCCCGGGCGCAGCAGTTGCAGCGCCTTGCCCGGCTGAGTCAGCAGTGCTGCCAGAACTTTTCGTTCCAGGGCCGGAAATCCATTTCGCTGGTCCAGGCGCTGCGCGGCTGTCGATGCAGGCCGAACACCGCGTCGGCCAGATGGCGCGGTTCCGCCTGGGTGTAGCCGGCCTCGAACACATCCGAATCCTTGACGTCCGCATCGATCACCACGTGCGCAACATGAATGCCCGACGGCCACACTTCCCGCGCCAGCACCTGCGCCAGCGCGCGCAGACCGAATTTGCCAACCGCCAGGTTCAGATGGTCTTCACGCCCGATCAGCGACGACGTCGACCCGGTGAGAATGATGCTGCCGCGCGCCAGGGGCACCATCATGCGCGCCGCCGCCCGCGCTACGATGAACCCACCCAGGCAGTTCTGGCGCCAGCTCTCTTCGAAGGCCGGCACTTCGGTATCGAGCACCGTGCCCGGGCAAAATCCCTGCACCGCATACACCACCAGGTGCGGCGCGCCCAGTTCCTCGGTGACAGTGGCCAGCAAGGCGGCCACCGAACGTTCGTCGGTGGCGTCGCAGCCGTAGGCGTTGACCTGTCCACCGCCGGCGCCGAGTTCTTCCACCAGTTCGTCTAGCCGCTCGGCGTTGCGCGAGGCCAGCGCCACCCGCATGCCCGAGGCGGCGAAGCGGCGCGCCAGTTCGAAGCCGTAGCCGGGGCCGACGCCGACGATCAGGGCCGTTTCGGTCGATGCATCGCGTTCGCTTTCGTAAGCGCTGCGCGGCGACAGTGCGCTGTCCGGCGCCGCGACGGGAGTGGCGCAATCGAGCTTGACGCGCTGCTGCTGGCGGCGGCGGTTGTTCGAGACCGGTACCCGGCGGCCAAAACGGTAGAAGAGCGAGACCGGCCCGACCGAGAACTGTCGCCAGCTTTTCAAACTTCTCCACAGCCGCATCATTGGAACGGCAAACATCGCCGGCCTCACTTCGGGTAGATTGGTAGCCAAGGTGGCGCCTTTGCTTGAAGGTTCAGCCCAAACCACGGGTTTGTGTTTTCAACAATACAAGCAAATTAACTTGATTTCAATAAATGAATCCATTTTTATAACACCGCGTACGTTTTTGGCAACGTTTTCAGGATCGGTACCTGTCGTTTATGATGTCGCCGTGCCTCTGTGGCTTTGAATGGATGAGGACAGTATGGCTGGTAAAAAGAGGGACGCCGAATGGGAAGCGTCACGATTGTCGCTCCGGACGGCGCGATTGAACTATTGGACTATTCGCCCGATGTTTTTTCGCCGACCGATTTCCACACCGATTTTGACGCCCTGGCGACACTGTATTGCATCGATCCGGCGATGCTGGCCTGTGAGGACAAGCGCAGTTACAATGTCTACCGGGTCGAGATCGACGGTATCTTGGTACGCTTCATGGAAGACCGGTTTTTTGTCAGCGCGATGGTTGAAGGCCGGCTTGCGGACGAGCGCCTGCGGTCACTACAGCAAAACACCCTCGCAACTCTCTGTCAACTGGAACAGGCCGAATGGCACATCGTTGACTGAACCAGAGCGTGCGGTTCACTGCTCGACAACATGCTTGTGCGTCGGCCCGTGCGATCCGAACAAAACCGGCAAGCCGGCCAGCGCTTCCAGTTGCGCCACGAAGGCGGCGGCGTCGGCCACCGGCTCGCCCGCATAGTGCGGCGTGGCGCGCGCCAGCAAGTGTCCCAGCCGCTCCTGGTGCGCCAGATCGTGCGCCGCGCCGGGCAGGATGGCGTCGATCCGCCCCGACACCGGGTCGCGCGTGCACAAGCCGTCAGCCGCGTCATCGGCCTCGTAGCCGGTGCACCAGCGCAGGCTGGACGCACGCCGGAACACATCGAGGTGGCTCACCAGCAGGCCGTCGAGCGGCCCCGCAGCTTGCAGCGCGTAGCGCAGCAATAGAGCGTCCGGATGCCCGCGCCGGAAGCGCCCTTGCCAGCCGTCCGACCCATTGTGCGGTTCGGGCAGGTGATCCAGGCGCGCATCGTGCGTCGGCAGCGGGCCGTTCCCATGGCGCGTCATGTACGCGCGCAGGATGCCCAGGTGTTCGATCCGCGCATGCTGACCCGCGTCGGCCGCCACTGCCTGCACCGACGCCGGGTGAATGCTGCTCCACGTCGTATGCGGGTGAAAACCGCGCCACTCATCGAGCAGCACGCCCTGCGCACCTTCGAACAGCACGTACCCGGGCAGGTGCAGCCGCTCCGACACCTGCGCACGCGAGGCCGGCGGCACCTGGCGCGTCAACTGCGCCACCTGGTCCAGCCAGCGCGATGCCATGCCGGCGTCGTCCAGTACCGCCAGTTCAGCGCCGTAAGCGTCCTGGTTGGCCGGCTCCGCGCAACGTTCGCTGAAGCCAGCGCGCAAGGTGCGCCGCATCAGCTCCAGTTTCGCCAGCGCCACCGCCGGCTGCACCAGGTCCGCATAATGGACAATCTGGTCGGGGTGATCGATGCCGTGGCCAGCCGTCTCGCCCACGCCCACGCCGCAACTGCCGTGCGCCTGCGCCCCGCGCTGCAATTCGCGCATGCGTCCCGCCGCCTGATGAAACGGCGTGGTGACCCGGCAGCGCCCGTCGATCAGGATGCGCCGCAGGGCATCGTCCACGCCTGCGCGGCGCAGGTACGCGTCTTCCACCAGCAGCGCGGTCGGATGCACGATCACCGGAAACGCAAGCAGGGTGACCGTGCCCGCTACAAAACTGCCGGCGCCGAACTGCGCAAAGGTGTGATGCCGCCCGTCGGGCAGCACCACATTGTGGCCGGCCTGGGCGCCGCCATTGAAGCGCACCACTGTATGCGCACCCCATTGGCGGCACAGGTAATCGGTAAACAGGCCCTTGCCGCAGTCGCCAAAGCCAAGTCCCAGCAGGGACACCAGACGGGTCGAAGACATGGCCATCCTTACGCGAACATGCGCTTCCACCACGCCGACGGCGTTGCCGGCGTGCCTGCCGCCGGCACATGCACGCGCGAGGCGGCGTCCGGATCGAGCAGGTCCGCATACGGGCGCAGGGCGCGCACGATGGCCGACACGCGCTGCGGCGCAATGGCGTTGGCGCCCAAGGTGGACACCAGCGCATCCATGTCGGGAATGGCACGTTCGGTCAGGCCGACGATGGCGGCGGCCACCGCGCAGGCGTCGCCCGGTTCCTCCATGCAGATCACATGGTCGCCCAGCAGTTCGCGCCAGCGCTTTTCGCAGCGGCCGCGCCGGCCCAGGTCGGGAATCAGGAAAAACACGTGATACGTTTCGGCCGCCGCCGCAATCGCTTCGGCGATCGGCACGTCTTCATCGAGCGTATCTCCCACCAGGCTGCCGATCTGGTGGCGCGACACCGCCGGGTAAGGCAGCTCGTCGCCGGTGATGAACAGATAGCCTTTCTTGCGCCGCTTGACCCAGCAATCCATGTCGGTGTGCTGCGCCACCATATAGAAGGCCAGCTCGTAGCTTTCTTCGCCGCTGCCACCGCCGCCGCCTTCGAGGTAGCTCCACGTGAGCCACTGGTCCATCAGTTCAGCGGTCGACTCGAACTGGCCGACCTGCAAAGGCGCCCGGTCGGACGTAGCGTCGCCAATGGCCATGAACAGCAGCTGCGGATCGGCGACGCCGACTGCGCCCAAAAGCGACATGAAGGTCGGCAGCTCCCTGGTGGCCAGGCTTTGCGGAATGTCGCCCATGGAGCCGGTGACGTCGAGCGCGAACACGATGCCCAATGAGTTGGGATGGTCAAGGCTGTCGCGCGCTTCGCGGATTTTCAGGCCGTTGGGATTCATCAGCGCGTGGCATCCGCGCTGGGTGAACACTTCGGTGCGGGATGCCGACGCGCGGTCGGCGACCAGGGCTGCGTGCGCAGCGTGGGAGTAATTACCTTGACCCATGATGGTTCCTTATTGGTTTAGTTAGTCGGGGTGGGACTGAAATCGACGAATCTGGCAGCGCCAAAGGCGTCCCTTGCCGCGCTGCCGACGGCCTGGCGCATGCCTTCCGCGCCAAGCGATGCGCACCATGCCGCGTCCAGGCTGGCGCGTTCCAGCACGCGCACCAGCGCGGCCGGCGTGGAGGTTGACAAAACCGGCTCGCCCGCAGGGTCGAACCGGTCGGACAACAGCGCCCGCATGGCCCAGGCCAGCTGCACCAGGTCGCGCGCCTGCGCGGTGCGATCATGCCTGCGGGTCGCGCCGGACCAGCCGATGATCAACACGCCGTGGTCGGCCGGATGCACCAGCAGGTGCTCGGGCGAGAGCCGGCCATGGCTCCAGCCGCTGGCGTGAACGTAGGCCAGCACTTCAAGCACGCGGCGCCACATCCACACCGCATGGCGCGGGTCGATCGCGCGCCCGTAGGCCAGCCGCACGTCGGCCAGGCTGCCCCAGAATCCCGTGGGGTGGCGCAGCACCAGCACCTCGCGCTGCCGGCCGTCGGCGCTGGCGCTGCTGCCCACGGCGACCGCTTGCGGCAGGCGCTGGGTAAAATAGGCCGCGCCGGGCACGTCGTCGGCCTGCAACTGGTCGAGAATGGCTTTTTCACGCGCCAGGTGGCCTGCGGGCGTGCCGGCTTGGGCGATTTTCAGCACCACGCGCCGTGGCATGGCGCCGCTGCGGTTGGCCAGCGACACGCTTGCGCTGCCGCCGGCGCCCAGCTGCGCGACGTTGTGGTAGTGCTGCCCGCCGCAGGCAATATCGGCCGCCGCGTCGCCGGCACGCGAGCGTACATACGCCGCATGAAAATCGGCGGCCCGCACCAGGTCTTCGCTATGCGTCACGTCCGCCCCGCAGTAGGTGCAGGAGACGATGCGCCACAGCGCCTGCCGGGGGAGCGGGCTGCCGCACTGGGGGCAAAGAAGGGTGAGCGGGGTCATGTCGGGATCAAGCCAGGATGCGTTTTTTCTCGGCGTCGAATTCGGCGTCGGTCAGGATGTTCTGTTCGCGCAGCGCCGCCAGGTCGCGCAGCAGTGCCAGGCGCTCGCCATGCGCGGCGGGGGCAATGGTTTCCGTCATCTGGCCGACGCTCGCGCCAAGGGCGCTGCCCATCGCCAGCCCCATGCCGGCGCCCAGCACTGTGCCTGCGCTGCCCTGGTTGCCGGCGGCGGTCTGCAGCACGTCGAAACGGCGCTCCTGCTGGTAGTCGAAGCCGACGATATTCATTTCTGCGCGCCGCGCCAGCGCCGCCTTGAGCGTTTGCACAGCCGGATCGGTTTCCGGCACGTTGATCGACTCGATGCTGAACTCGGTCAGCGCTACGCCGTACTTCGCCATCTCGACGGCCAGCACGCCCTTGAGCGTGATGGACAGCGCATCGAGCCGGGTAGAGATTTCCAGCACCGACACGCCGCTTTCGCCAACCGCGCCGGCAATCGCCGTTTTGATGCGGGTGGTGTTCATGGCACGGAAGTACTCGGCCAGGGTAGCCGCGTCCATGCTGCGCGCCGTGCCCACCAGCGACATCAGGAACAGCTTGGGATCGTCGATCCGGATGCCGTACTGGCCAAAGGCGCGCACCGGCACCATGATGCCGAATTTGGGATCCTGCAGCTGGATCGGATCGGGTGTCCCCCAGCGCACATCGAGCGTGGAAGCGAGGTTGACGAACCATACTTCGGCCGAAAACGGCGACTGGCCGCCGAACGGCAGGCCCACCAGCTTGCGCAGCAGGGGCAGGTTGCTGGTCGAGAGCGTGTGGCGGCCGGCCCCGAAAGGTCCTTCATATACGCCGTCGCGCACCACGAAGGCGGCTTGCGACTCGTTGACGATCAGCTGCGTCCCGGTCGACAGTTCTTGCGACGGGTACTTCCATGCGAGCTGGCTCGGGCTGCCGTCCCACTTCACTCTGTCGATAATGGCCATGATCGTATTCTCCTTGGTTGATTGCTTACAGACCGCGCTTGAGCAGGCCCAGACGGTCGCGAAACTCGGGACGCAGCCGGTACAACTGCGCCGGGCGGCTGGGGCTCGACGCATCCATCTGTCCTTCGGCCGCTTCGAGGACATCGAGTTCGGCCATCTTGCGGCGAAAACTCACCTTGTTCAGCGCTTCGCCCATCAGCGCTTCGTACACGCGTTGCAGTTGCGGGAGCGTGAACAGTTCACCGACCAGAAAACACGGCAGCGACGAATACTGGCTTTTGCTGCGCAGCCGTTCGACGGCCGCCGCCACGATCACGCCGTGGTCGAACGGCAGCGTGTGCAGGCGGTCGACGCCGACCAGCTTCACGCCCGGATGGCCTGCTGCGCTGATGACGGCATGCGGCACCAGCGCGTAGTAGGCCATCGACACCGACCAGCCGCGCGGATCGCGCGCCGCGCCGGTAAACGCGCCCAGTTGTTCGAGATACGGCACGTCGATGCCGGTTTTGGTCTTGAGCACGCGCAGCGCGGCGCCGTAGCCGTCGGGGTCCTTGTCGGCATGGATGTAGCCGCCGGGGAGGGCGGCCACGCCTTTGTACGGCTCGCGTTCGCGCTTGAGCAGGGCGACCGACAGGCCGTCGTCGCCAAGGGTGAGCAGTACCGTGTCGACGGTGCAGATGACCTCATTCACGCTGGGCTCCTGTGGGTGGTTTGATTGACTTGACATGTTTGCATTGTACTTAGTTTCAAAATGAATCCGCAAGCGTTTTCTCAATTGCAGGACGAAATCATAAAAACTGCATGATTAGTACCAAATTGAATCTTAGGCAGCGCGGGGCCAGCGCGCACCCTGCCGCAAAGGCGGCTATGATGTCCGGCTATGCACGCGCAACCCATTCGCAAGGAGATTCATTGAACAGCTTCATCGCACCGGTCGACCTGAAAAACGCTTACCGCCTGATCAACCACGGCCCGACCGTCCTGGTATCGGCGCATCACGGCGGCGTGGACAACGTCATGGCCGCGGCATGGGCCTGTGCGCTCGACTTTGCGCCGCCCAAGCTGACGGTCGTCCTCGACAAGAACACCCGGACGCGCCAACTGGTCGAGCAAAGCGGCCGATTCGTCATCCAGGTGCCCACCGTGGCGCAGGTACAGTTGACCAACCGGGTGGGCAGCAGCAGTCTGGCCGACGATCCGGCCAAGCTGGCGCACGCCGGCGTGGAGTTATTCAGGATGGATGGCAGCGCGCTGCCCTTCGTGGCGGGATGCTCCGCGTGGCTGGCCTGCACGCTGATTGTGGAAGCGCACAACCAGAACACCTACGACCTGTTCATCGGCGAAGTGAGCGGCGCATGGGCCGATACACGGGTGTTCCGCGACGGCCACTGGCATTTCCAAGACGCCGACCCGGCCCTGCGCAGCCTTCACCACGTCGCCGGCGGCCATTTTTATGCCATCGGCGAGGCGGTGGTGGCGAGTCCGCAGGAGTAGCGCAGGATTAGCAAGGCGCCACAACGCGCTACAATGCGCTGCCCGCGCACGCTCGCGGTTTTTCAACAACCAGACAATCAGCCAGCCGTATGCACAACATCGAAAACAACACAGGTGACTATCCTCTTCTCGCGCGCCAGGTCAGCAGCATCCTGGAAGGCGAGCGCGATCTGACCGCGAACGCCTCGCAATTTTCCGCCCTGGTGTATTCCGCCATTGCGGACCTGAACTGGGCCGGCTTCTACCTGCTCCGTCCCGGCAAAAAGGGCGACGCCCAGGAATTGCTGGTCGGCCCGTTCCAGGGCAAGGTGGCATGCGCGCGCATTCCATTGGGCCGTGGCGTGTGCGGCACCTCCGCACAGGAGCGCCGCACCATCGTGGTGGCCGACGTGCATTCGTTCGACGGCCACATCGCCTGCGACAGCGCCTCGAACGCCGAAATCGTCATCCCGCTGATCAAGGACGGCCAGTTGTACGGTGTGTTCGACATCGACAGCCCGCTGTTGAACCGCTTTACCGAAGAAGACCGCGTCGGCCTCGAAGCGATGGTCAAGGCCTTCCTCGACGCCACCGACATGCACTGATTTGAGAAGCGTGGCAGCCGGTCCAGCGTAATGACGTTGGGATGGTCGTACACTTTCTTAGCCAGCGGCGCGCAACTCGCGCTTGCTTAGTGCGTCACATCGTGCCCCACCTCCGCCGCGCACTGGTGGCACAGGCCATGATCGTCCAGCGCCAGTCTCACATAATCGCGGCAGCGATCGCACCGGTGCGGGCGAACGGTCGGCTTGCCGGCACGGACCGGCAGCGCGTCGCCGGCCGCACCGGTCTCCCACGATTCAAGCGCACTCGCATGGTCATCCGGCAGCACGAAAACCCCGGGGAAGAGGGCGCGCAGTTCGTCCTCCCCATGCGCATCATGGTTTCCCCCGAACGCCAGGCACACCGGCGTGCCCTTGTCGACCAGGGCACGCGCCCGTTCGACCAGAGGTTGCAGCGAGCGGCGCCAGGCCAGCATCGAATCAAGCTGGCGCAGCGCCGGTTCCATATCGGGCAGTGTGTCCTGACTGGCCAGCGCGTGCAGGAACAGCGACGCGCGCGGATGGCCGGGCCATGCCAGGTACGCCTCTTCGCAGGCGAACGGCATCACCGTCGCCAGCATCTGGGCACACAGCAAAAACGATTCGCGCAGCGCCCATTGCACGCTCACCAGATCGGCGCTGCCGCTTTTTGCGCAATACAAGGTGCGCTTGGACAGCTCGAACCACTCCGAACTGGCCCACTGGCGGAACTGCGCCAGGGTGGTCATCGCCTGGTAAAAGCGTCCGTTTTCCATGCCCGCATGCCACTGGGTGCGCGCCTCATGCAGTTTGCGCAGCGCCAGGCGGTCGAGCGCGCGCAACGCGACCGGGCGCGGGGCATCGGCCTGGTCTTCCATGTTCGCCAGATGAAAACGCAGGAAGCTGCGCCAGTCCTTGGCATCCTGGGTCGCCTGTTTGAGCGAGGTGCCGGACCATTTCATCTCGTCGCCCACATCCTGGCTGCACACCCACAGGCGGAACACATCGGCGCCCGACTTGGCGAACAACGCCGCGCTGTCCGGCGCCGTGCCCTTTTCCTTGGAAAATTTCATGCCTTGTTCGTCGACCACGAAGCGATGGGTCATCACCTTCTTGAACGGCGGCAGGGGACTTTTGAAGGCATGCAGCAGGAACGAGGACAAGAACCAGCCGCGCGTCTGGTCCTGGCCCTCGACCACCATGTCGGCCTGGCCGCCACCATCTTCGGCCGCGCTGTGCCACGCGGCGCCGGCGTCGAACCAGACATCGACGCTCTGCGCGCTCCTGGTGTAGCCGGCCGGCGTCTCGAACGTTTGCCAGGCCTCGACGCCATCGGTCCGCACGCGCTCGACCAGCTCGCGCCACATGGCAGCCGTGTCGGGATGCAGCTCGCCGCTCGCCGCATGGCGAAAGAACGGCAGCGGCACGCCCCACAGGCGGTCGCGCGACAGGGTCCAGAAGCGGCGCATGGACATCATCAGGGTTAGCGGCGCACGGGCTTTCTCGTCCGGCAGGAACACGGTGGCATCGACTGCGGCCAGCGCCCGTTGCGCCAGGCCCTCAGGGCAGCCGTCGAAACCTTTGTGCAGGTCGAGCGCCCATTGCCCGCTGGCGCGGTAAAACACCGCCTTCTTGTGGCGCCAGCACATGTTCGTTTCGACCGTCTTGCGCTCCATGTGGACCAGCCGCCCGGCCTCGGCCAGCAAGTCGTACGACGCCTGCGACGCTACCTCCAGCGTGGCGCCTTGCAGCGCGGCCGGCATCGGGACCTGGCCGACGTCCAGCAGACGGCCATCCTTGCCCACATGGCAGTCGAGACGCACGCCATCGGTTTCGTGCAGGGCAAAGTCGTCCGGTCCGAAGGCGGGCGCCAGGTGCACGAAGCCCGAGCCCTCGCTTTCGCTGGCAAACGCCGCCGCCAGCAAGGGCGCGGCAAGCCCGGTGAGCGGGCTGACGGCGGCGAGCGCCAGGCTTCCTAGTTCGGCGAAGTCCAGCGCGCCGTCGAATTCATGGCCGGCATGGCGGAACATCGCCGGATAATCGCGCAGCAAGCGCTCGCGTGCCTGCACGGCGAGCGCCACCCGCACACCGCTGGCGAGCGTGGCGACGCTCAAGGCGCCCGCCTGCGGGTGGCCGAAGCCGGCATTGGCCCACAGGGTCCACGGGGTCGTGGTCCACGACAGCAGATGCAGCGGGCCGTCCGGCCAGGCGGCGCCGTTCTCGCATGCGCGCCGCGCCATCGCCTCGCACGACCCCGGGTCGAAGGGCACGCTGAAAAACGTCTCCAGGCGCTCCTTGCTAGTCTTTTCCAGTTCGCTGGCGGCCAGCGCGCTGCGGCATGCCGGGCACCAGTGCACCGGCGAGTGCCGCTCCACCAGCAGGCCGGCCTCCCACATCTCGAGCAGCAGCGACAGCGATTGCGCCTCGCGCGCGGGATCCATGGTCAGCCAGGGCTGGTCCATCTCGGCCGTCAAGCCCAGGCGCGACATGGCGGCCGCCTGCAGATCCTTCCAGTGGGTCGCTTCGTCGCGGCACTGGCGCATGAAGCGCAGCGGGTCCTGCTTGGCTTGCGCGCCGTGGCGTTTTTCGACCGCCAGTTCGAGCGGCAGTCCGTGGCAATCCCAGCCTGCGCGCCAGGTCACCGCGTGGCCGCACGCGCTGGCGTAGCGCACATGGACGTCCTTGAGGGTTTTGTTGAGCAGGTGGCCGAAGTGGGCCTTACCGTTGGCGTAGGGCGGGCCGTCGAGCAGCCAGTAGCGCGGCTGGCCCTGGCGTTCGGCGCCCAGTTGCTGGCGCTGGCCGGTGGCGCGCCAGTGCGCCAGCAGGCGCTCTTCCATCGCGGGATTGGGGGTGTTCCAGAAGGCCGGCTGCTTCAGGCGCAGTGCGTATTTGGGAGCGGCGGTGGGTACGGCGGGCGTGACGGTAGCGTGGTCATGCGATGGGGAAAACGAGGTAGTCATGGAATGCTCCGAAAAAGTCGGGAGCAAAGCTGGATGAGACTTGTGCGGAACGCTTCGCGAATTGCCGCCAAGTGCTCGCTTGAAATTTATCCGACGACTGACACACGAAAGCGAGCGACGCATGCAGCCGCTCGGATAATTCGTGCAACACCTGCGCCCGCACGCAGGCCGGCGTCGGCGTGGAGTGCCGGGCTGGTGCGATGGAGAGGGGAGGTGTGCGGGTTCATGGCTTCAATATATTGCACTTGCACATTTTATGCAAGGGCCGGACGGAGTGCCGCCACTGCGATCGTCTACAATCAGTTTCCCGAACCGATAATCCATCCATGATTTCACGCGATACAATCATCGCCCTCAACGCCCGCGCGGTTGCCGCCGACACCGAATACCCCGAGCGTTTCGACCTCGCTTTCGCCGCACCCGCTACGGCGCAAGACATCGCGGCACTAGAAACGCTGTTGAACATCCGCATTCCGGACCAATTGCGGGCGCTGTACCAGGAGTGCGGCGCGTTCAGGCATGTGCATTACGACGATAGCTACGGGCAAACCATCGCGCTCGATGGCGTCGGCGCAGTGCTGGAACAGTTGCGCACTGCCGGCGACCGACGGTACGGCAGCCATGCCGGGCAGGGACTGGTCGATTTTATCCATGCCCACTGGGGCGGGCGATCCGATCTCGACGACATTCTGGACGAGGAGACGGTCAAGCTGGTCAACGAGAACTATATTGCCTTCGGCTGCCGCTATATCAACGATGACGTGCACGATTACTGGTATTTCGACCGCAACGGCATGTTCGGCAACCTGCGTTTCGACCAGGACGAACTCGATTACAACAGCTGGAAAATCGAAACGCTGTGCGACGTGCTCCCGCCCGGCGATCTTGCGCTCGATGCCGCACAGCGGCACGCCCACACTCTCGGCAACATCGCCATCTACAGCGAACCGCACGATACGTTTCCCGGCATGACGCTGCGCGAACTGATCGCGTATCAGTTTGCCGCCATTGTCGCGTCGATCTCACCCGATACCGATTAGGCGACGGCACGCGCCGCGCCCGCCAATCCTCCCATTTCCCTCCATGCACGTCGGCAATTCCGTGTATGCTATGCCAACACTTGACATTTTATGTCATGTATTTATACTCGTGACATAATATGTCTGGCAGCCCATCAGGGGACGATTGAAGTACGCACCGTGCAAGGAGCAAAACGATGGAAATGGCAATGAAACAGATGCTTGAAATTGAGCATGCCCTGCTGCGCAGACCCGGCTCGATCGGCGTCACCAGCAAGCTGCTGCCGCCCACCGCCGCCGATGGCGTACCCGTCATGCGCATGAGTATCGAAGGGCTGGAAGAGTTGCCGGTGTTCGTCACCGCCACGCCCAGCCAGGTGCTGTGCATCTGCTACCTGTGGACCGAAGCAGAAATCCGCCCCGAGCGCCGCTACGAAATGCTCGAAGCGATGATGGACCTGAACATGGCCATTCCGCTGTCGAACTTCGGCCGGGTCGGCGAGCACTACGTCATTTTCGGTTCGCTGGCGCACGACGCCAGCGCCGACAGCATTGCAACCGATGTGGCGATGGTCGCCGACAACGCGTTTGAAGCCCTCGACGTATTTTCTGAGTTCTTAAAGTAAGGAGTCCATCATGGCTGTCTTTTCAAAAATCCTCACCATGCTGCGCGGCGACGTGCATTCGATCGGCCAGAGCATCGTCGACAACAACGCCAACCGCATCTACGAGCAGGAGATCGTCGAAGCCAGGGCCCATGTCGCCACCGCGCGCCAGGACCTGACTGCGGTCATGGCCAAGGAAATGCAGGCCACCCGCGAAATCGAGCGCCTGCAACGCGAGATCGGTCGCTACGAAGCGCTGGCCCTGGAAGCGCTGCAAAAAAACCAGTCCACGCTGGCCGAGGAAGTGGCCGGCAAGGTGGCCGATATTGAAACCGCGCTGGTCGCGCAAACCGCCGTGCGCGACGAGCTGGCCGGCCACATCGCGCGCCTGAAAGACCTGATCCGCGGCGCCGAAGCGGTGCTGCGCGACCACGAGCGCGAACTGGCGATGGCCAAGACCACCGAGAGCGTGTACCGCGCCACGGCCACCATTTCCAGCAGTATGGGCAACAGCGGCTCGAAGCTGATGAGCGCGAAAGAATCGCTCGAACGCATCAAGCAGCGCCACCAGGATACCGCCGACCGCATGCAGGCGGCCGATGCCCTCGACGGCGAATTCAGCGACAAGGCGCTCGAACGCAAGCTGGCCGCGGCCGGCATTGGCGACACACCCAAGCGCAAGGCCGAGGTAATGGAGCGCCTGCAACAGCGCGCCGCGCTCGCGGCCAACGCCAACGCCAGCGCCGACAAGCCGCTGTAAAGGAGAGGGCGAATGGTACGCAGTTCCCCGCGCTGGACCGGATCGGACGCCGCCTTGCGCTCGCTCCAGGTGGCGTTCGACGTTGAAAAACAGGTGATCGACGCGGTGCGTTACGCCGCGTTCAAGAACCAGCTCTCGCCGTCGGACCAGATCCGTGCCATTCTCGGCTTGCCGCGCACCAGCAAACCGGTGCGCCCGCGCCTGACCGTCTCGCTCAGCGACGCCGATTACGACATCCTGGCCCGGCGCTTCGGCCTGGCGGTGGACGACAAGCGCAAGATCAAGGAATCGCTGCACGACGCCCTGATCGACTTCGCCAGGCAACAACAGGCGCCTGACGGCGACCCACCCTCATCCGCATGAATAACCTCGACAAGAAGGAACGCCCGGCATGACCCTCTGGCAGCTTTTGAGCACTTTTCCGACCGCAGTCCCCACCGTTTTTTTGGCCGTGCTGCTGGTGTACTGGCTGATGTCGATTATCGGCCTGGTCGACGTGGGCGATACGCTGCACCTGCACACCGACGTCGGCCACGGCCACGGCGCGCACGACCTGCACGACCTGCACGACTTGCCCGACCTGCACACCCTGGCTGGCTACCTGGTCGCGCTCGGCCTTGGCGGGGTGCCGCTGTCGGTGGCGGCCAGCGTGCTGGTGTTCTGCACCTGGCTCTCGACCGCCTTGCTGCACCAGTACGTGCTGGACTGGGTGCCGACGGACACGCTGCGCACCCTGGCCGGCTGCGCCGTGCTGGTGTTTTCCGGCGGCTTGTCGATTCCGGTTGCCGCGCGCGTCCTGCAACCCATGCGCGCTCTGTTCGTCAAGCACGCCGCGCGCACCAACGAAAGCCTGGTCGGCCAGGACTGCCGCATCACCACCCAGAGCGTGGACCAGGGTTTCGGGCGCGCCGACGTCGAGGCCCACGGCGTGAGCATCAATATCCGGGTCTGGGCGGCCGTGCCGAACGCGCTGGCCAAAGGCAGCAAAGCCATCATCATCGCCTACGACCCGGCCAACCAGCAATACGAAGTACAGGCAGCACCCGCCGTTTTTTAACGACTAACTATTAGAACCTGAAAGAAATCATGGACATTCTGTTGCTCTCGATCGGTATCATCACCGTCATCGTTCTGGGCTGTTTTGCGCTGTTCTCCAAGTTTTACTACAAGGTCGAGCAGGGCCACGTCATGATCATCAACACGCTGCGCGCCGAGCCCGAAGTCACCTTCACCGGCGGCATGGTTTACCCGATCATCCACAAAAAAGAGATGATGGAAATTTCGCTGAAGACGATTGAAATCAATCGCCACGGCAAGGACGGCTTGATTTGCCAGGATAACATCCGCGCCGACATCAAAGTGACGTTCTTCCTGCGCGTGAATAAAACCACCCAGGATGTGCTGAAAGTGGCCCAGGCGGTCGGTTGCATGCGCGCATCGAACCAGCAAACCCTGGAAAACCTGTTCGCCGCCAAGTTCGCCGAAGCCCTCAAAACGGTCGGCAAGGCGATGGACTTCGTCGAGCTGTACCAGGCGCGCGACCGTTTTCGCGACGACATCATCCGCCAGATCGGCGACGACCTGTCCGGTTACGTGCTGGAAGACGCCGCCATCGACTACATCGAGCAAACCCCGCTCGACAAGCTCGACGGCCATAACATTCTCGACGCCCAGGGTATCAAGAAGATCACCGAGCTGACCGCCATCGAAAACATCCGCACGAACGAACTCAAGCGTGATGAAGAGATGCGCATCAAGAAGAAAAACGTGGAAACCCGCGAGGCGATCCTGGAACTGGAACGCCAGCAGGCCGACGCCGAATCGCGCCAGGGGCGCGAAGTGAGCTCGGTGCGGGCGCGCGAACAGGCTGAAACGCAGAAAATCCAGTCGGAAGAATTCACCAAGTCCGAAATGGCGCGCCTGCAATCCGAACAGACGGTGATGGTGCAGCAGGAAAACACCACCCGCGAGAAGGAAGTGGCTGAAAACAACCGCAAGCGCGCCGTGGCGATCGAAGAAGAACGCGTCACCCGCGCGCGCCAGCTCGAAGTGGTCGACCGCGAGAAGGAAGTCGCGCTGCAAACCATCGAAAAAGAAAAGGCCATCGAAATCCAGAAGAAGGCGATTGCCGACGTCATCCGCGAGCGCATCGTGGTCGAACGCACCGTGGCCGAGCAGGAAGAAGCGATCAAGGATGTGCGCGCGATCGCCGAAGCCGACCGTCTGAAAAAGTCGGTCATCATTTCGGCCGAAGCGGCCGCCGAGGAGAAACTGGTCATGACGGTCAAGGCCGCCGAAGCGTCGGAGCGCTCGGCCAAGCACCGCGCCGTGCAAGACCTGACCGCCGCCGACGCCGCCCTGAAAGTGGCCGAACGCCACGCCGAAGCGCAAAAGCGCGAAGCCGAGGGTAAGGAAGCCGAACTGGCCGCACCGGGCCTGGCCAGCGCCAAGGTGATGATCGCCTCGTCCGAAGCGATCCTCAAGCAGGGCACGGCCGAAGCCGAATCGACGCGCCTGCGCATGCACGCCGAAGCGGCGGGTGTCGAGCAGATGGGCCTGGCGCAAGCGGCCGTGAAGACCGCGGACGCCGCCGCCACCGCCACCCATGGCGATGCCGAGGCGCAGGTCATCCAGGCGCGTTTCGAGGCCGAATCGAAGGGCCTGGCCCTGAAATTCGAAGCCATGTCGGCCATGAGCGAAGAAACCCGGGCGCACGAAGAGTTCCGCATGCAGCTCGAAATTACCAACCAGCAGATTAACAAGGGCATCGACGCGCAAACCCTGATCGCCAAGGACCAGGCCGAAGTGCTGGGCAAGGCGATGCAAAATGCGCGCATCGACATCGTCGGCGGCGAAGGCGATTACTTCGACCGCTTCGTCAAGGCGCTCTCGATCGGCAAGGGCATCGACGCCACCGTCGAGAAGAGCCGCACCCTGCAAGTGGGCCTGAAGGATCATCTGAGCGGCGAGCGCGACATGGTGGGCGACATCCGCGGCCTGATCGGCGCGCTGGGCAGCTCGTCGGGCGAATTGCAGAACCTGACCGTGTCGGCCCTGCTGGCCAGGATCAGCAGCGACGGCACGGCGCAGCAGCAGCAAGCGCTGAAAAGCTTGCTGGCGACCTTCAAACCGGCGCTGGAAGCACCGCGCGCCGAGTAAGCCACGCCTCGGGACGGGAGCGGGCCCGGCCCGCCTCCCGGCTTACCATGATTGCATTTCTTAATACCAAGGCGGATTGAGTCCATGAGCGACGCACACGCAGCACCGGCGCCGGCCGACTCCGGCAATCCTTCCGAGAATGCGCTCGAATCGAGCAGTTTCGACCTGCTGCGCGCGCGTCTGGGCGAGCACGGAAAAGCCCTGCAAGCGAAGGCGGCCTTGCTCAACGCATCGCGCCTGGCCGAATTCGGACGCCAGGAAATGCTGCTGCGTGCGCGCACCCGCGCCCGCACCGAGAACAACTGCGTGGCGCGCGATCTGGTCCTGGTCGGCGACGTGCTGCTGTTCGGCTACAAAGTCTTCATGGGCTTGCGCCAGGAAACCCAGGTCGCGGACGTGTTCGCCCTGTACCGCCTGCGCGCCGAAGGCGACGAGGCCGAGCTCGAACCGCTCGCGCTGGAGAACACCTTTCTCGACCAGCCGCGCTTCCTGGCGGAATTTCGCGAGCTGTACAGCTATTACAAGAACGCCCAGCTGGTCCAGCTGCGGATTCACCAGGGCAAGTTGCTGGCCGCCTTCAAGATCGGCGAACGCATCAGCGATGTGCGGGTGTTCCGCTGGCAACTGGAAGCCGATGGGCAAGCCACCTACATCGACAACCGGGGCGAGCGCGACATAGCGCTGCCGCCGACCCACGATTTCGAGTGGATCCAGACCACGCGCGAGCAGCACGTGCTGGGCAAGCATCCGCATATCAACATTCTCGACACCCTGTTCGTGGAAACGGTGGGCGGCGACCTGACGGTCAAGATCGAAAACAATACCGAAACGGGCCTCGGGATCTACGCCGAGCCGGTCGAGGACCGCAACCAGTCGCTCAACGATGGCGACATCGCCTACGCCGCCGTGGGCGAGCTGATCCTGCTGCGCATCAAGCCCTACCGCGAGTCGGTATTCCGCTACCTGGTCTTCAACCGCCGCACGGCGCAGGTGACCCGGGTCGACGCCATTGGCGCGTCCTGCGTGCAGTTGCCCGAAGACCATGGCATCGTGTTCCCCGAAGGCTATATCCTGCAAAGCGGCGAGGCCAAGATCTTCGCCGACATGCCGCAGGGCCTGCAATTCAAGCGGCGCGTAATTTCGCCCAACGGCGAGGACGTGCTGTACGTGTTTTACGGGGTGGAGCAGGGCGTGTACGTGCTGCTTACCTATAATATGATCAGCAAGACCCTGGCCCAGCCGCTCATCGCGCACGGCTACGCGCATTATGCCGACGGCGCCATGCTGCTGTTTTCCGCCGAAAGCGAGGAACCGACCCGCAATCACGCCATGCAGCTGTGGCAGACCGCGTTCGTGAGCGACGACCATGCCGCGCTGCAAGCGCCGCGCCAGAGCTACCTGGGCAAGATCGGTAACCGCGAGCTGGTGCGCGGCCTGTCCGAGTTGTTGTCAGTGGCGCGCGCAGTACGCGAGCAGGCCGACGCTCCGCGCGACCAGCTGCCTGGCCGCTTCGTGTTCGAAGCCCTGCTGCGCCAGTGCCGCCGCATCGCCGACGCCTTCCACTGGCTGGGCACGCCAGAAGCGCATGACGCCGGCAGCGAAGTGCACGCCATGATTACCGTGGCCGGCGCCACCCTCGACGAATTCGACAAGGCCGCCGCCGTGCGGCGCGACGCCGCCGCCACCCTGGCCCAGGCCGCGCTGGCGCAGCGCCAGTTGCTCACTGACACCGCCAGCCGCCTGTGGCAGTCGCCCGCCGACTTCATCGACGCCCTCAACGCGATCCGGCTGGCGCGCGGGCGCCTGGCCAGCCTCAAGGAACAGCGCTACATGGACGTGGCGCAGCTCGACGCGCTCGACGCCGAACTGGCGGCCGAAGAAGCGCGCGTATCGGGCAACACCATCACCTTCCTGGCACGCGACGACGCCTTTGTCCGCTTCACCGAAGAACTGGCCAAACAGCGCGCCCAGCTGCCGGAGATGCACACCACGGCCGAGCTGGTCCCGCTCAACGACACGCTCGACCAGAACGCCGCGCGCCTGGACGGCCTGACCGAACTGCTGGGCACCCTGGCGGTGGGCGACGCTACCTTGCGCACGCGCATCCTCAACACCATCTCGACCATTTATGCCGACGTCAACAAGCTGCGCGCCCAGGCGCGCCAGCGGCGCAAGCAGCTTTCGCAGGGCGAATCGGCGGCCGAATTCGCCGCCCAGTTCCAGCTGTTCGGCCAGTCGGTCGAAAGCGCGCTCGAGCAAAGCGACTCGCCCGAGCGCTGCGACGAACTGCTGACCCGCCTGCTGGCCCAGCTGGAAGACCTGGAAGCCCGTTTCGCCGAGCAAGAAGATTATTTGGCCGAAATTGGCCACAAGCGCGAATCCGTGTACGAAGCGTTTGAGGGCCGCAAGCAGGCCCTGCTGGACCAGCGCGGCCGCCGCCTGCAAGCCATTGTCGAAGCGGCGCGGCGCATCCTGGCCGGCGTGCCAAAGCGCCTGGCGCAACTGAACGACGCGGCCCAGCTGGAAGCCTATTTCGCCTCCGACGCCTTGCTGGGCAAGCTGCGCAGCAGCATTGCCGACTTGCGCAAGCTGGGCGGCGCGGTCGGCGCCGACGATTTGGCCGGGCAGTTGAAAGCGCTGCGCGAGCAGGGCCAGCGATCCCTGCGCGACCGCAACGAACTAGTCACCGGCAACACCATCCGCCTCGGCAAGCACGCGTTCACCGTCAACCAACAGGCGCTCGACCTGGCCCTGGTCACGCGCGAAGGCCACCCGGCCTACCATCTGGCCGGCACCGATTACTTTGCGCCGCTGGCCGACGCCCGCCTCGATGCACTGCAAGCGTACTGGGGTTTCGAGACGGTTTCCGAAAGCGCGCAGGTGTACCGGGCCGAATACCTGGCCTGGCAATTTGTGCTGTCGGCGCAACAAGGCAACGCGGGCATGGACTGGACCGCCCTGGTGCAGGGCGCGCGCGACCCGGCGGAACCCGCGCTGGAAGAGGCCGTGCGCCGCTTCGCCGCGCCGCGCTTCCACGAGGGCTACCAGAAAGGCATCCACGACCACGACGCCAGCCTGATCCTGCGCCAGTTGCTGCCGATGCTGGAAGACGCCAAACTGCTGCGCTACAGCCCGCTGGCGCGCGCCGTCGCCCTGATCTACTGGCAGCATCTGGAAGGCACGCCAGATCTCCAAGCCACGGCCCAGGCCGCCCGGCAGCAGGCCCAACAGGCTGAACTGATGCGCAGCCAGTTCGGCAGCGAACGCATGGGCAAGCAAGTCGCGGCCCAGTTCGGCAACGACCTGCGTGATTTCCTGTCGCAGCATAGGCTCGATATCGACCCGTGGCTCGATGGCGCCACCGAAACCGTCGACAGCCTGCTCGACCAGAGCGCCGCCTACCTGCTGGCCGAACTCGGTTCCCACGCCGCCGACGCACATCACGCGGCGCCGCACGAATGGGTCGCCAGCCGCGCCGGCGCCGAGCTGGCGCACGGCTTGCAGCAGCACCTGGAACGGCACGCCATCGCGCTGCCATGGCTGAACACCACGCTCGGCTGGCGTACCCGCTGGCAACTGGCGACCGAATGGCTGCACGCTTTCATGCAGCAGGGCCGGCACGACCTGGCCTTGCTGCCGGAAGCGGCGGCCAGCCTGCTGTGCGGCATGCCGCGCCATATCCAGCCGGCCGAGCTGACAGCCCGCGTCGACGGCTTGCTGGGCGAACATGCGCGCGTCAGCGAGCAAGCCATGGCGCTTCAGCTCAACGACTTCCTGCGGCGCCTGAGCTGGCATGCCGATGTGATCGTGCCCGCCTGCGAGCAGTTGCAGCAACTGCGCCAGAGCCTGGTCCAGGATGAAAAACGGCGCCTGCGGCTGGAACAGTTCCAGGCCAAGCCGCTATCGAGTTTCGTGCGCAACCGCCTGATCGATGAGGTCTACCTGCCGCTGGTGGGCGACAACCTGGCCAAGCAGATCGGCGCCGCCGGCGACGCCCGCCGCACCGATTCGATGGGCATGCTCTTGCTCATTTCGCCCCCGGGCTACGGTAAGACGACCCTGATGGAATACCTGGCCGACCGCCTCGGCATGATTTTCGTGCGCATCAACTGCCCGGTGCTGGGCCACGACGTTACCTCGCTCGACCCGGCCCAGGCCGCCAACAGCGCAGCCAGGGCCGAGCTCGAAAAGTTGAACCTGGGCTTGGCGATGGGCAATAACGTCATGTTGTACCTGGACGACATCCAGCACACCAACCCCGAATTCCTGCAAAAATTCATCGGCCTGGCCGACGGCACCCGCCGCGTCGAGGGCGTGTGGCAGGGCGGCAGCCGCAGCTACGACCTGCGCGGCAAGCGCTTTGCCATCGTCATGGCCGGCAACCCATATACCGAGTCGGGCGACGTGTTCAAGATTCCGGACATGCTGGCCAACCGGGCCGACATCTACAACTTAGGCGACGTGCTCAGCGGGCGCGAAGACGTGTTCGCCATGTCGTATATCGAAAACGCACTGGTGTCGCATCCGGAACTGCAGCCGCTGGCGATGCGCGACCCGCAGGATGTGGTGCGCCTGATCCGCATGGCGCAGGGCGAAGCACTGGCGACGGGTGAACTGGCGCACCCGTACACCAGCGCCGAAGTGGCCGAGATCATCAAGGTGCTGCAGCGCCTGTTCAAGGTGCGCGACGCCCTGCTGGGCGTGAACATGGCCTACATCGCCTCGGCCGCGCAGGACGATGCCTACCGCACCGAGCCGCCGTTCAAGTTGCAGGGCAGCTACCGCAACATGAGCAAGCTTGTGCCCAAGGTCTCGGCCCTGATGAACGACGCCGAACTCGATGCGCTGCTGCGCGACCATTATCGCGGCGAAGCGCAGACGCTCACCACCGGGGCCGAGGAAAACCTGCTGAAACTGGCGCATTTGCTGGGTCAGCCGAGCGAGGCCGAGCAGGCGCGCTGGGCCGCCCTGGTGGCTGATTTCGTACGCCTGCGCAAGCAGGGCGGGGCCGACGCCGATGGCGCCACCCGCGTGGCCAACACCTTGTCCGAGATCGGCAAGCAGATCGCCGCGCTGGGCCAGCACATGGCGCCGGCGGTGCATGTGACCGTGCCGGAACAGGCCACCTTGCAGGCGGCGGTGCTGCGCCTGGCGGACAGCTACGAGCAGGCGCTATTGCCCTTGATCAGTTCCATGAACCACAAGATGCGGCTCGATCACAGCATCTGGGACAATGTGCGCGACAACGGCGCCGACCTCAAGGAGATCGAAAAACGGCTGGCCCGGCTGTTCCCGCCGGAAGAAAACCAACCGTAAGGCCGCGGCCGCGTCACCCCTTGGCGGGTGGCGCGGCTTGGCCATCCTCGAAATCGAGGGTATCGAGGTCGGTGTCGCCCGCCTGCGGCTTGCCGAAGATCTTGAGCCACGTGAACCCGATCACGCCGGCCACCAGCGAGGCCAGCAAAATCGCCATCTTCGACGCATTGATCACCTCGGCCTGACCCACGAAGGCCAGGTTGGTGATAAAAATCGACATCGTAAAGCCAATCCCGCCCAGCAATCCCGCACCGAACACATGGCGCCAGGCAAGGTCCAGCGGCAGCCGGCAGATGCCCACGGTCACCGCCGCCAGGCAGAACAAGGTAATCCCGAGCGGCTTGCCGATCACCAGGCCGGCCAGGATGCCCAGGCTGTTGGCCGACGCCAGCTCGCCGGTCCAGCCCGATGCAATGATGATGCCGGTATTGGCCAGCGCAAAAATCGGCAGGATGATGAAGGCAACCGGTTTGTGCAGGATGTGTTCGAGCCGGTGCGACGGCGAATCCTGGTCGTCCTGTTTGTGCGAGAACGGAATGGCGAAGGCCAGCAGCACGCCGGCGATGGTCGCATGCACGCCCGATTTGAGCATCAGGAACCACATGATGGCGCCGCCGAGCAGGTAAGGCGCCAGCGCCATGATACGCAACACGCGGTTCATGCACAGCAGCACGCCGAACATGGCGATGGCGCCCAGCAGATACGGCACCGACAACTGCGCCGTATAAAACACGGCGATCACGATAATCGCGCCCAGGTCGTCCATGACGGCCAGCGCGGTCAGGAAAATCTTGAGCGAGGCCGGCACGCGGCTGCCCAGCAGGGCCAGCACGCCGAGGGCGAAGGCGATATCGGTCGCCATGGGAATGCCGATCCCGGCCTGGGTGGGCGAACCCGTATTCATACTGAAATGGATCAGCGCCGGCACGCCAATGCCGCCAACCGCCGCCACGATCGGCAGCAGCGCGTTCTTGAAGTTGGATAGTTCGCCGTTATACAGCTCGCGTTCGAGTTCGAGGCCGATTAGCAGGAAAAAGATCGCCATCAGCGCATCGTTGATCCAGTGCTCGACGCTCATGCCGGCCAGTTTGAGGTGCCAGAAAGCCAGGTAGTCGGGTCCAACAGCGGAATTGGCCAGCACCAGCGACACCAGCGTGCAGACAATCAGCACAATGCCGCCGGCTTTGCTCGATGCAAAGAACTCTTTGAAAGTGTTGGACAGGGTTCGGGAAATAACAGGGGAGGAGAGTGGATTCATAGGTCGCGCCAAAGCTGCGTGGCGGCCCGACCATCGCAAACACCTGCCACACGGACGTGTGGACACCCAGCCCGTAGTATACCTTATTGCGCTGCCCGCCAGGCTGGTTAATCCATTATCTCGACAAACGCCTTCTTTTCCGTGTCCCAGACCTGGCCATTGAATGCGTAGGTGTCGTAGCTCAGATAAAATCCATCGTCCGTGCGCACATAGTGCGCCCTGGCGCCGTATTTGATTCTTTTCCTGGAAAGATCCTTGATGTTGCCGGCTGTCGCCACCTGCATCAAGGATTCCGGATAGACGCCGGTCTGCTTCTTGTAGACATAAATAGACGCAACCACCGCGGACGCAGCCCGTTCGACGGCGGGGTTGAAGAGCGAGCCGATGTAAGTACTCAAGAAAAACCCGAACAGCCCGGCAAAAAACAGCTTCCAGCTGACGAATAGGCGCCCGCTTGCGCCAGACAGGAAGAACGTGACCAACAGCAGCAGCAACAAGGCCATGAAACCGGTATATCCCTTGAAATTGTCGTGCACGTCATACAGCCCGATGGCAAGAAACGCAATGACGCACGCCACATACTTGAAATACGCCGACTTCATGGATAAATACCTGCTGTGAGAGTGTTCGGATGTGTCGATAGCATCGATAAAAATGCCGCAGAGACAGATTTTAATCGACATCCACGCATGTAAAAAGAGCGCCGGACCATATCCTGTCCGGCGCTCTTCGATTCACCGCGCTTTAAACGCTTACAGCGACTTGAGGAACGCCAGCAGCGCCTCGCGGTCCTGCGCCGACAGCGCCTCGAAACGCTGGCGCGACTTGTCGGCTTCGCCGCCGTGCCACAGGATCGCCTCGGTCAGGTTGCGCGCGCGGCCATCGTGCAGATAGCCGACCTTGCCTTCCTTGCCCATGACCAGGTCGGTGTAGCCGATGCCCCACAGCGGCGCGGTACGCCACATATTGCCCTTGGCCTGGCCTTCGGCAAACTTGTCGGCCAGTCCGGCGCCCATGTCATGCAGCAGCATGTCGGTGTACGGACGGATGGTCTGGTTGCGCAGCTCGGCGAACAGGTGGCCGGCGCCGGTTTTCATCTGCACCGTGTGACAGGCGGCGCAGCGCATGCCGGTAAACAGCTTGCTGCCGGCGCTGACCAGCTGCGCATCGACGCGATGCTCGTCGATTGGCGCTACGCCCTTCGGAAAGCCGCTGGAAACGCTGCGCTGGGCGGGAACACCAACCAGGGCCAGGTACTGCGTGATCGACTTCAGGTCGGACTCGATGATGCCCTTTTGCGCGGCTTTCGTTGCGCAACCGGCCGGGTCAAAGGCGCAGCTGCGGTTTGGATGCACCGGCGAGGTCACCGACATGTCGAGCAGCAGCGCGTCGGCGCTCTGGTGACGCAGGGTGGCTTTGGATGCCTTCCAGCCGAAGCGGCCCAGGCGCACCGCGCCGTTTTCCGGATCGAACACGAAGTTGGCCGTGCCCTTGACCCCGTCGGCATCGGCCGGCTGCGCCGCGCGCGCCAGGATATCGGCTTCCGGAATCGCTTCGAGTAGGCCGGTGCCGATCATCGGCTGGGCCGCGCGCAGCGAAAAGGCGTCAGGGACCGGGCCTTCGAAGGCGAGCGCCGGCTTGCGCAGTTCGACGGTGGTGCCGTCGGCCAGCTTGACCGAGCGCGTCTCGAAGCTGGCCACACGCGCGCCCATGCCCCAGTTCTGCGCGCTCCCGGTTGGCGACACGGCGTTCATCTGCACTGCGGTGCCGTACAGCGGATGCGGCACTTGCTGGCCGTTCGCGCCGCTGCTTGCCACCCGCACCGACATGCTGTCCAGACGCTGGCCCAGCGCGGCCGGGGCCGGGCTGCGGCCGTTGTTGACGTGGCAGGCGATACAGGCGGACTGGTTGTAGCGCTGGCCTTGCAGGCCGACCGCCGGCAGGTAGCGGTCGTTGCCGCCCTCGTTATGGTCGCCGCTCAGGAAGTTGGTATGCACCAGGCGCCGGCCTTCGACGAAACGCTGCATGTTCTGCATGCCAACGTTGTTGTGCGGCTGCTGGAACATGAACAGGCCGTTGTCGGTGTAGTTGTACGAAATCGAGCCCTGGCCGCCGGACAGGGTTTCTTCCGGCAGCGGCACCGAGTTCAGGCGCGGCTGCACGCCGTACCACGGTTTCAGGCCGGAACCGACCACGTACACCCACTCGTACGAGTAGTAGCGGATGCCGCCGGTGTCGCCCTTGGCCGCCATCGATTCCTTGGTCGAGAAGAACGACGGCGAGACTTCGATGATGTCGCCGGCGACCAGCGCGCGTCCCGGCACGCTCTTACCGTTCGGCATGCCGTTGGCGTCGATGCCGCCGTGGCCCGGATAGCCCTTGACCAGCAGGGTGCAGGCGCCGTTGATGCCGTTGGCATTGGTCAGCTTGCCGTTGGCCGGATAGGCGATGGGTGCGCACTGGGCCACGCTGCGGTCGACCAGTTCGCCCGGATTCATCCAGCCGTAGCCGGTCACGCCGGGCCGGTCGAAGGCGCGGAAGAAGGCGATCCCGCCCGACAAAAAGTCGGTCTGGGTATACTGATTGACGATCAGCTGCGGCTTGGTGACGCCGGCCACGCGGCTGTTGTCGATGATTTCCACGCCCCAGGTGCGGTTCTTGAAGTATTGCGGCACGAAGGTGAGGTAGTTGCCCGGGCCTTTGTTGACGGCCAGGCCGGTGGCCGGGTCGACCGTTTCGTTCGGGCCTTCGCCGATCTCGTTCCATTCTTCGCCGCGCTCGCGGCCGTGGCGCGCCAGGCCGCGCGCGCCGAAGCGGGTGACCAGGGTGCCGTCGGGCAGGGAAAACTGCAGCGTTTCGAGCGGTTCGGCCGCCGCCGGCAGCGGGCTCATGGCACTGCCGTTGGCGGGGAACGGGTGGGCCGAGGTGAGCGCCGGCGGCACGGTGTTGTCGCTGCCCGGGCTCTTGAATTCGGCTTCGAACAGCGAGTAGCCGTACTGGGTGGCGCGCGCCACGCCCTGCAGGCGGATGAAACGGGCATTGACGCCCAGGTTGAAGAATTCTTCGATGCCGCCGCGGCCGTTGCTCACGCTGCGCAGCGCGGTCCAGTTCTGGCCGTCGTCCGACACGCGCAGTTCATACTGCTTGCCGTAGGCGTTTTCCCATTGCAGCTTCATGTAGCCGACTTGCGTCTTGACGCCGAAGTCGAACTCGATCCAGGCGCCGTCTTCAGCCTTGCTGGCCCAGCGCGTGGCGGCTTTGCCGTCGATCGTCATGGCGGCCGACATGCCCTGGTTTTCCACCGGCGACGAGTTTGCCGCGACCGGCTTGATGGCCACGCCGGGCTGGCCAGGATCGGCCGGGCCGGGCGCGGGAGGCGGGGTCGGGGTGGTCGGCACCGGCGCGCCCGAAAACGCCTGGATTTCAAACATCGAATAGCCGTACTGCGAGGAGCGCTTGATGCCCTGCATGCGCAGATAGCGGCCTTTGCCGTTCAGGCCGGTGATGTCTTCGGTGCCGCCCTGGCTGTCGCTGACGGTCTTGATGGTGGTCCAGTTGGCCTTGTCGTCCGACACTTGCAAGAGGTAGGCGCTGGCATGGGCATTTTCCCAGTCGATCCGCACCCGGCTGATGAGCTCGGACTTGCCGAAGTCGAGCGTGAGCGATTCGCCATCGTTAAAACCGCTGCTCCAGCGCGTCTTGTCGTCGTGGTCGGTGGCGGCCGCGCCGCCCAGGTCGGGCCGCTCGGCCGAACTGGCGCTGGCGGTGACCGGGGTGAGGGCGGTTTCCGCCGCCGCTTGCGCGACCATGCGCGATGTGCCGCTCATGCTGCCCTGGCCCGTCGGGGGCGCTTCGCCGTTGCCATTGCCGTTGCCGCCGCAAGCGGCCAGCAGCAGTGTCAGGGCAAGGGGAAGACCCTGAACGGACAATTTGCGCAACTGTCCCCGCGACGCGCCAAGCCGGCGAGCGCCCGATGTTGAATACCTCATGTTTACCTCGTTTGGTCGGACTTCATTAAAAGTGATGCCGCCGGCGCAGGACCGGGCGGCATGCTTCTCTTGTTTTGTCCAGGGCGACCGGCCACCCTGACGGTGTGCAGTTTCCTGATTGCACTGCATTCAATTTGCATCTTTATAACATGCACATATGACAATCTGGAAACGTTCCCATCCGATTTGGTGATTTTTTGTGAGGAAGTGTTGGGAGGGCGCGACGAATGGCGCGCCCGTATTGACGCTGGAGACGGAAAACAGCGACGGTTTTGCGCGGCCGCCGACGAGCACCGGCGGAGGCTTGAATCAGGGAACCGGTGTGTGATCCGATGCAGCCGTGACGATCACCGGTACCGGCTCGGCCTCGCCGCCGCGCAGCCACCAGAACAGCACAGCCATCATGAACGGACCGATAAACAGGCCCAGCACGCCCATGGTCGAGACGCCGCCCAGCAAGCCGAACAGCACTGCGAGGAAGGGCAGGTTGACGCGCTGGCCGATCAGTTTGGGGCGCACGAACTTATCGACCAAAAACAGCTCGAAGGCGCCCCAGCAGAACAGGCCCAGCGCCGCGCCCGCATGGCCCTGGCCGAGCAGCAGTACCGACACCGAGGTGAAGGCCAGCGGCGCGCCGCCCGGAATCAGGGCAAGGTAGCCGGTGATCACGCCGAGCAAGACCGGGGCGGGCGCGCCCGCGACCGCGTAGGCCAGCCCCAGGACCAGGCCTTCGAGCAGCGCGACCGAACACAGGCCGAGCGCGGTGCCGCGCACCGACAGCGGCAGCAGGCGGCGCAGTGCCGGGTAGTGCTTGGGCAGCAAACGTTCGCCGGCGTGGTCGGCATAGATCGCCACCGCCGGGCCATGCAGATACAGGATGAACAGGGTGAGGATCGCCAGGAACAGGTACAGGGCGTTGGTCAGGATGGTGGTGCCGAGCATGCGCGCCGTGCCGGTCAGGAAAGGCAGGAATTCGCCGGCCGTGGTCTGGATCAGCGTGGCCAAGCCTCCCGGCTGCGCCAGGTTGTTATGCCACCATTTCAGCGCCGGTTCGGCCACCACCGGCAAGCGCGACAGCCATTCCGGCGGCGCAACGCCGGTCTGGTTGATCTGGCCGAGCAAGCGCTCCACCGTTTCCAGTTCGTTACTGAGCGTATTGATCAGGAAGATGGACGGACCCACGAGCGTGAGCACCAGCAGCGCGACCAGGGCACTTGCGCTGGCAATGCGCGACCAGCCGCGTTGCAGCAGCTTTTCGTGCAGCGGCCAGGTGATCACCGCCAGCAGTCCGGCCCAGGCCAGCGAGCCAAGGAAGTGCTGCAGCAGGAACGCCAGCGCGATCGCAAAGCCGATCGGCAGGAAAGGAAATTTGGACATGCCTTCTACTCCGGTTTTCATTTCTCTTGCGGCCCGTTGTCGGAAGACAGGCGCGTCACCAGCACCGTGGCGATGCGGCGCTCGACGACGTCCAGCACTTCGAAGCGCAGGCCGTCGACGTCGATCGTTTCGCCGGCCTGCGGCAGCGTAGTAAAGCGCTCCAGCATGAAACCGGCCAGAGAGGTATATTCATCATCAATCGAAACCAGGGCGTCGCTGTGCAGCACCTGCTGGAGATAATGCAGGTCAGCCGTGCCATCGATTTTCCACTGGTCCTTGGCGAGCGCCTGGATCACCGGCTGCTCATCTTCGTCCGGAAATTCGCCGGCGATCGCCTCCAGGATATCAATCGGCGTCACCAGTCCCTGGATGGTTCCATATTCATCGGCGATCAGGACCAGTTGCCC
Organism: Massilia aquatica; assembly: GCF_011682045.1. GTDB lineage: Bacteria > Pseudomonadota > Gammaproteobacteria > Burkholderiales > Burkholderiaceae_D > Telluria_A > Telluria_A aquatica. The sequence continues at coordinate 25,238 of NZ_VVIW01000028.1, read as the reverse complement.
ATGCGAGCGCTTGAGGGTGTCCATCACCTTCAGCACGCCGACCGAGTCCGGCATGATGAGCGGATCGCGCAGGCTGGCCGGGTCGATCTTTCCGTGCGCGGAGAGGTCGGCAATCAGGTCTTTCGCCCTTGCCACGCCGACAATGTCATCAAGCTGGCCGCGGCACACCGGGAAAAAGCTGTGCGGCGTATCGAGTACCTGCTGCCGGATGGTGGCCGCGCTGGCGTTGAGGTCGACCCAGGTCAGGTCGGACCTCGGCGTCATGACCGACCGGACCGACCGCTGCGACAGGCTCAGCACACCGCTGACCATGTTGCGCTCCTCATTCTCGAAGGCGGGCGCTTCAGCCGGTTCGACCGTGTTTTCCGCTTCCTGGCTTACTTCCGCGCGCGTCTTGCTGCCCAGCATGCGCAAGATGGCATCGGCGGTGCGCTCGCGCAGCGGCACATGCGCGTCTATCTTGGCAAAGTTCTTGCGCGCAAGCTGGTTGAAAAATTCGATGACGATCGAGAAACCGATCGCGGCATACAAATAGCCTTTCGGAATCTTGAACCCGAGGCCCTCGGCCACCAGGCTCAGGCCGATCATCAGCAGGAAGCTCAGGCACAGCACGACCACGGTGGGGTGGGCGTTGACGAAGCGCGTCAGCGGCTTGGACGCCAGAATCATCACCGCCATGGAAATGATCACGGCCGCCATCATCACGCCCAGCTCATCGACCATGCCGACGGCGGTGATGACGGCGTCGAGCGAGAACACCGCGTCGAGCACGATGATCTGGGCAATGACCGCACCCAGGCTCGCGTACACCCGGGGGCCGCTGTGCACGTGGATCTTTCCCTCGACCCGCTCGTGCAGCTCCATGGTTGCCTTGAACAGCAAGAAGACACCGCCGAGCAGCAGGATCAGGTCGCGCCCGGACACCGCCTTGCCCATCAGGGAAATGAGCGGTTCGGTCAGGGTGACCATCCATGAAATCATGGTCAGCAGGCCGAGCCGCATCAGCATGGCCAGCGACAGGCCGATCAGGCGGGCCTTGTCGCGTTGATGGGGTGGAACCTTTTCGGCCAGGATGGCGATAAAAATGAGATTGTCGATGCCCAGCACGATCTCAAGTACCACCAGTGTCAGCAAGCCGACCCAGATATTCGGGTCAAAGAACCATTCCATTAAAAACGCCTGTCGTGATGAAGTGTGTAAAAGGTCGAAGCCGATCCTGGAGCGCCAGGCGGAATGGGGTGAAATTATACCCCCTGTCACGATGCGGATGAGGCCGGAGACGGGTACAAGGAAGTGGATCAAACTGCTATACTGTACGTTCATACAGTATTCAAGCCACACGTGCATGCACAAATTCACACCGATCAACCTGGAACCGGTGCCGCGCAGCGGTCCGCTGCCCAGCGACACCAAGCGCCCCGACATCGGCATCTTCCACGTGGCCGACGACGCCATCACGAATGCCAGCACCGACAGCGAAATCGCGCGCGAATTCATCGCCCACGGCGAACTGAGCGAAAAGTCGATCGCCAACACGCAGAAGGAACTGTTTCGCTTCCTCACCTGGTGCCGCGAAGAAGCGGGCAGGTCGTTCCACCAGCTCAGCGTGGCCGACCTGAACCTGTATAAGGAATTCCTCAAAAATCCGCCGGCCGACTGGGTTGCCACTACCAAATGGCCGCGCACCGATCCGCGCTACCGCCCGTTCACGGGGCCGCTGTCGGACGCCAGCCGGCGCCAGGCCATGATCGCCGTCAAGGGTTTGCTGGCATTTGCCGAACAAACCGGCTACATGCGGCGCAATCCGGCGCGCCTGGTCAAGAACGTGCGCGCGCCGGCGGCCAGCCGCATCACGCGCTACCTGACCCCGCACGCCATCGCCCTGGCGCTCGCCACCGTCTCGGTGCGGCCCGCCGAAACGCCGTCGGCACTGCGGCGCCGCGCGCGCGACCGCTTCTTGCTGGTGGCGTTCACGCACACGGGGGCGCGCCTGAACGAGATCGTCAGTGCCAACATGGGCGCGATCTATACCGAGGGCAACGGCCGCTGGTGGCTCGATGTGATCGGCAAAGGCAACAAGCCGCGCCGTCTGCCGGTGCCGCCGGACATGCTGGCCGCCTTGCGCGACTACCGCCAGGCCTTCGGCCTGCTGCCGCAGACCTCGCGCACCGACCGCACGCCGTTGGTGCTGTCGAGCCGTAACCATTCGCTGGCGCGCATTACCGACGAAGCCGCCGCCCAGGCCCTCAAGGCCGTGTTCGCAGCCGCCGCGTCGGCCGCCGCTGGCGAGGGCGACACCGAAACGGCCGCGGTGCTGCGCCAGGCTTCGCCGCACTGGCTGCGCCACAGCATGCTGACCAACCACGCCAACAACGGCGTGCAGCTGAAAACCCTGCAAGACACGGCCGGGCACGCCAACATTGCCACCACGGCGGCGTATCTGCACAAAACAGATAACGAGCGGCATGACGAAATCATCGCCTCGGTGAGGGGGGTTGAGGTGCAGTGGAACGGAAAACCGGGTTAAGCCTCTGGCAGCTGGTCATCAAGCCTATGTGCGACGCTACCGCCAAGCCGCCGGCGAGCCGGATGATGTTGTGAATTCCGAACTGGCGCAGCGCCGCTCGACGTCTTCCGGCCGCGTCGCAGGCTTCGTTCCATGCTTTGCCTCGTTCCTTGCGCAGCGCTCGCAGACCGTCAACCAACATCGTTCGCTCAGCGTCGCTCAATCCGTCAACTGGGGCATGGATTTTCATGCGGCTTCCACTTTCAGGTATTGGTACAGTGTCTCGCGGCTGATCTTGAACTCGCGCGCGAGGCTGGCCTTCTGCTCGCCGGCACCGGCGCGGCGGCGCAGCTCGACAACCTGGCCGGCCGCCAGCGCTTTCTTGCGGCCACGGTATGCGCCGCGCTGCTTGGCCAGGGCGATTCCTTCCCGCTGCCGCTCGCGGATCAGCGCCCGCTCGAATTCGGCGAACGCCCCCATAACCGACAGCAGCAGGTTCGCCATTGGCGAATCCTCGCCAGTAAAGGTCAGGCACTCCTTGACGAACTCGATGCGGATGCCTCGCTTGGTGAGCTGTTGCACCAAGCGACGCAAGTCGTCCAGGTTGCGGGCCAGGCGGTCCATGCTGTGCACCACCACGGTGTCGCCCTCGCGGGCGAACGACAGCATGGCATCGAGCTGCGGCCCTGTCGGTATCCTTCCCCGATGCCTTGTCGATGAACTGTTTGTCCACCTGGACGTGATCGAGTTGGCGCTCTGGATTCTGGTCGACACTGCTGCCCCGGATATAACCGATGAGCGAAAAGTAAGGGCACGGAATTCTCGGCGGTTCCGGCGTTCACCCCCTATATGTTATGGGTGGCATGGTTATCTCGGCAAGATAGAGGGAAATGCGCGTTGCGGACAATCGCGCCGCTCGCAGACTTTGCAGCCCGTTCCAATTGCAGTTGCCGCGCTTGGGTCATGCAGGTCCAACCCCTTGGCATAGACCAGCCTGTGCGCCTGCGAAATGTCGCAGCCAAGTGCAACCGCAAATGATTTGCTCGGCGCAGCGAAACCAGCAGGCCCGGAACTGACCTGGCGCGCGATCCAGAGGTGCGTACTACCATCCGGCATGCGGGCGATCTGGCGCAAAATGCGGCCCGGCTGGCTAAACGCCTCATAGATAATCCACAATGGGCAAGTCCCACCCACTCGCGAAAAATGGAACGCGGTCGCCGACTGGCGCTTCGAGACGTTGCCGGCGCGGTCAACACGCACAAAGAAAAACGGCAGCCCGCTAAATCCGGGACGTTGCATGGTGCTCAGGCGATGGCACACGGCTTCGAATCCGACGCCGAACTGGTGCGCGAGCACGTCGATATCGTAGGCGGTCGCTTCCGCAGCGCGCAAAAATGCTGTGTACGGCATGAGTGTCGCCCCGGCAAAATAGTTCGACAGCGCGAGTCTGGCGCCGTTACGCGCGGCCTCGCTCGACAACGCTGCCTTGATCAGCAGTGTATCGATCAGGCCGGCATGTTCCAGCAGCCCCAGTTGCGCTGCCATCTGGAAAGCTTGCTGGCCCGGGTTCATCGAGTCCGGCAGCCACAGGACGCGCTGTTGTGAATCGTAGCGGCGTTTGCGAAGCAGGGTGTCTTCGCCTGTAGCCGTCAGGACCGTGACACCTGATAGCTGCAGCAAGCGCGCCCGCAGCGCTTCCCCGGTGATCGTGCCGACTCCCTCGGCTGCTTCGTCGAGCTCGCCAATGTAATTCTGGCGCCCGTTCAGGTAGTCGCGCACCTCTTCGTCGGCAGAGGGTTGCAGCGCACTTTGATTGCCTTCGTTGCTGTCGAATTGCGCCTCCAGCGATTCGGCGCGCTCGGCCATCATGCGGTAGCGGCGCTGCAGCTGGAGAATCGCGCGGGCCACGCCTGGCATATTTTCGACCAGCATCTTGAGCTCGGCGAACGATGTGGTCTCACTGCCGGGCAGCTCGCTCAGGATATCGCGAACATCGGCGACGAGGTTTGCGCTGCCGTGCTCCGAAAATATTTGCGGATCGACCTCCAGCACACTGCCGATGCGCAGCAGGATCGGTACCGTCAGCGGGCGTTGGTTGCGTTCAATTTGATTCAGATAGCTCGGCGAGATGCCAAGCGTCTTTGCCAGTGCTGCTTGTGTCATCTTGCGCTCTTCGCGCAAGCGCTGCAGCCGGACGCCCATAAATACCTTACTCATGATTCTGGCTTGCGGGGGCAACATCGTCCAGCGGGCAGCGTCCAGCATGGTCCCACTGAACTCTCCAACCCCGGTAGCCGGACATTGATAAAACTTCGCAATATTTGCAATTCTCCCTATTTTTCTTCGCAATTCCTCGCATTTTTACACCTTCATGTTCTGTGGGAATAAGCGAATAATGCAAACAAATGTCAGAAAACGCAAGTCGCTTGATTTGCTTCCAACCTCTCGGAGAACTACATGCCAGTACTGAAGACCGCCGTTCCAACTGTACCCTTGCTGATCAATGGCGAATGGGTGGAATCGACCAGCACCGTGTGGCGCGACGTAATCAATCCTGCGACCCAGGAGGTCCTGGCGCGGGTGCCGTTCGCCACCGCCGAAGAAGTGGCACAGGCAGTCTCGGCGGCGCAGCGCGCCTTTAAAACCTGGCGCAAGACCCCGATCGGCGCTCGTGCCCGCATTTTCTTGAAGCTGCAGCAGCTCATCCGGGAGAACATGGCCGACCTCGCGGCGACGCTAACGGCTGAACAAGGGAAAACGCTGCTCGATGCGGAGGGCGACGTATTCCGGGGGCTGGAAGTGGTCGAGCACGCAGCGAACATCGGAACCTTGCAGATGGGCGAGTTCGCGCAGAACGTGGCCGGCGGCGTGGACACATACAGCGTGCTGCAACCGCTCGGCGTCTGCGCCGGCATTACGCCGTTCAATTTCCCGGCAATGATTCCGCTTTGGATGTTCCCGATGGCGATCGCCTGCGGCAATACTTTTGTGCTTAAGCCTTCCGAGCAGGATCCGCTGGTCACCGAGAAGCTTGTGCGCCTGGCGTTGCAAGCCGGTATTCCACCCGGGGTGCTGAACGTCGTGCACGGCGGCGAGGAGGTCGTCAACGCGCTCTGCGACCATCCCGATATCAAGGCCATTTCCTTTGTTGGCTCGACCAGGGTCGGTACCCATGTCTACCAACGGGCCACTCTGGCCGGCAAGCGCGCTCAGTGCATGATGGGTGCAAAGAACCATGCGGTGGTGCTACCTGACGCAAACAAGGAGCAGACGCTGAACCAGTTGCTTGGCGCCGGTTTCGGTGCCGCCGGCCAGCGCTGCATGGCCGCTTCCGTCGCGGTTCTGGTGGGCGAGGCCCAGGCATGGCTGCCGGAGCTGGTCGAGAAAGCACGCCAGTTGTCAGTCGGCGCCGGCAAGGATAATCCCGATCTGGGCCCTGTCGTCTCATGCGCGGCAAAGGAACGCGTACTGGCCATGGTTGCCAAGGGCCTGGAGCAAGGCGCCACCCTCGCACTCGACGGACGCGAGATCCGTGTCGACGGGTATCCTGATGGAAATTTCGTTGGTCCAACGATCCTGTCGGACGTCAAACCGGGCATGAATGTCTACGACGATGAAATTTTCGGCCCTGTGCTGATCGTGGTTTCGGCAGCGACCTTGGATGACGCGATCAAACTAGTCAACGCCAATCCCAATGGCAACGGTACGGCACTGTTCACTCAAAGTGGCGCGGCGGCACGCAAGTTCCAAGAAGACATTGATGTCGGCCAGGTCGGCATCAACGTGCCGATCCCGGTACCGGTTCCGCTGTTTAGCTTTACTGGCTCGCGCGGCTCGAAGCTGGGCGATCTGGGGCCGTTCGGCAAACAGGTGGTGCTCTTCTACACCCAGACCCAGACCATTACCCAGCGCTGGTTCGCGGACGCGGCGTCGGTGGGTCAGGTCAATACGACGATCAGCTTGAAATAGCGCCATGGAATTCGATCTCAACGACGAGCAGCGCGAGTTTCAGCGCGCCGCGCGTGCCTTTTCGGAGGGCGAATTGGCGCCCCACGCGGCGCGTTGGGACGCCGATGCTTATTTTTGTCGCGAGACAATCGCCAAGGCAGGGGATATGGGCTTCTGCAGCCTGTATACGCCGCAGCGCTGGGGCGGACTGGGGCTGTCGCGGCTCGATGCCGCCATCGTGTTCGAAGAACTCGCGGCAGGCTGTACCTCGACCACAGCCTATCTCACCATCCACAATATGGCCACCTGGATGGTCTCGCGGTGGGGCGGCGATGCATTGTGCGAACAATGGGTACCGCTGCTGGCAAGCGGCGCCAGGCTTGCTAGTTACTGCCTGACGGAAGCGCAGGCCGGTTCCGATGCTGCCGCCTTGCGCACGCGGGCGGTGCGCGATGGCGACTTTTATGTCATCGACGGCAGTAAGGCTTTCATCTCCGGCGCCAGCCGCACGGATCTGCTGGTCGTGATGGCCCGTACCGGCGAAGCCGGTTCGGGAGGAATTTCAGCATTCGCGATAGCGGCCGACACGCCGGGCATCAGTTATGGCAAGCCGGAACACAAGATGGGCTGGAACAGCCAGCCCACTTGCGCAATAAATTTCGATGCGGTCAGGGTACCAGTCCATTACCGCCTCGGTGAAGAAGGGCAGGGCTTCGCAATGGCGATGAAGGGCCTGGATGGTGGCCGCATCAACATCGCCACCTGTTCGATCGGCACCGCCCAGGCGGCGCTGAACAGGTCGCAGGCTTATCTGAAGGAACGCGTCCAGTTCGGCCGCGAACTGGCCCAATTCCAGGCCCTGCAGTTCAAGCTTGCCGACATGCTCACTGAACTGGTGGCGGCGCGCCAGCTGGTGCGCCTGGCCGCCTGGAAGCTTGATACGGAAAGTCCGGACGCCAGTGCCTATTGCGCCATGGCCAAGCGCTTCGCGACTGACGTCGGCTTCAACGTCGCAAACGATGCCCTGCAGCTGCACGGCGGCTACGGCTACATACGCGAATATCCGCTGGAGCGCCACGTGCGCGACACCCGTGTGCATCAAATCCTCGAAGGTACCAATGAAATCATGCGTCTGATCATCGCCAGGGCCATCCTGCGTGACGGCGCCACGGAGACACTAAAATGAACAAGACATATACCAACCTGAGCATCGAACGCCACCAGCATACCGTGCAGATCACGCTGCACAACCCGCCGGCGCATACCTGGACTGAGGACAGCCTGAAGTCCCTGACCGACCTTGTGAACGACCTGCAGCAGGACCGCGACGTTTACGCGCTCGTCCTCACAGGCGACGGCGCGAAGTTTTTCTCGGCCGGCGCAGATCTCAAGTTGTTCGCCGATGGCGACAAGGCCGTGGCGCGCCGCATGGCGCAACGCTTCGGCGAGGCCTTCGAAGCACTGGCGGGCTTCCGCGGCGTGACCATCGCCGCGATCAACGGCTACGCCATGGGCGGGGGGCTCGAATGTGCCCTGGCCTGCGACATTCGTATCGCCGAAGAGCACGCGCAGATGGCATTGCCCGAGGCGTCAGTAGGTTTGCTGCCGTGCGCCGGAGGTACCCAGAATCTGGCGCGCCTGGTGGGTGAAGGCTGGGCAAAGCGCATGATGCTGTGCGGCGAACGTATTGGCGCGGCGAAGGCACTGGTTATTGGCTTGGTGGAGGAAGTGGTGCCGAGCGGGCAGGGCCTGAGTTGCGCGTTGGCACTGGCGGCCAAGGTTGCACGCCAGAGCCCAAGCAGCGTCGCCGCTTGCAAGACCTTGATCCAGGCGGGCCGCTCGCTGCCGGCCCAGCACAATCTACCACTGGAGCGCGAGCGTTTCGTCAGCCTGTTCGATACGCAAGACCAGAAGGAAGGCGTACAAGCCTTCCTGAACAAACGTGAAGCGAGCTGGAAGAATGGCTGAGATGACCACCAATGAGTCCCCGGTACGGCTGGAAGAACGCGCGGGAGCGGGGGGCATGCGCGTCGCTGTCGCCACGCTCGATGTACCCAAATCCCTGCATGCATTGACGCTGGACATGATACGGCTGCTGGACGGGGCCCTGGCACGCTGGGAGGCCGATCCGTCGATCGCCTGCGTCGTCCTGCAATCGAGCACGGACAAGGCATTCTGCGCTGGCGGCGACGTGCGCAGCCTGCGCGACGCGCTTCTGGCGCAACCGGATGCGATGCCCAATCCCGTCGCGCAAGCGTTCTTCAGCGAGGAATACCGTTTGGATCATCGCATCCATACCTACGCCAAGCCCATACTGGTGTGGGGCGGCGGCATTGTGATGGGAGGTGGATTGGGACTGATGGCGGGCGCCAGCCACCGCGTGGTCACGGAAACGACACGTATCGCCATGCCGGAAATTTCCATTGGCTTGTTCCCGGACGTGGGTGGCAGTTGGTTCTTGCCACGCATGCCGGGGCGTTGCGGACTGTTCCTCGGTCTGACAGGTGCGCCGCTCAATGCTGCCGATGCCTTGTTCACCAGGCTGGCCGACTATTACATCGGGCAGCAGGACCGTGGCAACGTGATAGATGCACTCTGCCAGGTCGCGTGGACGGCACAAGCCGACGCCGGCGCCACGCTTGACCTGGTGCTGCGCGGCTTCCGCTGCTCGGCTGAAGCAATGCCGGCGTCGGAGGTGCGCCTCCACTTCGACGCCATTGAGGCGATGACCGGCGCGCGCGCGCTTACCGATGTGGTCGCGGCGATCATTGCGTATGACGGTGAATCGGCATGGCTGCAACGTGCTGCGAAGGCTCTTTCGGCCGGTTCGCCGTTCTCAGCAGCACTGGCCTGGTCGTTGCAGGAGCGCGCGCGCCATCTTGGGCTGGCCGACGCGTTTCGCCTGGAACTGGTCGTGGCCTTGCGCTGCTGCGCCTATCCGGATTTTTCCGAAGGCGTGCGGGCGCTGTTGATCGACAAAGACAATGCGCCGCATTGGCGGCCTCCCGCACCGCAAGACCTCGCGCAGTGCTTCGAGGCCCCTTGGCCGAAGAATCCTTTGGCCGACCTGAACTGACGCCAGAAGCTACCAAATTCAACGGAGAATTACATGCAACACATTGCTTTTATCGGACTTGGCAATATGGGCGCGCCAATGGCCCACAACCTGCTCCGCGCGGGCTACAAGCTGTCGGTGTACGACTTGTCGGCGGCAGCCATCGATGGACTGACGAACGCCGGGGCGCGCGGCGCGGCAAATGCGGCGGATGCTGTCAATGAAGCGGACATCGTCATTTCGATGTTGCCGGCCAATGAACACGTGCGAGACCTGTACCTGGGCGCCGGTCGTGTCCTGGATACGGCGCCGCCACAAGCCCTGTTGATCGATTGCAGCACCATCGCCGCCGACGTTGCCAAAGAAGTGGCGACCGCCGCCGCCGGGCGAGGATTCGCCATGCTCGATGCCCCAGTCTCCGGCGGAACCGGCGGGGCCGCCGCCGGCACCCTTACTTTCATCGTCGGCGGCGAAGTCGCCGCGCTGGAGCGCGCGCGCGTCGTCCTGGGAGCCATGGGCAAGAATCTCTTTCACGCTGGCGGCGCAGGTGCCGGCCAGGTGGCCAAGATCTGCAACAACATGCTGCTTGGCGTACTGATGGCAGGGACCTCCGAAGCGCTGAACCTGGGCGTTGCCCACGGCCTCGATCCCAAGGTACTGTCCGATATCATGTCCAAAAGCTCGGGGCGCAACTGGGCACTGGAGCTGTACAACCCGTGGCCGGGCGTGATGGACGCGGCGCCGGCATCGCGCGGCTACAGCGGGGGCTTCAGTTCGACACTGATGCTCAAGGACCTGGGACTCGCCCAACAGGCCGCCTCCAGCGCGCAAGCGCCAACGCCATTGGGCAGCCTGGCGCGTCAGTTGTACCAGCTTCATCAGCAAGGCGGACACGGCCAGCTCGACTTCTCGAGCATCGTCAATCTGTTCAGGCCGCAAACGTAGGGATTATTCCGACGTATCCGATCCGTCTTCGACGCCGTAAAACTTCACGCCAAGATGGATGCGTTCTCGGCCGGTCGCAACGCGGTGCTGATTGCTGTCGCATAGTGAATAGACGCAGCCGCAGTACTCTTGCCGGTAGAAATTCTCGCGCTTGCTGATTTCAATCATGGGCGCCGACCCGCCGCCCTTGCGCCAGTTGCATTCCCAATACAAGAGGTCGGGGTAGCGGGCAGCGGTGCGCTCGAAGCGCATGTCGAAACACATGGTGCACCGAATACCGCGTTCGGGTTCATTCTCCATGCCTTTGGCATGGGCAAACCAGTTGTCGCGGTCCTGGTCGGCGTCGATGAACGGACGCCGAATTACTCTGCGAAGCGAATATTTTCGTCTTTTCGCAGCTGGTATTCCTTGAGCGGGTGGATATTCGGATTGTAGAAGAAGATCGTGAAAGTCGATCCCGGAGGCCAGCATGGCGTCCATTACTTCGCCGGAGCACGGCGCGCAGCAAGAGTACGGCAGTACTTTGTTTTTCCGCCAGGCCAGGCCAGCTTGGCACGCGTAAACTCTTCCTGAATGGATGTCGATTCGGATGCGGTCATAGCGGATAGCGGTCCGCCTGGCGGGCAAACTCAATAAAGGATTGCAAGTAGTCGGTGCCGGAGTCCGATTCGCGGGTGCCGAGGTAAATGTGCTTCTGGATGCCGGTTGGTCCCAGCCGCAAGGTGCGCAGTTGCAGATGCGGCGCATAGTCCGTCACCAACCATTTTGGCAGCGCCGTCACGCCCCGGCCGCTGGCCACCATCTGCAGCATGATATCGGTTGTTTCGATGGTCTTGTGCTTACGCGGTGCGCAGTTCGCCGGCAGCAGGAACATATTGTAGATATCCAGCCGTTCGATGGGAACAGGATAGGTAATCAGAGTTTCCTCGTTGAGCTGCTCTGGAGTCACCTCTTCCTGGCTTGCCCAAGGGTGATCCTTGTGCACCACCAGCACCTGTTCGTAGTCGAACACAGGCTCGAACCGTAAACCTGGTTTGAGCAATGGATCAGGAGTCACCAGCAAATCTATATCAAAACCAAATAGCGCACCGATGCCACCGAACTGGAACTTCTGCTTGACGTCGACGTCGACCAACGGCCACGCCGAGAGGTAGCGCGACACGATTTTTAACAGCCATTGGTAGCAGGGATGGCACTCCATGCCGATGCGTAGCGTACCGCGCTCTCCTTGAGCAAATTGGCGTAGCCGTTCCTCGGCCAACGTCAGCTGCGGCAACAGGCGCTGAGCGACGGCGTGCAGATATTGCCCGGCCTGCGTCAGGCGCAAGTTGCGACCTTCACGCAACCAAATGGCCGTTCCCAGTTGCTGTTCCAGCTTTTTCATGCTATGGCTCAGTGCCGATTGCGTGACGTGCAGCACTTCGGCGGCGGCGGTCAGCGAGCCTTGTCGTTCAGTTTCCAGCAAGGTGGCCAAGTGAATGCGTTCGAGCATAATATATGAGTAAAAGTCATGGATGCGTGATAAAAGACAATTTTATTTCATTGTCCGCGATCCGACTATGGCCAGACTGAAAAAATAGGCGTTTTTCCCATGACTACCGTCCACAATCCGGGGCGGACGGGTTCGCGGGATTGCGTTTTGCCAGATCAGCCTTACCGCGCCTGCAGCTCGGCGAGGTGACGGTATTGTCCTTGAAAATAAAGCAACGGCCGCGCCGCAGCGCTGATCCTTGAATTCATGGCCTTCACTTCACCAATGACGATCAGGTGATCGCCGGCGGCGTGTTCGGCATGGATCTGGCAGTCGAGCCAGTGCAGGCTGCTGGCGATGACCGGGTTGCCCAAGGGCGACTCCAGCCGTTCCACGCCGTCCCATTTGTCCGCGCCGCGCCGCGCGAATTGCCGGGAAATCCTGGCCTGATCATCCGACAGGATGTTGACCGCAAATCGGCCGGCCTGGCGGATGCTGGGATAGCTGGCCGAACCGGACATGACGCTGAACGACACCAGCGGCGGACTCATCGATACGCTGTAAAACGATGAGCAGGTGAAGCCGACCAGCTCGCCCTCGAGCTGGGAGGTGATCACCGTGATGCCAGAGGCATAGTGGCTAAGCGCTTCGCGAAAGCCCGCAGGCTCGAGGACGGTACTGAACAGTGACATGAAAAGCTCAACCCTGGCCGGCCAGTTCCCGCCGCACGATCGCCGCGCCCGCGCTCAGGGCGTGGAGCTTGCCTTGTGCGACCTGGCGCGACAACGGGGCCATGCCGCAATTGGTGCTGGGGTACAGCTTGTCGGCATCGACGAACTGCAATGCCTTGCGCAGTGTGGCGGCCACTTCTTCCGGCGTTTCGACGCTGTTGCTGGCCACGTCAATGGCCCCGACCATCACTTTCTTGCCACGAATTAGTTCGATCAGGTCCATGGGCACCTTGGAGTTATGGCATTCCAGCGACACCATGCCGATCTTCGACTGCTGGAGCCTGGGAAAAGCTTCCTCGTACTGGCGCCACTCCGAACCCAGCGTCTTCTTCCAGTCAGTATTGGCCTTAATGCCGTAGCCATAGCAGATGTGCACGGCGGTTTCGCAGCGCAGTCCCTCGATGGCCCGTTCCAGCGCGGCCACGCCCCAGTCGTTCACCTCGTCGAAAAACACATTGAACGCGGGCTCGTCGAACTGGATGATATCGACCCCGGCCGCCTCGAGTTCGAGCGCTTCCTGGTTGAGGATGGCGGCAAATTCCCAGGCCAGCTTCTCGCGGCTGCGGTAATGCGCGTCGTACAGCGTATCGATCATGGTCATCGGACCGGGCAGCGCCCATTTGATGGGCTGCTCGGTGTGTCGGCGCAGGAACCTGGCATCTTCGACGAACACCGGCTTGCGGCGCGCCACCGCTCCCACCACCGTCGGCACGCTGGCGTCGTAGCGGTCGCGGATGCGCACCGTCTCGCGCTTGGCGAAATCGACGCCGTCGAGGTGCTCGATGAAGGTCGTCACGAAGTGCTGGCGCGTCTGTTCGCCGTCGCTGACGATGTCGATGCCCGCATGGGCCTGCTCCTGCAGCGACAGCAGCAGCGCATCGCGCTTGCCGTCGGCCAGTTCCTCGTCCTGGAGTTTCCAGGGCGACCAGAGTTTTTCGGGCTGGGCAAGCCAGGACGGTTTGGGCAAGCTTCCAGCGCTTGAAGTGGGCAACAGTTTTTTCACGATACGCCTTTTGGTTTTCGAATGGTCAGACAGCCTGGCTCGCCGACCAGCGGTCGAGCACGGCCCGGTATGGTTTGATGAAATGCTCCTCGACATATTTCCCCTGCTCGGCCGCCAGGCGGCTGCGCTCTTCGCGGTCGTAGACGATCCGTGTCAGCGAGTAATCCTGGTGTTTCAAGCTTGGACGGTAGATCCTGCCAGCCACGGCGTTGGCGTTGTAAATCTCGGGCCGGTAGATTTTCTGGAAGGTGTCCATGGTGCTGACCGTGCCGGCCAGCTCGAGATTGCTGTAGTCGTTGAGCAGATCGCCGGTGTGATAGAACGCCAGCGGCGCGGTGCTGTCCGGCGGCATGAAGTAGCGCACCGCCAATCCCATTTTCTTGAAATATTCATCGGTCAAGGAATATTCGTCCTGCAGGTATTCGGTGCCCAGCACGGGATGGTGGTTTTCGGTGCGCTGATAAGTTTTGCTGCTCGACACGCTCAGGCAGATGATGGGCGGCTTGCTGAAATGCTGCGCGTAAGCCGGCGAATTCACGAAACTCTTGAACAGCTTTCCGTGCAGCTCGCCGAAATTGTCCGGCGTACCGCCTGCCGCGCGGCTCCCGCTGTGCTCGGGCAGCAGCACGCTGAAATCGTAGTCGCGCACATAGGACGAGAAGTTATTGCCGGCAATGCCTTCGATGCGCCGGCCGGTGGCCCGGTCGACGATGGCAGGCTTCAGGATCTCGATCAGGGGCAGCACGCTGGCGCGGTCGTCGCCGGCGATCTGCATCTCGACCGTGATGATGTCCAGCGTGACTGTGTAGCGATCGGCGCGGGGATTATCCCAGTGCGCTAGCGCATTGAAGCGGTTGTCGATCATCCTGAAGGTATTGCGCAGGTTTTCCTGGCGGCTCGCTCCCCGTGCCAGGTTGGCGAAATTGGTGGTGATCCGCGTTTGTTCCGAAGGGCGATAGTCTTCGTCGAAACGCGTACTCTTGATCGTGAAGGTGAATTCGTTGGTCATTACGATGCCCCTGAGAAAATGGTGCGTGCCGCCTGCTGTGTGAGCGGGAATGGAATGCATTCTACGCAAGCCGATTCATGAAAAAAAATGAATATATCTCATTTAAACATGACTTAAATTCATTGATCATCCCGCATGCGCTGCGCCAGCAGCGCGCATGCCATCAGCTGGATCTGATCCTTGCGCGGGAAGGCCGGGCGGCGGGTGACCCAGGCGGCCAATCCCAGCACGATGGCTAGCAGCGCGCATCACAGCAGGCATAGCACTGCCAGCGACGCCAGCCTCACCCCACCGCCTCAATGGTCGAGCGCCCGCCCGCCGCGCCTTGCAGCACGAAGGCCGACACCTGCAGCGGTGTGACGAAGATTCCGATGAAATTCGATGCCGAAGCGCTGCAGACTACCGCGGCGACATTACCCCGCCTCAAACCCGTGATCGGCAGGGGCGGCCCCTAACTATTTTTGCGGCGGCGCGCACCGTCGGTAAAAATCGTATATGATGACCGTCATGAAATCGAAACCCGCCAAAAGCCCGACCGTCAGCCGCAAGGAGGCCACCCACGAACGCATCGTGGAAGTGGCGTCGCGCGCGATCCGCCGCAGCGGCTACGACGGCACCGGCGTGGCCGACATCATGAAAGAGGCGGGCCTGACCCATGGCGGCTTCTATGCCCACTTCGACTCGCGCGACGCCTTGCTGGCCGAGGCGGGCGACCGCGCCGGCGCCGATGCGGTGGCGCTGGCCACGCGGGTTGCCGCCAGCGCCCCGCCGGGACAGGCCCTGCAAGCGCTGATGAACGCCTACCTCTCGCCCGAGCACGTCGCCTCCATCGAGAATGGTTGCCCGGTGTGCGCGCTGGGCTCGGAGATGCCGCGCCAGGCGCCCGAAGTACGCCACGCCGCCACGGTGCACATCAAGGAAATCATCGACCTGTTCGCCCGCCAGATGCCCGACTGGGGCCAGCCCCGGGCGCACGAGCAGGCCATGGCCACGGTATGCGCCCTGATCGGCACCACCATGCTGGCGCGCGCGGTGGACGACCCCAGGCTGGCGGCGGCGATGTGCGCGGCCACCTTGAAACAATTTGCCCCGGATGCGGACTGAGCAGGTCTGCGGCCGGGCTTTTTTTTGACTAACAATATGATGATCGTCATATTTTCGCATTTTCCGACGCAGTTTTGTGTCGGCTTTTTATAAGGGAACCACCATGGACGGCAAGATTGCACTGGTCACCGGCGCCTCGTCCGGCATCGGGGCGGCAACGGCAGCGCGCCTGGCAAAAGCGGGCTGGAACGTCATCGGCACCAGCCGGCGCGGCGCACAAGTGGATGGCGCCAGCTTTCGCATGCTGGCCCTGGACGTGACCAGCGACGCCTCGGTCGCCGCCGCTGTCGCGGCCGTGATCAGGCAGGCAGGCCGCATCGACCTGCTGATTAATAACGCCGGCTTCGGCGTGGCCGCCGCCGGCGCCGAAGAAAGCTCGATCGCCCAGGCCCAGGCCGTTTTCGACACGAATTTTTTCGGCGCGGTGCGCATGACGCGCGCCGTGCTGCCGCACATGCGGGCCCAGGGAGGCGGGCGCATCCTCCACATCGGCTCGGTGCTCGGCTTCTTGCCGATGCCCTACGGTGCGCTGTATGCCGCCAGCAAGCACGCCATCGAAGGCTATTCGGAGTCGCTCGACCATGAACTGCGCAACTGGGGCATCCGCTCGGTGGTGATCGAACCGGCCTACACCAAAACCCCGTTCGACGCCAACCTGATCGAGCCAGACGCCAAGCTCGACGCCTACCACGCCGTGCGCACCGCCGTGGTGCGGCGCATCCAGGACATCATGGCCGGCGCCGAAGGCCCGGAGGTGGTGGCCGAGGCCGTGCTCAAGGCCGCCACGGTTGCGCGCCCAAAACTGCGCTACACCGCCGGCGGCCTGGCGGCCCGCCTGCGCTTCCTGCGCACCTTCGCCCCGGCCGCCATGCTCGACGCCGGCATGCGCAAAGACTTGCAACTGGCTTAAGTCATCTCCCGTACCACTTCAACTGCAACTACTTCACATCAAGGATCTGACCATGAGCACGACTTCCCGAAAACTCGCCCTCGTTACCGGTGCCTCGTCCGGCATTGGCGCCGTGTACGCCGAGCGCCTGGCCCAGCGCGGCTTCGATCTGGTCCTGGTGGCGCGCCGCGCCGGGCGCCTGCAGGCGCTGGCCCAGACCATTGCCGCCAGCCATGGCGTGCGGGTCCAGTCCCTGATTGCCGACCTCGGCACCGAAGAGGGCCAGGCGAGCGTCGCGCAATTTTTGAGCGCAAACCCGGTCGACATACTGGTCAACAACGCCGGCATCGCGCGCCTGGCGCCGCTGAGCGGCGGCCCGCTGGACGATTCCCTGGCGCAGATTGCCCTCAATATCAGCGCGCTGACGCGCCTGGCGCACGCCGTGCTGCCGGGCATGAAGGAGCGCAACGCCGGCACCATCGTCAACGTGGCTTCGGTGCTGGCCCTCAAGTCGCTGGCCTTCAGCGCGGTCTACAGCGGCACCAAGGCCTTCGTTCTCGCCTTCAGCCAGGGGTTACAAGAAGAGCTGGCCGGTACCGGCGTCACGGTACAAGTCGTGCTGCCTGCCTCGACCGCCACCGAAATCTGGGACCAGTCCGGCGTGCCGCTCTCGGCCTTGGCTCCCGAGGCGGTCATGCTGACCGAGCACATGGTCGACGCCGCCCTGGTCGCGCTCGACCGTGGCGAAGCGATGACCATGCCGTCCGTGCACGACAGCGAACTGGTCGCGCATTTCGACGCCGCCCGTTCGGCCCTGTTCGCCGCCTCGCAAACCGGCAAGGTCGCCCCGCGACTTTTGCCAGCCTGAACCACCCGATCCAATCAAGGAATACTGACATGCTTTTCGACACCTTCTCCCTGCGCGCCACGCCACTCGCCAACCGCGCCGTCATGTCCCCGCTGACGCGCAACCGCGCCATCGGCAATATTCCCAACAGCTTGATGGCGACTTACTACGCCCAGCGGGCCAGTGCCGGCCTGATCATTACCGAAGGCACCTCGCCATCGCCAAACGGCCTCGGCTACGCGCGCATTCCCGGCTTGTTCAACGATGCCCAGGTCGCTGGCTGGAAACAAGTGACCGACGCCGTGCACGCCAAAGGCGGCAAGATCGTGGTGCAGCTGATGCATACCGGCAGGGTAGGGCACGTGGCCAACCTGCCAGCTGGCGCCGTGGTTCTGGGGCCATCGTCCGACACCTGCCCCGGCGAGATTTTTACCGACAGCCAGGGTAGCGTTGCGCACAGCGCGCCACGCGCCATGGACGACGCCGACATCGCCGCCACCATCGAGGAATACGTCAACGCTGCGCGCCTGGCCGTTGCCGCCGGCTTCGACGGCATCGAACTGCACGCCGCCAACGGTTATCTGCTCGAACAGTTCCTCAACGCCAATGTGAACAAGCGGACCGATGGCTACGGCGGCACGTCCGACGGGCGCAACCGCATCGTGCTGGAGATCGCCCGCGCCACCACCGCCGCCATCGGTGCCGGCCGGGTCGGGATTCGCCTGTCGCCGCACGGCGCCTTCAACGCCACCGGCGCTTTCGAGGGCGTGGACGAGCAATACCTGGCCTTAGTCAAGGAATTGTCGGCCCTGGGCCTGATGTACGTGCACCTGCTCGATCACTCGGCCATGGGCGCGCCGCCGGTGCCGGCCAAGCTGAAAGCCGCCTTGCGCGCCGTCTTCGACGGCCCCTTCATCCTTGCCGGCGGCTTCGGCAGGGACAGCGCGGAGCAGGCGCTGGTGGCGGGGCAAGCCGACCTGATCGCCTTCGGCCGGCCGTTCCTGGCCAATCCCGACCTGGTTGCGCGCCTGCGCGACGATCTTGCGCTGAACCAGCCAGATCCGTCCACCTTCTACACGCCCGGTGAAAAGGGCTACACCGACTACCCAGCCGCAAGCTGAAACTGGCCACCGCACCGGAAAGAGCATCATGAAAGCACTGATATTGAAGCGCTACGGCGGGCCGGACCAGGTTGACTTTGCCGACATCGAACGTCCCACCATCAAGGACGACGAGATCCTGGTGCGGGTGCACGCAGTCGGCCTCAATCCGATCGACAACATGATCCCGAAGGGCGACTTCAAGCCGATCATCAAGTTGCGCCTGCCCGCCACCATGGGCAGCGACCTTGCCGGTGTGGTGGTGGAAACCGGCAGCCGCGTAACCCGCTTCAAGGTGGGCGACGCGGTGTTTGCCAGCCTGTTCGACCTGGGCAGAGGCTCGCTGGCCGAGTTTGCCGCCGTGCCCGAGCATGCGGCGGCCCTGAAACCAGCCAATCTCGATTTCGTGCAGGCGGCATCGATTCCCATGGTCGGGCTGACCTCATGGCAGGCGGTGGCCGGGCGCGCCGCCGTCAAGCCGGGGCAAAAGGTGTTCATTCCGGCCGGGTCGGGCGGGATCGGGACGTTTGCGATCCAGCTCGCCAAGCATCTGGGCGCCATCGTCGGCACCACCACCAGCACCGCCAATGTGGCCTTGGTACGCGAGCTCGGCGCGGACGAAGTGGTGGACTACAAAGAGCAGGCATTCGAGCAAGTACTGCACGGTTACGATGCAGTGCTCGGCACGATCAAGGGTGACGGGCTGGAAAAAGCGCTGCGCATCGTCAAGCCGGGCAGTGCGGTGGTGTCGCTGATCGGCCCGCCGGACGCCGCGTTTGCGCGCCGGCGCGGGATGAACCTGCTGCTGCGCTTGGTCTTCAGCCTGTTGAGCCGCAAGATCATCGGCCTGGCCAAACGGCGCGATGCGCAGTATTCCTTCCTGTTCGTGCGGGCCGACGGCAAGCAGCTGGCCGGCATTGGCGACCTGCTTGCGCAGGGGCGCATCCGGCCGGTGATCGACAAGGTGTTCCCGTTTGCGCAGGCCAGGGAAGGGCTGGCGTACCTGGAGACCGGACGCGCCAGGGGCAAGGTGGTGGTGCGGCTGGTGGACGCGTAGAGGCTGCGTTCCACTCTCAACGGCAGGGCGACGCAGGGCGGGCGCAGGATGCACTGGGCGCCTTGGACCCAGGTTTCGGTGCTACGACGGCGGCTTTGGCAGGCAACCCGGGAAAACTTTATGTTGAATCGCCTTCCAGCGTTGCATGATCAGGGCGCGTCAGTTAGCATCTGTTGCGCTTGCGTTTGGTAAGACCTTGAAACACTGCATCATATTTTTATTATATCAATCCGGAGCGTTATATGGCTGAACTTGACCAGTTCGAACTTATGCAAGAAATTGTGAACGATGCACTAATTGGTATTGAATCAGCTTGGCGGGAACTTATCATCACGTATCATGTCGATGACGAAAAGAGCGATTTCATTTCCACCTATATCGTCGAGGAATCCGATGGCTTAAGGGAAAAACCAGGCAAGATGAGTAACGACATGGACGATTTGTTGCGTCAATTACGCAAGCATCTGGCGCAAGGCGGAAAACCATCATTCAGCAGATTACGGCTTCATCTGTTTGCAAACGGAAAATTCGATACGTCTTACGGCTATGATGCGGTTTGCTGGCCCGCGCTCTTCCAAAAAGACTGGCAGTTTTTCCCCGGTAGTGCTTTCAAAAAAAATAGTTGAGGGATAATATGGTTGACCCTGATCAGTTCGAAATTATGCAGAAGATCGTCGATGATGCGTTGACTGGCGTTGAATCTGGTTGGCAGGAGCTTATCATCACTTATCACGTTGATGATGAGATGAGCGACTTCGTCTCGAGCTACATCGTGGAGGAAGGCGGGGGGATTATGGAAAAATCAGCCCGTATGACTCATCAAATGGACAGGTTGTTACGTGAATTACGAAAAGATTTAGCACAGCGCGGAAAGCCATTGTTCAGTAGGTTGAGGCTGCATCTATTTGCAAATGGGAAATTCGATACGTCGTATGGCTATGATGATGTGGACTGGCCCGCACTCTTCAAAAAAGACTGGCAGTTCTTTCCCGGAAGCGGCTTCAAAAAGAGTAGTTGATATATGCGGGCGCCAGCGAAGCCAACCGGGTACGCGCCAGGATGGTGCGCCCGAGGCGCTGATCCGGCGTGCGGAATTTCAGAAACTTAAAAACGTTGAATACGCACATCGCAAAGACCCCCGCCCGGATCGGGCATCTCATTCCAGCGATGTATGATCAGATATGATCAGATCGAGTAGGGTAGTACTCATCGCACGGCCGTTTTGGCAAAAATTCAGAAACTGCTTCTTGCCAAAACTGGTGCACCCACCCCCTATATACCTACGATGGCCATCCGTATTAATCCGTTAAGCTATATGGATACGAACCAATATGAAACATAATGAATATTTTCTATAAAATGTTTATTGCAGAGGCCGGATCAGGTATCCGATACAAAGACCTGCCGCCTGGATTCGCAGAAAAATATGCAAATATATTACCTAAGGGGCTATTGGAGTTTTGGAAAGATGAAGGATGGTGTTCTTATGCCGACGGACAAATTTGGACGATCAATCCAGAGGATTACTCATGGTTAGCCGATGACTGGCTTAAGGCCTATCCGGAGCTGTCGTCATTAGTTTTTTATCCTTTCGCGCGAAGTGCCTTTGGTGAATTTTATTGCTTGAGTCCAAACTCGGGCAAAATTTTAACAATCGCTTGCCCTAGGGGCGTTCTACTCGCAAATAGAAACCTGAAAAACAACAGACGAGGCACATGCGAGGAAGCGGCGCAAACATTTTTTGCGGTGAGCAAGAAAAAGGACTTTGACCTTTTTACGAGTAGTAATACACCGATGTTTCCCGCCGCATTTGAAAGACTCGGCCCGTTAGGGCCAAATGAAGTCTACGGTTTTACTCCCTTGCTCACGCTTGGCGGTGATTGGGAAGTCAGCAATTTGGAAAAAGTCAGAATGGACGTCCATATCGACCAAATTAGAGTATCCATGGATCCTGCCTTGCGCCTATTCTGAAAAATCAGCAGTTTCTCATTTTTGTATCCGCGTGTGGCAAATTTTGCGCTGAAGGTGGCAATCGCTCCGAGCAATGCGATGGCGGCTAGTGGCAGGACCGCTGCCGCCCATGCTGGAGAGATCAGATCTCATTTTATCAATCCGATAAATTCTATTGGCCAACAGGCGCCACCTGCGAGAGCAATATTTGTAGACTATTTCTTAAAAATATCGCTATAAAAGCCGCTGGCCTGCAGCACCACGGTGACCGGCTCATCGTTCAGGTTCTTCCAATACCAGCCATGCACGCCGGTGAACGGGGCAATCAGCACGCCGCTGGAGTGGCTGACGTCGTCTTCCAGGATGAAACTCTCGAATTCGTCGCCCTTGGCGTTGACCGGCTCGCCATGAAAGTCGTGGTTGAGCACCTCGCCTTTGGTCGTCTTCCACGAAAACATCAGGGCAGATCCTTTCGCCAGATGGGTTTTCACCTCCACGCCCTTGCCGGGCGCCAGGGTGATTTCCTGCGTGTCGGCGCGGTAGGCGACGCTTTGCTTCGCCGCGATGGTGACGGCGCGCACTTCGCCCGGCGCCGATACGGTCGATCCTTTTGCTGCGTTTGCCGCCGGCGTGGCGGCTGTCTTGACCGGAACGGCCGCAGGCGCGGCGGCGCTGTGCAATCTGGTCAAGCCGAGCGCCTTGCCCGCGCCCGTCGGATCGATTCCGTACTCGGCGGGCAAGACGGCAACGACGAGCAGCACGGCGGCGACCGCCGCAGCGCCCAGGCAGCCGCGCAAGAGTTCTTTTCCAGGCGCGACGACGCCGGCGTTCGATGGAGGCAGAGACATGGTGTTTCCTATTGACTGAGAAAGCCGGTGAATTGATAGCCGGCCAGGACAAAACCGGCGCACATGAGCGCAAGGTTGCTGGTGACGGCATGCCGCGCAAAGCTGGCGGTGCTGCGCCAGTAGCGCATGACCATCAGGATCATCCCGAGCGCGAGCAGTTGGCCGAGCTCGACGCCAAGGTTGAAGGCGATCATGTTCGGCACCAGGCCATCGGGGGAGAGCGAGAAATCCTGCAATTTCGTGGCCAGTCCCAGGCCGTGGAAGAAGCCGAAAATCAGCACCGCCGCCTTTTTGTTCGGCTGGACACCGAACACGGTCTTGAAGCCACCCAGGTTGTCGAAGGCGCGGTACACGATCGACAGGCCGATGATGGCGTCCACCAGATACGCGTTGATATGCCAGCCATTGAGAACGCCGAGCAGCAGGGTGGTGCTGTGGCCGAGCGCAAACAGGGTCACATAGACGCCGATCTCCTTCATTCGGTACAGGAAGAAAATCACGCCGCACAGGAACAGCAGGTGGTCGTAACCGGTCACCATATGCTTGGCGCCCAGATACAGATAGGGCAGAAAATGCACGCCGGTTGCACCCTGGAGGAAACTTTGGTCCGACTCCGACACGCCATGGGCAAGGGCGCCGGCAGTCAGCAGGCAAAGCGCCATGCCAAGCAGACAGGAACGGGCGCCATTGGCCCGATCAATAGATGACATTGCAGTTTTCTCCTGATTGCCCGGTTGACGAGGCGTGATTATCGCCGATTGCCGGCTTTGCCTGGGGTCAGTCAAAACCAACTTGTTCAACATTTAAATCGACATTACCCGAAATATTGTCGATTTAAATCGTCGGCTTGGGGGGCAGTTGGGGGCTGTTCTGCTTAAGCCGTCAATCAGCTGTGTCCCGTGTCGATGATTCTCTGACCGCAGGTAAGATGCCGGCTGCCGCCCCAGCGATCCGGATCCGCAAGATAGAACCGGAGGCCACAAAACGGACATTTTATCCAGCCGGGCGTGTACTGGCTGGCCGCTATCGGTTCATGGTCTTTGGCCGGCCAATCCGCTTCTTTCTTCAGCCAGGCCAGGCGACCCGTGGCTTCAAATAGCGCGATGTCGCGCGATTCAAAGCGTGAGACATCGCGCCAATCTTGTTTCCATACGGGGCTGGCTGCATTGTTTGTATTGATGAACGAGACATAGCCGTGCGTGCCGTCCTCACGCCTGACAAATTCGGCCCGAAAACGGCCGTCCGCACTGACGATGTCATCGACCGTATTCATTCAATACTCAACATCTTCATCTCCAATAATTACGTAACAGACGCCATTTTGGCATCCACGTAGACCCAAGCTTGCCGCCCTGAAGCCAACGCCGCCAACACGCGCTGATAGGCATCGACTTCATACGCGTCAGCGTGGCCGAGCTCGGCATCGGTGACATCAAACGCGGTTCCATGCACCCGGTCTTCTGCATTATCACTACGACGCACGATTGGATGGTGCGTTTTGCCGCTCGTGGCGACGACCTCCTGATCGTCGATTTTCACCATGGACTGCGCAAAGCCAACCAGGGCGTCACTGCTACCGACGAGCAGTCTTCCAAACGTCGCGAGCTGAACGCCTTCTTGTTGCAAGGTCCCGTACGAGAACAGCAATGGCATGTGTATTCCTTCGATCATCAGTGAGGCGTGCTGTGCCATGCATGGCAAATGTGGAACAACCACCGGATTGTACGCGCGCTGCCTGGAAGCTGAATAATTGATGGGTTCGATAAGCTAAGGACTGGCCCGACGAACGTTCCCGCTGTCGCAAGCGCTGGGCGACTCCCTGTGGTCGCATTCTGGAGCGCTGACGTAAATATGCCGACCCCATACGCTGCGGAGCAATCGAACAGGTGAGTCGACGATAGCGTTTTTCTCATCGCTTATTTAACATAATATAGATTATGCGAACGACTGGTAGTTTACAGCATGTTGCGTTTCCTTGATTTAGTGCCACAACAGCAAGACGATAAATGGTATGTTTATGTGTTGCCGTTAACTCTACAACGCGATGATCACTCAACTTGAGGGTCCACTGGTTCCTCCTAGCCTCTCGGCCCCAGTCCTAGTTGACAGCTATGGGCTGCCGCGCTATTGGGCGGTCGTCTGGTCAGCAGCAGTCACAGGAGCTTTGGCAGACTCGACGCACATAAAAAAGCTCCGCTACATCGACAACCTGTACCAGCATGGCGACGCGCTGCGTGGTCACGGTGCGCTTGACGACGCCCTTGGCACCCTGAACGACGGCGACCTGGCGGAGATCCTGGAATCTTGGTTCATCTCGATTCGTAACCAACCCGCAACGACTGAGTCTGACGAGACGCGTTGGCAAGTAGGACTCAGTTTCGTCACCTCGGTCGTCGCGTGGATTGCGAAAAGTGACACCCACAAGACATTGCGCCACATCGAGAGCCGACTTCATCAACTTTCAGTTCTTTACAGCCAGTTCCGCGTAAAGAAGCGAAACACGCCTGAAATGATCCGCTCTCTGCCGGCGTCTACCGTTGAAGTCTTGTACCAGATCCTAGATCCCGAATCCAAAGATAATCCATTCCCTCGCGTTCAGACGCGCTGGCGCGTGTACGTGGCATTTATTCTGATGCTCCACCAAGGCTTGAGGTAACCTGACTTTTTCGGACACTCTGGTTTGGTAAACTTCACCAACTGGAGAAATTTTATGACACGCTCAAAAACATACACCCCGGAGCTTCGGGAAGAGGCAGTGAAACTGGTCCTGACGCA
>NZ_VVIW01000027.1 GCF_011682045.1 Massilia aquatica | reverse complement strand
GGCGGGAATCCATAGCACCTTCGCGGATCGGAGGTGCTATGGATTCCCGCCGAGGGCCGCCTTGGCGCGGGAACGACGGTTGTGAGGTTATTGCCTTGGCTTGGCTACGTTAAAGCATGGATATTACTTAGTTGCCAGTCAACCCGCGGCGGTTCAGCAGCGGTTCGATTTTCGGCTCGCGGCCGCGGAAGTTGCGGAACAGGTCGAGCGCGTCAGCCGTGCCGCCGCGTGACAGCAGCGTCTTGCGGAAATGGTCGCCGTTCTTGCGCTGCAATCCGCCATTTTCCTTGAACCATTCCACCGTGTCGGCGTCCAGCTTCTCGCTCCACAGGTAAGCGTAATAACCGGCCGAGTAACCGCCCGAGAAACTATGCGAGAAGTACGTGGTGCGGTAGCGCGGCGGCACCGGTGCGAAATCGACGCCGGCTTCCTTCAGCGCGGCCGCTTCGAATCCCAGCACGTCGGTCGGCACTTGCGCCGCACCCAGCTGGTGCCAGCGCTGGTCCACCAGGGATGCCGCCAGGTACTCGGTGGTCAGGAAACCCTGGTTGAATTTTTTCGACGCGATCACCTTGTCGAGCAATGCCTTCGGCATCGCCTCGCCAGTCTTGTAGTGCCTGGCGTAGTTGGCCAGCACTTCCGGCGCGATCATCCACATTTCATTGACCTGCGATGGATACTCGACGAAGTCGCGCGGCACATTCGTGCCCGAGAAACGCGGGTACTTCACGTTCGAGAACATGCCGTGCAGCGCGTGGCCGAATTCGTGGAAGGCGGTCTTGACTTCATCGACCGTCAGCAAGGTCGGCTCACCCTTCGGTGGCTTGGGAATGTTCAGGTGATTGGCCACCACCGAATGCGTCCCCATCAGGCCCGACTGCGACACGTATTCGTTCATCCATGCGCCGCCTTGCTTGTTGCTGCGGGCGTACATGTCGGCCAGGAAGATGGCGAGCTGCTTGCCGTTGGCGTCGAACACGTCGAACACGCGCACATCCGGGTTGTACACCGGCAGGTCCTTGCGTTCCTTGAATGTCAGGCCGTACAGCTTTTCGGCGGCGAAGAACACGCCCTTGACCAGCACGTTGTCGAGCTCGAAATACGGCTTGAGCTGGTTTTCGTCGAAATTGAAGCGCTGGGCGCGCACCTTGTCGGTGTAGAAGGCCCAGTCGGCCGCGCCAACCTTGAAACCGCCCTTTTCAGCGTCGATGACTTTCTGGATATCGTCCGCTTCCTTGCGCGCGTTGGTCACGGCCGGCTTGGCCAGTTCCGACAACAGCTTGTTGACCGCGCCCGTATCCTTGGCGGTCTGGTCTTCCAGCGAATACGCCGCGAAGTTCGGGTAGCCCAGCAGGGCCGCGCGTTCGGCGCGCAGCTTGGCCAGCTTGACGACCACGCCACGGTTGTCGAACTCGCCGCCGTGGCTGCCGCGCTGAAGCGACGCGGTCATCAGGCGTTCGCGCACGGCGCGGTTGGTCAGCACCGCCAGCGGCGGCTGGCCGCTGGTGTTGACCAGGGCGATGGCGAACTTGCCATCATGGCCGCGCGTCTTGGCGTCGGCGGCGGCGGCGTCGATGGCCGCCTCGCTCATGCCGGCCAGTTCGGCGCGGGTGTCGACGATCAGCGCCGAGGCGTTGGTTTCCTTGAGCACGTTCTGGGTGAACGTGGTCTGCATGGTGGCGATTTCGCTGTTGAAGGCTTTCAGCTTTTCCTTGTCTTCGGCGGACAATTTAGCGCCGGCGCGCACGAAATCCTTGTGGTAGCGCTCGAGCAGGTGCTTCGATTCGGCGTCCAGGCCGAGCTTGGCGCGCTTGTCGTACAGGGTCTTCACGCGCTCATACAGCTTGGCGTTGAGGAACACGGCATCGTTGTGCGCGGCCAGCTTGGGCGACATTTCGCGGTCGATCGAATCGAGCGTATCGTTGGTGTTGGCGCCCTGCAGGGCCGAGAAGGTGGTCGCCACGCGCGTGAGCAGCTGGCCCGAGCGCTCCAGCGCCACCACCGTGTTGTCAAAGGTGGGCGCCTTGCGGTTATTGGCGATGGCGTCGACTTCGCGCAGGTGGTCGCTCATGCCGGCCGCATAGGCGGGCAGGAAATGCTCGTCCTTGATCTGGTCGAAGGCCGGGTAGTGGAACGGCAAGGTGCTCAGTTTGGCGAACGGGTTGGCCGCGGCGAGCGAGGTCGCGGGAGCGGCCGGGGCGGCGATGGCGGCGACATTGACCAGCGCCAGGCTGGCGGCAACGATAAGCATGTTTGGACGGTTCATGGCATCTTTCACGGGCGCTAAGTAAAGCTGCCGACGGATAGCCGGCAGCGCATAGCGCACGATCATATCAGCATGGTCACACGCCTGTCATCCGCAACGAGATATGCATGTTTCGCCAGCGCCGCCCGTATTGACGGGCGCCGCGACCGGAAAAATCAGTCGTGCGTCAGTAGTGCGGCGGGCGGTCGTTGACCATGTTCGGTCCAGACTGGGCATTGTTGCGGATGTGTTCGGCCAGCTTGTTGACCATCGCTTCGAGCTGGTCGATGCGGCGGCCTTGCTGGTACACCATCTGGTTCAAGGATTCGACCAGGTCTTCCTGGTGCGCGAGCTTGATCTCGATATCGACAAAACGGTCTTCCTGGCTCACGGCGGCGTCCTTGGGGGCAAAGCCGCCATTATGCCAGTCGCCTACATCGACGCATCGTCCCATGCGGCCGGGGCCACGCCGACCAGTTGCAGCGGCACAGACATGGCGTGATCCGGCGGCGGCGCGCCGAACACGGCGTTCAGCTCGCCCGACATCACCGCCAGCATCTGCTTGATGACCGCCTGGAACGGCCCGAGGTCGGTCTCGGCGCCGACCGTGGCCAGCAAGGCGCGCACCATCGACGCGGCCAGGCTGCCCGCGTAGCCGGCGATTTCGGTGGGACGGTCGAGCGCCAGGGTGAAGTCGGACGCCAGCGCCAGGGTGTTGTCGATGCGTTTGGCGTCGAGCAAACCCTGCACGCTGGTGTTTTCGAGCGCGCCGGCCATGATCGACAGGGCCGCGTTCGCCTGCGAGAGCGCCCCGCTGTCGATCGCATTGCTCCAGTACGCCAGGCCCTCGGCGTCGGCGCTGCGCCCGAGCACGTTCTTGTAGATGGCGCCGACAAAGGCCGGCACGCCGTCCGGATACAGCGCGTCCGATTCGGCGCTCTTGCCGAAGCTGTCGATCAGCTGGCGCAGGGCCGGATTGCTGCCGTAGGCGCTGCTGATGCCGACGATATCGTGCGGCGCGTCGAGCCTGGCCAGCTGCTCTTGGAAATTGCGCATGCCGCCGGCGTCGGCGGCGCGGCCGAAATAGGCCACGTACAACGCCTGCACCACCTCGTCGTATTCGACGTTGACGATGGTGTCGGAAAACTTGAGCAGCTCGACCCCGACCAGCAAGGGCAAGCCGCCGCCGGCGCCGTTCTTGGGCAGCACGGCGTAGCCCTCGCCCGTGCTGGTGATGTTGTAGTCGGCGCGCGCGCCGGCAAAACCGAACAGGTCGACCCCGGCGCCGCCGTTGACAAGAGCTTGCATGATAATTCCCTTCGATCCGAACACGACGGCGCTACCACCACGGCCGGCGCCTGACCTCACTATACCAGCGTCGGCTCCCACGACTGGTAGCCGATGCCAATCAACTCGGCGTGCGTGATAGGCAGGTCATCGGCAGGAGCGCCGGGAGCGTCGGCCGGCCGCGCGCCGCCCAGCGTCATCCCCTTGAGGGTGGCGACGATGGTGGCCTGGTAGGCCTGCAAGTCGGTGGCGGCGGTGACCGCGCCGAGCATGTTGCGCACCGCGCCGGCCGCGGCGGCGCCGCTGTAGCCGCCGATTTCCTGGGCAGTGTCGATCATCAGGGTAAAGCCCGAGGCGGCGGTCAGCTTGTTGGTGACCAGTTTGGCGTCGAGCATGCCCTGCGAGGTCTTGTTGTCGAGCGCGCCGGCCATGATCGAGAGCGAGGCGTTGGCGCGCGACAGGCCGCCGCTGTCGATGGCGTTGCTCCAGAAGGTCAGCCCGCCCGCGTCCGGGGCGCGTCCGAACACGTTCTGGTAGAGCGCCTTGATGAAGGTGCCGGTATTACCCGGATACAGGGCGGCCGACTCGGCGCTGCTGGCGAAACTGTCGACCAGAGCGCGCAGGCCGGCATTCTTGCCGTAGGCCTCGGACAGGCCGCGCAGGTCTTCCGGGGCGCCCAGGGCACTCAACTGCTGCTGGAAGCTCTGCATGCCGTTATAGTCGGCCGCGCGGCCGAAATAGCCGACGTACAGGGCCTGCACCACCGACTCGTAGGCCAGCGACACGCTGCTGCCGGCAAACACCAGCGTTTCGATGTTGGTCAGCACGTCGCGGCCTTCGTCGCCGACGCGGTCGGTGACGATATAGGCGCCGTTGACCTTGGTGATATCGTAATTCGCGCGCGCGCCGCTGTAGCCGGCTTCGTCGAAGCCGGCCTTGCCGTCGATGCTGTCGTCGCCGCCGGCGCCGTCCACCCGCTCGCTGCCGGCGGTACCGGTGATGGTTTCGTCCATGCTGCGCCCGGTGAGGTAATCCATGCTGCCGCCCACGCCATACCTGCCGCGCAGGCCATCGCCACCGTAAATCCAGTTGAAGGCGGCGATATCGTACTCGCTGTAGGTACTGTAAAACTTGTCGTCGAGATGGTCGTAGGACATCAGGGTGTTGGCGGTGTAGTCATCTTCGTAGGGCAACTGGTGCGTGCCTTCGAAGGGGTGGGCCAGCCCCATCATGTGGCCCAGTTCGTGCAGCAGCACCTGATAGCCCTGGCCGCCCGGGGTCAGGTCGGCGGTGCTGGTGCGGTATTCCAGATTGTCGAGGTAGACATAGGCGCTGGCGGTGTAATCGGTCACCTGCGCACGGGGCAAGGTGGTGAGCGGCGGCGTGTACAGGGTATGCCAGCTGGTCAGCCCCACGAAATCGTCGTTCTCGATATCGACCAGGGCCAAGTGGATCTGGGCGCTGCTGCCGATCATGGTTTCCTGGAAGCGCACGCCGGTCACCGTGCTCAGGTAGGCCAGCGCGGTGCGGGCCGAAGCTTGCTGGGCCGGCGAAAAGGCGCTTTGGCCGCGCTCGCCTTCCTCGTTGCCGCTGGTGATGGAAAAAGTGTAGGTCAGATATGGCTTGTAGGTGCCCAGGTAATTCCAGTCGGGTCCCTCGTCGATCAGGGCATCGATGTGGTTAAAGCCGGACAGGTACAGGTTTTTGATATCGGAAACGGTGGTCATGGAAGCGCTATTCGTGATGGCAGGCCGGGGATGCGCTGCGCGAAGGGACGCGCGAGGCTGGCAGGCTGCGGAGAGGCATGGGCCGGATGTCTTACCGGCGGATACCATAAGTATCTCAAAAGAAAGTATTGACGTCAAACATTTGCTTATAAAACAGGCAGGCAAAAGCGTATTTTGTCAAAAAACTACAGCCAAAGCGGGCCTTACCCGAATCGGATAAGGTCGGCCTGGACTTGGGTAAATGGGATCTTTACCTTACAGGTCAATCAACCCGGCCCGCCATGGGCGTGGCAGCCGGGCATGACTACGGACGAAACGGCTCTTCTCCAAGTGCGTCACCAGAGCCATGTGGATATCCGCTTGGATGCTTACTATCGTAAATGGCTGGAGGCCTGCTTGGAGTATCGTCGAAGAGCTGCAGGTATCCTTGAAAGCGGAACATGCGATTGCGTTTCCGCCCGGTCGTCTCTGCAACAAACCCTGCTTTTTCAAGGGTTGAGAGCGCATTATTTGCGGTTGCATAAGTCATTCCAAGTAATTTTTCCGCAGTGCGCGCGTCCATGATTGGGTGTTTGAAAAGATGATCGATGAGCGCCAGTTCGGGTTTTCCCATTCTGGCGGCAACCTGTTGCGCTTCACTACGGAACTGGACAATTCTTTTTGCGGTGTCCGCCGCTTCATGGCCGACGACTGCCACGCCGGTAAGAAAAAATTTCACCCATCCTTCCCAGTTTCCATTGACTCGCACCTCCATCAACCGGTCGTAATATTCGTGCCGGTTCGCCTTCAGGTAGTGACTGATGTATAGCAACGGTCTTGCCATGACCTCGCGTTGATGCAGCATCAATGGAACCAGCAATCGGCCGATACGACCATTTCCATCAAGAAATGGATGGATCGTCTCAAACTGAAGATGCGTGACTGCGCACTGGATCGACACCGGCAGGGAATACCGGTCGTGAAGGAATTGTTCAAAATCGGCAAGCGCGGAATTCATTTCCGGGACTGGGGGAGGGACAAAGGCCGCATTGCTCAGTGTGGCCCCTTGTGGCCCAATCCAGTTTTGGGTTTTGCGAAATTCACCGGGGTCCTTGTGCTCCCCACGAACACCCGCCATCAAGCGCGAATGAATTTCGCGGATTAAGCGCAGCGATAAAGGTAGCGTCGTGAGTCTCTCCATCCCATAGTTCATTGCATCTACATAATTTACAACGTCGGCAATGTCTCTGGTCCGGACCCCGTCCTCGTCGATTTCGGCCTCCAACACCTCATCGAGCGTACATTGAATGCCTTCGATCTGAGAACTCAGCACCGCCTCTTTGCGCACATACATTGCGACAAACAATTCTGGGTTCGGCAGGATCTCGGTGATGCCTGCAAGACGGCCCAGAGCGATATCGGCATCGGATAAAAGCCTGATCATCTCGCCGTCAAAAGCGATGTGTGGAGGCAAATTTGCTGGAACAAAAGCCAAATAGCCAGTTCCTTGAGGAACGGTTTTGCCAGCTCTCGAATGACACGGTTGCATAATATAGCGCTCCGTTTGATGCTGTTATTATAAATTTTATCGATTTTTTATAATAAATACCTGTTGAAGAACTTCATGTATCAGCAGATTGCAACAACCACCGCTGCATCGGCCGCGACACTTTGACATCCACGGTGACGCAGAAGGCCGATGATGCCATATCTTCCGCAAGCAGCATGCCCGTCAAGCTTCATGCTCCTGCGCTTGCCGGGCATTGCCTGCCAACGGCCGGAAACGCTCCAGCCGTACTACCGACAAGCCGGCCTAGCAGTTTTTTTCGCTTCGACTCCCCAAATCCGACAGGCTGCTAATACGGCAAATCGGTCCAGGACGTCGTGTCCAGCCCGACCAGGGCGATATGCTCGCCCGGCACCAGGGCGTCGTGGCCGGACCAGAAAGCGCCGCTTTGCGCGCCGCTGACGCTCATTTTCAGCAAGGTGCTGGCGATGGTGGCCTGGAAGGCGGCGATATCGGTCGCCGCCGTGACCGTGCCGAGCATGGCGCGCACCGTGGCCGCCGCATTGTTGCCCATGTAGCCGTTCACTTCAGCCGAGCTATCGATGGCCAGGGTGAAGTCGGAGGCCAGGGTGATCTTGTTGTTGACCAGCTTGCCGTCGAGTACGCCCTGGGCAGTGGTGTTTTCCAGCGCGCCGGCCATGATCGAGAGCGAGGCGTTGGCGCGCGACAGGTTGCCGCTCTCGATCGCGTTGGTCCAGAACGCGGCGCCGCCGGCGTCCGGAGCGCGGTTGAAGATGTTCTGGTAGACCGCCGCGATAAAGCTGGCCGTGCTGCCCGGATACAGCGCCGCCGATTCGGCGCTGGCGCCGAAGCTGTCGATCAGGCCGTGCAAACCCGCATTGTCGGCGTAGGCCGCGCTGATGGCCGAAAACGTCAGCGGCGCCTTCAGCACGCTCAACTGCGCCTGAAACGATTCGAGTCCGCCCGAATCGGCGGCGCGCCCGAAGTAGGCCAGGTAGAGCGCCTGCACCACGTCGTCGTAGTCGAACTGGAGAACGCCGCCGTCGAAACGGATGGCTTCGACATTGCGCAGCAGGTCCACGCCGCCGCTGCCGGTTTTGTCGGTCACGACGAAGCCGTGCTCATCGCGCACCACGTAATAGTTGCCGCGCGGGCCGTTGTAGCGGACCGAATCGGTGCCGCCCAGGCCATCGATGAGGTTATTGCCGCTGGTCGGCTGCAGGAAGTCGTTGCCGGTGGTGCCAGTGACGGCGCCGCCGTCGGCCGGGGTCGCCGCGCCCAGCGCAAACAGCAGGTGCTTGGCGGAGGCGCTGGTGTTGCCGGCCTTGTCGAACGCGCTGACGAGGACGTCGTAATTGCCGTCGGCCAGCACACTGCCGCCCAGGCTCCATTTGCCGTCCGCGCCAACCGTGCCTTCGGCGAGGATGGCGCCGGCATTGCTCAGGCGGATCGTGTTGCCGGCGTCGCCGCTGCCGCTGAAGCGGACCACGCCGCCGGCGCCGAGCAGCGCGTTGCCTGATGGCGCCGCCGGCGCCACGGTATCGACGCTGAGCGCCAGTGCCGCGCTCGCGGCCGAGACATTGCCGGCGGCATCGGTGGCGCGCACGGTGAGCGCCAGGTTCAGGCCATCGGCAAGGGCGGCGGTGGCCACCGCGTAGGTGCCGCCGGCGCCGGCCTTGGTGCTGGCCACCAGCGTGGCGCCGCTGTACACATCGATCCTGGCATTGGCTTCGGCGCTGCCGCTCACCACAGGCTTATTGCCGGACACGAAACCGTTGGGGTTCTTGTCCACGCTGGCCGTCGGCGCGGCCGGGGCGCTGGTGTCGGCCGGCGGCGTGACGACCGGCGGTGGCGTCACGACTGGCGGCGTCACGACCGGCGGCGGGGTCACGACCGGCGGCGGGGTGACCACTGGCGGCGGCGTGACCACCGGCGGTGGCAGTACCTGGTTCGACGGCACGCTGCGGTCGTCGAATGCCAGCACTTCGACCGAACTCAGGGTATCGACGCCGTCGGCGCCGCTCACGCGCAGCTTGCCGCCGCCCAGATCGGTAAAGGTATAGGCGGCGAACTTGCCGCGGAAGACGGCGGTATCGGTCCCGCTGCCGCCGTTGAGCGTATCGTTGCCGCCGTCGCCTTCGAGGCGGTCGTTGGCGGCGCCGCCGCTGAGGGTGTCGGCCAGGCTGGTACCGGTGACAAAGCGCCCGCCGCCGCTTGCATTCATGCCGAGCGCGCCGCCCAGGCCGTCGCCGCCGTACAGCCAGTTCAGGGCCGCCACGTCGTACGGGCTGAAGGTGGCGTAAGGACCGCCCTTGTTGGTGTACGACAGCAGCGTGTTGCTGCTGTTGTCCTCGGCGGCCGGCAAGCGGATCGCGTCGTCGAACGGGTGCTTCAGGCCCATCATGTGGCCCAGCTCGTGCAGCAGGATCTGCAGGCCGCCCGAGCCGGGCGCCAGGGTCGCGTTCGCGGGCAGGGCGGCGGCCACATCGTCCAGGTACACATAGGCCCTGGCGCTGTAGCCGAGCAGGCTCTCTCCCGAGTACGAGATGCTGGAACCCCAGCTGGCCAGGCCGGCCGTGCCGCCGCCCAGGTCCCTGGCGGCCAGGTGCACGTCGGCGGCGCCGCCATCGGCGGTTTCGGCGAACACGATGCCGGTGATCGCGCTCAGCGTCGCCATGGCCGCGCGCGCGCCCGCCTGCTGGCCGGCGCTGAAGGCCATCAGGCCGTTTGCGGCGCTGTGCTCGCCCTCGTTGTGGGAAGCGATCGAAAAGGTGTAGCGGATGGTGTTGCCGGCAGGCGTCAGATAGTTCCAGTCGGGGCCGCCACCGAGCAGGGCGTCAATGTGGTTCAGGCCGGAGAGGACGGTGTCGAGATCGGAAACATTAGGCATGCGGTGCACTCAGGTTGAATATGGAAAGGTTTCCAAACTCGAACCGGCGCTGAGCGCCCGGCAACAGATTTGGAAGGTTGCCGCGTTTGCTCGACAAGCCGCGCAGTATTCCAAATTTATGTAATGACGTCAAATTTATTATGATATGTGCATTGTCGGCTGTGCACGACGGGCGGCTGCGGGCGTGCGGGCGGAGCCGCCCGCACGCATGGCAAAAAGCCGGCGCCGCCCGCAAGGGGTGACGCCGGCCTCAGGCACGAACGGCTGCGGTAGTTACAGCCGTTATAGCGGCAGGTCGGTCATGGACATGGCGTGCCATCCGACCAGGGTCACCGGCTGGGCCGGCAGTTCGGCTTCGTACAGCGACGCTGAGGCCGCGGTCTGCACCCCGGCGCCGCTCATCTTGAGCAAGGTGCTGGCGATGGTGGCCTGGAAGGCCGCGATATCGGTGGTGGCGGTGACCGTGCCGAGCATGGTGCGCACCGTGGCGGCGGCGCCGTTGCCGACATAGGCATTCAGTTCAGCCGGGGTATCGATGGCCAGGGTGAAGTCGGAGGCGATGGTGATCTTGTTGTTGACCAGCTTGCCGTCGAGTACGCCCTGGGTCGTGGTATTCGCCAGCGCCCCGGCCATGATCGACAGCGAGGCGTTGGCGCGCGACAGGTTGCCGCTGTCGATGGCGTTGGTCCAGAACGCCGCGCCGCCGGCGTCCGGGGCGCGGTTGAAGATGTTCTGGTAGACCGCGGCGATGAAGCTGGCGGTGCTGCCCGGATACAGGGCGGCCGATTCGGCGCTGGCGCCGAAGCTGTCGATCAGGCTGTGCAGGCCGGCATTCTTGTCATAGGCTGCGCTGACGGCGGAAAATGTGTACGGCGCGTCCAACTGGCTCAGTTGCGACTGGAAGGACGACAAGCCGCCCGAATCGGCCGCGCGCCCGAAGTAGGCCAGGTACAGCGCCTGCACCACGTCGTCGTATTCGAGCTTGAGGGTGCTGTCGCTGAACTTGACCGCTTCGACATTGCGCAGCAGGTCGGTGCCGTCGGTGCCGCTGCGGGCGGTGACCACGAAACCGCTGTCGTCGCGCACCACATCGTAATTGCCGCGCGGGCCGGTGTAGTTGGCCGTGTCGGTGCCGGCGCCGCCGTCGATGACGTTGTTGCCCGCAGTCGGCAGCAGGGTATCGTTGCCGGAGGTGCCGCCGAGATTGGTGCTGGACCCGACCGCAAACAGCAGGTGCTTGTTGGCCACGCTGCTGTTGTCGGCCTTGTCGATCGCGCTCACGGTGACGTCGTAGTTGCCATTGGCCAGGGTCGTGCCGCCCAGGCTCCAGCTGCCGCCGGCGCCGACCGTGCCTTCGGCGATGACGGCGTTGGCGTTGGTCAGGCGGATCGTGCTGCCGGCTTCGCCGTTACCGCTAAACAGGACCGCGCCGTTGGACGAGACATTCACGGTCGCCGTCGGGGCCGCCGGGGCCACGGTGTCGACGCTGAACTGCAGCGCCGCGCTGGGCAGCGAGACATTGCCGGCGGCATCGGTGGCGCGCACCGTCAAGGTCTGGTTCAGGCCGTCGGCCAGGACCGCGGTGGCGACCGACCAGGTGCCGCCGGAGCTGGCCATGGCGGTGGCGACCACGCTGGTGCCGCTGAGCACCTCGACCTTGGCGTTGCCTTCAGCCAAGCCGCCCACAAGCGGCTGGTTGCCGGCGACGAAACCGGCGGCGTTCTTGACCAGGCTGGCGGTCGGCGCAGCCGGCGCGGTGGTGTCGCCCGGCGGTGGCGGCGTCGCCACGTTGGGCGCCTGCACGCTCTGGTCGTCGAACTTGAGCAGTTCGACCGAGTTCAGGGTGTCGCTGCCGTCGGCGCCGATCACGCGCACGCTGCCGCCGCCGAGATCGAGCACGGTGTAGGACCCGAAATTGCCGCGGAACACGGCGGTATCGGTGCCGCCGCCGCCGTTGAGTATGTCGTCGCCGCCGTCGCCTTCGAGTTTGTCGTTGGCGGCGCTGCCGGTCAAGGTATCGGAAAAGCTGGTGCCGGCGAGGTAGCGCCCGCCGCCGGTCGAGTTGATGCCGAGCGCGCCGCCCAGGCCATCGCCGCCGTACAGCCACTTGAGGGCCGCGATGTCGTACGGGCTGAAGTCGGCGTACGGACCGCCCACGTTGGTGTACGACAGCAAGGTGTTGGACGTATTGTCGTCGCCGGGCGCCAGGTGGGTGCTGCCCTCGAACGGATGCTTCAGGCCGATCATGTGGCCCAGTTCATGCAGCAGGGTCTGGAAACCAGTGGTGCCGGGCGCCAGGTTGCTATTCGTCGCCGCGAACTCGACATTGTCGAGATAGACATAGGCTTGCGCGTCGTAGGCGGTGACGGTGTTGCCGCTGTAGTTGTAGCTCGAATTCCAGCTGCACAGTCCGCTCGTGTTGACGCCCGCGATATTGATCGCGGCCAGGTGCACATCGGCTGTGGCGCCGCTCACCGTTTCGGTAAACACAATGCCGGTCAGCGCCGCCAGCACCGCGAAAGCCGCGCGCGCATGGGTTTGCTGGGACGCGGAAAACGCGGTCTGGCCGCCCTGCGTCGCTTCATTGCCGGAGGCGACCGAGAAGGTGTACAGGATGGTGTTGCCGGCGGGCGTGAGGTAGTTCCAGTCGGGCCCGGTGTCGAGCAAGGCATCGATGTGGATCAGGCCGGAGGTGGGTGTTACGGTGATGTCGGATACGGTCGCCATGCTGTGTGCTCGTCATTGGAAGTGAAGGGGTCCAAATGACGCGCAACCGGCACGGAACACGGCACCGGAAGGCGGATTCGGAAAGTGGCGGGCGCAGGCGCCGGCGGTGAATTCAGTATTTCAAACTCGGAAGTTACCGTCAAACAAAATTTGAATCGTGCGTGCAATTTATCGCAAATAAACACCACCGCAGACGATCACATCCTCGGTTGGCTGGCAATACATTGCCTTAGGTTCAATCTTACCGCTCACCGGATTAGTGAACTTATATTCTTGCCAAAAAGAAGGATTCTTTTTTGCCATCTCAACCCGTTCTTTCACGAAAGCCTTGCCGTCGATGTCGTTCAACTCCATCAGATTCTTGTTCAACATTTTCGGATTGGCACCATGCGCGCGCACCACGCCATCGAAGCCGTAAGCCACCATGTACAGGTCGCGGTCGGTGAAGGGACCATCCTTGCGGTTGATCTCGCTGTAGGTCTTGTCCTTGCCGTTGGCCTTCATGAAGGCGATGGTTTTCTTGACCATGGCTTCGGCTTCCGGCTTGGTGGCAAACTCGTCGGCGCTGGCAGGCAGGGCGACGCACAGGGACAGCATGGCGCCGGCGATCAGGCGGCGCGGCACGACAGCGAATGTCAACATGGAAACTCCCTTCGGCGAAGCGCGCCAAGGCGACGCGCCAAGGCGACGCGCCGGTCCATCCTAGCACTTCTGTGAGGTGCTGCCGAGTGTTAAGTTTTGGGTGTTGCTAGCAGGGCCTTCAGGCTGGCCAGGCGGTCCTTGGGCGAAATCGTTTCGGCTTCGGTCGGCGCAGCATCGCCGACGTCGAGTGCCATTTCCTTAATGAAACGCGAGACATCGCAATGCACCTGTTCGCCGGCGCGCTTGCGCTTCTTGCACCAGGTAATGTACAAGGTGCGCTGGGCGCGTGTGATGCCCACGTACATCAGGCGCCGCTCTTCCTGGATGCGCGCGCCGATGGTTTCCACCGACGCATCCGGATCGCCCTTGTGCGGCAGGATGCCCTCCTCCACCCCGACCAGGAAGACGTGCGGAAACTCGAGTCCCTTGGACGCGTGCAGGGTCGACATGCGTACCGCGTCGGGCTCTTCGTCCTTGCCTTCCAGCATGCTCATCAAGGCGACCATCTGGGTCAGTTCCAGCAGGTTCTTTTCGTCGCCGGATTTATCCTTGCCGCCGCAGCCGCGCTCCTTGAGCCAGTTGGTAAATTCGAGCACGTTCTGCCACTTGCTTTGCGCGGCGCGGTCATCGAAGGTATCGTACAGATAACTCTCGTAGGCGATCTCTTTCATCATGTCGTCGAGCACCGCAGCCGCGTTCTCGCCGCTGCCGGATGGACCGGGGCGGCTGGCGCGCGCTTCGAGCTGGTTGATGAAGTTGCAAAAAGCGCGCAAGGGCAACAACTGGCGGTCCGGCAGCTTCGCTTCGATGCCGCCCTTGAAGGTCGCTTCGAACAGCGAACAGTTCCACTGCTTGGAAAACGCCCCCAGCACTTCCAGGGTGGCCATGCCGACCCCGCGCTTGGGCGTGGTGACGGCGCGAATGAAGGCCGGGTCGTCGCCATCGTTGGCGATCAGGCGCAGGTAGCTGATGATGTCCTTGATTTCAGCCTTGTCGAAAAAACTCTGGCCGCCCGAAATCGTGTACGGAATGCGTTCCTTGCGCAGGCATTGCTCGATCACGCGCGCCTGGTGGTTG
Organism: Massilia aquatica; assembly: GCF_011682045.1. Classification (GTDB taxonomy): domain Bacteria; phylum Pseudomonadota; class Gammaproteobacteria; order Burkholderiales; family Burkholderiaceae_D; genus Telluria_A; species Telluria_A aquatica. The sequence continues at coordinate 75,503 of NZ_VVIW01000027.1, read as the reverse complement.
CCGCGATACAAAATGGCGTAATCGGACCACTTGTTCTTGCGCTGGAAGCGGTCGCTTGAGATCATGATCGCCACCTGCTCGGCTTCCTGGTCGTCGGTCTGCATGCCGAGCACGGTGATCGGCTCGCCCAGTCCGTGTTCGGACCACAGGGCTTTTTCGAACAGCTTGGGATTGTTCGAGATGACCGCGTTGGCCGCCTGCAAGATGCGCGTGGTGGAACGGTAATTCTGTTCGAGCTTGATGACGCGCAAGTCCGGAAAATCGTCGCCCAGGGTTTTCAGGTTTTCCACCGAGGCGCCGCGCCAGGCGTAGATGGCCTGGTCGTCGTCGCCCACGGCGGTAAACATCGGCTTCTTGCCGATGCCGGTGACCAGCAGTTTGACCAGTTCGTACTGGCAGGTGTTGGTGTCCTGATACTCGTCCATGAGCAGGTAGCGCAGGCGGCGCTGCCATTTGTCGCGGATCGGATCGTTGTTGCGGAACAATTCCACCGGCAAGCGGATCAGGTCGTCGAAGTCGACCGCCTGATAGGCCGCCAGGGTCGCCACATAGCTGCGGAACACGCGCGCGGCCGAGGCTTCGTCTTCATCCCTGGCGTCGCGAATCGCGTCTTCCGGGTCGACCAGGGCATTTTTCCACAGCGAAATGGAATTCTGGATGCTGCGGATCAGCTGCTTGTCGGTGGTGATGGCCAGATCCTGGACCAGGCCGAAGCAATCGTCGCTGTCCATGATCGAAAAGCGGTCCTTCAGGCCCACGCCGGCCGCTTCCTGGCGCAGGATTTTCACGCCCAGCGAGTGGAAGGTGGAGACGGTCAACTGCTTGGCCTGGCGCGGCTGCTTGAGCAGCTTGGCGATGCGTTCCTGCATTTCGAGCGCGGCCTTGTTGGTGAAGGTCAGGGCGGCGATGGTGCGCGGATCGTAGCCGCGGTCTTCGATCAGGTGCGCGATCTTCTGGGTGATGACGCGCGTCTTGCCCGAGCCGGCGCCGGCCAGCACCAGGCAGGGACCGTCGAGGTACATGACCGCTTCGCTCTGGGGAACGTTCAGGCCGAAACTGGGGGTGGTGGACATCGGGAGGGGCACTCTGGTGGGGGACGACCGTCCATTGTAACGTACCGCCGGGGTGTTTCCGCGAGGCCATCGTGGCCACGCCGGGTCAGTCCGTCTCGAGCAGTTCGACGCACAGGAGCGGGTTGGCGGCGTCCACCAGCGCCAGCGCCATATTCGCCTTGGCAACCAGGTCGAGCGGCTCGATCTGCTGGACATAATGGCCATGCGTGACCCGGTCCATGCCGGCCCCGGCCAGTTTGGCCACCGTGCGCAGGCCGGGGGTGAGCGCCACGCTGTCGAGCTTACCGGCGTGCAAAATCAGGTTGCGCTGGCGGTACAGCCGGTGAAACGCATCGGCAATCACGGCGCGGATGGTGGCCAGTTCCTCCCTGGGATTGTGAAACAGCTTGCGCATGCGCGTCACGGCGGCCTGGTCGCTCAATCCCGGCAGCGGCGGCATGCCGCCGGCGATGATGATGCCGCCCACGATGCGCGAGCGTGCGCGGTTGCTGGCGGCACTGTCGAGTTCCGGATAGCGGCCCGGGGATTGCTGGCGCACCAGATGCGCCAGCCTGGTCAGTTCGGCGCGCGGAAAGGAACAGGTCACCAGGCTGGCCAGGTTGCCGGCCGCGCTGGAGCGGTCGGCGGGCGCGGCCAGCAAGCCTTCGATCGCGCCCCAGCCGCCGGCCACAGCCGCCACCGGCGAGCTGCCGTCCAGATGGGCGAGCAGGTCGAGCGCCGCATCGACGCTGTGGTTGGCGTCGGCGCAAAAGATCCGGTCTTCGCGGTACAGCTCCTTGACTTCGACGCCTCGCCGGTCGTGGTCCAGGTCGAACGGCGCCGCGCTGCCGGCGACCCACAGCGTGGGCAGCCGGTTCAGGTGCAGGCCGGTGGCCAGCAAGGCGCGCGCGGCGTAGCGGTCCGATTCGCTGCGGGCACGCTGCGCCGCGCCGGCCGCATCGCGCGCCCTGACCGTGATCACCAGCGCCACCGGGGCGCGCACGGCGGCGCTGTCGACACCGTGGCGCCGCAGCCAGTCGCTGACCTGCGCGCCTTTCAGCCAGGACGGCGGCACGCCATTGACCAGGCGCGGCACGGCGCCGAAGGCGAGCAGCACCTCCATGTCGCGTGGCGGGCTGGCGATCATTTCCCGGTGCAGCTCGCCGCACAGCTGCGCCAGCGACGGCGCCAGGCTTGCCTCGATGCGGGTGCCGATGAAGTCGCGCAGGTAGTGGCCGGAGAAGCCGGCGTCGAGCAGGTGGCCGGCCACGCTGCGCGCAAACAGCTCCACATTGAGATTGCCCGCTTCGACCACCCGCCCCCATCTGAGCAGGTAGTCGGCCGAGACCAGCGCGGACACCTGGCGGATGGTGTAATGCGCCACGCTGTCCGCACGCGGCACCTGTTGCAGGTGCTGGTGCAGCAGCTTCTTTTCGGCGCCCGTGAAGCCCGGATGCAGGCCGACGCGCTTATTCAGCGAGCCCATCACGCGCTTGACGGCAAGCTCGCTCAGATGCCCCTGGGCCATGACGGCGCACGCCTCATACAGCTCATCGAGCGCCAGCACGATGCCGATGCCCCAGAGAGATCGGTTCCAGGGCGTGCTGTCGGACAGCAACTCGAGCAGGCGGACGACAGCGAGGTGTTCAGGCGTGGTGGCAGAGGAGAGCATAGAAAGACCATGTGCGGTTCGATCCAAACCGATGCGACAGTCTAACTGATCGGTGTCAGAACCCCGACAGCACGATTTTCCCGATCGTGCGTCCCGCCTCCAGCGCCGCGTGGGCGTGCGCCAGGCTGGCGGCGTCGATCCTGCCGCCGCTTTCCCCCACCGTGGTGGTGAGCACGCCGGCGTCGACCAGTGCCGCTACCTCGCCCAGCAGCGTGTGCTGCTCGATCATGTCGGCCGTGCCGAACATCGAGCGCGTAAACATCATCTCGAACACCACGGTCACGCTCTTGCCGAACACCAGGTCCATCGGCAGCGGGCGCTCGTTGCGCACGATTGCGCAGATCTTGCCCTGCGGCGCGATGGCCGTGGCCATGGCGGCGAAATGCAGGTCGATATCATTCAGGCACAAAATATAGTCGACCTCGGCCAGCCCCAGCGCGGCCAGCTGGGCCGGCATGTCGCCATGGTGGTCGATCACATGGTCGGCGCCGAGCGCGCTGCACCACTCGCTGGACGCGGGACGGGAAGCCGTCGCCACCACGGTCAGCCTGGCCAGCTTTTTGGCCAGCTGGATCGCAATCGAGCCGACGCCGCCGGCGCCGCCGATGATCAGCACCGACTTGCCCGCGTCGGCCCCGCTGCGCGAGACGCCCAGGCGCTCGAACAGCGCTTCCCAGGCGGTGATGCTGGTCAGCGGCAGCGCGGCGGCCTGCTCCATGCCGAGGCTGGCCGGCTTGCGCCCGACGATGCGCTCGTCGACCGCATGCAACTCGCTGTTGGCGCCCGGACGCACCACGCTGCCCGCGTAGTAGACCGCATCGCCCACCTTGAACAGGGTCGCCTGCGGCCCCACCGCGCTGACGGTGCCGGCCACGTCCCAGCCGAGCAGGCGCGGCTCGCCATCGTGGGCGGCGGCCTTGCGCTGCTTGTAGTCGACCGGATTGACCGAAATCGCCTCGACCCTGACCACCAGGTCGCGCCCCTGCGGCTGCGGCTCGGGCAGGTTGACGTCGTGCAGGGCTCCGTTAATGACGGCAATGGCTTTCATGTTGTTTCCTTGTCTGGTTGAGAGATGAACCAGTGTAGACCGCGCCGATTCGATTGATAATTGGCATAATGATTGAATATCTCTTCAGCAAAACAACACAATGAACCTCGACCTGACTGATGTGGCGCTGTTCGTGCGGGTCTGCGCCACCCGCAACCTGTCGGCGGCCGGGCGCGAATTCGGGCTGTCGCCGGCGGCGTCCAGCGCGCGCATGGCCCAGCTCGAACGCCAGCTGGGCGCGCGCCTGCTGCACCGGACCACGCGCCAGATCGCCCTGTCGCAGGATGGCGAAGTGTTTCTGGAACGCGCCGTGGCCCTGCTCGACGCCGCCGAGCAGGCGCGCGCCTCGGTCGGCGCCGGGCGCGAGCCGCAGGGTTTACTGCGGGTGGCGGCCTCGGTCTCGTTCGGGCGCCTGCACCTGATGCCGTGGCTGCCAGAATTTTTGGAACGCTATCCGGGCCTGCAGCTCGACCTGCGCCTGTCGGACCGGGTGATCGACCTGGCCGCCCACGGCATCGACGTCACCATCCGCAACGGCCCGCTGCACGACTCGGCCCTGATCGCGCGCGTGCTCGCGCCCAGCCGCCTGCTGCTGGTGGCCTCGCCCGCCTATCTGGCGCGGCACGGCACGCCGCAGCGGCCGCAGGAGCTCAGCGCGCACCAGTGCCTGGTGCTGGAAGGCGTCAATCCATGGAATTTCAGGGATGCGGATGGCAGCCTGATCAGCGTGCGGGTGGGCGGGCGCATGCGCAGCGATAACGGCGAAGCGATGCGCGACGCCGCCATGGCGGGGCTGGGGATTGCGCTGCAATCGACCTGGGCGGTGTATCAGCAGCTCAAGAGCGGCGCGCTGGTGCCGCTGCTGGCGCAGTATCCGATGGCCTTGAATTCAGTGGTGTCGGCCCAGTACCTGAACCGCAATTTCCTGCCGCCCAAGACGCAGGTGTTCATCGATTACCTTGCCGCGCGCTTCGGGCCGGCGCCGTACTGGGACGAGGGCTTGCCCGGGATCGGCAACTAAGTGGAGGCGGCTGCCTTGTTGTCGGCGCACAGGAGCTTGAGCAGGCGCAGCTGTTCATGCTGCATTTCCAGCAGTTGCAGCTTGAAGCCATCCATTTTTTCGTGCAGGGCCATGATTTCCAGCTCGGCCTTGAGGTTGATCTCGTAATCGTTTTGCGCGTTGAGGCGGTCGATTTCGCCCTGGCGGTTCTGCGACATCAGGATCACCGGCGCCTGGATCGAGGCCAGCATCGACAGGAACAGGTTGAGCAGGATGTAAGGGTAGGGATCGAAAGGCTTGGCGCCGCCGCGCGTAAGCAGGAAGGAATTGAGCACCACCCAGCACACCAGCACCAGCGCGAACAGCATGATGAAGGTCCAGGAACCGCCGAAACTGGCCACGGCGTCGGCCGCGCGCTGGCCGAAGGTGGGGTCGTCCTCGGGATCGGGCTGGCTGGGGGTGAGCGCGCGCCGTTCGGCGATGTGCTTGGCGACGGTATCGTCGCTGCGTTTTTGCAACTCTTCAATGTGCGCCAGGTAATCTTTGCGGGTAGTCCTCATGCTCTGTTCTTCACTGGTGGTGCAGACCGGTTGTCTGCTCGATAACAGTGTATCCGCAAGTCACTTTTCAGCGCGCACAGATCGCTTGCGTTACCATCGCACTATCCGGGCTGCCATGCCCTTCACCGATGAGCCAGAGCACCATGAAATTTGAACATTTGATTGAAATTAACGACCCCTTGAATCCCCTGATCGACACCCTCACGCGCGAGCAGGTGTGGCGCGGACTGGTGCTGGCCGCCGAATCGCCCAAGCTGTTCGTGCCGCACCTGGACGAGTGTACGATCGACCAGCGCGAGAGCGGCAGTTTCCGGCGCAGCCGCCGTTTCGGCGAGCTGGTCGTGATCGACCGCGTGCTGCTCACGCCGCTCCAGGAAGTGCGCTACGAGGTGCCGGAACAGGGCGAGATCGCCGCCTCGAGCCTGACCGTGACCATTGAGACGCCGGCCGAGCACACCATGTTCGTGCGCTTCAAGTACGACGACGGGCACGATGCCGAGACCGACAAGGTCAATGCCATGTATGACGAGTACAAGAAGTCGGCCTACCAGGAGGCCGATATCGACACCATCCGCATCGTGCGCGAAATGGCTGGCGCGGGACGGCTCGATGCCAGTTATCTGAACTAAGCGCAGTCGCGCCGTTTTTGTTGCAAAACCGGCGGCCGGCGCACCGGGGACAGACCCTGATGCCGTTAAGCGCTTTTGGCCACAAAACTTAGGCTCCGTCATTCCTGCCTTCGCGGGAATGACGGAGCCTAAGTTAACGGCATTAGGGGCAGACCCCCCGGCATTAGGGACAGACCCCGGTTTTGCAACGGACTCACACGCCGGGCGTGGTGTCCGGCGCGCTGCTCGCCTTGGGCGCGCCTTTTTCCAGCTCCAGCGCCAGGTCGCGCAGCGCGGTGCGCACGCCCTCCTCGATCACCGGATGGTAGAACGGCATGTCCAGCATCTGCGCCACCGTCATGCGCGCCTGGCAGGCCCAGGCCAGCAGGTGCCCCAGGTTCTCCGCGCGCGGCCCGATCATCTCGGCGCCCAGGAAGCGCCCGCTGCCGTACTCACCGTACACGCGCAGCATGCCGTGGTTTTGCAGCATCACCCGGCTGCGGCCCTGGTTCTCGAACGACACCTTGCCAACCGCGAACTTGGGTTTACCTTCCGCGCACAACTCCCTGTAGCTATCGCCCAGGGTCGCAATCTGCGGCTCGGTGAAGGCGACTGTCAACGGCGTGCGGCGCAGGCCGGGGCGCACGTCGGGATAGCGGCCGGCGTTGTCGCCCGCGATCTTGCCGTGGTCGGCCGCTTCCGGCAGCACCGGGCGCTCGTTGTTGGCGTCGCCCGCGATGAAAATGTGGCTGGTGCCGCACTGCATGGTGGTAGCGTCGAACAGCGGAATGCCGCGCTCGTCCAGTTCAAGGCCGCTGGTTTCGATACCGATCTTGTCGACGTTGGGCATGCGCCCGGCCGCCACCAGCACATACGAAAAACGGTCGGTATGCCCGGCGCCGGCGGCGTCGCGCGTGCTCAGGACCACTTCCTCGCCCTCCTGCACGGCGCCGACCACCAGTTGCTGGAAACGCAGGTCGAGCTCGCGCCCGAGGGCCTTGGCGGCCACATGCAGCACTTCCGGGTCGCTCAGCTGGGCCACGCTGCCGCCGCGCGCGAACACGCTCACGCGCACGCCCAGGCGATGCAGGGCCTGGCCCAGTTCCAGGCCGATCACGCCGGTGCCGATCACCGCCACCGACTCCGGCAAATCGGTCCAGTCAAACACGGCGTCGCTGACGATGACGCGGTCCCCCACATCCTTAAGCTGGGGCAGCATGACCGGGGTGGAACCGCTGGCGATGACCACGCGCGCAGCCTCGATGCGGGTGTGTTCATCGACCTGCAGCGAGTGCGGGCCGGTGAAGCGGGCGTGGCCGCGCAGCTTGTCCTGCTCGGGGATGTTATCCACCCCCTCGAGCACGAAGCCTACGAAACGGTCGCGTTCGCTGCGCACGCGCGCCATTACTGCCTTGCCGTCGATGCGCACGCCGTCCGGATGGACCCCGAACTGCGGCGCCAGCGCCAGCATGTGGGCCGCCTCGCTGGCGGCAATCAGCAATTTGCTGGGCATGCAGCCGACGCGGGCGCAGGTGGTGCCGTAGGGGCCGCTCTCGATGACGACCGCGGTTTTGCCATGGGCGCGGGCGGCGCGGTACGCGGCCAGGCCGGCGGTTCCGGTGCCGATGACGGCGACGTCGACGTGTAACTTGTTCATGGCGGACTCTTTTTCAACTGGACAGACAAATGGAGGCGGGCGGGTGCCGTTTTCAGGCGTCAACGATACGCCAATTTTGGCTTTTCCGTAGAGTGCGGCTGTTGCGCGTTGGCAGCATCAGGCGAAGCGTATTAGTATTGCTAATCAATTTCAACATGGATAAGCTTAGCTGATGAGTAATCTCGACTATCGCGGCCTGGCCGTACTCGACGCGGTGGCCGCGAGCGGCAGTTTCGACAAGGCGGCGTTGCTGCTGGGAATGAGCCAATCGGCCGTATCGCAGCGCATCAAGGCGCTTGAAGACAGTTGCGGACGGCTGCTGGTGGTGCGTGGCGCGCCCTCGGTGCCGACCGGGCTGGGGCAGCGGCTGGTGGTGCACTTCCGCCATGTGAAGCTGATGGAAGCGGCGCTCGACATCGACCTCGGGCGCGCCACCAGCCTGCCGGCCCTGGCCCTGGCGCTCGACGCCGACAGCCTGGCGACCTGGTTCGCGCAAGCGCTGCCGGCGCTGCTGTCGCCGCCGCGCTGCCAGTTCAACATCGAGCTGGCCGACGGCGAGCGCGCACTGCGGCTGGTGCGCGAAGGCGCGGCCTTCGCCTGCGTGGCCGAGGCCGATGGCAGCGGTGGCGGCGGCGAGGCGGCGGTCGGCACCAGCGCCACGCCGCTGGGCCTGCTGCGCTACACCTGCGTGGCCACGCCCGCGTTCGCGGGGCACTGGTTCGGCGACGGCTTCATTGCCGAGGCGGTGGCGCTGGCGCCGGCGGTGGTCAGCGAGCGCAAGCAGCTGGCGCGCTTCCTGGCGCAGGAGTTCGGTGGCGAGGTCGCCTTCCCGCACCACACCATGCCGGTCTCGGCGGCGCTGGAGAACTGCATCCTGCACGGCGTGGCGTACGGCCTGATGCCCGAGCTGAGCGCCCTGAGCCTGATTGCCGCCGGCCAATTAATCGACCTTGCACCGGGCCGCACCTGGAGCACGGCCCTCTCGTGGCACGCCTGGAACATCGACACCCCCTTCACGCGCGCCCTGACCGAGCACATCGTCACCAGCGCCCGCCGCTACCTGCCGCAGTCCTGAGAGCAGTTGCAAAACCGGCGGCCGGCGAACCGGGAACAGTTGCAAAACCGGGGACAGACCCCGGTTTTCCAACATTTTTATCTTCCAGAGCGGTCAGACTTGCAAAACCGGGGTCTGTCCCCGGTTTTGCAAGTATTGCTTCAGATGTCGAGGGGGTCGACTTCGAGCGACCATTTGACGCGGCTTTTCATGGCGCGCAGCAGGGCCAGCCATTCTTTGAGGAAGGCTTGCAGCGCCGGCCGCGAGGGACTTTCCACCAGCAGTTGGGCACGGTCGACGTTGTGCACCCGCGTCATCGTCATCGGAATCGGGTCGTTCAAGGTGATGCCGTCGAACACCAGCGCGTCGCGCGCACTCTCCAGAAAGCCGATCGCCGTTTCCAGCTCCGGCGCTTCGGCCCGCAACAGCGCCTGGTACAGGTAGGGCGGCAGCGCGGCGGCGCGCCGTTCGGCCAGCAAGTCGGTGGCGAAGCGGTCGTAGTCGTGGTTGACCACCGCCGTGTACAGCGGATGGCTGGCGTAGCGCGTCTGGATCAGCACTTCGCTCACACTCCCGCCTTCGGTGCGCGCCGCCCTGCCCGCGCGCCCGGCCACCTGCATCAATTGCGCGAACAGGCGCTCGCTGGCGCGGTAATCCTGCGAAAACAGCGCGGTATCGGGATTCAATATCCCCACCAGCGTCAGTTTCTTGAAGTCGTGCCCCTTGGCGACCATCTGGGTGCCGATCAGAATATCGACCTCGCCCCGGTGCACCGTGTCGAACGCGGCCTGGGCACTGCCTTTCAGGCGCGTCGAGTCGGCGTCGATGCGCAGGATGCGCGCGTCCGGAAATACCTGCTGCAAGCCTTCTTCCACGCGCTGGGTGCCGCGCCCGAGCGGCTGCAGGTCGACATTGCCGCAGGTCGGACAGTGGCGCGGAATGCGCAGCTCCAGGCTGCAGTGGTGGCAGCGCAGCCGGTGCTCGGGCTTGTGCAGCACCATGAAGGAAGTGCAGCGCGTGCAGTTGCTGATCCAGCCGCACGATTCGCAGCAGATCACGGGCGCGTAGCCGCGCCGGTTCAGGAACAGCAGCGATTGTTCGCCGCGCTCGAGGCGCTGGCGCAGCGCCGCCATCAGGTGCGAAGTCATTCCATCGACCGGCTTGTCGCGCTCCATGTCGAGCAGCTTCACGCGCGGCAGCACCGCATCCTTGACGGCCCTCTCGCGCAGTTCGAGCTTGCGGTAGCGCCCCGATCCGGCGTGGTGCCAGCTCTCGAGCGAGGGGGTGGCCGATCCGAGCACGATCGGAATGCCGAGCTGGCGCGCGCGCCACACCGCCAGGTCGCGCGCGGAGTAGCGCAGCCCTTCCTGCTGTTTGTAGGAGGGGTCGTGCTCTTCGTCGATGACGATCAGTTTCAGGTGCGGCAGCGAGGCCAGGATCGCCAGCCGGGTGCCGAGGATGATGCGGGCCTGGCCCTGGTGCGCGGCCAGCCAGTGCAGCATGCGCTCGCCTTCCGACAGGCTGCTGTGCAAGGTGGCCAGCATCACGCCCGGAAAGCGCGCGCGGATGTTCCCTTCCAGCTGCGGGGTGAGGTTGATCTCGGGGACCAGGATCAGGATCTGGCCACCTTCTTCACGCGCCAGCACCTCGGCGCAGGCTTGCAGATAGACTTCGGTCTTGCCGCTGCCGGTCACGCCGTACAGCAGGATCGGGGTGAAGCCCCGGGCGCCGCCAATGGCGTCGGCCGCTTGCTGCTGGGCGGCGTTCAGGACCGGCATGTCGAGCGGGGTGTGGTCGTGCGCGGGCGCGCCCTTGGCCAGTTTTTTGAGCGCGCGGTCGAGCGCCACGGTGGTGAGCACGCGCAGGTTCTTGGGCAGCCCCGGCAGGGCCACCTCGCCGAGCGGGCGCTGATAGTAGTCGGCCGCGAATGCCGCCAGCGCGATCCATTGCGGCGACAGGGGCGACAGCTGGCTGCGCACGGCCAGCGCGTCTTTGAGCTTGTCGGCCGGGACCTCGGTGTCGTGCTTGATGGCGACGATGAGCCCGACTACCTCGCGGCGCCCGAAGCTGACCAGCGCCAGCTGGCCCACCCGCGGCTCGTCGCCGGGCGCGCACGGCCAGCGGTAATCGAAGCAGCTGGTGAGCGGCGTGTCGAGCGCAATGTTGAGGATGCAGTACGCCATCTGGGTCGGTTCGGTCAGGTTGAAGGAGGCGTGGAAAGACTATCGCCATGCATGTCCGGGACATCGTTTCAAGCAAGCTCAGCTTGTGGACAACTTTGTGGACAAACAATTTGTGCGAGGCCAAAAGCTTTGTGCTTGCACAACAGATGAGCCTAACAACTGAAAATCAAAGAAATTTAATCCTTATAAATCAATCACTTGCGAAAGTCACCGTGAGGGGACGGGAAAACCATGTTTTACCGCCGTTCTGTGCATAAGTAAGGCGCGGAGCATTGAAAATGTAGTCGGATTGTCTGTTGGCCGCTGTGGTCAAATAGCTTGCCAGGGCCGGCCCGGCGCACTCGCGCGCGGCCCGCCGCGCCCTGCTGCGGATTGCCGGCGACACAGTCGGCACCATCATGCAACGCAGCAAATGCTCATGTAACACCTTAACAATTGCGCTAAGTCGCGGTAAACGCGGGACTTTTCATTTTTATCCACACTGCCTGTTGATAACTTTGTGGACAATGCTGGAAAAAGCGCGTTTTCCCTCTGTACCTTGTCCACATTTTCCAGGCCCGACTCAACAGGCTGATTTTATAATCCGTTTAAAATCAATCACTTGGAAGTAGTTGAAACTTTTCTTGAGCGCCTTATTTTTAATCAGCGATGTTCAGAAAAATTGTGAATAAGTGGGATATTGTCATTCAGAAAACGTCTGCCGCAGCGCAGCGGCACCACCCCGGCGAGGTGGCCCCGCTGTAGCCAGACTACAGGCCGGCGCGCTGCTGGCGGCTGAAGCTGTGTACCGCCTCGACCATGGCCGTGACCGACTCCGGCGGAGTGAACTGCGAGATGCCATGTCCCAGGTTGAACACGTGACCCGAACCGTCGGACGGCTTGCCGTAGCTGGTCAGGGTACGCTCGACCTCGGCGCGGATCTGTTCCGGGCTGGCGAACAGGATCGCCGGGTCCAGGTTGCCTTGCAGGGCCACCTTGTGGCCGACCAGCGCGCGCGCGCGGCCCAGGTTGACGGTCCAGTCGAGGCCGACCGCATCGGCGCCGATGTCGGCGATCTGGTCGAGCCACAGGCCGCCGCCCTTGGTAAACACCACCGCCGGGATGCGCACGCCGTCTTTTTCGCGCTTGAGCTGGCTCATCACCTGCTGCATGTACTGCAGCGAGAAGGTCTGGTAGGCGCCGTCGGCCAGCGCGCCGCCCCACGAGTCGAAGATCATCACGGCCTGGGCGCCGGCGTCGATCTGGGCGTTGAGGTAGGCCGCCACCGCCGCCGCGTTGGTCGACAGGATGTGGTGCATCAGGTCGGGGCGGTTGTACAGCATCTTTTTGATGGTGTGGAATTCCTTGGAGCCGCCGCCTTCGACCATGTAGCAGGCCAGGGTCCACGGGCTGCCCGAAAAGCCGATCAGCGGCACCCGGCCATTCAAGGCGCCGCGGATCTGGGTGACCGCTTTAAAGACGTAGTCGAGCGAGTCGAGGTCGGGCGCGCGCAGGGCCATGACATCGGTTTCGGTGCGCAGCGGACGCTCGAACTTGGGGCCTTCGCCATCGACAAAGTACAGGCCCAGGCCCATCGCGTCAGGGACGGTGAGGATGTCCGAGAACAGGATCGAGGCGTCCAGCGGGTAGCGGTCGATCGGCTGCAGGGTCACTTCGGTGGCGTAATCGGGGTTCTTGGCCAGGCCCAGGAAGGAGCCGGCGCGCTCGCGCGTGGCGCGGTATTCGGGCAGGTAGCGCCCCGCCTGACGCATCAGCCACACAGGGGTGTAATCGGTCGGTTGGCGCAGCAGCGCGCGCAGGAATGTGTCGTTCTGGAGCGGGGCGAATTGGGGCATGGGGAACCGTCGAAAGCTTGGAGAAAGGCGCTATTATCGCATTCTCCCGCATTCTCACCCCCCGCGCCGCGCGCGCGCATTTGCACCGGCGCGGGGGATTAACTATCATGCCATACCACCGCCAACCCAGCAGGATCCCCATGACAGCTTCGACCAGCCCGCAGAACGCCGCTTTCGGCCTCTGGCCTTCCCCGATCAGCGCCGCCATCGTGGCCGCCGGCGCCACCCCGCTGTCGCAGCCCCAGGCCGACGGCGTCGACGCCTACTGGCTGGCCGGCCGCGCCAGCGAAGGCGGGCGCACCACCCTGCTGCGCCAGCGCGGCGACCAGCTGGTCGAACTGACCCCGGCCCCGTTCAATGTGCGCAGCCGCGTGCACGAATACGGCGGCGGCGCCTATCTGGTGGCGGCGGGCACGGTGTATTTCTCGCACTTTGCCGATAATTGTATTTATACGATTGCGCCGGGCGCGGCTCCGCAGGCGCTCACCCGCCCGGGCAGCGCGCGCTACGCCGACTTTGCCCACGATGCGGCGCGCGGCCGGCTGGTGGTGGTGCGCGAAGATCATGCGGGAGGCAGCGCGCAGCCGGTCAATACGCTGTGCGCGATCGGCGCCGACGGCGGCGAAACCATCCTGGCACAGGGCAGCGACTTTTACGCCGCCCCGCGCCTGTCCCCGGACGGCCAGTCGCTGGCCTGGCTGAGCTGGGACCATCCGCGCATGCCGTGGCAGGGCACCGAACTGTGGCTGGCGCAGGTCAATCCGGACGGCTCGCTCGGCACGCCGACGCTGGTCGCCGGCGGGCCTGAAGAAGCCATCTGCCAGCCCGAATGGTCGCCGGCCGGGGTGCTGCATTTTGTATCGGACCGCAGCGGCTGGTGGAATCTGTACCGCCTGGCCGAAGGCACGGTGCAGCCTTTGTGCGAACGCGCCGCCGAGTTCGGAGCGCCGCACTGGACCTTCGCGGTATCGATGTATGGTTTCGACAGCAGCGGCGAAATTATCTGCACCTACATCGAACATGGCGTCTCGCGCCTGGCCCGACTCTCGCCCGAGAGCGGCAAGCTGGCGCCGATCACCAATCCTTACGAAGAAATCCGCGAGCTGCGCGTGGGCGGCGGCGTGGCGCTGATCCTGGGCGGCTCGCCGCACATCCCGCTGGAGCTGGCGCGTTTCGAGCTGGCCAGCGCCACGCCGTACGTGCTGGCGCGTTCGATCAGCGAACTGCCGGCGGACGGCTACCTGTCGGTCCCCGAGAGCGTGACCTACGCCAGCGGCGCCAACGGCCAGCGCAGCGCGCACGCGTTCTACTACCCGCCCTGCAACGCCGATGTGACGCCCGATGCGGCGGCCAAACCGCCGCTGATGGTGATCAGCCACGGCGGCCCGACGGGCATGGCCACCAATACCCTCAAGCTGGCCACCCAGTACTGGACCAGCCGTGGATTCGCCGTGCTGGACGTGAACTATGGCGGCAGCAGCGGCTTCGGACGCGCCTACCGCGATGCGCTCAAGGGCCAGTGGGGCGTGGTCGATGTCGACGATTGCGTGGCCGGCGCGCGCTACCTGGCCACGCGCGGCGTGGTCGATCCGGAGCGGCTGGTGATCCGCGGCGGCAGCGCCGGCGGCCTGACCACGCTGTGCGCCCTCACCTTCCACGATGTGTTCAAGGCCGGCGCCAGCTACTACGGCGTGTCGGACCTGAAGGGCCTGGACGACGACTCGCACAAGTTCGAATCGCACTACAACGAGTACCTGATCGCCCCCAAGCCGGAGTCGGAAGCGCTGTACCTGCTGCGCTCCCCCATCAACCACACCGACCGGCTGACGCGCCCGATGATCTTTTTCCAGGGCCTGGACGATAAAGTCGTGCCGCCGCAGCAGTCGGAAGTGATGGTCACGGCGCTGCGCGCGGCCGGCGTGCCGGTGGCCTACATGACCCTGGAAGGCGAAGGCCATGGCTTCCGCAAGGCAGACAGCATCGTGCGCACGCTCGAAGCGGAGCTGTATTTTTACCTGCGCATCTTCGGCCTGACCACGCCCGGCCAGCCAGCCGTGGTGGCGATCGAGAACCTGCCCGGCGCTGCATGAACGAACAGGAACTGGCCAGCATGCGCGAGCAGTTCACGCGCATGGACACGGTCGAGCAGCAGATCGCCGCCATGCTGGCGATGGCGGGCGAACCTATGGGCCGCATCCGCCTCCAGGAGCATCTGGCCGCCGCCGGCATCGCGGCCGACAACGAGCGCATGGTCGCGGCGATGGATGCGCTGCGCGGCGCCGGCATGGCCAGCGAGTTGCAGCACCGCGGCTGGATCGTCACGCCCGAAATCACCTGGCTGGCGCTGAGCAGCGCGCTCGACGCGCGCACCTTCGGCCCGCTGGCCGCTGCCTACGACAGCCTGACCCCGCTGCGCCGCAACTGGGAAGGCTTTGCCATCCTGCGCAGCTACCGCCAGGGCGTGGCGCTGCTGCGCATCGCGCTGGCCAGCGGCCAGGGTCCGGCCCAGGTGGCGCCGCTGCTGGCGGCCTGCATGAACTGCCACGAAGCGGGCTACCTGCATCCGCTGGTCGATATCTGCGCGCGCCCGTTCGAGCCGGCGCTGTTCGCGCGCATCCACCCGCTGGTGCGCGACGAGGTGCTCACGGTCCTGCTCGAGAACGCCCAGCGCGAACCGGCCAGCGCGGCGCAGCTGCGCCTGTTCGCCGAACGCCACCTGGCGCAGGGTGCGCCGTCGATGGCGCTGCGCATCGTCATGGCCGAACACCTGATCCTGTGCGGCCGCCTGGACGACGCCTCGAATTTGCTGGCCGACCTGGACGACTCGATGGCGCTGTTCTACCGCAGCGTCATTTTGCTGCTGCGCGATCACCACCTGGAGGCGCTCACCGGTTTCGAGCAGGCGCTCAAGGCGCTGCGGCGCGAGACCGGCAAGCGCAAGATGACCTTTCCCGGCATCGGCGGCCACCTGTACGTGCTGGCGCTGCTGCGCAGTCCCGACCCAAAGCACGCCAAGGCGGCCGAAGCGTATCTGGACATCGTCACGCGCACCGCCCAGAACCACGACACGGCGGTCTACCAGCAACTGAACATGCTGCGCCAGATCCGCGGCGGCACGGTCGATGCCGCGGTGCTGCCATCGCGCAGCTGGGAGAGCGCGCTGCAGCCGTTCATGTTCCGCGCGCTGCTGCATTACTGGCTGGCGCTGCCGCAGCTGGACGACAAGCGCGCCCAGCTCGAACAGATGATGACGCAAGCCTCGGAGGGCGGTTTTGAGCTGGTGGCGGCGCAGCTGGGCGCCCTGCTGGGGCGCATCGGCGCCGTCGCGCGCGACCAGGAAGCGACCGCCCTGCGCCAGCGCCTGCGCTTGGCCGACATGGGCGGCTGGTTCGAGCGCGAGGAGCCGTGGGAACGCCAGCTCAATGCGCTGATCAACCTGCAGCCGGCGCTGAATGTCGAAGTTGTGAAAGAAGCGCGCCTGGTGTGGGGCCTGCGCTTCGACCCGCTGTACGGGGTGCAGGACATCGAACCGCGCGAACAGAAGCGCGACGCCCAGGGCGGCTGGAGCCGCGGGCGCGCCATGGGCCTGAAACGCCTGTCGGACGACGCGGCCAGCTTCGACTTTTTGACCTCGCAAGACCTGCACGTGGTGGCGACCCTGAACGCCTATAAATACTACAGCGGCGGCGGGGTGCGCTACGAATTCGACATGGACAAGGCGGTGGCCGCGCTGATCGGCCACCCGCTGCTGTTCTGGATCGACGCGCCCGGCACGCGCGTGGAACTGCTGCCGGGCGAACCGGAACTGATGATCAAGGCGCGCGCCGGGAACGTGACCATCACCCTGCAACCACCGATCCTGGACAACACCGACGACGTGTGCGTCACGCGCGAAACCCCGACCCGCCTGCGGGTGGTGCGCATCAGCGACGAGCATCGGCGCATTGGCGCCATCGTCGGCAATGGCCTGGTAGTGCCGCTGCACGCGGAAAAGCAGGTGCTCAAGGCAATCGGCGCGATTTCGTCGATCGTCACGGTGCAGTCGGACATCGGCGGCAGCGCGGCCGACATTGCGCAGGTGGAGGCCGACAGCCGCCTGCACGTGCACCTGCTGCCCTACCAGCAGGGACTGAAGATGCAGGTGCTGGTGCGCCCCTTGCCGGACGCCGGCGCCTACTACCCGCCCGGTTCGGGCGCCGAGAGCGTGATCGCCGACGTTGGCGGCGCGCGCGTGGAAGCGCGCCGCAACCTGAACGCCGAGCGCGAGGCCGAGCGCCAGCTGGTCGGCGCCTTGCACGTGCTGGAACAAGCCGAGGCGGAGCACGGCGAATGGCTGCTGGCCAATCCCATCGAATGCCTGGAACTGCTGGCCGAATTGCAGGAACTCGACCCGGCCAGGGTGCTGCTGGCCTGGCCCGAGGGCGAGCCGTTCCGGCTGGCCAGAAAGGCCGATTCGAGCTCGGTGCGCCTGTCGATCAAGCGCGACAAGGACTGGTTCGCGGCCAGCGGCGAGGTGCAGATCGACGAGAACCGCATCATGGACCTGCGCACCCTGCTCGATCTGCTGCGCGAGAACGGCAGCCGCTTCGTGGCGCTGGGCGACAACCAGTTCATGGCCCTCACGTCCGAACTGCACCGGCGCCTGATGGAGCTGTCGGCCTTCGGCACCCCGAGCGCGGACGGGGTCAAGGTGCACGCGCTGGCCAGCTTCGCGCTGGAAGAGCTGGCGCAGGACGTGACACAAAATGCCGGCAAGGTCACCACCGACAAGGAATGGATCGCGCACCTGGCGCAGATGGAGCGCAACACGGCCTTCGTGCCGCAGCTGCCGAGCACCTTGCAGGCGGAGCTGCGCGACTACCAGGTCGACGGCTTCGCATGGCTGGCGCGCCTGGCCCACTGGGGCGTGGGCGCCTGCCTGGCCGACGACATGGGGCTCGGTAAAACCTTGCAGGCGCTGGCGCTGCTGCTCTCGCGCGCGCCGCAAGGGCCGGCGCTGGTGATCGCGCCGACCTCGGTGTGCATGAACTGGATCAGCGAGGCGGCGCGCTTTGCGCCGACCCTCAACGTCAAACTGTTCGGCAAGGGCGAGCGCACCGCCATGCTGGCCGATGCCGGTCCGTTCGACCTGGTCGTCGCCAGCTACGGCCTGCTGCAACTGGAAGCGCCGGCCTTTGCCAGGGTGCGCTGGAACAGCATCGTGCTCGATGAAGCGCAGGCGATCAAGAACACCGCGACCAAGCGCTCGCAGGCGGTGATGGCGCTACAGGGCGAGTTCCGCATGGTGGCCACCGGCACCCCGCTCGAAAATCACCTTGGCGAGTTGTGGAACCTGTTCCGCTTTATTAATCCGGGCCTGCTCGGCACCAGCGACCAGTTCAACCTGCGCTTCGCGGGGCCGATCGAACGGGCACAGGCTGCGACTAAGACACCAACGCGCGCCGAAGCCGGTGCGCGCCTGCGCCTGCGCCGTCTGATCCAGCCGTTCATCCTGCGCCGCACCAAGGCGCAGGTGCTGTCCGAACTGCCGCCGCGCACCGAGATCGTGCTGCCGGTCGATTTGACGGAAGAAGAAACCGCGCTCTACGAATCGCTGCGGCGCGATGCGATCGCCAAGCTGGCCGCGCTGGAAGCGCCCGAGAGCCAGAAGTCGATCCAGATCCTGGCCGAGATGATGAAGCTGCGGCGCGCCTGCTGCAATCCGGCGCTGGTGGCGCCCGAACTCGGCCTGCAAAGCAGCAAACTGACCGTGTTCGCGCGCCTGTTGGACGACCTGCTCGACAACCGCCACAAGGTGCTGGTATTCAGCCAATTCGTCGACCACCTGACCCTGATCCGCAAGCACCTGGACGAACGCGGGATCAAGTACCAGTACCTCGATGGCTCGACCCCGATGCAGGAGCGTAAAAAGCGGGTCGATGCGTTCCAGGCCGGCGAGGGCGATGTGTTCCTCATTTCGCTCAAGGCGGGCGGGGTCGGGATCAACCTGACCGCGGCCGACTACGTGATCCACATGGACCCGTGGTGGAACCCGGCGGTGGAAGACCAGGCCTCGGACCGCGCGCACCGCATGGGGCAGCAGCGGCCGGTGACCATTTACCGGCTGGTGGCGCGCCACACCATCGAAGAAGGCATCGTCGAGCTGCACAAGCACAAGCGCGACCTGGCCGACAGCCTGCTCGAAGGCAGCGATGTGGCGGCGCGCATGTCGCCGGGAGACATGCTGCGCATGCTGCAGGAGGGCTTGCGTTAGCTAGCGTTCGGAGTAGCGCCCTGCGCCATTCCATGACATCATGCGTTTTTATCAAGCGGCGCCACAATCCATGGAAGAAGACAACGCATCGAAAAGCTCCCCCGACGCTCACGTGATCGGCGTGAAGTCATGGCTGGCCTATACCGGCGTCGTGATCCTCGCGGCCCTGCTGTTCGGGGTCGCGCTGCCGCTGGCTTTCAGCTACGGCAACGAGATCGCCGCCGCCGTCGTCTTCGCCGTCTCGGCGATCGTGGTCGGCTACCGCTTCCTGCTGCTGCGCAGTATCCAGCTGTATTACGACGATGTCGGCGTATGGCTCTACTCGGGCGTACTGCCCTGGAAAAAAGGCGTCACCGGCGTCAAATGGCGCGACATGGAAGACGCCAGCTTCACGCAGGGCTTCTGGAGCTGGGTCACGCGCTCGTATACAGTGCGCATCGGCCACCGTTTCACCAAGTCGAGCGAGATTGTCCTGACCAATATCGCCAACGGCAAACACACGGTCGCCACCCTCAACGCGCGCCAGCAGGAAATGATCCGCGCCGGCGCCATCGACTGATCTCCCCTCTTCAACACGACAAAAGCGCGCAAACGGCGCGATTGATGCTAATCTGACGCCCCGCCGCATGCTTGCGGCTGCCCCTGTCCCTGTCACTACAAGGCCCAACACAATGTTGAAAACGAAAATTGCGCTGGCTGTTTTAATGACGTGCTTCGCGCTGGCGCCCGCGGGCGCTGCCAAGCCGAAAAAACAGTCCCACGCACACAGCACCAAGACGGTGAAAGCCGCCAAACCAGGCAAACCGACTAAATCGGGCAAAGCCGCCAAGCCGGCCAAGGGCAAGGCCGCGGCCATCGCCGCGCCGGCCGCCGCCGCAGCTGTCGTGGCCAGCGCGCCCGCCGCCAGCGCCGGCAGCGCCGGCAGCGAACGCTCGCAGGACCGGCGCTTCAATACGGTCAGCATGCAGTTCCTCGGCGCGCTGTGGCGCATTGATCCGGAAAGCGCGATCTATTCCGGCAAATACGATGGCGCGGCCAACCTGACTATCCCGAGCGCGGCCACGCGCGCCGCGCAACTGGCGTTCGCCGACGAGTGGCTGCAAAAGCTGGCCAAGCTCGATACGCGCCAACTCTCGGTCAAGCAGCGCACCGACCATGTCCTGCTGGTCAACAAGCTCAATGCCGACCGCTTCTACCTGACCACCCTGCGCGAGTTCGAATGGAATCCGGCGCTGTATAACATCGCCGGGCCGTTCGACCTGATCATGGGTTCCGAATACGCGTCCAAGCCGCAGCGCCTGCGCACCCTGCTCAAGCGCCTCACCAACGTACCGGCCTATTACCAGGCGGCGCAGGCGAGCATCGTCAACCCGACCCGCGAACACACGCAACTGGCCTTGCAGCAGGCGCCCGGCACCATGACGGTGCTGGCCGACCTGGGCAAGGCGGCGCAGGAATCGATCCTGAACCAGGCCGAAAAAGACCTGTTCGCGCGCCGCATCGCGGCCGCCGGCGACGCCCTGATCGGCTACGTCAACTTCCTCACCGATCTCGATAAAACGCAGCAGGCCAACCAGTCGGCGCGCTCGTTCCGGATCGGCAAAGCGCTGTACGAACAGAAGTTCGGGCATGACATCCAGGCCGGCGTGAGCGCGGAGCAGATGTACCAGAAGGCCTTGAGCGCGCGCGAACAGCTGCTCGCGCGCATGGATACGCTGTCCGACGAGCTGTGGACCAAGACCATGGGCGGCGCCGCTAGGCCGGCCGACCGCACCAAAAAAATCGGCATGGTGATCGACAAGCTGTCGGCCAAACACGTCTCGCGCGAGGAGTTCTTCCCGGAGATCCGGCGCCAGATTCCACTGCTGCAGGACTGGGTGGTGAAAAACAACCTGCTCACGCTCGATCCGAAAAAACCGCTGGTGGTACGCGAAACGCCGCTGTACCAGCGCGGCGTGGCGGGCGCCAGCATCGATGCGCCCGGACCGTATCGGCCGCAGGACCGCACCTTCTACAACGTGACCCCGCTCGACGGCCTCTCGCCCGAGCAGGCCGAGAGCACCCTGCGCGAATACAACCACTGGATTCTGCAAATCCTGAACATCCACGAAGCCATTCCGGGCCACTACGCGCAGCTGGTGTATGCCAACAAGTCGCCGTCCCTGATCAAGTCGCTGTTCGGTAACGGCGCCATGATCGAAGGCTGGGCGGTGTACGGCGAGCGCATGATGCTCGAATCGGGCTATGGCGACAATACGCCGGAAATGTGGCTGATGTACTCGAAGTGGAACCTGCGCGTGGTGACCAACACGATCCTCGACTACAGCGTGCACGTGCTGGGCATGAGCGAAGCCGATGCGATGGACATGCTCACGCGCCAGGCCTTCCAGACGCGCAGCGAGGCGAGCGAGAAGTGGCATCGCGCCAAAGTGAGCTCGGTGCAGCTGACCAGCTACTTCAGCGGCTACAGCGAGATCATGGACCTGCGCGAGCAGCGCAAACAGGCGCTCGGCGCTCGCTTCGACCTCAAGCAGTTCCACGAGCAGTTCCTCGGTTACGGCAGCGCGCCGGTGAAGATGATCAAAGAGCTGATGCAATAAGGAGAGCGCGATGCGCATGGTAATTGGTGTGATTCTTGCGGCGCTTGCGTTGTATGTCGTCGCCTGCGTCGGCCTGTTCCTCGCGCAGCGCTCCTTGATCTACTTCCCGCAGCCGCGCCGTTTCGGCCTGCCCGAATCGGTCGTCAAGCTGCCCGTGAACGGCGCCGTGCTGGAGGTGTCGGCGCGGCCCGAGAGTGGACCGCGCGCCGTGATCTACCTGGGCGGGAACGCCGAGGACGTGTCGGCCAGCCTGCCGTTCCTGGGCGAGACTTTTCCGGGGCAGGCGCTGTATCTGCTGCATTACCGCGGTTACGGCGCCAGCACTGGCAAACCGAGCGAAGCGGCGCTGTTCGCCGATGCGCTGGCCCTGTTCGACATGGTGCAGGCGAGCCATCCGCAGGTGACCGTGATCGGGCGCAGCCTGGGCAGCGGCGTGGCGGTGCATGTAGCCAGCGTGCGCCCGGTGCAGCGGCTGGTGCTGGTGACGCCCTACGACAGCATCGTCGGCATCGCCGAGATGCAGTTTCCGTGGTTTCCGGTGACCTTGCTGTTGAGGGACAAGTTCGAGTCGGGCGTGTACGCCGCCATGGTCAATGCCCCGACCACCATCATCGTCGCCGGCAACGACGAGATGATCCCGCGCGCCAGTTCCGAACTGCTGATGACGCGCTTCAAACCCGGCGTGGCGCACTATATCAATGTGCCGGACACGGGGCACAACACGATTTCGGATAGTCCACTGTACGGGGCAAGCCTGGCCGGCGAGGCGGCGCCGCGCGCCGCGCTCAAGGCCAGGTAAGCCATCCCGCCGCTATTTGCAGACGTCCGACACCCGCGTCCAGCGCTCGCGCACCGCCGGCGAGGCAAATTGCGTCGGCATATTGCCCTTGAACTTCATGGTGGTGTCGATTGCCCATGTCTTGTCGTCGATCCGCTTGACCGTGCGGGTCATCTGGATGGTCGGGCAATTCGACACGTAGGACAAGGTATCCGGATCGACGGTCTTGACGGTATGGTCGGGACAGGATGCCTTGCTCGCCGCCTGGGCGGCTGGGGTGCCGGCCTGCAGGCACTGGGTATGCGGCTTCTTGCCTTTTTCCGCGAAATCACGCGTTGCTGCGCCGGAACGCAAGCGGTTCGATGCATCGCCGCTGGCGCCATCGATCTTGCCTTCGATGACACCTGGCGCGCCCTTCTCCTGGATGATCTCGGCCCGCCCCTCCCAATCGACCTGGTACAGCCCAGGCGGCTGCACGGCGCGGTGATGTTTCGGCGCCTCGGCCGACGCGCTTAGCGGGGAATGGAGCGAGACAACACCAAACAGCGCTAGCGACGGTATGTGTTTCATAGGTTCCTTCGGGTTGGTCCGGTCGGGCTGAGGCAAGGGCCATCGGCTGCTCAACAGAATGGTACAAATGACTACCTTCGTCAATCCCGCGGGCGACTGCCACTAGGAGCCTGCGCGGCAGAAGGAGTCGAGATGAAACGAATGGGAAAAGAACCCAATTCACACCCACTTTTGAGGTCTGTAGCCTAGCTACAGGCCGAGAAATGGGCGGCAAGTGGGACTTTTCTCCATCGGTTTCGGCCGACGAGCTTCTGCCGCGCAGGCTCCTAGGGTCTGTCTTGCTGGATCGTAGCGAGAGCGCAATTTTCGTCGTTTCGAAGCGATCGCTCAGGCACGCGCGCCACTGCGCCTGACAATGTCGGAGTTCCGACACATCAAGGACCGCCAACACGGCCATGCCCCAAACTGATAGGGCGCAAGCAGTCCCGCTTCTGCCTCCTGAGCAGACAGCAGGGTATCTTTCATGAACTGCAACGGCAAATCGGGATTGTCTTCGACAGCCTTGCCAAGGCGTGCCCAATACGCAATTTGCTTTGGCACCGAGCGATGCCCGGCAGCCGCATGTGGCTTGGCCATGTCGATCAGTTCATCCGACAATCTCAGCGTCGTGGACATTGTCGTCACCTCATGCTCATTTTAGTATGCGGCTCTCTGCAAGCGTTGACAACCGACCTGCCCATCCCGTTCCATCGCGTGACGGACTGCCCTGCCAACAATGACTGTGGTATTTCGCGCCGGCTTCCTTGATGTTGACTAGAGGCAAGTGACTTGCCTTATTGCCTCGTTACAATGTGTGAAATTCTGTTCAACTTCACGCAAAGGAGACGCCATGACGCCAGGCCCAAACCCCGCCCTGCTCATCGCCCTGACAGCAATGGCCCTGGCCGGCTGCGCCAGCCGGCCGCCACCGCCAGCCGCGCCGCCGGCCGGCATCAAACCGCCTAACAGCCAGCTCGAGCATTGCCCGCGCGCGCTGGGAACGCTGCGCTTCGGCACGGATGCCGACCTGTCCGGCACCGTGCCGCTGCTGCGCCTGATGGTGCGCGCCTCGAACTGCTTCACCCTGGCCGAGGCCACGTCGGCGCACAGCGGGCGCATACTCGCTCCATCCGACTACACCGCCACGCCATCGCTCAGCTTCGCCCACGATGGCGCCGTCGGGCGCCTCGGTTCGCTGCACGATATCGCCCTGCAGCCGTCCACCCTGCTCACCTTGACCGACACCCGCTCCGGCGCGCAGGTGGCCGTGGCGCAGGGCAGCGCCAGCCACTGGCGTTTCGGCGCGGCGGGCGGCTTTTTCAATGGCGGCTTCGCGGCGGCCGACGGCTACACCCGCACGCCGCAGGGCAAGGCGGTGGCCGCCGCCATGGTCGATTCATATAACCAGGTGGTGCGCTCGCTCAGGCGCCACGCGCCACTGGCCGACGGCGCCGGGCTCAGGGCGGCGCAGGTGGCGCGCCATGATCGGCCACGTTCTCGATAAGCATCAGCAAATCGGTCACGCCCAGATCCACGCCCGCCTGCGACAGCAAGGTGCTCGCTTGCCCGCGGTGATGGGTCTGGTGATTGAAAAAGTGCAGCAGCAGGTCGCCGAAGCGCTTTTGCGAGCGAATTCCCTTGGTATTGGCGTAATGCAGCACATGCCCGAGGTCGGCCTCGGCCAGCTGCGCGGTCCAGCTGACGATCAACTGGTCGAGCAGGCGCCGGTGCGCGCCCAGCACGGCCAGGTCGGTGCTGTGGATGGCGTCCAGCCCGCCTGGTGCCGGCAGCGCCAGCACCGGATCGAGCGCGCCAAAGCGCGCCGGATGGGTGGCGAAACGGCGCAGCCAGATGGTGTCGCCGGCGACCAGGTGGTTGAGCGTGCCGAGCAGCGAGCCGAAAAAAGCGCCGCGATCGGCCGCCAGTTCATCCCTGGACAGCGTGGCGGCGGCGTCATACAGTTTCTGGTTCATCCAGCTGTTGTAGCCGGCCATCAGGCGCAGGTGGGCCAGTTCAGACACGGTGGCCCCGCGCGCGCAGGTGTTGCAGCACGGCGCCGTGTCCGCTGAGCAGGACCGACAGCCGGATCACGCTGCCGCTGCGAAATGTGAGCACGTACATGCCGCAGTACGAACGGTAGTGCACGCTGCGCAGGTCATGCCAGGCTTCGTTACGCCTGCCGCCCCAAGGCGTGATGAAGATAATGCCGCCATCGTCCACCTTACCGCGCGTCATGATGCCTTCGCACAGGCAGTAGATACCGCCGATGGCCAGCAGCAGCGCCAGCGCGACCAGCCCCGTGTAACTGTCGTGCTCGCGCGACAGTGCCACCCAGGCCAGCACGGCCACCCCCAGCAATTGCAGGATGCCGAGCCGCTCCAGGAAAGGCGCGAAAACAAGGCTGCCGTCGCCGGCGCCGATGCGCAGGCGCGCACCGATCCAGCGCACGGCAAACCAGGCGGCAAAGGCACCAAACAGACCTGCGGCAAGTACCGACACAATCACTCCCAATCAATCAATCGACCAATCAGCGCAGCGACGGCTGCGCGGCTTGTCATTGTGCCTCACATCGCGCGCCGCCGCTGGCCGCCCCTGTGCAATGACGCACAAGCAGCGTGCAAGCACGCTCCGTCCGGTCCGCGATCTTTACGGTCGCCTCCGGTAGAATTATTTCCAGCTGTTACTTCCCGTGAACCGTCCCGAAGGCCGGCCGCCCAGCGCGGTATCCCTGACGCCCCCACCGAGCTCTTCCCTGCAAGCACCCGCAGCCTTCCCGTATTTTCAATATAGAAGAATGGAGACATCATGGACATCAAGCACTCTCTCGGCCGCCGCGCGGCTTCCTTACTGTTGTGCCTGCCAGTGTGCGCGCTGGCGCAGGTCCAGGCCGGCCCCGGCGCCTGGAGCGGCAACCAGACCTGGGGCGCGGACAGCGTCAACGGCGGCAACCTGAGCGGTTACTTTTACTGGCCCGCCACCCAGCCCGTGCTGGGCGGCAAGCGCGCCCTGGTGATGGTGCTGCACGGCTGCCAGCAAACGGCGGCCGGCGACGTCATCGATTCGGGATCGGACAAGGGTTTCAACTGGAAAGGCGTGGCCGACCAGTACGGCGCCGTGATCCTGGCCCCGAATGCCACCGGCAATATCTCCGGCAGCCATTGCTGGGATTACAGCCTGACCAATCACAACCGCGCCAGCGGCCACGATGGCGTGCTGCTGAACCTGGTCAGCCGTTTCCTGGCCGATGCGCGCTATGCGGTCGATCCGAACCAGGTGTACGTGACCGGCCTGTCGTCGGGCGGCGGCCAGACCATGGTGCTGGGCTGCCTGGCGCCGGATGTGTTCGCCGGCATCGGGATCAACGCGGGGCCACCGCCCGGCACCACCATCATGCAGATCGGCAGCGTGCCGTCGGGGTTCAACGCCAGCACGGCGGCCAACAAGTGCAGCGCCATGGCCGGCGCCCAGCAAGCCAGGTTCGCCACCCAGATCGCCAGCGTGATCTGGGGCACCAGCGATTACACGGTCTCGCCCGCCTACGGACCGATCGACGCGGCGGCCATGCGCATCGCCTACGGCGGCGTGTCCGGCAGGGGCGCAACGGTAGCCGTGCCTGGCGGCGGCAGCAACACGCCCTACACCGACAGCAACGGCAAACTGCGCACCTCGGAAATCGCGGTGACCGGCATGGGCCACGCGTGGCCGGCCGGACCCGGCGGGCAGAACGGGCACTTCGTCGACGCCACCAAGGTCAATTACCCGGCCTTCGTGATGGATTTCTGGTTCAGGAACAACCTGCGCGCGAGTGCCATTGCGGCGCCGGTGATGACCGCCTGCGCGGCCAGCGTGTCGGGCAACGCCGCCACCATCAGCGGCGCGGGCGTGGATGCGGCCGGCGCCATCGGCAGCTACCGCGTGGTGCTCTCCGGCGCCACGCCGGTCAACGACCCCGCAGCCGGCAGCGGCGCCGGGTTCAGCATCGCCTACGCGCTGGCCAACGGCTACTACAGCGGCACGGTCACGGCCACCAGCGCTACCACCGGCCAAACCTCGGCGCCCTGCGCCCTGCCCACGTTCCTGGTGGGACCGGTGCCGGCCGTGCAGCCGCCGGCCGGCCTGAAGGCAGGAGTCGCCAGCGCCAGCAGCATCGCCCTGTCATGGAGCGCGGCCAGCGGCGCCAGCGGCTACAACCTCTACCGCAACGGCAGCAAGGTCACGCCGGCGCCGCTCGCGGGCACGTCTTACACCGATACCGGGCTGGCGCCATCGACCGCCTATACCTACCAGGCCTCGTCGGTGGCGGGCGCGGTGGAAAGCGGCCTGTCGGCCGGCGTGAACGCCAGCACCAGCAGCGGCTTTACCTGCACCACGGTCACGGCAAGCAATTTTGCCCACGTGCAGGCCGGACGCGCGCATGACAGCGGCGGCTTTGCGCTGGCCAACGGGTCGAACCAGAACATGGGGCTGGACAACCTGTTCTACATCCAGACCCTGGCGCAGACCGCGCCCGGGCACTATGTGGTCGGCAACTGTCCGTAGTTCATTCTTCCGGGCCCGGATTCTTGCCTTCGACCAGGACGTAGGTCTTGCCGTTGTAGGCGTAGCGCGCCGTTCCGTTCAGGCTGGTGATATCCGAGGCCAGTACCGGGCCTTCCTGGCCCTTGCGGCGCGCTTCCTTCTTGCCGTCGTCCTGGCCGACGAAGGTGAGGACCAGGTCGTTATAGTCGGCTTGTGCGGCGGGCAGGGCGAAGCGCCAGCCGGCCACGATATCGGAGCAGATGTTTTCCTCCTCGGGAACGCAGCCGGACGTGGAAAAGAAGATGGTGATGCCGTCGCCGGTGAGCGAACGGACCGGATCGGCAGTCAGGTCGAACAAAGATAGCTTGCGCTGCGCATAGTCCATCATGGCGAAGCCATGCAGCATGGCCAACCCCGGTTTGCCGGGGGCGAGCTGCATGAACCTGGCCCTGCCGATGGTCTCCCAGCTACCCATGCGCGCAATATTCGGGTGGTGCTTGAGCAGCGCCCAGCGGCCATTGGTCTTGCGCAGGATGAAGATGTTCAGCAGCCCGCCTTCGGTGCGAACGCGGTTGTCGTCCGGTCCGCGCTCGCCGTGCAAGGCGTTGGCGACCAGCGCCGCGTCGCCATTGGGCAGGATGGTATGCGCCACCGGTTCGATGGTGTACACGTGCATGCCAGGCTCTTCCGGCACGCTCAGCTGCATGGTGGCGGCGTTGTGCACGGGATTGAACTTGCCGCCGAAGATGGCTTGCATCAGCACGACCCGCTCGCGCATTCCGGCGGCCTCGGCTTCCCGTTGTTCCGGCGTGAGTTCGGGCGCTGCGGGCACGGCCTCGCTGACAGGGGGCGCGGTAGCGGTAGCGGAAGCGCTCGCCGCCGGCGCGGCAGGGGTGGCGGCGGGCCGCTGCTCGCGGCAGGCGCACAGGAGCGCGCACAGGAGCAGGCTGGTCAGCGGAATGGTTCTGCGCATCATGGTTGTGGTTCCTTGTTGGCGCCCTCGGCCAGCGCATAAACGCTGCCGTTCCAGGCGTAGCGCGCCGTGCCGCCGAGCTTGCGGGTTGCGGCGGTCTCGTATTCATCCCCGTCCGGCCCGGGCGTCTTGCGGCGCTGTTTGATGTCTTGCTCGCCCTTGAGCGTCAATACCAGGTCGTTGTAAGGCCCCGCGCCGGCCGGCGCCGCGAAGTGCCAGCCGCCGGCAATGTTGAAACAGCTGGCCGGTCCCGAGGGATTGCAGCCGGCGCGGTTACCCGAGGCAATATGGATCGGCTCGCCCGCCAGGTCGCGCAGGGTGTCGGCGCCCAGGTCGAACAGCGACAGCAGGGTGCGCTCCTCGCCTTGCGAATTGAATCCGGCCAGCATCGCCAGGCCCGGCTTGCCCGGCGCCAGGTTGACGAACACCGCCTTGTTCATCCCGGGCTGGTGCGCCAGCGCGCTGACGTTGGCATGGTGGCGCAGCTCGGTCCAGGCGCCATCGACCTTGCGCAGGATGAACACGTTGAGCAGGCCGGCGTCGAGCAGAAAGTCGGTCGCGTGGCCTTGTTCGTCGGTTTGTCCGCCGACGCCCACCAGCACGGCGTCCCCGTCCGGCAAAAACGCGTGGGCGATCGGAACCAGCGCGTACTGGCGCGTGCCGGAACGGCCCGGTTCGCCAGCCTCGATGGTCGCCTGGGACGTCTCCGGCCGGTACGCCTGGCCGAAGATGGCCCGCATCAGCACCAGGCGCTCCTGCAGCAACGCGGCCCCGGCTGCACGCTGCGCGGGCGTGGGCGGAGCGGGTGGCGGCGCGGCATCCCTGCCTGCGCTGGCGCTGGCAGGCGGCGCGGCGGCAGCTGGCGGCGTGGCCGCCTTGTGCTCGCTGCAAGACGCCAGCAGCACGGCAAAAAGAACACTCGGAAACAAAACGGCTAAACGCATCGGATCGCACACGGGGATGAAAACAAGCCATCTTACCTTACCAATTGCCAGGCTATTTCAAACCGGCAGCCTTGCCCGCGGCTTGTTTGGCGCAAGGCGCGCAGGCAGCCGATTCCGGCCCGCGACGATTGATGCACCTCATACGCGCGCGCGCCGCAACTCCTAGGCTGAATGGATCGGCAGCGGCATTTCCGGGGCCGGCCTGGCTGCCGTGCCAGAACTACACGTCCGCAGGAGGACCCATGAGGCGAATGATTTGCGCAACCATGCTGCTGGCCGTCATGGCCATGCTGGGCGCCTGCGGTGGCGGCGACAGCCCGGCGGCGGCGCCGGCACAGGCGGCGCCGCCAGTGGCCGCCGTCGCCGCTTCCGGGCCTGCCAGGGCAATGCCCGCGCCGCCGCTGCGCGCCGCGCCGGCGCTGGCGCCGCCAGAGGCACCGTTACCGAACGACGTCATGCAGCTGCGCCAGGAAGTGGCCGGTCTGCGGCGTGAAGTGGCCGAGCTGCGCTTGATGCTCACGCGCGCGCCGCCCGCGCCGCAGCCGGCCGCGCCGTTGGCGACGCCGGTGATGCCCGAAACGCCGGGGGTGGCGCCGGCCGAGACCATGTTTCGCGCGGAACAGGTGGACCATGCGTGGAGCAGCCAGGCGTCAGCGGCGGTGCGCGCGGCGCTGGCGCGTGCCAATGCCGGACTCGAACCGCAGGTCAGGGTGCTCGAATGCCGTACCAAGACCTGCCGGGTCGAGGTCAATCCGGCCAGTGCCGACCTGCTCGAAAGCGCGCTGCCGGCCGTGCTGGCCAATCTGGGTTCAACCCTGCCGAACATGACGGCAACGCAGGTGGGAAGCGGTGATGGGAGCGAGGCGACGGTGCTGTACCTGACGCGCTAGCGAATCGGAAAGACCGGCAGCGCCGCAGGGAACAGTCACCGCGGCAGCTGCGGCGGCGTGCTTACGCCGCTTCTTCCGGCGCCTGGGTGGCGCGCACGAAGACGGGCGCGATCAGGAGGCCGAGTTCGAACAAAACCCACATCGGCAAGGCCAGCGCAAACTGGCTGACGATGTCCGGCGGCGTGACGATAGCGGCGATCACGAATGCGCCCACGATCACGTACGGACGGAGTTCCTTGAGTTTGGCCACGCTGACGATCCCCATGCGCACCAGGATCACCACCACCACCGGCACCTCGAAGGTGGCGCCGAAGGCCAGGCACATGGATATGACGAAATCGAGATAGTTTTCGATGTCGGGCGTGACCGCGATCGAGGCCGGCGAAAAGTCGGAGATGAACTTGAACACGCGCCCGAACACGAAAAAGTAGCAGAACGCCACGCCGCTCATGAACAGCAGCGAGGACGACACCACCAGCGGCAGCACCAGGCGTTTTTCGTGCTGGTACAGGCCGGGGGCGATGAAGGCCCACATCTGGTAGAACACCCACGGCAGCGCCATGATGATCGACAGCACCAGCGTGACCTTCATCGGCACCAGGAAGGGGGCGATGACGCCGGTGGCGATCATCTTCGAGCCGACCGGCAGCGCAGCGATCATCGGCTGGGCGATGATGTCGTAAATATGGGCCGGTCCGGGCCACATCATCAGTGCGGCGCACACGATGGCGATGCCGATGCAAGCCTTGACCAGGCGGTCGCGCAATTCGACCAGATGAGAGATAAAGGTCTCTTCGCCCGCTGCTTTATCTGTCATTGAGGATTCAAAGAGGTATTTAGAAGAACAGGGTTAGAAGAAGGACGAGGTGGACGACGAGCGCGGGCGGAATTTTTTCACGCGCGCGGCGCCCGACATGATGTGGGCCTTGCCGCCGTGGCGCTGCTTGTACCAGCCGGGGACGGCCGAATTGCGCACCAGCTTCTTGCGGCGGAAGTCGCGCGCCTTGCGCTCGAGGTCGCTTACGGTGGCGCTGGGCGCGTTTGAGGAAGGCAGGTCGCGCCAGGCGGCATCGACATCGTCGATGTTCTGGGCGATGGTGTTTTCGACGCTGTCCTTGAACGACTGGGCCGTTTCCTGCACTTCCTTTTGCAGGTTGCGCAGTTCATCGAGCTCGATCTCGCGGCTCACCTCGGACTTGACGTCATGCAGGTAGCGCTGGGCGCGTCCATACAGGGTGCCCGCCATGCGCGCCACCTTGGGCAGCTTTTCAGGGCCGATGACAATGAGTGCAACCACGCCGATGATGGCGAGTTTAGAGAGTCCAAGATCGATCATGGCGTCTGGAAGTATCGGACAAGGCGCGTGCCGGAGCACGCACGGTCATCAGAACTTCGTTTTCTCTTTCGCTTCGCCGTCGATGGTCGTCCGTTCCGCCACCTGGGTCGGAACCGGCGGCTTCTCGTCGTCGCCACGTACGCCATCCTTGAAGCCTTTGACGGCCTTGCCAATATCGCCACCCATGTTGCCGAGCTTCTTGGTTCCGAAAACCACGACAACGACCAGCAACACGATCAGCCAATGCCAAATACTCAGTGAACCCATCATTTTCTCCTTACGAGGCGCAAACGCCCGATTCGTGAAAGCGTACGCCGCGTATTCTACGCGATGCCGGCCATTCCTGCCGCATTGTCAGCGTTGCCCGGTCCAGGGACGGGGGCCGCCGATCATGTGCAGGTGCAGGTGATAGACTTCCTGGCCGCCGTCCGGACCGCTGTTGATAAGTGTCTTGTAGCCGCCGGCCGGCTTGCCGCCGGCATCGTAGGTGACTTCACAGCCATGCTCCTTGGCAAGTTTTGGCGCCAGCGCCAGCAGCTTGCCGAGCAGCGCGCCATGCGTTTCGTTGCATTCGGACAAGGTCGCCACGTGGACCTTGGGAATGACCAGCAGGTGCACGGGTGCGGCCGGATGGATATCCTTGAACGCCAGCAACTCTTCATCCTCGTAGACAATGCTAGAAGGGATTTGCTTGGCGGCGATTTTGCAGAACAGGCAGTCGGTCATGGGCAGTTTCCGTAGAGTTAGAAATAGGAGGACCTCAGTCCGGGCGGGCGGCTTTTTCGGCCAGTCCTGAGAGGCCTTCGCGGCGCGCCAGCTCGTCGAGCACCTGCTGCGGCGAGAGGTCGAATTTGGCCAGCAGCACCATCGAATGGAACCACAGGTCGGCGCATTCGTACAGCACTTGGGACGCATCGCCATCGACGCGCGCATCCTTGGCCGCCATCACCAGTTCGGTGGCTTCTTCGCCGATCTTTTTCAGGATCGCGTCGTCGCCCTTGGAAAACAGGCGCGACACGTACGAGGTGGCCGGGTCGCCGCCGTTTTCGAGCTTGCGCGACTCGATCGTTTGCGCCACGCGGGCAAGGGTCTGGCTCATGGTGTGCCCTTCTTGGGATTGGTGTAAATCGTTTCCGGGTCCTGCAGCACCGGTTCGACCACCTGCCAGTCGCCGCTCCTGGCGTCGCCCTCGAACTTTTGATAAAAGCACGAATGGCGCCCGGTATGGCAGGCGATGGCGCCGGCCTGCTCGATTTTCAGCAGGATCACGTCTTCATCGCAGTCGAGGCGGATTTCCAGTACCTTCTGGATGTGGCCCGACTCTTCGCCCTTGTGCCACAGCTTCTTGCGCGAGCGGCTCCAGTACACCGCCTCGCCCAGTTCCACCGTGCGCGCCAGGGCGTCGCGGTTCATCCAGGCGAACATCAGCACATCGTTGGAACCGGCTTCCTGGGCGATCACCGGCACCAGGCCGTTCTCGTCCCAGCGCACTTTTTTCAGCCAGCTGAAATTGGCCGCACTAGTCATTGTGGTCGCTATCATGTTCAATCCAGACGCATCGGAATGCCCTGCGCGGCCATGAAGCGCTTGGCTTCACCGACCGTATGCTGGCCGTAGTGGAAAATACTGGCCGCCAGGACGGCGTCGGCGCGGCCGATCTTGATACCGTCGGCCAGGTCCTGCAGGCCGCCCACGCCGCCCGAGGCGATCACGGGAATGCCGATCGCGGTCGACACGGCGGCAGTCAATCCCAGGTCGAAGCCGGCCTTGGTGCCGTCGCGGTCCATGCTGGTGAGCAGGATCTCGCCGGCGCCGAGGCGCTCCATGTTCATCGCCCATTCGACCGCATCGAGGCCGGTCGCGCGGCGCCCGCCATGGGTGAACACTTCCCACTTGCCGGGCGCGGTCTGCTTGGCGTCGATGGCCACCACGATGCACTGCGAACCGTGCTTTTGCGAGGCCTGGAACACCAGGTCGGGATTGGTCACGGCCGAGGTGTTCATGCTGACCTTGTCGGCGCCGGCGTTGAGCAGGCGGCGCACGTCGTCGACCTTGCGCACCCCGCCGCCAACGGTCAGCGGGATGAACACGGTGGAGGCCACCGCTTCGATGATGTGCAGGATCAGGTCGCGCTCGTCCGAGGACGCCGTGATGTCGAGGAAAGTGATTTCGTCGGCGCCCTGCTCATCGTAGCGGCGCGCGATTTCGACCGGGTCGCCGGCGTCGCGCAGTTCGGTGAAATTGACGCCCTTGACGACGCGCCCGTCAGTCACGTCGAGGCAGGGAATGATACGTTTTGCGAGCATGGTGTGTTCTTCCGGCTTACGCCGGGTCGCCTTCGGTAAGTTCGTCGGCGCGCGCCTGGGCTTGGCCCAGGTTGATCGTGCCCTCGTAGATCGAACGGCCGCAGATGACGCCTTCGATGCCCTCTTCCTGAACCGCGCACAGCGCCTCGACGTCGCCCAGGTTGTGCAGGCCGCCGGAAGCGATGATGGGAATCCTCACGGCCTGGGCCAGCTTGACGGTCGCTTCGATGTTAATCCCGCCCATCATGCCGTCGCGGCCGATGTCGGTGTAGATGATCGATTCGACGCCGTAGGCTTCGAACTTGGTGGCCAGGTCGATCACTTCGTGGCCGCTCATCTTGCTCCAGCCGTCGGTTGCGACCTTGCCATCCTTGGCGTCCAGGCCGACGATGATGTGGCCCGGGAAGGCGCCGCAGGCGTCGTGCAGGAAGCCGGGGTTTTTCACGGCGGCGGTGCCGACGATGATGTAGGTGATGCCGTCGTCGAGATAGCGCTCGATGGTGTCGAGATCGCGGATGCCGCCGCCCAGCTGGACGGGGATCTCGTCGATATCGTGATCGACGGCGAACTCCTGCACCACCTGCAGGATCGATTTGACGGCGGCTTCGTTTTTCGGCTTGCCGGCGAAGGCGCCGTTCAGGTCCACCAGGTGCAGGCGGCGCGCGCCCTGCTTGAGCCAGTGCAGCGCCATTTCGGCGGGGTCTTCGGAGAAGACGGTGGCAAGTTCCATATCGCCCTGTTTGAGGCGAACGCAGTGACCGTCTTTGAGGTCGATGGCAGGAATGAGCAGCATGATCGGTAGTCGCTTAGTTGGGTTGGATGATTGGATGACCGGATGACAATCAGGGATTCCAGTGGACGAAGTTCTTGTACAGCTGCAGGCCCGCACCGGCGCTTTTCTCCGGGTGGAACTGGGTCGCGAAAATATTATCGCGGGCGACGGCGCAACAGAACGGCGCGCCGTAATCGGTTTCGCCGGCGGTGAGGCTGGCGTCGTCGGGCTGGACATAGTAGCTGTGCACGAAATAGAAGTAGCTATCGTCGAGGATACCCTGCCACAGCGGATGCTGGCGCACTTGTCTGACGCGGTTCCAGCCCATCTGCGGCACCTTGAAGCGCGAGCCGTCCGGCTGCAGGCGGCCGTCGAGCCGGAAGCGCACCACTTTGCCGGGCAACAGGGCAAGACCCGGGGTGTCGCCCTCTTCGCTCACGTCGAACAGCATTTGCTCGCCGACGCACACGCCCATCACGGGACGGCTCCTGGCGGCGCGCAGCAGGGCTTCCTCGACGCCGGACTGGCGCAGGCTGGCCATGCAGTCGCGCATGGCGCCCTGGCCGGGCAGGACGATCCGGTCGGCCGAATCGATATCGGCCGCATCGCCGGAGATGAGAACGTCGGCTTCAGGAGCGACGGCGCGCAGGGCTTGCGCCACCGAACGCAGGTTGCCCATGCCGTAGTCGACCACAACAAT
This sequence comes from Massilia aquatica, assembly GCF_011682045.1. Lineage (GTDB taxonomy): Bacteria > Pseudomonadota > Gammaproteobacteria > Burkholderiales > Burkholderiaceae_D > Telluria_A > Telluria_A aquatica. Next base: position 40,215 of record NZ_VVIW01000027.1, on the reverse strand, counting down.
TTTATTCATAGCAATTCAGGTTCTTAATCGGAGACAGACGCGCTTTCTACCGTCGTCCCCGCGAAGGCGGGGATCCATAGCACGTTGGCGAATCGTCGGTGCTATGGGTTCGCGCCGAGTGCCGCCTTGGCGCGGGAACGACGGGGAAAATGACGATTACAAACTACCCTTGGTCGACGGGATCGTGCCAGCCGAACGGGCATCGCGTTCGGCCGCCATGCGCAGCGCGCGCCCAAAGGCCTTGAACACGGTTTCGCACTGATGGTGCGCGTTCTCGCCGCGCAGGTTATCGATGTGCAGCGACACCAGCGCGTGATTCACAAAACCCTGGAAGAACTCATGCGCCAGGTCGACGTCGAAACTGCCGATCATCGAACGCTTCCAGGGCACGTGCATTTCCAGGCCCGGACGGCCCGAAAAATCGAGCACCACGCGCGAGAGCGCTTCGTCCAGCGGCACGTAGGCGTGGCCATAGCGGCGGATACCCTTCTTGTCGCCGATCGCCTTGGCCACCGCCATGCCGAGCGTGATGCCGGTGTCTTCCACCGTGTGGTGGGCGTCGATATGCAGGTCGCCCACGCACGCGATATCGAGGTCGATCAGGCCGTGGCGCGCGATCTGGTCGAGCATGTGGTCCAGAAAAGGCACGCCCGTGTTCAGCTTTTGCTGGCCGGTGCCATCGAGGTTGATGGCGACGCGGATTTGCGTTTCATTGGTGTTGCGCGTGATGCTTGCGGTGCGGTCTGCGCTGAGGTCTGCGATGGTCATGGGGAGGCTCGGTTAGTGCGAAGTCAGCGATGCCTTGACGGCATCGAGGAAAACAGCATTTTCTTCAGGTGTACTCACGGTCACGCGGATGCATCCGCCCAATCCGTTCATTTTACTCACATTTTTGATCAGTACCTTGGCCGCATCGAGCCGTGCGACGGTGGCGTCGGCGTCCGGCAGGCGCACCAGCAGGAAGTTGGCGGCCGACGGGAACACGGTCACGCCGGGCAGCGCAGCCAGGTCGGCCGCCATTTTCTCGCGCGCGTCGATCAGCAGGGTGGCCTGGTCGTTCAACACCTCGATATGATCGAGCGCGAATTCGGCGGCGGTCTGGGTCAGCACATTGATGTTGTACGGCGGGCGCACCTTTTCGAACTGCGCCAGCAGCTTGGGGGCGGCGGCCATGTAGCCGAGGCGGATGCCGGCCAGGCCCAGTTTCGAGACGGTGCGCATGACGACCATGTTCTCGAACTCGGGCAGGCGCTCCATGAAGGAGGTGCGCGCGAACGGACCATAGGCTTCGTCGACGACGACGATGCCGGACTCGCCGACGGCGCGGATGATCTCGACCATCTCGTCCGGGTCGAACAGGTTGCCGGTCGGGTTGTTCGGGTAGGCCAGGAACACCAGCGCCGGCTTGTGCTCGGCGATGTTGGCGAGCATGGCCGCTTTGTCGAGCGTCATGTCGGCGCGCAGCGGCACGCCCACGAATCGGGCGCCGGCCAGCATGGCCGAACGCGAAAACATCACGAAGCCGGGCGTCGGCGCCAGGATCACCGGGTGGCGCGCGCCGCCCGAGACGGCGGTGGCCATGATCGAGATCAGTTCATCGGAGCCGTTGCCGAGAATGACGTCGTAACCGCCCGGGACGCCCAGACGCGTGCAGATCTTCTGTTTGAGCGTGGCGTTGCTTGGCAGAGGATAGCGGTTCAGGACCGCGGCGGTCAGGCGCTGGCCCAGTTCTTCGCGCAGGTGGGCAGGCAGCGAGTAGGGATTTTCCATCGCGTCGAGTTTGATGAAGCCGTCGGCGTCGGCGACGACGTAGGCATGGTCGGCCTGGACCTCGGGACGGATCGTGTTGGCGATCAGCGTGTCGATGAAACTCATGCTGCTTTGCTCCTTAAGGTGGATGGTTCTTCTGCCTTCGCGGTCTTTTTGGATGGTTTACGCTTCTTGACCATTTCCTGCTCCGGCGGCGAGGCCAGGCGCGCTGCAATAATCTCGCAGTAGGCGGCATTGAGCTCGAAGCCGACAAAATTGCGCCCACAGCGCTTGGCCGCCATGGCCGTGGTGCCGCTGCCCATGAACAGGTCCATCACCACGCCGTCCGGCGGGCAGGAAGCCTTGACCATGCGCTCGATGATCTCGAGGGGCTTCTGGGTCGGGTGGTCGGCCCGCTCCGGGTGTTCCTTGTGCAGGCGCGACACGCTCCACAGATCCTTCGGGTTGTAGCCCACTTCCAGCCACTTGGCGCCGACGAAAATCGAACGCGACCGGGCCTTCTTGGTGGCCGCGTCGTAGGGAATGCGCACGGCGTCCAGATCGAAGTAGTAGTCCTTGCGGTTCACAAAAAAGCCGATGGTGTCGTGCACCGAACTGAAACTGCGTACGCTGCCGCCCATCGACGGTACCCGGCGGTCCCAGATAATTTCGTTCATCATCGTCATGCGCTGCTTGAGCATGACGAAAATCTCGGGCGAAAAGCGCCACGTCAAAAAAATGTACAGGCTGCCGTTAGGCTTGAGCTTGGGCAGCGCCCTGGAAATCCATTGCTCGGTCCAGGCCAGGTAAGCGGCCACGCTTTGCTGGTCGGAGTCGTTGCCGTAGTCCTTGCCCAGGTTATACGGCGGGTCGGTCAGAATCAGGTCGATGGAACCATCCGGGATGCGCGCAAGTCCACTCAGCGCATCCTCGCAAAATACCTGATTGAGCCAGTCGCTCATGCCGCCGGTCGCAATCGCAGTTCGGCGCTGCGGGCGTGCGCCTGCAAGCCTTCGCCGTAGGCCAGTTCGGCCGCGATTCTGCCCAGCGTTTGCGCACCGGCTTCGCTGACGAAAATGACGGAGGAACGCTTCTGGAAGTCGTACACGCCCAGCGGCGACGAGAAGCGCGCGGTGCGCGAGGTCGGCAGCACGTGGTTCGGGCCGCAGCAGTAGTCGCCCAGCGACTCGGACGAAAAACGCCCGAGGAACATGGCGCCGGCGTGGCGGATCTTGTCGGCCCACTGCTGCGGATCTTCCGCCGAAATTTCCAGGTGCTCGGCGGCGATGGCGTTGGCGATGTCGCACGCTTCCTGCATGTCGCGCACCTTGACCAGCGCGCCGCGGTCGGTCATCGAGGTGCGGATGGTGTCCGCGCGCGGCATGGTCGGCAGCAGCTTGTGGATGCTCGCTTCGACCTTCGCAATGTAGTCGGCGTCCGGGCACAGCATGATGGCCTGCGCCAGTTCGTCGTGCTCGGCCTGCGAGAACAGGTCCATCGCGACCCAGTCCGGGTCGGTGGTGCCGTCGCACAGCACCAGGATTTCGGACGGCCCGGCGATCATGTCGATGCCGACCGTGCCGAACACGCGCCGCTTGGCCGCAGCCACGTAGGCGTTGCCGGGGCCGACGATCTTGTCGACCGGGGCGATGGTGGCGGTGCCGTAGGCCAGCGCGCCGACAGCCTGGGCGCCGCCGATGGTGATCACGCGGGTCACGCCGGCAATCGCGGCGGCGGCCAGCACCATCTGGTTCTTCACGCCGTCCGGGGTCGGCACCACCATGATGATATCAAGCACGCCGGCCACCTTGGCAGGGACGGCGTTCATCAGCACCGACGACGGATAGGCCGCTTTTCCGCCGGGGACGTAGATACCCACGCGGTCGAGCGGGGTGATCTTCTGGCCCAGCAGCGTGCCATCGGGCTCGGTGTAGGTGAAGCCGCGCAGTTCTTCTTTTTGCCGTTCGTGGAACACGCGAATCCGTTCGGCCGCCGTTTCCAGCGCCGCGCGCTGGGCGGCCGGCAGCGCATCGAGCGCCGCCTGCAATTCGGTTTGCGGCACGTCGAAGGCGGCCATGCTGGTCGGGCTAGCGGGAATGCGGTCGAATTTGTTGGTGTACTCGAGGACGGCGGCGTCGCCGCGATGTTTGACGTCATGCAGGATCGCCGCCACCGATTTTTCAATCGCTTCATCGGTGGACGCTTCGAAGGCCAGCAGGGTATCGAGGCGTTGCTTGAAGTCCGGCTGGGCCGAATCGAGGTGGCGGATCTGGATGGTCATGATAGTCGTTTCTAAAAGCTTTAGTTGTTCAGGCGCGAGGCGCGTTCGAAGGCGTCGAGAATCGGTTGCAGGCGCTTGCGCTTGAGTTTGAGCGCGGCCTGGTTCACCACCAGGCGCGAGGAGATGTCCATGATCTCTTCGACTTCGACCAGGTTGTTGGCGCGCAGGGTGCTGCCGGTGGAGACCACGTCGACGATCGCGTCCGACAGGCCGACCAGGGGCGCCAGTTCCATCGAACCATACAGCTTGATCAAATCGACGTGCACGCCCTTGGCGGCGAAGTGCTCGCGCGCGGTCTGGACGAACTTGGTGGCCACGCGCAGGCGCGCCCCCTGGCGCACCGCCTTGTCGTAGTCGAAGCCGGCGTTCACGGCGACCGACATGCGGCATTTGGCGATGTTCAGGTCGATCGGCTGGTACAGCCCTTCCCCGCCGTGTTCCAGCAGCACGTCCTTGCCGGCCACGCCGAAATCGGCGGCGCCGTACTGCACGTAGGTCGGCACGTCGGACGCGCGCACGATGATGACGCGCACGTTCGGATCGTTGGTCGCCAAAATCAGCTTGCGCGAGGTCTCCGGGTTTTCGGTGACGGTGATGCCGGCCGACGCCAAGAGGGGCATGGTGTCGTCGAAGATGCGGCCTTTCGACAGTGCCAGGATCAGCTGGGAGTTGGCCGGGTTACTGAATGTGCTCATTGATGTTTTCTCTGGCTTCTTTACTTGATGCGGACGATATCGGCACCCACCGCCGACAGCTTCACTTCCATGCGGTCGTAGCCGCGGTCGAGGTGATAGATGCGGTCGATAATGGTGGTGCCTTGCGCGGCCATGGCGGCGATCACCAGCGAGGCCGAGGCGCGCAAGTCGGTCGCCATCACGGGCGCGCCCACCAGCTTGTCGACACCCTTGACGTGGGCGGTGTTGCCCTCGGTCTGGATCGCCGCGCCCAGGCGGTTCATCTCCTGCACGTGCATGAAGCGGTTTTCGAAAATCGTCTCGGTGATGCGGCTGCTGCCGGAGGCGATGGTGTTTACCGCCATGAACTGGGCCTGCATGTCGGTCGGAAAACCCGGGTATTCGGTGGTGCGGAACGAGACCGGCTTCGGACGGCCGCCCATCTGGGCGCGGATCGAATCGGGACCCATGGTCATGACCAGGCCGATTTCGCGCAGCTTGTCGAGCGCCACATCGAAGTAGTCGGTGCGGGTGTTCTTGAGCAGGATGTCGCCGCCGGTGGCCGCAACGGCGCACAGGAAGGTGGCCGCTTCGATGCGGTCGGAAATCACCGCGTGCTTTGCGCCGTGCAGTTCAGCCACGCCCTGGATCACCAGGCGGTCGGTGCCGATGCCTTCAATTTTGGCGCCCATGGCCACCAGCAGGTTGGCCAGGTCGGTCACTTCCGGCTCGCGCGCGGCGTTTTCCAGGATCGTTTCGCCTTCGGCCAGGGTCGCCGCCATCAGCAGGTTTTCGGTGCCGGTGACGGTGATCATGTCGGTGCGGATGCGCGCGCCCTTGAGCTTCTTGCACTTGGCGTAGATGTAGCCGCCTTCGATGGTGATCTCGGCGCCGAGCGCCTGCAAGCCCTTGATGTGCTGGTCGACCGGACGCGAACCGATGGCGCAGCCGCCCGGCAGCGAGACCTTGGCTTCGCCGAAGCGCGCCAGCAAGGGGCCGAGCACCAGGATCGAGGCGCGCATGGTCTTGACCAGTTCATAGGGCGCCTCCAGGGTGGTGATGGCGCTGCCGTTGAGGGTCACGCGCTCGTCGTCCTGGCTCACCTTCAGGCCGGTCTGGGCCAGCAGCTTGAGGATGGTCTTGACGTCGTGCAGGCGCGGCACGTTCGACAGTTCAAGGTCGCCCGAGGTGAGCAGACCGGCGCACAGGATCGGCAGGGCCGCGTTCTTGGCGCCCGAAATGACGATTTCCCCTTCGAGGCGTTTGCCTCCGACCACTTGGAGCTTGTCCATGCTTATTATCCTTTTAACCTTGGTATTCTTCGGGGGTGAGCGTTTTCATCGACAGCGCGTGGATTTCTTCGCGCATGCGCTCGCCCAGCACAGCGTAGACGATCTGGTGGCGCTGGATCGGGCGCTTGCCGGCGAACGCCGGCGAGACGATGACGGCGGTGAAGTGCTGGCCGTCGCCGTCCACTTCGAGGTGGGTGCATTCGAGACCGGCGCTGATGTAGCCGTGAATAAGTTCTGGTGTGGTAGCCACGATAGGTTCCTCTGATTAGTGGCGCAGGTTGTAGCCGCGCTTGAGCAGGTTGATGGCGATACCCGCGAGTACCGCGAAAAAGGCCGACACGATCGCAAGACTGGTCCACGGCGAGACGTCGGACTGGCCGAAGAAACCGTGACGGAAGCCGTCGATCATGTAGAAAAACGGATTGAAATGCGACACGGTGAGCCAGAATGGCGGCAGCGAGTGAATCGAGTAGAACACGCCGGAGAGGAACGTGGCGGGCATGATCAAAAAGTTCTGGAACGCGGCCAGCTGGTCGAATTTTTCGGCCCAGATGCCGGCGATGACCCCCATGGTGCCGAGAATGGCGGCGCCGAGCAGCGCGAAGGCCAGGATCCACAGCGGCGCGGAAAACGACAGCTTGGCGAACCACACGGTGGCGATGAACACGCCGGCGCCGACGGTCAGGCCGCGCACCACGGAGGCGAGCACGTAGGCCGACAAAATCTCCCAGTGCGACAGCGGCGGCAGCAGGATGAACACCAGGTTACCGGTGATCTTGGACTGGATCAGCGAGGACGAGGAATTGGCGAAGGCATTCTGCAACACGCTCATCATCACCAGGCCGGGAATCAGGAAGGCGGTGTAGTTCACGCCGCGCACGTTGACGTGACCTTCGAGCACATGGCCGAAGATCAGCAGGTACAGCATGGCCGTGAGCACAGGCGCGAGCACGGTTTGCGTGGCTACCTTCCAGAAGCGCAGCATTTCCTTGTAGAGCAGGGTCTGGAAGCCCACCGAAAACATGTTCATAGCGTGCCCTTGTCCATAATCTGCAGGAAGATGTCTTCCAGGTCGGCCTGCTGCAACTGCATTTCGTCGATGACGGCGCCGGATTCGCGCAGGCGCGCCAGGATCTGTTCGACTTCGCCGTATTCGTTCACGCGCAGGCTGTACTTCATGCCGCCGCCATTGCCGTTACCGTTATCCCGTTCGTCGTGCGACACCAGATGGCGCAGGTCTTCCGGCAGCACGCCGCTGGCCAGGTGCACGATCAATTGCGAACCCGAGATGCGGCGGATCAGGGCCGACATGGTGTCGAGCGCGACCACCTTGCCGCCCTTGAGCATGGCCACGCGCTGGCACATCGCTTGCGCTTCTTCCAGGTAGTGGGTGGTCAGCACCACCGTGTGGCCTTCGCGGTTCAGGCGCGAGATGAACTTCCACAGCGTCTGGCGCAGTTCGACGTCGACGCCGGCGGTCGGCTCGTCGAGCACGATCACGGGCGGCTTGTGGACCAGCGCCTGGGCCACCAGCACGCGCCGCTTCATGCCGCCAGAGAGTGCGCGCATGTTCACATCGGCCTTGTTGGTCAGGTCCAGGTTGCCCATGACCTCGTCGATCCACTTGTCGTTGTTTTTCAGGCCGAAGTAGCCCGATTGCAGGCGCAGGGTTTCGCGCACCGTGAAGAAGGGATCGAACACCAGTTCCTGCGGCACCACGCCGAGCTTCTTGCGCGCTTCGCGGAAATCGGTGACGACATCGTGGCCGTGAATGGCGACCGTACCCGCATCGGGGCGGATCAGGCCGGCGATGGTGGAGATCAGGGTGGTCTTGCCGGCACCGTTCGGGCCGAGCAGGCCGAAGAACTCGCCTTCTTCAATCGTCAGGGAGACGCCACCCAAGGCTTTGAGGGCCTTGTAGCTTTTCTCGACGTTGGTAATTTGAATCGCTGTCATGCGTCTTTTTTGGGTGAGCAAATGTCTATACAGCATGCAGAGACATTGCGGGGTGAGCCGTCAATTATAGGGGAAATCGGGAGAAACAGAGTTGCCCAGGGTTACAGGCAGGGGGAGTGGAGAGGCGAATGCGCCTCTCCAAAGGCAGGATCAATGGTGCTGCAGGTTGGCGGGAGTGTCCACCAGGAAGGCATCGACGCCGTACAGCGCGGCCAGGCTTTTCAGGCTGTCCGGAAGATTGACATAGGACAGCACCACGCCGGCGCTGCGCGCGGCGCGCTGCCAGGCGAGCAGGACCGCGACCGCGGACGAATCGGCCACCTTGACGGAGCCGAAATCGAACACGGTCTGGCCCGCCTTGATCGCATCGTAACCCTGGACCAGTGCCGCCTTGGCGTTGTGCACGGTCAGGGTATCGATGTTCTCGAGCTTGTTGGTTTGAACCACGGTTTCAGCCCTATTATTTAAGCGGCTTGGCCAGCGGCTTGGCGGCCAGCTTCTTGTTGCGCTCGGCCAGGGTCTTGATCAGGCCATCGATGCCGGACTTGTTGATTTCCGATGCGAAGGTGCCTTTGTAGGTTTCCACCAGCCACGCGCCCAGCACGTTGATGTCGAAAATCTTCCAGCCGGTCGGGGATTGCGCCAGGCGATAGTTCAGGGTCACAGGCTCGCCGCGGGCGACGTTCACTTGCGAACGCACTTCGACTTCCTTGTCTTCCGGCGCGGCGCGCAGCGGCTTGAACTCGACGGTTTCATTCTTGATCTGCGACAGCGCGCCCGAGTAGGTGAAGATCAGCAGGGTGCGGAACTCGTTCGAGAGCTGCTTTTGCTGCTCGGGCGAGGCATCGCGCCAGGCGCGGCCGGCGGCCAGCTGGGTCATGCGCATGAAGTCAACGTGCGGCAAGATCTTGCTTTCGACCAGGTCCATGACCTTTTTCTGGTTGCCGGCCTGGATGTCCTTGTCGGCCTTGGCGGTGTCGATGACGTCGGCGCTGATGCGTTTGACGAGCGCGTCCGGTGCTTCGGCAGGGGCGGCAGCAGTGGCGCTGGTGGCGACAGCTACGGTCGCGAGGGCGATAAGTTGTTTGATCAGTTTCATAAGCTCTTTTCGAAAAGGTTGCGTGTTTACCAGTACTGGACTGTGCGTTGACAGCCCAGTTTAACGGTTAACTACTTCGAGGGCGTTTCGGATGACACCGCCGGCGCGGCAGGGGCCGCTTCAGGCGCCGGCGTCGGAGCCGGCGCGGTCGGCGTGGCCGCCGGCGCCGCATCGGTAGCCGGCGCGTCGTCGGCGTAGGCGGCGCGGATGCTATTTGCGTCGGCCGGGCCTTCGTTGGCTTCTTTCAGCGCCTTGCGCGAGCTTTCGCCGTCGAACACCTGGCTCTGGCGGCGTTGCAGGAAGCCGTCGCGGATGAATTCGTAACGGTCGAGTGCGGCGCCTTCCAGCAGGTTCGAGGCATCGAGCAGGTTGGCGCGGGTATCGATCACGCGCACCGCAGTGCCGATGTTGCGGGTCGAGACCGGATCAACGTAGGACCAGCCGTTGGCGGCCATGTCCACCGGCAAGCCGGAGGTATCGCGCACGGTGGACGGGCCCAGCAGCGGCAACATCAGGTACGGGCCGCTCGGCACGCCCCAGTAGCCGAGGGTCTGGCCAAAGTCTTCGTTGTGCTTTTTAAGGCCCGCTTCGGAAGCGATATCGAACAGGCCGCCGATGCCGAAGGTGGAGTTCAGCGCAACGCGGGTCCAGTCGGACATGCCTTGCTCGCCCTTGCCTTGCATCAAATTGTTGGCGCCGGTCCAGACATCGGACAGGTTGCCGAAGAAATTGTTCACGCCGGTTTGCACGAAGCTCGGCAGCACCTTCTTGTAGGCGGTGGCGGCCGGTTTCAGCGCGACCTGGTCGATGGTGTCGTTCACCTTGAACATGGTGCGGTTGAACGGCTCGAGCGGGTCGCGCGGATTGTTGGTGGCGCAACCGCTCAGGGTGGCAATGGCCACCAGGGCGGCAGCGCTGACGCGCCAGGTCGGGGCGCGGTTCGGCTTCATGAATGTCATTGCTCTTATTCCTTTCCGTCGGCCGCCTTGCTGTAGATGAACTGATTAATCAGGTCTTCCAGCACGGTGGCAGATTGGGTCGTGTTAATGCGGTCACCATTGACCAGCTTGTTAGCATCGTCGTTACCTGCCTGAATACCGATGTACTGTTCACCGAGCAGGCCGGCGGTGAGGATCTTGAGCGAGCTATCTTTCGGGAAGTTATAGCCTGTCTCAAGTTCCAAGGTTACCAGCGCCTGATACGTTTTGTCATCAAACTTGATATCGCCCACGCGCCCGACCACCACGCCGGCGCTTTTCACCGGTGCCTGCGGCTTGAGCCCGCCGATATTGTCGAACTTGGCCTGGACCAGATAGGTCTTGCCGAACGACAAAGTACTCATATTGCCGGCCTTGAGGGCCAGGAACAGCAGCGCTGCCAGGCCCAGCAAAACAAACAGGCCGACCCAGACGTCGATGGATTTACGATGCATTTGATTTCCTAACTCGTGTTATGCGGCGCTGTGCCGCCAGATTCAATAGTTGAACGGTATTTAGTTAAACATCATCGCGGTCATCACGAAGTCCAGACCCCAGACGGTCAGCGACGCGATCACAACGGTACGGGTGGTGGCGCGCGACACGTCTTCCGGCGTCGGCTGGGCCTGGTAGCCCTGGAACAGCGCGGTAAAGGTGACGGCAATGCCGAACACGAAGCTCTTGATGATGCCGTTGACGACATCGTGCTGCACATCCACGTTCGCCTGCATCTGCGACCAGAACGCGCCTTCGTCCACGCCGATCAGCTGCACGCCGACCAGGTACCCGCCCAGCACGCCGACGGCGCTGAAGATGGTGCCGAGGATGGGCATGGCAATCACGCCGGCCCAGAAACGCGGCGCCAGCACGCGCTGGACCGGGTTAATCGCCATCATTTCCATGGCCGAGAGTTGCTCGCCGGCTTTCATCAAGCCGATTTGCGCGGTCAGCGAGGTGCCGGCGCGGCCGGCGAACAGCAGGGCGGTCACGACCGGCCCCAGTTCGCGCACCAGCGCCAGCGCGACCACCTGGCCGAGCTTCTGTTCGGCGCCGTAGGGCGTGAGCGTGATGTAGCCTTGCAGGCCGAGCACCATGCCGACGAACAAGCCCGAGACAATGATGATCACCAGCGAATAATTGCCGATGAAGTGAATCTGTTCGGAAATGAGGCCGGGACGGCGCAGCGCGCCCGGGGTCACGCCCAGCAGGGTGAAGAAGGAGCGGGTGGCGAAGCCGACGCTGGCGATGTTTTCGCGCACCGACTGGCCGATGGCGCCGAGGAAGTTAGCGATCACTTGCGCTCTCCCAGGCCCAGGTCCTCGGCCAGCGACTTGCCAGGGTAGTGGAACGGCACCGGGCCATCGGGCGCGGCGTTGACGAACTGCTTGACGTAAGGGTCGTCGGAAACGCGCATATCGGCCGGCGTACCCTGGGCAACAATCTTCCCAGCGGACATAAAGTACACATAATCAGCGATCGCAAAGCACTCGTGCACATCGTGCGACACCAGGATCGAGGTGGAACCGAGTGCATCGTTGAGCCTGCGGATCAGGTTGGCGGTGACGCCCATCGAAATCGGATCGAGGCCGGCGAAGGGTTCGTCGTACATGATCAGTTCCGGATCGAGCGCAACGGCGCGGGCCACGGCCACGCGGCGCGCCATGCCGCCGGAAATCTCGGCAGGTTTCAGCTTGGCGGCGTTGCGCAGGCCGACCGCGTTGAGCTTCATCAGCACCAGGTCGTGGATCAGCTCTTCCGGCAGGTCGGTGTGTTCGCGCAGCGGGAAAGCCACGTTCTCGAAGACCGACAAGTCGGTGAACAGGGCGCCGAACTGGAACAGCATGCCCATTTTGCGGCGCAGGCGGTACAGGTTATCGGTATCGAGTTCGTGGACGGTCTCGCCGGCCACGGTGACGAAGCCTTTTTGCGGGCGGATCTGGCCGCCGATCAGGCGCAGCACCGTGGTCTTGCCACAGCCGGAACCGCCCATGACGGCAACGACCTTACCGCGTGGGAAGTCCATCCGGAGGTTCGACAAGATCGAACGGTCGCCGTAAGAAAAATGTAGATCGCGGATTTCGACAAGATTAGACACGGCACTGTTCATATTTGGGAATGGCGTATTGTAGTGCAGAAAGGGCAATCCCTGCTGAGAGGGCCCCGATCCACAATGGGTGCGCGAGGCCAGAATACAACACTACTGAACGGCGGGTCAGATATTTTTGAATGTAAGTACTTGTTTTTGCTGGGATAGTGGTGCGGAGAGAATTGGTTCGAAGACGTACTTATTACTCATGCCCAACAATGCGTTTATGTAACTTTACATTACTTCATGCATACAGCGAAGGTGAAATAAGTCAAAAAAGAGACACTTTTATCGCTCGACCAATGAGCCGTCTCTCCCGCGCCAAGGCGGCCCTCGGCGGGGGGCCATTGCAGCTTTGATCATAGGCGCAATGGACCCCCGCCTTCGCGGGGGAGACGGTGTTAAGTACTCGGGCCGCAATCAGCGCGGCAAGACTGACTCGCCCATCAGGAACTCATCGACGGCGCGGGCGCACTGGCGGCCTTCGCGGATCGCCCATACCACCAGCGACTGGCCACGGCGCATGTCGCCCGCGACGAATACCTTCGGCACCGACGTGGCGTAGCAGCCGTCGCCATCGGTGGTGGCCTTGGCGTTGCCGCGCGCATCTTTTTCGACGCCGAAGGCATCGAGCACCTGTTGCACCGGCGAGACAAAGCCCATCGCCAGCAGCACCAGGTCGGCCTTCATCTCGAATTCGGAATTCGGCACTTCGATCATCTTGCCGTCCTTCCACTCGACGCGGCAGGCGATCAGCTTCTCCACCTTGCCGCCCTTGCCTTCGAAACGCTTGGTGGCCACCGCCCAGTCGCGCTCGCACCCTTCTTCATGCGAGGACGAGGTGCGCAGCTTGGTCGGCCAGTACGGCCACACCAGCGGCTTGTTTTCCTGCTCGGGCGGCTGCGGCATCAGTTCGAACTGGGCGACCGAGGTGGCGCCGTGGCGGTTCGAGGTGCCGACGCAGTCGGACCCGGTATCCCCGCCACCAATGACCACGACGTTCTTGCCGCTGGCCTTGATCTGGTCCTTGAGCTTGTCGCCGGCGTTGACCTTGTTTTGCAGCGGCAGGAAGTCCATGGCGAAATGCACGCCCTTGAGCTCGCGCCCCGGTACCGGCAAGTCGCGCGGCTGCTCGGCGCCACCGGCCATGACGATGGCGTCGAAGTCGTTTGCCAGGTCTTCCGGGAAAATCGTTTCCTTGGCCCAGTTGTTGACCGAGGCAGGGAAGTCTTTGCCGACCAGCACGCTGGTGCGGAAGGTCACGCCTTCGGCTTCCATCTGCTTGACGCGCAGGTCGATGTGGGTTTTTTCCATCTTGAAGTCGGGAATGCCGTAGCGCAGCAGGCCGCCGATGCGGTCGCTTTTCTCGAACACGGTGACGGCATGGCCAACCCGCGCCAGTTGCTGCGCCGCCGCCAGGCCGGCCGGACCGGAACCGATGATCGCCACTTTCTTGCCGGTCAGTTTTTCCGGCGGCTGCGGCACCACCCAGCCGTGCTCCCAGCCGGTGTCGATGATTTTATGCTCGATCGACTTGATGCCGACCGGGTCGTTGATGATGCCGAGCGTACAGGCCGACTCGCACGGCGCGGGGCAGACGCGGCCGGTGAACTCGGGGAAGTTATTGGTCGAGTGCAGGTTTTCCAGCGCGGCGCGGTAATTGCCGTGAAAGACCAGGTCGTTCCAGTCGGGGATGATGTTGTTGACAGGACAGCCGCTGTTGCAGAAAGGGATGCCGCAATCCATGCAGCGCGCCGCCTGCACCTTCGCTTGCGGGTCGCTCAGGTGCAAAACGAATTCCTTGTAGTTCTTGACGCGCGCCGCAGGCTCGAGATAGCCCTCGTCCTGACGCTTGAATTCCATGAAGCCGGTAATTTTACCCACGATGTTTTTCCTTGTGTTCTATGCGGCGGGCAACATGTGCCCGCCCGGGCTGTCTTAGGCAGCGATCTTGGCGATCTTGGCGACGGACTTTTCAACAGCGTCGATCTTGTCGTTGGCTTCTTCCATGCTGCTGTTGTGCAGTTCTTCCAGCGCCCGTTTGTATTCGGTCGGGAAGACTTTGACGAACTTGGCGCGTCCTGTCGCCCAGTCGTCCAGCAGGTTGCGCGCGCGGGTCGAGCCCGTGTGCTTGAAGTGGCGTTCGATCAGGCGCTTGAGGATGGCTTCGTCCGATTCGGGATCGCTGGCGCGGCTCTGGCTGTGCCAGCCGGCGCGGTCGCCCTGCTCCTTGGTGCTGAGCACGCGCTCCAGGTTGACCATCGCGGTGTTGCATTTCTTCTCGAAGTCGCCCAGCGGATCGTAGACATAGGCCACGCCGCCCGACATGCCCGCCGCAAAGTTGCGGCCGGTGGCGCCCAGCACCACGACAGTGCCGCCGGTCATGTATTCGCAGCCGTGGTCGCCGCAGCCTTCGACAATCGCCGTCGCCCCGGAGTTGCGCACGGCAAAGCGTTCGCCCGCCACGCCGTTAAAGAAGGCTTCGCCGGCAATCGCGCCGTACAGGACTGTGTTGCCGACGATGATGTTATCCACCGCCCAGCCGCGGAACTCGGTGTTCGGACGCACGATGATGCGCCCGCCAGACAAGCCCTTGCCGACGTAATCGTTGCCCTCGCCCACCAGGTCCAGGGTAATGCCGGCGGCCAGGAAGGCGGCGGCGGACTGGCCGGCCGTGCCTTGCAGCTGGATGTGGATGGTGTCGTCCGGCAAACCGGCGTGGCCGTAGCGCTTGGCCACTTCGCCCGAGAGCATGGTACCGACGGTGCGGTTGACGTTGCGCACCGGCGAGATAAAGGAGACGCGCTCGCCTTTTTCCAGCGCCGCCTTGGCCTGGGCGATGAGCTTGTGGTCCAGGGCTTTTTCGAGGCCGTGGTCTTGTTCCTCGACCTGGCGCACGGCGCCGCCGGCCGGCACTTCCGGCTGGTAGAAAATGTTACTGAAGTCCAGGCCACGGGCTTTCCAGTGGCTGATGGCTTTCGATTTGTCGAGCAGGTCGACCCGGCCGATCAGTTCGTCGTAGCTGCGGATACCGAGCTGGGCCATCAACTGGCGCGCTTCTTCGGCCACGAAGAAGAAATAGTTCACCACGTATTCAGGTTTGCCCGAGAACTTGGCGCGCAGGATCGGGTCCTGGGTCGCCACGCCGACCGGGCAGGTGTTCAGGTGGCATTTGCGCATCATGATGCAGCCTTCGACCACCAGCGGGGCCGTGGCGAAACCGATCTCGTCGGCGCCGAGCATGGCGGCAATCACCACGTCGCGTCCGGTTTTCATCTGGCCATCGGCCTGCACGCGGATGCGGCTGCGCAAGCCATTCAGGACCAGGGTTTGCTGGGTCTCCGCCAGGCCCAGCTCCCACGGCGTGCCGGCGTGCTTGACCGACGACAATGGCGAGGCGCCGGTGCCGCCGTCATGGCCGGCAACGACCACGTGATCCGCCTTGGCCTTGGTGACGCCGGCGGCAACCGTACCGATACCGACTTCCGAGACCAGCTTGACCGAGATCGAGGCGCGTGGATTGGCGTTTTTGAGGTCGTGAATCAGTTGCGCCAGGTCTTCGATGGAATAGATATCGTGGTGCGGCGGCGGCGAAATCAGGCCCACGCCCGGCACCGAGAAGCGCAGGCTGGCGATATATTCGGTCACTTTGTGGCCCGGCAGCTGGCCGCCCTCGCCGGGTTTTGCGCCCTGCGCCATCTTGATCTGGATCTGGTCGGCCGAGTTCAGGTACTCGGCGGTGACGCCGAAGCGGCCCGAGGCCACCTGCTTGATGCGCGAGCGCAGGGAATCGCCTTCCTGCAAAGGAATATCGACCACCACGTTCTGCTCGCCGATGACGGAGGCCATCGTTTCGCCCTGCTTGATCTTGATGCCTTTCAATTCCTTGGTATAGCGGAACGGATCTTCGCCGCCCTCGCCCGTGTTCGACTTGCCGCCGATGCGGTTCAGGGCAATGGCGAGCGTCGCGTGGGCTTCGGTGCTGATCGAGCCCATCGACATGGCGCCGGTGGCGAAACGCTTGACGATCTCCTTGGCCGGTTCGACTTCGTCGAGGGGAATGGCTTTGGTCGGATCGAGTTTGAACTCGAACAGGCCGCGCAGTGTCAAATGACGGCGGCTCTGGTCATTGATGATCTGCGCGTATTCCTTGTAGCTCGAAAAATTGTTGCTGCGGGTGGAGTGTTGCAGCTTGGCGATGGCGTCAGGCGTCCACATGTGTTCTTCGCCGCGCACGCGGAAAGCGTATTCGCCGCCGGCATCCAGGGCGTCGAGCAACAGCGGGTCGTTGCCGAAGGCCAGGTTGTGCAGGCGCAGCGCTTCCTCGGCCACTTCGAACACGCCGATGCCTTCCACGTTCGACGAGGTGCCTTTGAAGTATTTGTCGACCAGCGACTTGTTCAGGCCGATGACTTCGAAGATCTGCGCGCCGCAGTACGACATGTAGGTCGAGATGCCCATCTTGGACATCACCTTCATCAGGCCCTTGCCGACGGCCTTGGTGTAGTTATAGATGGCGGTGTCGCCCGACATCTCGCCGCTCATGCCCTGCGCCAGTTCGATCAGGGTTTCCATGGCCAGGTAGGGGTGCACGGCTTCGGCGCCGTAGCCAGCCAGCAAGGCGAAGTGGTGGGTTTCGCGGGCCGAGCCGGTTTCCACGACCAGGCCGGTGGAGGCGCGCAGGCCGCGCGCCACCAGGTGCTGGTGCACGGTGGAGGTGGCCAGCAGGGCTGGAATGGCGACCTGTTCGGCCGAGACGGCGCGGTCGGAGACGATCAGGATGTTGTGGCCGGACTTGACCGCGTCCACCGCTTCGGCGCACAGCGAGGCCAGCGAGGCTTCGATGCCTTCCTTGCCCCAGGCGACCGGGTAGCAAATGTTCAGCTCGTACGACTTGAACTTGCCGCCGGTGTGGGCACTGATGTTGCGCAGACGCGCCATGTCGTCGAAGCCGAGCACCGGCTGCGACACTTCAAGGCGCATCGGCGGGTTGACGTTATTGGTGTCCAGCAAATTCGGCTTGGGACCGATGAACGACACCAGCGACATGACCATGGCTTCGCGGATCGGGTCGATCGGCGGGTTGGTCACTTGCGCGAACAGTTGCTTGAAATAGTTGTAGAGCGGTTTGAGCTTGTTGGACATGACCGCCAGCGGCGAATCGTTGCCCATCGACCCGGTGGCTTCTTCGCCGAGCACGGCCATTGGCGCCATCAGGAATTTCAGGTCTTCCTGAGTGTAGCCGAAGGCTTGCTGGCGGTCGAGCACGGAGGCCGGGGCTTTTTCGCCCTGGGCCGGCGCGCCAAGGCGGATGCCATCCCTGGCGCGGTTGTGGCCGAGCTGGCTTTCCTTGAGCTTGATCTCGTTGAGCTTGATGCGCACTGAGTTGATCCATGCCTTGTACGGCTTGGCGTTGGCGTAGGTGTCTTTCAGTTCCTTGTCGTCGATGATGCGGCCCGCTTCCAGGTCGATCAGGAACATCTTGCCCGGCTGCAGGCGCCATTTCTGGATGATTTTCGATTCCGGAATCGGCAGCACACCGGATTCGGAGGCCATCACGACCAGATCGTCGTCGGTGACGATGTAGCGCGCCGGACGCAAGCCGTTGCGGTCCAGGGTGCCGCCGATATGGCGCCCGTCGGTAAACGCCATGGCGGCCGGGCCGTCCCACGGTTCCATCATGGCGGCATGGTATTCGTAGAAAGCGCGGCGGTTGTCGTCCATCATCGTGTGATTTTCCCAGGCTTCCGGGATCATCATCATCATGGCCTGGGCGATCGGGTAGCCGGCCATGATCAGCAGTTCGAGGGCGTTGTCGAAGCAGGCGGTGTCGGACTGGCCTTCATAGATCAGCGGAAACAGCTTTTGCAGGTCTTCGCCCAGCACGGCCGACTTCATCACGCCTTCGCGCGCGCGCATCCAGTTGAAGTTGCCTTTGACGGTGTTGATTTCGCCGTTGTGGGCGATCAGGCGGTACGGGTGGGCCAGCGGCCATTCCGGGAAGGTGTTGGTCGAGAAACGCTGGTGCACCAGCGCCAGTGCCGAGATGCAGCGCGGATCTTGCAGGTCCTTGTAATAGACACCGACCTGGTCGGCCAGCAGCAAGCCCTTGTAGACGATGGTGCGGGCCGACATGGATGGCACGAAGAATTCTTTGCCGTGCAGCAGTTTCAGCGCCTGGATCGCGTGGCCGGACGACTTGCGGATCACATACAGCTTACGCTCGAGCGCGTCAGTGACCATGATGTCCGGGCCGCGGCCGATGAAAATCTGGCGGATCACCGGTTCCTTGCCGCGCACGGTCGGCGACATGGGCATGGCCTCGTCCAGCGGTACGTTGCGCCAGCCGAGCACGACCTGGCCTTCGATGCGCACGGCGCGTTCGATCTCTTGCTCGCAGGCGATGCGGGAGGCATTTTCTTTCGGCAGGAACACCATGCCGACGCCATATTCGCCCGGCGGCGGCAGTTC
The DNA here is from genome assembly GCF_011682045.1 of Massilia aquatica. Classification (GTDB taxonomy): domain Bacteria; phylum Pseudomonadota; class Gammaproteobacteria; order Burkholderiales; family Burkholderiaceae_D; genus Telluria_A; species Telluria_A aquatica. Next base: position 21,630 of record NZ_VVIW01000027.1, on the reverse strand, counting down.
CACGCCCTGCTTTGCCATTTCGTCGCGGAAGTACTGGTCCGGGATCTGGATCAGGATGCCGGCGCCGTCGCCCATCAGCTTGTCCGCGCCGACAGCACCCCGGTGATCGAGATTCTTCAGGATCAAGAGGCCTTGCTCGATGATGGAGTGGCTCTTGTTGCCCTTGATGTGGGCGATGAAACCGACGCCGCAGGCATCGTGTTCATTGGACGGATCGTACATACCTTGGGCAATCATGCGCATTCTCCACAGCTTTTTAAAATCGAACACCAACATTAGTGCAATGCAGCAGAATGGGCAAGCGGATTAATTAGGGTCAGAGTCCAATTAACTGCGCTGGCGTCGCTCGGAAAATTAAATAGGGACACAGTAACCGGGTTTTCGTGTTGATGCGTTGCGGCTAGGTGGAAATGCGGGTTTTGGCGTTTCTGGCAGGCGAAAAAAAACGCCCAGCGGGCGTTTTCAGGGGGCGGGAGCCTTGATTTTGAACGGTCTGCCGCGCTTGGCGGGGAGCACCTGGCGTTTGGCGCGGTGTTGCAATTCCGTCTTAAAGGCATCGGAACCGAGCGGCCAGCCCTTGAGCACGGCGCCGTTGATCTGGTCGAGCTGCGCGCGCGTCAGCGCTGGGCGGCTCAGTTCGATATAGGCGGCTTCGCGCTGGAAGGGGGTGTTGCCGAGTGCCCAGTACAGGGCGTGGTCGGTGATCAGGTTGTCGGGCTGGGCGCCGGCGTGGTGGGGGTAGCTCGACCATGGGTAGTCCAGCGGGTCGGACACGAGTTCGTTGCGCACCGGGTTGTATTCTATATAGCGGCTGCACAGCAGCAAGTAGGCGGCGGCGTCGATCAGGGAAGTTTTGAAGCGGCCCTGGAACAGGCTGCCGCTGCGGCCGTACTTGGCGTTAAACCAGGGAACATAATAGCGGCCGACGCGCTGCATGGTCTGGGCCAGCCCTTCCACCGTGGAGGGGGAGGCGAGCAGGTGCAGGTGGTTGGGCATCAGCACGTAGGCGTGGATGGCGACCTTGAATTCCCTGGCGCTGTCTTTCAGCCAGCCGAGGAAGCGCTGGTAATCTTCAGCTTCGCGGAAAATCAGCTGGCGATCGTTGCCATGCTGGATGATGTGGTGCGGCTGGTTGGGCAGGACAAGACGGGGAAGGCGGGCCATGGCGGTATGAACAGAGCTGCGGAGGCCGGTATTTTACTGAACTATCACGACTCTGTCCCTGATTAAAAACAGGCTCATGATTACCGGGGCCGACTATGTCCCTGTTTATGAGGCTTGGATGCCGCGTTGCGCTGCCTTGCCCGCCTCGCAAAGCAATTGAGCGATCTGCTGAATATACGCCCTTTGTTCCAGCAAGAATACGGGAAGCTTGCTGGCGCCGTTCGCCGCTCCCCACATTGCGCCGGCCATCGCCGCGATCGTATCCACGTCGCCGCCACAGGCGATGGCAAACGCCATCATGTCGTCAAACGGCGCGTGACGAAAGCGCAGTGCCAGATAGATCGCCGTGAAACAGGAGGTCTCGGCGGTCATGCCATTGCCCAGCCGGACGGCAATCGATCGCGGCGCGTGGGCAAGCGTGCCGCTATCGGAGAAGCACTCAAAAAACGCCAGCTTGGACACCAGCCTCGGGTCGGAACAGTGGTCGCTTAACAGCGCCAGCGTGTCGGCCGTCGTTCGCTGGTGCAAGAGTGCGTACGTTGCCACCGCAATCAGCACGGCGCCGCCGATACCGAGGGGGTGCGAATGCGTGACGCGCGCGCTGTCGACGGTGGCGCGCAGCATGGCGGCAAGATCGTGCACATAAAACAGGGCGACGACAGGCGCGCGCATGGCAGCGCCATTCCCGTACGAGCCCTGCGAAAAAACCGAGGTCGACGCCGACTGCCAGTCTTGTCCGCGCTGAATCCGTTTCAATATCCTGGCGGTACCCTGGCCATAGCCCCGGCTCCAGGCATACCCATCGGCAAAGCGGCGGGCGAGGTCGGCCTGATCGAGTTCTCCCCGCGCCAGCAAGGATTCGGCAAGGTCGAGCGACATCCGGGTGTCATCGGTCCAGCGCGCTTCGCCATCACGGGTGCGGCCGATGGCGCGCCACAGCGCCCGCTCCATGAAGCCGCCCTCGTACGGCGCGCCGAGGGCGTCACCGCTGGCCAGGCCCAGCAGGCATCCGGAAAAATGGTCGGGAGAGCGTGTCATTGCCGGGGCCGACGCGATGCTCGCCCGGCGCCTTGAATGGCGCGCGTGCAATAACTGAGCGGCAATGCGCGTTGCAATGTAACCGGTTACGCGATGGTGAAACCGGCGGACAGGCTGTAGCCTTCGCCGTAGGCGCTGCGCAGGGGCAAGTCCTGGCCGAGGCCGGAACGGGCTTTCTTGCGCAGGCGGTAGACCAGCATGTCGACCCGGCGGCTGGCGTCCGGGTCGTCGCCGCCCATGCCGGCCACGATCACCTGGCGCGGCACCGGACGGGTGTTGAGCGTGAGCAGGTGCAGGAAGTTGCACTCTTTTTCGGTCAGGTCGATCACCGCACCCATCAGTTCGAGCTGGCGCGCGCTGACGCGCAAGGTCCACTTGCTCGGCAGCTGGGCTGCGGGCTCGGGCGGACGCACGCGCCGGTCCAGCGCTTCGATGTGGGCGGCGAGTTCGGGAAACTTGATCGGCTTGGTCAGGTAATGGTCGGCGCCCAGGCGCAGGCCCAGGATGCGGTTGTCGAACGCGACGCGCCCGGTCAGCACCAGCAGGCCGATTTCGGGATACAGCTGGCGCATGCGCGGAATGACATTGAAACCGTCTTCGTCGGGTAAGCCAAGGTCGAGCACGACCACGGCGGTCGGGGTCTTGGTCAGCGCCGCCCACATCTCGGCGGCGGTGGTCGCGATCATTACTTCATGGTTGAGTTCCGTCAGAAACTCCGCCATATCGCCGGCATAGTCGCCGTTGTCCTCAACAATCAATATCTGCGTCATGGGTTGGCCATTTTGTTCATTTCATTACCCCGTGCGTAACATACGTAGATTCACTACTTGCGCGCGGTGCCTTCCCTAGTGTGTTGATTACCGGAATTATCACTGCTGCACCATTCCGGCGCAACTGTTTTCCCCGTCGCCCGTTGCGCGGGGAGCCAGATTTTGAACACCGGGCCCGACGATGGCACGTTTTGAACTTCGATGGTGCCTCCGTGCACTTCGACGACCGAACGCGCCATATACAGGCCGAGGCCGGAGCCCTGGCCGACGGCGTTGCTCCCACGATATCCTTTGTCGAAAATCATGCCAATTTCCGCTTCCGGCACGCCCCGGCCGTGGTCGCAAACCGACAGTTCGATGCCGTCCTTGGTTGCGTGCCCAGCCAGCAGGATGGGCTGTCCCGGCGCGCAGTATTGCAGCGCGTTATCAACCAACACTTTCAATGCCAGCCGCAAGGCATTCGGCTGGGCCCGGATCAAGGGCGGCAAGCCGCTCGTTTCGATGCGGGCGCTGCCGCCTGCCGCGCTGACCTGGGCCGCCGCTTCCTGCAACAGCACCTCGGGCGCGACAGTGTCTGGCTGGCGCGCGCTGCCGATCTCGTCCATGCGGTCGGGCGACAGGTACTGGTCCAGCATACCAATCAGCCGGTCCACCGCACCCTGAATCTTGCGATAACGCTGGCGGGTCGGCTCGTCGGCCTGCGTTGCGGTCGCCTCCAGACGCTGGATGGCGCCGTCGATGGTCGACAAGGGCGTGCGGAATTCATGGTTCAGCATGCTCGCGAAGCGACGTTTTTCCTCGGCCCGCCCGCGCTCGGCACTGGCGTCGATCAGCACGCCGACCAGCGCGCACGGCTTGCCGCTGGCGTCGGTCAGCAGGGTCGAGCGCACGTCGAGCGCGACCGTGCTGCCATCGGGACGCAACTGGTCGACACGCCGCAGCAGCTCGCGCCGGCTCCGGTCGCCTGCGGCAAAGCGGGCGATGCGCTCCGGCAATCCCGCGCACAAGGCGGCCAGCGGCGACGCGGCCTGCGGGCTGGACAGTTGCTTGCTGACATCCGCAGCCTCGTAGCCGAGCAAATCCCGTACCGATGGGCTGATATAGGACAAGCTGCCGGACGCGCAATCGACGATCCAGGCCACATCGCCGCGCAACTCGGCAATGGCGCGAAACTGTTCCACGAGCCTGTTGTCGCTGGACCGCACCGACCCTTCGCTTTCCTCGCTGACACTATTGTTCATGGAACGCTTTCTTCAACCGGGGCCCACTGTTCAAAATTGCACCGCGCTAGTATATCGCCAACATTGCAGTAAGTATATGAACACAAATCCGAGCTTGCTATTCGTCCAGCGGCGCGAAAATGGCTTGCAGGTCTTCTTGCGTCAGGCTCATTTTTTGCGACTCGCCTTCGGCCAGGATCGACTGCGCCAGATCGGATTTCTTTTGCTGCAATAACTGGATCTTTTCTTCCAGGGTGCCCTTGGCGATCAGCTTGTAGACGAACACCGGCTTGTCCTGCCCGATGCGCCAGGCGCGGTCGGTGGCCTGGTTTTCGGCGGCCGGATTCCACCACGGATCGTAGTGGATCACGGTATCGGCCGCGGTCAGGTTCAGGCCGACGCCGCCGGCCTTCAGGCTGATCAGGAAGATCGGCACCGCGCCCTGCTGGAAGGCGGCGACCTGGGCCGCGCGGTCCTTGGTGTCGCCGGTGAGCAAGGCGTACGGAATGCGGCGCGCGTTGAGCTCCTCTTCGATCAGCGCCAGCATGCTGGTAAATTGCGAGAACACCAGGATCTTGCGCCCTTCTTCGAGCAAATCGTCGACCATCTGCATCAGGTCGATCAGCTTGGCGGAGCCGCTGTCTTTCTTCTTGGCAGGCAGCGCCTTCACCAGGCGCGGGTCGCAGCAGACCTGGCGCAGCTTGAGCAAGGCTTCCAGGATGACGATCTGGCTGCGCGCCACGCCTTTTTTGTCGATCTCGTCGCGCACTTTCTTGTCCATCGCCAGGCGCACGGTTTCGTACAGGTCGCGCTGGGCGCCCGACAACTCGACCTTGCGCACCATTTCTGTCTTCGGCGGCAATTCCTTGGCGACATTGTCCTTGGTCCGGCGCAGCAGGAAGGGCCGGATGCGGCGGTTCAGCAGCGCGCGCCGCAGTGGGTCGTCCTGGCGCTCGATCGGGTGGCGGAACTGGCTGTTGAAGGTTTTTTCATCGCCCAGCAAACCCGGCAGCAGGAAGTGGAACTGCGACCACAGCTCGCCCAGGTGGTTTTCGAGCGGGGTGCCGGTCAGGCACAGGCGGTGGCGCGACTTGAGCAGGCCGGCGCTCTGGGCCGCCTTGGAACGGTTGTTCTTGATGTAGTGCGACTCGTCGAGAATGACGAGGTGGAACTCGTGCTCGCGCAGCTTTTCTTCGTCGCGCGGCAACAGGGCGTAGGTGGTCAGGACCAGATCGACTTCCTCGATCTTGTCGAACTGTTCCAGGCGCTCCTTGCCTTGCAGCAGCAACACGCGCAGATCGGGCGCGAAGCGGGCCGCTTCGTCCTGCCAGTTGGTCATCAGGCTGGTGGGCGCGATGACCAGGGCCGGATGGGTCAGGCGACCGGCTTCTTTTTCGATCAGGATGTGGGCCAGGGTTTGCACCGTCTTGCCCAGGCCCATGTCGTCGGCCAGGATGCCGGCCAGGTCGTACTCGCGCAAAAATTGCATCCAGGCCAGGCCATCTGCCTGGTAATCGCGCAGGGTCGCCTGCAAGCCCGCCGGGGGCGCGACTTTTTGCACCGAACCGAACAAGCTCAGCTTGCGGCCGGTTTCGCGCAACTGCTCGCCGCCAAACCAGCGTAAAGCGGTTCCGCGCGCCAGTTCTTCGAGACGGCCCGCATCCAGGGTCGAGAGCCTGACCTTGGTTTTGATCTTGTCGCTGAAGTAAAGTTCACCGAGCGTGTTGAGAATGGGTTTCAGGCGGCCCCACGGCAGCGCCACGCGCAGGCCGTCCGGCAACGTCGCCAGCATCTGGTCGGCGTCGGCGTGGGCGGCCAGCACTTCGGGATCGAAGTCGCTCGGGGCGCTGCGGATCAGTTGCACCAGCACCGGCAGCAGCGGCACGCGTTTCTGGTTGACCACGATGCCCAGCTCCAGCTCGAACCAGGCGTTGCCCGCTTCGGCCGGCTCGTCGATCTCGGCGTACCAGTCTTCCACCGCGACCACGTCGTAACGGTATTTATTCGATTTCTGGACATGCCAGCCGGCCTCGACCAGGCCAGCCAGGTCGCCTTCGGCAAAACGCAGCCAGTGCGCCTGGCTTTCGAGCTGCCGGGCGCCGGCCAGGGCGTTCAGCGGCGGCGTACCGGGCTTGCGGAAACCGAGCGCGGTGAGTTCGTCCAGTGCGGCGGCCTCGGCCGCGCTATCGCGGGCGATGACTTCGGTCACGTCGCCCACCTGGCGCACCACGCGCTGGGCCGGATCGAAGGCCACGCGCTCGCCGTCGTAGTCGAAGGAGAGCACGGCGTAATCGTGCCAGCGCTGGTGCGCGCCGTCGGCCAGCGGCACGCTGTCGAGCAGCAAGTGCGGACGCGGCTTGACATCGTCGCGCAGGCGCTGGATGAGCGGCTGCGGCAGCGGCATGAGTTGCTGCAAGCCATGCGCCAGCAACAGTTGCGACACGCGCTTCTTATCGTTGCCGCTCAGCGCCGGGGCTTGCGCCACCAGCGCCTGCAAGTCGGCCAGGGAAATGTCGACCCCGCCGCGGTTGAGCGCCAGCGCGCCGCAGGACAGGTTGTCGATGTACCACGGCGGATCGGTCGGCAGCATGTAGTCGATCTGGTCGGCGGCGGTGTGGGTCGCGCCGCTGGCGGGCTGGACTTGCCAGCCGAGGCGCGCGGTACGGCCTTCTTCGCGCCAGACCAGGTTGGCTTCGCGCACGGGACCGGCCTGCAGCGGATAGATCAGGCCGTTTGCCATGTCGGCCCAGGAATTCGCCCACAGCAGCTTGTCTTGTTCCAGCAACATGTGCAGCAGGATGGCGCCGACCTTGCCTTTCGGCTCGGTCGCGCTGCCGCCCTGGGAGGCGGCGCCGCTGCGCATGGCGATGAAGAAACGCACCAGGTCTTCATCGTCGCCTTCCAGATAGGCGGGCGGGGCCGACAGCAGGGAAAACACTTCGCTGACCGGGCTGGCGGCGGCCACTTCGCCATTCGGGCGCAGGCGCGCCTTGCACAGGCACAGGGCCACGTGGCGCCCGCCGCTGGTCGGGGCCAGCACATAGACGAACTTGTACTGGGCGACTTTGGGATCCTTGACCTCCAGGTCGAGCTTGGGCTGCGGGTGGGCGGCGGCCTCGACCCGTTGCAGCCAGCTGGCGATCGGCGCCGGCAGGGCCGACGCCGGCGTGGCGTGCGGCGCAGCGGTGGCAGGGCGTCCTTCTCGGGGTTCGTCGCGCGTTAAATCCATCGTGTGCATGTGTTCTGTAAGGGCAATATCGAAGACGATAACACCCGATATTATCCGACATAAAGACGCTTGTGTTCTGTTCTCTTTCGCACGAAGTGATGGGGAACGGGCCGCGCGCTGGCCGGCATTGCGCCCGCATGCATGATGGGTATTTTCGAGCGGGCTGTCATGAGCGCCGCCGGCACACTGCGTTCGGCGCGTCGATCACTGCGCCGTCAGCAAATGACATCGCTTGATCGCAGGTTGGCGCCATGCTGAGGGCTCGCCCGATTTGCGCCAGAGAAGGCGATAAAAATCAGGATGGCTCTGCTATCAATAGCAAAACATTGATAAGATTCAATTTTCCGCTACGGATCCTAGTCGCGGAAACGCTGGAATCGACCCGCCTGCCGGCACTACACAAATTCGAGCTAACCCTTCATTCAAACTTCATGAACCGTCGCGTGACCTGCATTGCCATTATCGTCATCGTTGTGCTGTGCGCAGCCAAATTGTATGGCCACGTTATTTACGCAATGTACGGTGGAGATATTCCCGCAAGGTGGAATCCGGATTTGTATCTGCTGTCGCACAAAGATCTGGTAGGACAGCTGGGACGTCCCGATGTGGATTTGGCGGGAAAAGGTTATCAATACTGGCAGAAAACAGCGTGGTGGGGACTTTATGAACTGCAAGTAGGGTACGCCGATTGCTGTACCGCTCAATCACTTCCTTCCAGCGTGTACATTGCCGCATACGTGAAGGGAAAATATGATCCCGTTCTGTACAAAAAAATTTCCAGGGCTGGCGTAGCGACGGAAAGCGGAATCGCAAAAGCATCTGCCAAAAATCCCCCGCAGTGATGTTGCTATTGTTGCTATTTATACTCAGATGTATAAAATGGCAACCTTCGAGCCCTTCTATTCGCTGCGCCGCTCTTGTTCCTCCTGGAGAAATCATGAAACTGTCCGCCGTCCTCGCCCTGCTGCTGTTTACCGCCACCGCCAATGCCCAGATCGGCGACCGCGTCGTCATGGCCAAGGATGAAAGTCCGGTGATGGCCGCGGCAATCGCCAAAGCCCAAGGCTCGCTCGATACCTTTCTCGCGACTTACGCAAAACCACCGGCAGGCGCCGGCATGTTCCGCGTCAAGGTAAAAATCACCGATGAGAATGGCAGCGAGCATATGTGGGTGATGCCGTTCAAGCAGACCAAAACCGGCTTCACCGGCACCGTCTCGAATGAACCACAGATCATCGAGAGCGTCGAAAACGGCGAAGAAATCACCTTCAAGCGTTCCGATATTTCGGATTGGGGTTATGTGCAGAACGGCAAGCAAAAAGGCAGCTACACCGTGTGCGCGCTGTTCAAAACCATGCCGGCCAACGTGGTCAAGCAATATCGCGAACAGCACGGTTTCGAATGCTGATTGCATGACGATGACGGCAGGGCGCGATTTATCATAAAACAACATTGATATTTACTTATCACAGTCCTACACTGGCTATTCGGCACAGCGCTTGCGCTCTGCCTTCTTTCACCGGGAATAGCATGAAACTGCCTGCGTTACTTGCCTTGCTGCTGTTGACTGCCACAGCCAACGCCCAGATCGGCGACCGCGTGGTGCGGGTCCCCAATGAAAACAAGGACATGGCCGCCGCCATCGCCAAGGCGCAGGGCTCGCTCGATGCCTTCCTTGCGCTCTACGCCAAACCGCCCGCCGGTGCGGAGCAGTTCCGCCTCAAGGTCAAAGTCACCGATGACAACGGCAGCGAGCATTTCTGGGTCATCCCGTTCAAACAGACCAACACAGGTTTTACCGGCACCATCGCCAACGACCCCGATATCGTCGAGAGCGTCGAAAACGGCGATGAAATCACCTTCAAGCGCACCGACATTTCGGATTGGGGATACGTCCAGAACGGCAAGCAAAAAGGCAGCTTCACGGTGTGCGCCATGTTCAAGTCAATGCCAGCGAAGGTGGTCAAGCAGTACCGCGAGCAACACGGTTTCGAGTGCTGACATGAAGCAGTATTTTTTCGACTACGAAGAAGGCATGAACCGGGACAATTGCCACCCGCGCTTTGCGACACTGGCCTCCGAGGACTTTTACTACGACGGTTGCGACGATTTCACGCCTTTCGGCAGCGACACCGGCCACGATACCCTGACCGCGCTCCAGGATTGGTATCAGCACGGCGGGCGTGATCGCGAGATCGGCTCATTCGTGCTGGGCTTGTTCAAAGAATGGGATTGCCCTGTTCCCAAGGATATCTGGCGCGCGCAAGCGGACGTCATCGAAGCGTGGCTGGCGCTGGAACCGCTCAATGAGCGCTTTCTGATGGACGAATGGCGGGTCAGGGTCGCCGCGGCGTTCGGCCAGCTGCGCATCAGCGGCGATATCGAAGCGCGCATGCTCGACGACGCCTTGCTCGCCATGCGTTTCCAGCTCTGGTTCAACGAGCGGGCGCGTACCGTCTATCCGGCATGGGAATATGCCGACGCCGAGAAAGCGCGCTTGCTTGCCATGCAGGCGGTATTGGAACAGGTGCGTGCCGGCGTCGGCAAGCGTTAAGCGACGCTGTCGGCTCGATTGCGCGCCGACAGCGATGTTACGCCAGCGCCGCCAGCATGCGTTCCATGTCCGCTTCCGCGCTGTCGCAATTGGCCAGGAAGATCACCGACAGGCGCCGCGCCGGCAGCCGCATCAGCAGGGTATTGAATCCCCATAAGCCGCCACTGTGAAACACCACGGCGGCGCCGTTGCGCTCGATAATCTCCAGCCCGAAACGGTAAGGCAGCAAGCTGCCGTCGGCCAGCGCCGAGGGCTGCAGCATCGCACGCAACAGGCTCCCCCGATCGTCCCATTGGCGATGCCATTCGCGTTCCCACAGCACCAGTTCATCGGTGCTGGCATACACGCCGCCATCGCCCACGGTGTTCGCATTGCCCAGATACTGTTTGAATCCGCGCGGGCGCCGCGCATCCGCCTCATAACTGAGCACGCGCTGCATGATGATATTGCTGCGGTCATCGTCAAACCCCATGCGCTCGATGCCGAGCGGCTGGAACAAGGTCTCGCGTGCAAAGCGCGCCGCGGACAAGCCGCTCAGGCGCTCGATCAATGCCGCCAGCAGGATATAGTTACTGTTGCTGTAACCATGTTGCGTACCGGTCGGAAAAGCCAGCGACTCGAACCCGGCGATCATTTTTAAAATCAGCGCATTGTTAAAATAATCGGCCTCGTGCCGTCCCAGCTGGCATTGCAGAAACTGGAAATAATCGGGAATGCCACTGCTGTGATTGAGCAGCGAGCGCAAGGGAAACGCCTGTTTCATGCGCGCCAGTTCCGGCAAGTGGCTGCACACATCGTCATCGAGCCCGATGCGCCCGGCGCGCACCAGCGCCAGCACGCAGGCCGCCGTGAACTGCTTCGATTCCGACGCCAGATAATAGGCCGACTTTCCCGACAGCGGCACCGCCAGTTCCAGCGACGCCATTCCGTGATGCAGCTCGCATGCCACGGCATTATCCTGCAGCACGACGGCACTGAAACCCGGCCCCTCGGCCGGTAATGTCGATTGAAGTTCAAGAAAATACCGGCGCAATTTTTCCATGGTTTTTTTATGCTAATCAACAGGACCGGGGCAATGTACACTGTCCGCTTTTAAACAGCCAGAGCGGCGGTCGCCGTGCACACCGCTGCGGCACTGTCAAGACTGGCGCATTCGCCGCGATTGCGTATCATTGCCCGCTTGACTCATCAGGATGTTCCCCATGCTCCCAACTATCGAACAACGTCTCGCCATTGAACTTGCCGCCAAGCCCGTCCAGGTTGCCGCCGCCATTGCCCTGCTCGACGAGGGCGCCACCGTTCCCTTTATCGCGCGCTACCGCAAGGAAGCGACCGGCGGACTGGACGATATCCAGTTGCGCCTGCTGGAAGAGCGCCTGCGCTACCTGCGCGAGCTGGAAGACCGGCGCGCCGCGATCATCGCGTCGATTACCGAACAAAACAAGATGACGCCGGCCCTGCTCGACGCCGTCACCCACGCCGAAGACAAGACGCGCCTGGAAGACTTGTACCTGCCATACAAGCAGAAACGCCGCACCAAGGCGCAGATCGCGATCGAAGCGGGCCTGGCGCCCCTGGCCGAAGGCTTGCTGGGCGACCCCACCATCGCCCCCGAAGAAGAAGCGGCCAAGTACCTGCGCGAAGCGTTCACCAGCGACGACGGCAACAACCCCGGCGTAGCCGACACCAAGGCCGCGCTGGACGGCGCGCGCCAGATCCTGATGGAGCGCTTCGCCGAAGACGCGACCTTGTTGCAGTCGCTGCGCGAGTACGTGCAGGAACACGGCATCGTCGAATCGAAAGTGGTCGAGGGCAAGCAGGATGAAGGCGAAAAATTCGCCGATTATTTCGACTACTCCGAGACCATTTCGACCGTGCCCTCGCACCGCGCGCTGGCGCTGTTGCGCGGGCGCCGCGAAGGCATCCTGGACGTGGTCCTGCGGCTCGACACCGAGGCCGAAAAACCCAAGTGGGACGCGCCGCACAACCCGTGCGAAGGCCGCATCGCCGCGCGCTTCGGCATCAGGAACCAGGGCCGCCCGGCCGACAAATGGCTGGCCGACACGGCGCGCTGGACCTGGCGCGTGAAGAGCTTCATGCACCTGGAGACGGAGCTGATGGGCGCCCTGCGCGAACGCGCCGAACTCGATGCCATCAACGTCTTCGCCCTGAACCTGAAAGCGCTGCTGCTGGCCGCGCCGGCCGGCCCGCGCGCCACCATGGGCCTCGACCCCGGCCTGCGCACGGGCGTGAAAGTGGCCGTGGTCGACGCCACCGGCAAGGTGGTCGACACCGCCGTCATCTATCCGCACCAGCCGAGGAACGACTGGGACGGCTCGCTGCACGTGCTGGGCGCGCTGGCCGCGAAACACAATGTGTCCCTGATCTCGATCGGCAACGGCACCGCCTCGCGCGAAACCGACAAGCTGGCGCAGGACCTGATCAAGCAGCGCGCGGAACTGAAGCTGACCAAGATCGTGGTGTCGGAAGCCGGCGCGTCGGTGTACTCGGCCTCCGAATTCGCCTCGCGCGAACTGCCCGACATGGACGTGTCGCTGCGCGGCGCGGTGTCGATCGCGCGCCGCCTGCAGGACCCGCTGGCCGAATTGGTGAAGATCGATCCCAAGTCGATCGGCGTGGGCCAGTACCAGCACGATGTGAGCCAGTCCCAGTTGGCGCGCTCGCTCGACGCCGTCGTCGAAGATTGCGTGAATGCGGTCGGGGTGGACGTCAACACCGCCTCGGCGCCGCTGCTGGCGCGCGTGTCCGGTTTGTCGTCGAGCGTGGCGCAGGCCATCGTGACCTACCGCGACCTGAAAGGCGCGTTCACCTCGCGCGCGGACCTGAAAGCGGTGCCGCGCCTGGGCGACAAGACCTTCGAACAGGCGGCCGGTTTCCTGCGCGTGATGGGCGGCGCCAATCCGCTCGACGCGTCGGCGGTGCACCCGGAATCGTATCCGCTGGTCGAAAAAATCCTGGCCGATATCAAGAAGGAGATGAAGTCGGTCATCGGCGACGCTTCGCTTCTGAAGACGCTCAATCCGGCCAAATACGCGGACGACAAATTCGGCGTGCCGACCATTACCGACATCCTCAAGGAACTGGAAAAACCGGGCCGCGATCCGCGTCCCGAGTTCACCACCGCCACCTTCAAGGAAGGCGTGGAAGAAATCCGCGACCTGCGCCCGGACATGATTTTAGAGGGCGTGGTCACCAACGTGGCCGCCTTCGGCGCGTTTGTCGACATCGGCGTGCACCAGGATGGGCTGGTGCATATTTCGGCGCTGTCGAACACCTTCGTGAAGGACCCGCACACGGTGGTCAAGGCCGGCCAGGTGGTGCGCGTGAAGGTGCTGGAAGTGGACGAGAAGCGCAAGCGCATCGCCCTGACCATGCGCCTGACCGACAGCGCGCCGCAGGCCGGGTCGAAACCCGAGCAGCGCGGCGACCGCACCGACGGCAAGCGCCTGGCGCAGCACCAGCAGAAGCAGGAGCGCGCGCCGGCGCCGGCCGGCGGCAGCATGGCGGCGGCGTTTGCCAAGCTGCGCGGGTAAGAGGTGCATGAGCCGTGCATGAGCCGTCCATGATCGCAATTTCCGCCTGCGATCCGGACAGCTTTGACGCGCGCGTGCTGATCGAGGAGCTGTCGGCGGCGCTGGCGGCAATCACCGGCGACAGCGGCAAGGCCTCGTTTGCGGCCGACGATGCACGCACGGCGCGCGCGCTGTTCGTGGTGGCGCGCGGCGAGGCTGGGCAGCTGCTCGGCTGCGCGGCATTGCGTGCGCTGGAGGGAAACGCCGACGTGGGCGAGATCAAGCGCATGTTCGCGCGGCCCGGCACCAAAAGCGCCGGCGCGGCCCTGCTGGCGCACCTGGAACGGGCGGCGCGGGAGTTCGGCTACCGCGCACTGTGGCTGGAAACGCGCAAGGTCAATACGCGCGCCGTGGCGTTCTATGAAAGGCACGGGTATCGCACGATTCCCAACTACGGCAAATATGTGGGGCGTGAGGAGGCGGTTTGCCTGGGCAAACTGCTGGGGGAGGAATAAAGCTTCCTTTCAGCCTACCTTCTACCCCGTCGTTCCCGCGCGCCGCCCGACCCCAAACGTCCGCCCCCCGCCGTTTTCTTATAAAATGGCGGCATCTAACCTATTTCCCACCGAGGCAAGCCATGAGCGACGTAAAAACCTGGATCAAAGACACCGTAACCGCCACCCCAGTGGTGCTGTTCATGAAAGGAACCGCCCAGTTCCCGCAATGCGGCTTTTCGGGCCGCGCCATCCAGATCCTGAAAGCCTGCGGCGTCGAGAATATCGCCACCGTCAATGTGCTGGAAGATCCTGAGGTGCGCCAGGGTATCAAGGACTATTCGAACTGGCCAACCATTCCCCAGCTCTACGTCAAGGGCGAATTCATCGGCGGCTCCGACATCATGAACGAGATGTTCGAGTCCGGCGAACTCAAAGCCCTGCTCGATGCCTGATCTGCGCCCGCGGCGCCTGGTTGTCGCCATCACCGGCGCCACCGGCGCCGTGTATGGCGTGCGCCTGGTCCAGCAACTGGCCGCCACGCCCGGCATCGAGACGCATCTGATCGTCTCGGATGCGGCCGTCCTGACCCTGCACCAGGAACTGGGCATGCAGCGCCGCGAGGTCGAGGCGCTGGCCCATGTCGTCCACAAGAACCGCGATGTCGGCGCCTCGATCGCCAGCGGCTCGTTCCAGTCCGATGGCATGGTCATCGCCCCCTGTTCGATGAAAACCCTGGCCGCCGTGGCCCTGGGCCTGTCCGACAACCTGATCGCGCGCGCGGCCGACGTGGTGCTCAAGGAGCGCCGCCGGCTGGTGCTGATGGTGCGCGAAACCCCGTTCAACCTGGCGCACCTGCGCAACATGACGTCGGTAACGGAAATGGGGGGAGTGATCTTTCCACCACTGCCGAGCTTTTATCACAAGCCCGAGAGCATCGACGACATGGTCGATCATACGGTGGCGCGGGTGATGGACCTGTTTGGGGTGGTGCACACGCTGGCGCCGCGCTGGGCCGGCATGAAAGCGGGAACGGACGCCAGGGACGCCTGAGGCGCGGCAGGCGTGTTCAACGCCCCGCTATGCCGCTATGCGCGGCAATGATCTTGTAACGAACAAACAAGCGAGCGAGCAGGCAAGCAGAGGACCGCGCCAGCCTCCCCGGCGCCGCCCTGCCGCGCTGGCCGCGCTCAGCGCTTGTCGAACTGCCAGCTGTCGGCCTTTTTCAATTCCTTCGCTTCCTCGACCATCCGGCGATGGGCGATGCGCTTGCGCATGACTTCTGCGTGCTGCGCGGCAGTCATCGGGGGAACAGTCATCAGGTCCTTGAGTTGCGCGGTGTTGCTGTAGTTACTTTTCATAAGACGGCTGGGTCCTCGGCGTGGTGCGTAACGGGATGACAAGACTGCAATTGCTGTTGTGATTATGAGCCACTATGCCGCTTTTGTGCGGCACAATATAAACCATTGCACCGGTGAAACTTCACCACGGTCTGACCAGTGTGCATGAATTTTATGGCTTCGCCATGACAAATCATAAAGTCCCGTCGAATTCGCAAAGGACGGCAAGCTGATTCGGCGTTGATGTGACGCGGAAAGCGTCCAGAGACAGGGCGCCGCCCATATGGGGGCGCCTGGGGTGGAAATATGTCTGTTTATATCAACCCGGATCGGGTAAATATATGTACCAAATAGCTACTTTTGGTAATTAATGCGTACAAGCATGCGAATGAATTCTCGTGCTATTTGACGATGATGTTCGTCCAGCCGCTGTAAATCTGCAATTAATTTCACATCAGCGGATTCGAAGCGCGACAAACCGGCCGCGCCTTCGCCGTTCGCGGCAGCGCTTTCGTCGCCCCCAAAGCGTAACCATTCGGCGGGTACGCCCAGCCATTGCGCGATCATGCGCAGCTTCTCCTGGGTGGGAATCGCCTCTCCCACAAGCCATTTCCGGGCAGCATGCACCGTGATCGGCCGTCCATCGAAGCGAATGTTAAATTCCCGCGCCAGGCGGGTGGGGCTGTCGGGTGAGTAGTGGGCGTTCTTCAGGGCCTGCTGGAGGCGCTCACTAAAGCTTTCGCGTTCGTTGGATGAATTCATGGGTGGCACTATTTCATGCAATGGCATGAAAGTCAGTCTCTTGACGGTTGAGACCAATTGTGACAAGTTACATTTTCGATGTAACAATCAAGTGAGAATTGTACACATATAAAGCAAGGACGAAAACCGCTGGCGGATGTTAATTCTTCAGCAATTTTTTGCGGCTTGGTGCACTTGATCGGATGTCACTGGTCGGGAAAACCAGTGTAGGCGCAGCGCCGTAGCGCCACCCCCGCGCACGAACCGCTGGTTTGTCTTGGATCAGATGCAGGCGCGGGATAACGCCGTTTTCATGGCTGGGGCGCAAGAAGGCGTCATGCCGCTGCCACCCGGCTGCGCTTCCCGGACGAGACCTGCAGCGCCCGCACAATTTTTCGACGTCCCCGTGCGGCATTCTTTCGTGTCCGGGATAGCGGCAGGCACGCTACAATAGGTTGACGTTGACGTAAACGGCAAGCTGCGCACCAACGCCAGGCGATGGCGCGCGGCCCCTTCCCACCGCGCCTATGAATAGCTCCGAGCCTCTGATGTCCCTCCGTACTTACACCATTGCCGAACTGGCGCGCGAATTCGACATCACCGCGCGCGCCATCCGTTTTTATGAAGACCAGGGCCTGCTGCGCCCCAGCCGCGAAGGCGTGGGCGGGCGCAACCGGGTCTACACGGCGCGCGACCGCACCCATCTCAAGCTGACCCTGCGCGGCAAGCGCCTCGGCCTGACCTTGTCGGAAATCAAGAGCATCGTCGACATGTACGAGTCGCCCAAGGATACGGCGGCGCAGATGAACCGCTTCCTCGGCGTGCTGGCCCACCAGCGCGAAACGCTCGAACGCCAGCGCGAGGATATCGACATGGCGCTGGCTGAAATTGCCGCCCATGAAGAAGAATGCCGCCGCATGCTGGCCGAGCAGACGGCCAATGCATAAATAGCAGCGCTGCTTGACGTTTACGTTAACGTCAAACATGCGTATGATGAACTCTTCCCATTCCGACCCCGCGAGGACGACAAATGCTGCATCTTCCAGGCTTGACCTTTGACCATGGCGAAGACATCGCCGCGCTGCGCGAAGCAGTCCAACAATTCGCTGCGGTAGAGATTGCTCCCCGCGCGGCGGAAATCGACCGCAGCGACCAGTTCCCGATGGATCTGTGGCGCAAGATGGGCGACCTGGGCGTGCTGGGCATCACTGTCGACGAGCAATACGGCGGCGCCCAGATGGGCTACCTGGCGCACATCGTGGCAATGGAAGAAATCTCGCGCGCGTCGGCCTCGGTCGGCCTGTCGTACGGCGCCCACTCGAATCTGTGCGTCAACCAGATCAAGCGCAACGGCAGCGAAGAACAGAAGCAGAAGTACCTGCCGAAGCTCATTTCCGGCGAATACATCGGCGCACTGGCCATGTCCGAGCCAAATGCGGGATCGGATGTGGTCAGCATGAAACTGCGCGCCGATTTCAAGGGCGACCGCTGGGTGCTCAACGGCACCAAGATGTGGATCACCAACGGCCCGGATGCCGATGTGCTGGTGGTGTACGCCAAGAACGACCTGGAAGCGGGCCCGCGCGGCATGACCGCCTTCATCATCGAAAAAGGCTACAAGGGTTTCTCGATCGCGCAAAAACTCGACAAGCTGGGCATGCGCGGCTCGCACACGGGCGAACTGGTGTTCCAGGATTGCGAAGTGCCGGCCGAAAACGTGCTCGGTGGTTTGGGCAAGGGCGTCAATGTGCTGATGTCGGGGCTCGATTTCGAGCGCACCGTGCTGTCGGGCGGACCGCTGGGCATCATGGCCGCCTGCATGGACGCGGTCGTGCCGTACGTGCACGACCGCAAGCAGTTCGGCCAGCCGATCGGCGAATTCCAGCTCATGCAGGGTAAACTGGCCGATATGTATTCGACCATGATGGCGTGCAAGGCGTATGTGTACGCCGTGGGCCAGGCCTGTGACCGCGCCAGGACGCCGGAAGCGATCCGCAACCTGCGCAAGGATGCGGCAGGCGCGATTCTGTACAGCGCCGAAAAGGCCACCTGGATGGCGGGTGAAGCGATCCAGACCCTGGGCGGCAATGGTTATATCAACGAGTATCCGGTCGGACGTCTGTGGCGCGATGCGAAGCTCTACGAAATCGGCGCAGGCACCAGCGAAATCCGCCGCATGCTGATTGGGCGGGAGTTGTTTGCCGAGACGAAGTAATTACGGTCCCCACCGACCTCAAAACCGTCTTCCCCGCGCAGGCGGGGACCCATAGCACCTGTGGTCATAGTCAGTGTATCGCTGCTCATAAGTGCTATGGATTCCCGCCTTCGCGGGAACGACGAGCTTGCGGCGTATAGAATAGTCTTCCCACCAAGACTGATCGAGAAGCCAGATGACACAAGTTGCGTTCCCCAAGCTGCTGTCTTCGCAGATTGCTTTCGACATCGCCCGCACCATTCTCGACGGTTTCGACAAGCACTACCGCCTGTTCCGCCAGACCAGCCAGACCGCCAAGCGCCATTTCGAAACCGGTTCCTGGGCCGTGGCCCAGCAGGCGGCGCGCGAGCGCATCGGTTTCTACGACCAGCGCGTGCAGGAATGCGTGCAAATCCTCGAAGATGAATACGACAACGGCGAACTGACCGACGAAGTCTGGCGCGAACTCAAGCTGCATTACATCGGCATGCTGTCCGGCCACAAGCAGCCCGAGCTGGCCGAAACCTTCTTCAACTCGGTCTGCTGCAACATCCTGCACCGCACCTATTTCCACAACGATTTCATTTTCGTGCGCCCGGTAGTCTCCACCGAGTACATCGAAACCGAGGAACTGCTGCCGACCTACCGCGTGTACTACCCGGCCAAGGACGGCCTGCGCTTCGCGCTCAAGCGCATCGTCACCAATTTCCAGCTCAACTGCAAGTTCGCCAACCTGGACCGCGACATCGCCCTGGTCGAAGCACGCCTGAAGCTGATCTTCGGCGGCGAGGCACTCGAACCCAACCACCAGATCCAGGTGCTGTCGAGCCTGTTCTTCCGCAACAAGGGCGCCTACATCGTCGGCAAGGGCATCAACGGCAACCGCGAATACCCGTTCATCGTGCCGATCCTGCACAACCGCCACGACGAGCTGATCCTCGACACGGTGCTGTTCGACCATGAACAGATCACCATCCTGTTCTCGTTCACGCGCGCCTACTTCCTGGTGGACATGGAAGTGCCCTCGGCCTACGTGCAGTTCCTGCGCAGCCTGCTGCCACGCAAGCCGCGCAGCGAGATCTACACCATCCTCGGCCTGCAAAAGCAGGGCAAGACGCTGTTCTACCGCGATTACCTGCAACACCTGAAACACACCGCCGACCGCTTCGAAATCGCGCCCGGCATCAAGGGCCTGGTGATGCTGGTGTTCGCGCTGCCCTCGTTCCCGTACGTGTTCAAGGTGATCAAGGATTTCTTCCCGGCGCCGAAAGAAACCACGCGCGCCCAGATCAAGGAAAAATACCTGCTGGTCAAGAACCACGACCGGGTGGGCCGCATGGCCGACACGCTCGAATACTCGAACGTGGCCTTTCCGCTGGAACGCTTTTCGGAAGAACTGATCGCCGAGCTGATGCACCACGCGCCCTCGCTGGTCGAGTACGAAGGCGACCGCATCATCATCCGCCACCTGTACATCGAACGGCGCATGGTGCCGCTCAATATCTTCCTGAACACGGCCGAAGTGGCCGGCAACGATGCCCTGATCGAACATGGCGTGCTCGAATACGGCAACGCCATCAAGGAACTGGTGGCGGCGAATATCTTCCCGGGCGATATGCTGTATAAAAACTTCGGCGTGACGCGCCACGGCCGCGTGGTGTTTTACGATTACGACGAAATCGAATATATCACCGACTGCAATTTCCGCAATATCCCGGAACCGCGCAACGAAGAAGATGAAATGTCGGCCGAGCCGTGGTATTCGATCGGCAAGCACGATGTTTTTCCCGAGCAGTTCGGCGCATTTTTGCTGGGTAACGCGAAAATCCGCCTGTATTTCATGAAGCACCACGCGGACCTGCTGACCAGGGACTTCTGGCAGTCGCGCAAGCAGCGCATCATGGACGGCCATATCGAAGACGTGTTCCCGTATCCGCAGCAAATCCGCTTTTGCAACCAGAGTGCCGCCGATAATCCGGCGGTGTATACCCCGTCCTATTTGGAGAACTTACACAATGAATGATCCAGTCGTTATCGTCGGCGCGGCCCGCACACCCATGGGCGCGTTCCAGGGCGATTTTTCCTCCAAGTCCGCCAGCGACCTCGGCGCCGTGGCGATTGCCGCCGCCGTCGAGCGTTCCGGCGTTGACGCCAAGCTGGTCGAACACGTTTACTTCGGCAACTGCCTGATGGCCGGCCAGGGCCAGGCCCCGGCGCGCCAGGCGGCCATCAAGGGCGGCTTGCCGCTGTCCGCCGGTGCGGTCACCCTGTCCAAGATGTGCGGCTCGGCCATGCAGGCGGCCATTTTCGCCCATGACACCCTGCTCGCGGGCAGCGCCGACATCGTCGTCGCCGGCGGCATGGAGTCGATGACCAATGCGCCGTACCTGATTCCGAAGGCACGCGGCGGCTACCGCATCGGCCACGCACAGATGCTCGACCACATGATGTACGACGGCCTGGAAGACGCCTACTCGCGCAACGAGAAAACCGGCGAAGGCCGTTCCATGGGCACCTTTGCCGAAGAATGCGTGGCCAAGTACGCGTTCACGCGCGAAGCGCAGGATGCGTTTGCGATCGCCTCGGTCAAGCGCGCGCAGGAAGCGAACAACGAAGGCTACTTCAAGTGGGAAATCGCGCCGGTCACCGTGACCACGCGCGCCGGCGACGCCATCATCGACAAGGATGAAGGCCCGGCCAAGGCCAGGCCGGAAAAAATCCCGGCCCTGAAACCGGCCTTCAAGAAGGATGGCACCATCACCGCCGCCTCGTCGTCGTCGATCAACGATGGCGCCGCGGCGCTGGTGCTGATGCGCGAATCGAAAGCGCGCGAACTGGGATTGACCCCGATCGCCCGCATCGTCGGCCACTCCACCTTTGCCCAGGAACCGAACCTGTTTACCACCGCCCCGATCGGCGCGCTGCAAAAGCTGTTCGCCAAGACCGGCTGGACGCCGTCGGAAGTCGATCTGTACGAGATCAACGAAGCGTTTGCCGCGGTGCCGATGGCGGCGATGCACGAACTCGACATCCCGCACGAGAAGGTCAACATCCACGGCGGCGCCTGCGCGCTGGGCCACCCGATCGGCGCTTCGGGCGCGCGCATCATCGTCACCCTGCTCGGCGCGCTGAAGAAGACCGGCGGCAAGCGCGGCGTGGCCTCGCTGTGCATCGGCGGCGGCGAAGCGACGGCGATGGCGTTTGAGATGATGTAATGTACTACGGTGGCTTTCGCCATCGTCCGTAGAGCCGTCGTCCCCGCGAAGGCGGGGATCCATAGCACCTTTGAGCATAGGTGCTATGGATCCCCGCCTGCGCGGGGAAGACGGTTTTGAGGCGAGCGGTCCATCATA
>NZ_VVIW01000026.1 GCF_011682045.1 Massilia aquatica | reverse complement strand
GATCATTCGAACCACTTCCAGCTTCAGGCTGGGATCGAATGTCTTCCGCTTTCTTGTTGCCATGTATTACTCCTCAGATGGTGGATTTTCCACCTATTGAGGTGTCCGAGCAAATTAGACCACAGCAGTACAGTGATGGGCTTCATCCTGGGAAGCGGCCATATGCCGTACTGGGCACGTCCTTCCGGCAACCACGGCTTTGCCGCACTCCTGTTCGCGACAGTAGGACGCACCCCGGCAGGCTGGCTTGCGTTGATTCTTGGCATTACCTTCGCCATTGCCGGCATTTGGCACGCTCGATGCGAAATCAAACTGCACCGCCGGTTGGATATGGTCTTGCGCAGCCTCTTGCTGGCAGCCTTGGGGATCGCATTCGTTTGGCCGCTTCTCTAAGAGCCAACACTTGTGCAAACCTCGCGTTACCGCCTAACGGTGCCGATGCGGAAGTACCCGTCCCACTCAGGGGTATCGATATCCAACGCTGCCACTATCTTTTCGTCCTCTGCAAGGACTAGCCGCTCCAGCATTCCCCGCTGTGTTACGCCGTAACGACCGGCGATACGCTTCAGTGCAAGATGCGCTGCAGTGCTCATCCAGGTATTTAGCCGGCGCTCACCGTTCCCCTGTGCCGCTGTGTCCCGGCGCGCCCGGTACTCCGCCTGCCGTTCAGCTGAGCTCTTTGACATCATCGTCTCCTTCAATCAAAAATCGTTACTGCGTAACTATTAGACCTATGCTTTCCTTCTTCGTTCACCTCCCCCACCAGCGCGACTAGATACTTTAGTACGACCCTTGCTCCACGCAGCGCGCAAAAGTGCTTTTACGTACGCCCATCATCGAGCACGGGATCGCCACCTCTGCTTCTACTGGATGTTGAGACGCTCGACCGGCAGGTCACGGTCGTGGCCTGCACACCTCGTTACGCCGTAACGACTTAGGCAAGCGTTCGTTCGAGCACTTTTTCATAAACCGATTACACAGGTTTTCCCACACCTTTGAGACTGGTCAAACCGTACATGGCATAGGCACGGATAATTTTGTATGAATATAAGTATACAAAACTCGTGGAAGCGAGGTTTGCGCAAAACAAAAAGATCATCAATCGCAAGTGGAGGACCGATGAGTTATCCCGTCCAGTGGGTGAAATTGAAAAAATACGTTGAACTGACCGGCGATAGCGCTGCATCAGTTCACGCGCGTAGACGCGCGGGGAAATGGCTCGACGGCACGCAGTGCAAAGTCGTCGACGACATGCTTTGGATAAATCTGGGAGCGGCTGAAAAATGGATAGAGATGTGGGGAAGCCCATCGCGGGCACAGGCGTAGAGTTGAGGAAGGGATCGAAGACGGAATCGATTCGAATCGTTTTCCACTACAGAGGCATGCGATGTCGCGAAGCACTCGCGCTCGCGCATACTAAGACCAATATTGCATATGCTGTCCGATTGCGCGGAGAAATCCTCAACGCTATCGGTCGGGGCTCGTTTTCCTATGCCAACTATTTCCCGGATTCGCCGAACTGCAAAATTTTCATGGAACAGACCGACAAACTGCCGGTCTCCATCCCTACGGTCGGCGAGCTCCTGCATGACTACTTGAACTTAGCCAAACGTAATTTGGCGCTGTCGACGTTCAACTGCTACGACGCCAATACCAAGCTTCATTTGCTGCCACGCTGGGAAAGCACGCCCGTCACCGAAGTAACGGTGAGGGAGCTCAGATCATGGATCAAAGCGTTCACCTGCAAGCGCAAAACCTTACAGCTCATCCTTACGCCCTTCCGGAACACTTTTGAACAAGCCCTGGATGATCAGCTGATTGATGCTAACCCCTTCGATGTCATCAGGCTCAACAAGATACTTGCGCGGACACAGCTAAAGAGCGAGTTCAAGGCCGCCCCCTTTGATATCGATGAAATCGAAGCGATACTTGATGCGTGCGACCGCCCTCAGGAACGCAATATGTTCCAGTTGGCTTTTTCGACTGGCATGCGCCCGTCCGAATACATCGCCCTGACCTGGCGTGCAGTCAGTTTTCGGGAGATGAGAGTATCGGTGGAGGCAGCTTTCGTGGATGGAGAAGCGAAAGATACAGCCAAGACAGATGCGGGGCTGAGACAGATCGACCTGCGCAATGGCGCCTTGACTGCGCTGCAAGCGCAAACATCGTTCACTGGAAACGGCCAGGAACTGGTTTTTCACAATCCGACTTATGGCGCGCAGTGGGAGGGAGACAAACCAATTCATCGGCGCTGGCGTCGCATCCTCAAGCAGGCGAGTGTGCACTACCGGAATCCATATCAAACCCGGCACACGTTTGCTTCAAGCTTGCTCATGCTTGGGGAGCTGCCGCTCTACGTCGCATCACAAATGGGGCACACGGACACCACAATGATCACCACAATGATCACCAGAACCTACGGAAAATGGATCAGGTCAGGACTGGACGATGGCAAAAGGGAACGACTGTTGAAGATGTATGCCCGTACCGGACAGTAACAACAAACGAAGGAGGCAAGATGATTTTTGACTTGACGAGCGGCACGACAGATAGAACTGTGCAGTTGGATCAAATCTGGACACAGCCCCAAATTTGCCCCATCTCCGTGCAGAAATCAGATGAACCTGTTGTAAGGCCCTGATTTTTAGTGAAATCTAATGGTGGGAAGTGCAAGTTTCGAACTTGCGACCCCTGCAGTGTGAATGCAGTGCTCTACCCCTGAGCTAACCTCCCGAAGCGGGGCGTATTATGACATACGTTTCGTAAAAGGTCACGCTTCTGCGTAATTTCTCCAAATACAGTTTCCCTTGACCGCCTTGTCCAGGCCGCCCAGCACGCCTTCATGCTCGGCCAGCTCGTCGGCACTGGCCGCCAGCACGATCACTTCCGCCAGCGCCACCGCTTCCAGCAAGCCGCCACCGCCGCCGGATTCTTCCTCCACATCCATCGACAAGCTGTTCTGTCCGCGTGTCATCGACAGATACACATCGGCCAGCAACTCGGCATCGAGCAGCGCGCCGTGCAGCTTGCGGTGCGCGTTCGACACGCCATAACGGTCGCACAGCGCATCGAGCGAGTTGCGCTTACCGGGATGCATTTCCTTGGCGTTGACCAGAGTGTCGATCACCCCGCTGCAATGCTCGGTAAACGTCGGCAGCCCCAGCAGCTTGAATTCGTTGTTCAGGAACCCCAGATCGAAGGGCGCGTTATGGATGATGACTTCGGCGCCCTGGATGTACTCGCGCAACTCCTGGGCGATTTCGGCGAACTTAGGCTTGTCGCGCAAGAATTCCGTGGTCAGGCCGTGCACCGCCAGCGCGCCCTCTTCCGAATCGCGCTCCGGGTTGATGTATCGGTGGAAATTATTCCCCGTCAACATACGATTATGCAGTTCGACGCAGCCCACCTCGATGACGCGGTCGCCCGTGCGAGGATTCAGGCCGGTGGTTTCGGTATCGAGGACAATTTGGCGCATGGCAGTCTGAAAATGAAATGAAACAAGGCGCGCAGTATAGCAAAAGCGTACGCGCCTCCGCCGGAGCCGCTCAGCGGCGCACCGTTTCCACGCCGCGGTTGGCCAGCACATCGGCGCGCTCGTTGCCCGGATGCCCATTGTGCCCGCGCACCCATTTCCACTCCACCGCATGCTGCGCCTGGGCCAGGTCGAGCGCCTTCCACAGGTCTTCGTTCTTGACCGGCTCCTTGGCCGCGGTTTTCCAGCCGCGCGCCTTCCAGCCGTGGATCCATTCGGAAATGCCCTTCTGTACATACTGACTGTCGGTGTGCAGCACCACTTCGCACGGCCGCGTGAGGATGGAGAGCGCCTCGATTACGGCGCGCAACTCCATGCGGTTATTGGTGGTATTTAATTCGCCGCCGCAGATTTCCTTCTCGTGGCCATCGGCCACCAGCAAGGCGCCCCAGCCGCCGGTGCCCGGATTGCCCTTGCACGCACCGTCGGTATAAATCTCTACTTTACTCATCCTGGCTTTCTCTGCTTTCGCTGTCTTTACTTCCGATTGGTGGCAGGCACCGCTTGCGGCGCCGACGCCGATTTTTTATTCCAGGCCGGACCGATCATGGTCATGCCCTTGACCCGCTTGATCGCGTGCACCATGTACACCGCGCCCAGATACGGCCACCAGCGCTGCCCGGCCGGCTCCATGAACGCATAGCGCTCAAGCCATTGCGCGGTGCGGCAAGGCGGCGCATAACAGCCGAAATGGCTGCGGCTCACGCCCAGATTCAGCAATTTTAACCAGTCTTTCATACGCGGCATAGAAATGAATTCCCCCGCCACCGGCAGGTAGGGCGAACGCGTCACCCGCCGCAAACCCTGGCGCATGCCCCACAAACTGGCGGGATTGAAGCCGCAGATGATCAACTGGCCCTCGGGAATGAGTACTCGCTCGACCTCGCGCAGCACCTGGTGCGGCTCGGCCGCGAATTCGAGCACATGCGGCATCACCACCAGATCCAGGCTTTGCGAAGCGAACGGCAACTCGGCAAAATCGAGCGCCACGGCAATCTGGCGCTTGCCCGCGCCCAGCGCCACCTGCTCGCGCGACGACGTGCGCGTGGCGGCCTGCCACTTGTTGGGCATGCGGTTGGCGGCCAGCGCGTCGATCTGCGGCAGGCCGATCTGCAGCGCGTTATAACCGAAGATATCGGCCGTCAGCTCGTCCAGACAAGCCTGCTCCCACGCGCGCACGTAAGCGCCGGCCGGCGTTTGCAGCCAGCCGTCGAGCGCTATAATGGACCTTTCGGATGCCGCGCTATCCATGTCACCCCCTATGCCGACACCTTCACTATGACCAATCCGACGCACCGCCCCTTGAGCGTGCTCGCCGTCCCCGCGTTCAAGGACAATTACCTGTGGCTGATCCACGATGGCGTGCACGCCGCCGTGGTCGACCCCGGCGACGCCGCGCCCGTCATCGCGGCCCTGGCCGCGCATCATCTCACGCTCACCGCCATTTTACTCACCCATCACCATGCTGACCACATTGGCGGCGTACCGGGCCTGCTCGCGCACGCTTCGGTGCCGGTGTTTGGTCCGCGCACCGAAGCCATCGCCACGGTCACCGTGCCGCTCGGCGACGGCGACCTGGTCGAGGTGCCCGGCCTGGCCCTGGCCCTGCGCGTACTGCTGGTGCCCGGCCACACCCTCGGCCACATCGCATTCCTGCGCGAACAGGCCGACGAACACTGGCTGTTCTGCGGCGACACGCTGTTTGCCGGCGGCTGCGGCCGCCTGTTCGAAGGCACGCCCGAGCAAATGGGCGCCTCGCTGGCCCGCTTTCTGGTCTTGCCCGACAACACCGCCGTGTACTGCGCGCACGAATACACCCTCGCCAACCTGCGCTTCGCCGCCGCCGCCGAACCGGGCAACGCGCTCATCTCCGAGCGCATCGGCACCGAAACCACCAAACGCGAACACGGCATTCCCACCGTCCCGACAACCATTGGGCTGGAAAAGGCCACCAATCCTTTCCTGCGCGACGAGCAGCCCGGCATCGTCGCCAATCTGATTGCCCTCGGCAAGCTCGACCCGCACTCCGCGCCGGGTGCCGCCTTCGCCGCCCTGCGCGCCTGGAAAAACACGTTTTGAGACAGCCTGGATCAACGATGGGGCAATGCAAAATGCCAATTCACTATGTGGACGGAACCCAGTGTGCCGACAGCTGCCCTCTCATGAGCAACCCAGACAACGGGTCGTTCGTGCCGGATACCCTCTCGATATGGATTCTGCAATGAAGGCAAGCGCCGTCGCTCTCACATTGGCACTGGCCCTGCCCGCCCATATCGGCGCGCAAGGGCGGCAATTAACACCGATGACGCACAGCTATTCCCAAAAAAACCTGCTCAAGAACTGGACCTTAAGCGCCTGCCTGGCGATGAACGCCAACGATGCCGCCACCAAAGCCGATGCCAACGCAACCGCGAGCGCTTACATGGAGTTTGGCCGGCAGCGCATCGAAGCATACGACGCACTGAGAAAGTTGGCACGGAAGTATGCAAGCCTGAGCTATAGTGGCGCCGTCCCCTCCGAGTTCAATACGATGAAATGCATTGACCTGTTCCATAGTAGCGAGCTGGACCGGTTAGTCACTCAACTGACAAAGCCGGATCGCCCTCGACAGAGTCGGTAAGGATTCGCCCATACATAAGTTGCCTCTGTTTCATGGGCGAGAGCTTTCCAGCTGCCGCCAGAGGATGCGCAACGCCGTGCCCTGCACACGCCCATGGAAAACCAGAGCCGGATGGTCGGCATGCCGAAACATCGTCATGGCAAAATTCTTTCTTTCGAGCTACTTCAGTAACGTATACTGCATGCTGGTGTGTGTCCACGTGCGTGGCTGCTTACAATTTAACCGGACCACGCGTCCCCGCTGTACGCAATGACTACTCTCTTTCTTCTCGCTGACGCCTGGCCGCGCGCGCTCCGTTGCGCACCTGCGCTGGCGCCGTCCACGCGCTCGTGCCTGCTGTGGTGCGTCCTGTCCTTCCTGCTGCTGGCCGCAGCGCCGCCGCGCGCTTTGGCCGGCGCTGGCGCACCGGGCATGGGGGCCGAATCGGCGGCGGCGGGCGCTTTGTTCGAGCGCTACGACAGCGGCGATCAATACGACATGAAACCGATCACGGTGTCCCAGCTCGAAGACCAGCTGCGCCGCCCGGAGCTGCAAGCCTCGGCCGGCAAGGGCAGCATCGCGGTGCTCTATCCGAAGGTGTCGGAGCCGTTTCGCAGCGCCTTCATCGGCATGATCCAGGGGATCGAAGAACGCACCCACCTGCGTGTGCGCAGCTATGCGGTCGACGCCCGGGTTGACGCGCTTGAGCTGAACGCGCAGCTCAAGCGCAGCGGCACCAGGGTCGTCATCGCGCTCGGACGCCAGGGCCTGAACGTGGCCGCCTCGCTCGACCGCAGCATCGTGGTGCTGGTGGGCGGCGCCCTGCTGCTGTCGGACGCCGAAATCGTCAACCTGAACGGCATCAGCCTCACTCCCGATCCGGCGCTGCTGTTTGCCCGCCTGCGCGCGCTGCTGCCCGAGATCAAACGCGTGATCGTGGTCTACGACCCCAAAAAAACCGAATGGCTGCTGCGCATCGCGCGCGAGGCGGCGCGCGAACAGGGGCTGGAACTGGCCTCGTTCGAGGCGCGCGACCTGGCCCAGGCGGCCCAGGTCTACAGCGCGCAGTTCGCGGCGGCCGACAGCCGGCGCGACGCCGTTTGGCTGCCGCACGACACCACTACCGTCGAAGAAGGCACCCTGCTGCCGCTGATCCTCAAGCAAGCCTGGGACAGCGGCGTGCCTATCTTTTCCAGCAATGTACTGCATGTGAAAAAAGGCGCGCTGTTCGCCATGAGCCCCAACAACGTGGAGCTGGGCCGCTCGCTGGCCAGTTCGGCCGAGGGCGCGATCGCAGGCGAACTCAAAAAAGGCGTGCAGCCGCTGCGCGAACTGCACACCGCCATCAACCTGCGTACCGCCAGCCACATGGGCCTGACCATCGGCCACCAGCAGCAGCGCACTTTCGACCTTATCTATCCGGAGCCCTGAGTAGATGTTCCATGATTTCCTTCGCCGCACCGGGTTCCGCCGTCAACTGACCGTCATCGTCTCCGCCGCCATTCTCGGGCTGGCCCTGTTTTCCTCGCTGATGAATTCCTGGGAAGCGCGCACCCGCATGCGCGACTATTTTCTGGAACAGGGCGAACGCATCGCCGAAAACCTGGCGCGCCAGAGCACCCTGGCGCTGCTGTACCACTCGCCCGACAACGCCCAGGACGTCGTCGCCACCACCCTCACCTTCCCCGATGTGCTGAGCGTGCAGATCAGCGACACGCGCGGCGCCGTGCTGCTCTCGAAAAGCCAGCCCGGCGCGGCGCCCGCCGCCGGCATCGGGCCGGTGCCCGCAAGCCCGCAAGCGCGCCTGGCCAGCGAAACCGGCCAGGCCTGGCGCTTCACCGCGCCGGTGTTCGGCGGCCAGGGCATCGCTTCGCCGTTCGACCTGCAAGAGCCGCCCAGGCAGCTGCTCGGCCACGTGCACGTGGCCATCGCCAAGGACACCCTGAACCGCCTGACCCTGTCGCTGCTGGTCGGGAACCTGGTCGTCACCTTGTCGTTCGCCGCCATCTTGCTGGCCGTGGTGCGCCTGCTCACGCGCCACATGATCAACCCGCTCAATGCGCTGTCGCGCCTGATGCGGCGCGCCGAGGCGGGCGAATCGGGCATGCGCGCCGAACCGGCCGGCCCGCGCGACCTGATCGACATGGCGCTCGCCTTCAACAAGATGATGAACGTGCTCGAACAGCGCGAAGCGGAGCTGAAAGACTCGCGCGACGCGGCAGTGAGCATGGCGCTGGTGAAGGCGCAGTTTGCCGCCACCGTCAGCCATGAAGTGCGCACCCCGCTCAACGGCGTGGTCGGCATGCTCGACATGCTCAAGGAAATGAGCCTGAACAAGCGCCAGGCCGAGTGCGTCGACGTGGCCTGGAATTCCTCGCGCACCCTGATCGAACTGATTAACAATATCCTCGACTTCTCCAAGATGGAAGCGGGCAAGCTCTCGCTCGAAGAAGTTGACTTCGACCTGCGCAAGCTGCTCGAAGAAGTGATCGAACTGGTGGCCAAGCAGGCGCAGGTGCGCGACGTCGAACTGGGCTACCTGCTGGCCCCGGGCGTGCCGCAATGCGTCAACGGCGACTCGCTGCGCCTGCGCCAGGTGCTCATCAACCTGTTGGGGAACGCCGTCAAGTTCACCGAGCATGGCGAAGTGGCGGTGTCGATCGCGCTGGCCGACGGCCCCGGCTACGGGCTGCGCTTCGACGTGCGCGACACCGGCATCGGCATGAGCGCCGGCCAGCAGCAGCACCTGTTCCAGTCCTTCGCCCAGGCCGACCCGTCGACCACCCGCAAATACGGCGGCACCGGCCTGGGTCTGGCGATCTGCAAGCAGCTGGTCGAGCTGATGGGAGGCGCCATCACGGTCGACAGCGCGCTCGGCGAAGGCACCGCCTTCACCTTCAACATCATCTGCAAGGCCGCGCTGCAAGAGCCGCCCGAGCCGACCCACCTTGAACTTGCGGGCCTGCGCGTGATCGTGGTCGACGACAGCCAGATCGTGCGCAGCTTTGTCACGCAAACGATGCAGCGCCACGGCATCGACTGCCACGGCACGCGCTGGGGCGGCGAAGCGCTGTTGCAGCTCAAGGTCGGCGCCAGCGAAGCGCGCCCGTACAGCATCGTCATGCTCGACATCGGCGCCCTCGATGACGACGGCAACGACCTGGCCGGCAAAATCGCCAGCGAGTCGCCCGATACCCTGATGCTGATACTCGACCGTTTCGGCCCGCTCTCCGGCGGCACCCTGGTCGACGGCCATCCGTCGCTCGGCAAACCATTGCGCGAAGAGCGCCTGCTGCAGGCCCTCAAGGACTTGCTGGCCGGAGCCAGGGCGCCGGCCATGGCGATCGCCACCGCCCTGGCCGCGCCGCCGCGCACCTCGTACCGCATCCTGGTGGCCGAAGACAACCGCACCAACCAGATGGTCGCCGCCGGCATGCTGGCCATGAACGGCTGCGCCTGCGAATTCGCCGCCAACGGGCGCGAAGCGCTGGAAGCGGCACGCAGCGGCAATTTCGACCTGATCCTGATGGATTGCAGCATGCCCGAGATGGACGGCTATGAAGCGACCGCGCACATCCGCGCCTTTGAACAAGGCAGCGGACGGCGCACGCCGATCGTCGCCATGACCGCCAACACCCAGCGCGGCGACGCCGAAAAGTGCCTGGCCGCCGGCATGGACGACTACCTCGCCAAACCGATCACCCTGTTCGACCTGCGCCAGAAGCTCGATCGCTGGCTGCCGCGCGGCGACGAGCAGCGCAGCGTCGCGCGCGGCGGCGAGCACGCGGACTACGCGCTTGAGAGCGGCGAGGGCCCGATCGACCAGGCCATGTTCGTCAAGCTGCGCGAGATCATGGGGCCTTCGCTGGCCCAGGCGATCAGCCCCTTCCTCGAAGACACGCCGCAGTACCTGCTCGACCTGGAAGCGGCCGCGCATGGCGGCGACTCCGACACCGCGCGCGCCAAGGCGCACGCCATCAAAGGCTCCTCGGGCAACCTGGGCGCGACCCACCTGGCGCAACTGGCCAAGGAGGCCGAAGAGCACGGCATCGCCGGCCGTCCCGAACTGATCGTGCCGCTGCTCTCGCGCCTGCGCGTGGCCTACAATGCGGTCGCCAGCGCCCTTGCGCTGGAAGTCACGGGCGACGACACGGCCGGCCAGGGCAGCGCCGACGACGTGCCGCAAGTGCTCATCGTCGATGACGACCGCAGCACCCGCAGCACTCTGCGCTACACCTTGCAGCGCGACGGCTTCAAGGTCGAAGAAGCGGCCGACGGCGCCCAGGCCTTGACGATGCTCAAGCGCTTCCAGCCCGACGTGGTGCTGATGGACGCGGTAATGCCGGTGATGGACGGCTTTACCGCCTGCGCGCGCATGCAGGAGCTGCCCGGCGGCAGCAGCATTCCGGTACTGATGATCACCGCCCTGGAAGACAATTCCTCGGTCGAGCGGGCCTTCGCGGCCGGCGCCAGCGACTACATTCCGAAGCCGATTCACTATGCGGTCCTGTCGCAGCGGGTGCGCCGCATCATCGAGGCCAACCGCGCCGAGAAGCGCATCCGCCACCTGGCCTTCAACGACCTCCTGACCGGGCTGCCGAACCGCACCCTGTTCTTCGACCTGCTCGGGCAAGCGGTGGACCAGGCGCGCGTGGGCAAGACGCAGCTGGCGGTGCTGTTCCTCGACCTGGACCGCTTCAAGTACGTCAACGACAACCTCGGGCACGACGTCGGCGACCGCCTGCTGGTGGCGGTGGCGCAGCGCATCCGGCGCGCGGTGCGCAGCATCGACATGGTGGCGCGCCTGGGCGGCGACGAATTCACGGTGGTGCTGGGCGACGTCGACGGCCCGGCGCCGGCGGCGGCCGCCGCGCAGACCATCTGCAGGGTGCTGGCCGCGCCGTTCCAGATCGACGGCCACGATATTTTTGTCACCAGCAGCGTCGGCATCGCCATGTATCCGTTCGACGGACTCGATGTGCCGACCCTGGTCAAGCGCGCCGACAGCGCCATGTACCGCGCCAAGAAGACCAACACCGGCTTCCAGTTCTACGAAGCGTCGATGGAACAGGCGATTTCGGAGCATGTGCGCTTAGAGAGCGACTTGCGGCGCGCGCTCGAGCGCAACGAGCTCGAAGTGTTTTACCAGCCGCAGGCGCGCCTGGACGACCAGCGCATCATCGGCATGGAGGCGCTGGTACGCTGGAAGCATCCGACCCGCGGCATGGTGCCGCCGGTCGAATTCATTCCGCTGGCCGAAGAAACGGGCTTGATCAATCCACTCGGCGAATTCGTGCTGCGCACCGCCTGCGCCCAGCTCAAGGCCTGGATCGACCAGGGTTTGCCGCCGATGCGGGTGGCGGTGAACTTGTCGGTGCGCCAGCTGCTGCAAAAGAATTTTGCCGATTCGGTGGAAGCGGTGCTGGTCGAAACCGGCCTGGCGCCCGATCTGCTGGAACTGGAAATCACCGAGAGCACCCTGATGGAGCACGCGCAGGATACGCTCAAGGCGCTGCACCGTTTGCGCGGGCTGGGCGTGCGCTTGTCGATCGACGATTTCGGCACCGGCTACTCGTCGCTGTCGTACCTGAAGCGCTTCCCGGTCGATATCATCAAGATCGACCGCTCGTTCGTGGCCGATGTGCCGCACGATGCGGACGACGCGGCCATCATCGCCGGCATTATCGCGCTGGCGCACAGCTTACGGCTGGAGGTGGTGGCGGAAGGGGTCGAGACCGAAGCGCAGCTCGACTACCTGCGCGCGCAGCATTGCGATTTGCTGCAAGGGTGGTACCTGGCGCCGGCCATGCCGGCCGACCAGTTTGCGGAGATGATCATCAAGCGCGAAGCGATGGCGCTGCGGGTTTGAAGCCCGACCTGACCGTTTTCTCCAATACTAACCGCCAACCCAAAAACCGTCGTTCCCGCGCAGGCGGGAACGACGGTTCGAAGGGCGGTGGTTCTAACTGGACTAACGGCTTATTAAATTTCCTCGTACAGCGGCAAGGTCAAAAACTCCGCGAACGATTCCGACGTCGACATCTCTTCAAAAATCACCGCAGCGCGCGCGTAGGTCGGGTTATCCCCGTTCGGCGCGACTTCCTTGACCTTGGCCAGTTCTTCCGGAATCATCGCGCGCACCATCTCGGCGCTGACCTTGCGGCCGTCATCGAGCACGCCCTTGGTCGAGCGAATCCACTGCCACACCTGCGAACGGCTGATCTCCGCCGTGGCCGCGTCTTCCATCAGGTTATGAATCGGCACGCAGCCGTTCCCCGCCAGCCAGCTGCCCAGGTAATGAATCCCCACGTTGATGTTGTAGCGCAGGCCCGCTTCCGTGATCGGCGCTTCCGGCTTGAAGTCCAGCAGTTCGGCCGCCGTCACCTCGATGTCGGGACGCTGCTTGTCGATCTGGTTCGGCTTATCGCCCAGCACCTTCTTGAATTCGCCCATCGCCAGTTCCACCAGGCCCGGATGCGCAACCCAGCCGCCGTCGTAGCCGTCGGTCGCATCGCGCGCCTTGTCATTGCGTACGCCGCCCATGGCAATCTCGTTTTTCTCGGGATCGTTCTTGATCGGGATCAGCGCCGCCATGCCGCCGATGGCCGGCGCGCCGCGCTTGTGGCAGGTTTTCAGCAGCAGCAAGGCATACGCGCGCATGAACGGCGACGTCATCGTCACTTTCGGACGGTCGGCCAGGCAGAAGTCTTTATCGAGCTTGAATTTTTTGATGCACGAGAAGATGTAGTCCCAACGGCCCGCGTTCAAGCCGGCACTGTGTTCGCGCAGTTCGTACAGGATTTCATCCATCTCGAAGGCGGCCAGGATCGTTTCGATCAGCACGGTCGCCTTGATGGTCCCCTGCGGCAGGCCCAGTTCCTGCTGCGTCATGACGAAAATATCGTTCCACAGGCGTGCTTCGAGGTGCGATTCCATCTTCGGCAGGTAAAAATACGGACCCGCGCCGCGCGCAAGCTGCTCTTTCGCGTTATGGATCATGAACAGCGCGAAGTCGAAAATCCCGCCCGAGACGCGCTTGCCATCGACCAGCACATGCTTTTCGTCGAGGTGCCAGCCGCGCGGACGCACCACCAGGGTCGCGATCTTCTCATTGAGCTTGTACACCTTGCCGTTCTGTTCGAGCGAAATCGTGCGGCGCACGGCGTCGCGCATATTGATCTGGCCCGTGATCTGGTTGTCCCAGTTCGGCGTGTTCGAGTCTTCGAAGTCGGTCATGTAGCTGTCGGCGCCAGAATTGAAGGCGTTGATGACCATCTTGCGCTCGACCGGGCCGGTGATTTCGACGCGGCGGCACTCCAGCGCGGGCGGAATCGGGGCGATCTTCCAGTCGCCAGCGCGAATCTGCGCGGTTTCCGGCAAAAAGTCGGGACGCTCGCCGCAATCGAGACGCCTGGCGCGTTCCACGCGCGCGGCCAGCAGCTCCTGGCGGCGCGGTTCAAACGCGCGCGTCAGGCGTGCCACCAGCGCCAGCGCCTCGGAAGTGAGAATCTGCTCGTAGCCAGGCTTGATCTCGGCGGTGATTTCCATGCCAGCGGGGATATTGATAGTCATGCGTGCTCCTGTAGAAGGTAAAAATGCAAATTGGCGTTTCATCTGCCATCTAGTATATTCACTAACTGGTAGCTAAACGAGACAAAAAATACATTCATCTGTGCGTTTTTATCACAGCTGGGTGACAACATCAGAGGAGTAGCACGTGGGGCAGTTCCGCCAACTATCCACTTTCGTCGACGTGGTCGCGCGCGGCAGCCTGTCGGCGGCGGCGCGCGCCGAAGGCATTGCGCCGGCCATGATCGGGCGCCGGCTCGATGCGCTCGAAGCGCGCCTCGGGGTCAAGCTCCTGCAGCGCACCACGCGCAAACTCGCCCTCACCGACGAAGGCGCGGCCTTCCTGGAAGACTGCCAGCGCATCCTGGGCGAACTCGAAGAAGCCGAATCGGCCGTCGCCGAACGCAGCGCGCGCGCCAGCGGCCACCTGCTGGTATCGGCGCCGGCCGGCTTCGGACGCCAGCACGTCGCGCCCCTGCTGCCGTCGTTCCTGGCCGAGCACCAGGATGTGACGGTCAACCTGAACCTGAACGACCGCGTGGTCGACGTCGTCGGTGAAGGGGTCGATGTGGCGATCCGCATCGCCAGCCTGTCCGATTCGAGCCTGGTGGGGGTCAAGCTGGCCGACAACCAGCGCGTGCTGGTCGCCTCCCCCGCCTACCTGAAACGCCACGGCGTGCCCGAGACCCTGGCCGACCTGGCGCGCCACAACTGCCTGGCGATCAGCAGCGAAGGCAGCCAGCGCGGCTGGACCTTCCGCGATAACGGCAAGCTGGTGACAGTAAAAGTGGCGGGCAACATGGTCTGCAACGATGGCGAAGTGCTGCACGATTGGGCGCTGGCCGGCAAAGGCCTGGCGTGGCGCTCGATGTGGGAAGTGGGAACCGAGATCGAAGCGGGAAAACTGTGCACGGTGCTCGATGCGTTTGCGGCGCCCGGCAACGACATCCACGCGGTGTTCGCGCAGCGCCGCCACCTGCCGCTGCGGATTCGCGCGTTTGTCGACTTCCTGCGCCGCACCTACGCGCAGCCGGATTACTGGCGCTCTTGAAGCGTGACGCTTCAACGCCATCGGCCCGCGCGAGGCGGGCCGACGAAAAGCACGACAAAAAAAATCCCCGGAAACCGAGGATTTTTTGTCGTTGATTCAGCGATTAGATTGGCTGAATGTTCGAAGCTTGCTTGCCTTTAGGGCCAGCGGTTACTTCGAAAGAGACGCGCTGGTTCTCTTGCAAAGATTTGAAGCCGTTCGACTGAATCGCCGAGAAGTGAGCGAACAGATCTTCGCCGCCTTCATCAGGAGTGATAAAGCCAAAACCCTTCGAATCATTGAACCATTTTACGATGCCAGTTGCCATTACAATTTCCTATTTCAGTTAAGTTGGGCTTACGCCCGTTTTAGATCGTTTGACGAAGCAAGAAAGAAATGACAGACAGACTGCACAACTACCTCGAATCACAACGATCCCGCATTATACCGAATAAAACACAAAAAACACGTTCTCTGCAAAATAAACTTCCCGCTTGCTGTAAAAATTCAGAATATCAACTTTTACAACGCCGGTTTGCAGCGGCAGTCCGACAAATATAGAACATCGAGACCGCTGAAGTTTGCGCTAGATCAAACGATACGCCCACTTCACCTTGCATGCGCGCACAATTGGCAAAAAAGTACGTGGTATGTGGTTTTATTGCGGTATTCATCCAGGCTGGCCGGGATAGGTGGCCGCCTTGGGATCTTGCCGCGCCCACACGATGTACTCGTCGAGGGCGACCAGCCAGTCGTTCCAGTCCTTGGGGGCGATCAGCTCGAACGCCATCAGCACCCGCAGGCGCTGTTCCAGCTGGCGCGCCTGGGCCCCGAACACGCGAAAGCCGAAGGTCGCCGCCGAGCCGGCGATGGTATGCAGGCTCTGGTGCAGTTCCTTGACCAGGGCCGCGTCGGCGGCCGCCGGATCGAACTGCGCGCGCAGCGCTTCCAGGCGCGCCAGGGTGGCCGGCACACTGGCCGCGAACTTCTCGTTCAGCGCGTGCAGGCGCGCGAAAAACTCCTGGTCGATCAGCGTGGCCATCGCGCCGCTTACTTGGTGCCGAAGATGCGGTCGCCCGCGTCGCCCAGGCCCGGCACGATGTAGGCGTGTTCGTTCAGGTGCGAATCGAGCGAGGCCACGTAGAGCTTGACGTTCGGATGCGCGTCCTGCACTACCTGCACGCCTTCGGGCGCGGCCACCAGGGCCAGGAAGATGATCTGTTCATCGGTCACGCCGCGCTTTTTGAGCACGTCGATGGCGTGCACCGCCGAGTTGCCGGTGGCGACCATCGGGTCGCACAGGATGAAGATGCGGTCGGTGGTGTCGGGCAGGCGCACCAGGTACTCGACCGGCTTGTGGGTTTCCGGGTCGCGGAACACGCCAACGTGGCCCACGCGCGCCGACGGCACCAGTTCCAGCAGGCCGTCGCTCATGCCGATACCGGCGCGCAGGATCGGCACGATCGCCAGTTTTTTACCGGCAATGACGGGTGCGTCGATGGTCACCAGCGGGGTCTCGATCTTGCGCGTGGTGAGCGGCAGGTCACGCGTGATTTCATAACCCATCAGCAGCGTGATTTCCTTGAGCAGCTCGCGGAAGGTGCGCGTGGACGTGTCGCGCTCGCGCATGTGGCTCAACTTGTGCTGGATCAGCGGGTGGTTGAGGATGAACAGGTTGGGGAAGCGTGGATCTTGGTTCATGGAGTTCGATTCATTTATTGTGATGGCTTGTACCCGTATTATCCCGCAAACCGAGCGCTTGTCCGCATTTCGCGGCAATTAAGTCAGTACAGATGCGGCTCAAGCGTCCGCTGGCAGCGCGCGCGCCAGGATCGCCGCGCAATCAACGCCGGCCGGCAGACGTCCGAAGGCCCCGCCCACGTCCACCGCCACGCGCGCGGCGATGAAGGCGGCGCTGACATAGCTTGGCGCATGGCGCAGCAGCAGCGCCGCCTGCACTGCGATCACGATCCGTTCGGCCAGCCGGCGCGCGCCGTACTCGTCGCCCTGCTGCCCTTCCAGGTCGGCCAGCAGGCGCGCGCTATAGGCGTTGAAATCCGCACTGGCGCCACCGGCCAGCGCCAGTTCGCCCGCCAGGGCATCGCGCGCGGCCGGGGTCTTGCCGAAGGCGCGCAGCAGGTCCAGGCACATCACATTGCCCGACCCCTCCCAGATCGAATTGACCGGAAACTCGCGGTACAGGCGCGCCAGCGGACCGTCTTCCACATAGCCGTTGCCGCCCATGACTTCCATCGCTTCGGCCCCGAACGCCGGGCCGCGCTTGCACAGCCAGTATTTGCCGGCCGGCGTGAGGATGCGCCCAAGCAGTGCCTGGGCCGGGTCGGCGCCCTGGTCGAAGCAGCGCGCCAGGCGCAGCGCGAAGACGGTGGCCGCTTCCGATTCCAGCGCCAGGTCGGCCAGCACGTTTTGCATCAGCGGCTGCTCGGCCAAGGTGCGGCCAAAGGCGGCCCGTTGGCGCGCGTGGTGCAGCGCGTGCGTGAGCGCGGCGCGCATGATGCCGGCGCTGCCCAGCACGCAATCGAGCCGGGTATGCCCACCCATTTCCAATATGGTGGGGATGCCGCGCCCGACTTTGCCCACCAGCCAGCCGACGGCGTCGCAAAACTCCACCTCGGACGAGGCGTTCGAGCGGTTGCCCAGTTTATCCTTGAGGCGCTGCACGCGGATCGCATTGCGGCTGCCGTCGGGCAGGTAGCGCGGCACCAGGAAGCAGCTCAAGCCGGCGCTGCCTTCATCCTCGGTCTGCGCCAGGATCAGGTGTGCGTCCGACTGCGGCGCCGAGAAGAACCATTTGTGGCCGACGATGCGCCACGCGTGCGCTCCCTCCTCGCCGAAGCGCGCGCGCGCCTCGCCAGGGTCAAGCGCCGTGGCGCGGGTGGTGTTGGCGCGCACGTCGCTGCCGCCCTGCTTTTCGGTCATGCCCATGCCGATCAGGGCACCGGTCTTCTGCTCAATCGGCAGCGAGCGCGGATCGTATTGGCGCGACAGGATCCTGGGCAGCCATTTGGCCCCGATCGCGCCGGCCAGGCGCAGCGCCGGCACCGAGGCGTAGGTCATCGTGACCGGACACTGGGCGCCGTTTTCCACCTGCCCGAAGAGCAGGTATTGGGCCGCCCGCGCCACCTGCGCACCACCTTGGCCACCGCCCTGGCCCGACTCCCACGGCGAGGCGTGCACGCCCGCGCCGATCATCAGCGCCATCAACTGGTGCCAGGCCGGATGGAACTCGACTTCGTCGATGCGCCGTCCGTTGCGGTCAAAGTTATGCAGAATGGGTTTGTTGACATTGGCCAGGCGCGCCAGCTCGAGCACCTCGGCCCGGCCGAGCGACGCCCCAAGCGCCAGCAAGCCATCGACCGCCCACGGCGCGCCCTCGCGCGCGACCGCCTCGCGCAGCGCCGGATCGCACGCGAACAGGTTGCTATTCCCAAATTGAATGGCCTGGTTGAAAATTGTATGCGTATCGAATGGGTTCATGGTGCGAATCGTCTCAAACTCCAAAAAATATTGCGCAAAAGCAGCATTTCCAGGTCGCGTGCGCCCCTGAACAGCGCCGGTAAGCGACAATAGCAAACCATCCGGTGGCGTTGCGGCGTGCCGCGCTACAGCCTAGCCGAAAGACGAAAACAGGGCAAGAGTTGCTTTCCCGCCCGTCCGGGCTGCCGTTTTTTGCGTTCGGTCAAGCAACATCGAATGACGCACCGCACCGGCTGATTTTGATGCATTCTGGAATCTTTCCGTGCCACGGTGGATGCCGATTTGCTAAACTAGGGCACCAGCGGCCAGCAGCCAGCCACACTACGAAGGTAATAATTTTTACAATGCGCACCAGTGCCCCATCCGTGCCCGACGGCGACACCCTCACCGAGCTCGACCAGTTCATGGAAGCGGCCGGCGATATCGTGCTCCGCCTCGATGCGGGCGGCCGCATCAAGGCCGCCAGCAAGCGCACCGGCGCCCTGTTTTCCTTCGAGGCCGGGACCTTTCTGGCCACCCTGGTGGCCGACCCCGACCAGGCCGGCCTGGGCGCGGCGCTGCAGGACGCCGCCGGCGCCCCGGCGCGCATCGAACTGCGCATGAAGGCCCCGCACAAGGAACTCTGGTTCGAACTGCGCCTGTGCCGCGTCCAGCAAAGCGGCGACACGGTCCTGCTGGCGGTCGGGCGCGACATCTCGGCCCAGCGCGAGACCGAAGACCGGCTGCGCCACCTGGCCACCCACGACAGCCTGACCGAACTGCCCAACCGCCTGCTGCTGTCGGACCGGATCCGCATGGTGATCGCCCACGCGCGCCGCTCGGGCCAGAACTTTTCGGTCGCCACCATCGGCCTCGATGGCTTTAAAAAGGTCAACGACGGCTTGGGCCACCCGGTCGGCGACGCCGTGCTGCGCATCGCCGCGGCGCGCCTGCGCAC
The DNA here is from genome assembly GCF_011682045.1 of Massilia aquatica. GTDB lineage: Bacteria > Pseudomonadota > Gammaproteobacteria > Burkholderiales > Burkholderiaceae_D > Telluria_A > Telluria_A aquatica. The sequence continues at coordinate 71,510 of NZ_VVIW01000026.1, read as the reverse complement.
CACCCTGCGCGACAGCGACACCCTGGCGCGCATCGGCGGCGACGAATTCGTCGCGGTCCTGCCGGGCACCTGCACCGAGGCCCAGATCAAGCTGGTCACCGGGCGCCTGCTGGCGGCCCTGCAGGCCCCGTTCGAAGTCGACAAGCACACCATCTACATCGGCGCCTCGATCGGCCTGGCGCTGTTTCCCGAGCACGCCGAGGATGAAGTCCAGCTGGTCGCGCTGGCCGATGCCGCCATGTCGCGCGCCAAGGAAACCGGCAAGGCGCGCTGCCTGGTCTACAGCCCGCGCACCAGCGGCCCGCCGGAACACGATATCTCGCTCGAAGCGGCCATGTTCCAGGCCGTGCGCGAAGGCGAATTTTTACTTTACTACCAGCCGATCGTGGACGCCGCCACGCGCCGCATCCAGGGCTTCGAGACCCTGATGCGCTGGAAGCATCCGACCCTCGGCATGGTGCCGCCGGTGCGCTTCATTCCCATCGCCGAAACCAATGGCCTGATCAATTTGCTGGGCGCCTGGGCCCTGAAAGCGGCCTGCGTCCAGCTCAAGCACTTCGAGGAAGCGGCCAAGCGATCGCTGTACATTTCGGTCAATATCAGCCCGCGCCAGTTCCGCAACGATAAATTCCTCGAGGTGCTGGACCACGCGCTCGCCTTTTCCGGCATGAGCGGCAGCCAGCTGGTACTCGAAATCACCGAAGGAACCCTGATGATCGACCCCGTGCACGCGGAATCCATCCTCGTCAAGATGGCCGAGCGGCAGGCGCGCATCGCCATCGACGATTTCGGCACCGGCTACTCCTCGCTGGCCTACCTCAAGCGCTTCCCGATCTCGGTGCTGAAAATCGACCGCGCCTTCATCAAGGACCTGCCCGACGCGCCCAAGGATGGCGCGATCTGCAACGCGGTGCTGGACCTGGCCAAGCACCTCGGCCTGTCGGTGGTGGCCGAAGGCGTCGAAACCGAGGCGCAGCTCGATTACCTCGACCAGCGCGGCTGCCAGTACATCCAGGGCTACCTGACCGGCAAACCCATGCCGGCCCACGCCGCCATGGCGGCCCTGAAAGAAGACCTGTACGCGTCGCTGATGCCGATCGAACCGCAAGCGGGGCCGCGATGATCACGGGCACCCTGCTGCAGCCGGCGCCGCCCGGCCCGGCCAGCGCCGACGCCACCCTGAACCAGTTGTGGGAACGGGTGCGCCGGCGCGGCGACATGCCCGGCTTCGCCAAGGCCATCAGCGCCATCCTCGGCGCCATGCGCGGCGAGGACGAGCACCAGTTCAGCATGACGCAAACGGTGCTGTCGGACCCGGTCCTGACGCAAAAGGTACTGCGCCTGGCCAACAGCGGCATGTACTCGGCGTTCGGCCAGCGCATCAACACCGTCACCAAGGCGGTACTGGTGCTCGGCACGGAAGCCATCGGCCACCTGGCGCTGGGCCTGAAGCTGATCGAGGAACTCACGCGCGCCTCGGCCGATTCGGCCGTGGCCCACGTGGAGATGGAAAAAGCGGTGCTGGCCGGGATGGTGGCGCAGCAGGTCACCTCAAGCGCCAGCGCCAGCCCGCGCGACGCCGAGGAAGCCGTGGTGTGCTCGATGCTGCACACGCTGGGGCGCATGATGATCACCTTCTACATGCCCGAGCGCTGGAGCGCGCTGCAGGCGCTTGGGGGCGCCGGTGGCGAAGACGCCGCCGCGCCGCCGCTGCTCGGCCTGTCGATGGAAGCGATCGGACGCGCCGCCGCCGAGCACTGGGGCTTGCCGAAGAACCTGATCGTCGGCATGCGCCGGGTCGAACCGGCCCCGCGCGGCGAGATATTCACCCACGAAGACTGGCTGGCGGCGGTATCGACCATGTCGTCCCAATGCGCCAGCTCGCTGTGGAACGACGACGAAGCCGGCGCCGCCCAGGTGCGCGAGCTGGCCAGCAGTTTTTCGTCGATGCTCGGGGTCGCGCCGGATCATATCCTGAGCGCGATCGACAAGGCCAAGGAGACCGCGGCGACCGACCTGACGATCGCGCCGCTGGCCAAGCCGGCCGAAAAACGCGCCGCCGACATGGCCACGCGCCGCATGCGCGCCGAAGGCAACAAGGTGCTGCTCTCGGGCGTTTCGGACATGCGCGACGTCGTCGCCACGGCCAACCCGGGCCAGATGATGTCGATGGCGCTGGAAACCGTGTTCCAGGGATTGACCTTCTCGCGCGCGGTGGCCTTCTTGCGCAACCGGCGCGAAAACAAATACATCGCCAAGATCGGCCTGGGCGACGGCACCAGGGAACTGATCGGCGCGCTCAGCTTCGACGACGCCTACAGCGCCAACGTGTTCCACGCCTCGCTCGGGAGCGACCGCGTGATTTTCGTTGAAAACGCGCAGGACGCCAAGTTCGCGGCCAAGCTGCCGCAGTGGTGGAAGGACTGCCTGTCGGACGCGCGCAGTTTCGTGATCCTGCCGCTGTCGTCGAACGGCCAGCCGGTCGGCTTCATCTATGGCGACTGGGACGACAGCTTCCCGGCGATTCACCTGAGCCAGACCGAATTCGCGCTGCTCAACGACCTGCGCTCGCTGATCGTCAAGACCGTGGTGCGACGCCAGCAGGTCGAGCTGGCCGCCGCCAAGCCGCGTTGATCAACCCTGGCGCTGATCACCCCTGGCGCTGCCAGCGGAACGACAGCGCCGCGCTGCCCGCCGCCGCCAGCGCCAGCGCGCCGGCCAGGTAAAACACCGCCTGCGGGCCGATCTTGTCCCAGCACAGCGACATTGCCAGAGCGCCGCCGGTGCCGCCGATGCCGTAGGCAAGGCTCATGTACAGCGCCTGCCCGCGCGCCTGCAGGGGACCGGCGAACCAGCGCTGCATGACCATCACCGAACTTGACAGATGCGCCGCAAACGTGGCCGCGTGCAGCAGCTGGGCCAGCGCCAGCAGCGCCAGCAGCTGGCCGGCGGCGCCGATGACCGGAAAGCGCACGGCGGCCGCCGCGAAGGCGCACATCATCACCTTGCGCGCACCGAAGCGGCGCAGCAGCGGCGCCTGGAAATAGAAGAACGCCACCTCGGCCAGCACGCCGAGCGCCCACATCATGCCGATCACGGGTTTACTGTAGCCGGCCCGCTCCAGGTACAGCGAATAGAAGGCATTGAGCGACATGTGTACGCCCGCCATCAGCGCGGCGGAGACGAAAAACGCGATCACCTCGCGCCGCCGCAGCACGCTCCACAAGCCCGGCGCGCCCGCGGCGTGCGCCACCAGCGGCGCCTGGCGGATCAGAAGACCCGATGCGCCCACGCACACCAGCAGGAACAGCGCGATCGACGGCAAGGCCTGCACGCCGAGCGCCTCGAGCAGCCAGCCAGCCGCCAGCACCGCCACGATGAAGCCGACCGAGCCCCACATGCGCACCCGCCCGTAGTTGGTGGCGTCGCCGCGCAGGGCGGCCAGCAGCAGCGCTTCGGCCAGGGGCGCCTGCGCGCTCGAAAACAGGTTGAAGGCGACCATCACGGCGATGAACTGGAAGTAGGTGTCGGCGAAGAAGATGCCGCCAAAGGCGAGCAGCGCGCAGGCGTTGGTCAGGCGCAGCACAGCCACGCGCCGGCCGCTATGGTCGGCCAGCGCCCCCCACAGGTTGGGCCCGATGATGCGCATGACCTGGATCAGCGACATCAGCACGCCGATCTGGGGCGCGCTCATGCCGCGCGCGGCGAAGAACAGGGTGGCGTAAATGGCAAACGCGCCGACCTGCGCGTAGTACGCGAACAGGAACAGCGCGAACGGCCTCAGTGCGGCCACGCCTTCAGGCGCGGGTGCCGCAACGGCGTCGGGCACCGGTGTCAGGCAATCTTGGGCGTGTCGACCCGCACATCGCCGCACTGGGCGCGGTGCATCAGGGCGTGGTCGATCAGCACCAGCGCCAGCATGGCTTCGGCGATCGGGGTGGCGCGGATGCCCACGCACGGATCGTGGCGCCCGAAGGTTTCAACCATCACCGGCGCTCCCGCCTTGTCGATCGAGCGGCGCGGCGTGCGGATCGAGGAGGTCGGCTTGATCGCGATCGACACCGTGATGTCCTGGCCGGTCGAAATCCCGCCCAGCACCCCGCCGGCGTTGTTGCCGACAAAGCCATCGAGCGTCAGTTCGTCGCCATGCTCGGAGCCGCGCTGCGCCACCGAACGGAAACCGGCGCCGATTTCCACGCCCTTGACGGCGTTAATGCCCATCATGGCGTAGGCGATATCGGCATCGAGCTTGTCGTAGATCGGCTGGCCCAGGCCCACCGGGATATTTTTGGCCACCACATCGATGCGCGCGCCGATCGAGTCGCCGTCGCGCCGCAGTTGGTCCATGGCCGCTTCCATGCGCGCGATCAAATCCGCGTCGCCGCTGGCGGCAAAAAACGGGTTGTTCGGCACGTGCTCCCAGGCCTCGAACGGCACCGCAATGTCGCCCAGCTGGCTCATGCAGCCCATGAACACGGTGCCGTACTGCTGGTGCAGCCATTTCTTGGCCACCGCCGCCGCGCCCACCACCGGGGCGGTCAGGCGCGCCGAGGAGCGCCCGCCGCCGCGCGGATCGCGCACGCCATACTTGTGCCAGTAGGTGTAGTCGGCGTGGCCGGGACGGAAGCTCTCGACAATGTTGCCGTAATCCTTGCTGCGCTGGTCCTGGTTGCGGATGATCAGCATGATCGGTGTGCCGGTGGTCTTGCCTTCGTACACGCCCGACAGGATCTCGACCGTGTCGGCTTCCTGGCGCTGGGTGACGTGGCGCGAGGTGCCCGGTTTGCGGCGGTCGAGGTCGGGCTGGATGTCGGCTTCGGACAACACCAGGCCCGGCGGGCAGCCATCGATCACGCAGCCGATGGCCGGGCCGTGCGACTCGCCAAACGTTGTAACGGTAAACAGCTTGCCAAAAGAATTGCCGGACATGATAGGAAAGTGAGTGGCGGAAAAGCCAATTCTACCAGCCCGCGCGCATTTGCTGGCGGCGGCGGCCCGGACCGGCCGCGGCGGCGCCCGCGCGCCACTGATTATTTTGTCAACTCCCTTGACTTGTTGTGCAATTTCTTTTTCTTACTGTCAATAGATACAGTGAACCGAATTCGTGGCATGCTATGGAAAAGCAGTGGCGGTTCGCTGCAAGCTGTGCCGGCGCGCCTGCACGGTTGTGCGTTCAATGCCACCATCGGACGCAGCGCCATTACCGAGAAACGCCTGGAGAAGCGACACATGCCCCCATCGAGCACGCCCTTGGACGACCTTGAGGACGACCACGACGACCTGGTATTTTTGGAGGAACACCCCGGTGCGCCCGTCAGTGCGGTGGCGGGCGGTGTATGGCGCGTGATGATCATCGACGACGACGAAGACGTGCACTCGACCACCACCTTCGCGCTCGGCAACCTGGACATGCAACAGCGCCCGCTCGAATTCGTGCACGCCTACTCGGCCGGCCAGGCGCGCGAGATGCTCAAGCACGAACACGACATCGCCGTCATCCTGCTCGACGTGGTGATGGAACAGGACGACGCCGGCCTGCACCTGGTGCGCTACATCCGCGAAACGCTCAAGCTGGCCGATGTGCGCATCATCCTGCGCACCGGGCAGCCCGGCTACGCGCCCGAAATCGACGCCATCCGCGATTTCGACATCAACGACTACAAGACCAAGTCCGAACTGACCCGCATCAAGCTGTTTACCACGGTGACGGCGGCGATCCGCTCGTACGAGCAAATCTGCGCGATCAGCGCCAACCGGCGCGGGCTCGACCGGGTGGTGCGCGCCAGCACCGAGCTGATGGCGCTGCACGGCGTGCAGAATTTCGCCGCCGGCGTGCTGGCGCAGGTCGCCGACATCCTCGGGGTCCCACCGAACGGGGTGCTGTGCGTGCAGGAGTGTCCGGACGCTCGCTGCCGCGAGCTGCTCATCATGGCCACGGCCGGCGTCTACCGCCGCCTCGGCAGCGGCAAGCTGACCACGAGCGAAGACAGCGCCGTCGCCGCGGCCATGGAGCGCACCCTGGCCCAGCGCCGCAACATCTATGAAGCGGGCGCCGTGACCCTGTTCTTCGCCGGCAAATCGAGCCGCGATTTCGTCGCCTTCCTGGCGCCTGGGCGCATGCTGGGCGAGATCGACCAGCGCCTGCTGGAAGTATTTTGCAGCAACGTGGCGGTAGGGCTGGACAACGTGGAGCTGGTCAGCCACCTGCACAACGCCGCCTTCTACGACCAGCTCTCCAAGCTGCCCAACCGCACGCGCCTGGTCGAAATCCTCGACGCCGCCCTGGCCGGTCCCGCGCGCGACGACGCCACCCTGTCGCTGGTCGACCTCGACCACTTCGCCGAGACCAACGACGCCCTCGGCCACCAGTTCGGCGACCAGCTGCTGGTGGCCGTGGCCAGCCGCCTGCAGCAGCGCCTCGGCCAGCAACTGACGGTAGCGCGCATCGGCGGCGATATTTTCTGCGTGCTGGGCGACGCCGCCGCGGTCAACCCGGTGCGCATCCTGGCGCTGTTCGAAACCCCGTTCTCGATCGACGGCCAGGATGTGCAGCTGTCGGCCACCCTGGGCCTGGTGCGCCTGTCGGAACACGACGGCAGCGGCGCCGACGCGCTCAAGGACGCCGACATCGCGCTCAAGCGCGCCAAGACCCAGCAGCGCGCCGGCCACTTCTATTTTTCGCGCAGCATGGGCGTGGAAATCCGCGAGCGGGTGCGCATGATGCATGCGCTGCGCACCGGTTTTGCCAAGGGCGAGCTGTTCGTGGTGTACCAGCCGCAGATGGACCTGACGGCGCGCTGCCCGGTCGGCGCCGAAGCGCTGCTGCGCTGGCAGACGCCCGACGGCACCTACATTTCGCCGGACCGCTTCATCCCGATCGCCGAATATTCGGGCCTGATCATCGACATCGGCGAATGGGTGCTGCGCAGCGCCTGCCACGAACTGGTGCGCCTGCGCGACGCCGGGCACCGCCAGTTCACCATGTCGGTCAACGTCTCGCAGGTGCAGTTCCGCCACCCCTATTTTCTTGACATGCTGCGCTCGGCGCTTGAAGAAACCGGCGCCCCGCCCGAATTCATCGAACTCGAAATCACCGAATCGATGGCGATGGAAGAACCCGATTTGCTGATCAAGATGCTGGCCCAGGTCAAGCACACCGGGGTGTCGATCGCGATCGACGATTTCGGGACCGGTTTCTCGTCGCTATCGTATTTGCAGCGGCTGCAGGTCGACCGGCTCAAGATCGACCGCGCGTTCGTGACCGAAATCACGCATTCGGCGCGCGGCAGCAGCATTGCCGAAATGGTCATCCAGCTCGGGCGCAACCTGGGCCTGTCGGTGATCGCCGAAGGGGTCGAAGACGAACGCCAGGCCGCCATCCTGCAGTCGCTCGGCTGCCCGCTGGCGCAAGGCTTCCTGTTCGCGCGCCCCATGGCCACGGCGGCGCTGTACGAATGGCTCAACGACGAAAGCGGGACCGGCGCGATCTGATTCCCATGGCCGGCCTGCGCGACGGTCCCCGCTAAAATATCCTATCAGCAAGCAATCGTTGCACATCGGCAACAGCAGTCCATCCCGCCGCTGTATTCGCACCGTGCGCGCCCGCCTTCACGTACTATCGTCTTCATGCTTTGCAATGGACGGGCGCCAACTTGAATGAATGCATGAGTACCATTATTTCGCGGCTGTGCGCGTTGCTGCTGGCGGGCCTGGCAGTGTGCCAGCCTGCGGCCGCGCTCGACCCCGACAAGGCCTTCCATCATTTCGTGCGCACCAGCTGGTCGATCCAGAGCGGCCTGCCGCAGATCAGCGTGCAGGCGATCACCCAGGACCAGCAAGGCTACCTGTGGATCGCCACCCAGGCCGGGCTGGCGCGCTTCGACGGCGTGCGCTTCACCAATTATTCGCCTGAAAACCAGCCGGCCTTGGCCGGTGTGTGGATCCGCAGCCTGCTGGCCGACAGCGCCGGGCGCGTCTGGGTCGGCACCTACAAGGGCTTGACGGTGGTCGAGAACGGCGTGTTCCGCGCCATTGCGCCGGCTGATCAGCTGCAGTTTCCCGTGCTCGACATCCACGCCATGGTCGAGGACCAGGGCCGGCTGGTGGTGGCCACCAGCAGCGGCGTATTCGACTACGACGGCAGTCAACTGGTGCACCGTCCCGGCAGCCCGGCCCCCGCCACCGCCCTGCTGAAAAGCGCCGACGGCGTGTATATCGGCGGCGCCGGCGGCATTTTCCACAGCCGCGGCAAGGACACCGAACTGATCGCCCTGCCGGCCGGCCTGCGCCGCAGCGTGGTCAGCCGGCTGGCCGAAGCGCAAGGAAAAATCTGGGTCGGCACCAGCGTCGGCCTGTATGTACGCGACGGCGCGCAGCTGATCGCCGCCACCGCCGAACCGGTGCTGCAAAGTTCGCCCACAACCATGCTTTACCAGGACAGCGACCGCAACCTGTGGGTGGCCAGCAACGCCGGCATGGCGCGCATCCGCGACGGCAAGGCGACCGAGGTCATCTCCGAAAAGAACCCGGCCGCGTTCAAGGGCGTGCTGGCGGCCTTCGAAGACCGCGAGCGCAACCTGTGGCTGGGCAGCCAGTGGCAAGGCCTGGTGCGCCTGTGGAACGGCTCGACCCGGCGCCTGGCCGCAGCCGAAGGCTTGACCGAACCGATCGTCTGGTCGGTGGCGCGCGCGCCGGACGGCCGCACCTGGGTCGGCACCAGCGATGGCCTGAGCGTGTACAGCGACGGGCGCTTTCGCCAGGTCCTGGGCGGCAGCCAGTTGCCCCATCCGCACGCCTACAACCTGCTGGCCGACGCCGACCGCATCTGGATCGGCACCCGGCGCGGGCTGGTGATCTGGCGCGATGGCAAACTCGAAGCACCGGCCCTGTTCGCGCCAATGGCCTCGGCGCAGATCAACGGCGTAGTGCGCGACCGCAACGGCGTGATCTGGTTCCCGACCAGCGAAGGCGTATTCCGCCTGGCCGCCGGCACGCTCACCAAATTCGGCAAGAACGAGGGGCTGCACGACGTGCGCGCGCGCCAGGTGCGCGAACTGAAAGACGGCCGCCTCCTGGTGACCACCCAGGACGGGCTGTACGAACTGCGCGGCGAGCGCCTGGAGCAGATCGGGCTCGACAGCGGCCTGCAGCCGGGCATGGACATCACCGCCATCACCGAGCTGCGCGACGGCTCGCTGGTGCTTGGCTCGCTGACCGAGGAGCTGTACCTGTTCAACGGACGGCGCTGGCACAAGTTCGCCGCCGCCGAAGGCTTGCCGCCGAACGCGCCCTTCTTCCTGACCGAAGACGCGGCCGGCTACCTGTGGTCGGCCGGGCTGCGCGGCATCCTGCGCGTGCCGGTGGCCGACATGCGCCAGGTGCAGAACGGCCAGTCGCGCAGCGTCAACGCCGAGATGATCCTCAACGAACGCGGCGACCGGCGCAGCGGCGAGCAGGGTTACTGCTGCAACGGCGCCGGCACCGCCAAGGGCTTCATGGACCCGGCCGGCACCCTGTGGCTGCCCAGCCGCGACGGCGTGGTCACGCTCGACACCATGGGCCTGGCCAAGAACATGACGGCGCCGACGGCCGTGATCGAGCGGGTGCGCGTGCTCGACACCTGGCAAGACATCCGCCAGGGCCAGGCCGGCAGCCTGCGCGTGCGCGAGGATGCGCGCGACATGGCCTTCGAATTTACCGCCCTCTCCTTCCAGGACCCGGCCAGCGTGGTGCTGCGCTACCGCCTGCACGGCTACGACAAGGACTGGCGCGAACTGGCCGCCGGCGCGCCGCGCTCGGTCAACTACACCAACCTGCCGGCCGGCGCCTACACTTTCGAGGTCAAGGCCAGCAACAATGCCGACGTGTGGAACAGACTGCCGGCGCGCCTCGACTTCACGATCGCCCCGCATTTTTATGAAACCAGCTGGTTTTACGGCCTGCTGCTGGCGCTCCTGGGCGGCACCGTGTATGGCGGCTACCGGCTGCAGCGGCGCGCGCACGAAAAGCAGCGCGCCGCGCTGGAACTGCAGGTGGCCGAGCGCACCGAACAGCTGCACGTGGCCAACCGCGCGCTGGAACTGGCCAGCCAGACCGACCCCTTGACCGGGCTGCACAACCGGCGCTACCTGAGCAACCAGATTCCGGCCGACCTGGCGTTTTACGAGCGCGAGAACAAGCGCACCGGCTCGGGCGAGAATACGCTGCTGTTCGCGCTGGTCGACATCGACCACTTCAAGCGCATCAACGACACCTATGGCCACCGCGCCGGCGACCGGGTGCTGCAACAGGTCTCCGACGTGTTGCGCGCACAGGTGCGGGTGGGCGACTACATCGTGCGCTGGGGCGGCGAAGAATTCCTGCTGGTGTGCCGGCCCAGCACGCGCCAGTTCGTGCCGGTGCTGGGAGAGCGCATCCGGCGCGCGGTGGCCAACCATGTGTTCGACCTGGGCGACGGCATCACGGTTGCGCTGACCTGCTCGGTGGGGCTGGCCGAAAGCGGCTTGTACCTCGACGACAGCAAGCGCGTGGGCTGGGAACACCTGGTCGAACTGGCCGACGCCGCCCTGTACTGGATCAAGGCGAATGGCCGCAACGGCTGGAGCGCGCTGCGGCCCAAGCCGGGGGCGGACAACGCCGAGCTGATTGAAAAGCTGCATCTGGGCGCGCAGGCGATGATCGATACCGGGCGCGCTACCCTGATCAGTTCAGGCGACCAGCTCACGGCCGCGCACGCGGCGCTGGCGGAGTCGAACGACCCCGCGTGAGCCTCGCTGGCGCCTGCGGCCAGCGATCAGAACTTGAGGATCTCGCCATCGGCGGGAATGCGCACGCGCTCGCCGATGCCGTGCTGCTTAGTCGGACTGTGCTATGGCGCGTACGCCCTCGCCGATGCCGGCCTGCTCGACGGCAAAAGCGCCTCGCCGCACTGGACGGCCGATAGCGATTTCAGCGCACGTTTTCCGCGCGTGAATCGCGATATGAATGCCCTGGACGTCGAGCAGGATAAACGGATCACGTCGGCAGGCGCAGTTCACTCTGGCGAGAACACGGCCACGGCGCTGGAGCGAACGCGGTCAAACGATCAGTAGCCGCCGGCGCTGTCGCTGGCAACCGCCAGCCACGCCGAGGCGAGCAGGTCGAACTGCGGATCGGCCGCCGCCGCCGCCAGTTCGGCGACGGCGGTACGCGCATCGCCAATGGTCCAGCCGCGCGCGTTGATGGTCAGCCAGGCCAGTCCGAATGCGCCCTGCGCGATGTAGCCGCGGCACAGCGCCAGCTTCGACTGCACCCGCGTGGCCAGCCAGGGCGGACAGGCCGGGTCCGCAAGCCATCCTGTCAGCGCATCGATATCGAGTTCGAACTGGCAGGTGCGCGCAAGCGCGTGCGCAGGCGGCGGCTGTGTGGACAGCGGAAAGCTGCCGCCATACGCGGACGGGTCGGGACAGCACGCCAGCGGCACAGCGGCCGCGAACTGGTCGAGCCGGACCAGGCCTGCCGCGTCGTCACCCGTGTCGAGCGACACACTGTCGATCTGGGCGAGGTTGTCGATGCCGACCTTTCTTGCGAATGCCTCGACCTGCGGCGTGACCGCGTCGCCATCGACGATGCTGCTGATTGCCGCGAGCGCAAACAGCTGGGCGGGCGTGCGGGCCACCTCCAGCATGGTCCAGGGGCACTCCACGTACGCCTTCACAAACGTCGCTTCGCGCTCGATAAACCAGTGCTTCCAGCAGCCGTAATAGAGCGGGCCCGACGGCTCGCTCCAGAGCGGGACGAGCGCGGGCGGGAAGCCATACCAGTAAGCCGGCGCCTCCGCGCCAACGACAGGCAGTGCGATCGCACCAAGGGCGCAGGCGCGCAGTGCGCTGGGCAAGGCGAGCAGTTCGTAGACGCGGGCGTATGCGTTCATCCCTGCCGCTCCTGCGCCGGAGCAGGCTGACCTTGATTTACCATGTGAACGACAACGGCCCGTTATCGTCGCCTGACAGGTCGGCCGTGTTCCCCGTTTCCGCATCGAAGATCAGGAACTTCATCATGCCATTGCGGTACACGAGGTGGCGCTCGTCAAGCCAGCCGCTGATGTGGAGCGTGTACCCTTCGCACTGATGATAGGACCCGACCGCGACGGGCTTGCTCACGCCTGCCTTGTTTGCGACGATCAGTTGATAAGGCCGGCTGTCCTGCCGCCGCTCGAAATAGGCGCGCCACGTCCCGCCCGGGGAGCGGGCCGATGACGGCGCCTCGTCCGATTTCGGCCGGCGTTCTTCGGCTGCGGGAATGCGCTGCGCGCCGCGCTTGAAGTGGTGGCGATGCGTCTGCGAATCGTAATGACCCGACAGTGTTTCGACTCTCCCGCTCGCGGGAGCATAACCAACATAGCTGAATTGACTTTCAGGCAACTTCCCGCGCACGAGGATTAACAGCAGCTTGCCATCTTGCGACCACTCGGTCGCTGTCCATGCATCGCGCACGGGAATTTTTGCGGGCAATGTCACGGTTAGCAAGCGGGCCGTTGCGGTATCAAACAGGAACAGGCCAGCACCGCTGGTACTTTCCCAGCGCCTGTCGTAGTTGGCACTGATGGCAAGATAACGGCTGTCCGGCGAAAATCCGGGAGTATCCCCTCCCCATGCGGGATGCTCATAGACCAGTCGTTCCGAACCGCTGCGGCGGTCGTATAGCCAATACTGGGTTTTGCCGCCGCTTTCGAGCACGCCGCTGTAACTGAGCCATCGGCCGTCGGCCGAGGCGCGCAGGGTTGGCATGGAGTCAAAGCGGTGGTCGGACAGGGTCGTGGTCTTGCCGGAAGCGAGGTCGAGCTTGACCAGTCGGCCGGCATGGTCGATCACGTACAGCGGCGTTTTGCTGCGCATCGACGCCAGTGCCACCTTGCGAACGACACCCGATGCATGCTGGCCACAAGCGGCATCGGCGCTGCTGGCTGATGCCAGCGCGTGGCCGGCCAGGCTTGCCGCCACAATCACGATGGCGTGGCGATACCCCATCGCTTAAACCCGCACTACGCCATCGATCACCGTGACCGAGTGGCCGCCGATCCACGGCTCGCCATCGACCCAGCTGACCGCGATGCGGCCGTCGCAGTCCAGGCAGGTGCCCTGGCGCGCGCTGTAGCCGCGGCTACTCTCGCCGCCATCGGGAAAGCCCTGCGCCTGCAGCACGCGGGCGATGCAGGCATTGGCGCTGCCGGTGACCGGATCTTCGACCAGCGAACCGTGTTTGGTAAACAGCGCCCTGACCTCGTAATCGGCCGGCCCGTCGGCGTCATGCGGGCCGTAGAGCGCCACGCCGGTCACGCCGAGGCGGGTCAGTTCCCGCAGCGCGGCGCCGTCGACGCGCGCATCGACGCAGGCTTGCGCAGTCTGGAGCCGCACCACCAGCCAGGCGATGCCCATGTTGGCGATCAGCGGCGTGCAGTGCGCATCAAGCACGGTGCCTGGCAACACCCGCGCCAGCAAGCGCTGGTGCTGGTGCGCGAGCGGCGCCAGGCTGGCCGGCGGTGCGCGAAAGGCCAGCATGCCATCGCTGCCAAGCTCGATCGGCACCAGCCCCACGCCGCACTCCTGCACCAGCGCGCCGGGGCGGCGCGGCACCAGGCCCGCCTCCAGCAAGGCATGCGCCGTGCCCAGGGTGGGATGTCCGGCGAAGGGAAACTCGGTATCGGGCGAGAAAATGCGAACCCGGTAATCGGCCTGCGCATCGTGCGGCGTGAGCACAAAGGTGGTTTCGGACAGGTTGGTCCAGCGCGCCATCGATTGCATCTGCGCGTCGGACAGGCCGTCGGCGTCTAACACCACGGCCAGCGGATTGCCCTTGAAGGCGACGCTGGTGAATACATCCACCTGCCTGAAGCGGCGCGCCGCGCCCGGAGCGAGGGTCACATCAGTCTTCCTGCGCGGTTTCGGCCGGCCAGTCGCGGATGTAGGCCTTGAGCATGCGGTTTTCGAAGCTTTGCGCTTCCAGCACCGCGCGCGCGACGTCGTAGAACGAAATGACGCCGAGCAGGGTCTTGGCGTTCATCACCGGCAGGTAGCGCGCGTGCTTTTCGAGCATCATGCGGCGCACCTCGTTCACTTCGGTGTCCGGCGTGACGGTGATCGGATGGTCGTCCATGTGCTTGCGCACCGTGCCCGCGCCGACCGCGCCGTTATTTTTGTGCAGCACCTTGATCACTTCGCGGAACGTCAGCATGCCGACCAGGTCGCCGAATTCCATGACCACCAGCGAACCGATGTCCTTTTCGGCCATGGTGTTGACGGCATCGACGAGCAGCATCTCGGGCGTTGCGGTATAGAGGATGTTGCCCTTCACTTGAAGGATTTCTGAGACTTTCATGGTGGCCGCCTTCTGTGGTGAGGTTATAAGTGGATGTTTTCTATAAACCCTAGCTCCGACTGTAGCGTAAGCTTGGCAAAAAATCCAGCATTGCGATCGATCATGACACTGGTGACAGCGCCCGATTGGCATTTGCACCATTTTAACGAGCAAACCACGCTTTTGTGCAACGCTTGCGTGCTACGATTCGGCCCATCCTTTTTCCATGAGATGAGCCCACCATGAGCGGACCTCGATATCCCGGCTTCGACACCCTGTCGCTGCACGCCGGCGCTGCCCCCGACCCGGCCACCGGCGCGCGCGCCACGCCCGTCTATTTCACTTCCTCGTTCGCGTTCAAGGACTCGGACCATGCGGCCTCGCTGTTCAACATGGAGCGCGCCGGCCATGTGTACTCGCGCATCTCCAACCCGACCAACGCGGTGCTGGAAGAACGCATCGCCGCCCTCGAAGGCGGCGTGGCCGGCATTGCCACCGCCAGCGGCCAGGCCGCGATGCACCTCGGCCTGGTGACGATCGCCGGCGCCGGGTCGCACATCGTCGCCTCGCGCGCGCTGTACGGCGGCTCGCAAAACCTGCTCGCTTACACGCTCAAGCGCTTCGGCATCGAGACCACCTTTGTCGATCCGCGCGACCCCGACGCCTGGCGCGCCGCGATCCGCCCCAACACCAAGGTGCTGTTCGCCGAAACGCTGGGCAATCCGGGGCTCGACGTGCTCGATATCGCCACCGTCTCGGCCATCGCCCACGACCACCATCTGCCGCTGATGATGGATTCGACCTTCACCACGCCATATTTGCTGCGCCCGTTCGACCATGGCGCCGACCTGGTATTCCACTCGGCCACCAAGTTCCTGTGCGGGCACGGCACCGCCATCGGCGGCCTGCTGGTCGACGGCGGCACCTTCGACTGGCAAGCCGCCTACGACAAGACCGGGCGCTTTGCCGAATTATGCGAGCCGTACGAAGGCTTCCACGGCATGGTGTTCGCCGAGGAATCGACCGTGGCGCCGTTTTCGCTGCGCGCACGGCGCGAAGGCCTGCGCGATTTCGGCGCGGTGATGAGCCCTCACAATGCGTTCGCGATCCTGCAGGGGATCGAAACGCTCAGCCTGCGCATGGACCGCCACGTGGCCAACACGCGCAAGGTGGTCGAGTTCCTGCTGGCCAATCCCGCGGTGGAGTCGGTGTCGTATCCGGAACTCGCATCGCATCCCGACTATGCGCTGGCCAAGCGCCTGCTGCCGAAGGGCTGCGGCGCGGTGTTCTCGTTCAGCCTCAAAGGCGACCGCGCCGCCGGACGCCGTTTTGTCGATGCGCTCAAGATCTTCTCGCACCTGGCCAACGTGGGCGACGCCAAGTCGCTGGTAATCCATCCGGCGTCGACCACCCACTTCCGCGTGCCGACCGCACAACTGGCGGCATCCGGCATCAAGGAAGGCACGATGCGCCTGTCGATCGGCCTGGAAGACGTGGACGACCTGATCGAGGATCTGGCGCGCGGCCTCAAATTGTCGCAGAAGGGAGCCTGACATGATGTACCACCTGCCCGGCTTCGACGCCTACTGCTACACCGGCGGCAAAGCCTTTAACGGGGACCTGCCGACCATCGTCTTCATCCACGGCGCCCAGAACGACCATTCGGTGTGGGCTTTGCAGTCGCGCTATTTTGCGCACCACGGTTTCAACGTGCTGGCGGTCGACCTGCCCGGCCACGGCCGCAGCAAGGGCGCGGCGCTGCACAGCGTCGAAGAGATGGCTGCCTGGCTGCTGGCGCTGATCGGCGCCGCCGGCGTCGAACGCGCCATCCTGGCGGGCCACAGCATGGGCTCCCTGGTCGCGCTCGAAGCGGCGTTCCAGGCGCCGCGCCGGGTCACGCACCTGGCGCTGCTGGGCACCACGTATCCGATGAAGGTGTCCGACGCGCTGCTCGACACGGCCAAAAACAACGAGCAGGCCGCGATCGACATGGTCAACATCTTCTCGCATTCGTCGATGGCGCAAAAACCATCGTGCCCCGGGCCGGGGTTTTATACGATGGGCGGCGCGCGGCGCCTGATGCAGCGCATGTCGGCCATCAATCCGGAGCAGCTGTTCTACACCGATTTTTACGCTTGCAATGCCTACGCCAACGGCCAGGTCGCGGCCGAAGCGGTAAGCTGCCCGACCCTGTTCATTTTCGGCGGCAAGGACATGATGACGCCGCCGCGCTCGACCAAAGTACTGACGTCCGCAATCAAGCACGGCAAGATCGTGCAGGTCGATGCCGGCCACCAGCTGATGGCCGAGCAGCCGGACGCCGTGCTCGATGCGCTGTTCGGCTTCGCCACCGCGCCCGCACCCGTGTAGAGTACGCCAGGAGAGCCGCATGCCGCCCCGTCACGCCAGCTTTGCCGAGTTTTATCCTTACTACCTGAGCCAGCATGCGAACCTGCTGTGCCGGCGCGCGCATTTCATCGGCAGCTCATCGGCGCTTGGGGCGCTCGCGCAGTATGTGGTGAGCATAAATGGCTGGTGGATCCTGGCGGCGCTGGTGTCCGGCTACGGCGGCGCCTGGATCGGGCATTTTTTCTATGAAAAGAACCGGCCCGCGTCGTTTGCGCGGCCGCTGCATTCGTTCATGGGCGATTGGGTGATGTACTGGCAGATGCTGACGGGGAAGCTGAGCTGGTAGGCCTTCACCTTTCTCACCTCTACGGCGACGCTTCTTTTTGATGCCTCACCGACAAAATTGTGACCACGCCGTCAGTGAAACGGTAACGGGCGATGTAGCCTGCATTTCCATAAGAAATCACGAACTCGTAGTTGCCAAAAGGCAAATTAGGTATTGGACGCCCAAGTCGTGGACGCTGGCTCAAGACGCGCAACGACTTCACGATCGCCTGCGTAGCGCGCTTGGCTGCCGCAGGACTTTTCGGCTGCAAAAACTCCCGCAACCTTTTCAGGTCGAGAAGTGCCCGCGTGGAAAAGCGCAATTGCGGCACAGGAGCGCGCAAACCCGTTTTGTGTGCCCGAGGACATCAGCAATCGTCGTCACTTGTGGCACTCGGGTGCGGGTAGCTCGTTCTCATCGCCCCACGTCTCAAGCCATGCTATGACTTCCTCACCAGTAACGTGTAACCCGGTTGCCTGATACTCATTCCATGAGTCAAGCGTTTCTTGCCGAAATACTTCGGTCTTTTCCTCGCGTTCAAGATACTGCGCAATCGCCTCATTCATCATCAAATGCGGCGATAGTTGGCGCGCTTCAGCCAGGCGATTGAGCCGACGCTGTGTTTCCCGATCAAGTTCAAGCGCCAGCGAAGTGAGGTCGGACATGGCGAACTCCAGAAATAAAGTGTTTCAGTATGGGATCAATTATCTCACGACGTCTCCATTAGATCCGGCGTGCATGGTCAGCAAAAGCTAACCATTTAGAGCCCCAGCTACTCAACAAGTTCCCTGAACGGCGCGAATTTTGGCTGCTTGCCTACGCCCCCTCTCATCACATAGCCAGCTCCATTCGCTCTCGGCACAAACCAAGCCCGGGCCTGCTCACGCCCGCGCCGCAGGCAAACGCGGCGCGGCAAAATGCTGCGCCAGGCTCTGCCCCAGGCCTTCCTCGACCGCCACCTCGACCTGGCGCGCCAGCGCGCTGCCGTCGAGCGTCAGCGGCGAGTTCTTGTCGAGCTCAGATTCTTTATCGAGGTCGATGGCCACCGCCGCGTCGATCGCGGTGCGTCCGAACACGAACAGGCGGTACACGTCGGCCAGCTTGAGCTTGTCCACATTGACCAGCAATACCCAGTTTTCGGCGCTTTCGATGGCGCGCTTGCCCCAGCGCGAACGCGTGGTCACATTCGCCTGCACCCGGCCGACCCAGCCCACGGCCAGCATCTGCTCGAGCAAGGTGGTCATTTCATCGTAGCCGATGCGGGTGTGGGCGCGGATCGCCGCGCTCGACACCAGCGCCGTGTCGCTCGTCCGGGCGCGTCCATACAAGACTTTGAGGATCGCCATGGCGTCCACGAACTCCCCGCCCGGCGCCGGCTCGTACCACCAGCGCTCATACTTGACGACCGGCAGCGCCGCGGTGATGATCGCGCCGACCAGGGTGATCATCCACGACAGGTAAATCCACAGCAAAAACAGCGGCAGCGCCGCCAGCGCGCCATAAATGATCGCGTAGGTCGGAAACTGGCTGACGAACATGGCGAACAAGCGCTTGGCGACCTCGAAGGCGACCGCCGCCACCAGGCCGCCCCAGACCGCGTCGCGCCAGTCGACGAAGCGGTTCGGCACCGTCATATATAACAGCGTATAAGCGCCGGTGGTCAGCCCGACCGAGGCGGCCGTGTAGAACAGTGCGCTGAAGAAGGGCGAAGCGCTGGTCAGCGCGCTGGTGGCCATGAACAGTTGCGAGGTGGCGGTTAGCGACAGGCCGAACAGCAGCGGGCCGAGCGTGACCAGCGCCCAGTAAATGGTCACGCGCTGGGCGATCGGGCGCACTTCGCGCACCCGCCAGATCTGGTTGAAGGCGCGCTCGATCATGTTCATCATGGCCGCCGAGGTCATCACCAGCGCCACCGCGCCCACCGCCGACAGGCTCTTGGCCTTGCTGGCGAACTGGGTCAGGTTGCCGGTAATGGTATTGGCGATGGCCTTGGGCATCAGGGTCTGGACGAAGTACGCTTCCAGCGCCACCCTGAAACTGCTAAAGACGGGAAAGGTCGTGAAAATCGCCAGCACGATGGTCAAGAGCGGCACCAGCGCCAGGGTGCTGGTGAACGTGAGGCTGCCTGCCACCTGCGGCAATTTTTCTTCGTTCAGGCGGCGCCGGGCAAAACGCAGCAGGTCGCGCGCTTCGCCCCAGGTCAGGCCGCGCACCATGTCGACGCTGGTATTGATCATGTCACTGGTGGACCGGGAAATCGAATGGACTGTTTTTGAAAGCATGTATCTTGAGAAACGCGTGAAAAACGCGCCGGCGTCGCCGATGTAAGCTTGTAAAGCACCCTATAATACCAACGATGAACCAAACCAATCCGATTATTCTCGTTTTGTACTACTCGCGCCATGGCGCCACGCGCAAGCTGGCTGAACTCATCGCCCAGGGCATCGAGAGCGTCCCCGGGGTCGATGCGCGCCTGCGCACCGTGCCCGCCGTCTCCACCGTGGCCGAAGCGACCGAGCCGGCCATTCCCGCCGCCGGCGCGCCGTACGTGGAAGCGCAGGACCTGGCCGAGTGCGCCGGCCTGGCGCTGGGCTCGCCCACGCGCTTCGGCAACATGGCGTCTTCCCTCAAGTATTTTCTGGACGGCACGGCGGCCGAATGGCTGGCCGGCACCCTGTCGGGCAAACCGGCGGTGGTCTTCACCTCCACCGGCAGCCTGCACGGCGGCCAGGAATCGACCCTGCTGTCGATGATGATCCCGCTGCTGCACCACGGCATGATGATCATGGGCCTGCCGTACAGCAATCCGGAACTGATGACCACCACCAGCGGTGGCACGCCTTATGGCCCGACCCACTGGGCTGGCGTGGATGGCAACAAGCCGGTCAGCGACGATGAAAAGCGCCTGGCCATCGCCATGGGCCGCCGCCTGGCCGAAACCGCCGCGCGCCTGCAGGGAGCCATGTAAATGCAGCCACCCAAGTATTTTCATATCGGCGCCATTGCCAGCCTGGTGATCCTGATCGCCTGGCTGCTGGCCTGGGAAACCCTGGTCGCGCCCTTGCGCCCCGGCAGCTGGATCCTCGCGCTCAAGGTCTTGCCCCTGCTCATTCCCCTGGGCGGGGTGATCAAACGCGATATTTATACCCTGCAATGGTCGTCGATGGTGATTTTGCTGTACTTCACCGAAGGCGTGGTGCGCGCCTGGAGCGACAAGCTGGAAGTGTCGCGCTTTATGGCGATGGGCGAAATCGTGCTCGTGCTGGTCTATTTCGCCTGCGCGCTGCTGTACCTGCGTCCGTATAAAAAAGCCGCGAAGAAAATGGCCAAGGAATTGCTGGAGAAAGTGAACTCCACCAAGTCGACCAAGTGAGCAATTCGAACGCATTACCCCAGGCCAACGCCGCCTTTCTCGAGCGCTGCCGCGCCATCGCCGGCGCGGCCCACGTGCTCACCGGCGAGGCCGACATGGCGCCCTTCCTCACCGACTGGCGCGGCCGCTTCACCGGGCGCGCGCTGGCGGTGCTGCGCCCGGCCGACACCGAACAGGTGGCGCAACTGGTGCAAGCCTGCGCCGCGCACCGCGTGCCGCTGGTGCCGCAAGGCGGCAAGACCGGCCTGGTGCTGGGCAGCGTGCCGGACGCGAGCGGCAGCGCCGTGGTGCTGTCGCTGGCGCGCCTGAACCGGGTGCGCGAGCTCGATGCGGTCAACCGCACCATCACGGTCGACGCCGGCTGCATCCTGCAAACCATCCAGGAAGCGGCCGCGCTGGAAGACTGCCTGTTTCCCCTGTCGCTGGCGGCCGAAGGCAGTTGCAGTATCGGCGGCAACCTGTCGACCAACGCCGGCGGCACCGCAGTGCTGCGTTACGGCAACACGCGCGAGCTGTGCCTGGGACTGGAAGTGGTAACCGCCCAGGGCGAGATCTGGAACGGCCTGCGCGGCTTGCGCAAGGACAATACCGGCTACGACCTGCGCGACCTGTTCATCGGCGCCGAAGGCACGCTCGGCGTGATCACCGGCGCGGTGCTGCGCCTGTTCCCGCAGCCGAAGGCGTCGATCACGGCGCTGGTGGCGATCGCCGCGCCGCGCCAGGCGCTCGAGCTCCTGAGCCTGGCCCAGGACCGCTGCGGCGCCAGCCTGACCGGCTTCGAGCTGATGTCCGACTTTTGCCTGCGCCTGGTCGGCACCCATTTTCCCAGCCTGGCGCAGCCGTTCGTCACGCGCCATCCGCAGTACGTGCTGCTGGAACTGTCGAGCAGCGAATCGGAACAGCACGCGGTCGGCCTGCTGGAGCAGACCATCGCCGACGCTATTGCGCAAGATATTGCCGACGACGCCGTGGTGGCCACCTCGGTCGCCCAGTCGCTGGCCCTGTGGCAGTTGCGCGAACACATTCCGCTGGCGCAGGCGGCGGCCGGCAAGAACATCAAGCACGACATTTCCCTGCCGGTCTCGCGCATCGCCGAGTTTATCGACAGCACCGACGCCAGGGTGCTGGCGGCCTACCCCGGCTGCCAGCTGGTCTGCTTCGGCCATGTGGGCGACGGCAATTTGCACTACAACGTGGCGCCGCCGCCGGGCACCGCGCACGAGGATTTTCTGGCCAACCAGGACGCCATCAACCGCATCGTACACGACAGCGTGGCCGCGCACGCCGGCTCGATTTCGGCCGAGCACGGCATCGGCGCCCTCAAACGAGACGAGCTCAAGCGATATAAACCGGAGGTCGAACTGAACATGATGCGTGCCATCAAAGCGGCGCTGGACCCGCTCGGCATTATGAATCCTGGAAAAATCCTTTAACCGGAGACCATCATGTTACGACACCTGACCATCCTCGCGCTGAGCGTCTTCTGCGTCGCCGCACACGCCGACAGCATCTATAAATGCACGGCCGGCGGCAAGATTACCTACAGCAGCGAGCCGTGCACCGCAGGCCGCGCCACCGAGCTCGAATCCATGCCTCAAGCGCAGGGCGCCGATGCGGACGCCGCCGCCACCCTCAAGCGGCAGAAGGCCGTGCTGGCGGCATTGCAGAAGGAGCGCGCCGGCAGCGAGGCCAAACAGGCGCAGGCCGCGCACAACGCCGCCCGCATCAACCGCAGCGCCGCCACGCGTCAGGCCAATTGCGTCAAGGTGCAGCAACAGCAGAAAAAAGAGCAAAAACGCCTGGCCGCCGAAGCCGCCAGGGTCGGCGGACAAGGCAAGATCGAGCGCGACCTCGACGCCGAGGCCATGGCCCGGGCGGTCGACGCCGCGTGCAGTTGATGAAGACCCGACGATGAAGACACTGTCCCGCTGGCTCCTGTTCGGCGAATGGCGCGCGCACCCGGTGCGGGCCCTGCTCGCGGTGGCCGCCATTGCGGTCGGCGTGGCGATGGGCTTTGCCATCCACCTGATCAACGCCTCCGCCTTCAACGAATTTTCAGCAGCGGTCAAGAGCTTGTCGGGCCAGGCCGATATCCAGGTGTCCGCGCGCGACACCGGCTTCGACGAAGCGATTTACCCGCGCCTGGCCCGGCACCGCGCGGTGGCGGTGGCCTCGCCGGTACTAAGCCTCAACGCCGGCGTGCCCGGCGCCCGGGGCAGCTTGACAATCATCGGCCTGGACGCCTTTCGCGCCGGTTTTGTCTCGCCCGGCCTCCTGGCGGCCACCGACGGCGAGAACATGCTCGACATGATGGCCGACGACGCCGTGTTCCTGTCGCCGGCCGCCATGAGCTGGCTCAAGATCAGGCGCGGTGGCACCGTGCAGCTGCGCTCGGGCACGCGCGACTTCACCCTGCGCGTGGCCGGCGGCCTGCAGGAAGCGCGCCCCGGCCAGCGCATCGGCGTGATGGACATTGGCGCGGCCCAGTGGCGCTTCAACAAAATCGGCACCCTCACCCGCATCGACCTGCGCCTGCGCGACGGCGTCGACCGCCCGTCGTTCCAGCGCGATCTGGCGCGGGAACTCGAACGCGATTTTCCAGGGCGCTTCAACGTCGGCCAGCCGAATGACGACGACGCCGAAAGCCGCAACCAGGGCATGAGCCGGGCCTACCGCGTCAACCTCACGGTGCTGGCGCTGGTGGCCTTGTTCACCGGCGCCTTCCTGGTGTTTTCGACCCAGGCGCTGTCGGTGATCCGGCGCCGCAGCCAGTTCGCGCTGCTGCGCGTGCTGGGCGTGGAACGCGGCCAGTTGCTGCGCCAGGTCCTGCTCGAAGGCGCCAGCCTGGGCGTGCTCGGTGCCTTGCTCGGCATCGGCGCCGGCTACGCGCTGGCCGCCACCGCGCTGCATTTTTTCGGCGGCGACCTCGGGGCCGGCTACTTTGCCGGTGCGCGCCCGTCGGTCCAGTTCACGCCGGTGGCGGCCGTGGTGTTCTTCGCCCTGGGCCTGGGCGTGGCCTTGCTCGGCTGCCTGGCGCCCGCCGTCGAAGCCTCGCGCGCGGTGCTGGCGGTGGCGCTCAAGTCGGGCACCGACGAAGTCGCGCTGGCGCGCCTGGCGCGCGTCTGGCCCTCGGCGCTGTGCATCGTTCTCGCTGCCGCGCTGGCGTTCGCGCCGCCCGTGTTCGAGCTGCCGCTGTTCGGCTACGCCGCCATCGGCCTGCTGCTGATCGGCGGGATCGGCCTGATGCCGCGCCTGGCCGCCTCGCTGTTCGGACTGGTCAACCGCGTGGCGATGCGCCGCAATACGCGCCATCCGGTGCTGGCGCTGACCATGGCGCGCCTGGCCAACGCCTCCGGCCAGGCCGCCATTGCGCTGGGCGGCGTACTGGCCAGTTTCAGCCTGATGGTGGCGATGGCGATCATGGTCTCGAGCTTTCGCGTCTCGCTCGACGACTGGCTGGTGCAACTGCTGCCGGCCGACCTGTACGTGCGCATCGCCAGCGGCGGCAGCGCCGGCGGCCTCGGCCCCCCGGAGCAGGCCGCGCTGAGCGCCTTGCCGGGCGCGGCGCGGGTCGACTTTTTGCGTTCGCGCCAGATCTCGCTCGACCCGGCGCGCCCCGACGTGCTGCTCATGGCGCGCCACATCGACGTGCTCGATCCGGGCCGCATGCTCCTGCTGCGCGGCGAGAGCGCACCCGTGCCGGCCGGCGCGGTGCCGGTCTGGGTCTCGGAAGCGATGGTCGACTTGTACGGACTCAAAGCCGGCGGCACGCTGCGCATGCCGCTCGGTGGCCGCCTGCGCGAGTTTTTCGTGGCCGGCGTGTGGCGCGACTACGCAACTCAGGCCGGCTCCGTGCAGATGCGCCTGGCCGACTACCGGCTTCTCACCGGCGACGCCCAGGTCAACGACAGCGCCATGTGGGTCAGGCAGGGCGTCACGGCCGACCAGCTGGAGCAGCAGATACGCGCCCTGCCCTTCGGCCGCGCGCTCGATTTCGCCAGGCCGGGCGACATCCGCGCCCTCAGCATGACCATTTTCGACCGCAGCTTCGCGGTTACCTACGTACTCGAAGCGATTGCGATTGCCATCGGCCTGGCCGGCGTGGCCGCCACGTTTTCGGCCCAGACCCTGGCGCGCGCCAAGGAATTCGGCATGCTGCGCCACGTCGGGGTCACGCGCGGGCAGATCCTGCGCATCCTCGCGCTGGAAGGCGGCGCCCTCACCGCACTGGGCGTGGCCTGCGGCTTTGGCCTCGGCTTCATCATCAGCACGATTCTGGTTTACGTGGTCAACCCGCAGTCGTTCCACTGGTCGATGCAGCTGCACGTGCCCTGGCCGCTGGTGGCCGCGGTGGCCGCGGTGCTCTTGGGCGCATCCGTGGTCACGGCGCTGGTGTCGGGGCGCTTTGCCCTGTCGGGCGGGCCGATTCGGGCAGTCAGGGAGGACTGGTGAAACGAGTTGGATTGAAATGCATTCTTGCGCTGTTGCTGGCGGTGGCGCAGACGAGCCACGCCGCGCCGCCGGTGTTCGGCGTGGTCGCCCCCGGAAAAGCACTGTCGTTCCCGGCCGATTACGGCGCTCACCCGGACTACCTGACCGAATGGTGGTACGTCACCGGCTGGCTCAATACCGCCGATGGCAAGCCGCTGGGCTTCCAGGTCACGTTCTTCCGGCGCGCCACCGGGCATGACGCGGCTAATCCGAGCGCGTTCGCGCCGAAGCAGCTGGTGATCGGCCACGCCGCGCTGTCCGATCCGGCGCTCGGCAAGCTGGCGCACGACCAGCGCACCGTGCGCGAAGGCTTCGGCCTGGCGTATGCCAAAACCGGCACCACCGACCTCAAACTGGACGACTGGCGCATGGTGCGCGGCGCCGACGGCACCTACCAAGTGACCATTGTCTCGCCGCACCTGAACCTGAACCTGTCGCTGGCGCCGACCCAGCCGGTGCTGCTGCAGGGCGACCAAGGCTACTCGCGCAAGAGCGCCGAGGGCCGCCACGCGAGCTACTACTACAGCGAGCCGCAGCTCAAGGTACGCGGCACCGCCAGCGCCGGCAAGGGCGCCGCGCGCAGCGTCGAAGGGCGCGCCTGGCTCGATCACGAATGGTCGACCGAAGCGCTACCGCCCGACACCCAGGGCTGGAATTGGGTCGGCGCCAACCTCGATGACGGCTCGGCGCTGATGGCTTTCCAGATACGCGGCAAACAAGGTGGTAAACTGTGGGCGCACGCGACGCTGCGCGATGCGGCCGGCAAGGTGACGCAATACGCGCCGGGCGACGTGGTATTTACGCCGCAGACCCACTGGACGTCGCCGCGCACCAAAGCCGTCTACCCGGTGGCGACGACCATCACGACCGGCGCCACGCAATGGCACATCACCCCCCTGCAGCCAGACCAGGAGCTTGACTCGCGGCGCTCGACCGGCGCCGTGTACTGGGAAGGCGCGGTGACGATCAAGCGCGACGGGGTGCAAGCCGGTCATGGCTACCTCGAGATGACCGGTTACGACCGTGCGATGAAATTTTAAAAAACGAACACTGAAGCACTGACACGATGACCAACAGCTCCACCAGCAGCGCAAGCAACAGCCCGACCAACAGCAACGCCTCCGACGCCAGCCGCAAAGGAAGCCTGGCCGCATTCAAGGGCCTGCTCCCCTTCCTGCGTCCGTACCGCCGCCAGTTTTTCCTGGCCGGCATCGCGCTGGTGCTCGCCGCCGGCGCCACCCTGGCCATTCCGGCCGCCTTCAAGCAGATGATCGACCTCGGTTTCGGTGCCTCGGCCGGCGCCAAAAGCATCCGCCATGTCGACGCCACCTTCCTGGCCCTGTTCGGCGTGGCCTCGCTGCTGGCCGTGGCCACCGCCGCGCGCTTTTTCATCGTCAGCTGGCTGGGCGAACGCGTCACCGCCGACATCCGCAGCGCCGTCTACAAGCACGTGGTGGACCAGAGCCCCGAGTTCTTCGAGACCACCCAAACCGGTGAAGTCCTCTCGCGCATCACCACCGACACCACCCTGATCCAGGCGGTGGTCGGCACCAGCATCTCGATGGCGCTGCGTAACGTGCTGCTGTTTTTGGGCGGCCTGGTGATGCTGTTCGTGACCAGCGTCAAACTCTCCTCCATCATCCTGGCGCTGCTGGTGGCGGTGATCGTGCCGATCGTGCTGTTCGGGCGGCGCGTGCGCAAGCTCTCGCGCGACTCGCAAGACCGCATCGCCGACGCCTCCGCCATGGCGGGAGAAATCCTCAACGCCATGCCGACCGTGCAAGCCTTCACGCACGAAAAAATCGAATCGGCGCGCTTCGGCAAGTCGGTCGAAGGCGCCTTTGCCACCGCCATGCGGCGCATCCGCGCGCGCGCGCTGCTGACCATGCTCGCCATCGTGCTGGTTTTCGGCACCATCGTTTTCGTGCTGTGGCTGGGCGCGCACGCCGTCCTGGAAGGGACCATGACCGGCGGCGACCTTGGCCAGTTCATCCTGTACGCCTCGATCGTGGCCGGCTCGATCGGCGCGCTCTCGGAAGTGATGGGCGAAGCCCAGCGCGCCGCCGGCGCCACCGAACGCCTGCTCGAACTGCTGTCGGTCCAGTCTTCGATCCAAAACCCGGCCAAGCCGGTCACCCTGCCGGCGCGCACCGCCAGCGGCGCCGCGCTGGCGCTGAACGACGTTACCTTCTCGTACCCGTCGCGGCCTGAGACGGCGGCGCTGGGGCACCTGACCTTGTCGATTGCGCCCGGCGAAACGGTGGCCGTGGTCGGCCCCTCGGGAGCCGGCAAGACCACCCTGTTCCAGCTGTTCCTGCGTTTCTACGACCCGCAAAGCGGCACCATCACCCTGGACGGCGTCGACATCAAGCGGCTCGACCTGCACACCCTGCGCGACGCCATCGGCATCGTCCCGCAAGACACGGTGATCTTCTCGGCCGACGCCATGGAAAATATCCGCTACGGTCGCGCCGGCGCGAGCGACGCCGAAGTCATAGCGGCGGCGCGCATGGCCGCCGCCCACGAATTCATCGAACGCCTGCCGCAGGGGTACAAATCGTTCCTGGGCGAGCGCGGGGTACGGCTGTCGGGCGGACAGCGGCAACGGATTGCGATTGCGCGCGCCCTGCTCAAAAATCCGCCGCTGCTGCTGCTCGACGAAGCGACCAGCGCGCTGGACGCCGAGTCGGAGCGGCTGGTGCAAAGTGCGCTGGAAGCGGCGATGGTCGGGCGCACCACGGTCATCATTGCGCACCGCCTGGCGACGGTGCAGCGGGCCGACCGCATCATCGTGATGGAAGACGGCCGCATCGTCGAAACCGGCACGCACGCCTCGCTGGTCGCGCTGGGCGGCATCTACGCCAACCTCGCCGCGCTGCAATTCCACAACGTCCACATCGCCCACGAAGTAGCTTAAGAACCTTCCTACAACCGGGGTCAGAGCTTTAATCAGAAACTTTTAACATTTTTGCCGCCCTGGACCTTGGATGACACGAACAACTTCCTGACGCGTGAGCGATGACAGCCATGGAGTGATGATGTTTGCGGCACGTTGATGCCAAGGTAGCCGGTCACCGATTTAACAATGTTTCGAGTTAAAGCTCTGACCCCGGTTGATGTTGACCCCGGTTGATGTTTTTTGTTGCAAAACCGGGGACAGACCCCGGTTTTGCAACCATTTGGAGAACGTGGTGACGGACGCGGAGTTGTTTCAACAGTGCCATACGGTACTGCCGGGCCATCGGGCCCGCACGCCGGCGCAGATGTTCGCCGCCATGGCCGCGTGGTGCGAGGATAACCGCGTCGCCCATGATGTCTACGGCAACGGCGCGCTGATCGAGGCGTTCGAGCAGAAAATCGCCGACCTGCTCGGCCTGGAGGCGGCCGTGTTCTGCATCAGCGGGACCATGGCCCAGGTGACCGCGCTGCGCCTGGCCTGCGAGGACAGCTTCAGCCGCCTGGTCGCGCTCCATCCGACCTCGCACATCATCGTGCACGAAAAATCGAATTACCAGCTGCTCGGGCACTTCCACGCGCTGCAGACGGGCGACCGGCACCGCCCCTGGTCGAGCGCGGACCTGCGCGCCATTCCCGATCGGCTCGGCGCCGTCGCCATGGAAATCCCGATGCGCGAAATCGGCGGACAAAATCCACCCTGGGAGGAGCTCGAAGCGATCAAGGCCCACTGCCGCACCCGCAACGCGCACCTGCACATGGATGGCGCGCGTCTGTGGGAAGCGGCCGCCGGCTACCAGCGCCCGCTGCGCGAGATCGCCGCCGGCTTCGATTCGGTATATGTGTCGCTGTACAAGGGCATCGGCGGCCTCGGTGGCGCCATGCTGGCCGGGCGCCGCGCGTTCGTCGAGCGCGCCGCCGAGTGGTTTCGGCGCGAAGGCGGCAATGTGATCCACCGTTCGCCCTACGTGGTGGCCGCGGCGATGCAGTTCGACGCGCGCCTGGCCGCCATGCCGCATTACTTCCGCCGCACCGAGTGGCTGTACGAGGTGCTGCGCGACTACCCTGCGATCGGCGTCAATCCGGCGCGTCCGCAGGCGAACATGCTGCACCTGCACCTACCGGTGGCGCGCGAACGGGCATTGGCGATCCGCGACCGCATCGCGCGCGAGCACCAGATATGGCTGTTCGGCCGCGCCGCCCATGGCGCACTGCCAGAGTCCAGTGTGGTGGAACTGTACGTCGGCGAGAACCTCGCCGCCCTGCCCGATCAGCGCGTGCGCGACAGCGTCGAACTGCTGGCGCGGGCGCTGGCGGGCCGTTAAGATTCGGTTTGCACTATAATACGGAGTTTTAGCGATGCGCCAATACCTCGACTTCATGCGCCATGTGAAAGACCATGGCACCGAAAAAACCGACCGCACCGGTACCGGTACGCGCTCCGTCTTCGGCCACCAGATGCGCTTCAACCTGCAGGATGGTTTCCCGCTGGTGACCACCAAGAAGGTGCATCTCAAATCCATCATCCATGAACTGATCTGGTTCCTGGCCGGCTCCACCAACATCGGCTACCTCAAGGACAACGGCGTCAGTATCTGGGACGACTGGGCCGACGCCAAGGGCGACCTCGGTCCCATCTACGGCTATCAGTGGCGCAGCTGGCCGGCGCCGGGCGGCGAACATATCGACCAGATCACCCAGGTGATGGAGCAGATCAAGAACAATCCCGACTCGCGCCGCATGATCGTCTCGGCCTGGAACGTGGCCGATATCCCGAACATGAAGCTGCCCCCGTGCCACGCGCTGTTCCAGTTCTACGTAGCCGACGGCAAGCTGTCCTGCCAGCTGTACCAGCGCAGCGCCGACATCTTCCTCGGCGTGCCGTTCAATATCGCGTCGTACGCGATCCTGACCCACATGATGGCCCAGCAGGCGAACCTGGAAGTGGGCGACTTCGTCTGGACCGGCGGCGACTGCCACCTGTATTCGAACCACATGGAGCAGGTCGACCTGCAACTGGCGCGCGCACCGTTCGCGCTGCCGCGCCTGGTCATCAAGCGCAAGCCCGATTCGCTGTTCGACTACAAGTTCGAGGACTTCGAGGTGGCCGGCTACGAATCGCACCCGCACATCAAGGCTCCGGTCGCGGTATAAGGCGCGACCGGCGCCTTGGCAGGCGCCGCCTGCCTCAGAATGCGAAGCCGCTGATGATGGCGCGGTTGCCGGCATCGACGCCCAGCGGCGTACGCTTGCTATCCTCGCCCAGCTTGCTCGCCTGTTCCAGCACATAGGCAGTGCTTCCCACACCCGCATACAGGCGGTCGTGGTTGCGGTCGAAGGCGAGCACGGTGTTGGCGGCGGCGCCGATGCCGGGCACGGCGGTGAACTTGATCCTGCTGGCCGGGTCGGGCTTGCTGACGTCCACGAAGACCGACACCCCCGCCCCGTTCGCGCCCACGTACAGGCGATCGCGCTCCTCGTCGATCGCCAGGCCGCTGATGTTACCGTCGATATTGAATTGGCCGGCAATCGGCAACTCGCCGGACGCCTTGTCAATATTGGCGTGTACCTGGACCGGCAGGCCGCCGCCGCGCGCGTACTTGCTATACAACAATCCCCGCTTAGTGTCGATGGCGAAATGCATGGTATCCATCGTCCCGTGAAACCTGCGCGAGGGCGCCACCGTGCCGCTCAGGGTACTGGCATGTTCCAGCACCATGAAGCCCCTCACAGACATTTCCATCTCTTGATAGCCCACATACAGGCGGTCGTTGGCTTTATCAAGGAACAGGCTTTGGACCACATAGTCGACCCCGATCGCCGGCGCGATGAAGCGCTGCGGCCTGACGCTGCCGGAGAGGTTGCGCGCATCGGTGAACACCCCGATCTGCGCGCCGGCTTTATCGCCGGCCATGATGTACAGCAGATTGCGCGCGCCGTCTAACTGCATGCCATAGCCGTAGTAAGAATCGACCTTCAGGACCTTGGCGCTCAATACGGTGTTGGCTGCGACGGGCGCGAGCGTATCGAACGCCGCAAGCACCTGGTTGTTGGTGTCGCCGACAAACAGGACGTTGCCGCCCTGGGCGACCGGGATGCCTGGCGTGGATGTGACAGGCGGCGGCGTCACCGGAGCCGGATTTACCGGCGCCGGCGCAGTCCCGCTGCCTTGGGGGCCGCTACCGCCGCTACCACCGCCACCGCACGCGGTGAGCAGAACAACACTGAACAGGAGGGAGAAAGACCGAAACGTTTTCATTTTTTTGCACAAAAGTAAATAGACACGCGATTCTACGGGTGTAATTACATATGTGCAACAGTATTAAACCAAATACAACATGTCCGATGGCGCGCAAGGCCTGGCGATAGCGCCATCATGCCTTGCGCGCCAGGTTTCAGAACTCTTCCCAGTCGCCGCTCGAGGTGGCGCTGGCGACCGTTTTTTTGGCCGCCTTTGGCGCGGCCGGCGTTTTTGCCTTCGGTGCGGCTTTGCCGGCCAGGCGCGGCGTCGCCGCCGGCGCCTGGCGTTGCGGCGCCTGGCGAGCCGGTTCCGGCGCCTGCCTGCCGCCATCGACCTTGAACACGCTGACCACCTGCGTCAGCGCGCCGGCCTGTTCGCGCAGCAGCCCGGCCGCCGCCGCCGCTTCTTCGACCAGGCCCACGTTTTGCTGGGTGATCGAATCCATCTGCCCGACCGCTTCGTTGATCTGGTCGATGCCGGCCGTCTGCTCGGCGCTGGCCGTGGTGATTTCGCCCATGATGTCGGTCACGCGGGCGATGCTGGTGACGATTTCCTGCATTGTCACGCCAGCCTGGTCGACCAGCTTGGCGCCGCTGTCGACCTTGTCGACCGAGTCGCCGATCAGCTGCTTGATTTCCTTGGCCGCGCCGGCCGAACGCTGCGCCAGGTTGCGCACCTCGGAGGCGACGACCGCAAAGCCGCGTCCCTGCTCGCCGGCGCGCGCCGCTTCCACCGCCGCGTTCAGCGCCAGGATGTTGGTCTGGAAGGCGATGCCGTCGATGACGGCGATGATGTCGACGATCTTCTTGGACGAGGCGTTGATCGAGCCCATGGTCTCGACCACCTGGGCCACCACCACGCCGCCCTTGGTGGCCACTTCCGAGGCCGACTGCGCCAGCACATTGGCCTGGCGCGCATTGTCGGCGTTCTGGCGCACGGTGCTGGTCAATTCCTCCATCGAGGCGGCGGTTTGTTCGAGCGAACTGGCCTGGGAGCTGGTGCGGTCCGACAGGTCGGTGTTCCCCGCCGCGATTTCGCCCGCCGCGCTGGAAATGGTGTCGGTGCTGCCGCGTACTTCAAGGACGATGCCGGCCAGGTTCGATTTCATCTTGTCCATCGCGCCGAGCAAGGCGCCGATTTCATTGCGTCCGTGCTTGCCGATCGCGCCGGTCAGGTCGCCGCCGGCCACGCGCACCGCGATCCGCATCGCTTCCTTGAGCGGCAGCGAAATCGCGCGCAGCAGCGCCCAGCCCACCGCGATCCCCAGCATCACGCCGACGGCCAGCACCGCCACCATGGCGTAGGCAATCTGCGCCAGTTCTTGCTTGACGCGCAGCTCATCGGCGTTGACGCGCGTGGCGATGGCTTCCTTCATGCGCTCCATCGCCGCGTCGCCCACGCGGTAGGTCGGGTTGATCTTCTTGATCAGCACATGTTCGGCGTCGACCCATTTGCCGGCCTTGATCAGGGCCGCCGTGCTGCGGATATGTTCCAGTCCCAGCCCTTCGCTCTTGGCGAACCATTCCTCGGCCAGGCGTTTTTCTTCCGGCGACTTGATGGCGGCCATGTACTGGCTCCAGCGCCTGGTGGCGCGCTCCGCGATCGCCTCGATCTGGTCGAAGTGCACGTTGAGGGCGTGGTCGTGCAACTGCGACGAAGGGAGGATCGGATTGTGCTGGAGCGCCTGCAGGATCTGGCTGCGATTGAGTTCCATCTCGAGCCGGCTGGCCGCCTGCACCGAGCTGTTTTTATAGTCTTCGAGCGTGACGTCGCGAATCAGGGCGACCGAATGAGCGGCGCCGTAAATTCCCATGGCGCCAACGGCTACCAGCAGCAAGATCAGGAAGCCGAGAACCCCGGTGACAAGGCTTTTGATACTGATGTTATCGAACATTCGATACTCCTTGAATGACTGTTCTTGAGAGATGCGTTGAAAGGCCGGCGCGCTCCATGCGCGCCGGCTGCGGCACTAACTTGCGGCGGCGGGCGTCACGCGCGCGAAAAACGCCTGGATGCCGGCCCGCAGTTCGTCCACCTGCCCGAACTCCAGGTAGGTGACATCGCACAGGTCCTCCAGTTCGCGGATCAGGGTGGTCTTGATCGGCGCTTCCTTCCACACCAAAAACAGCACCGGCGTGCGGCGCCCCTTGAAGATGTGGTAGCCCAGTTCGAAAGCGCTGCTCTCGCTCATGCCCACCCGGATGTTGACCAGCGCGTCGGCCTGGTCGAGCAAGCCAAGCCGGTGGTCGCGAAAGTGCCTGGGCGTGAACGGCAGGCCGGTATCGCGCTCGAACGACTTCTTGAAGGTGTCGGCGCTTTCGGCCTTGGTGCCGGTCAGGTAGTCGAACGGGTGCGGCAGACCGTTGGCGCTGTCGATCAGATGCAGCACCTGGCCGATCAGATGCTGCTGGGCGGCGTCCGACTCGGTAAAGGGCTGGCGGATGAACAGCTTGAGCGGGGGCGCGCCCACCGTGCGCTGGCGCGCCTGGCGCCGCCGCTCGGGCAGCGTGACGGCAGCGGCCAGCACATCGGCCGGCGTGGGAGTCGGGCGCGCGCGAGGCGATGGCGCGGCCAAGGCCGGCGCGCAGTGCAGCTCTTGCAGCGACACCAGCCCGAAGCTGGCGGCATGCAGGCTCGCTTCGAACATGCTTTCGGCGCCGGCGATGGTGGTGCACACCACCGTACCGGCAGCGAGCGCCGCCACCCGCAGCGGTTGCGAGGCCACCACCGCGCTGCGCCGCTCGTCCACGGTCAGCACCACCATGGCCAGTTCACGCGCCGCCAGCGCCGCCATGACCGCCGCGTCGTCGATCTCGGCAACCTCGATCTCGGCGGCGCGGATGACGGTCGCCGTCACCAGGCTCGCGCACAGGGTGAAGCCGGCGCCCGCCAGGCGCCGTGCCAGCGCCACCGCGCGCGCCTGGTCGCCGCGGCGCACGCGCAGGTAGACCCGCCCGCAGGTGGGCACCTTGACCGATGCGCCCAGTTGCGCCTTGCAGAACGACTCGCCGAAGGTGGGGCCGATGCCCATCACTTCACCGGTCGACTTCATTTCGGGACTGAGAATGGTGTCGACGCCGGGGAATTTGGCGAACGGGAACACCGCTTCCTTGACGCAGAAGCGTGGCGCCAGCGCTTCTTCCACGCCCTGCTGGTCGAGCGACTGCCCGGCCATGCAGCGCGCCGCGATCTTGGCCAGCGCCAGGCCGGTGGCCTTGGACACGAACGGCACGGTGCGCGAAGCACGCGGGTTCACTTCGAGCACGTACACAAAGTCCAGCAGGCGGGCGTCGACCCGCAACTGCTGCACCGCGAACTGCACGTTCATCAGGCCGACCACGTTCAGCTGGGTTGCCATGAGCGCGGTCTGGCGTTTGATCTCAAGCACCGTGGCCTCGTTCAGCGAGTGCGGCGGCAGCGAACAAGCCGAGTCGCCCGAGTGAATGCCGGCCTGCTCGACATGCTCCATCACACCACCGATCAGGACCCGCCTGCCGTCCGCCACGCAGTCGACATCGACCTCGATGGCGTCGTCCAGGAAGCGGTCCAGCAGCACTGGCGAGTCGTGCGAGACCTTGACCGCTTCGCGCATGTAGCGTTCCAGGTCGGCCGCTTCGTGCACGATTTCCATGGCGCGCCCGCCCAGCACATACGAAGGTCGCACCACCAGCGGGTAGCCGATGTCGGCGGCCATGCGCACCGCTTCCTGCTCCGAGCGCGCAGTGCGGTTGCGCGGCTGGCGCAGGTCGATCTGTTGCAGCATCCGCTGGAAGCGTTCGCGGTCTTCGGCGGCGTCGATCATGTCGGGCGAGGTGCCGATGATGGGTACCCCGGCCGCCTCCAGCGCCAGGGCGAGTTTGAGCGGTGTCTGGCCGCCGAACTGCACGATCACGCCTTCGGGCCGTTCGATGGCGACGATCTCCAGCACGTCTTCCAGCGTCACCGGTTCAAAATAGAGCCGGTCGGAGGTGTCGAAGTCGGTGGACACGGTTTCGGGATTACAGTTGACCATGATGGTTTCGTAGCCATCTTCGCGCAGGGCCACGGCCGCGTGCACGCAGCAGTAGTCGAATTCGATGCCTTGGCCGATGCGGTTCGGGCCACCGCCGAGCACCATCATCTTGCGTCGCTCGCTGGGCGCCGCTTCGCACTGTTCGTCGTAGGTCGAATACAGGTAGGCGGTGGTGCTGGCGAATTCGCCGGCGCAGGTGTCCACGCGCTTGTACACGGGCCGTACGCCGAGCGCGTGGCGCGCCGTGCGCACTGCCTGCTCGCTCGCGCCCAGCAGCGCGGCCAGGCGGCGGTCGCCGAAGCCCTGCTGCTTGAGGCGGTACATCACCGGTTTATCCAGCGCGGCCAGGGTCTGCTGTTCGATCCACAGCTCGATCTCGACCAGATCCTGGATCTGCGCCAGGAACCAGGGGTCGATCGCGCTGCAGGCATGCACTTCGTCGAGCGTGTGGCCCTGGGCAAAGGCGGCGCCCACGTACCAGATGCGGTCCGGGCCCGGTTTGCGCAGTTCTTCTTCGATGACGGCGCGGCCGGTGTGCATGCCGTCGCGGCGCACGCCGTCGACCCCGATATCGAGACCACGCAGGGCCTTCTGGAACGACTCCTGGAAGGTGCGCCCGATCGCCATCACTTCGCCCACGGACTTCATCTGGGTGGTCAGGTGTTCATCGGCGCCGGGGAATTTTTCGAAGGCGAAGCGCGGGATCTTGGTGACAACGTAGTCGATCGACGGCTCGAACGAGGCCGGCATGGCGCCGCCGGTGATCTCGTTGCGCAGTTCGTCCAAGGTGAAACCGACCGCCAGCTTGGCCGCCACGCGGGCGATCGGGAAACCGGTCGCCTTGCTGGCCAGGGCTGAAGAACGCGAGACGCGCGGATTCATTTCGATGACGATCAGGCGCCCGTCTTGCGGGTTGACCGCGAACTGCACGTTCGACCCACCCGTGTCCACGCCCACTTCGCGCAGCACCGCCAGCGAGGCGTTACGCATGATCTGGTATTCCTTGTCGGTCAGCGTTTGCGCCGGCGCCACCGTGATCGAGTCGCCCGTGTGCACGCCCATCGGGTCCAGGTTTTCGATGGCGCAGACGATGATGCAGTTGTCACGCTTGTCGCGCACGACTTCCATCTCGAACTCCTTCCACCCGAGCAGCGATTCTTCGATCAGCAGTTCGCTGGTGGGCGACAGTTCCAGCCCGCGCTGGCAGATCGTGTGGAACTGCGCGGCGTCGCAGGCGATGCCGCCGCCGCTGCCGCCCATGGTGAACGATGGCCGGATCACCACCGGGAAACCAAGCGCCGCCTGCGCTTCCCAGGCTTCGGCCATGCTGTGCGCCACGCCCGAACGGGCCGAGGCCAGGCCGATACTGGTCATGGCGGCCTTGAACTTGGCGCGGTCTTCGGCCTTGTCGATCGCTTCGGGCGTGGCGCCGATCAATTCGACCCCGAATTCGGCCAGCACGCCATGGCGGTGCAGGTCGAGCGCGCAATTGAGCGCGGTCTGCCCGCCCATGGTCGGCAAAATGGCGTCCGGACGCTCCCTGGCGATGATGCGCGCCACGACCTCCCAGGCGATCGGTTCGATGTAGGTAACGTCGGCCATGTCCGGGTCGGTCATGATGGTGGCCGGGTTGCTGTTGACGAGAATGACCCGGTAGCCTTCTTCGCGCAGCGCCTTGCAGGCCTGCGCGCCGGCGTAATCGAACTCGCAGGCCTGGCCGATCACGATCGGACCGGCGCCGATCAACAGAATGCTGCGGATATCTGCGCGCTTAGGCATGTTTGCAATCCTCCATCATGGTCACGAACCGGTCGAACAGGCCAGCCGTGTCGTGCGGGCCGGGTGAGGCTTCGGGGTGGCCCTGGAAGCAGAAGGCCGGTTTGTCGAGCCGCTCGAAACCTTGCAGGGTGCCGTCGAACAGCGACACATGGGTAACCCGGCAATTGGCAGGCAAGCTCGCGGCATCGACCGCGAAGCCGTGGTTCTGCGACGTGATCGCCACCTTGCCGCTGGCAAGTTCCTGCACCGGGTGGTTGGCGCCGCGATGGCCGAACTTCATCTTGACCGTGCGCGCGCCGGAAGCGAGCGCCATGATCTGGTGTCCGAGGCAGATGCCGAATACCGGCGTGCCGCTGTCGATCAGGGTGCGCGCGGCCGCGATCGCGTAATCGCAGGCGGCCGGGTCGCCCGGGCCGTTCGAGAGGAACACGCCGTCGGCGCCCAGTGCCAGCACCTGCGCCGCGCTCGTGGTGGCGGGCAGCACGGTGATGCGGCACCCGCGCTCGGCGAGCATGCGCAGGATGTTCGATTTGATGCCGAAGTCGATGACGGCGACGTGCAGGTGCGCGCCTTGCCGGCGCCCGAATCCAGACCCCGCCCGCCACACCGTCTTGTCCCATTCGTAGGCCGCCTTGGTGGTGACCAGGCGCGCCAGGTCGGCGCCGGCCATGCCGTCGAAGGCGCGCGCCAGTGCCAGCGCCGGCTGCGGATCGTCGCCGCTGACAATGGCGCCGTGCTGGGCGCCGCCGTCGCGCAACAGGCGTGTGAGCTTGCGGGTGTCGATGCCGGCGATCGCAATGACGCCATGCGCAGCAAGGTAATCGGACAGGCTGCTGCTGCTCCTGAAGTTCGACGCCAGCAGCGCCAGGTCGCGGATGACCAGCCCCGCCACATGTACCCGCGCCGATTCGCAGTCCTGCGTGTTGACGCCGGTGTTGCCGATGTGCGGATACGTGAGGGTGACGATCTGGCGCGCGTAACTGGGGTCGGTCAGGATTTCCTGATACCCGGTCATGGCAGTGTTGAAGACGATTTCGCCGCTGGTCTGGCCCGGCGCGCCGACGGCGCTGCCATGAAATAGCGTGCCATCGGCAAGCGCGAGAATGGCGCCGGGGCGAGTGCCCGAGCCGCTGAGCGGGTGCTTCATACAGTCTCCCAGTGAGGTGCATCGACGCGGCGCGTGGCGGGTTTTGTTGCCCACGCTGCCTGTCGAAAAACACGATACCTGAAAGAAATATAGCCTTACATCGAAGATTTGGCGCTTGTCTTCTTAAACCAACTGTTTGTATGTGACGCCGGTTCGCCCGCAGCGAAAGCGCCATCGTCAATGATCTGGATCAATGACAGTTTGTTACAAAAACAAACGGGCGCCGTTCCAGGGCGCCCGTCCGCTCAGTCTGCGCGCAAACGTCAGAACTCTTCCCAGTCCGATGCGGCGGCGGTGCTGGCGAGCGCACGCTTTTGCGGCGCGGGCGCGGGCGCGGCCAGTTTGCGCACGGCAGGCGCAGGTTTGCCCGCTGCGCGCGGCGCCGCCACGACTGCCTTGCGCGGCTTGGCCGCACGCGGCGCCGCCAGCGAGGCGGCCGCCCCATCGAGCTTGAACACACTGACCACCTGCGTCAGCGTACCGGCTTGCTCTTGCAGCAGGCCGGCCGCCGCCGCCGCTTCTTCGACCAGCGCCACGTTTTGCTGGGTGATCGAATCCATCTGCCCGACCGCTTCGTTGATCTGGTCGATGCCGGCCGTCTGCTCGGCGCTGGCGGTGGTGATTTCGCCCATGATGTCGGTGACCCGATGGATGCTGGTGACGATTTCCTGCATCGTCAGGCCGGCCTGGTCGACCAGCCTGGCGCCGCTGTCGACCTTGTCGACCGAGTCGCCGATCAGCTGCTTGATTTCCTTGGCGGCGCTGGCGGAACGCTGCGCCAGGTTGCGCACTTCCGAGGCCACCACAGCAAAACCGCGTCCCTGCTCGCCTGCGCGCGCCGCTTCCACCGCCGCGTTCAGCGCGAGGATGTTGGTCTGGAAGGCGATGCCGTCGATGACGGCGATGATGTCGACGATCTTTTTGGATGACGCGTTGATCGACCCCATGGTCTCGACCACTTGCGCGACCACCAGGCCGCCCTTGGTGGCCACCTCCGAGGCCGACATGGCCAGCACATTGGCCTGGCGCGCATTGTCGGCGTTCTGGCGCACGGTGCTGGTGAGTTCTTCCATCGACGCCGCGGTTTGTTCCAGCGAACTGGCCTGGGAACTGGTGCGGTCCGACAGGTCGGTGTTACCGGCGGCGATTTCGCTCGATGCGCTCGAAATGGTGTCGGTCCCGCTGCGCACTTCCGCGACGATCCGCGCCAGGTTCGACTTCATCTTGTCCATCGCGCCCAGCAAGGCACCGATTTCGTTGTGGCTGTGGGTGACGATGTTGCCGGTCAGGTCGCCGTCGGCGACGCGCATGGCGATCTGCATGGCTTCCTGCAGCGGCGCCGAGATGGCGCGCACCAGCGCCCAGCCGACCGCGATGCCCAGGACTACGCCGAGCAGCAGGATGCCGGCCATGCCGTAGGCGATGCGCGCCAGGCTGGCGTTAACCATCTCGTCGTCGGCCTTGACGCGCTTGGCGGCCAGTTCCTTGAGGTTGGCCAGGGTGACGTCGCCGATGCGGTAGCCCGGATTGATCTTCTTGATCAGGACCATTTCGGCGTCATCCCACTTTTCGGCCTTGATGAAGGCGGCGGCGGCGCGCACGTTCTCAATGCCCAGTGCGTCGCTCTTGGCGTACCACTCTTCGGCCAGGCGCTTTTCTTCCGGCGTCTTGACCGCGGCGATGTATTCTTCCCAGCGCTTGGCGGTGCGGCCGGCGATCGCATCGATCTGGTCGAAGTGGACCGCCAGCGGGTGGTCGTGCAGCTGCGCCCACGAGAGCGCCGGATTGTGCTGGAGCGCCTGCAGGATCTGGCTGCGATTGAGTTCCATTTCAAGACGCACGGCCGTCTGCACCGTGATGTTGCGCTGGTCTTCGACGGTAACGTCGCGTACCAGGCCGACCGCGTGGCGGCCGCTGTAGATGCCCATGGCGCCGATGGTGACCATCAGGACGATGAGGAAGCCGAGGACACCGATGACGAGTGTCCGGATTTTCAGATTGGCGAACATGCTTTACTCCTTGTGACTGTGTAGGGTGGCGTTGCTGGTGCTGCGCCGGATGGTGCTGAAAAATGCGTGAATGCCTTTGCGCAGTTCGTCCACATGCTCGAACTCGAGATAGCTGACGTCGCACAGGTCCTGCAGTTCGCGGATCAGGGTGGTCTTGATCGGCGCGTGCTTCCACACCAGGAACAGCACCGGTGTGCAGCGGCCCTTGAAGATGTGGTAACCGAGCTCGAAAGCGCTGCTCTCGCTCATCCCGACCCGGATGTTGACGACCGCGTCGGCATGGTCGAGCAGGCCAAGGCGGTGGTCGCGGAAGTTCTTGGGCGTGAACGGCAGGTGAAAATCGCGCTCGAACGACTTCTTGAAGGTGTCCGCGCTTTCGGCGCGGGTGCCGGTCAGGTAGTCGAACGGGTGCGGCAGGCCGTTGGCGCTGTCGATCAGGGCCATGATGTCGCCGATCAGGCGCTGCTGCCCGGCGTCCGATTCGGTGAACGGCTGGCGGATGAACAGCTTGAGCGGCGTTTCGCCGGCCGCCAGTTCGCGCGCACCGGCGCGCCGTTCGGGCAAGGCGATGGACGCCGCCGCCAGGTCGGCCGCGCCAGGAACCGGGCGCGCGTGCGGCGCCGGTGGAGCCGCGACCGGCCTGGCGCGCAGTTCCTGCAGCGATTGCAGCCCGTAGCTGTCGGCATGGAGGGTCGCTTCGAACATGGATTCGGCGGCGGCGATGGTGGTGCAGACCACCGTGCCGGCGGCCAGCGCGGCGATGCGCAGTGGCCGCGAGGCCACCACGGCGCTGCGTTTCTCGTCGACGGTGAGGACCATCATGGCGATCCGGCGCGCGGCCAGGCGTTCCAGGATGGCGGCTTCGTCGATCTCTTCGACCTCCATGCCGGCGGCCCGCACCACGCTTGCCGTCACCAGGCTGGCGCACAGGGTAAAGCCGGCGCCGAGAAGCCGGCGCGCCAGCGCGACCGTGCGCGCCTGGTCGCCGCGCTTGACACGCAGGTACACCAGGCCGTCGCGCGGCACCTTGACCGAGGCGCCCAGCTGGGCCTTGAAGTAAGCCTCGCCGAAGGTCGGGCCGACGCCCATCACTTCCCCGGTCGACTTCATTTCGGGACTGAGGATGGTGTCCACGCCGGGGAATTTGGCGAACGGGAATACAGCTTCCTTGACACTGAAGCACGGAGGCACCGCCTCATCGAACACGCCCTGGCTGGCCAGCGACTGCCCGGCCATGCAGCGCGCGGCGATTTTTGCCAGTTGCAGGCCGGTGGCCTTGGACACGAACGGCACCGTGCGCGAGGCGCGCGGGTTCACTTCGAGTACATACACCACATCGTGCACGCGCGCGTCCACCCGTTTTTGCTGGACCGCGAACTGCACGTTCATCAGGCCCACCACGTTCAGCTGCTTGGCCATCAGCGCGGTCTGGCGCTTGATCTCGCGCACCGTGGCGTCGCCCAGCGTATGCGGCGGCAGCGAGCAGGCCGAGTCGCCCGAGTGAATGCCGGCCTGCTCGATATGCTCCATCACGCCGCCGATGAGCGTGCGTTCGCCATCGCAGATGCAGTCGACGTCGACTTCGATGGCGTCGTTCAGGAAGCGGTCCAGCAGCACCGGTGAATCGGGCGAGACCTTGACCGCCTCGCGCATGTAGCGTTCCAGGTCGGCCTGCTCGTGCACGATCTCCATCGCGCGCCCGCCCAGCACATACGAGGGGCGCACCACCAGCGGATAGCCGATCTCGCCGGCCAGGCGCACCGCCTCGGGCTCGGTGCGCGCGGTGCGGTTCTGCGGCTGGCGCAGGTCGAGCTGTTGCAGGAATTGCTGGAAGCGCTCGCGGTCTTCGGCGGCGTCGATCATGTCGGGCGAGGTGCCGATCACGGGCACGCCGGCCGCCTCCAGCGCCAGTGCCAGCCGCAATGGGGTCTGGCCGCCGTACTGCACGATCACGCCGGCCGGCTGTTCGAGGGCGACGATTTCCAGCACGTCTTCCAGGGTCACCGGTTCAAAGTACAGGCGGTCGGAGGTATCGAAGTCGGTCGATACGGTTTCGGGATTGCAGTTGACCATGATGGTTTCGTAGCCATCTTCGCGCAGGGCCATGGCCGCGTGCACGCAGCAGTAGTCGAACTCGATGCCCTGGCCGATGCGGTTGGGGCCACCGCCGAGCACCATCATCTTGCTGCGCGCGCTGGGCGCCGCTTCGCATTGTTCGTCGTAGGTCGAGTACAGATAGGCGGTACTGGTGGCAAATTCGGCTGCGCAGGTATCGACCCGCTTGTACACGGGCCGCACGCCGAGCGCGTGGCGCGCCGCGCGCACCGCCTGCTCGCTCGCGCCCAGCAGCGCGGCCAGGCGGCGGTCGCCGAAGCCCTGCTGCTTGAGGCGGTACATCACCGGTTTATCCAGCGCGGCCAGGGTTTGCTGTTCGATCCACAGCTCGATCTCGACCAGGTCCTGGATTTGCGCCAGGAACCACGGGTCGATCGCGCTGCAGGCATGCACCTCGTCCTGGGTGAAACCCCGGGCGAAGGCTTCGCCCACGTACCAGATGCGGTCCGGCCCCGGTTTGCGCAGTTCTTCTTCGATGACGGCGCGCCCGGTGTGCATGCCGTCGCGGCGCACCCCGTCGACGCCAATGTCAAGACCGCGCAGGGCCTTCTGGAACGACTCCTGGAAGGTGCGCCCGATCGCCATGACTTCGCCGACGGACTTCATTTGTGTCGTCAGGTGTTCGTCGGCGCCGGGGAATTTTTCAAAGGCGAAGCGCGGGATCTTGGTGACCACGTAGTCGATCGACGGCTCGAACGAGGCCGGCATGGCGCCGCCGGTGATCTCGTTGCGCAGTTCGTCCAAGGTGAAACCGACCGCCAGCTTGGCCGCCACGCGGGCGATCGGAAACCCGGTCGCCTTGCTGGCCAAGGCCGACGAGCGCGAGACTCGCGGATTCATTTCGATGACGATCAGGCGCCCGTCTTGCGGATTGACCGCGAACTGCACGTTCGAGCCGCCCGTGTCCACGCCCACTTCGCGCAGCACCGCCAGCGAGGCGTTACGCATGATCTGGTATTCCTTGTCGGTCAATGTCTGCGCGGGCGCCACCGTGATGGAGTCGCCCGTGTGCACACCCATCGGGTCCAGGTTTTCGATGGAGCAGACGATGATGCAGTTATCAAGCTTGTCGCGCACGACTTCCATCTCGAACTCCTTCCACCCGAGCAGCGATTCTTCGATCAGCAGTTCGTTGGTGGGCGACAGTTCCAGCCCACGCTGGCAGATGGTGTGGAACTGCGCGGCGTCGCAGGCGATGCCGCCGCCGCTGCCGCCCATGGTGAACGACGGCCGGATCACCACCGGGAAACCAAGCGCCGCCTGAGCTTCCCAGGCTTCGGCCATGCTGTGCGCCACGCCGGAACGCGCCGAAGCCAGGCCAATGCTGGTCATGG
The DNA here is from genome assembly GCF_011682045.1 of Massilia aquatica. Taxonomy (GTDB): domain Bacteria; phylum Pseudomonadota; class Gammaproteobacteria; order Burkholderiales; family Burkholderiaceae_D; genus Telluria_A; species Telluria_A aquatica. Next base: position 28,046 of record NZ_VVIW01000026.1, on the reverse strand, counting down.
CGGCCTTGAACTTGGCACGGTCTTCGGCCTTGTCGATCGCTTCGGGGGTGGCGCCGATCAATTCGACCCCGAATTCGGCCAGCACGCCATGGCGGTGCAGGTCGAGCGCGCAATTGAGCGCGGTCTGCCCGCCCATGGTCGGCAGGATGGCGTCCGGGCGCTCTTTGGCGATGATGCGCGCCACGACCTCCCAGGCGATCGGCTCGATGTAGGTGGCGTCGGCCATCTCGGGATCGGTCATGATGGTGGCCGGGTTGCTGTTGACGAGAATGACCCGGTAGCCCTCCTCGCGCAGCGCCTTGCAGGCCTGGGCCCCGGAATAATCGAACTCGCAGGCCTGGCCGATCACGATCGGGCCGGCGCCGATAATCAGGATGCTGCGGATATCTGAGCGCTTAGGCATGTTTACTACTTTCCATCAGGGTGACAAAACGGTCGAACAGGTAGGCCAGGTCGTGCGGGCCGGGGGAAGCTTCGGGGTGGCCCTGGAAGCAGAAGGCCGGCCTGTCCACGCGTTCGAAACCCTGCAGGGTGCCGTCGAACAGCGACACATGGGTAACCCGGCAATTGGCCGGAAAGGTGGCGGCATCGACCGCGAAGCCATGGTTCTGCGACGTGATCGCCACCTTGCCGCTGGCAAGTTCCTGCACCGGGTGATTGGCGCCGCGGTGGCCGAATTTCATCTTGACCGTGCGCGCGCCCGAGGCCAGCGCCATGATCTGGTGCCCGAGGCAGATCCCGAACACCGGCGTGCCGCTGTCGATCAGGGTGCGCGCCGCCTCGATGGCGTAGCCGCAGGCTTGCGGGTCGCCCGGGCCATTCGACAGGAAGATGCCGTCCGGGTTCAGCGCCAGCGCGTCCTGCGCGCCCGCTTGCGCCGGCAGCACCGTGATGCGGCAGCCGCGCCCGGCCAGCATGCGCAGGATATTGGTTTTCACGCCGTAGTCGTAGGCGACTACGTGCAGGTGCGGCGCGCTCTGCGCGGGAAAGCCGGCGCCGAGCTGCCACGGGCCCTCGATCCATTCGTATGGCGCCGCTGTGGAGACCACGCGCGCCAGGTCCATGCCATCGAGGCCGGGAAAGGCGCGCGCCAGCGCCAGCGCCTGGCCGGGTTCAGCGCCGACGACAATGGCGCCGTTCTGCGCGCCCTTTTCGCGCAGCAGGCGGGTGAGCTTGCGGGTGAGCTTGCGGGTGTCGATATCGGCAATGGCCACCACGTTCTGCCGTACCAGGTAATCGGACAGGCTTTGGGTCGAGCGGAAATTCGAGGCCAGCAAAGGCAGGTCGCGGATAATCAGGCCGGCGGCCTGCACCCGGGCCGACTCGCCATCTTCGCTGTTGATGCCGGTATTGCCGATGTGCGGATAGGTGAGCGTGACGATCTGGCGCGTGTAGCTCGGATCGGTCAGCACTTCCTGGTAGCCGGTCATGGCGGTGTTGAACACCACTTCGCCGCTGGTGTGGCCGGTCGCGCCGATGGCGCGGCCTTCGAACAGCGTGCCGTCCGCCAGGGCCAGGGTGGCGCGCGGACCTGCGCTGCTGCTGTTACTGAGTGGGTGCTTCATCGGTTCTCCAAGACGTAAGGCAAGCGCGGCAGGCTCTAGCAAGGCTTTCTTGGGATATCGACAAGAAAAATCGCTAATACAAGCTGCCTTATTGCAGGCGTTGGAAGACAATACAGCAATCAACGAAGTTGCCACAGAGAAATGATGATTTGACGTTTTAACCCAACACTTAGTTTTTACTTAGTCAATTTCCCCTTTGAAATTAAGGATATACAGGCAACACAACCGTGAGGATGTGTGACATTTGGTTACTTTCAAAACGGCGAGTTCACAATGCTGACACACTGTACCGGGCTGCCGCATGGCGCGAATCGGCTGTTTTGGACCATAATGGCGACCTTCTGATCTGTTTGGAATACTCAAGCTTTATGAGCACACTGACTCTCATCGTCGCGATGGACGCCGCGCGCGGCATCGGCATCGACAACACCCTGCCCTGGCGCCTGCCGGAAGACCTGGCGCACTTCAAGCGCCTGACCACGGGCCACCCGATCATCATGGGCCGCAAGACCTTCGACTCGATCGGCCGCCCGCTGCCGAACCGGCGCAATATCGTCGTCACCACCGATATGGACTGGCAGCGCGAGGGCGTCGAACGCGCCTTGTCGGTGCCGCACGCGATTGCGCTGGCGGACGCTGCGCCGGCCTTCGTGATCGGCGGCGCCCAGATTTACGCGCAGACCCTGGCGCTGGCGCAGACCGTGATCGTCACCGAGATCGCGGCCACCTTCGATTGCGACGCGTTCTTCCCGCCACTCGATCCGGCGGAATGGACCGAGAGCGCGCGCGAAGCGCACCGCTCGGATGCCAACGGCTTCGACTACGCCTTCGTGACGTATACAAAAGCGGTTTAAGGGGGCCTGGCGGCCCGTTGGTACGCACGCGTTCGCGGCGCCGCCACCATGGCGGCCATAGTGTGCGACACTACGGCCCGCTTGTAGTTAATCTAGCAAAAGTTTTTTCACCGGATTGCCGCCATTTCTGCGAAAATCCGCTTCTTCTTTTTTTGACCGGTGCCGTGAGCGGCGTCCCGCACAGGCGTGGACATCCTCACGGCGCTTCGCTTTGGAGCTGTCCATGAAATTTCGTTTCCCAATCGTCATTATCGACGAGGATTTTCGTTCCGAGAACACCTCCGGGCTCGGTATCCGCGCGCTCGCCGAGGCGATGGAAAAAGAGGGCATGGAGGTGCTTGGCGTGACCAGCTACGGCGACCTGTCGCAGTTCGCGCAGCAGCAGTCGCGCGCCTCGGCCTTCGTGCTCTCGATCGATGACGAGGAATTCGGCACCGGATCGATCGAAGACACCGATTCGGCCCTGATCGCGCTGCGCGCCTTCGTCAAGGAAATCCGCCACAAGAATTCGGACATCCCGATCTACATCTACGGCGAAACGCGCACCTCGCGCCACATCCCGAACGACATCCTGCGCGAACTGCACGGCTTCATCCACATGTTCGAGGACACGCCCGAATTCGTGGCGCGCCACATCATCCGCGAAGCCAAGTCCTATCTGGACGGCCTGGCGCCGCCGTTTTTCCGCGCGCTGGTCAACTATGCCAACGATGGTTCCTACTCCTGGCACTGCCCCGGCCACTCGGGCGGCGTGGCTTTTCTCAAGTCGCCGATCGGCCAGATGTTCCACCAGTTCTTCGGCGAGAACATGCTGCGCGCCGACGTCTGCAACGCCGTCGAAGAACTCGGCCAGCTGCTCGACCACACCGGCCCGGTCGCCAAGTCCGAGCGCAACGCCGCGCGCATCTTCAACGCCGACCACTGCTACTTCGTCACCAACGGCACCTCGACCTCGAACAAGATGGTGTGGCACTCGACCGTCGCCCCGGGCGACATCGTCGTGGTCGACCGCAACTGCCACAAGTCGATCCTGCACTCGATCATCATGTGCGGCGCGATTCCGGTGTTCCTGATGCCGACCCGGAACCACCTCGGCATCATCGGCCCGATTCCGCTGGAAGAATTCACACCCGAATCGATCGCCCGCAAGATCGAAGCCAATCCGTTCGCGCGCCAGGCCGTCAACAAGAAGCCGCGCATCCTGACCATCACCCAGTCGACCTACGACGGCGTGGTGTACAACGTCGAGACCTTGCGCGAAATGTTGGACGGTAAGATCGACACCCTGCACTTCGACGAAGCGTGGCTGCCGCATGCGACCTTCCACGACTTCTACAAGAACATGCACGCGATCGGCAAGGACCGTCCGCGCGCCAAGGAGTCGATGATCTTCTCGACCCAGTCGACCCACAAGCTGCTCGCGGGCCTGTCGCAGGCTTCGCAAGTACTGGTGCGCGAGTCGGAAACGGTCAAGCTGGACCAGGATGCCTTCAACGAGGCCTACCTGATGCACACCTCGACCTCGCCCCAGTATTCGATCATCGCCTCGTGCGACGTCGCCGCAGCCATGATGGAAGCGCCGGGCGGCACCGCGCTGGTCGAAGAATCGATCTTCGAAGCGCTCGACTTCCGCCGCGCCATGAAAAAAGTCGACGCCGAATTCGGCAACGACTGGTGGTTCCAGGTCTGGGGCCCGGACACCTTCTCGGAAGAAGGCATCGGCACCCAGGACGACTGGATGATCCGCGCCGAAGACGACTGGCACGGTTTCGGCAACCTTGCCCCCGGCTTCAACATGCTCGACCCGATCAAGGCCACCGTGGTCACTCCTGGCCTGTCGCTCGACGGCGTGTTTGGCGAGTCCGGCATTCCTGCGTCGATCGTCACCAAGTACCTGGCCGAACACGGCGTGATCATCGAGAAGTGCGGGCTGTACTCGTTCTTCATCATGTTCACCATCGGGATCACCAAGGGCCGCTGGAACACGCTGGTTACGGCGCTGCAGCAGTTCAAGGACGACTACGACAAGAACCAGCCGATGTGGCGCATCCTGCCGGAGTTCGCGGCGGCCAATCCGCGCTACGAAGCGATGGGCCTGCGCGACCTGTGCCAGCAGATCCACGACTTCTACAAGACGTACGACGTGGCGCGCCTGACCACCGAGATGTATTTGTCCGACATGATCCCGGCGATGAAGCCGTCCGACGCCTTTGCCAAGATGGCGCACCGCGAAATCGACCGCGTCGCGATCGAGGAACTGGAAGGCCGCATCACGGCGATTCTGCTGACGCCTTACCCGCCGGGCATTCCGCTCCTGATCCCGGGCGAGCGTTTCAACAAGACCATCGTCGACTACCTGCGCTTCGCGCGCGACTTCAACGAGCGCTTCCCCGGCTTCGAGACCGACGTGCACGGCCTGGTCAAGCGCGAAGTGGACGGCAAGCGCGGTTATTTTGTCGACTGCGTGCGCCAGTAAGCATCGCCTTCAGGGGGCGCCGGCGCCCCCTGTCCGTAACAAAAAAGGAACCCGCGGGTTCCTTTTTTCATGCATGCGGCTTGTTACGCCATGCTCAGGCTTTCGGCAGGGTCACGCCGACCTGGCCCTGGTATTTGCCGCCACGGTCCTTGTATGACACTTCGCACACTTCGTCGGACTCGAAGAACAGCACCTGCGCCACGCCTTCGTTGGCGTAGATCTTGGCCGGCAGCGGCGTGGTATTGGAAAACTCCAGCGTCACGAAGCCTTCCCATTCCGGCTCGAACGGGGTGACGTTGACGATGATGCCGCAGCGCGCGTAGGTCGACTTGCCCAGGCAGATGGTAAGCACGTTGCGCGGGATGCGGAAGTACTCCACGGTGCGCGCCAGCGCGAACGAATTGGGCGGAATGATGCAGAAGCCCTTGCCGGAGACGTCGACGAAATTGTTCTCGTCGAAGTTCTTCGGGTCGACGATGGTGGTATTAATATTGGTGAACAGCTTGAACTCGTCGGCGCAGCGGATATCGTAGCCGTAGCTCGAGGTACCGTACGAAACGATGCGCTGGCCGTCGTGCTCCTTGATCTGGCCCGGTTCAAAAGGCTCGATCATGCCCGTGTCGGCCGCCATCTTGCGGATCCATTTATCGGATTTAATGCTCATACGTGTCGTTCCAGAAGAAAGGATAGGGGATTTCCCGCGATTTTACGCGAAAATCCCCTGGCTGCGGCCCTGGCCGAGCGCTTATCCCCGGCGCTGCGCCAGCAAGCGGGCGATCATCTCGCGCGTCAGGCGCCCCGCCAGCTCGGGCGACTCCATCGGGAACAGATGGCCGCCGGGGATCTCGGCAAAATTATCGCCCACCAGCTTGCGCGTGGCGTCCAGGCCGGCCTGGCGCAGCTCCACCGATTCCGTGCCGGCGATGAAGCCGATCGGCACCGGGTAGCCTTTGTCCATCAAGCTGCCCAGGTGGTGCGGCAGGCCGCGGTAAATTTCGGTTTCCACCTCGCGCGAAAAACGCAGCTGCACGCCGTCCGGGTGCGGCTCCAGACCGTGTTCCAGGTAGTCGTGCAGCACGCCGGGCGCCCAGCTGGCGAACACCGGCTTGGAGATGAAATGGTCGTAGGCCGCCTGCACGCTCGGCCACACATTGCGGCGCCGGCGCGACAGGCGGGCCGGCGAGAAGTAGTCGCTCCAGCTCTGCTTCTTCTTCGCCACCCGCAGCAGCATGGCGCGCCACCCCGCCACCACGGGCGAATCGAGCATGACCACGCAGCGCACCAGGTCCGGACGCTCGCGCGCCGCCATCATGCTCAACATGCCGCCCAGCGAGTGGCCGACCAGGATCGCCGGCTCGCCGTAGCTCTCGAGCGCGGCGATCAGGTGCTCGACCAGCTTGGGCCAGCCGTCGCTGACCGGATAGGCCGGATCGTGGCCGTACATGTCGACCGCGCGGATATCGAAGTCCATGCGCAGCTGGTCGAGGAACTTGGCGTAGCTGCCGGCCGGGAAGCTGTTACCGTGTGAGAAATGCAGGATCGGTGTCGTCATTTTTCGATTGTAAGACGATTTCCCGGCCTGCCGTGCAGCTTTAGAGGGAAACCCCTACTGTCAGCGTGGCCACGCAGCCCCGGCGCCAGCTGGCGTCAATCAGCGTGCCGACCGGCCCGGCGCTGCTCGCGGCGTGGACGATTGTCCAGCGACTGCTTGCGCTGCTCCGGCGTGAGTACGGCGCGCAACTGGGCGTCGGTGCGCGCCTCCAGCAGGGTCAGTGCGGTCAGCGCCGTGCCGGCCGCCTGCGCCAGCGACGCCGCCTTCGCATCGTCGAACTGCTCGGCGCCGCCCAGGGCGCGCAATGACTCGTGCGCACCCTGCAAGGCGCGGGTGTACTCGCGCCGCTTCGGTTCCTGTGCATGCATGATGGCGAAGACCTTGTCTTCCTGGGCGTCGCTCAGGTCGACGCCGTGGGCGAAGCCCGGTCCGTGCTGGTGCGGGCCATGGGCGCCGATCGGCGGACCCGGAGGCGGCATGTGCCCCTCCCCCGGTGCGGCAATCGCGCCCAGACAGGAGCTGCTTAACAGGAGGGCAAGTGCGCGAAGATGAAGGTGTTTCATGGTGGTTCCTGTCGGTGGGTTACGAAGGAGTCCATTGTGCGAGGACGATATGTAAAACGGTGTCAGGGACTTGTAAAAGCGGGTAAAGGCCTTGCCCCCGCCGGTGACCGTGGCGCCCCGCTTTGCTATGATGGCTGCATGAACCAAGTGCTCTTAATCGATGACGACGTTGAACTCGTCGGTATGTTCCGCGAATACCTGGAGCAGGAAGGATTTCGCGTCAGCTGCGCGCATGACGGCGAGGCCGGCGCGCGCGAGGCGCTGTCCGGCAGCAGCGCCATCGCGGTGCTCGACGTGATGATGCCGCATATGAATGGCCTCGAGACGCTGCGCCGCATCCGTGCCCGCAGCCACATGCCGGTGCTCATGCTGACCGGGCGCGGCGACGACACCGACCGCATTCTCGGCCTGGAACTGGGCGCGGACGATTACGTGACCAAGCCATGCACCCCGCGCGAACTGACTGCGCGCATCCGCGCCATCCTGCGCCGCACCAACGCCCCGCGCGGCGATGGCGACGGCGTCACCATCAACGTCGGCAAGCTGTCGATGCAGCCGGCCCAGCGCCGCGCCAGCTGGGACGGCGCCGCGCTGGAACTGACCAGCACCGAATTCAACCTGCTCGAAGTCCTGGCGCGCAACGCGGGGCGCCCGGTCAGCAAAAACGACCTGTCCGAACAAGGCCTGGGACGGCCGATGGCGCGTTTCGACCGCAATATCGACGTCCACCTGAGCAGCCTTCGGCACAAGCTCGGCACCCTGGCCGACGGCCGCTCCTGCCTGCAAACCGTGTACCGCCTCGGTTACCAGCTCATTCGCGACTAGGCCCGGGTATGGGCCGCCTGTTCTGGAAGTTCTTTCTATCGATCCTGCTGGCGCAACTGGCGGCGACGATCGGCGTGGGTACCGTCTTCTGGCTGCGCGACCAGGCGCGCACGCAGGCGGCGGGCGACTCGCCGCGCGCGACCGGCATCGATAGCGGGCCAGCGGCCGAATTCATGATCGACAGCGCGGCCGCCACGCTCAAACATGGCGGCAGCGCGGCGCTGCGCGAACTGGTGGGCGGCACCACGCGCCACAGCATGTTCGTCATCGATGCGAACGGGCGCGAGATGCTGGGACGGACCGTAACGCCCGCACTGCGCGCCCAGGCCGAACGCATGCTGGCGCATCCGGCTCGCCTGAACGTGGTGCGCACCCTGACGGCGCCGGACGGCGAGCGCTTCCTGGTATTCGTGCGCTGGCTGGACCAGCGCGGACCGGGTGGTGCGGGGCCGCGCCAGATGGCGCCGGAGGGCTTCGGCCCGGGCCCGCGTCCGGGTGGGCAGCGCCGGTCGCCGCCGAACCGGGAGCTGCTGCCGTATATCACCATGACCGGCGCGACGCTGGCCAGCCTGCTGTTCGCGGCGCTGCTGGCGTGGTATTTTTCGCGCCCGATCCGGGCCTTGCGCGGCGCGTTCGAAGCGGCCGCCGGCGGCGACCTGTCGCCGCGCTTTGCGGAAGTCAAAGGGGTGCGCGGCGATGAACTCAATGACCTGGGGCGCGATTTCGACCGCATGAGCGGCCAGTTGCGCACCCTGATGGACGGCCAGCGCCGCCTGCTGCACGACGTCTCGCACGAACTGCGCTCGCCGCTGGCCCGCTTGCAGGCCGCCATCGGCCTGGCGCACCAGCAGCCGGACAAGATCCGCGCGTCCCTGGAGCGCATCGAACGCGAGAGCGTGCGCATGGATAAGCTGGTGGGAGAGTTGCTGGCCTTGTCGCGCCTGGAAGTGCCGGACGCGCTGCCGCGCTACGAGGATATCGCATTCATGGAACTGGTCGACGACATCGTGGCCGACGCCCGCTTCGAGGCCGAGCAGTGCGGGCGCCGCATTGCGCTGTCGGGTCAGGCGATTGTCACCGTGCGCGGGGCGCCCGACCTGTTATGGAGCGCGCTGGAGAACGTGATCCGCAACGCCATCAAGCATAGCGGCGAAGGCGGCGTGATCGAGATCGGCGTCAGTGCCGACGCCGACCGGGTGCAATTGTCGGTGTGCGACCGCGGGCCGGGCGTGGCACAGGCCGACCTGGCGTCGATCTTCCAGCCATTCTTCCGCTCGAACGCGACCAGCAATAACGTTGACGGGCATGGCCTGGGGCTGGCGATCGCGCAGCGTGTGGTCGACGCCCATCGCGGCGCCATCAAGGCCAGCAACCGTGAAGGCGGCGGGCTGCGGGTCGAGATCACGCTGCCGCTGGCTGGCTGAAGATGTAGATCCCGAAAATGCGCTGCGATGGCGCCCGTGCCAGCGGTTCGAATTCGGCGCCGAAGGCCAGGCCCGTGATGGCGCTGTCTTTCGGGTAATGCATGTCTTCGTCTTCGTCGAAGATCACGTCGCAAAACCCGGTCACGGCGGCCAGTTCATCGCCAATGCGAACTTTTCCGAACAGGGCGCCCGCATAGCCTTTGAAAAGTGCAATCGTCGCCAGCATGCCCTGGTCGTTAAAATGCAGTTCGACTGCGCCGCGTTGATAATAGAACGACGCTCCCTGTCGATCGCCGTACGACGCCGCCGGCGCCTGCAGCCAGCCGTCGCATTGCGCAACAGCCTCGCGCAAGGCGCCGTGTGCGCTGTCCCAACGGACCGCGCGCGCAAAGATGGAGCGCGCCTGCGTCAGGTGCACTCCCAATTGAAAGCCCGCAGCGCCCTCGCCAGGCACGATAGCGGCATGCAGATCGACCGTATTCATTGAGTCCCTTTCATGTGTTGTAACATTCGACTTCCAAGTTGCCGGTTCTCGTGTGTTATGTTGGTCGATCACAGCAAATGCACCCATCTGTGTTTGGCACACGCTGGCTGCCGATTAATCAGATCGTACATGAAACCAATAATCTTCCTCGACGTCGACGACGTACTGGCGATCAGCCGGGAATTCACAAGCTACCAGGTGATGATCATCTTTAAATCCGGTGATCTGGACAACTGGCCGGAACTGTGGGACGGCCTGCTATGCGCGCAAGCGCGCCGAAACCTGGCAGCGCTGCACGGCGAGTTCGCTGCGCAGTACGTGATCAGTTCATCCTGGTCCCACTATCTGACATGCGATCAGATGCGGGAAGTGTTCGATCGTTGCCAACTCGAGTTTGTCGCGAAAAATATGCACGAGGCGTGGACCACGCCGAAGCGTAGCGGTTGGTCGCGCTACGACGAAATCCACAACTGGACGAGCGATCATTTGCAACCTGGTTGCCGCGTGCTTGTACTCGATGATGACCAGAGCGGAGCAAGCTTGCGCGGATCGTACCTGCGCGACAGGGGTCGGTGGATGTCAAGCTAGTTGTCGCCTGAATCAGTTGTTATGCCGCTTTTTTGAGCAGCACGTCTTCCTCTACTTTGGCGGCACTGCTGGTGGTCTTTTCCGGATTGAGGTGAACGATAGTGACTGGCCACGAGTTCCTCGTATCGCCGCTCCAGCGTTCTGGATGCGCTGCCCTTGCTGCCTGATATACCGCGTTACGATTGCGCAGCAACGCCTCGTCCAGGCCGGCATAGCGCTGTGCTGGCATCACGAACTGGATCGCGCTGTGCCGGTGCTCATGGTTGTACCAATGAACAAAGCCACCAACCCACTGCCGTGCAGCCAGCAAGTTCGCGAACGCCGTGCGTGGATAGGCCGGCCTGTATTTCAAGGTCTTGAACAGCGACTCCGAGAACGGGTTGTCATTGCTGACGGACGGTCGGCTGAACGACGGCACCACGCCCAAGGCCTGCAGCGTGGCCAGCATAGTCGCGCCATTCATCGGGCTTCCGTTGTCAGAATGCAGTACGACCTGATCCGGCGCGATGTTCTCCCGCGCACAAATGTCACGCACAACCTCGCCTGCAAGTTCTAGCCGCCGGCGAGGAGCCCGCCAAGTTGTGGTCGGGCCGTTGAGTGCGCTTTTACCAGTAATGAGTGAAACAAGACGTCGCTGATTCACTATTATTCAATGGTCCGAACTTTTGCAAAACTTCCAGGAGCCTCCAACTTCTCCGGTCGATACCAGCCAGCGCCGTCGTTAGATGCTTCAACCGTAAAGGCGCAAAGGGATGCTTTTAGGCTGGGTGCGTTCATCAGGCCCGGATGTATAGGATGTTCGTTTTCAAATTTATTACCAACGAATGCAGGAAGATGACTTGTACCGCAGCATAAAATTATCTTCTTATACCTAAGCTTCTCCGTTGCAATTAATATTTCCCACGATTTATTCGCATCTAGGATGCGTTTTTCGAGATTGTATTTATTTTTAGCGTGAGCTTTGTTGTAAATACTTTCAGGACCATTCGCTAACTCAAACTTGATCGCCTGAAATGCCTCTATTTCTTTTAACGTGCACAAGGATAAATTGTCTTCACACCCTCTTACGTCGGCACCATGCTTCTTCAAGTCGGCGAAATCTTTCTCGTCACTTGGCAGTATTTCGCCATTCTTGGGTCCTTCGACAAGAATCAGCACTTTGTAGTCCTTTAGATCCAGCTCCAACCGGACGGCGGTGGTTTTCAACGATGTTAGACTTTTCTTGCCATGTCCAACGTCTCCAAGCAAAAGGCATCGGTCGGTTTTGGAGTCGAGGAAAGTGACTAGCATGAGGTCAAATTTGAAACTCATCTTCGGGTTCCTGGAGAATTAGCAAGCGCTGAGCACCACAGCGAAATGACGAAACCGGCACACGTCTAATGGATAAGGTTGCTGCATTCAGCCCCGAAGGCCTCTGACCAAGCTATTAAGCCTTCGAGTGAGACTTTACCAGCTCGTAACTGTAGGAGTAAGTAACTTTGACGTAACATGCTTGGATTTTCGACCTCCTGGTCGGCGGCTTCCAGGAAGCGGTCACGCGACGGCGGAAGCATGTTGGCCGCTAACGCTGGCAAGCTGTCCGAGGCACAGCGCCTGCTGCGGGCGCAGTCAAATCAGCGCCCGTGCCAGTAGCGTGCACGTTCAAGCCGATATTGTTCAGGGATGAAATCCCGCGCTGAATCGAGCGTGATCGCCCCTGATTCATCCGTGCGCAAGCGCTCGACTCCCAGCTTTTCGTAGCGCTCGACTACCTCCCTCTTGGGATGGCGATAGCGGTTCCGATAGCCCACCTGGAACAGCACCAGGCGTGGCTGCACCGCCGCCAGGAAGGCCGGGGTCGACGACGTACCGCTGCCGTGGTGCGGCGCCAGCAGGACATCGGCGCGCAGCAGCGGCGCCGAGCCGGCCACCAGCTGCGCTTCCTGCGCCGCTTCGATGTCGCCCGCCAGCAGGATCGCGTTGTCGCCGGCGGTCACGCGCAGCACGCAGCCGCGCGCGTTCGGTTTAGGCCCAGGGTCGTTGTAGCTCGCCATGGCCGGATGCAGCATCTCGAAGCGCACGCCATCCCAAGTCCATTCCTGCCCGCCGGCGCAGCGGACGTGACGCGGCGCGGCCTTGACGATCGGATGGTCGTACCACAGCGACGACGCCACCCAGCCCACGCCAATCGCATCGAGCAGGGTGAGCGCGCCGCCGGCGTGATCGATGTCGCTGTGGCTGACGATCACGCCATCCAGAACGCCGATGCCGCGCGCCTTCAGGTACGGCAGGATCACCCGGTTGGCGCCGTTCGACTCCGGCGTGTAGGCGGGACCGGTATCGTACAGCAGCCGGTGCCCGCTGGTTTCGATCAGCAGCGCCATACCCTGCCCTACATCGAACGCGGTCACCCTCACCTCGCCCGGCGGCGGATGGGTGGGCTGGGCGGTCAGCAGCGGAAGCCATGCGGCCAGGCCGGTCCAGCGATGCGGCCAGCCGCGCGGCGCCAGCATCCACACGGTGCCGATGGCGGCGAACGCGAACAGCCACGGCTCCGGGGTCGGCGCGCTCCATACCGCAAGGCGCGACCCGGCGCACCAGGTCAGTACCCAGGCCAGCGCCTGCACGGCGTAATGCGCCACGCCCAGCAGCAAGGTAGATAGTGGCGCCGGCAGCATGGAGCCGGCCAGCGCAAGCGGCGTGACGATGAAGCTGACAACCGGGATCGCCAGCGCATTGGCCAGGGGGCTGACCAGCGACACCTGCGAGAACAGCAGCATGGTCAGGGGCACCAGCGCCAGCGTGACCACATACTGCGTGTGCGCGCCCGCCAGCAGCGCGCCAAGCCAGCGCGGCTGGCTGACGGCGGTGCGGCCGGTGGTGGCGTACAAAATGGCCGCCACCGCGCCGAACGAGAGCCAGAAGCCGGGCGAGGTGATCGCCCACGGGTCGATCAGGACCACCACGCCCAGGGCCATGCACAGCACATGCGACACCTGCGTGAGGCGGCCGAACCAGAGCGCTGCGGCCACCACCGCCAGCATGTACAGGGTGCGCTGCGCCGGCACGCCAAAGCCGGCCAGCAGCACGTACACCAGCGCCACCACGGCGCAGGTCAGCGCGGCGACCTTCTGGGCCGGCATGCGCAGCGGCAGCTGGGCGCCAGTGAAGAAGGAGCGGCGCCACAGAAACGACGCGAGCGAGGCAAACAGTCCGGCCACCATCGTGATGTGCAGGCCGGAGATCGAAATCAGATGCCCCACTCCGGTCCGGTTGAAGACATCCCAGTCGGCCTGGCCGATCGAGCGCTGGTCGCCGACCACCAGCGCCACGATCACGCCCGCGTATTCCTTGTCCGGCAGCGCGCGCAGGATGCGTTCGCGCAGCGTGGCGCGGCAATGCTCGACCAGGTTGGAAAAGCCGAAGACGAAGCTGTACAGGCGCTTGTTGTTCTTGCCCGCCGGCCGCACATAGCCGGTGGCGCGCACGCCCTGCTCCAGCAGCCATGCTTCGTAATCGAAGCCGTGCGGATTGGCGTTACCGTGCGGGCGTTGCAGGCGCACGAGCAGTTGCCAGCGCTCGCCGGGCTGCACATCTGCCACCGGCTGCACCGCGTCGCGGTAGCCGGCATACCATGACAGCGACACGCGTGGCGGCACCCGGGTCGCTTCGTCCAGCACCCGTTCGACCTTGAAATTGAAACGCACGCCCTGCCCGAAGCGGTGCGGCAGGCTGTCGATGGTGCCAACGACCGTGATGTCACGCCCCTCGTCCGCCCTTGCCAGTTCGGGCGCCAGCGCCAGGTGGGCGAGCAGCGCCGCCCAGCAGAACCCTGCAAACGCGCCCGCCATGGCCATCCTGAAAACACCGCGCAGGAAGCAAAGCAGAAAAGCGACAACGGCAAAGGCGAAGATGGTCGACGCCGATGGCAGCGCTGCCTGGACTTGCAGCACGGCGGCACCACAGGCAAATCCGAGGATGGCAGCGCGCATGGCTCACCGGAGGCGTGGACAAACCCCCAGCATGCCATTGCACCCCGCGCCGGACCTTGGCGCGGATCAGTCTTTGGCGACCTTGTTCAGAAACCCGGCAACGGCCGGCACCAGGGCTGGCGCAAGTGGATACTTGGGATCGGTGTACATCGGCGTCTGGCTTGCCTTATCTGGCGGTGCTTCTTTCAGGACGTGATTCATGCCCTTCACCACGACCAGTTGCGCATCCGCTTTTGCCTTGTGCAGCAGTTCGGCCTCGCTGACCGGAACCTGCACATCGGTGCTGCCCTGAACCAGCAGGACCGGCATCTTCAGGTCCTTGATCGCTGTCGCAGGGACATACCGGAACCAGGAAATCATGTAGGGCTGCACACTGGGCCGGTACAGCATGGCCAGTTCGGCCGGTACCTTGGCGGTCTCGCGCCCGGCCTCCAGCTCCACCAGGATCCGCTCGCTCTCCCTGGCCAGCGGCGCCGGCAAGGCCGTCGCCAACTGCTCGCGCAGAACGGTCGCGGCGCCGCGCGCCACGCCAGCAATCGACACATACGCCCTGGCGTCACCGGCCTTGGCCGCCAGCATGCCGATCAGGGCGCCCTCGCTGTGACCGACCACGCTCACCTGCGAGAAGCGCTTGTCTGCCTTGAGCATCGCCAGCCACGCCGTGGCGTCATGAATATAGGTGTCGAAGCGCAGGTCAGCCTCTTTGGGACCCGCCGCCAAGCTGGCGGCGACGCCACGCTTGTCGAAGCGCACGCTGGCCACGCCGGCGTCGGCCAGCCCTTGCGCCAGCAGGCGCAGGCTGTCATTTTTCATGCCGGGACCATTGCCGTCGCGGTCGGTCGGGCCGGAACCTGCAATGATCAGCGCAACCGGAACCGGTCCGGACGCCTTCGGGAGCGACAATGTTCCGGCGATGGCGCCGCTCATGGTACGCAGTTCGATCGGCTGCTCGCTTGCGGCCGCGCCGACGCACACGGCGAACAGCAGGCAGGTACTCCACTTCCATTGCGCGATTGCTGGCATGGCGGCTCCTTTCTGAATCAATGCAGGAATATCCACATCTCAACGTTGTTTGAAAAACCATCATAGCACGGCTTCATCTACCCCGGATGCGTGAATGCGCCCGGCCGCATCCTTCATCGGCGGCAAGCCGAACATGCGTCCATATTCGCGCGTAAACTGCGACACGCTCTCGTAACCGACCGCAAACGCCGCGCTGCTGGCCGAGACGCCGTCGGACATCATCAGACGGCGCGCCTCGATCAGCCGCAAATGCTTCTGGAACTGCAGCGGCGAGAGCGAGGTCGCCGCGCGAAAGTGATGGTGGAACGACGACGCGCTCATCCCGGCCGCCGAGGCCAGGCGCTCCACCGGCAGCGGCCGCGCATACTCGGCCCGCAGCAGCGTCACCGCGCGCGCCACGCGCTGGGCATGCCCGCCCGGTCCACCGAGCCGCCGAATCGCCGCCCCGTGACGCCCGGCCAGCAGCCAGTAATGCAGTTCCCGCACCAGCTGCGCATGCAGCACCGGCACCGACGCCGGCCGCTCCAGCAGGCGCATCAAGCGCAGCGCCGTATCGGCCACTTCGGCATCGGTCGATTCGGCCCGGGCGCCCTCGCCCTGCGCTAAAGTCCTCATCTGCGCTGTCAGTTCGAACAGCACCGCCGGGTCCAGGTCCAGCACCAGCGAGGTATACGGCGCCACGACGATCTGGCTGATGATCGGCACGTCGGCGGTGATGAGCAGCGAGTCGCCCGCAGCGTACGTGACGCAGCTCTCGCCGATCGCCACTTGCTTGGCGCCCTGGAGCACCAGGCACACCAGCGGCCGGGCGATCCCGTGCTGGATCCCGGTCGGTTCGGCAGACCGGATCGTGGTCAGCCCCGCAATGGGCGTTTGCGCCAGGCCATCGGCATCGGCATGGGTGTCCAGGTAGCGGAGCACCAGAGTGAGCAAGGTATCGGTCATGGCGCAATCGTACCCGATTGCGCGGCGCCGCCGGCCCTACTTGGAGGATCAGGCAAACAAGCGCGAGGTTCGGGTTAGGCCGGCGGCGCGCCCGAGGCCTATCATGAACTTCCCCCACACAGCAGGAGTTCAGCATGACCAAGATTGCCATCGTCACCGGCGCGAGCCGCGGGCTCGGACGCAACACCGCCTTGAGTATTGCCCGCAGCGGCAATGACGTGATCATTACGTACCAGTCGCGCGGGGACGAAGCGCGCGCGGTGGTGGCCGAGATCGAGGCGATGGGACGCAAAGCCGTCGCCTTGCAGCTCGATATGGGCAGCATCGGCGCCTTCGCGCCCTTCGCCGACCAACTGCGCAGCGCTTTGCGCGAGACCTGGCAGCGCGAACGCTTCGACCATTTGGTCAACAACGCCGGCCATGGCGACTTTGCACTCATCGAACAGACCAGCGAAGCGCAGTTCGACCGCCTGGTCGACGTGCACTTCAAGGGCGTGTTCTTTCTCACCCAGGCGCTGCTGCCGCTGATCGCCGACGGCGGGCGCATCGTCAACCTGTCGTCCGGGCTGACGCGCATGACCTATCCGGGTTACGCCGCATACGCGGCGGTGAAGACGGCCGTCGAGACCTTGAGCCGGTACATGGCGAAGGAGTTGGGCGGGCGTGGCATCGCCGTCAATACGGTGGCGCCGGGCGCGATCGAAACCGACTTCGGCGGTGGCGCGGTGCGTGACAATGCCGAGATCAACCAGAACCTCGCGGCGCTGACGGCGCTGGGTCGGGTTGGTCTGCCGGACGACATCGGGCCGATGATCGCCAGCCTGCTCTCGGAGAATAACCGCTGGGTCAACGCCCAGCGCATCGAAGTTTCCGGCGGCCAGGGAATCTGACGGCCGCCTACCCCGGCGGCAGGCGTGGCAGCGCGGCCAGCGCGTTGGCGCAGGTGGCCGCGCGCACCTCGTCCACCTCAAGACCGCGCAGTTCGGCCAGCACCGCGCCAATGGCCGGCAGCTGCTCCGGGCTGTTGCGGCCCGGGTGTATCCAGGCCGGCGCAATATCGGGCGCATCGGTTTCGAGTACGATGGCCTCCAGCGGCAAGGTCGTGGCCAAGCGCCGGATCTGCAAGGCGCGCGTAAACGTCATGGCGCCGCCGAACCCCAGTTTGAACCCCAGATCAATGTAGACCTGCGCCTGCTGGAAGCTGCCGTTGAACGCATGGGCGATGCCGCCCGCCGGCCGCACCTGGCGCACATGCTTGAGCACCTGGTCCTGCGAGCGGCGCACGTGCATCAGCACCGGCAGCCCAAAGTCGCGCGCGATGCGCAACTGCGCGCGAAAAAAGTGTTCCTGCTTGTCGCGCATGGCCGGCTCGCACAGCATGGGAATGAAATAATCGAGCCCGATTTCGCCGATGGCGACAAAATTCGGGTCATCCATCGCCAACTCCACCGCCGCGCGCAGGGCCACAAGATCGTCTTCGGTCGCCTTGGGCACGTAGATCGGATGAATGCCGAGCGCGTAGCTGGCGTTCGGCGCGGAAGCCGCCATCTGCCGCACCACCTCGAAATTGCCGCGTTCGACCGCCGGAATGACGATCATTCCCACCCCGCCCTCGCCTGCGCGGCGCGCCACGTCGAGCGACCCGGCGCCGAATTCGTGCGCGTCCAGATGGCAGTGGGTGTCGATCCACATGGTCACAGTTCGGCCGGCTGCAGTCCGTGTTCGGTCAGGCGCAGCACGCGGTCGCAGCGGCGCGCCAGTTCGATATCGTGGGTGACGATCACGAACGCCGTGCCCAGGGTCCTGGACAGTTCGAGCATCAGATCAAAAATCTGCTGCGCGGTGGCGTGATCGAGGTTGCCGGTCGGTTCGTCGGCCAGCACGCAGCCAGGCTGGGTGACCAGCGCGCGCGCCAGGGCCACGCGCTGGCGTTCGCCGCCGGACAATTCGCCCGGCACGTGCACCACGCGCTTGGCCAGACCCACTCTTTCGAGCCCGGCGCGCGCCTTGTCGACGGCCAGTGCGCGCTTTTCGCGGCGGATCAGGAGCGGCATGGCGACGTTGTCGAGCGCCGAAAACTCCGGCAGCAAATGGTGGAACTGGTACACGAAGCCGAGCGCCTCGTTGCGCAGGTCGCCGCGCGCCGATTCCGACAAACTGGCGAAGTCCTTGCCCAGCAAGGTCACCGAACCGGTGGTCGGCGTATCGAGTCCGCCCAGCAGGTGCAGCAGGGTCGACTTGCCCGAACCGGAGGCGCCCACGATCGCCACCCGTTCGCCGCGATAGATGCTGAAGTCCACATTGGCCAGCACCGGCACCGAGTAGGCGCCCTGGGTGAAGGTCTTGCCCAATCCCCGGCACGACAGGACCGGGGTGGCGCCGATGTTGACCGCATTATTGTTCACATCACTCATAGCGCAGCGCCTCCGCAGGTTTCACGCGCGAGGCGCTGTAGCTCGGGTAGAGCGTGGCGACAAACGACAGCAGCACGGCCACGCCGCCGATCTTGGCCACGTCGGGCCAGCGCAGGTCGGACGGCAAGGCGCTGATCAGGTAGATATCCTTGGGCAAAAACTGTACTCCTAATAAACGTTCAATAAACGGGACGATGACGTCGATGTTGAGCGCCACCAGCACGCCCAGGCCGACCCCGGCCATGGTTCCCAGCAGGCCCACCAGCGCGCCCTGGATCATGAAGATCTTCATGATCGAGCGCGGCGACGAGCCGAGCGTGCGCAAGATGGCAATGTCGGCCTGCTTCTCGGTCACCGTCATCACCAGCGTGGCGATCAGGTTGAAGGCGGCCACCGCGATGATCAGGGTCAGCACGATGAACATCATCTTCTTCTCGGTCTGCACGGCGGCGAACCAGGTGGCATTCTGCTCCGACCAGTCGCGGATGCGCAAGGCACCCGGCATGCTGGCCTTGAGTTCCTGCGCCACGGCCGGCGCGGCGTGCATGTCGGCGATGCGCAGGCGCAGGCCCGACGGAGCGTCGAGCCGCTCCATCTTCTGCGCGTCTTCCAGGTGCACGAAGGCGAAGGTGGCGTCGTATTCGTAATGGCCGGCCTCGAAAATCCCGACCAGCGTAAAGGTGCGCGTGCGCGGCAGCATGCCGGCCGGCGTGGTCTGGGCCTGCGCCAGCAGCATGGTGACCTTGTCGCCGATGCCGATGCCGAGCGAACGCGCCAGCGCGTAACCCATGACGATATTGAACTGGCCGGGAACCAGCGCCGCCAGGCTGCCCTGGCGCACCTGGCGCGCCGCATCGGACACCTTGTGTTCCTCGGCCGGCAAAATGCCGCGGATGACGGCCGGGCGCATCACGCCGTCGCGCAGCAGCATGCCCTGGGTTTCGACGAATGGCGCGGCGCCCTTGACGGCCGGATTCTTGAGCGCGTCCTGCATCGCCGCCTGCCAGTTGGGCATGGTGCCGCGCGGGTCGAACACCTCGATGTGGGCCAGCACCGACAGCATGCGGTCGGTGACTTCTTTCTGGAAGCCGTTCATCACCGACAGCACCACAATCAGCGCTGCCACGCCGAGGGCGATGCCGGAGACGGAAATGAGGGAAATGAACGAGATAAAGCTGTTGCGGCCACTACGCTTGCCGGCGCGCGTGTAGCGCAGGCCGACCAGCCATTCGTACGGTAAATTGTGGATGATGCTCATGTGCCCCGGCAGTGATTGATTGCAAGTGCGCAGTTTGCCACACAAAGCGCGTCCCGGGCAGGGTTGTCACAATTGAATCACGCGTTGCCACTGTGGTTTTTACAAAAAAACCTTGAACCTGATGCCCGCCGCGCACTCCAACTCAGTACCGCAGAACGGAGGAAAATCATGGCATTCAGTCTTTTCGATTCAAAAGGCACGGACATCGACAAGCAGCGGTTCACCTGGCGCGACATGGTGCAAAAACCGATCAGCAAGCTCGACGACGACGCATTCACGCGCATCCGGGTCATTCTCATCAACGGGCTCGAGACCGAAGCGCTGCGTTTCGGCCATCTGGCAGCCCGCTTCAACCGCGACCTGCGCCTGCCGCTGGCCAAGGTGCGCCGTACCGAGCAGCACCAGGCCACCCTGGTCAACTGGCTGATCGCGGCCGACCATTCTCCGCTGGAGACCACGGTCGCCTACGAACAGGTGGCCATCGAGGTGACGGCGGCCATCGCCCAGAGCGAGCCCGACCCGTACCTGGCCCAGGTCTACCGCTTCGGCCTGCTTGAGGACTTCGACCACCTGTACCGCTATGCGGCCCTGCTCGACCGGCTCGAAGGCAAGGACGCCAACAATATCCTGCAAAGCTACACCGACATCCTGCCCGGGCGGCCCACGTCCGAGCACCATCGCGCGCCCGAAGACGAGCTGCGCGAGCCGTACAATGCCCGCACTGCCGCTTTTTTAAGCAAGATCAACGCGCTGACCATCGTGTCCAGCGAATACCAGACGCACGACTACTACCAGAACATCGGCCCCCTGTTCTCGGACCCGCTGGCGCGCCAGCTGTACGCCGAAATCGCTTCCGTCGAAGAACAGCACGTGACCCAGTACGAATCCATGCTCGACCCGGCCGAATCGTGGATCGAGCAATGGCTGCTGCACGAGGCGGCCGAGTGCTACAACTATTACAGCTGCGTCGAGCAGGAGACCAATCACCACCTGCGCGCGATCTGGGAACGCTTTCTCGACTATGAACTGGGGCATTTCCACATGGCGTGCGAGGCGTTCAAGCAGTTCGAGCGGCGCGATCCGGCCGAAATCGTCACCAGCGACTTTGCCAATCCGCTCGCGCTGCGCAGCCAGCGCGACTTCGTGCGCAAGGTCCTCATGGACGAAGTCGACGTGCGCACCGACGGCGCCCGCTTCGTCGCCAGGGCGCTCGAAAGCCCGCTCTCGCTCAGCTACCGGGCCATGGTCAACGCCGACGGTTCGCCCAGCGAGATGGTCGCCGCCGGCTACGTATGGATGCCCGGTACCGAGCTCAATCGCAAAGGCATGCTGGCCGCCGCCGGCGTTAACGCGCCCTGAGCGCATGTGGTAACAGGAGAATCGACATGAGTACAGTTCAACAGGAACACATGGGCATGAACCGCACCGGCATCCAGATGTCGCCGATCGACAGCAAGGCAATGCAGGAGCTCGAACCGAGCGTCACCACCGATGATGGCGTCGGCGACATCGCCCTGGCCGAGCTGCGCAGCGACTACATCGCCAATGCCGACGCACTCGGTTCGGTCCCGCTGCCGGGCACCCTGACTGGCGCGCTCACGGTCGGCATGTCCATGCTCACGGGCGACAGGCCGCAGATCCTGCTCGACAAACTGGGCGAGCGCCTGGCGTTCGAGCGCACCGGCACGCGCCTGTACGACGCGCTGATCACCAAATGCGAAGTCATGCTCACGGGCGATATCAGCATGACGATCGACGACCTGGAACAGATCCGGGCCCACGAGGCGCGCCATTTCCTGATGGTGGCCGACGCCATCGAATCGCTGGGCGGCGACCCGACCTCGCAAACGCCGAGCGCCGACCTGGTGGGTGTGGAGTCGATGGGCCTGGTGCAGGTCTTGAACGACCCGCGCACCACCATCGCGCAGTCGCTGCACGCCATCGTCACCGCAGAGCTAAGCGACAAGGCAGGCTGGGAAACACTGGTGGCGCTGGCCGACGAACACGGCCTGGCTGACATGGTCGAGCGCTTCACCTACGCCCTGAACGAAGAACGCGAGCACCTGGCGCTGACCCAGACCTGGTATGAAGAAGCGATCGGGCTCACGTACGGCGATGTGGAGCTCGACGACATGACGCCGGTATCGGAGCCACCCCCGTAAGCCGGGGTGTGGCGGCGCGCCGAGGGCGCTGGCCGGCAGGCGTTGCCGCTCCCGGCTGGCGGCCGGGGCCGGCGCCGGTGGCCGGCCTGGTTCGGTTACGGCCGAATCTTCACGATGCGGTTGTTCACGCCCGAGACGTTCTTCCTCGGCTCGGCGCTCGATTGCCAGCGCACGCTGTTGTTGACGCCTTCCACGCTCAGGGGCGCTTTCGGGACCAGCGCAATGGTGACCGAGTTGCCGGTGCCGGAAATTTCCAGCCCCGAGCATACGCCCGTGAAGGTGATGACGTTATCGGTACCCTCGATGATGGCGCGGCGGCCATCGCAGGCGAACGAGCGCTGATGCCCGTTGCCGCTGACTTCAATCTTGTCCTTGCCCGACGAGGTGGTACCGGAAGTGTCCTCATCGGCGAGCGCGGCACCGCATGCGCCGATAGCGGCAATCACAGCAAAACCGAAAGTAGACAGTGTACGAAACGACATAGCGACCCTTTTATCAAAAGAATAAGTGGCTGAATATTATTTCATGGATAAAAATTTGGCAAGTTTTATGCAAGGGCGATGATGGCCGCATGGCCCCCATGGCCCCCATCGCCGCTCGACCTGCTGGTCGTTCAGGGTTTCAATGCGATCCTGGCGATTTTGTGATCAGCACCGGAAACTTCCTGAGCCGGCTCGCCGGCCGACTGCCAGTTCACCTGTTGACCGACGCCGGACACCAGCAGCGTACCGGCCGGGGCCACTTGCACCGCCACCTTGTTTTCCGCGCCGGCGATCTCGACGCTGGAGCACACCCCGGTAAATGTGAGCACATGTTGGGAACCGTTGATCAGCACCTTGCGCCCGTTGCAGGGGAAGGTACGATGATGACCGTTGCCGCTCACTTCAATCGTGTCCTTTTGCACGGAAATCGCGCCGACGCCTTTGTCCTGGGCCAGCGCGCCGGTCGTTACCGCCAGCGCAAGGCCAAGGCCCAGGCCCAGTCCGCGCAATGTCGTTTGAATCGGCATACATGAACTCCTTGTCAAGAAATCAAGATTGAAGAAATTCTAGCATCGGATCGGATCCCCCTGCGCGCGCTTGACGCGCCCGACAGTAAAGCGGCAGCCAGACGGCGGCCTGCGCAGCGTGCCGCGCACGCATCCAGGCGCGCGTTTTCCGGCGCAACGGGTCCGTTCGCCGCGCTCCCGCATATTTTCGGCTTTGCCAATTTGTCCTACAATGCTGGATGACCCAAATTTCGCTTGTCCTGCCGTTCGCCCTGCCCCCTCCCGAGCTCGCCCCCGATCTGATCCGCGCATTGCAGGCCCCGGCCCTGGCCACGCTCATCAGCCGCAGCGCGTTGCGCCAGCAACTGCCGGTTGACGATCACATCCGCGCCCTGCCCCACGAAGCCTGGCTGGCGCAAGCGCTGGGCGCCTCGGCCGATGGCAACCTGGCGCTGGCCGGCGCCGTCATGCGCGGCTACGGCCTGGCGCAGCAGGACGGCACCTGGTTCATCGTCCACCCCGCGCACACCCAGATCGCCCGCAGCCACCTGTTAATCGCCGACATGCGCCGCCTGCAACTGACCGAGGCGCACAGCCGCGCCCTGTTCGAGCTGGCCAAACCCTACTTCGACGAATCGGGCAAGACGCTCCTGTACGGCGACGCCGGCACCTGGTTCATGCGCGCCGACGACTGGGCCGCGCTGGAGACATCGACGCCCGATTCCGCCGTCGGCCTGAACCTGACCGACTGGATGCCCAAGGGTGCGCCGTCGCGCGCCTTCCGCATGCTGCAAAACGAAGTGCAGATGCTGTGGTTCGAACACCCGGTCAATACCGAACGCGAAGCGCGCGGCCTGGCCGCCATCAACTCGTTCTGGCCCTGGGGCGCCGCCCCGGCCAGCGCCGGCCTGAATACCTCACTGCTCGCCACCAGCGACGCGCTGCCGTGGATGGCGGCGCTGGCCGGGCACCCGCAAGCGGCGCCAGTCACGCCGGTCGATGCGCTGGGCACCGACGCGATCGTGCTGTGCGACGCGCTGACCGAAGCGGCCCTGGCCACCGACTGGGCCGGCTGGCTGCAGCACATGCACCGGCTCGAGCAAACGCTGTTTGCGCCGGCGCTGGCCGCGCTGATCGATGGCCGCCTCAAGCAGGTGCAACTGCTACTGAGCCACCGCACGCGCCATCTCGCCTTGACCACCACCCGCTTTTCGCAACGCGCCTTCTGGCGCCGCCCGACTTTAGACAGACTGCTGCCATGACCCGTATTACGACTCGCCCCTGCTCTTTCCGCACTTCCGAAATGCTGCGCCAGACTGGCGTGCACCCGGTGCTCGCGCGCCTGTACGCCGCGCGCGGCCTGACCGATGCGCGCGAACTATCGAGTGAACTGGGCAGCCTGATGGCGCCCGCCGGCCTGCTCCACATCGACGCCGCCGCCGTGTTCCTGGCCGACGCCATCAAGGCGCAAAAGAAAATGACCATCGTGGCCGACTACGACTGCGACGGCGCCACCGCCTGCGCGGTCGCCCTGCGCGGCTTGCGCGCCATGGGCGCCACGGTCGACTTCATCGTGCCCAACCGCTTCGAGTACGGCTACGGCCTCACGCCCGAAATCGTCGAACTGACCGCGCGCGAAAAGGCGCCGGACATCATCATCACGGTCGACAACGGCATCGCCAGCATCGACGGCGTGCTCGAAGCGAAACGGCGCGGCATCGACGTGGTCGTCACCGACCATCACCTGCCGGGCGACACCCTGCCCGAGGCGCGCGTGATCGTCAATCCGAACCAGCCCGAGTGCGGCTTTCCCAGCAAGCACCTGGCCGGCGTGGGCGTGGTGTTCTACGTGCTGCTGGCGCTGCGCGCCGAACTGCGCAAGCGCGGCGTGTTCGATGCCCAGACCCAGCCCAAGCTCGACAGCCTGCTCGACCTGGTGGCCCTGGGCACCGTGGCCGATGTGGTGCGGCTCGACTCGAACAACCGCATCTTGGTGGCGCAGGGTTTGAAGCGCATGCGCGCCGGCCGCATGCACGCCGGCGTGGCCGCGCTGTTCCGGGTAGCCGGACGCGAAGCGCGCACTGCCTCGCCGTTCGACCTCGGTTTTGCGCTCGGTCCGCGCCTCAATGCCGCCGGCCGCCTGGAAGACATGTCGCTCGGGATCGAGTGCCTGGTCACCGACGACGAAGGACGCGCCTGGGCCATCGCCCAGCAGCTCAACGAAATCAACCTGAAACGGCGCGAGATCGAAGCCGACATGCAAGATACCGCCCTGCTGTACCTGGACGACTACCAGCCGGCCGACAGCAACACCATCAGCGTGTTCGACGAATCCTGGCACCAGGGCGTGATCGGGATCGTCGCCTCGCGCCTGAAAGAAAAATTCTTCCGCCCGACGATCACCTTTGCGCCCGGCGCGGAAGGCTGGATCAAGGGTTCCGGGCGCTCGATTCCCGGCTTTCACCTGCGCGACGCGCTCGACCTGGTGTCGAAACGCGCGCCCAGCCTGATCGACAAATTCGGCGGCCACGCCATGGCGGCCGGCCTGACTATCCGCGCCGACGATTTCGAGGCGTTCTCAAAGGCCTTCGAAGAAGTCGGGCGCGCCTGGCTCAATACCCAGCAGCTCGAACGCATCATCGAAACCGACGGCCCGCTGGAAGACGCTTACTACACCACCGAATTCATCGGCCTGATGGATGGCCAGGTGTGGGGCCAGGGCTTTGCGCCGCCGGTGTTCTGCGACGAGTTCCGCGTGGTCAGCCAGCGCATCTTGAAGGAACGCCATCTCAAGCTGCAACTGGAGCGCAACGGCCAGCGCTACGACGCCATCTGGTTCGGCCACACCGCCTCGGTGGGCGACCGCGCGCGCGTGGCGTTCCGGCTCGACGCCAACGAGTATAACGGCGTGACCCGGGTGCAGCTGCTGGTCGAACACGCCGAGCCGGCATAAGGCGATGCGCCGCACGCCCGGCTCAGCACAGCCGGGTCATGCTCCCGCGCTAGGCGCTGCGTTCCTGCTCCCGGCAAGCGATGCCACATCGATGCCGAGCAATTTTTCAAGATCCGTACGTTGCTGTGGCGCGCCTGTTATCTCCATCGATCCATTTAAGAAAAACGACCCAGAGCGCATTGTTGATATAAAGTCAGCATCATATACTGGGAACGCGAGCGCCATCCCCGCCATCAGGCCGACGCCCGGTTGCGCGGCCCGTCAAAACGGCCCGAACCGGTTGTTTGCGCAGGCTCAGCAATTCTTTGATGGCGATTGGCTTGCACACGATATGAAAATAGAGTATAAATACTCCATAACCGGAGCCCACTATGAACCTTGCTTTCGCCTATCCCAAGAGTCGCTTCGAGCCGGCGGTGCTCATCGACCTGAACGCACGCGCGGAGCGGGAACGCTTGTCGAAGTCCGCGCTCAAGGGTTTTTTTGCCCTCATGACCGCCTGGAAGCTGCGCGACGAAGATGCCCGCGAACTGCTCGGCGGCATGTCATCCTCCACCTATTACGAGTGGAAAAAGAACCCCGACCGCGTGCTTGAAGTCGACCGCATCACCCGCATTTCTTACCTGCTCGGCATCTACAAGGCCCTGCATATCCTGTACGGCGACAAGCTCGCCGACGAATGGATCACCCTCCCCAACAGCAATCCCATCTTCGCCGGCCGCACGCCGCTGTCGCAAATGCTGGCGGGCGGCCTGCTGTCGATGCAAACGGTGCGCAAGCTGCTCGACGCGCGCCGCGGAGGCCTGTGACTTGACGGTCATTCCCAAGCTCACCACCTTGCGGCAGTTCGATACCTGCCGCCTGATTCCATCGCGCTTTGCCGACGTGGAAGACTCCGTACTCGGCCCGCTGGCCGAGAATGGCGCTGTCTTGCGCGACCTGTTTGATATCGACAACGCCACCAACGAACGCCTGCGCGGCGAGTACGGCAGCCTGCCCGGCATCGGCGTCGACGAACTGGTGTTCGGTGTGCCGAATTTTCGCATCATCAACGCCGCCTACACCTATCCGCGTCCGGAAGGCAGCCGCTTCAACGATGGCGAACGCGGCGCGTGGTACTGCGCTTTCGAGGCGGAAACCGCCCTGGCCGAGATCACCTTCCACAAAACCGTGGAGTACCAGGAAATCGGCCGCTTCGACGACAGCGTGACGTATCAAGCCCTGATTGCCGATTTTACCAGCACGTTCCACGATATTCGCGGCGTGGATGCGTTTGTAAAGTACCTCGACCCGACCAGTTACATCGAGTCGCAAACCCTGGCTACCCAACTGCTCGACAGTGGGTCGATGGGCGTGATTTATCCCAGCGTGCGGCGCCCCGCCGGCACCTGCCTGGCCTGCTTCCGGCCTGCGCTGGTGGGCAATGTGCGCAAGGGGCAAGTCTACCGCCTCACCTGGTCGGGTTCGCCCACACCCGTCATCGACATCGTCTGAACGATCGTCTTGCACGCTTCATATCACCTGAACTATTGAGTATTTGCATGAAAACCAAGCCTGAAAACGATACCGAACTGCGCGCCAAAATCAACCTCGAAACCGCGCGCCTGCCGTGGGCCGAACTGCAACGCCACTTTGCCCAGGGCAGCGTGGTATTCGTCAGCGCCGAGCTCGACCTGGTCGACGTGGCCGTGCGCATCTCGCACGACGACAAGGACACCATTGCCCAATGGATGGGCGACGGCAAGCTCGGCAAAGTCTCGGATGAACAGGCGCAAGCCTGGACCGAGGCCGATGCCGTGCTGTGGACCTCGGTGGTGCATCCCTTCATTCTGGTGCAGCCGGACAAAGGCGCGCTGCACTAAGCTGGCGACCGCCTAGGAGCCTGCGCGGCAGAAGCTCGTCGGCCGAAACGGGTGGAGAAAAGTCCCACTTCCCACCCATTTCTCGGTCTGTAGCTAGGCTACAGACCTCAAAAGTGGGTGTGAATTGGGTTCTTTTCCC
>NZ_VVIW01000025.1 GCF_011682045.1 Massilia aquatica | reverse complement strand
CAACTGAACTACCACTCCACAACATCACTTCTTATTCTTCATTGGCGGAGCGGACGGGACTCGAACCCGCGACCCCCGACGTGACAGGCCGGCATTCTAACCAACTGAACTACCACTCCTCAAATCCGAACATGCATTTTTTACTGGCGGAGCGGACGGGACTCGAACCCGCGACCCCCGACGTGACAGGCCGGTATTCTAACCAACTGAACTACCACTCCCGTAAAAAACACTGGGTACCACATGCCAGGCTCTGGTGGGGGCTGAGAGGCTCGAACTCCCGACCCGCGCCTTGTAAGGGCGCTGCTCTACCAACTGAGCTAAACCCCCGCAAGCGCACCTGTGTCACCAGGTGCTTCCGACATTTTCCGGTGATTGTCACCTCACCGAAGGACATTAGTTTACTGCATCCTTTAGCGCTTTACCAGCTTTAAATTTAGGAACTTTCGCCGCCGCGATCTTGATCGCTTCCTTGGTGCGCGGATTGCGGCCGGTGCGCGCGGCGCGCTCGCCCACCGAGAAGGTGCCGAAGCCCACCAGGGTCACGCTGTCGTTCTTCTGCAGACTGGCGGTGACGGCATCGATCATGGCGTCGAGCGCCCTCGTGGCCGAGGCCTTGGTAATGTCCGCCGACTTCGCGATTTCTTCGATCAATTCTGTTTTGTTCACTTGTGCCCCATTAAGAGTTGCGGCGAAAGGAAATTCGCAGCGCATATTAAACAAGCCGTCCCCCGGCCTGTCAAGCCAAATACAACCCGAAAAAAAAGCAAGCGTCACGAGGACGCTTGCTTCTGTACTGCGGTAGTGGCAGATTAGTGTTTCACGACGTCCGTCTGGGGCGCCGCGCCGTCCACCTGGGCGGTGGCGGCAACGGCGGCCACGGCCGGCACTTCCACCACCGGCGTCGGCATGCGTTCCAGCGCGATTTCGAGCACCTTGTCGATCCAGCGTACCGGAACGATTTCGAGCTTGTTCTTCACGTTGTCCGGAATCTCGGCCAGATCCTTGACGTTCTGCTCCGGAATCAGGACGGTCTTGATGCCGCCGCGATGCGCCGCCAGCAGTTTTTCCTTGAGGCCACCGATCGGCAGCACTTCGCCGCGCAAGGTAATCTCGCCGGTCATCGCCACATCGGCGCGGACCGGAATCCCGGTAAATACCGACACCAGCGCGGTGGTCATCGCAATACCGGCCGATGGTCCATCTTTTGGCGTGGCGCCTTCCGGCACGTGAATGTGAATGTCGGCTTTTTCGAACACGTCATTCTTGATGCCGAGGCGGTTGGCACGCGAACGCACCACGGTGCGCGCCGCTTCGATCGATTCCTTCATCACGTCGCCCAGGGTGCCGGTGCGGATCACGCCGCCCTTGCCCGGCATTTGCACCGCCTCGATGGTCAGCAAATCGCCGCCCACTTCGGTCCATGCAAGGCCGACCACCTGGCCGATCTGATTCTCTTTCTCGGCCACGCCAAAGTCGTAACGGCGCACGCCCAGGAACTTGTCGATGTTCTTGTTGTTGACCATGACCTTTTTATCGGCCTTTTTCAGCAACAGCATCTTGACGACCT
Organism: Massilia aquatica; assembly: GCF_011682045.1. GTDB lineage: Bacteria > Pseudomonadota > Gammaproteobacteria > Burkholderiales > Burkholderiaceae_D > Telluria_A > Telluria_A aquatica. The sequence continues at coordinate 89,187 of NZ_VVIW01000025.1, read as the reverse complement.
TGCGGCAGATCTTCGAGATTTCGCGCTCGAGCGAACGCACGCCGGCTTCCCGCGTGTAATAACGGATGATGTCGCGGATCGCGCCTTCGGCCACGGCGATCTCTTCTTCCTTCAGGCCATTCGCCTTGATCTGCTTCGGCAGCAGGTAACGCTGGGCGATGCTGGTCTTTTCATCTTCCGTGTAACCGGACAGGCGAATGACTTCCATGCGGTCGAGCAGCGCCGGCGGAATGTTGAACGAATTCGAGGTCGCCACGAACATCACATCCGACAGATCGAAGTCGACTTCGATGTAGTGGTCCGAGAACGTGTGGTTCTGTTCCGGGTCCAGCACTTCGAGCAGGGCCGAGGATGGATCACCGCGGAAGTCCGCGCCCATCTTGTCGATTTCATCGAGCAGGAACAGCGGGTTGCGCACGCCGACTTTCGCCAGCGATTGCAGCACCTTGCCCGGCATCGAACCGATATACGTGCGGCGGTGGCCGCGGATCTCGGCCTCGTCACGCACGCCACCCAGGGCCATGCGCACGAACTTGCGGTTGGTGGCCTTGGCGATCGATTGACCGAGCGAGGTTTTACCCACGCCCGGAGGACCGACGAAGCACAGGATCGGTGCTTTCAGTTTGTCGACGCGTTGCTGGACCGCGAGGTATTCCAGAATGCGTTCTTTGACCTTGTCGAGGCCATAGTGATCGCCCTCGAGGACTTTTTCGGCGTTCGACAGGTCGTTATTGACCTTGGACTTTTTCTTCCACGGCAGATTGACCAGGGTGTCGATGTAGTTGCGCACCACGGTCGCTTCGGCCGACATCGGCGACATCAGCTTGAGCTTCTTGAGTTCGTTGGTCGCCTTGTCCAGCGCTTCCTTCGGCATCTTGGCGGCGATGACTTTCTTCTCGAGTTCGTCGATATCGGCGCCATCTTCGCCCTCGCCCAGTTCTTTCTGGATTGCCTTGACCTGCTCGTTCAGGTAGTACTCGCGCTGCGACTTTTCCATCTGGCGCTTGACGCGGCCACGGATGCGTTTTTCCACTTGCAGGATATCGAGCTCGCCTTCGAGCTGGCCGAGCAGATGCTCAAGACGCTTGGCGACATTGAAGATCTCGAGGATCACCTGTTTCTGCTCGAGCTTGAGCGGCAGATGGGCGGCGACGGTATCGGCCAGGCGGCCGGCGTCGTCGATCCCTGCCAGCGAAGCGAGGATTTCAGGAGGAATCTTTTTGTTCAGTTTGACGTACTGGTCGAACTGCTGGACGATCGCGCGGCGCATCGCCTCGACTTCGGAATCGTCGCCGATTTCCGAATTGAGCGGGGTCAGGTCGGCGATGAAGTGCGTCGGCGCATCGCTGATGTGGTTGATGCGCGCACGCTGGGCGCCTTCGACCAGCACCTTGACGGTGCCATCGGGCAGCTTCAGCATTTGCAGAATGTTGGCCACGCAACCGATTTCGTAGATGTCGGACGCGGAGGGCTCGTCTTTGGCTGCGGCTTTCTGGGCCGCCAGCATGATGCTCTTGCCCTGTTCCATGGCCGCTTCCAGCGCCTTGATGGATTTAGGACGGCCGACGAACAATGGGATCACCATATGCGGGAAGACGACCACGTCGCGCAACGGCAGTAAGGGCAGCGTCGTTTGCTCGGTTAATTTGGAAGTTGTCATGGCATACCTTATAGAAAGCGTGTTGACGATATTGGCACTATCTGCCAAAACACAAGACCGGCGGATAAAATATTTCTACAAGTTATTTGAGTATTCATCAACTTGAATCAAATACAACCGGAATAATCTAAAAAAACTTTATCGGAACATCAAATAAAAAAGCCACCGCGCAGCGGTTCCGCTGCGAGTGGCTTTTCGAGTGAAGCCTGATTCTTTTATTGAGGTAAATTGTACCGCCAAGAATTCAGGAATCAATGCTTTTGTTGCGCGCGCATCGCAGAATTTCAGTTTTCGCCCGATGCCTTGGCGCTTTCGCTGTAAATCAGTAAAGGTTTTGCGCCGTTTGTGATCGAATTTTCATCGATAACGACCTTGATGACATTCTGCTGATTTGGCAATTCGTACATTACATCGAGCAGTGCATGTTCAAGAATGGAACGCAAACCGCGCGCACCGGTCTTGCGCGCCAATGCCTTACGGGCAATCGCGTGCAAAGCGGCCGGACGGATTTCCAGTTCCGCGCCTTCCATTTCGAGCAACTTGGAATACTGTTTAATCAACGCATTCTTTGGCTCGATCAGAATCTGGATCAGCGCTTCCTCGGTCAATTCGGACAGTGCGGCAACCACCGGCAGGCGGCCCACCAGTTCCGGGATCAGGCCGAACTTGATCAGGTCTTCCGGTTCGGCTTCGAGCAATACGTCGGCGCTGGCGCGCTGGGACTCGCTCTTGACACTGGCCGAGAAACCGATGCCGCTCTTTTCGGAACGGTTCTGGATGATCTTGACCAGGCCATCGAACGCGCCGCCGCAGATGAACATGATGTTGGTCGTGTCGATCTGGACGAAATCCTGGTTCGGATGCTTGCGCCCGCCTTGTGGCGGCACCGATGCCATGGTGCCTTCGATCAGCTTGAGCAGCGCTTGCTGCACGCCTTCGCCGGAGACATCGCGGGTAATCGACGGATTGTCGGATTTGCGCGAAATCTTGTCGATCTCATCGATGTAGACGATGCCGCGCTGGGCCTTGTCGACTTCGTAGTTGCAGCTTTGCAGCAGCTTCTGGATGATGTTCTCGACGTCTTCGCCCACATAACCGGCTTCGGTCAGGGTGGTGGCGTCGGCGATCACGAACGGCACGTTGAGCATGCGCGCCAGGGTCTGGGCCAGCAGGGTCTTGCCCGAACCGGTAGGACCGACCAGCAAGATGTTGCTCTTTGCCAGTTCGACTTCGTCCTTCTTGCCCAGGTGCTTGAGACGCTTGTAATGGTTGTAAACCGCAACGGACAGGATGCGCTTGGCCGTTTGCTGGCCGATCACGTATTGATCGAGCAATTCCTTGATCTCGTTCGGGGTAGGCAGATCCGACTTGGCGCCGGCCACCGTCTCGACGTTCGAGGTCTCGTCACGGATGATGTCGTTACACAGGTCGATGCATTCGTCGCAAATGAAGACGGATGGACCTGCGATGAGCTTTTTCACCTCGTGCTGGCTCTTGCCGCAGAACGAGCAGTAGAGGAGTTTTTCGCCGCTGGAGGATTTTTTTTCTGACATGGGGCAGGTTTCTCTTGAATTGCTATAAATGTAACGCGAACAGACGCGCAACATGAGTGCGCGCTAACAGCATGCTACCCGAAATAAAAACGAAACGCCCGAACGTTGTAGCGCCGGGCGTTCTTTCAGCAACAGCTTAGAGGAACGTAACGGCTGCGCTGGTGCAAACCGGACTGATCCGGTGTGCCGCCCGCCGTCACGAACCGCGCCGACAACTTATTCGCGCTTCGCAAGGACTTTGTCGATCAGGCCATACTCGGCAGCTTCTTCGCCCGACATGAAACGGTCGCGGTCGGTATCCTTGTGGATCTGTTCCATCGTCTTGCCCGTACGTTCGGCCAGAATATGGTTCAGGCGCTCACGCAGGTAGAGGATTTCTTTCGCCTGGATCTCGATGTCCGACGCCTGCCCTTGCGAGCCGCCCGACGGCTGGTGAATCATGATGCGCGAGTTCGGCAGCGAAAAACGCTTGCCCTTGGCGCCGGCCGCCAGCAGGAAGGCGCCCATCGAGGCCGCCATCCCGGTGCACAAGGTCGACACGTCCGGCTTGATGAAGTTCATCGTATCGAAAATCGCCAGGCCGGCCGACACCGATCCGCCAGGCGAGTTGATGTACAGCGAAATATCCTTGTCCGGATTCTCGCTCTCGAGGAACAGCAGCTGCGCAACGATCAGGTTGGCCATCTGGTCATGCACCGGCCCGACCATGAAAATCACGCGTTCCTTGAGCAGGCGCGAGTAAATATCGTACGAGCGCTCGCCGCGGCCGCTTTGCTCCACGACCATCGGAATGAGGCCGAGTGCTTGTGTATCCAATGCCGGATTATGATTCATACCTGTCTCTTCCTTTGTAAGCAGCCTAAAGCAGACTTTAAGCTTGTGCGTTGCTTCCCATCAACTCGTCAAATGCAACAGCCTTGGCTGTGACTTTCGCGATACCGAGTACATAGTTAACGACGTTTTCTTCCAATACAAGAGCTTCGACTTCCGACAGGCGGCGGCGATCGCTGTAGTAGTACTTGAGTACTTCACGCGGATCTTCGTAGCTTTGGGCGAAATCTTCGATCTGTGCCTTGACCTGCTCAGGGGTTGCCTGCAGCTTGTTGTCGCCAACCAGTTGCGACAGGATCAAGCCCAGGCGCACGCGGCGCTCGGCCTTGGTGGCGAACAGTTCTTGCGGGAATGGCATGTCTTTGACATCCATGCCGCGCTGCGCCATGTCCTGGCGGGTCATTTCGGCCAGGCGGTCCGCATCCTGGGCGATCATGACTTTGGGAACTTCCATGTCGGTGACCTTGACCAGGGCATCCATCACGGCTTCCTTGTTGCGTGCCTTGACGCGGCCCGCGACTTCGCGTTCCAGGTTGACTTTGATGTCAGCGCGCATTTTTTCCAGGTCGCCGTCTTCCATGCCCAGCGATTTGGCGAACTCGGCATCGACTGCCGGCAGGTGCGCCCATTCCAGCTTTTTCAGGGTGATGGTGAAGTCGGCGGTTTTGCCGGCCACATCGGCACCGTGGTAATCTTCCGGGAAAGCCAGCGGGAAGGTTTTCGCTTCGCCGACCTTCAGGCCAACGGTGGCCGCTTCGAATTCCGGCAGCATGCGGCCTTCGCCGAGCACGAATGCGTAGTCTTCAGCTTTGCCGCCTGGGAATTCAACGCCGTCGATCACGCCGACGAAGTCGACGGTGACGCGGTCGCCATTGGCTGCGATGGCTTCGCCGCCGTCGCCGTGTTCACCGGCTTCACCCTTGGTGTGGTAATGCACGCGCTGCTTGCGCAGGATTTCGATGGTCTTTTCGATTTCCGCGTCCGACACGTCGGCTTTCACGGTGTCGATTTCGACGCCGGACAGGTCGCCGATGACGACTTCAGGATAGACTTCGAAGGTGGCGTCGAACGACAGCACGCCTTCAGCGGAATCTTCCTTTGGTTCGATTTTTGGAAAACCGGCAACGCGCAGCTGGTTCTCGTTCGCAGCTTCGTTGAATGCGCGGCCGACTTTATCGTTCAGCACGTCCGATTCGATCTGGTAGCCATACTGCTGGGCAACCATTTTCATTGGCACTTTACCTGGACGGAAGCCAGGTGCCTTGGCCGATTTGGCCTGCTGTTTCAGGCGCTTTTCCACTTCCGTACGGACGTCAGTCAGCGGAAAAGAGATCGTCAAGCGACGTTCGAGTTTACCCAGGGTTTCGACTGCAGTTGCCATGTAAAAATCGTCCAAAAAATAGTATTAAACTCGTGGTGCGAGGAGGGGGACTCGAACCCCCACACCATTGCTGGCGTCAGGACCTAAACCTGGTGCGTCTACCAATTTCGCCATCCTCGCGGGATCGCAGCGGCGCCATCATGGGCGGCCGCATGCACCTTTCCATCTGAAAAAACAAAGGGCGCCCGACAGTGAAACCGGCCGCCCTGCACTGCCTTTGTTAGGGGCTACAACTTCAACCCGGTATTTTACTGGATTTTCTGACCACATAGGGCGTTTTTTGAATCGAGCTCGGGCGGCGTATAATTTGGAAACGTTTTCAGTCCCTTAAAGAAATACCTCCGCATGTCCTCCATTCAATATAACAAAGTCCGCAAGCTCAGTTTGTTCGCCATGACCTGGCCGATTTTTATCGAGCAGCTCTCGCATATTTTGCCGGGCGTGGTCGATACCTTCATGGTCAGCCACCTGGGCGATTCGGCGGTGGCCGGGCTGGCGGTGGCCAACCAGATCGTCGGCTTTTGCATCATCCTGTTTTCGTTTGTCGGGATCGGCAGCGCGGTGGTGCTGACCCATTACCTCGGTGCGGGCGACCGCGCCGGCGCCGAGCGCGTGGCCGCCACGGCGGTCGGCATCAACTTCTGGCTGGGAATGGTTGTCAGCCTGGCGATCTGGGGCTTGTCGGCGGACATGCTGCGCCTGCTGCAACTGCCGCCGCAACTGATGCCGTATGCGCAGCCCTTCCTGGCATTGATGGGCGGCACGCTGTTCATCGAATCGATCAACATCGCGTTCGGCTCGGTGCTGCGCGCGCACGGGCACACGCGCGAAGCGATGTATGTCGCCATCGGCATGAACGTACTCAATCTGATGCTCAACGTGGTGCTCATTTTCGGCCTGCTGGGCGCGCCGAAAATGGGCGTGATCGGAGCGGCGCTGTCGACCGTCATCAGCCGCGCCGTGGCCTGCCTGGCGCTGGCCTGGCTGGTGCGGCGCCAGCTCAAGCTGGGTGTGCGGCTGTCGTGGTTCATCAGCGTCTCGCGCGAGACCCTGGCGCGCATCTTGCGGATTGGTTTGCCCGCCGCCGGCGAGAATCTGTGCTGGCAAGCCAGCTTCATGGTCATTACGTATTTTGTCGGGCAGATGGGCGTGGTCCAGCTGGCCACGTTTTCATATGCGATCCAGCTGTCGATGATCATGATGATGCTGGGCATTTCGATCGGCATCAGCACCGAAATCATGATCGGCCACATGATCGGCGCCGGCGAGTTCGACGAGGCTTACCGGCAACTGCTGCGCAGCCTGCGCGTGGGGCTGGGCGTGACGGTGGTGACGACCTGCGTGGTGGTGCTGCTGGCGCCGTGGCTGTTCGGGTTTTTCAGCAAGGACCCGGCGATCGTGGCCGGCGGCGCGCTGCTGCTGAGAATGAGTTTGCTGCTGGAGCCGGGCCGCACCTTCAATCTGGTGGTCATCAATTCGCTCAGGGCGACCGGTGACGCCAGGTTTCCGGTGCTGATGGGCGCGTGTTCGATGTGGGGCGTGGCGGTGCCGCTGGCATGGCTGCTGGGCCTGCATTTCGGGTGGGGCTTGATGGGGGTGTGGATCGCGTTCACCTGCGACGAATGGGTGCGCGGTTTGGCGATGTACGCCAGATGGAAGAGCCGGGTGTGGGAAAAACATGCGCACGCGGTGCGGGCCCATGTAGCGGCGTGAGGCTGGCATCAAGCGCATGTTGCAAAACCGGGGACAGACCCCGTTTTTGCAAGGGTTTTTGTTGTAAAACCGGGGTCTGTCCCCGGTTTTACAACTTTCTCAGGTGCGCAGCGCGACGGCGTCGATCGGCTTTTTCACCCGGAACCAGGTCGCGTACAAGGCCGGCAGGAACAGCAGGGTCAGCGCCGTCGCCACCACCAGCCCGCCCATGATGGCGACCGCCATCGGACCCCAGAACACCGAACGCGACAGCGGAATCATCGCCAGCGCGGCGGCCGCCGCCGTCAGGATGATCGGCCGGCAACGACGCACCGCCGCCTCGATCACCGCATTCCACGGCTCCGCGCCGGCGGCAATATCTTGCTCGATCTGGTCGACCAGGATCACCGAGTTACGAATGATCATCCCGAACAGGGCAATCACGCCCAGGTTGGCCACGAAGCCGAACGGCCGGCCCAGGATCAGCAGCGCCATCGCGGCACCGGCCACGCCGAGCGGACCGGTCAGGAACACCAGCAGCGAACGCGAGAAGCTGTGCAACTGCAGCATCAAGAGCGTGAACACGATGAACAGCACCAGCGGCACGTTGGCGGCGATCGACGCTTCCGCCGCCGCGCTGTCGGCGGCTGCGCCCGCCAGCGAGATGGTGTAGCCAGGCGGCAGCGCCGCGCGCAGATCGGCCAGCTTCAAGCCGATCTGATCCGACACGGTCGGCCCCTGGATGCCGTCGACCACATCGGCCTGCGCCGTGATCGCCCATTCGCGCCCTTCACGCCATACCACGCCCGGCTCCCACACAAAGTGCGCACGCGCAATCTGCGACATGGTCACCGACTTGCCCGATGCGGTCGGGATATTGGTGTCGTTGAGCACCGCAATGGTGGCGCGCTCTTCGACCGGCTGGCGGATCACGATATCGATCAGCTTGTTGTCCTCGCGGAACTGGCCAATGGTGGTGCCCGACAAAATGGTATTGGCCGCGCGCATCACCGTTTGCGAGGTCACGCCCAGCGCGCGCAGTTTTTCCTGGTCCAGGTCGAGGCGCAGCACCTTGACCGATTCGTTCCAGTTGTCATTGACGCCGATGGCATTCGGGTTGGCGCGCATGATGTCCTTGACCTTGTCGGCAAAGTCGCGCACGACGGCAATCTCGGGACCGGCAACGCGGAACTGCACCGGATACGGCACCGGCGGCCCGTTCGGCAGCAATTTGACGCGGCCGCGCACTTCCGGGAAGTCCTTGGCGAAGATGTCGACAATCCTCAGGCGCAACGCCTCGCGGTGCTCCAGGCCCTTGGCCAGCACCACGATCTGCGACACGTTCGATTGCGGGAAGATCTGGTCCAGCGGCAGGTAAAAGCGCGGGCTGCCGTTGCCGACGTAGCTGGTCACGCTCTCGACATTGGTTTCCTTGGCCATCAGCTTCTCGAATTTCTTGACCAGCGCTTCGTTGGCCTTGAACGCGGTGCCTTCCGGCGTCCACATCTCGACCATCAGCTCGGGCCGGCTCGAATCCGGGAAGAATTGCTTCTCGATGAACTTAAAGCCGTACACGCCCAGGAAGAACACGAACAGGCTCAGCGCGATGGTGGTCTTGCGCCATTCCACGCACCAGGTGACGATGCGGCGGAAGCGCTGGAAGCCCGGCGTGTTGAACATGTCGCGCTCGCCCTCGCCGGCCGCGTGCGGCTTGACCTTGAGGATCATGTAACCGATATACGGCGTAAACACCACCGCCACCAGCCACGAAATCAGGAGCGCGATCGCATTGACCGAGAACATAGAAAAGGTGTACTCGCCGGCCGCCGACTTGGCCAGGCCGATCGGCAGGAAGCCCGCCGCCGTGATCAGGGTGCCGGTCAGCATCGGCATCGCGGTCGAGGTGTAGGCGAAGGTGGCCGCGTCGAAGCGCGACATGCCCTCCTCCATCTTGCGCACCATCATTTCGACGGCGATGATGGCGTCGTCGACCAGCAAGCCGAGCGCGATGATCAGCGCCCCGAGCGAAATCTTGTGCAGGTCGATGTTGAAAAACCGCATGAACAGGAAGGTAATCGCCAGCACCAGCGGAATCGTCAGCGCCACCACCAGGCCCGGGCGCGCATCGATGCGCAGCGGCTTGGTATGCAAGCCCAGCGCCAGGAAACTGACCGCCAGCACGATCACCACCGCTTCGATCAGCACCTTGATGAATTCGCTCACCGAGGCCGTCACCGCGCGCGGCTGGTCCGATACCCGTTCCAGTTCAATGCCGACCGGCAGCTTGGCCTTGATGCGTGCAACAGTCTCGTCCAGGCCCTTGCCCATCGCGATGATGTTGCCGCCCTTTTCCATCGACACGCCGAGGCCGATGACTTCCTTGCCGTTGAAACGCATCTTTTCGCGTGGCGGATCCTCGTAGCCACGCGTGATGGTGGCAAAGTCGCCCAGGCGGAAGGTAGTGCCGTTGGCGCGCAGTTCCAGGTTTTCCAGGTCTTTGGCGCTCATCAGGGCGCCGGTGACGCGCACTTGCAGGTTGTCGGTCGGCGTGACCAGCACGCCGGTTGCCTCGACCGCGTTCTGGGTGGCAATCTGGTTGGCGATGACCTCGAACGGCACGCCGAGCTGCGCGAATTTCTTGTGCGAAAACTCGATATTGAGTTTTTCGGCCTGCACGCCGAACTGTTCGACTTTCGACACGAGCGGTACGCGCAGCAATTGCTGGCGCACGAAGTCGGCGTATTCCTTGACCTCGGCATAATTAAAACCGTCGGCCGAGAGCGCGAAAATCGAGCCGTAGGTGTCGCCGAATTCATCGTTGAAAAACGGTCCGATCACGCCCGGCGGCAAGGTGCCGCCGATGTCGCCGATTTTTTTCCGTACCTGGTACCAGGCGTTGGCGGTCTCGCGCGGGGGCGTCGACTCGCGCAGTTGCAGGATGATGATCACTTCGCCCGGTTTGGAATAGCTCTTGATCTTGTCGATGTAGGGCGTTTCCTGCAACTTCTTCTCTAGCTTGTCGGTAACCTGCTCGGCCATCTGCACCGCGGTCGCGCCCGGCCAGATGGCGCGCACCACCATCACGCGGAAAGTAAACGGCGGATCTTCGTCCTGCCCCAGGTTCATGTAGCTGATCACGCCACCCAAGAGCAGCGCCACGATCAGGTAGCGCGTCAGTGGAATATGTTCGAGTGCCCAGCGAGAAAGATTGAAGCCGCCCTTCATTTGGCGACCTCGACCTGAGGCGCAGCCGCGCTCTTCTGCACAGGAACCGGATCGTTCGAGGAGGACTCCGGCGGCAAGATGGTCACTTTCTGGCCCGGCTTGATCAGGTTCACGCCGGCCGTCACCACGGTCTGCCCGGCACTCACGCCACCGGCCAGCACCACGTCGTTGGCGGAGGTGCCGGCCACGGTCACGGGAACCATGCGCACCACGCCCTTGTCGACCACCCACACCGAGGTGGTGTTCTTTTCGTGATACAGGGCGGTGAGCGGCACCTTGATCTGCGGCGTGGCCATGGTGCTGGCGAACTGCACCATCGCCGTCATGCCCAGCTTGACGTCGGCCGCGCTGTCGGGAATCGAGACCTTGACCGCGTAGGTACGGGTGGCGGGGTCGGCCACCGGCGAGACTTCGCGCACCTTGCCGGGAATAACCACATCCTTGTTGGCCCACAGGCGCACGGTCACATCGGTGAGTTTGCGCAATTCCTCGACCTTATCTTCCGGCAAACCAATGACGATTTCCTTCTCGCCCATCTTGGCCACGCGCACCACCGGCGTGCCGGGCGAGACCACCTGCCCCACTTCGGCGTCCACCGCCGTCACCACACCATCGACATCCGACACCAGCGTGGCATAGCCAGCCTGGTTGGACTGCCCGAAATACGCGGCCTGGGCCGCATCGACGGTCGCCTGCGCCGAACTGTAGGCCGATTGCTTGGCGTCCAGCACGGCCTGGCTGACAAAATTCTTCACGCGCAATTCCTGATAACGCTTGAGCTCGGCCTTGGCCAGGTCGCGCCCGGTCTCGGCGGCGCGCAGGTTGGCCTTGGCCTGGGCTTGCGAGAGCTTCAAGTCTTGCGGATCGAGCTGCATCAGCACCTGGCCCTTCTTGACCACGGTGCCGGCGTCGACCTTGCGCGCGGTAATCTTGCCGCCCACCCGGAACCCGAGACGCGATTCGACCCGCGCGCGCACCTCGCCGGCGAACTCGGCGTTGACGCCGACGGTGCTGGCGCTGAGCACCATGGCACGCACCGGACGAATGTCTTCCTTCTTCTCCACGGGCTTGGAACAGGCTGCCAGCAAGGCGGCCATGACGGCGGCGCTGAGAATGGTCGTCGGTGCCAAAGGTCTTTGGCGCAGGTTTTTCACGGGGAACACGGTGTTTTCCTTTACTATGCGGTGGGCGCCACCCGAGGGCACGGCGATGATGTCGGGATGCTACTACTTCGCCGACCCTGAGAGCTAACTGACTTTCTGGTTAGTAATTATAATCCTGCAAGTTTTATTTGCAAATGACTTTTGCGTCATTAATAAGCCATGCCTGTCGATCACTACGAGAATTTCCCTGTCGCCTCGATTCTGCTGCCCAGGCGGCTGGTGCCGGCGGTTGAAGCGATTTACGCTTTCGCCCGCACGGCCGACGATATCGCCGACGAAGGCGACGCCAGCGGCACGGAGCGCCTTGCCGCATTGAGCGCTTACGAAGCCGCGCTCGACGCCATCGGCCGCGGCGAACACCAGCGCGACACCCTGTTCCGGCGCCTGGCCGAAGTCATCGCCCAGTACAAACTCCCGCTCCAGCCATTTTACGACTTGCTCTCGGCGTTCAAGCAGGATGTCGCTACAAAACGCTACGCAAATTTTGAGCTGCTGCTCGACTATTGCCGGCGCTCGGCCAACCCGGTCGGTTTGCTGATGCTGTCGCTGTACGGCGCCGTGGACGAGGCCAACGTGCGCGATTCCGACGCCATCTGCTCGGCGCTGCAATTGATCAACTTCCTGCAAGACGTCGGCATCGACCGCCAAAAAGACCGTATTTACATTCCGATGGATGACTTGCAGCGCTTCGGCGTGGCGCCGGAAGAGCTCGACAAGCACAACACCGGCGGCAACTGGCGCCCGCTGATGGCCTTCGAGGTGGCGCGCGCGCGCGCCCTGATGCACAGCGGCGCCCCGCTGGCGCGCCGTTTGCCGGGCCGTATCGGCTGGGAATTGCGGCTGATCATCCAGGGCGGCCTGCGCATCCTGGAAGAAATCGAAAAAGTCGACTACGACGTCTTCAACCAGCGCCCGCAGCTCAAAATGCTGGACTGGATGGCGATTCTGTGGCGCGCAGTGCGGATGTGAACCGCTGTATCGGCCCTTGCCCGTGAAAAAACCGTCATCGCCCCTCTCGTCCGGAGCACATCGGCTATAGAATAGCGGCTTCGCTTCGCACACCCTTGCATTTTTGACCATGTCTCCAGACGAATACTGCCAACAAAAGACCGTCCAGAGCGGCTCCAGCTTCTATTACAGCTTCCTGTTCCTGCCTCCGGAGCGGCGCCGCGCCATTACCGCGCTGTACGCCTTTTGCCGCGAGGTGGACGACACGGTCGACGAATGCACCGACCAGTCGATCGCGCGCATCAAGCTGGCCTGGTGGCGCACCGAACTGGCAAACATGTACGCCGGCGCGCCGACCCACCCGGTCACGCTGGCCTTGCAGCCGCACCTGACCGTGTACGACCTGCAGGAAAAGCACATGCAGGCCATCGTCGACGGCATGGAAATGGACCTCGACCAGACCCGCTACCTCGACTACACCGCCATGAAGCGCTATTGCTGGCACGTGGCCAGCGTGGTCGGCATCTTGTCGGCCAGCATTTTCGGCGTGACCAATCCGAAGACGCTCGAATACGCCGAACAGCTCGGTCTGGCATTCCAGCTGACCAATATCATCCGCGATGTGGGCGAAGATGCGCGCAAGGGCCGTATCTATCTGCCCGTGAACGAATTGCAACAGTTCGGCGTCACGGCGGCGGATTTGCTCAACGCGCGCCACAGCGACAAGTTCGAAAACCTGATGCGTTTCCAGACCGAACGCGCGCAAAAGGTCTACGACGAAGCGTTCGCCCTGCTGCCCAAGGAAGACCGGCGCGCCCAGCGCCCCGGCCTGATGATGGCGGCCATCTACCGCACCGTGCTCGACGAAATCGAACGCGACAAATTCCACGTCCTGAACCAGCGCATTTCGCTCACGCCGCTGCGCAAACTCTGGCTGGCGTGGAAGACCTACATCCGTGGCTGAGCCCGCAGTAAACAGCGTCGCCGTCATCGGTGGCGGCTGGGCCGGTTGCAGCGCGGCGGTCGAACTGGCTCGCGCCGGCTGCAAGGTCACCCTGTTCGAAGCGGCCCGCACGCTGGGCGGACGGGCGCGCGCGGTCGATGTGCAAGGCCGCCAGCTCGATAACGGCCAGCACATCTTGCTCGGCGCTTACAAGGAATCGCTGCGCCTGATGCGCGCGGTCGGCATCGACCTGCGCGCCGCCATGCTGCACCTGCCCCTGCAAATGCGCTATCCCAAGGGCAGCGGCGGCATGGATTTTGTCGTCCCGCGCCTGCCGGCGCCGCTGCACCTGGCCGTCGCCCTGCTGCGCGCCGATGGCCTGGCATGGGCCGACAAGATGGCGCTGGCGCGCTTTTCCTCGACCGCGCGCTGGATGGACTGGCGCCTGCACAACGATTGCAGCGTCAGCGAATTGCTGGAGCGCTACGACCAGACCGAGCGCCTGATCGAACTCATGTGGCGCCCGCTGTGCCTGGCCGCGCTCAACACCGGGCCCGAACGCGCCTCGGCCCAGGTCTTTTTGGCCGTGCTGCGCGACAGCCTGGGCGCTGCCCGTGCCAGTTCCGACATGCTGCTGCCGCGCCTGGACCTGAGCGCGCTGTTTCCGGCGGCCGCCGCCGCCTTTGTCGAAAGCCGCGGCGGCAGCGTGCGCCTGGGCGCCAAGGTGGCGTCGCTGGCGTCGCTGGCAACACAAGGCGGCCGCTGGCGGCTTGGCGGCGACGAGGTGTTCGACGCCGTGGTCATCGCCACGCCGCCGCCGGCCGCCGCCACCCTGCTGGAACAGGCCGGCGCGCCTGACCTGGCGGCTTCGCTCGGGCACTTCGAGTACGAACCGATCACCACCTGCTATCTGCAATATCCGGCCGCGACCCGCCTGGAACTGCCTTTCTACGCCCTGCGCGACAACGCCGCCAGCGGCCACTGGGGCCAGTTCGTGTTCGACCGCGGCCAGCTCGATTCCACCCAGGCCGGCATGTTCTCGGTGGTCATCAGCGCTTCGGGCGCCGCTTCCGAAGCGGGACGCGAAGCGCTGGCCCAGGCCGTGGCCGATCAACTGGCCGACGTGCTGGGGCGGCCGGAACTGGCGCGCCCGGACTGGGTCCAGGTGATCAGCGAAAAGCGCGCCACCTTCGCCTGCACGCCCGGCCTGGCGCGCCCGGCCAACGCCACTGGCCTGGCGCGCCTGGTGCTGGCCGGCGACTACACCGCCAGCGACTACCCGGCCACCATCGAATCGGCCGTGCGCAGTGGCGTGGCGGCCGCGCGCCTGCTCACAGCCAGGCGCAAGTGAACGGCTATCCCCCGAAATGGTCGTTTGCGGCGCTGAAAATGCAGCCTGTCGCATTCCGCTGGAGCTGAACCGTCCGTTTTCGTACAGTAGCACCATCGAAACAGGTTTTTTACACGGACAGCACATGAACATCGCACTCGGACTTCGCGCCCTCGCATTACTGGCTTTTGTGGTCGCGAGTACCGCCGTCATCATCATGCCCGACTTGCAGGTTTTTCATTCGGGCGTGGCGCTGAGCCACTCCTGATCAACGGCGCAAAGGCAATCATCATGGGCAAAAGCGATTATCTCGACGCGCTGCGGCGCGCCATGGCGGGCATTTCCGCCGAAGCCCAGGCCAAGACCCTGGCCTATTACGAGCAGCGCTTCGTCGACGGCGTGGCCGCCGGCCGCACCGAACAAGACGTGGCGGCCGAACTGGACGACCCGAAAAAGATCGCCATGACCCTGCGCGCCAGCGTGCACATGCATTCTTTCGAGCAAAAGAAAAATCCGGCAAACATGCTGCGCCTGCTGGTGTCGATCGCCGGCCTGGCCATCTTCAACCTGTTCATGGTAGTGCCGGCGCTGGTGTACGCCGCCTTCCTGGCGATCCTGTACGCGGCCGGACTGGCGTTTTACGTAGCCGGCATTGCCATTACGGCCAGCGGCCTGTCGGGCGCGACCGAACTGGTGCTGGACGGCCCGTTCCGCGAGATGATCCTGCGCAACTCATCCGAGGAAGAGCGCGACAAGCTCCAGGTGACGGTGTCGATCGGCGAAGACGGCGTGCAATTTCACCAGGCGCGCGTCGACAACGATGAAGGCCAGCAAGCCGAGGCCAAGGCCCAGGCCGACACCGCCGCCGCCATTCTGGACGCCGGCGACGTGGTCGAAAAAGCCATCGCCAGCACCGGCGAGGCGGCCAGCGTGGCGCGCGAAGCGGGCGACGCGGTACGCGGCGTGGCCCAGCAAGCGGCTGCGGCGGCGCGCGCGGCGGGGAGCGAGGCCAAACAGCGCAGCGTGGTGCGGCGCGCCGAAGAAGCGGCCGGGCGCGGCGTGCGCATCACCACCGAACTCGAACCCGGCTCGCGCACCACGCAAACCTTTTTCGGGCTGGGCATCGTGCTGGCCGGGATCGTCATCTTCCTGCTCTGCCTGGTCATCACGAAGTACACGATGATCGGCATCCGGCGCTATGTCGACATGAATGTTTCCCTGCTCAAGGGCAACTAAACGCGGAACCGGAGAATCTTATGCGCTCATTACTCAAGGTCGGCTTCGGCCTGCTGCTCCTCGCGTTCATGCTGATCGCCCTGTTCTACAGCTTGCTGCGGTCCCAGGGCACGGCCCGCCCGAGCAATCCCGAAGGCCGCATGCTCACCAGCGAAACGCGCACGGTATCAAGCGGCATCACCACGATCAACCTGGGCGGCCCGATCGACATGACCCTGCGCCAGGGCGCGGTACCGTCGCTGACCGTGCGCGGCGAACAGCGCCTGCTGGGCAATGTGGAAACCATCAGCGAAGGGAGCACGCTCAATATCGAAACCAAGGGCATGCTGCTGCACCATAAACAGCCGCTGCAAGTGGTGCTGGTGCTGCCCGCGCTCGACACCCTGCGCATCCGCGGCAGCGGCGACAGCACCGTCAACGGTTTCAGCGGCGACAAGCTCGAACTGCAACTGCACGGCTCGGGCGACGTCAAGTTCAATGGCCGCTACCGCGAGATCGACGCCGGCCTGCAAGGCAGCGGCGATATTGAACTCAATGGCGGCAACAGCGACAAGGTCGATGTCAACGTGGTCGGTTCGGGCAGCATGACGGTGGTGGGCGCGGCCAGGACGTTCAAGGTGGCGCAGATGGGGTCGGGCGACCTGGACGCCGAGCACCTGAGCGCCGAGAGCGTCACCATCGATTTAATGGGTTCCGGCAGCGCCGTGGTCCAGGCCCGCAAAAGCGCCTCGGTCAACCTGCGCGGCAGCGGCGACATCAGCGTGCACGGCAGCCCCGGCGAGCGCAATGTCAGCCGCAACGGCTCGGGCGACGTCAGCTTCGAGTGAGCCAGGCCAAGGCGCCCAGGCCGGCGGCGCGGCCGCTGGCAAAGCAGGCGGTGAGCAGGTAGCCGCCGGTCGGCGCTTCCCAGTCGACCATCTCGCCGGCGGCGAACACGCCAGGGACGGCGTGCAGCATGGCGTTGGCGTCGAGCGCGTCGAAGCGCACACCGCCGGCGCTGCTGATGGCCTCGTCGATCGGGCGCGCCCGTTGCAGGGTCACCGGCAGCATTTTCAGGGCTTGCGCCAAGCGCGCCGTATCGGCGAATTCGGCCGCCGACAGGCATTCGCGCAGCAATCCGGATTTGACGCCCTTGATCCCCAGCCGGCTTTGCAGATGGCTCGACATCGACCGCGAACCGCGCGGGCGCGTCACTTCCTCGAACACTTTTTCGGCGCTGAAATCGGGCACCAGGTCGAGCCAGATGGTGGCGCTGCCGTTGGTGGCGATCTGTTCGCGCAGCTCGGCCGACAAGGCGTAGATCAAACTGCCTTCGACGCCGCCGGCGGTAATGACGAACTGGCCCTGGCGCTTGTGCGGCCTGCCCGCGGCGCCCTGCGCGGTGATGGCCACGGTGGTCAGTGGCGCACCCGCGTGGCGGCTGCTGAAATGCTCGCTCCAGGCAGTGTCGAAACCGCAGTTGGACGGCACCAGCGGGGCCACCGCCACCGAGCGTTCCTGCAACAGCGGCACCCAGGCGCCGTCCGATCCCAGACGCGCCCAGCTCGCGCCGCCCAGCGCCAGGATCACCGCGTCGAACGCCGCTTCATGCTCGCCGTCCGGGGTGGCGAAGCGCAGCGCTTCGCCGTTCCAGCCCAGCCAGCGATGGCGCATGTGAAATTGCACCCCGCCTTCGCGCAGGCGGTGCAGCCAGGCGCGCAGCAAGGGCGCCGCCTTCATATCGGTCGGGAACACGCGTCCGGACGTGCCCACGAAGGTGTCCACGCCAAGGCCATGAATCCAGTCGCGCACCGCCTGCGCGTCGAAGCCGGCCAGCCACGGCGCCACCTGGGCGGCGCGCGCGCCATAGCGCTTGCCGAAGTCCAGCGCCGGCTCCGAGTGCGTGATGTTCATGCCGCCCTTGCCCGCCAAAAGGAACTTGCGCCCGACCGACGGCATGGCGTCGTACAAAGCGACCGCCGCGCCGCCCTGGCTCAACACTTCGGCGGCCATCAGGCCGGCCGGACCGCCGCCGATGACGGCGACGCGGGCTTGGGGTGAAATTTCGGGCATGGCATTCTCGGTACGGCGTGTGGACGACCCGCATTGTAGTCGACTTCAGGAGCCGAAAAACAGATGTAAAGCATGCTTGACATCGCATGCTTTGCTGCCTACTATGTAAAGCATACTTGACAATCACGGAGGCGGAGATGCACGAAAAGATCATCGGCCGGCGCTACCTGCGCGAGCTGTTTGGCGCCATTGGCGTCTATTGGCTGCTGCTGGCGATGTCGATCGCGTTCGGCAAGGAACTGCCCAACGGGCCGGCGCGCACCCTCATCCTGGCCGCTCCCGTGTTCGGGGTGGCGCTGGCCGTGTGGGCCATCGTGCGCCAGATGCGGCGGGTCGACGAATTCGTGCGCCAGGTGACCTTGCAAAACATCGCGATCAGCGCCGCCATCACGGCCAGCCTGACCTTCAGCTACGGCTTCCTGGAGCTGGCCGGCTTTCCGCGCGTGTCGATGTTCGTGGTCTGGCCGATCATGGCCGCCAGCTGGCTGCTCATCGTCCTGGTGCGCAAGATCACCAATAAATGAACAACACCATCCGCGACCTGCGCGCGCAGCACGGCTGGAGCCAGGCGCACCTGGCCGACCTGCTCAAGGTATCGCGCCAGACCGTCAACGCCATCGAGACCGGGCGCTACGACCCGAGCCTGCCGCTGGCGTTTGCCATTGCCCGGCTGTTCGCGCAGCCGCTCGAATCGATTTTTCATCCCGACCAGGAGACACCATGATCGCCCGCTTTGTATTTGCCCTGACCTTGGCCGCCAGCGCGCCCGCCTTTGCCGCCGACGCCCCGCCGCCCCCATCGACCGCGAACCGCTTCGCCGCCACCCTGGTCCCCGCCGAACGCTTCGAGATCGGCGCCGTGCAGGTCGAACGGCACGGCAAGGGCCGCCGCGCCCTGATCCTCATCCCGGGCCTGGCCAGCGGCTCGTGGGTCTGGCAAGGCACTGCGCGCTCTTTTCTCGGCGACCATACCGTCTACATCGTCACCCTGCCCGGCTTCGACGGCCGGGCGCCGGTCGCGGGCAAGCAGATGGAAGCGGCCCAGCGCGCGCTGGCGCAGCTGATCGACACGCGCAAACTGGTCAAGCCGGTGCTGGTCGGGCATAGCCTGGGCGGGGTGCTGGCGCTGTCGCTGGCAGCGCAGCGCCCCGACGCCGTCGGCGGCGTGATCAGCATCGACGGCTTGCCGGTGTTCCCCGGCGCCGAAGACCTCACGCCGCGCCAGCGCGAGCAGATGGCGCAGCAGCTGGCGCGCCGCATGGCCCCGGCCGACCAGCGCGCCTTCGCCGCGCAGCAGCAGGACTACATGCGCGGCACCGGCGTACTCGACATGGCGCGCGCCGACGAACTGGCCAAGCTCAGTGCGCGCAGCGATCCGGGCGCGGTGCTCCAGTATATGGCCGAAACCTTCGCCATGGACCTGCGCCCGGCGCTGCCGCAGATCACGGCGCCGGTGCTCTTGATCGCGCCGTATTTCGAGACCGACGCCAGCATCCACGAGATGACCGAGCAGACCAAGAAAGCTTACTACGCGGCGCTGATCGAGGCCGCGCCGAAAGCGCAGGTGGTCACGGTGGCCCCAGCCAGGCACTTTGCCATGATCGACCAGCCGGAACAGGTGAACGAGGCGATCCGCGCCTTCCTCAAAACGCTTTAACAGGCTGCCACGCCAATCTTGCCTCATTAAATCCGGGGGTGCCGTCAATAGCCCCCCGGTTTAAAGCCGCCAGCTCTTGTTCTCCGAAATCCTCGACGAACGATGCCAGGAAAACGTAGTTAAAGCGAGAATGACGCCGCTGGCGGTACAGAAAATCTCGATATGTTCACTGATCGCTGGTTCCGCTTTCGCCCGCATGGCGTTACCCTGCCGATCCAAGCTAGAAAACGGGCGCGCGTTGTCAGCTTCTTCCTGGCAGCGTATGCGTGTCCCTGACGACGTATGTATAAGGGCATGACCTTACAGTTGCCAGAGCCGGAAGAGCCTTTCAATATTCGATCAACTAAAAAGCGTATATTTCCTCTTCTTCCTCTTCTCGAGTCAGCACCCCGGATTCAATCGTCCTAATTTTCACCCTACCATCCATCTTTTGAAGTGTCGCAACAACGCGTACAGTGTCACGATATAGGTTTTCCCCACCCAGATAACACGGAACCGCATGCAGGAGTCTTCGTACTATTCCTTCCTCAATAATAGGAATTTTGATTTTTTCGTGCGAAAAAAGAATAAAAAATCCTTTTGGTCCAATATGTAAAATACCATCCATCTCCACTCGCACCGCACCATCCGCAAAAGTGGAACTATGGAACATTTCTAAAGTTAATACTTCCTCACTCATTTTTTCCTCTGACGACAACACCTTGGTTTGAGAATCGCTGGCGAAACGCTTGGCTTGTTTGGGATCACTACGTAACCCAGTATCCCTGATTGATACTACGCAACCCACCTCCTGATACACAAGTCTTGCGCGCCGTGCCGGTCGGCGTGCATGCCTTTATACACAAGTCGCTAGCGCTGAAGAACTTCTCTTACATCAATAGGTTGCACGGAAGCTTGCAATGGAATTGTGTTTACAAAACCGTCTTTCTCACTTGCGTTAGCGCCTGCACAATTGAAGGTTTCGGTGTCAAGTCATCTCGTCCGAGGCTACAGCATCTCGCAGCATTCAATCTCAATTGCCTCGTTCATGGTTACTCTAATCATATGGTCAGTGTGGAGGCCAGAGGTATCGATCCACATGTAAATCGAACCGCGATTGAAATCGACGGACTCGTAATTGAGGTGCTTTTCCAAGAACCCTTCGTCCGCATCAGTCCATTCCTTGCCGAGGATCGAATCCCAAACATCATCCAAGACCAAGTCGTAGTTCTGAATTTCGCGTTCAAGCGAAAGCTTGAAGCCTTGGTGGTTGACGTTCATCCATGCCACGAAGGCGTGCATTCGTTCTAGGCCCACTTCGAACCCATCCGCAGCTATCGAAATGCGGCCCGACTTCATATAAGGCATCTCGATTTCGGTCTCGAAAGCGGCAGTGTTGCCATTAAGAGTCATCACGCCAAATTCATTAGTTGTGACGTTTTGCTGGGACATAGATGCGAGTTTCCTAAAATATAGAGCGCCGCGCTCGCATGCGCGGCTGATCACTGCAACAAGTGTAAACGTGTCAGGAGCGCTGTGCGAGGATTTCCGCGAAGTTGCACGGCAAGCAAGGTAGCACAGCGGTGAACGGCAGACGAATTTGCTGGTCTGGTTATTGGCGATGCGCGCCTTCCTCAAGGAGCTGTCATCGTGCGTCCGGCTGCTACGCGCGGTGGCGTTTTTTGCTACGCGATGCAGCTTTGACAATGATCAAGAATGGCATAGCACACTGCTGGTTCCCGCTGTATCAACTCTGGAGACCACATGAAAAGTGCACTGGCCATTCTGGCGATTTGCGCATCCTTCACCGCAGTAGCGGCGCCTGGCCGCGCGCCAGCGCCAGCCGTCCGGGCCGCAGACACGCTGCGCCTGGCCCCGACCGCGGCCAACGTCAAGCGCGTGCGCGCCGCCCTGCACGCGGCCCGCTCGGAAAACGACAAGATCGACCAGATCCGCCTGCTCGCCACCCTGTACTCGCGCAGCAATGCCTCCGGCATGAACGACGCCATCGTGGGCGAACTGCGCGCGCTGGCCGCCTCGCCCAGCCGGCGCATTGCGCGCAGCGCCACCTACCCGCTGGCGCAGGCCGTCGGCGCCGACGAAACCATCGAGATCCTGCTGCGCGCCAAGCGCGCCGGCCTGATGGAAAGTGAAGAAGTCGCCGGCGAGCTGGCGCGCGCCCTGCGCTTTGCGCCGCGCGAGCAGCAGCTGCGCCTGGTGCAGCTGATCGGCGCCGAACAATCGCGCTACGGAGTGGACGTGATGGTGGCCGGCTTCGGCAGCAAGCTGCTCGACCCGATGCTGCCCGAGACGCGCCAGGCCGTCGGCGAGCTGCTGCGCCGCACCCGCATCGACTTCCCGCGCAATGCCGACAGCTTCGGCTACGTGGACGCGATCCGCTACGCCGGCTGGCTGCACGCCAGCGCCCTGACCGAGCAATGGGTCAGCCGCCAGCCGTACGAGATCACCGTCATGGCGCACCTGGACGACCCGGAGCTTGATCCGCGCAAGCTGATCGCTTATCTGGGTACGCCGGAGGGCAAGGAATTGATGGTCCGCGTCGGCAAGCGCGGTCCCTTCGCCGGTGCGGTGCGGCGCGCCCGTGATTACGCCGCCGCCTATCCGCACAGCCTGCGCGTGCAGAAAATCGTTTCCGAAATCTACGGCAGCTGGAACAGTTTGCCCGCGTAGCGCCGTGGCCATGTCAATACGCAGGCCATGGAAATTGCTTCATGGAACATGCTAAGCTGTCTGAGTCAGCTTTTCATTGTGTGGCTGTATATTCTGTTAGGGAAGATAGATGAAGTTCGGTTTCGGGGCAGTTCTTTTGATTGGCACGGTGGCGGGCAGTGCTGTCGCATCCGACGTGGCGCCGCTGTCGCCGCCGACGGCATCACAACAGGAAGCGTCGCTGCTGATAGCGCAGATCACAGAACGCTATCGCTACAAACCGGAAGGGCAAGCCAGCGGGATTGGCGCGCGTCCTTTCGAGCGCTTCGTCAAGGTACTCGATCCGGACCGCCTGATATTTACCCAGGCCGCCCTGGCGGCCATGGCGGCCGAGCGCGCCGAGTTGGACAAACCCGGCGACGGCAAGCAGCTGGCGACGGCGCACGCCGTGTTTGCGACCTACCTGGCGCGCTCGGCAATGCTGTATGCGCACGCGCAGGACCTGCTGCTGCGCGACATGAACTTTGCCGGACACGAGCGCTTTCAGCGCGCGCGCTCGAACGCCGCCTGGGAGCCGGACGACAACGCCCTGCGCGACCTGTGGCGGCGGCGCGTCATGGACGATATCCTCAAGCTGCGCCTGGCCGGCAGTTCGCAAGCACACATCGTGACAACCCTGCGGCAGCGCTATGAGCGGCAGTTGCAGAACGTGCGCACCATGCGTAGCGAGGAGGTTGTCAACACCTACCTGCACGCTGCCCTCCTGCATCTCGACCCGCACGGCGCCTATCTCGCTCCGCCGACAACGCTGGCCGAGCGCGCCCGCCCCGGATTGGTCGGCATCGGCATGGCGGTACAGCAAAAAGGCGACTTCGTCACCGTCTTCGAGCTACCCTTGGGCGGGCCGGCCGAACGCAGCGGCGCCATCGCCCTGGGCGAGCGCATCGTCGGGATCACCCAGGATGCCGGGCAGCCGATGACCGACGTGGTCGGGTGGCGGGTGGACGAGGTGGTCGGCCTGCTGCGCGGCGTGGCCGGCTCGCGGGTCGAGCTGGACCTCCTGGCACAGGGCGTGGCGCCCGGCAGCACGCCGCGCCGGGTGGTGCTGACACGCGCCAGGCTCAAGGTGGCGGGCCTGCGCGCCAGCGGGCGCCTCGAACTGGTCGAGCGCGGCGCCAGCAGCTACCGGATCGGCATCGTTGTGGTGCCCACGATCTACGAGGATTTTGCGGCGCGAAAAGCCGGTATCAAGGACTATGCGAGCGTCACGCGCGATGTCGCGGCCGCGCTGGAAACACTGAAGGCCCAACAGGCCGATGCGATCCTGCTTGACATGCGTAACAACGGCGGCGGCACCCTGGACGAGGCAATCACGTTGACCGGGCTGTTCCTGCCTGGCGTTGCGGTGGCGCAGCGCATCGAAACGCAACGCGGCCTGACCGTCGCCGAAGCGCAGGCGGCCGCGCCGGCCTGGGATGGGCCGCTGGCGGTCCTGATCGACCAGGGCTCGGCCGCCGGGACCGAGGTCGTGGCGGCGGCCATTCAGGACTATGGGCGCGGGCTGATTATCGGCGACACCAGCGCCGGACGCGGCAGCATCCAAAGCCTGGTCAGGCTCCACGAGTTCAGAAAGAATCCGGCGAGCCAGCTTGGTGACGTGCGGCTGACGGTCGGCGCCCTGTGCCGCGCCGGAGGCGAGCCGATTCAGGGCCACGGCGTTCGTCCCGACGTCGTCGTACCCGGCAGCCTCGGCGCTTCCAGCGCGGACGATGCCACCCTGTCGGCGCGTCCGGCATGCCGCGCGCAGACCATACCGAAGAAAGCCGGGTTGGGTGAGCTGCTGCCGAGCCTGCGCACATTGCACGCCCAACGCATGAAAACGGACCTGCGCTATCAGAAGCGCCTGGCCCAGCGCGCGCAGGAGCTGGCGCAGCTGGCCAGCGACGAGGTGTCCCTGAACGAGGCCGAGCGGCGCAGAACAATGGAGGGCGAGCCGCAAGAAGACATCGCAAAATTCCAGTTAAAACATGCCGTGCAAGTGCTTACCGATAGCGTGGAACTGAGCGGCAAGCGCTAGAACCCGCGGTTGAACACTTGACAGCCCTGGGGCAAGCAGGCCGCATCAGTTGCAAGCAACGGGAACTTTCGATTCCTCGTCCCCGTCAAACCATGAGGTCTTCTGATTGCGTGCGGACTGATTAATTGTTAATATGAAACTCTTACAATAACGATAATTGGAGCGATTGTGCCCATTCTTGGTGTCGGCTTACATATCCTGATCGCACTCTACTTCGCGGTCCATGCCGTTCGTTCCGGCCGCGAGATGTACTGGCTGCTGGTCCTGTTCTGCTTCCCTTTGCTCGGTAGCGTGGTGTACTTCTTTGCCATTTACCTGCCGCAATCACGCCTCGACCAGGCCATCACGCGCGCCGGCCGCAGCGTGCTCGGTAGCCTGGACCCCGGACGCGCCTTGCGCGAGGCCCGGGAGGCGTTCGACCTGACGCCAACGGCCCAGAATCAGACCCGGCTCGCTGGCGCCATGCTCGACGCGGGCATGACCGCCGAAGCGGCGCAGCAATATGAAGCGTGCCTGCAAGGCCCGTTCGGAAGCGACCCCGACATTCGCTTCGGCGCGGCGCAGGCATTGCTGGCCAATGCCCAGGCTGGCGAGTCGGCGCGTATGTTGACGGCGCTGCGCGCCAGCCATCCCGCCTTCCAACCGGAAAAACTGAGTTTGCTCCTGGCGCGGGCTTATTCCACGGCGGGCCGGAAAGACGAAGCGGCTGCGGAATTTGCCCATCTCGTCGAGCGCTTTCCCGGCGTGGAGACCAGGGTTGCGTATGCCGTCTGGGCACTGGAGCACAATGAACCATTGCTGGCCGACGAACAGTGTCGCGAACTGGGCCGCTTGCGCAAGCAATTCAACAACCACACCCGCTCCCTGCATGCGGAGTTGTTCAAAAAGCTGGACGCAGCGCTAAAAACACATCGGCGGTAGTTCCGGCACGCGCCGGAGCAACCATCCCATACCGGCGCCTCCCGTCCGCCATCAAGGCTGCATCGCGCCCGCATGCTGCGTGCCGTGCGCCGCGCCCCGCTCGACCAGCTCGCCCGCCGCCAGCTGCGGCAGCGACGCCATCAGGTCGGCGAAGCGCTGGCCCTGGATCATCACGTGGCTGCGGGTGAGCTGTTCGGCCTTGTCGCCGTCGCCCGACAGAATGGCCTGGACCAGGCCGTCGTGTTCTTCATACGAGGCGCCGACCCGGTCGCGCACCCGCAGCTGCAAGCGCCGGTACGGGCGCAGGCGGCGGTACAGGTTGCGCGTCTGCTCCAGCAGGAACTGGTTATGGCTGCCCGCGTAGATCGCTTCGTGGAAGGCTTCGTTCTTGTAGTAGTACGCATCCGGATCGCTGGCGTCGCGCGCCTCGCGGCAGGCCAGGTGCGCCGCCAGCAGCCGCACATGGTCGGCGGCCGTCATGCGGCGCGCCGCCAGCCGGCTGCAAGTCGCCTCCAGCTCCGACATCACTTCGAACATCTCCACCAGCTGGTGCGGCCCCAGTTCGGCCACCACCGCGCCGCGCCGCGGACGGATCACCACCAGTCCCATGGACGACAACTGGATCAGCGTTTCGCGGATCGGCGTGCGCGAGACGCCAAAGCGCGCCGCCAGTTCGGTCTCGTCCAGATGCTGGCCGGGCGCCAGCGCGCCGACCGCAATCAACTCTTCGATCTTCTCGCGAAGTATTACGGAACGGCTAGTCATGTGTATTTACTGTTACCGGTTGTATACAAGATTTCATTATAAAAGCACGATAGAACTTGACAAGGTATTTTTAGAAATATTACTGTATACCAAGAAACGACGTTTCCACACGCCAAATTACATGCGTGTGCCGCGTCGTCCTTCGACGTAGTGCCACCACCCGCGCAGTTTCCATCATCTTGGAGGATGTATGACCGTAATGACCCGCAGAACCGTGCTTGCCGCGCTCGCCTCGAGCCCACTCTGGATGCACAATGCCTGGGCCCAGTCGACCAGTTTGAAAATCTCGCACCAGTTCCCAGGCGGTACCATCAACGAAGGCGACTTCCGCGACCGTCTGTGCCGCATGTTCGCAGCCGACGTGGAAAAGCGCAGCAAGGGCGCGCTCAAGTTCTCGATCTATCCGGGTTCCTCCCTGATGAAAACCAATGCCCAGTTCTCGGCGATGCGCAAGGGCGCACTCGACCTGTCGCTGGTCCCGCTCTCCTATGCCGGCGGCGAAGTCCCGGAGGTCAATATCGGCCTGATGCCTGGCCTGGTGACCAGCTACGAGCAAGGCTACAGCTGGAAAAACGCCGAAGTGGGCAAGGAACTGGCCCGCATCCTGGCCGAAAAAGGCATCGTGGTCCTGAGCTGGATCTGGCAGGCGGGCGGCGTGGCCTCGCGCAGCAAGCCGATCGTCGAACCGGAAGACGTGCGCGGCATGAAGGTGCGCGGCGGCTCGCGCGAGATGGACCTGATCCTCAAGGAAGCCGGCGCTGCGGTGGTCACCCTGCCGTCGAACGAAATCTACGCGGCCATGCAGACCGGCGCGATGGATGCGGCGCTGACCTCGTCGACGTCGCTGATCTCGTTCCGTCTCGAAGAAGTGTCGAAAGCGCTGACCACCGGCCGTGGCGGCGCCTACTGGTTCATGTTCGAGCCGCTGATGATGTCCAAGGCCGTCTTCGACCGCCTGCCGAAAGACCAGCAGGCGATCCTGATGGCGGTCGGCGGCGAACTCGAAGCGTTCGCGCGCAAATCGGCGCAGGAGGACGACTCCGCCGTCGCCGCCGTGTACCAGAAAGCCGGCGCCAAGGTCGTCGACCTGAACGCGGCCACGGTCAAGAAATGGCAAGCCATCGCGCGCACCACGGCATGGAAGGACTACCGCGAGAAGAACGCCAACTGCGCCAAGCTGCTGGCCCTCGCGGAGAAGACCCTGTGAGTCATGGCTTCGAGCTAGCGCCGGCCAAAGGGCCGGCGGTGCCCGACAACCCCACCCTGGCCAAAGTATCGCGACTGCTCGACAGGCTCAATAGCCTGTTGCTGCTGCTGTCGATGTGGGCGCTGGTCATCACCGCCCTGGTGCTGACCTACTCGGTGGTGTCGCGCTACTTCTTCAAGCTGCCGACCGACTGGCAGGATGAAGCGGCGGTGTTCATGCTGGTCGGCGTGACCTTCTTCTGCACCGGGTACGTGCAGTCGATGCGCGGCCATATCGGCATCGAGGCGCTGGCGTCGCTGCTGCCGCCGAAGGTCAACGCGGTGCGCCTGTTCCTGGTCGACCTGATCTCGTGCCTGTTCTGCGCCTTCTTTTCGTGGAAGTCGTGGACCCTGTTTCACGAAGCCTGGGTCGACGGCCAGACCACCTCGTCGACCTTTGCGCCGCCGCTGTGGATCCCGTACGGCATGATGGCGCTCGGGATCAGCATCCTGACCTTGCAGATCCTGATCCAGGTGCTGGCCCACGTGACCAATAAACCCGCCAACAAACCAGCAGACCAGCGGAGCGCTCCATGACCGACCTCACTCTCGGCGCCCTGTACGGCGTCGTCACCCTGATCGTCATGTGCTCCGGCATGCCGATCGCCTTCGCCCTCGGGGTGGTGGCTGTCTCCTTCATGTACTTCTTCATGCCGTCGTCCTCGCTCGACACGGTGACCCAGAACGTGTATGAGGAAATGGCGTCCATCACCCTGCTCTCGATCCCCCTGTTCATCCTCAAGGGGGCGGCGATCGGCAAGTCACCGGCGGGCAAGGACCTGTATTCGGCCATCCATACCTGGCTGCACAAGGTCCCCGGTGGCCTCGGCATCGCCAACGTGTTCGCGTGCGCGCTGTTCGCGGCGATGGCCGGCTCGTCGCCCGCGACCTGCTCGGCGATCGGCTCGGCCGGCATTCCGGAAATGCGCAAGCGCGGCTACTCGCCCGGTTTCGCGGCCGGCATCATCGCCGCCGGCGGCACCCTGGGTATCTTGCTGCCGCCGTCGATCACCATGATCCTGTACGCGGTCGCGGCGGAACAATCGCTCGGCCGCCTGTTCCTGGCCGGGATCGGCCCGGGCGTGCTGCTCGTCGCCCTGTTCGCCGGCTATGCGGTGTACCGCGCGCGCAAGGAATACGGCATGGCCAAGGCCATCTACGAAGCAGGCGGCGACAAGTCGCCTTACCTCGAAACCGAGCATTTCACCCTGCGCGAAAAAGTCGAAATGCTGCCGCGCGTGCTGCCCTTCATCGTCCTGCTGATCGGCGTGATGGTGGCGCTGTACGGCGGTTACGCCACCCCGTCCGAAACGGCGGGCCTGGGCGCGATGCTGGCGCTGGTGCTGATCGCGGTGGTCTACAATGTGTGGCGGCCGAAGGACCTGGCGCCGATCCTGTCGTCGACCATCAAGGAATCGACGATGCTGCTGTTGATTATCGGGATGTCGCTGCTCTATTCGTACGTCATGAGCTACCTGCATATCAGCCAGTCGGCTGCGCAGTGGGTGGTCGACATGCACCTGTCGCGCTGGGTGCTGCTGTCGGTGATCCTGCTGATGGTGGTGGTATTCGGCTTTTTCCTGCCGCCGGTATCGATCATCCTGATGACCGCGCCGATCATCCTGCCGCCGCTGAAGGAAGCAGGCTTTGACTTGATCTGGTTTGGTATCGTGATGACCGTGGTGATGGAAATGGGGCTGATTCACCCTCCGGTGGGCTTGAATATCTTCGTGATCAAGAACATCGCGCCCGATATTCCGCTCAAGGATGTGATCTGGGGCGTCATGCCCTTCCTCGGCCTGATGTTCGTTGCGGTGGTGCTGCTCTGCCTCTTTCCTTCGATCGCGACCGGCCTGCCTGACATGATGATGGGAGCAAAATAGATGAGTGCATCGCCAGCGAAGTGGAATACCTTGCAAACCAACCGCGCCGAACGCCTGGCGCGGGCGGGCGCCTCGCTTGGCGGTGCGCTCGACGGCAAAGCGCTGCCTGCGGCGCTGCTGCCGGACCTGCTGTATGCCGTGATCGAACGGGGCGACCGCGTTTGCCTGGAGGGGAACAACCAGAAGCAGGCCGATTTTCTAGGCCAGGCGCTGGCGCAGCTCGATCCGGCACGGGTCAATGGCCTGCACATGCTGCAATCGGTGCTGGCACTGCCGCAGCACCTCGACGTGTTCGAGCGCGGGGTCGCCGACCGCCTCGATTTTTCATTCTCAGGGCCGCAGGCGGCCCGCGTGGCCAAGCTGCTCGCCGCCGGCAAACTCAAGATCGGCGCGATCCATACCTATCTTGAGCTGTTCAGCCGTTACTTCATCGACCTGACGCCGCGCGTGTGCCTGATCGCGGCCGAAGCGGCCGACCGCCACGGTAACCTGTACACCGGCCCGAATACCGAAGACACGCCGCCGATTGCGGAAGCGACGGCCTTCAAGAACGGCATCGTGATTGTGCAGGTGAACCGCATCATGGACACCCTGCCGCGCGTGGACATTCCCGCCGACTGGGTCGACTTCGTGGTGCAGTCGCCGCGCCCCTACTATATAGAACCGCTGTTTACGCGCGACCCTGCGCAGATTTCCGAAATCCAGGTGCTGATGGCGATGATGGCCATCAAGGGCATCTACGCACCCTACGAAGTCGATCGCCTGAACCACGGCATCGGCTTCGACACGGCGGCCATCGAACTGCTGCTGCCGACCTACGGCGAGTCGCTTGGTTTGAAGGGCAAGATCGCGCGCCACTGGGCGCTCAATCCGCACCCGGCCTTGATCCCCGCGATCGAATCGGGCTTCGTCGAATCGGTGTATTCGTTCGGCTCCGAACTGGGCATGGAAGACTATATCCGCGCGCGCCCCGACGTGTTTTTTACCGGCCCCGATGGCAGCATGCGCAGCAACCGCGCCATGTGCCAGGCCGCCGGCCACTACGCCTGCGACATGTTCATCGGCTCGACCCTGCAGATCGACTTGCAGGGTAACTCCTCGACCGCGACCCAGGGCCGCATCGCCGGCTTCGGCGGCGCCCCGAACATGGGCGCGGACGCGCGCGGCCGGCGCCATGCCAGCCCGGCGTGGCTGAAAGCCGGCCAGCAGGCGCGCGAAGGCCGCAACACCATCCCGCGCGGCCAGAAGCTGGTGGTACAGATTGTCGAAACCTTCCGCGAGCATATGCAGCCGGCGTTTGTAAACAAGCTCGATGCGTGGGATTTGGCCGAGCAGGCCGGCATGGCGATCCCGCCGGTCATGATCTACGGCGACGACGTCACCCACATCCTGACCGAAGAAGGCATCGCCAACCTGCTGCTGTGCCGCAGCGACGAAGAGCGCGAGCAAGCCATTCGCGGCGTGGCCGGCTACACGCCGGCCGGCATGGGGCGCGACCGGCGCATGGTGGAAAACCTGCGCGATCGCGGCATTATCCAGCGCGCCGAAGACATCGGCGTCGACAAGCGGCTCGCCACGCGCGACCTGCTCGCCGCCAGGAACATGAAAGACCTGGTGCGCGCCTCGGGCGGTTTGTACAACCCGCCGAAGCGCTTCCGCAACTGGTAAAGACTGGAGACATTATGGAAACGCTCGAATATCGCTTCGAAAACGGCACCCGCGTGCTGCCTGCGCAGGCGCAGGTGGTCGGCGTGGTCGGCTCAGGCAACCTGGAAGTGCTGATCGAATCGGCGCCGCTGGACGGTGCCTGCACCATCGCCATCAAGACCGCCGCCGTGGGCTTCGGCGCTACCTGGGAAGCGGTAATGCGCGACTTTCACGAGCGCTGGCAACTGATGGATACGCGCATCGACATCAACGACATGGGCGCCACACCCGCCGTGGTCAGCCTGCGGCTGGACCAGGCGGTGCAAACGATGCTGGGAGAAGACGCATGAGCAGCGCAGTTAGTAGCTACATGGAACTGACCGCGCGCGAACGCCTGGCGCGCCTGTTCGACGCCGGCAGCTTCGAAGAATTCCTGCCGCCTTCGGCACGCGTGGTCAGCCCGCACCTCGGGCAGCTCGACGCGCCGGTCGCCTTTGACGATGGCGTGGCCGTGGGCCGCGCGCAGCTGGCCGGCCAGCCGGTGTTCTGCGCCGCGCAGGAAGGCGGTTTCATGGGCGGGGCAGTGGGCGAAGTCCACGGCGCCAAGCTCACCGGCCTGCTGCGCCGCGCGGTGCGCGAGAAAGCCGCCGCCGTGGTGCTGCTGCTGGAAAGCGGCGGCGTGCGCCTGCACGAAGCCAACGCCGGCCTGATCGCCGTGTCCGAAGTCATGCGCGCCCTGCTCGACGCGCGCGCCGCCGGCATTCCCGTAATCGCGCTGGTGGGCGGCTCGAATGGCTGCTTCGGCGGCATGGGCATCGTGGCGCGCTGCGCCAACGCGGTGGTGATGTCGGAAGAAGGCCGGCTGGCCATGTCCGGCCCCGAAGTAATCGAAACCGCGTCCGGCGTCGAAGAATTCGATTCGCGCGACCGCGCGCTGGTCTGGCGTACCACCGGCGGCAAGCACCGCTACCTGATGGGCGACTGCCAGGCCATCGTGCCCGACGAGGTGCAAGCCTTCCGCGATGCCGCCATTGCCGCCATCGCGCATAGTTCGGCCGGCGGCGTGGAACTGAGCCTGGCCGCGCTGGAAGCCGAACAGGATTTACTGAGCGACCGGATTGCCCGCTTCGGCGGCTGCGCCGACCCGCTCGACGCCTGGCGCGAACTGGGCATCCCCGACCCGGCCGCCGTGCCGATGATGGAGGCCGACGCTTTTGCCGCCCTCGCGGCCAGCTTTACACCCGGAGGTGCACGATGAACTGGAACGAACTCGCCCCACAGCTCTTCCCCGAAGGCCATGCGATCACCGACACCGACAATTTCCTCTCCGGCAGCGCGCGCGTCGCTGGCGCCGAGATTGCGGTTGTCGGCACCACCGGGCACGCCCCGATCGGGGTCGAGATCGCGCTGGCGCAGGCCCGCTTCGTGCTGCAAACGGTACGCGAGCATCCGGGCCGGCCGATCCTGATCATGGTCGACACCGTAGGCCAGCGCCTGCGCCACCGCGACGAAATGTTAGGCATCAACAGCTTCATGGCGCACCTGGGCAAATGCGTGGACCTGGCGCGCCGCTCCGGCCACAAGGTCGTCGGACTGGTGTACGACCAGGCGCTGTCGGGCGGGTTTATCACCAGTGGCATGATGGCCGACGCCTGCTACGCCCTGCCCGACGCCACCATCCGCGTCATGGGTTTGCCGGCGATGGCGCGCATCACCAAGGTGCCGGAAGAACGGCTGACCGAACTGGCGGTATCGAATCCGGTTTTCGCGCCGGGGCCGGAGAACTACGCCCGCATGGGCGGCATCGAAGCAATCTGGGATGGCGACCTGGCCGCCAGCCTGGCAAAGGCATTCAGTGACGCCGGCCCGACCGACGCGCGCAGCGCGCGCGGGCTGGAACGCGGCGGGCGCAAGTTCGCGCAACCGGTCATCGCCGCCATCGTCGCAGGGTCGAATGTTCTCGCGCCATGACCAGGCCTGGTTAAACAGCGCCGGCTGGGCCGCCGCGCTCGACGGCGCCGCGCCCGCACATGCGCAGGCGCTGGAACAATGGCGCGCGCATGACTGGCCGTTGATTATCACGCGCCGCACACCGGATGCCTTGCCAGGCACAGTGTGTCTGGGTCTGGCGCTGCCGCCGGATGCGGGCCGCAAACTGCGCATCGCCTTACAGGTGAACGAAAACAGCGTGGCCCGCGCCGACCATCCGCTGCCGCTGCACGCCGCCGCAGCAGCGGCGCCGGAGCGATGGGCAGCGCCCTTGGCGGCGCTGCTGGCCGATGCCGGCACCATCAGCCTGCGCGCCTACGGATCGCTGGCCCTGCAAGCCGTCACCGGCCTGACCTATCTGACCGAATCGTCCGACATCGACCTCCTGTTCAAGCCCGCAAGCCTGCCCGAACTCGACGCCGGCATGCAACTGCTGCAAACGCACGCCGCGCACCTTCCGCTTGACGGCGAGATCGTCTTCCCGGACGGCGCCGCCGTCGCCTGGAAAGAGTGGCGCGATGCGGCGGCCGGCACGCGCGTGCTGGTCAAGGACGCTGTCAGCGTGCGTTTGGTCAGCACGGACTCGCTGCGGGAACTGCTCGCATGATGGACACCTCGACTCTTGTCGATACGCGCCGGCTCACCCGGCACGTGGCAAGGCTGGCCATCGCCAGCCTGTACGCCGAACTGGCGCTGTATCCCAAACCGGGGCTGGTGTCGATGGTCGACAACGGCAGCCACACCGACATGAACGCCGCCACCTTCATGCGCAGCCTGTTCTCGCTGCGCCACTACTTCCGCCACATTTGCCTCGCCGGCAGCCAGGGCGCCCCGTTTGCCACGCTCAAGCGGCTCGGCATCGACGCCGAGCAGCGCATGCTGCGTGCCACCGGCGGCGTCAACACCCATCGCGGCGCGATTTTCAGCCTTGGCCTGCTGTGCGCGGCCGCCGGACGGGCCTGCGCCCACGGCGGCGACCTGACGGCAGCCGTGCTGCAAACGCATTTGCTGGCGGGATGGGGCAAGCAATTGGGCGGCCACACCACAGCGATCGACCAGCAGTCGAACGGACTGGTGGTCGCCGCAAAGCACGGCGCCAGAGGAGCGCGCCACGAAGCGGCCAGCGGCCTGCCGTCGGTTTTCCGCACCGGCCTGGGCGCCTTACGGCGTACGCTCCAGGATGGACGCGACATCAAGCAGGCGCGCATCGACGCGCTGTTCGCGCTGATGGTTCACGTTAGCGACACCAACGTGGTGCACCGGGGCGGGCCGCAGGGCGCGGCCTTTGTGCGCATCCAGGCCAGCGCCTTTTGCCATGCCGGCGGCACCGCGTCACCCGGCTGGGAAGCGCACGCGCTGGCGATCCACCACGCGTTCGTCGAGCGCAATCTGTCGCCCGGCGGCGCAGCCGACCTGCTGGCGGCGAGCTGCTTCGTGCACGCGCTGACCGTGGAGCACGAACGGTGACGCAAGGCCTGTTCATCATGTGCTCGGGCCAGGGCGGCCAGCATGCGGGCATGTTCGACCTGGCGCGCAGCAACGCCGCTGGCGCGGCCCTGCTCGAGCAGGCAGGCATCGGTCTGGATGCCGCCACGCTGTTCGATAACGCGGTGGCCCAGCCAGCGATTGTGGCAGCCGCGCTGGCGCTGTGGGAAGCGCTGCGTGCACATCTGCCGACGCCGATGCTGGCCGCCGGGTACAGTATCGGTGAAGTCGCCGCGTGGTCGGTGGCGGGCGCGCTGGCGCCGCTCGACGCCATTGCGCTAAGCCGGGTACGGGCGATGGCGATGGATGACGCGGCCCGTGCCGGCCCCGAACAGGCGCTGGTAGCGATGAGCGGCGTGGCGATCGACAAGGCCGCCGCTCTGGCTGCGGAATATGGATACGGGATCGCGATCGTCAACGGCTACGATGCCTGCATCGCCGGCGGCCTGGCCGGGAATCTGGCGGCACTGGGCGACGCGGTGGCCGCCGAAGGCGCAAAGCTCCAGCGCCTGCCGGTCGCGGTGGCCTCGCATACGGCGCTGATGGCGCCGGCCCGTCCGGCGTTTGACGCGGCCCTGCAAGCGCTGCGTTTCGCCATGCCGGCGTGCCCGGTGCTTGGCGGCGTGAGCGCACTGGCGCTGCACACCAAAGCGCAGGCGGTGGATGAATTATCGCGCCAGCTGGTGCAGACGATCCGCTGGAGCGACTGCATGGATGCGGCGGTGGAAGCCGGCGTGACGGTCGCGCTGGAACTGGGGCCGGGGTCGGCCCTGGCGCGCATGATGCAGGCGCGCCATCCGCAGATTGCCTGCCGCTCGGTCGCCGATTTTCGCAGCGTCGAGGGCGTCGCGGCCTGGGTCGCGCGCCAGGACTAATCGCTTCAGCCGCCCGTCACAGGTGGGAAGAACGCCACTTCGTCGCCCTCTTCCACTTCCTGGTCGGGACCGCACATGACCTGCTTGCAGGCCATGCGTAGGGCGCGCTGCTCCGACAGGGCCTGCTGCCACTTCTCGCCGCGTTCCATGAGGTGGCGGCGCACCTGGCCGACCGTGCCGATGCCCGTTGGAAGAACGACCGTTTCCTGGGAAGTGCCAAGTGCTTCGCGCACGCTGGCGAAAAAACGCAGTGTAATGTTCATCGATGCCTGTTATGCCTAATGCTGTAATTCGCTAAATGGGATGAAGCGCACGATGTCGCCCGCCTTGATCGCCTGGCCGGCCGGATTGTCGAGCAGGCCGTCGCCCCAGACGGTGGACGTGAGCACGCCCGAACTCTGGTTGGGGAACAGATCGAGCCCGCCGGCGTCGTTGATGCGCACGCGCAGGAACTCGTTGCGGCGGTCAGCCCTGGGCCAGTCGAAGTCGGCGCGCATGGCGTGCGCGCGCGGTTCGACGCTGCCGGACACGCCCTGCAAGCGCAGGATGAACGGGCGCACGAACAGCAGGAATGTCACGAAACTCGACACCGGATTACCGGGTAAACCAAGGAAGAACGCCGATCCGCCATCGCGATCGACTTCGCCGAAGGCCAGCGGTTTGCCCGGCTTGACGGCGATCTGCCACATGTTCAGGCGCCCTTCGGCTTCCACCGCCGGCTTGATGTGGTCTTCCTCGCCGACCGACACGCCGCCCGAGGTGATGATCAAGTCGTTCTGGCGCGCGGCGTTGCGCAGGGTTTCGCGGGTCGCGTCCAGGGTATCTGGCACGATGCCGAAGTCGGAAATCGCGCAGCCCAGGTTTTCCAGCAGCGCGCGCAGGGTGAAGCGGTTGGAATTGTAGATGGCGCCCGGCGCCAGTTGCCCGCCCGGCGCTTCGCCCGGCATGGTCAGCTCGTCGCCGGTGAAAAACACCGCCACGCGCAGGCGCCGGTAGACTGGCAGGCTGGCCAGGCCGACCGATGCGGCCAGGCCCAGCTCCTGGCTGCGCAGGCGCGTGCCGGCGGCCAGGATGGCGCCGCCAGCTTCGATGTCTTCGCCGGCGCGGCGGATCCATTCGCCCGCCTGCGGCGCGTGCCTGATGGTGACCGTGTTATCTGGCCCCGCTTCGCACTGCTCCTGCATCACGACCGCGTCGGCCCCTTGCGGGATCATGGCGCCGGTGAAAATGCGCGCCGCCGTGCCGGCCACCAAAGGCTGGCCGACCGTGCCGGCCGGGATGCGCTGGGTGACCGTGAGTGTGGCCGCGCCGCTGGCGCAATCGGCCGCGCGCACGGCGTAACCATCCATTTGCGTGTTGTCGGCGGACGGCACGTCGATGGTCGAGACCTGGGCGGCGGCGAGCACGCGGCCGTTGGCGCCCAGGGTCTGCACGACTTCCGTGTCCGTCACCGGGCGCGCCGCGCCTTGCAGGAAGTCGAGCGCCGCGCGCACCGACAGCATCGGCGGGCGGCTCTTGGGTGATTCGTTGGCCATGCGCTTACAGACCCGTGTTGGCGGCAATGTAGGCCTGCATCTGCTTCACGTCGGCCGGCATGACGACGAACTTTTGCGGCAGCGACTCGATGTCTTCGAAGCCCGGCGGACGCTCGGCGTCCACGCCCAGCGCGTCGAGGATGGTTTCGTTGAACTTGGCCGCCAGCGCGGTCTCCAGCACGATCATCGGCACGCCCGGCGCCATGTACTGGCGCGCGACCTTGATGCCGTCGGCTGTGTGGGTGTCGATGGTGATGTCGAAGTCGTCGGCCACGTCGCGGATGGTGTCGAGGCGGTCCTTGTGGGTCGATTTACCCGACGAGAAACCGTAGTTCGAGACCAGCTTGAATTCGTCGCCGTCGCTGCCAGGTTTGCCCGACAAGTCAAAACCGCCCTGGGTTTCGACCTTGTGGAACAGTGCGCGCACGCGCTCGGCGTCGCGCCCGACCAGGTCGTAAATGAAGCGCTCGAAGTTGGACGCCTTGGAGATGTCCATCGACGGGCTGCTGGTGTGGTACGTCTCGGCCGACTTGCGCACGCGGTACACGCCGGTGCGGAAGAATTCGTCGAGCACGTCGTTTTCATTGGTGGCGGCGACCAGGCGGTCGATCGGCAGGCCCATCATGCGGGCGATGTGGCCGGCGCAGATATTGCCGAAGTTCCCCGACGGGACCGTGAACGAGACTTTTTGGGTATTCTCGGTGGTGGCCGCGAGGTAGCCGCGGAAGTAGTACACCACCTGCGCCACCACGCGCGCCCAGTTGATCGAATTGACGGTGCCGATCTTTTGCTTCGCCTTGAACGGCAGGTCGTTCGAGACCGCCTTGACCAGGTCCTGGCAATCGTCGAACACGCCTTCGACCGCGATGTTGAAGATGTTCGGGTCCTGCAGGCTGAACATTTGCGCGCTCTGGAAGGCGCTCATTTTCTTGTGCGGCGAGAGCATGAACACGCGGATGCCCTTCTTGCCGCGCATGGCGTATTCGGCGGCGCTGCCGGTGTCGCCCGAGGTGGCGCCGAAGATGTTCAGTTCCGCGCCGTCCTTGGCCAGGGTGTACTCGAACAGGTTGCCCAGCAACTGCATCGCCATGTCCTTGAAGGCCAGGGTCGGGCCGTTCGACAGCGCTTGCAGGATCAGGGTCTTGTCGCCGTGTTGTTCGAGGATGCGCAGCGGGGTAATGTCCGCGCTTTTTTCGCCCTTGCGCACGTTGCGGTACACGTCCGCCGTGTAGGTCTTCCTGGTCAGCTTTTTGAGGTCCGCTTCGGGAATGTCGGTCGCGAATTTTTTCAGGATTTCGAAGGCCAGGTCGGCGTACGACAGCTTGCGCCAGGCATCGAGTTCGACCCCGGTCACCTGCGGATACTCGGCCGGCAGGTACAGGCCGCCGTCGGGCGCGAGGCCACCCAGCAGGATGTCGGAGAATTGTTGGGGGGCTTCTGAAGCGGTGGCCTTGGCGGCGCGGGTAGACACGTAGTGCATAGAGTGGATAGGTCCGTTTTGGCTAACAGCAGGGAGCAGAACAATGCGATCGAACACTTATTATAGTGCGGCGGGCCCTGACACGCGACATCAGGGGCGATTTCCGGTTTTTTACCGAAAAAAATGGCGTAGTGGAAGCGCTCTTTGCGAAAAATGATTCTCGCCAACACTGCCTGCACGCTGTTGCGGCCGGGATGGCGGGGAGCCGTGCACGGCGGCAGGCAGGCGCCGCCTGCCGCCATTGTTTGCTGCTATCATCGCCCGCTCATTCTGGGAGAAACCATGACCGTCTCATCCGTGCCACATCCGTACTTTGACCGTTTGATCGACCTGGCGCGCGCGGCCGGCCCGGTCACCGTGGCGCTGGCGCATCCATGCGACCGCCACGCCCTCGAAGCGGCGCTGCACGCGGCCCGCCTCGGCCTGATCACGCCGATACTGGTCGGCCCGCGCGCGCGCATCGAAGCGGCCGCCGCCGAAGCCGACCTGGACATCTCGGCACTGCCGCTCCACGACACCGAGCACAGCCATGCGTCGGCCCGGCGCGCAGTCGAACTGGTGCGCGACGGCAGCGCCGCCATCCTCATGAAAGGCAGCCTGCACACCGACGAACTGATGGGCGCCGTGGTCGCCGCCGATACCGGGCTGCGCACCGCGCGCCGCCTGAGCCACTGCTTCGTGATGGACGTGCCGGGCCGCGACGAACCGCTGATCATCACCGACGCCGCCGTCAACATCATTCCCACCTTGTCGGACAAAGTCGACATCGTGCAGAACGCGATCGACCTGGCGCACATCCTGAAATTCCCGGAAGTGCGGGTAGCGATCCTGGCGGCGGTGGAAACCGTAAGCGCCAAGATGCCATCGACCATCGACGCGGCGGCCCTGTGCAAGATGGCCGACCGCGGCCAGATCACCGGCGCTCTGGTGGACGGCCCGCTGGCCATGGACAACGCGATCGACCCGGAAGCGGCGGCGATCAAGGACCTGGACTCGCCGGTGGCCGGACGCGCGAATATCCTGGTCGCGCCCGACCTGGAAGCGGGCAACATGCTGGCCAAGAGCCTCAGTTTCATGGCCAATGCGGCGGCGGCCGGCATCGTGCTGGGGGCGCGCGTGCCGCTGGTGCTGACCAGCCGCGCCGATTCGCTCGAGGCGCGCCTGGCCTCGTGCGCGGTGGCGGTGCTGGTGGCGCAAAGCCGCCTGACGGGCGTGAAGATCCTGGGCCTGTGATGGCGGCGCCGAACGACTGCATCGTCGTCATCAACGCCGGCTCGTCGAGCATCAAGTTCACCCTGTTCAAGGGAGACGCGCTGGAACTGCTGGTCAAGGGCAGCATCGACAATCTGTACAGCGGCCCTACCCGCTTCGTCGCCAAGGGCGCCAGTGGCGCCATCCTGGGCGAACAGACCTGGACCGAGGCGCCGCTGGACCATGCGGCGGGCATGCGCCATCTGATCGATTTCGTGGAGCAGCGGCTGGACGGCCACCGCATCGCCGCCGTCGGCCACCGCATCGTCCACGGCGGCATGCACTACAGCGGGCCGCAGGCGCTCGACGAGACTGTGCTGGCCGCGCTCGACGCCCTGGTGCCGCTGGCGCCCCTGCACCTGCCGCACAACCTGGCGGCGGTGCGCGCCATGATGGCCATGGCGCCCGGCGTGCCGCAGACCGGCTGCTTCGACACCGCCTTCCACACCGCCCAGCCGGCGCTGGCGCAAGCCTTTGCGCTGCCGGCGGCCATCACGGACCTGGGCATCCGGCGCTACGGCTTTCATGGGCTCTCGTACGAATACATCGCCAGCCGCCTGCCGCAGGCCGATGCGCGCCTGGCCGGCGCCAGGGTGGTCGCTGCGCATCTGGGCAACGGCGCCAGCATGTGCGCCATGGCGGCCGGGCGCAGCATGGCCAGCACCATGGGCTTTACCGCCGTCGACGGGCTGCCGATGGGCACCCGCTGCGGCACGCTCGACCCGGGCGTGGTGCTGTACCTGATCGACGAACTGGGATGGGATGTGGCGGCGGTGCAGAAGCTGCTGTACCAGCAATCGGGGCTGCTGGGCGTGTCCGGCATCTCGTCCGACATGCGCGTGCTCGAACAGAGCGAGGCGCCGGCGGCGCGCCTGGCGATCGACCTGCTGGTGTACCGGATCGGGCGCGAACTCGGGTCGCTGGCGGCCGCGCTGGGCGGACTCGATGCGCTGGTGTTCTCGGGCGGGATCGGCGAAAACAGCGTGGCCGTGCGCGCCGCCGTGTGCCGCGACGCCGCCTGGCTCGGCGTGGCGCTCGATGCGGATGCCAACGCCGCCAATCCGCGCGAGGTAGCCTGCATCAGCGCCCCACACAGCAAGGTGGGCGTGTGGGTGGTGCCGGCCAACGAGGAGCTGATGATCGCGCGCCATACGCTCGACCTGCTGCAAGCGGCCTGACGGAGGGCTTTGCGGCGCTGCAACGGCCGCAAAACCGGCGCTGTTGGGCGCCCATGTCAATATGATTTCCTTTTTGGAATCTTCTATAATGACAAATATTCAAGAACATATAGGCGATCCACCACGATGACCATCACACGCAATATTGCCAGTCTGATACTCGCATGCTCCCTTGCATTTACCGGCAGCACCGGCATCGCCGCCACGCAACAGGAAATCGCGGAAGCGGCGAAACTGGTCCGCACGCCGGCCGACGTGGCCAAAATGCAGGAGTTCAACCGGGGTTTTACCAGCATGATGGCGCAACAAAGTGCGCAGGTGAAAGCCGCCGCTGCGAAAATGAGCGCGTACGACAAGGAAGAGGTGTATGCCGACGCCTCCCTCGTATCGGCCGCCGGGATTGCCAAATCGCGCGCTGCGATCGCCGCCATGACGGCGCTCGCCCTTGAAGACGAGGAAAGCCTGCGCTCACGCAAGCAGCAGGCGGACCGCTATATCGCCCAGACGCCATTGCCGGATGGTGTGCGCAGCCTGATCAAAGACAGGTTCGACAAGACCATGGTGGTCAGGTTGCGCGATGCCGAGCGAAACGCGGCAGCGCAAAAAGCCTTCCTGGCCCTCCTCGGCGGCCGCCTGGATTTTGCCGAGGCACGCCTCGGAAAGATCAGCCTGGGCGACAACGGCAACCTGGTGTTCGCCAATGCGAAGGACAAGGGCCCGTTCAGCAAGATCCAGAACGCCCTGGTTCAGGCACAAGCGCGC
This sequence comes from Massilia aquatica, assembly GCF_011682045.1. GTDB lineage: Bacteria > Pseudomonadota > Gammaproteobacteria > Burkholderiales > Burkholderiaceae_D > Telluria_A > Telluria_A aquatica. Next base: position 47,775 of record NZ_VVIW01000025.1, on the reverse strand, counting down.
ATGCAGCAATCGGTCGAGGCCAGCACCAAGGTCAAATAGCACTAGCGTGACACCACAACCGCGCCGCCGATGTCGTTTCCGTCCGCTGCTTCGCGCAGCAGGAAAGCGGCCAGGTCGGCGCGCGAAATGCGTCCCGCGAGGCCGGGGCGAAGGCTGGCCCCGGCCCGGACATGGCCAGTGTGCGGGCCGTTGGTCAGAACCGCTGGCCGAACCAGCGTCCAGTCGAGCCCACTGGCGCGCACAACGGCTTCCATGCCGTCCTTGTCGCGCATTTTGGCGGCGATGATCTTGCGCACCAGGCGAATAAACAGCGAGGCTTTACGCGTTTCCGAGGCCCCGTAGGCGCTCAATGCGATCAGGCGGCGCGCCCCGGCCGCGTCCATCGCCCGCACGATGCTGCCCACGCCGTCGGTGCAGATGGCGGCCGTGTCTCCCTTGCGCACGCCGAGCATGCTGATGACGGCGTCGGCGTCCCGCACCACCGCTTCGACGGCATCCGCGTGTGCAAGGCTGCCGGCCACGATGCGCAAGCGGCACACCGCCGGCACTGCGCACCAGCGCCGTGACCTCATGACCGGCGTGCAGGGCCTGCTCGACGACATGCCGGCCCACGCCGCCGGTGGCGCCGAAAATAGCCAGCTTCATTGGGCAGCGCCCGCGTCGCTATTCGCCAGTACGGCCAGCGCCGCAACCGTCAGCGCCGGCGCGCCCGCCAAAAAGGCACCGCTGCCGGGATGCCAGGGCTGGCCGTGCAGGTCGCTCACCCGGCCGCCCGCTTCGGCAACGAGCAAGGCCCCGGCAAACAGGCCCGAACGCACCTGGCTGAACTGCCAGAACAGGTCCTGATGGCCGCCGGCGACGGCGATCAGCTGCATGGTCGACGGCACCGACACCTGCACCACCAGCGCCGCTTCCAGCATCGCCGTGACCGACCGGCCGAGGCGCCGGTGCGTAGCGGCACCCTCGCCCGGCGCCGCCTGGCCGGTTCCCACCATGGCGGCGCGCAGATCGGACTTGGATGACACATGCAAGCGGGTGCCGTCGCGCCATGCGCCGCCACCCGCCAGCGCGGTGTAGGTGTCGCCGGTCAGCGGCAGGTAAATCGCGCTCAGGACCGGCACGTTGTCGCGCACCAGCGTCGCCGTCACGCCCCAGTGCGGCGAACCGTGGATATGGTGGATCGCGCCTTCGACCGGATCGCATACCCACCATTCGCCAGCAGGCAGCGGGCCACGCCCTTCTTCATCGTCGTCCCAGCGGGCGGCCGGACGCGCTTGCGCCAGGGCCTGGCGCAAGATGGACATCGAGACGCCGTCGTTGGCGGCAATGGCCGATGCGATCTCCTGCATGGTGTGCGGACGCGCGGCCGGGTCGAACAGCGCCTTGACGGCGCGGCCGGCCGCCTGCACTGCGCTCACGGTTTGCAGCAACAACGCCTGGTCGGCGGCGGCGATGGACATGTATTGAGAATGGTTCATGCGTGGTTCTTTCCTGGTTGCGTCAAGCGTCTCAAAATTGCGCTTGACTTGACCGGGAAATGATATGAGCATGCTGCCCCATGAACAACTCGCAATCGAAGAAGGCGACCGCGCGCAGGCTGGCGCCAAGGAAGACGCCGTCCCAGCCCCGTTCCGCGCATACCGTCGGCACCATACTGGAAGGGGCAGCTCACATTCTTGAGCAGCACGGACTTGAGGGATACACAACAAATGCCATCGCCGCCCGCGCCGGCGTGAGCATCGGATCGCTGTACCAGTATTTTCCGACCAAGGATGCGGTGACGATCGCGCTGATCGAACGCGAATCGTTCGAGCTGGTGCGCGAGGCGAGCGAGGCCTTGCAAGGGCCGGACCACCGGCGCGCCCTGCGCGACCTGGTCGAACTAGGCATCCGCTACCAGCTGCGCCGGCCGCAACTGGCCCGGTTGCTCGATACCGAACAGGGCCGGCTGGCCTCGCTCATGCCCGGTACCGCCCATGCGGCGGCAATGCATGCCGCGCTTGCCGGCTTTCTTGCCACGTACCCGGGACTGGATCCGGCGCGTGCCGGACGCACGGCCACCGACCTGATGGCCCTGATCAGCGCGCTGACCGATGCGGCCGGGCGCATCGAAACGGTGGTGTCGGCGGCGCTGGCCGGCCCCATCGAGGGAGCGGTGCTCGGGTATCTGAGTGCGCTGTCAGGGAGCGCAGCGTAGTGCGGCTCGGGACTCCGGGTCATGTGGAGTGACTGAAAAGACAGCTTTTGAGTGTTATTCAGGCACCAATTTTCCGGTATCGCGGTCGAGTTGGAATGTACGTCGGGCATTCATGTCGGCCACACACGCCAGACGCTTGATCTCATGCGAATTGCCGGCGCCGCCCCCGGTCAGCGCGGAAGCGAAGGCGCACTGCACCTGGCGGTCGCGCACGAACGACGCGTTTGCGGCGCGCAGTTTCAGGCCGGCCTCCTTGATGTAGGTAGGGCTTTCATCCCAACCGGCAATCGTGGCCGCCGCCCTGGCTTCGGCCTGCTTCAGCACCGCTGCGCTGCCGGTCGCCAGTTTCTTCAGGCACTCGCGGATGTAGAACTGCGAAAACTGATTGCATTGCTCTATTGCAGCGACAGCTTGTAGACGGTCCACCGCCACGGCAAGGCCCTAAAATACGAATGACGAGCAAATCAATATTGCCGGCTGGTCCCAGTTGCACCAGGATCAAAGCGGACGTAAAACCGACTTTGTAGGCGGCATGCGCATTGCCTCGAGGACAGACAACAAAAGTTTCCGAGGTGACTTTTCGATAGTATGTTTGGCAAAAATATCTGTAACCTTTGGTATCCCAACTGAGGAATAATTACGATGTATTTGTCTATTCCTGCCTCACCGCAGCCGCTGCAACGGCCGATCTGTCGACAGATATGGATGCTGTCCGCCCTCTTTTTGCTGAGCGCGGCGGACGTGTCTGCCCATGGCGGGGGATTGAATGCGGAAGGCTGTCATAACAACCGCCGGACAGGTGACTATCACTGCCATCGCGCCCAGCCAAGCGAGCGGCGCGCAACGGCCAGACTGGCGATGGAAAAACGCGTTGATGATGCGCCGACAACCGCCTCAAAGGGAGATGGCGACCGGCCCCGTCGACTGCAGGAGCGGCAGGCAACCGGCCCGACCTGTCACACTGGTCCGCGCGGCGGGACCTACACCATCACGGCCAGCGGGCGAAAAAACTACGGCGGCTGTTAATCGGGATCAAGTAAGTGAGACTATTGCTGGACCGGGCTACTCTTCCCAACGCGCCACAACATCGAAGACAACCGGATCAGGCATGCTTAACGTGGAGGTCAGCGCGTTCAACTCATCCTGGCTAATGAGCGCCAGCACCATCTCGACGCGTGCTGTTGGTCCCTGCTGGTAGGGATACTCGGCCGGCGTCTTGTCCAGGCAGTCTGACAGCACGCTGTGCAGCGCCGGATCGAGCAGAGCGCTCACCCTGGCGACATCGGCCCGCAGCAATGCCACCGGATCGCCGTCATCGTCATCGAGCAAATCGAGCTCGGCAAACACATTGAGGTACTCGCCCACCACAAAGTGGTCGAAACCGGCGTAATGCAGCGTTGATCGCCCGGCATCGTGCCAGACCATGCACACGCCCTCTTCGCCGCTGCGCAAGCGCACCAGGCACCAGGCGTCACCCGCGCCTGACCGTGCGAACGGCAGGAACAGATTGCCGTTCTGTTTTACTGGATTGAGCCAGCCGGCGATGACTGCTTGCGCCTCCGGCGCCGACAGCCATTCGAAATCATACAGCGCAGCCATTGCGGTGCGTTCCGGATCGTCGTAGCTGTTCGCACCACGCTCGATCAGATGGCGCAGGCTGGTTGGCAAAGCGATCCCGGTACTTGCCGCCAGCGCGTCGAAAGTATCGCTCACGCGGCGCCCCTCAGCAAGCCGCGTGGTTGACCGTCACCACATGAATCGCCAGCCCGCCGAGCGAGGTTTCCTTGTACTTGTCCTGCATGTCGGCGCCGGTCTGGCGCATGGTTTCGATGACGTCGTCCAGGCTCACAAAATGCGTGCCGTCGCCCTTGAGCGCCAGGGAAGCCGCGGTAATGGCCTTGATCGCGCCCATGCCGTTACGCTCGATGCACGGAATCTGCACCAGCCCGCCGATCGGGTCGCACGTCATGCCGAGGTGATGTTCGATGCCGATTTCGGCCGCGTTCTCGATCTGTTCATTGGTGCCGCCCAGCGCCGCCACCAGTCCGGCCGCCGCCATCGCGCAGGCCACGCCGACTTCACCCTGGCAGCCGATTTCGGCGCCGGAGATCGATGCATTCTTCTTGCACAGCATGCCGATTGCGGCCGAGGTCAGCATGAAGTCGCGCACCCCGCGCACCGGATCGCTCGGGCGGCAGTCTTCGGCGTAGTAGCGCAGCACCGCCGGGATGATGCCGGCCGCGCCGTTGGTCGGCGCCGTCACCACGCGTCCGCCGGCGGCGTTTTCTTCGTTGACCGCCATCGCGTACAGGCTCACCTGATGCACCGCGTCGTGCGGCAGGTCGTTGGCGCGGTTGTCGCCGTTCTTCGCATCTTCGGACTGCTTCCACAGGTTGGCGGCGCGGCGCTTGACGTTCAAGCCGCCGGGCAGCTGGCCGCCGGTGACCAGGCCATGGGCGATACAGTCGCGCATCACCTGCCAGATCTTGTCGATGCCGGCATCAAGCTGCGCGCCATCCATGCGCGCGCACTCGTTCGCGCGCAGCATCTGCGGAATCGACAGGCCGCTCGCGCGCCCGTGCGCCAGCAGCTGGTTCATGGTGTCGAAGCTGTAGGGAACCGGCGCGGTGCTCTCGCCATTGCTCTGGCGCGCCTGCGATTCGCCGGCGGCGTGAATGAAGCCGCCGCCGACCGAGTAGAAAATCCGTTCGATGATGCTGCCGTCGTCCAGCTTGAGCGTGAAGCGCATGCCGTTCGGGTGCTCGGGCAGCGAGGAACTCTTGTGCCACACCAGGCCGGTGCGCGCCGAAAACGGTACTTCATGGGTGCCGAGCAGCTTGATCACGCCATCGAGTTCGACTTCGGCCAGCATGTCGTCGACCCGCTCGGGGTCCACGCCCTGCGGCGTTTCGCCCATCAGGCCGAGGATGACCGCCTTGTCGGTGGCGTGGCCCACGCCGGTCAGCGCCAGCGAGCCATACAGCGCCGCCTCGACACCCACCGCCCGCTCCAACGGACCGCATTCGACCAAAAAGCGCCGCGCCGCCACCATCGGCCCCACGGTGTGGGAACTCGACGGCCCGATGCCGATTTTGAATAGGTCGAATACGCTCATGTCCATCAGGTGCCTCTTGTGTGTTTTTTATCGGTGTGGGTAATACGGATCAGGCGGCCTTGGTGAGGCTGACGTCGATATTGGCGAGCATGTCGGCCACCAGTTGATCGAGCCCGATCTGCGCCTTCCAGCCCCAGTCGGCCGTGGCGGTGCTGTCGTCCAGGCTTTGCGGCCAGCTGGCGGCGATCGCCTGGCGGCTGTCCGGTTTGTAGCCGATCTCAAAAGCCGGCATGGCGCGCCGGATGGCAGCGGCCAGCTCGCCCGGATTGAACGACAGGCCGGCCACGTTGTAGGCCGAACGCACGGCGACGTTGGCAGCCGGCGCATCCATCAGTTCGATGGTGGCGCGGATCGCGTCGGGCATGTAGATCATCGGCAGCGTGGTCTCGGGGCCGAGGAAGCATTCGTAGCGTTCGCCGCGCAGGGCCGCGTGGAAGATCGCGATCGCGTAGTCGGTGGTGCCGCCGCCCGGAGGCGACTTGAAGCTGATGATGCCGGGGTAACGGATGCTGCGCACGTCCACGCCGTATTTGGTGCAGTAGTACTCGCACAGGCGTTCGCCGGCCAGTTTGCTGATGCCGTAGATGGTGGTCGGGTCCATCACCGTGTACTGCGGCGTGTTCTGCGGCGGCGTATTCGGGCCGAAGGCGGCGATCGACGATGGCCAGAACACGCGCAGGGGTTTGCCAGCTTCGCCGCGTTCGCGCGCCACTTCGAGGATGTTGAGCAGGCCGTCCATGTTCAGGGTCCAGGCCTTGAGCGGGGCCTGTTCGCCGGTGGCCGAGAGCAGCGCCGCCAGCTGGTACACCTGGGTGATGCCTTCGTCGGCCACCAGGGCCGCGAGGCGGGTTTTATCGAGCACGTCGAGCTGGGTGTAGCGCGCCGCCTTGTAAACGTTGGCCGCGCCGATATCCGAGGCGATGACGTTGCCGGCGCCATGCTGCTGCGCCAGCGCGCCGGCCAGTTCACTGCCAATCTGGCCGTTCGCGCCGATGATGAGAATGCGTTCCATGTGCTTGAGTTCCGTATTAGTGTTCTTGTAAGCGTGTGCTTAAATCTTGAGAATGCCCAGCTCGCGCCCGGCCTGTTCGAATGCCGCAAGGACCGTGTCGAGCTGTTCGCGGGTGTGCGCGGCCGACAGCTGCACCCTCACCCGCGCCTGCCCCATCGGCACCACCGGGTAAAAGAAGCCGGAGAGGAGCACGCCCAGTTCGTACATGCGCGCCGCGAAGCGCTGCGCCACCGGCGCCTCGAACAGCATGACGGGCACCACCGGGTGCGTGCCCGGCTTGATGGTAAATCCAATGCGCTCGATCTCCTTGCGGAAGTAGGCGGTGTTGTCCATCAGGCGGTCGCGCAGTTCGGTCGACGTCGAAATGCGCTCGAGCACCGACAGCGACGCGCCGGCAATCGAGGGCGCCAGCGTGTTCGAGAACAGGTACGGGCGCGATTTCTGGCGCAGCGTGTCGATCACTTCCTTGCGCGCGGCGGTAAAGCCGCCCATCGCGCCGCCCAGGGCCTTGCCCAGGGTGCCGGTGATGATGTCGATGCGGCCCATGACGTTGTGGTGTTCGTGCGTGCCGCGCCCGGTCTTGCCCATGAAGCCCGAGGCGTGGCATTCGTCGATCATGACCAGCGCGCCGTACTGGTCGGCCAGGTCGCAGATCTTGTCCAGCTGGGCGATGGTGCCGTCCATCGAGAACACGCCGTCGGTGACGATGACCTTGTGGCGCTTGCCGGCGGCAATGGCCGCTTGCAGCTGCACTTCGAGGTCGGCCATGTCGTTGTGCTGGTAGCGGTAGCGGCCGGCCTTGCACAGGCGGATGCCGTCGATGATCGAGGCGTGATTGAGCGCGTCGGAGATGATGGCGTCGTTCTCGTCGAAGAGCGGCTCGAACACGCCGCCGTTGGCATCGAAAGCGGCCGCGTACAGGATCGTGTCATCAAGGCCGAGGAAGGCGGAGATGGCTTTTTCGAGTTCCTTGTGGACGGTCTGGGTGCCGCAGATGAAGCGCACGGAAGACAAGCCGTAGCCGTATTTTTCGGTCGCCTCGATCGAGGCCTGCTGCGTTTGCAGGTCGCCCGACAGGCCGAGGTAATTGTTGGCGCACATATTAATCAGGGTGCGGCCATCGTCGGCCACCACTTCGGCGCCCTGGCGCGAGGCCAGCACGCGTTCCGGCTTGTACAGGCCCTGCTCGCGCAGCGTGTCCAGCTTGTGCTGCAGGCCACTGAAAAACGCACTTTTCGCTTGCTCGCTCATCATTATTCCTCGTCATGTGGTTGCCGGCTTGACCGCCGGTGAAACTATGCTGTACCGTGCTCCGGAGCGTTCGACTACAACCGCGTCGAAAAATTCCGTTATGTCGAACACAAATTCAATATAATGGATGTTACCCAAGGCAGGTGCACTTGGCAACCCTCGGCTTACTTATATTTATGTAAATTTTCTTTGTGTGTCCAGATTGCCGAAAACCTGATGAAACCACCTGTATCGACCAATTCTCCACCTGAAGTAGGCGCAACCTTGCAACGTTTGCGGCTGGCGCGCGGCCTGACCCTGGAGGACTTGTCGCGCATCGCCGGCGTCTCCAAATCGATGTTATCGCAAATCGAAAGGGAGAAGGCAAACCCCACGATCGCGATCACGTGGCGCCTGTCCAACGCCTTGGGTGTCGGCATCGGCGAGTTGCTGTCGGCCGACCCGCGCCCGGTGGAAACCATCCGCGTGGTGGACGCCCACGAAACCCCGACCCTGCACGGCGCGCATGCCGGCTACGTGCTGCGCATCCTGGGGCCGATGGATCTTGCTGGAAAGTATGAGTGGTATGAACTGACGCTGGCGCCGGGTGGCGAGCTGGCGTCGCAGGCGCACGATCCGGGCACCAGCGAGCACATGACAGTGCTGCACGGCACCATGGAACTGGAAGTGGGCAGCGACAAGAAGAAAATCAAGCTGGGCGGCACGGCGCGCTATCCGGCCGACCAGAACCATGTGATCCGCAATGCCGGCAAGACCGAGGCGAAAGCCGTGCTGGTGGTGGTGCACCGCTAGACCGGCCGGGCGCCCGGCTTATTTCAGCAGTGCGTCGGTGGCGACGATGCGCACGTCGTGCATCTGGTCGAGGTAGGCCTCCAGATAGGCCTTGTGGGCCGCGCCGACGACCACCAGCACGCGCATGCCGGGACGCGCGCCCATCACATCGCGGATGTTGGACGCCATGCGCAGGTTGCGCGTCTCCCAATAGGCAACATAGCCTCGCCCGAAACGCTGCGGCGAAGGTTCTTCGAGCGCCGCACCGAAGTCGCTGCGGAAGGTCTCATCGGCTGCGCCGGGGGCGTTGTATGCGCGATACATGGCCAGCACGCCGGCCGGCGTACCGAGCCGGCTTTCCAGCGTCTTGGCCCGCTGCATGCGCGCCGCCGTGTAGCGGTTGTCCCAGGCCTTCGAGATGGCGGCGCCGGCGGCTTTCGGATCGGCGTCGGGCGAATCGGCCGTGTGGTCGTCCATCGGATACACCCGCTCGTGCCCGAGGCGGGCCGCCAGCACGGCCGCGATGCGGTAGTGCTCGTCGGGCCGCTGCATCAGGTCAGCCAGCACCGTCACCAGATTCTCGTCCAGGCCGTCGCCGGCGCGCCGCTCTTCAACGGGCAAACGCAGCCATTGCACCAGCGCCGACGCCCGTTCGCCGCCCGCCAGGAACAGCGACGCCAGCTCGCGGCGCTGTGCCGCACCTGGCGCGGCTGGCCAGGCGGCCAGCAGGCGCTCGGCCTGCACTGTCGCCTGCGGCACATCCAGGCCGGTGGCCGTCCTGGCCGCCGCCGGATCCCAACAATACGACTTGATCGCATCGGCGTAACGCTGCGCAAAGCTGCGCATGAACCCGCACTGCGGTCCGGACAGCGCCTCGATGGCGATCGCCTGCGGCCGCCACTGCGCCAGGCGCCCGGTCAGCAGACTGAGCGTGGCCGGATCGAACGATGCCGGCAGCTGGCGCAGGTGCGGCGAACCGAGCACCATCAGCTCGTTCGGCTGGCCGCGTTGCAGCTTGTGGGCCGATGGCGCGAACCGCAGCGTCGCTTCGGCGGCGGATGCCTGCACCTGAACGACAGCGGCAACAGAGATGATGGCGAGCAGGCGGTGCATAAGGTTCCTCAGCGCGATTCGGTGGCCCTGCCCGGCCGGGTCAGGTTCGGGCAGCGTATTCCTGAAGCGATGCTGGCGGAACCGGCTTGCGACACAGCGCAGCATCGCTTGCATGAAATGCACGTGGCCGGGACGGACTGCGACTGCGCTCAGCGCATCCTGGCGATCATGCGGGCCAGCACCAGCGCGGCCAGCGTGGCAAACACGTGCTTGAGCGTGTGTCCGCTGATGGCGTGGATCGCGCCCAGAATAGCACCGTCGGCCAGTTCGCACAGCTTGGCCATCACATACAGGCCGATCGCGATGCCCAAGGCGCGCCGCTGCGCCAGCGCTGCACCGCTCTGCCATTGCAGCACCGGGATCAGCACCAGCGGCGCCAGTTGCAGCAGCAGGTAGGGGCCGAGGTTGCCGGTGGCGTACCACCAGAAGACGCTGGCCACGCCCAGCGCGCACAGGGCGGCCAGGGTCGGCAATGGCGCGAAGCGCGCGGGGCAGGCGTCGTGCAGGCTTGCCGCCAGCAGCGACACGCAGGCCAGCGCGATCGGCAGCCGGTCCCAGATCAGGCGCGTGTCGTCCGGCGCCAGGTGGTACCAGGACGAGCCGAAGGCGGTCATCAGGATCGCGACGAAAAACATGAGGTGGGCCGGGCGCGATGGCCGCACGTGCAGCAGGCCGTACAGGCCGATGAGCAGGAAGCCGAGGTTCGACAGCACATCGGCCGCGTTGGCCAGGCCGGACATGGCGCGGCCGTCGGCGAACACGTGGTAACCGTCCGGTTGCAGGATGGGGCCGGCCAGCAGCATGGCGCCGGTCAGGATGGCGGCGAGGTACAGGGCGACGTTGGGTCGGGCGCGGGTGAGCTGCATGACGGTCCTTGACGGTGGAAAGGACCTCACTCTGACGTGCGCGGCGGCAATGGCGAAAAATTTGACCAAAAGTACCGCCGGACGGGATCTTGAGTAGCGCTTGTCGATACTTTGCCGCCTCAGCCGCCCTGCGAGGGTCTTGTCTTGACCGGCATTGATCCAGCGTAAAGGCGACGCTCAGCAGGCTTGCTTTCCCTTCAAGCCGCTCTTTTTCGATCGCAAATACTGGAGTTCTGCCCACACGGGGCCGGCACCAGGAGAACCATCATGCAAGTCACACTGTTCATTTCTCCAGCAGAAAACCAGCCAGGCAATTATCTGGTGGTGGTCAACGGCGAAGGATTTTATAACTCGGTTAACAAGAAAGTCGGTGCGCGGATTCGCGGCGACGACGAGTGGTTCGATGACACGCTGTTCAGTATTGGCGGCACCGGCATCGAGCGCGTGGGCGTCGATGGCAGTTTTTCGCTGTCGAACATCGTATCCGCCGGCCAGTTGAACGAAGACTGGGGCCAGGATGAGGTGTATGCCCTGGTCAGCGTGGAAGGACTCAGCGGTTCGTTCAGGACCAATACGATCAAGCGCGATTTTTGAACAAAGCCCCCTCACCGCAAGCCGCTGGCGAGGGGGCGACATGCACCTTTACTGCGCCGCCACTTTGGCCGGCTCGTTCATGCGCAGGGCGCGGCTCAGGAAGCCCCAGCGATCGGCCACTTCCTCGATCTGCTTGGTGGTCGGCTTACCGGCGCCATGGCCGGCTTTGACGTCGATGCGGATCAGGATCGGCGCAGCACCGGCCTGCGCCGCCTGGGCGGCTGCCGCGAACTTGAAGCTGTGCGCCGGCACCACGCGGTCGTCGTGGTCGGCCGTGGTGATCATGGTCGCCGGATAGCAGGCGCCCGCCTTCAGGTTATGCAGCGGCGAGTACTTCACCAGCGCCTTGAATTCCTCGGCGTTCTCGGACGAGCCGTAATCCGAGATCCACGCCCAGCCGATGGTGAACTTATGGAAGCGCAGCATATCGAGCACGCCGACCTGCGGAATGGCCGCGCCGAACAGCTCCGGACGCTGCGTCATGGCCGCGCCGACCAGCAGGCCGCCATTGCTGCCGCCGCCGATCGCCAGTTTGGCGGGCGAGGTCACCTTGTTCGCCACCAGCCATTCGGCCGCGCCGATGAAGTCGTCGAACACGTTCTGTTTTTGCAGCTTGGTGCCGGCCGCGTGCCATGATTCGCCGTACTCGCCGCCGCCGCGCAGGTTGGCCACCACGTACACGCCGCCCATTTCCATCCACGCCAGGTTGGCCGGCGAGAAGCCGGGCGTGAGCGACACATTAAAGCCGCCGTAGCCGTACAGGTAGGTCGGATTGCTGCCGTCGAGCTTGAGGCCCTTTTTGGAGACGATGAACATCGGTACCTTGGTGCCATCGCGGCTGGTGTAGAACTGCTGGCGCGTCTCGTAAGCGTTCGGGTCGAAGTCCACGGTCGGCTTGCGGAACACCGTGCTCGCGCCGGTTTTCATGTCCAGGCGGTAGATGGTGGTCGGGTTGGTGAAGCCTGTGAACGAGTAGAAGGTCTCGCTGTCGCCAGACTTGCCATTAAAGCCCGACGCCGAGCCGATGCCCGGCAGCGCGATCTCGCGTACCAGTTTGCCCTTGCGGTCGACGATCTTGACCATGCTGCGCGCATCGGCCAGGTACTGGACGATGAACTGCTTGTTGACCATCGACGCGCCCACCAGGGTTTGCGCCGTTTCGGGCACGATCTCTTTCCAGTTCTTCTCGGCCGGCTTGCGGGTGTCGATGGCGACCAGGCGCGAACGGGTGGCCTTCTTGTCGGTACTGAAGTAGAACACCGGGCCGTCGTTGTCGATGAAGTTGTAGGACGCCTCGAACTGGTCGATCAGCGGCACGACCTTGGAACCCTGCTTGGTCAGGTCTTTATAGAAGATGCGGTACTTCGGCGCGGTGCCCTTGGTGGCGGTGATGATCAGGTATTTGCCATCGTTGCTCACTTCGCCGCCGAAGCCCCATTCCTTTTCATCCGGGCGGTCGTAGACCAGCGTGTCTTCGCTCTGCGGCGTGCCGACCTTGTGGAAGTACAGTTTCTGGAAGTAGTTGATGCCGGCCAGCTTGGCCGCTTCTTCCGGCGCATCGTAGCGGCTGTAGAAGAAGCCCTTGCCATCGCGGGTCCACGACGCACCCGAGAACTTGACCCATTTCAGGTGGTCGTCCAGGTCCTTGCCGGTGTCGATGTCGCGCACTTTCCACTCGTTCCAGTCCGAGCCCGATGCGGCGGTGCCGTAGGCGAGGTATTTGCCATCCGGGCTGACGGCGGTGCCGGCCAGCGCCACGGTGCCGTCGGCGGCCAGGGTGTTCGGGTCGAGCAGCAGACGCGGTTCGTCGCTCAGCGACTTCATGGTGTAGAGCACCGACTGGTTCTGCAAGCCGTTGTTGCGGCTGTAGAAATAGCGCCCGCTTTCCTTGTACGGCACGCTGTAGCGTTCGTAGTTCCAGAGCTTGGTCAGGCGTTCCTTGATGGCGCTGCGCTCGCCGATCTGGCCCAGGTAGGCTTGGGTCACCTTGTTCTGGGCGTCGACCCACTCCTTGGTCTCGGCGCTGTTGGCGTCTTCGAGCCAGCGGTAAGGGTCGGCGATGCTGGTGCCGTGGTACACATCCTGCTGTTCGACTTTTTTCGTGACCGGATAGGTCGTCGGCGTTCCGCCGGGCAGGCAGGTCTGGGTCTGGACCTGGGCCAGGGCTTGTCCGCCGAATGCGGCGAGCAGGCTGGCGACGAGGACTGCATGTCTGATTTGCATGGTTCTGTCTCTTGGTAATATGGGCAACTTTGCCGGGAAAGATCATAGCGCGAAATGCGGGCGCTGGCGATGGCGGGCGGGCAGAAAACCGGGTATCGCCTTTTTGAACTGGCCCGGTGCATCGGTTAGAATGAGGCCGCAGCCCGCCGCAACAATACCGTCCGAGCCACCATGACCAACACAACCCTGCGCGCTGCCCGGCGCTTCGTCCTCGACAACTATGTCATGCACTGCGCGCTCGCCTTCGTCGCCTGCCTGCTGACCTGGTATACAGTGACGTATTTCGACACCGCGCACCACGCGCCTGACGTGAGGTCCGAGCCGATCTGGTCGCTCGCGATGCGCGCCGTCGAAGTTCAACTCGCCGAGCCCTTTTACTACATCTTTCTCATTCCGGTTTTTACGGTCGCGTTGTTCTTGTGGAGCCGCGTCTCCAGGCTGGTTTATCTGGCATTGACGATATTGGTGCTCCTCGCCCTTTTGTTCGGCGGCGCCGACGACCACAACGTCAGTATCGCCGTGTTGGGTCACAATATGGTGGTGGGCTTCATCGCCGCCATTCATTTTGTCATTGCTGGCACCTTGCGCTTGTGGCGGCGCCGCGAACCATGAAAACCATGCACCTTGGCGGCACCGCCCTGCACTGCGTACTGGCTTTTGCCGGCTGCTTGCTGACCTGGTGGACGGTGACGTATCTCGCGGTCGAGTCGCACTGGGCCGGCGCGCCGCACGAGGCCTTGTGGCGGCTCACCCTGCGCAGCCTTGAAGGGCAGCTGTCGAACCGCTTCAATGCCTATTTCTTCGTGCCCGTGTTTGCCGTGGCGGCGTTCTGGTGGTGCCGTGTGGTGCGCCTGTTTTACCTGGCGGCGGCCTGGCTGCTGCTGGCCCTTGCACTACTCGACGACGGCAAGTACGCCCATCCGGGTACCGGCATCTTTCTGTGGAACCTGGCGCTGGCTTTCATCGCCGTCATTCATTTTTTCTTCCATGGCGCGCTGCACCTGTGGGAGCGGCGCAGCAGTCCGGCTCAGGTCGAGCCAACCGACTCGGTGTAGGGCAGCGCCGATTTGGCGGGCGGAGTCCAGCCGGCGATCCAGCCAACCAGCTTGTCGGCGGCGATCGGCCGGCTCATGAAATAGCCCTGGCCCTGGTCGCAGCCCAGCGCGGCCAGCAGGCGCCACACCGCTTCGCTCTCGATCCCTTCGGCCACCACCCGCAAGCCCATATTGTGACCGAGGTCGATGGTCGAGCGCACGATCTTGGTGTCGCCGATGTCGTTTTCCATGTTCAGCACGAAGGACTTGTCGATCTTGAGCTCATCGACCGGCAGCCGCTTGAGGTAGGCCAGCGAGGAATAGCCGGTGCCGAAATCGTCGATCGACAAATCGACGCCCATGGCGTGCAGGCGTTCCAGCGTCTGCTGGGCGCGCACCGGGTCGTCCATGATGGCGCTCTCGGTGATCTCGAGGCAGAACGCGCCGGCATCGAGCTGGTGGCGCGTGAGGATCTCCTTGAACTTGGCCGGCAGGTCCTGGTCGAGCAGGTCGCGGGTGGACAGGTTGACCGAGATTTTCAAGTAGATGCCCTGCCGTTGCAGTTCACTGCACAGCGCGGCCGACTGGTCCAGCACCCAGCGCGTGAGCACGCGGATAAAGCCGGTCTGCTCGGCGAACGGGATGAATTCGTCCGGGAACACGTTGCCGCGTACGGGATGGACCCAGCGCACCAGCGACTCGACCCCCACCACTTCGCCGGTGTCGAGCCGGATCTTGGGCTGCACGTGCAGGCGGAATTCGTCGCGCTCGATGGCGTTGCGCAGTTCCGTGAGCAGGCTCAGGCTCTTGGCGCTGGACTTGTCCATCGCCGCGTCGTAGGCCACCGCGCCGTCGTTGCGCTGCTTGGCCGCGTACATCGCCACTTCGGCCATCGACAGCAGCGACTCGGAATCGGCGCCATTGATCGGATACGCCGCCATGCCGAGGCCGGCGCCGATGTCGACGGTCTGGTCTTCCAGCGAGAGCGGCGCTTCGAGCGCGCGCAGGATGGCGGCGGCCACCTTGTGCGCATGGTCGATCGAGGACGCCGGCAGCAGCACCACGAATTCGTCGCCACCCAGGCGCGCCAGCTGGGCCTGGGGATGCTCGTTCGGCTGCAACCCGGCCAGCAGCGCGCGCAGCCGTTCGGCCACTTTTTGCAGCAGGACGTCGCCGAACGCGTGGCCCATGACGTCGTTGACGTGCTTGAAGCGGTCCAGGTCCATCATCAGCACGAACACCACCTGCTCGCGCTGGCGCGCCTCGTTCAGGGCGTCGCCCAGCAGGCGCACGAACTGGGCGCGGTTGGGCAGGTCGGTGAGCGAATCCCAGTATGCGAGGCGGCCGATTTCGTGCTCGCGTTTGGCGATCGAGTCGCGCATGCCGGCAAAGGCCTTGGCCAGCGCCCCGATTTCATCGGTGCGTTCGACGTCGATCTGGCCATCGTAGTCGCCGCGCTCCATGCGGTGCGCGGTGCCGGCCAGGTGGCGCAGCGGCTGCGCGATGCGCATCGCGGTAATCACCGCCGCGCCGCACGCGACCAGGGTGGCGACGATGGTGAGGATCATCAGGGTGCGCTGCAGGCGCGTGTATTCGGCGGTGGCGTCGTCGATCGAGCGCGCCAGCAGCACGTCGGCGTGGCGTCCGCCTTCGAGGCCGAGCGGCAGCAGGCGCGCGCTGTAGCGGATGCCGCCGACATCCAGGTCGAACGGGCGCGCCTGGTTCTCGGGCAGCGCTTGCAGCGCGCGCGTAATGCCGGCCATGGCCAGCGGCGGCAGGGTCGATTCGAACGGCGTGAAGGGCCCGTCCTGCTGGCGCGTGAAGATCGCTACGTCGAGCTGCGACAGTTCGCGCATGTCGAGCACCAGCTGGCGGTCGAGCGCAAAGCCCATCACCACCCAGGCGATCGTGATCGGCGCCTTGACCGGCATGACCACCACCTGCACCGGGCGCTGGTCGACAATGGCCACCGCGCTGGCGCCGTCGTGCTGTTCGGCGCGGTCCAACAGGCCGAGGACCAGCGTTTCCAGCGAGCCGTTCTTGACGATCCCGGTTTCGACCGTGACCCGGCGTTCGCCGTCGATCAGCATGGTCATGTCGGCGCGCGCGCGCCGTCCGCTGTTGGCCAGCGCCGAGGCCACGGTGGCGCGGTCGTCCTCGTCGCCATTGCCGATGGCCTGCACGAAAGCGGTGTCGCGCGCCAGCACCTGGGCCGAGAAGCGCTGCTTCTGGGCGTTTTGCTCCATCAGCTTGCGGAAGACTTTTTCGCCGTTGATCAGTTCGGTGGCGATGCTGGAGCGGGCGTTGATGTTAATGCCATGCTCGATCACGAACAGGCCGATCGCCTGCACGGCCACGATCAGCACCAGGAACAGGCCGACGATGCGCCCTTCAAGACTGTTGAAACGCAACTTCATGCGGTCAAGGCGCAGCGGCGTCGGCTGCCGGCGCTTTCAGCGCCAGTTTGACGCTGGCCGCGGTGGCGCCCTCGGCCTTGACCGCCAGGCTCTGCTCGGCGGCGGCGCCGGCCATATTGAAATGCCAGCTCGACAGCGTGTATTTACCGGCCGCCGGCAGCTCGATGCGGGCCACGCCGGCGGCGTCGGTCTTGGCGAAGAACGGGGTCTCGACCACCCTGATGTAGGCCACCATGCCATCGTGGATATTGCAGCCCAGCACAACCGTGCCGGCCTTGTCGAACACCTGTGGCGCGGCCGCCACGCCGGAATACAGTTTCTGGTCGAATTTCTTGGCTGGCGAGAAGGAATAGATGTGGTGCTTGACCTTGTCGAAGTTCGGGAACGAGATCTTGCTGCCGGTCTGGATCACGCTCACCAGCGGCAGGAACTTGAGGCCGCGCTGTTCGATCTCGGCCGCTTTCAGGGTTTGCGGCACGGCCGCGCTGCCGTCCGGCGCGGCGCTCACGACCACGTCGGCCAGCGGCTTGCCGCTGTTGTCGGTGACCTGCACCGCGATGGCGGCGGCGCCGGCGGCACTGCTGGCCAGCGACAATGCGGCCAGGGTGATCGAACAGAATAAGGCGTTCATGGGCGCGATTCCAGGGTGGACGATAATCCCGCCCGGTGGGCGAGGCAGGTGCGGCCTGTTGGCTGACCTATTGTAGCGTCTGGAAGAAAGTTCCGAACAGAACTTTCAAACGAGTTGGCGCGCCTGGGAACGACATGCCTGCGGCGCGGTGGTGCGGCGTTAATAAAATGAACAGACGCGCCGGCTAGTGCATGACGCCCGGCCCCTTGCCGGACCCGGCGGCGTGGGCCATGCGCCACTGCTGCGACTGGTCCACCGCCGCGCCGATCTGGGCGGGGGTCAGGCGGCGCGCCACGATGCTCTTGTTGGCGTTGGCCGTCTCGTCGCCGGCCTCGGCCGCCAGCAGCATCCACATGTAGGAGCGCACGGCGTCGCGTTCGACCCCGCGCCCGCTGTTGTACATGCCGCCCAGGTTGTACTGGGCCAGCGCATGGCCCTGCTCGGCCGCCTGGCGGTACCAGCAGACGGCCATGGCGTCGTCTTGCGGCACGCCCTGGCCGTTGGCGTACATCACGCCCAGGTTGTTCTGGGCGCTGGCCTCGCCCTGCTCGGCGGCGCTGCGGTACCAGTGCACGGCCTGGACATCGTCGCGCGGCACGCCCTGGCCGCTGGCGTAGATGACCCCCAGGTTGAACTGGGCGATGGCCGCGCCCTGCTCGGCCGCGCGGCGGTACCATTCGAGGGCGCGGACTTCGTCGCGCGGGGTGCCGCGTCCGTTCGCGTACATGCTGCCCAGGTTGTACTGGGCCAGTACATGGCGCTGCTCGGCCGCGCGCGCATACCACTGCAGCGCGCGCGCCTCGTCGCGCTCGATGCCCTGGCCGTTGGCCAGCATCACGCCCAGGCTGAACTGGGCATCCTTGTCGCCCTGCTCGGCGGCGCGCTGCAGCCAGGCCACCGCGCGCAAGGGATCGGCGCGCACGCCCAGCCCATCGGCGTAGGCCACGCCCAGCTGGCGCTGGGCCATGGCGTTGCCTTGCGCGGCGGCCTGGCGGAACCAGCACAGCGCCTGTTCGTCGTCGCTCTCGACGCCCTGGCCGTGCTTGTACATCAATCCCAGGTTGAGCTGGGCCGTGGAATCGCCCTGCATGGCCGCCTTGCGGAACCAGGCCATGGCCAGCGGATAATTGACCGGCGCGCCCTGCCCCGCCAGATAGCATTCGGCCAGCAGGGTCTGGGCGCTGGCCACGCCCTGTTCGGCGGCGCGGCAGAACCAGGTCATGGCCTGCTCGTTGCACGGCCCCACGCCGCGCCCCTTGCGGAACATCAGGCCCAGGTTTTGCTGGGCCGAAGCGTCGCCCTGCTCGGCGGCCTGGCGGAACCAGGCGGCCGCTTCGGTATGGTTCTCGGGAACCCCGCGCCCGTGGTAGTACATGGAGCCAAGGTGGTTCTGGGCGAACGCCAGTCCCTGCTGGGCAGCCTTGCGCAGCCAGCCGACCGCGCGCCCGTATTCGCCATCTTTCTTGTACATCAGCCCCAGGTTGAACTGGGCGTACGCATCGCCGCGTTCCGCAGCCTGGCGGAACCACATGTAGGTTTGATAGTTCTCGCGAATAGTATTCTGGCGGTCCATGCTTCATCCTTCGGCGCCAAGGCCGTTGAAACTACAGAAATATTGGGCTGCAACAGGCAACAAGCGACCTGAGAAGTATTGCTAAAATTTTAATAGAACAAGAGTGCCGGAGTTTGACTGGGCACAAGCGTCATAGCAGGTTGTCACGTTAAGGGGGCATGAAAAAAACCCGCTGAGATCGCTCTCAGCGGGGTTTGGTTTCGGCCTGAAACAAATTTATGCTTGCGCTTGCTTAAAACTTGGTGCGAACGCCGAACAGGAAATTTCGGCCGGGCAGTGGCGAAACATCTTTAAGTACCGAGGTCGACAGGCGGATATCCTCGTTCAAAAGATTGCGCGCGATCATGAACCAGGTCAGGTCAAACGAGCCCATGCGCTGAGTGTAGGCCACGTTGGCGCTGACCTGGGTGTAAGCCGGGGTTGCGTTCTGCTCGAAACTGGCGAGCCGGTCCTGGGTTTGGGCGCGCACCACCGACAGGCCGGCGCGCAGCGGGCCGCTGCGGTAGCCGGTGTCAACGCCGATGCGGGTGGCCGGCTGCAGCGGCAGGCTGCCGCCCTGATCGAGCTTGCCGCGCGAGGTGTCGGCAAAGCCGCGCAGGGACAGGCCTTCGCCGTGCTGGTTGTAGGTCACTTCGGCTTCGGCGCCGCGGATGCTGGCGTCGGCTTGCTGGTAGATGCGCTGCAACAGCTCCTCGCCCGGATTGCCTTCTTCATCGACCAAGGTGCCGTTGATATTGCCGTAGATGAAGTCCTTGACCTTGTTCTGGAACACATTGGCCTTCCAGCGCACCAGGCCGCTGACTTTTTGCAGCGACAGCTCGATGTTGCGCGAGGTTTCCTTCTTGAAGTCGGCATTGCCGATATCAAAGGTTGCAGTGGCGTCGTGCGGACCGCCCGAGTACAGTTCTTCGGTGGCCGGGGCGCGCTGCGCCACCGACACCGTCGCGCCCATGCTGTAGCCGGGCGTGAACGGCCACTGGGCGCCGGCCGAGTAGGAACCAAGGTCGAACTTGCGCTCGACGTTGCCGAGCGGCCTGCGCTTGACCGATTCCAGGCGCGCGCCGGCGTTCACGCGCACCGGGCCAAAGTCGCGTTCCTCCACCACGAACAATGCGTTCGAGGTGGAATGGGTGACCGGCACCGTGTCCGGGCCGCCTTCGCCGCTGAGCGCGCTGAAGTGGGCGTTTTCGGTCTGCATGCCGACCGTGCCATGCCAGCCGGCCAGCGGCGCATGGGTCAGCT
Source organism: Massilia aquatica (assembly GCF_011682045.1). Lineage (GTDB taxonomy): Bacteria > Pseudomonadota > Gammaproteobacteria > Burkholderiales > Burkholderiaceae_D > Telluria_A > Telluria_A aquatica. The sequence goes on along the minus strand of NZ_VVIW01000025.1, from coordinate 27,736 downwards.
CGGCGCGGGTTTCGAGGGCGCGGTTGGCGAAAGTGACTTCGGCCTTGTTCTCGTCGTCGAGTTCGGCGTGCTCGTAATCGGTGTAGCCGAGCTTGAACTTGATGGTCTCGACCCCGGCGAACGGCTTGTTCAACAAGGTATCGAGATCGTAGCGCATCTGCGACTGGTCGATCTGCGAGCCTTCCAGGGTGGGGATGCCGTAGCGGTTATTCAGCGACGACACCGACACCCCGGCATGACCCCAGTCGCCGATGAGCGAGGCGCCGGCGCCCAGCGTATCCTGGCGCGTGAACGATTGCGGCAGACGGCCCGAGCTCGACGACGGGTCGTTCAGCACGCGGCTGTCGGGAATCTTATAGTCGTCCGAGCGGCGGATGTTGCCGTCGATATGCAGGCCGATGTTGCCGACCGCGCCATCGAGCGAACCGGAGGCGCTGCGGCCCTTGTCGACCGTGCCGTAGCGGGTTTCCAGCTGGCCGGCCGGCTTGTCTTCGAGCGCGGTCGGGATGCGCTCGTTGACCACGTTGACCAGGCCGCCGATGGCGCCCGAGCCGTACAGCAAGGCGGCCGGGCCGCGCAGGATTTCGATCTGGCGCGCCACCGCACCGTCGGCCGAGACCGCATGGTCGTTGGACAGGCCGGAGACGTCGGCCACGGCCATGCCGTTTTCCAGCATCTTGACGCGCGAGCCTTCCAGGCCGCGGATGATCGGACGCGAGGCGCCGGCGCCGAAGCCGGAGGCCGACACGCCCAGTTCGTTCGAGAGCGTTTCGCCCAGCGAGCCGCCGAGCTTGTCGCGCAGCTCATCGCCCGCCAGGATCTTGGTGGGCGTAAGAATCTGGTCGCCTTCGGACTTGCCGAACGGATTGGCGGTGACGATTACCTTGGGCACAACTGCATCGGCGGCGGCGCCGGCAGCAGCGCTAGCGGCTTGCGCGTTGGCATAGTTCAGGGCGGACAGGATCGCGCTGGCAAGCAGCGTACGTTGGACATTCATGCGAAAACCTCGGGCAAACAAAAGTGACAGACAGGCGCGCGCCAGCCGCGAACGGCGGGGCGACACGCAAACTAAAACGGGAACTGAAAACAGAAACTGGCTGTCAGGCCTGAGGTGGAGCGCGTGGTTCAAAGGCGCGCAGGGAGCGCGCGCGGGCCGTGCGGGGCGTGAACGGCGCCAGCGGCGTGGTGCCGGGATCGGTAAAGGCAAAACCGTGCGCATGGCTGGCCAGCGGTCCGGCCAGCTGGGCGAAGGCCAGGCACTGGTCGCAGCTCTGGTCCTGGGCCACTGCGCGCGCAAGCGCACTGCTGTCCTGGTGCGACGTTGCCTGCGGAGCCAGGCGCCAGTGCGACATCATGTGCGAGGTCGCCATCTGATGCGACATCAGCAGCAGAAGCGACAATACGATGCGTGTGAAGAGCTGGCGGGTCATGGTGCCAATATTGTAAAGCGATCAGGCGCTTTGTGGCGGATTTTCTGCCAACTGTGCCGCGTCCGCCATCTGGCGCAGCCAGGCCGGCACCTTGGCCGCGCTCAGCTTGTTCATCGACACCAGCAACTGCGGCGCCACCGAACCGAAGCCGTAGGTCTGGCCCAGATGCCGGGCGATGTGGATCAGGAGGTCGGCCGCCACTTCGGCGTCGGCCTCGGCCCTGTGGGCGGCGCTGCGGAAGCGGATCCCGAGCTGGCCCGACAACAAGCCCAGCTTGTAGCTCGACAAGCCCGGAAACACGCGGCGCGACAGCTTGAGCGAACACACCAGCCCCTGGTGTCCCGGCACCATGCCCAGCCGTTCGGCCTCGGCGTGCAGGAATTTTTCGTCGAAGCTGGCGTTGTGGGCCGACAAGGCATCGCTGCCGATGAACTCCAACAACTGCGGCAACACCCGCCCGACCGGCGGCGCGCTGTCGACCATGGCCTGGGAAATGCCGGTCAGCTCCGAAATGAAGGCCGGAATGTACGCGCCGCAATTGACCAAGGAAACAAAACGCTCGGTCACCCTGCCGTTGACGATGCGCAAGGCCGCTACTTCCGTAATGCGGTCGCCGCAGGCCGGCGACAATCCCGTGGTCTCGAAATCGAGCATGACGATCGGTTTCTCGAACACGATGCGCCGCCTTAACCGAACTTGCGCACGGCGTCGAGCGCGAGCCCGGCGCCGATGCTGCCGAACAGGTCGCCTTCGACCTTGCGCGCATTCGGCACCAGCGCGCCGATGCGTTCGCGCAGCATGCGCACGCCGCTCGATCCGCCGGTGAAGAACACGGTGTCGACCGCGTCCGGCGCCACGCCCGCATCCGTCAGCAGTTTCAGCACGGTCTGGTCGATATTGCCGACCAGGTGGCCGATGGCGTCGTCGAACTCGCTGCGTTGCAGCAGCAGGTCGACCGGCGGCGACAGGCGGTCGAGCGCGAGCGTGTAGCTGGCCGCGTCCGACAGCGCAATCTTGCCTTCTTCGACCTGCATCGCCAGCCAGTGGCCGGAACGCTCTTCGATCAGGCGCTGCAGGCGGCCCAGCTTGTCCGGCTCGCGGGCGTCGCGCGCCACGTCGGCCAGCTGCGCCGCCGCTTTCTTGGTATAGGCCAGGTTGATGGTGTGCCAGGTCGCCAGGTTGAAGAAATAGCTCGATGGAATCGCGCTATTGTTGTTCAACAGGGTCTGGTAACCGAGCAGCGGCATCACCGAGGCCAGGCTCAGGTATTTATCGAAGTCGGTGCCACCGATGTGCACGCCGCCGGTGGCCAGGATGTCGTCGCGCCGCTCGGCTTTCAGGGCCCGTTCGGGCGACAGGCGCACCAGCGAAAAGTCCGAGGTGCCGCCGCCGATGTCGGCGATCAGCACCAGTTCCTCGCGCCGGATCTGCGACTCGTAGTCGAAGGCGGCCGCGATCGGCTCGTACTGGAAGGCCACGTGCTCGAAGCCGACCGAACGCGCCACTTCAGCCAGGGTATCCTCGGCCAAGCGGTCGGCGGCAGTGCTGTCGTCGATGAAGAACACCGGACGGCCGAACACGGCCGAGGTGAACGTGCGCCCCGCCTCGCGTTCGGCACGCCGCTTGACCTCGCCGATGAAGTGCGACATCAGCATACGGAACGGCAATGCGCGGCCGCCGACCTCGGTCTGGCCGTCGATCAGGCTGGTTCCGAGCAAGCTTTTGAGCGAGCGCATCAGGCGCCCTTCATAGCCGGCAAGATAGCCTGCCAGGGCCGCGCGGCCATAGCTGACCTCCTCGTCCTCGGCGTTGAAAAACACCACCGAGGGCAAGGTTGCCTTGCCATCCTCGAGGGCGAGCAGGGACGACTGACCGGGGCGGACCCAGCCTACTGTTGAGTTTGACGTTCCGAAATCGACGCCGCAAGCATTCGCCATGGTACCCTTTAGATTAAGGGGCGGTATTATACCAGACGCTGGCGCCAGCGGGCATCCCGTTTGCAATGTCGTCGCGGCGCAACTGAAAAGCGGTGATTCTCGCACTACCACTTTTCTCAGCAGTAACGTATTGCCACATGGCAACGCGATGGGCTACACTGGGCAATCCGGTAAGGATTATTGCCCAGAAGAACTTAATGACCCACACGCCACCGCACTCCCCCAGCATCGCCGCCGTCAAGCAGCTGATCGACAGCGAAGCGCGCCGCGTCACGTCCTACGATGTGGCCAGCGCGGCCGGGGTGTCGCAATCGGCCGTGTCGCGCTGCTTCAAGCCGGGCGCCAGCGTGTCGAAAGCGACTTTTGCGCGCGTGATGCAGGCCGCCGCCGACCTCGACTACACCCCCAACGCCGCCGCCCGCAGCCTGATCACGCGCCGCTCGAACCTGATCGCGGTGGTGCTGTCGGACATCGTCACCCTGCACTATCCGCAGATCCTGTCCGAGCTGAGCCGGCAATTCGGCCAGCACGGCATGCGCGTGCTACTGTTTTCGCTGGCGCGCGAAGCCGATATCGGCGCCACCCTGGCCGACATCTGGCAGCACCAGGTCGACGGCGCGGTGCTGGCCGCCACCCTGAGCGGCGAGCAGGCGGCCGAATTCGAGCGGCGCCGGATTCCCTTCGTGCTGTTCAACCGCACCCTGCGCGAAGGCGCGGTCAACGCGGTCGTGTGCGACCAGGTGGAAGGAGCGCGCCTGCTGGTATCGCGCCTGGCCGCCGCCGGCCACAAGCGCTTCGCCATGATCGACGGCCCGCACGACTCGTCCATCGCCCAGGACCGCAAGCGCGGCGTGGCCGGGCGCCTGGCCGAACTGGGCCTGGCGGCGCCCTTGATCGTCAGCGGCGACTACGACTACGCCAGCGGCGGGCGCGGCCTGCGCGAGATCATCGCCCGCCTGGGCGGCTTGCCGGACGCGGTCATGTGCGGCAACGACATCATGGCCATCGGCTGCCTCGACACGGCGCGCCACGACCTGAAGCTGGACGTGCCGGGCCAGTTGTCGGTGACCGGCTTCGACGGCATGGCGCCGGCCGCCTGGCTCAGCTACAACCTGACCACCCTGCGCCAGCCGGTGCAGACCATGACCCTGGCGGCCAGCGCCATGCTGACCGGGCTGATCTGCTCGGGTAGCGGCTGCCCGGAGCGGCGCGTGTTTTCGGCCGCCGTGGTGGAAGGCGCCACCGCGCGGCTGGGGCCGGGCGCCTGAGCGCGCACCGTGCTGCGGGCCGGTGTGCGCGCATGCCGACGTCGTCAGCGGCAAAGAGTTCACCTCAAAATGCGGCTGCTTGACCGGCGCCAAGCACCGCATGGCGCGCAATCGTGCGCCGCGTGGGCCTGGCTATAGTCATCCGTGACATCGACGCGCGGAGAGCCTGATGAGCGTAAGCATCCTTCCCGGCCAGGGCCAGCTGGCCCATGACGAACAGCACACCCATCCGCATGGCTGGCGGCGCTGGCTGTACGCCACCAACCACAAGGATATCGGCACCCTGTACCTGTGGTTTTCGCTGGTCATGTTCATGGCCGGCGGCGTGCTGGCGTTGCTGATCCGGCTCGAACTGTTCCGCCCGGGGCTGCAATTCTTTTATCCCGAGCTGTACAACCAGTTCGTTACCGTGCACGGGCTGGTGATGGTGTTCGGCGCCATCATGCCGGCTTTTGTGGGCTTCGCCAACTGGATGATCCCGCTCCAGATCGGCGCCTCCGACATGGCGTTCGCGCGCATGAACAATTTTTCGTTCTGGCTGCTGCCGCCGGCCGGCGTGCTGCTGCTGGCCGCGTTTTTCAGCGCCGGCGGCGCCACCGCGTCGGGCTGGACCATGTATCCGCCGCTGTCGGTGCAGATGGGGCCGGGCATGGACCTGACCATCTTCGCCATCCACCTGATGGGCGCCTCCTCGATCATGGGCGCGATTAACATCATCACCACCATCCTCAACATGCGCGCGCCCGGCATGGTGCTGATGAAGATGCCGATCTTCTGCTGGACCTGGCTGATCACCGCTTACCTGCTCATCGCCGTCATGCCGGTGCTGGCCGCCGCCGTGACCATGATGCTCACCGACCGCCATTTCGGCACCAGCTTCTTCAACGCGGCCGGCGGGGGCGATCCGGTCCTGTACCAGCACATTTTCTGGTTCTTCGGCCATCCCGAGGTGTACATCATGATCCTGCCCGGCTTCGGCATCATTTCGCAGGTCATTCCTGCCTTTGCGCGCAAGAGCCTGTTCGGCTACGCCTCAATGGTGTACGCCACCGCCTCGATCGCGATCCTCTCGTTCATCGTCTGGGCACACCACATGTTCACCACCGGCATGCCGATCACGGCCCAGCTGTTCTTCATGTACGCCACCATGCTGGTGGCGGTGCCGACCGGCGTGAAGGTGTTCAACTGGATCGCCACCATGTGGCGCGGCTCGATCACGCTGGAAACGCCGATGCTGTTCGCGATCGGCTTCATCTGGGTGTTTACCATCGGCGGGCTGTCGGGCGTGCTGCTGGCGGTGGTGCCGATCGATATCCAGGTGCATGACACCTATTACGTGGTGGCCCACTTTCACTACGTGCTGGTGGCCGGCTCGCTGTTCTGCCTGTTCGCCGGCTATTACTACTGGGTGCCCAAATGGACCGGGCACATGTACAACGAAGGGCGTGCCAAGTTTCACTTCTGGAATTCGCTGGTGTGGGTCAACGTGACCTTTTTCCCCATGCATTTCCTGGGACTGGCCGGCATGCCGCGCCGTTATGCCGACTATGCCACGCAGTTTACCGACTTTCACATGCTCACCTCGGTCGGCGCCCTGCTGTTCGGGCTGACGCAAGCTTACTGGCTGTTCGCCATCGTGCTGCCCACCGTGCGCGGCGGCGAGAAGGCGGCGGCCACGCCGTGGGATGGCGCCGAAGGGCTCGAATGGACAGTGCCCAGCCCTGCGCCCTTCCACACGTTCGAGACGCCGCCGCAGGTCAAATAGCGCATCAAGCAGCACGGCGCACAAAAACAAGCATGGCACCAACATGAACAAGGAATGGCTGTTGAAGAAGAACTGTTCGATGTCGCCGCGCCAGGTTGGCGTAGCGTACGGTTCGCTGTGCGGCTTCCTGGCCGCGCTCGCCCTGGCCTTTGCGCTGAACGGCGCTTGGTTCGTGTTTGCCTTCGTGCTGCTCGACATCGGCCTGCTGGTGGCGGCGCTGCTGCACTATGCGCGCCATGCGGGCGACTGCGAGACCGTGGCGTTCAGCGAAGGCGGCCTGATCGTGGAACGGGTCGAAGCCGGCAGGGTGGAGCGCATCCGGCTGGAAGCGTGCTGGACGCGCATCGCCATGCCCGACCGCAAGCGCAGCCTGATCGCGCTCGAATCGCGTGGCGTCAAGGTAGAGATCGGCGCTTTTATCGGAGAAGAGATGCGCCAGCAGGTGGCGCAGGAGCTGCGCCGCGAACTGCGCAGCCGGGCCTTTGTGCGCTGAGCGCGCGCCAGGCGGATTTGCCGGCGCTGCCGGCCCTGACGGGTCCGGCACAGCGGCGCACCTGCGGGCTGCGCCGCCGTGCCGCAAGACGGTCAGAACTCGTCCCACTCCTCCGTGGCCGGCTTGCTTGCAGGCTTGGCCGGCTTGCCCAGCGCCGGCCGGGCGCCGGGCCTGGCCATGGTCGACGACGGCGTCGAGCGCGCCACTGTCTGGTGCGCCGCGCTGTGGGTACGGTCGTCCAGCTTGAACACATTGACCGCCCTGGCCAGCTGCGATGCCTGGAACTGCAGGCTTTCGGCCGCAGCGGCGGCTTCTTCCACCAGCGCCGCGTTCTGCTGGGTCACGCCATCCATCTCGGCAATCGCCTGGTTGACCTGCGAAATACCCTGGCTTTGCTCGCCGGTCGCGACCGTGATCTCGGCGATGATGGCATTGACCCGGCCCACGCTGGCCACCACCTGCTCCATCGTGCTGCCCGCTTCGTCGACCTGGCGGCTGCCGATCGCCACCTTGCCCACCGAATCGTCGATCAGGGTTTTGATCTCTTTGGCGGCCGCCGCACTGCGCTGGGCCAGGTTGCGCACTTCCGACGCCACCACCGCGAAACCGCGTCCCTGCTCGCCCGCGCGCGCCGCTTCCACCGCCGCGTTCAAGGCCAGAATATTGGTCTGGAAGGCAATTCCATCGATCACGCTGATGATGTCCACGATCTTGTTGGACGACTCGTTGATCGATGTCATGGTGGCGATCACCTGCGCCACCGCCGCCCCGCTCTTGCGCGCCACCTCCGAGGCCGAGGCCGACAGCTGGTTGGCCTGCTTGGCGTTCTCGGCATTGTCGCGCACGGTCGCGGTCAGCTGTTCGATCGAGGCCGCCGTCTCTTCCAGCGAACTGGCCTGCTGTTCGGTGCGCGCCGACAAGTCGTTATTGCCGTGCGCGATTTCCGCACTCGACTGGGCGACGTTGTCGGCGCTCTCGTGCACCTGCACCAGGACCGAATGAATCTTGCTGACAAACGCGTTGAAGCCTTCGCCGATTACCGCCAGTTCATCCTTGCCGCGCACGTCCAGCCGCACCCGCAGGTCGGCCTCGCCCGAGGACAAATTGGTCATCGTCGCGCCCAGGGTGCGCAGCGGCCGGGTCAGGCGCGAGACCACCAGCACCAGGATGCCGGCAGTGGCCACGGCGCATACCAGCGCCACCACCAGGGTGTAGAGCAGCAGCTCGCGCGCCGGCGCGGTCGCCACGGCCTTGGGGAAGCTCAGCTCCACGCTCCACGGCGCAATATCGGCGTGGATCGAGAGCGGTTGCAGCAGGCGGATGTTGCCACGACCATCGTCGAATTCGTAGGCCTGTCCTTGCCTGATGCGCTCGAGCGCGGCCGCCGGCAAATCGTCGGCCGGCTTGCCCAGGCGCGCCGCGACGGGATGGCTGGCGTACAGGCCGCCATTCGAAATGAGCGACAGTTTGCCGCCCTCGATCACCTTCAGCCCGGCCAGGATGGCGGTCAGGCGCGGCAGCATGAAGTCGGCGCTGGCCGTGCCCTTGAACTTGCCATCGACCATGATCGGCGACACCAGCGAGGCCATCAGCACATCCTTGCCCGCCACCGGGTACACATACGGCTCGGTGAAATACACCTTGCCGCTGCGCTTGGGAATGTCGTACCAGTCATTCGCGCCGGCGGCAGTGCCGAACACGATCGGCTCGATATGCACCTCGTTCTTGGCGTCACGCGTGAAGTACGGCATGAACCGGCCGGTGGCATCGTAGTGCGGCGCCTTGCCGGCGAACTCGGCATCCTTGGCGTCGAGTTCGTTCGGCTCGAAGGTCACCGCCGCGCCGATCAGGTCCTCGGTCCCGAGCAGCGTTGCGCGGGTCATCTCGTTGATTTGATCGCGCTGCAAAGGCTGGTTGACGGCCTTGGTGGCGCGCATCGCCGATCCCAGGCTGATCACGCTCGACAGGTTGGTCGACAGCCGGCTCTGCAAGGCGCCGACCACCTCGCGCGAGGACGTGCGCGCCAGTTCCATGGCCGCCGCTTCCGCGCTGGCGCTGCTTTTGACGCCGATCACGACCGCCGTGACGGCCAGGCTGAGCACCACCAGCGTGGTGGCGGCGACGCAAATCTTGCTGTTCAGTGAAAGCCCTGATCCGAATGCTGTCATGGTCTTGTTATCCTCTGTGGTTGTTTCGATCATCAAAATGTCTTGGTCAGCGCCACCACGAAGGTGCCGACGGCCGGATTCGACACCGGAATGTTCCCGGACGAATCGGGAATGCCGAGCGTATACGCATCGTAGGCATTGGTGGCGCCGCGCGCCTTGGTGTACGCGCCCGACATCGACCAGCCGCCATCGAAGGCCTTGCTCACGCCCACTTTAAGGTCGCGCCAGTTCCAGATATCGTTGCCGGCGCCGTCGACCCGGCCGTCGCCCGCGTGCAGGTTGAGGGTGTAGCCGGAACCGAGGTCGACATTGGCGCCGATGTCCAGGTAGCCGGTGCCGCGCGCGTTGGTGATGCCGAAAAATTCCTTGGTGAAGGTGCTGTTGTACTTGACGTAGAAAAATTTGTAGGTCATGCCCAGCGACAGCTCGCCGTAGTCGTAGGTGGTGGCGGTGGCGCGGTATTCGGCGCCCGGGTATTTGTAGTAGTAGACTAGCGCGCTGTAGCCGATCGGCCCGGCAGTGCCGGTGTAGCCGCCGTACAGGTCGATTTCGAGCGTGCCGTCCTCGACATAGCGGTTGCTCACGGTCGACATCCAGACCCCGGCCGACCAGCCGCTCGGGTGCCCCAGGTCGAAGCCGCCTTGCAGGGCCGGCTTGCCCCAGGTCTGGCGAAAGCCGCGCGAGATGTATTGCGAAGCCAGGGTGACGTTGGCGGTCATGGTGGCAGCCGGCGCGGTAGCCGGCGCGGCGGCCGGCGCAGCGCTGTCGGCGGCCCGGGCCGATGGCTGGGCAGCGCACGCGAGCAGGCTGGCAAAAGAGAGAGCAATCCGGTGCTTGACGATAGAAGGCATCTTGAGTTTTCCGTAAGGTTACTGGACGCGCAAGGACAGCCGCACCAGGTACATCTTGAGCGAAGAGTCAGACGAGGGTCAGGTCAAACGTGCGGCAAACTCTGCCGGCGAGGTTGGGGCCGGCAGCGGCACCCGGTCATGCTGGGCTTGAAACAGGTGGACGCGCATCCATACGCGAGCCCATGCACCAAGGATAGGCGCGCGAGCGCGGCGATGTCAAACGTGTTGCACCAGGAAAATGAAATCCGTTGTATAACGGAGAGGATTGGTGAGAATTTTCGCAGGAAAAAAGGCGCGCGCATGCCGTCCCCGCGTGTAACGGGTGACAGACGCGCGCCACCGGTCGCGCTTACTGGGCGACGCCGGGCGCCCTGGCCGCGGCCGGCGCGGCGCTCCTGGCCGCCGACCCCACGCCACCGGCCGGCCCGTACACCGTTTCCAGCGCCACCGCTTCGCTGGCCCGGTAAATCGTATCGTGACGCTCGTTCGGCATCGGCTTGAAGCTCAGGCTCACGCCGGCCGGCGCATGGGCCAGCAGCGATGCCGCCAGGCGCGCCGTGCCGGGGACGATATTGTCTTCATCGGCCGAGGTCAGGAAAATCTTCTTTGGGCGGGCCGGCAGCGCCTTGATGCTGGCGTCGGCCGCGCGCACCAGCGCTTCATCGTTCCACCACAGGCTGGGGCTGATCGCCACGTAGCGGTCGAACAGGTCCGGCTCGACCAGCAAGGTTTCCACGATGAACAGGCCGGCCAGCGATTCGCCCACGATTCCTTTATCCGCCGTCACCCGGTAGTGCGCGCCGATGTACGGCATCAGCTCGGTGCGGATGAACTGGCGGAACGCCGCCGAGCCACCCACGCGCGCGGCGATCTTCTTGTCGCTCTCGACCGTGGTGGGGCCGGTCAGGTCGCGCCGGCGTTCGGCGTTTTCGATTCCCACCAGTAGCACGGGCGGCATGCGCCCGGCCGCCACCAGCGCCTGCACCGTCTGTGCGACGTGCGGGAAGTCTTCGGCCTGGCCGCCGTCCGGCATGTACAGCACCGGCAGCGCGGCAGACTCCTTGCCGCCGTGTCCGGCTGGCGCGAACACATTGATGCGCCGGGTTTCGGACAGCACGGCCGATGTCAGCAAGAAGGTGTCGGACTTGACCGCCTGGGTGGCGGTCTCGGCGGAAGGTGCGGAAGGTGCGGCAGGCGGGCTGGCCGGCGCTTGCGCCAGTGACTGGACGGCGGCGCAGCACATGGTCAGGCAAAACAAGACTTTTTTCATAAGAAATCCATGAACGGAAGAGCGCTAGTCTGCCACTAAAACGTTGTCTATACAACACCTTGGGCCCACCCGCCCCGGACCACCAGTGCGGCGGCAATCGGGCAGCAGCTCAGATCTGCGGCTTGACGCCATTTTTGCGCTCGCGCTCGCGCTGCGCGTTGCGTAGCACTTCCGTGCGCCAGATGGCATCGTAGGCCGTCTTGACGTTGATGATCCTCAACGTGAACTGCTCAACCAGGCCGTCTTCGACAAAAAAGTCGGAGAGCACAATGCGCGTGCCGCATCCGCCGGGAAAGGTGCTCGGCGCGCTGAGGTATCCGTCTGTCATCGGCGAACGGTGGAAACGGATGCCGTTGCACGGGCTGTCCCAGAGCGACGCGCTGACCGGTTTGCCGCCGCTGTCGGTATCCCAGGCATAGATGCGGGAGGCCGAGCGTCCGCCGTCGACGCGCTTGGCGGGCTCGCCGAACTTTTTCGTCAGCGACTCGAGCAGCGCCTCCATGCTCACCCGCGAACCGGGAAGCATGCGCTGATAACGCGCGACGTACCAGACCTGGCCAGCGGCATCTTGCAGTACCGCGAACTCGTCGACGGCGTCTTGCCAGCTGCCGGTCTCCCCGCTGCGGCTCATCGCCGCCAGCCCCTTCAGCTTGCCCGCATCGTCTTTGAGCGGCTTTATCGCGTACGCCTTGTTGGCGCGCTTGATGGCGATGCTCGCTTCGGACAGCGTGCTGCCGAGCCGCACGCCGGAAATATCCTGTGCCAGTGCCGGGCGGGACAGCACCAGCGATACCATGCATACTGCGGCGCAACGCAAGATCATCGAATTGTTTCCTTTATCAGTGGCAGAACAGTGGCATTCTATCGCGCCGCAAGCTGACCGGGCAGGCTAAAAGGAACTATTCGACAGTCCATTCTTGCTGATAAACTGCAAGCCGCGCAACGGCCGCTCCACGCTCCCCCTTCAACGACCATGACAACATCACGACTTACCCGGCCTGCATTGGCAGCTACTTGTGTTCTGGCCCTGTTGGCCGCCAGCGTACATGCGGCAGCGCCGGTCCCGGCCAGCGACGCCGAGATCCTGGCCATGATGAAGGCGCGCGTCGATATCGATAAAAAAGGCAGCGGCATGGTGGTCGGCCTGATCGATCCACGCGGCAGCCGGGTGATCTCGTACGGCGCCATGCGCATCGGCGGCGCCCCGGCCGGCGCCGACACGGTTTATGAAATCGGTTCGATCACCAAGGTGTTCACCGCCACCCTGCTCAGCGACATGGTGCTGCGCGGCGACGTCAAGCTCGACGACCCGATCGGCGCCTGGCTGCCGGCCGGCGTCAAGACGCCGCACTTCAAGGGCAAGCCGATCACCTTGCGCGAACTGTCGGCGCAACTGTCGGGTTTGCCGAGCACGCCAGCGAACCTGGCGCCGGCCAATCCCGGCAATCCGTTTGCCGATTACAGCGTTGCGCAAATGTACGCGGCGCTCGGCAGCTACGAGCCGGTGCGCGCCAGCGGCGAGGTGTATGGCTATTCGAATTACGGCGTCGGCCTGCTCGGGCATATCCTGGGCCTGCGCGCGGGGAGCGATATCGAGACCCTGGTAGGCCAGCGCATCGCCAGGCCGCTGGGCATGGACAGCACCGCCATCACTCTCGGCCCCGACCTGAAAAAACGCCTCGCGACCGGTTACGGCGCGCCCGGCAAGGCGGCCCCGAACTGGGACATGCCGACGCTGGCCGGCATGGGCGCGCTGCGTTCGAGCACCACCGACCTGCTCAGGTTTGTCGGCGCCAATGCGGGCCTGATTGATTCGCCGCTGTATCCGGCCATGCAGGCCGCGCACAAACCGCAGCACCCGATCGGCACGCAGCCGGGCGAATACATCGGCCTGGGCTGGCATATTCTCGACAAATTCGGCTCGCACATCGTCTGGCATAACGGCGGCACCGCCGGCTACCGCACCTATATCGGCTTCGATCCGGACACGCGGCGCGGTGTGGTGCTGATGTCCAATTCGCACAGCGGCTCGGACGATATCGCCCGGCGCGCCCTGAACCGCGCCTTCCCGCTGACCATCTACAGCGTGCCGCCGGCGCTGCTGGCCGCTCTGGATCAACGCGGTTATGAACAGATCGGTGCGGTCTACCAGGAGCTGCGCGCCGCCGATCCGCAGTTCAGGCTGGACGAAGCGTTGGTCAACAATTGGGCTTACGAGATGCTGGCGCAGGGCAAGCTGGCACACAGCCTGGCCGTGTTTCAGTTCAACGCGGCGCAATATCCGGCCAGCAGCAATGTGTTCGACAGCCTGGCCGAAGCGTATGAAAAGAACGGCCGCCTGGACGAGGCCGTCGCCAGCTACCAGCGCGCGCTCGAGCTCGATCCGGGAGCGCAGAACGCGCACGACAGCCTGAAACGGCTCAAGGCCGTCAAACCGGGCAAGTGACGGGCAGCAGCTTCAGCGGCGCGCTGCGGCAATTGTCGAAGATCCAATATGATACAGTTGGCGGACGATCAATCAGATTCAGCAAACCAGCGCCACCATGAACATTAAACAGCTCGACGCTGACGACACCCGCGTGCCCATGACCTGCAACGGCCTGCTGATCAGCGACATCGATTCCTTCGCCGCCCTCATGGATGTGGCCGACGAGCAGGCCGCACGCCACCCTGGCACCATGATCTTGTTGACGCTCGACGACCTCGGCCAGTCCGAATATACCTCGGGACACGCCGTCTCCAGCCTGCGCCTGGACGACAGCGACGGCTACGACACCAGCAAACTCGACCCTGCAGCCTACGACAACGGCGAGTACCTGGGCGACCTGGCCACCCCTTCCGAGTTCTTCATTCTCGAAGGAAATTTCAGGAAACTGTGCACCGGGTCCGATTTCGCCGCCGCCTGCGCGCGCGGCATCACCATCGAGGACGAGGAACTCGGCGCCATCGACGCCATCAACGCCGATCCCACGCCCTGGCCGAACTGTTACGCGAGCGCTACGACTACACCCTGTTCGGCATGGGCGCCGCCTGCATCGGCTTCCGCCGCGCTGCGCCGCTGCAGGTCGAGGCGGCGCAGGCGCTGGGACGCGATCTGGCGCGCCTCTACAACTGCGCGGACGCCCAAGCCAGGGCGGCGCGCCTGGCGCAACTGGGCGCCGGGCGCTGCCATCTGCTGCTCAAGTATGTCGAGTACTTCGATAACGCGTAGAGGCATTCGACACGGACATTACCCTCAGGCACGCTCGACCTGCGGCGCGGCCAGCGCCGCGCGCCGTCCCGCTGTCGCCAGGAACACCGCGTAGCCGGCCAGCAGCAAGCCGGCGAACACCAGCGCCATGACGAAGTTGTAGTACACCATCGTCCCCAGGCAGACCAGTGCCCCGAGCAAGGCGAACAGCGGAAAATACGGATACAGCGGCGCGCTGAACGGCCGCGCCATGTCCGGCTCGCTGCGGCGCAGTTTGAACAGCGCCAGCATGCTGACGATATACATCGTAATCGCCCCGAACACCGACATGGTGACGATATTGGCGGTCAGGGTCTGTCCGCCGATCTTGATCAGCTCGTCGCTGTAGATAGCGGCGATCCCGACCACTCCGCCGGCCAGCACGGCCCGGTGCGGGGTCTTGAAACGCGGGTGGATTTTGGCGAAATAATGCGGCAGATAGCCTTCGCGGGCGAGTGCGAAAATCTGGCGCGAATAGCCGAAGATAATCCCGTGAAACGATGCAATCAGTCCGAACAAGCCCAGCCACACCAGCATATGCAGCCAGCCGCTGCTGCCGCCGACGATCATCTTCATCGCCTGCGGCAGTGGGTCGTTGATATTGGCCAGCCTGGTCCAGTCGCCCGCCCCGCCCGCGAACAGCATCACGCCCAGGGCCAGCACCACCAGGGTCAGGATGCCGCTCACATACGCGATGGGAATCGAGCGGCGCGGGTCCCTGGCTTCTTCGGCGGCCATGGCCACGCCCTCGATGGCGAGGAAAAACCAGATCGCAAACGGAATGGCGGCGAACATGCCGGGAACGGCGGCCATGCTGAAGCTGTCCTGCCCGGCCCAGCCGCCCTTGGTGAAATTGACGAGCGAAAAACCCGGCGCCACCACGCCCATAAACACCAGCAACTCGAAGATGGCCAGCAGCGCCAGCATCAGCTCCAGCGTGGCCGCCACCTGCACCCCGATGATGTTCATGGTCATGAAGATCACATACGCCCCGACCGCCACCAGCTTGGGATCGAGCGCCGGGAACTGCACGTTCAGGTAGGCGCCGATGGCCAGGGCGATGGCGGGCGGGGCGAACACGAACTCGATCAGCGTGGCGGCCCCGGCAATGTAGCCGCCCACCGGCCCGAAAGCGCGCTTGCTGTAGGCAAACGGCCCGCCGGCATGGGGAATCGACGTCGTCAGCTCGGTGAAGCTGAAGATGAAGGTGGTGTACATGGCGGCGATGAAGATCGCCGTCACGGCGAAGCCGAGGGTGCCGGCCGAGGCCCAGCCGTAGCTCCAGCCGAAATACTCGCCGGAAATGACCAGCCCGACGGCGATGCCCCACAATTGAAAAGTGCTCAAAGCCTGCTTGAGCGCAGGCGCGCCCGCGGTGTTCGCGTTCATGAGTCACTCCAGTCCGGATAAGGTGGGGAAACGTGATACGACCTTGCGGCCAGCGCCCGGGCATGCTGCCGCCAGGCGCGGGGAAACGCTGCTGACGAGTTAAGTATGCCGTTAAATCAACGGTTTTGGGGAAGAGTTCGGTAGACAATACACAACAAAGTGCATTGCGCCGCCCGATGCCGGGAATTGGCCCGGTGCCTCGTTCGTGCGCCCCATAAATTATGGCAAGATGAGAGATGCATGCGCCTCCCGACCACTTCCTGCTCTTCCGTTCATCGCCTTACCCCTATCTGGTGATGGCGCCCGATCTCACGATCATCGATGCCAACGATGCGTACCTGCGCAGCGTGCGGCGGACCAAGGAGCAGATCGTCGGGCTGTACGTGTTCGATGCGTTTCCGGAAAACCCGGATGATGCCGGCTCGACCAACATCGCCGAAGTCAAGGCCTCGCTCGAAACCGCCATGGCCACCAAACGGCCGCACACCACCCCCTTCCTGCGCTACTCGGTGCCGGTCGAGACCGAAACGGGCACGGTGTTCCAGGAACGCTTCTGGAATGCCGTGCACACCCCGGCCCTCAGGGATGACGGCAGCGTGGCGTTTGTGTATCAGAATGCGATCGACGTGACCGATCTGTACCGGTTCGACCGCCGCACGCAAAGCGCGGCGGTCGCGCTGGGCGGGAGTGCGATCGCCCGAACGGACGAGTTCAACCGCGCGCAAATGCACGAAGCGATGATGCGGGTCGTGAAAGACGAGCGCGGCCACTTGCGCAACCTGTTCAACCAGGCCCCCGGCTTTGTCGCCGTGCTGACCGGGGCGGACCACGTGTTCGAAATGGCCAACGAGTCCTACTACCAGCTGGTCGGCCACCGTGAGCTCATCGGCAAGCCGGTCTGGCAAGCACTGCCCGAGGTGCGCGGACAAGGCTTCGAAGAACGCCTGGCGCAGGTGTACACCACCGGCGAAGCGTGGAAAACGTACGGGATGCGGCTCAACGTCCAGCGCGAAGCCAACGGGCCGACCGAAGAACGCTTCATCGACTTGTCGTACCAGGCCTACCGGGCCGAGGACGGCAGCATTCTCGGCATCTTCGCGCAGGGCTACGATGTGACTGAAGCGCATGACGCGCGCGAGGCGGAGCGCGAAAGCACCGACCGGCTCAACGAAGGCTTGCTGGCGGCAAAAATGGTGGTGTGGGACTGGGACATGGCAACGGACGAACTGTACCTGTCCGAGAACGCCTCACAGGTGCTGGGCCTGCAGTCGAATAGCCGTGGCTTCGTCGACAGTCACGTCCACCCGCAAGACCGGTCCACATTGGACGAAGCGCGCGCACGTGCGCTGGCGCAGCAATCGCGCTTCGAGGTCACGGTGCGCTTCGTGCGTCCCGACAATGGCGCCCTGATCTGGATCGACGTGCGCGGCCGGGTGCGCTGCGACACGGCCGGCGCCGCCTACGCCGTGCGCGGGATTGCGATCGACATCAGCGAGCGCGTTCACGCCGAGGAGGAACTGCGCAAGGCCGACCGGCGCAAGGACGAATTCCTGGCCATGCTGGCCCACGAATTGCGCAACCCGCTGGCCCCGATCAGCACGGCGGCCGAGGTGCTGCGCTTCGCCGGCACCAATCCGGAGCGCGTGCGCGCCACCAGCGAAATCATCTTGCGCCAGGTCAAGCACATGACCAACCTGATCGACGACCTGCTCGACGTCTCGCGCGTGACCCGCGGCCTGATCGAACTGGACGAGGAATGCCTCGATGTCGAGTCGATCGTGCAAGCGGCGGTGGAACAGGCCCGGCCGCTGCTGGACGCGCGCGGACACGTATTGTCTTTACATTTTAGCAGCGTCAAGGCCACCGTCTCGGGTGACCGCACGCGCCTGGTGCAAACCTTGAGCAATCTGCTCAATAACGCGGCGAAATACACCCCGCAAGGGGGCCGCATCGCGCTGACGGTGGAGGTGGACGCGGGCAAGGTGCGCATCAGCGTGCAGGACAACGGGATCGGTATCGAGCCGGCCTTGCTGCCCCACCTGTTCGACCTGTTCACCCAGGGCCGCCGCACCTCGGACCGGGCCCAGGGCGGGCTGGGACTGGGCCTGGCGCTGGTCAGGAGCCTGCTGACGATGCACGGCGGCACGATCGAAACGCGCAGCGAGGGCACGGATATGGGCAGCATTTTTGTGATCACGCTGCCATGCATGGCGCAGCTTGCGCCGCCGCACCTGGCCGATGCGGAACCGGCACCGGCCCCGGTCGCGCCGCTGCGCATCATGGTCGTCGATGACAACCGCGACGCCGGTCAATCGCTGGCCACCCTGCTGCACGCCTGCGGCCATGCTGTGCTGGTTGCCGCCGACGGGCGCGAAGCGCTGGCGCTGGCCGCGTCCAGCCAGTTCGACGCCTTCATTCTCGACATTGGCCTGCCGGGCATGAATGGCTACGAACTGGCCAGGCATATTCGCAGTGAACCAGCGCATGCGCAGGCGATCCTGATCGCGCTCACCGGCTACAGCCAGGCGCATGACCGGGTCTTGTCGAAAGGGGCCGGCTTCGCCCATCACCTGGTCAAACCGGTCGTGCTTGCCGAACTCGAACAGGCACTACGCGGCGCCGTCAGGTAGGCGGCCGGGACGCGCTGGCGCGGATGTCAGTCCGGATACGCCTTCAACAGCACCTGCGCGCTCAAGCCGGTCAACGACTGCTGGCGCTGGTCGTCCCTTTGCTCCTCGCTCAAGCGGGTGTTGCCGGTCAGGTACGGCGCCAGCGCCGCCAGCAAGTCGCGCTGGAGCGCTTGCTGGCCCGGCGTGACGCTATCGGACACCAGCTTGCCCATCGCATAGCTCATCACCCGGGCCGACTGGCTGGCGGACTGACTGAGCGTGGCCTTGACCAGGTGGCCGTCGCTGTAGGCCAGGTTCATCTCGCTGCTGGCCGCATCCTTGATCTGATGGTAATCGTAGTTCTGCGATTGTTCATCGTAATCGAGCCTGAGCGTGGCGCCCGGCGTGCTCGGCGTATGGAAGCTGGCGTTCAACTCGGACTTCTGCTGCTGCGAGATGGTACGCTCGCCCTGGCTGCGCCCGCCCACATCGGTGCTCTGCGACACCTCGTAGGCAAAGCTGTCCTGTTCGCTCGGACGCATCGGATTGATCGCATTCGACGCCTGGCTGAGCGAGGCGCTGAAGTCGGCCAGCCCGCTCAGCGCGGCGCGGTCGCCCGCCGCCAGCTCCCACTTGCCGCCCGCGCCAGCCCCGTTGCGCGGCTGCGCGGCCCCGACATTGCTGTTCAAGCCTGTGAAGGCTTCCTTGAACATGCTCATCAGGCCAGCATCGGCCCTGCCCCGCACCGCCGCCTGGTCGAATTGCTTGAGATGGCTGGCCAGCGCCCGGGCTTGCTGTTCCGGGCTGCCCAGTCCCGCCAGATTGCCGGTATCGACGCTGACCGAGGCCGTGCCGGACGGTCCGCTCAGGCTGACCTTGCGCTGCGCGCCGTCGGCGTGGAAGGCCAGCGACTGGGTCGCTTCCGGGTCGCTGGCGAGCTTGATGGTGGCGCGCAGGTCGACCGAGGCCAGCACTGTCGAATTGAACTGCGTCAAGCCTTGCAGCCTGACCGAGGGCGGCTCCTGCGTCATGCCGTCGATGGCCTCCTGGAAGCCGGCGGCCAGGCCGGCCAGCGCGCTGCGCTCGGCATCGCTCAGTTCGGCGCTGCTGTTCATGCGCACCGCCAGTCCATTGTCGGTGTTATCCAGCGCCAGGGTGAGCTCGACCCCGCTCTTGGTGGTAATGCTGAGCGCTATCTTGTCGTTGCCCTGGCCATGCAGGGATGGCGGCGCGGCCGCGACGCCATAAGGCGACGCTGGCGCGGCGGACGGGGCCAGCTGGACCGATTGGGACATGTTGCCGGCCTCGCCGCGAAACTGGGACAGCAAGGCCGCGCCCAGTCCGCTGAAGCGGCCCGCCGCCGAGCGCGCGCCGACATTCGCGGCCATCAGCGCGCTGACGCCATCCTGCGCCGCCGCTTCCCAATGCAGGGCGGCGCGGCCAGCGGCGGACGCAGACAGGCTCTGCGGACTGAGGCTGACGATGGTCGAGGACACCGGGCGCGGGACGACCTGCTCATCGGTGCGTTGAGAAACCGGTGCAGGACTGCGCAGCGGCACCGTGGTACTGCTGTAAACGGGAGAAATGGCGGTCATGATCGCGATAAGTGAAAAAATGGGCTCTTTATCAACTGGATACTCCCGGCCCAACTAGCCGCCGAAGCAATATTGACATAAGGTTATATCGACGGCAAATCGCAAATCATGAGGGCTCACTGCAAAATATCGCCCTTGTCCGACCACGGGCTTAGCGATGAAGAAGTAGCCCAGCGGAACCATATTGACAGACTATTAAGCTACGTCTCACAATAACGCTCATGCACATATCTCCCCTGATCGACATTGGACTGAACCTGGCCAGCCACCGTTTCACAAGTGATTGGAAACAAGTCCTCGCGCGCGCGCACGAGGCCGGCGTGGAGCGCTTCATCCTGACTGGCACATCGCTCAAGATTTCCAGGGAAGTGGCCCTGCTGACCGAAAAAATGGCCCCCGGGACTGCTTTCTTCACCGCCGGCATTCATCCGCATTACGCGTCCGGGCTCGACGCCGACGCATTGGCCGGCCTGCGCTCGCTGCTGTCGCATCCGAACGCCGTGGCGGTGGGCGAAACGGGTCTCGACTACAACCGCGACCTGTCCCCGCGCAACGTGCAGCGCGCCGCGCTCGAGGCGCAAGTCGAGCTGGCGTGCACGCTTGGAAAGCCCTTGTTCCTGCACGAACGCGAGGCTGCGGACGACCTGCTGGCCATCCTCGATAACTTCAAGGACCGTCTGCCGAAATGCGTGGTGCACTGCTTCACTGGCAACGAGACGGTCGCAAGGCAGTATGTCGAACGGGGCTTTTATCTCGGCATCACCGGCTGGGTCGGGCAGAAAAACCGCAATCAAGACTTGCTGCGCGCCCTGCAAGCCATTCCGCCAGAACGCACGATGCTCGAGACCGACGCGCCCTACCTGACGCCGCCCGGCTACCGTCCGGATATTGCGGGCCGAAACGAGCCAGCGGCGCTGGCGCGCGTGGCCGAACTGCTGGCGATGGCGCGCGGCGTGCCGGTCGAACAAGTCCGTGCCGACGCCTATGCGGCAAGCCTCGCCTTCTTCGGCCTGGAAAGATCGTCGTAGTGCCGCTTTCGTACGGCCGCTTTGGCGCGTACGCCGGAAACAACCTTTACCCAGCGCAGCGGCGGCGTGGCGGCCTTCCGTGACTAGGTAACGCGCTGCGCTGTTGGCGCCAAGGAAAAATCTCGTCGCGACGATGTAATGAAACACCGTATCAATCCAGTGTGCTCACCAGCGCGTTTGATCGCATCGGCGGTTGGGAGAGCTGTTGCTTTGTCATTGATGAGGTTTCGCGGCGATGCCGGGTGGTTTTTTGGGCTTAGAATGGAAATTTGCGCGACACTCCGCGCCCCGCATCCGGCCGGAGCCGGCAAGGAATAATCTGCCATGACGGTATTCTCGCGATGCGACCTCACCTTCATGTGTCGACAAACCTGGAATGATCTTCCAGTAACGGATAGTGCTCATATTCGCTATTGCGGCACGTGCGAAAAGGGGGTCTTTCCGGTCCGGACACGCGCGCAGTTCGAGGCGGCGTCCGCCGTTGGGCGCTGTGTCGCGCTGACAGACGACAACGAAATTGTTGGCTGGATCGGCGAATCCGGCTTTGACTGGATGGCTGAGCAATCGGAAACAGTCGAGTTTCGGATCCCACACCCGCTCGATGCTGCGGCGCAGAGTCGCCTGCGCCTGGCGTTTCCGAAGTTGGAAAATCCGAAAGGAGGATGGCAGGCTGATACCTGGATCGCCATCGGGACATTTTCAGCGCAGGTAGCGGAAGTTCTCACGAAGGACACTCTCGCGCAATTCCCAGATTTCGAGGTTCGTATGCGCTGCGGCGAGGATCTCGGTTAATACAACCGAAATGGAATGGAAATCCAGGACTACCACGCTCATTGTGCCAGGAAAAACCGGCCCGAAGCGCTGCGGCCGGAATCGCGACAGGGCAAAAACTGGCTAAAATCTACGCGCCGCTGTCACCGCTTTTCCGGTCCCGCGCTGCGCCTGCCGCCGCAGGCGCATGTTGTCCGAACGCTGCAAAGACACCATCTTCTCCGATCAGATCGAAGGTGGCCTCATAGTACGACTTTCCCCATTCGATAAATTCATCCGCGTTCATCTGAACCACGCCAAGCAGCCAGTCGGAGCCGTCATCCATCTCATCGGGAATGAGCGCAATGCCGGTTTTCCAGGTTTGGCCATCCTCGCACCAGCAGCAGAATGTCACGTGATCGTATTCGGCGGCCTCATCCTGGAGCGGACTCAAAAACCCGCAAGGGATGCCGTCATAAATCCCGGGCCAGATCCCGAATTCCTCGCGCGCATGCGCACTGACTTCCGATTCATGATCGAACCCTTTGATCAACGCCTTTCCGTCGGGCGTAAAGAAAGCGATTACATGGTCTCCGGCACCATTGTCGTATTTACCCATCGACATGCCGCCGGACCCGTTCTCGTGATACCAGAACGCCCTGAGCCACTCTTCCGACGTGACCGCTGCGTCGCAGACGGCCGCACATTGCATGGCATGTTGAAGCTGAGCAGGTGACAGTTTTGGGGTGTTCATCTATTTAATATCCTGAAATCATTCGAACGGCGCCGTTGCAGGGAAAAGTCCAGCTCACGGCGCGCAGCCGCCGCAAGATGCTGCGCATCCGGCGCGTGTCAGGCCTTCAGCAGATCCCAGAGATAGGATGCCGCCAGCAGCGCGCCGCAAAAAAACAGGATCATCAGGAATGCGTAAAGCATTCGAAGAACGGACAGCCGTTTGCCTGCGGTCTTTTGCTCGACAAAACGACCAGCTCGGTTGCCCCACAGCCCCTGTCCAATGAGTTCTCCAGCCAAGTGCAGCGGCACTGCCAGGACAAGCAGCCATAACCATTGGGTCACTGTTGCCGGCAGTTCGCCGGCGCCAAGCCCGAGCCAAAGCAGTACCAGAAAAACCGATAGACCCACGTAAATCGCCACGACCTTTAATGCGGTACGCATGTTGGATGTCCTTACTCCATCGTCATCGTCAGACTATTGTAAATTATTTAATAGCGTTCAACCACGTAGCAGTAGTAATAGGCATCGGTCGCTCACTTGGCGGCTTGCCCCGGAGCCAGCCGCCGGCAAGATGCGGATACCGGGGGCCGCATTTTGAGTGGCATCTGTGTACTATCCGGATTAGCTCATTACCGGCCGGCCTCGGCATCGCAACCGACCGATCCCCACCAAAACAGCCACCCCCCGCCGCGCGCAACCGGCGTTGCGCATGCCTGGCATGGTACCGGCCGGGTGGCACGCCAGGCGGAATATGCGTGCTTCAGGTGCGTTATCACGTTCTCCCGGTATCATCCGCCTTTCTCTTTGCACGGCCTTGTGCCGTTTTGCGCCACTTATGACCACTTTGATCGATACCAAGCCGAGCGACCCGCTCGCCGCCGTGCACACCCTGGCGGAACTGTTTTCCTGGCGCGTAAAGCACACGCCCCTCGCCAACGCCTACTTACGCTACGACGATATGGGCGAACAATGGATGCCGATTTCCTGGCAGGCCATCGGCGACCAGGTCGAGCGCATCATCCACGCCCTTGCGGGGCTGCGCCTGGCGCGTGGCGCCCGCATCGCCATCTTGCTGCCGAACGGAATCGACGCCGTCGCGCTCGACCAGGCCGCACTGGCGCTGGCGTGCGTGCCGGTGCCGATGCATGCGCTCGACAACCCGGCCAGTATCGCCTACATCCTGGCCGACAGCGAGGCGTCGCTACTGGTGGCCCAGTCGTATGCCCAATGGCAGGCCATCGCCGCGGTCGGCATGGCGCTGCCGGCCTTGCGCCAGGTGGTCATCATGGACGCTGCGGGCCTGGTTCCGGCAGCTGGCGCCGAATGCCCGGTACTGGCCTTCCAGGACTGGCTGATCGCGCGCGCGGACGGCGAACCCGGCCTGCGCGCAGGACCCCGCCATGACGACCTGGCCGCGCTGGTCTACACCTCGGGCACGACGGGCAAACCCAAGGGCGTCATGCTCACCCACGACAATGTGCTTGAAAACGTGAAGGCGACCATGCAGCGGGTGGCGCCGCGCGCGGACGACGTGTTCCTGTCGTTCCTGCCGCTGTCGCACACCTTCGAGCGCACCGCCGGCTACTACCTGCCGATCGCGTCCGGCTCGTGCGTGGCGCACTCGCGCTCGGCGTCGCGGCTGGCCGTGGAGATGAAGGCGGTGCGACCGACCATCCTCATTTCGGTGCCGCGCATTTACGAGCGCGTGCACGGCGCGATCGAGGCTAAACTGGCCGCTTCGGCCCTGAAACTGCGCCTGTTCGCGCTGGCGCAAAGCGTGGGCTGGCGCCGCTTCTGCCGCGCGCAGCAGCTCGCCGTGCCGGACGGCGCGCCGGCCTGGCTGGACGAACTGCTGTGGCCCTTGCTCGACAAACTGGTGGCAGCGAACATCCGGGACCAGTTCGGCGGACGATTGCGCCTGGCCGTGAGCGGCGGCGCGGCACTGCCGCAGGCGATCGCCCACTGTTTCCTGGCGCTTGGGGTGCCGCTGCTGCAGGGGTACGGCATGACCGAAACCTCGCCCGTGGTCGCGGCCAATGGGCTCGATGACAACGACCCGGCCACGATCGGGCGCGCGCTGCCCGGCGTCGAGGTCCGCATCGGCGAGATGCAGGAACTGCAGGTGCGCGGGCGCAGCGTGATGCGCGGCTACTGGAAGCGCGAGGCCGACACGGCCGCCGCCTTCATCGACGGCTGGCTGCGCACCGGCGACCAGGCGGTGATCGAGAACGGGCGCCTGCGCATTCTGGGACGCATCAAGGAAATCATCGTCACCTCCACCGGCGAGAAGATCGCGCCGTCGGACCTGGAGCAGGCCATCACCGCCAGCCCGGCGTTCGAGCAAGCCTACGCGTTCGGCGACAATCGGCCGTTCATCGCCTGCGCGGTGGTCCTGAGCCAGGCCGGATGGGCTGCGATGGCGGCTGAACTCAAGCTCGACCCCGAGGCCGCCGACAGCCTGCGCGCGCCGGCCGCCGCGGCGCTGGCCTTGAAGCGCATTCGCGAACTGACCAAAGGCTTCCCGCATTATGCGCAGCCGCGCGCGGTGGCCCTCACGCGTACGCCGTGGACCAGCGAAAACAGCTTGCTCACGCCTACCCTGAAACTCAAGCGCCTGAACCTGGCGAACCACTTCGCGACGGATATCGAACGGCTTTATCAGCGTTGAGCGAACGCGCCAGGCATCGACGCGTGCGCGGCAAGGCGGCGAGCGGCGCACAGTGCGCGCCGCCACCTGGCCGCGCTGCTTGGCGAGAGCCTCATTCCCGCGACGGCGTGAGGTTAATCGCATACCCTTAAACTTAAGTCCAAAGCATTCCAAAAAGTCTTTTACATTCAATGAATCAGAAAAATGCACAGGTTCGCTGAACCAGCCATTGGCACGCCATTGCCGCCGGACTTAACCGAAGGACAAGGCCGATAAATAATTGGAGCGACAGAATGCAGATTACCGAATCCCAGTACGCGGAATATTTTGAGGGATACACTATTTCCGATTGCGCAGTACGAAGTAATGATATTTTTTGTTTTATATTACGGAATATTGCCGAAGCGGAAGATGCTGGGCCAACTGCGGAGGCATATGTGACCAAGCGGCTGGTGTCTTACTATCCCTACGATCCGATAGACAAGCAATTGGGTAAAACCATTTTCAACCGATATGAAAACCTCACCGTTTGTGCCAGCAAGAATGGGGAGGATAAAGCAGTTGTGACATCGTCTGATGGCTTGGTACTCACCGCGGGCGGAAACGAATCCGGCAAAGAAGAGCCAATTCCCACGCACCACGAAACTGGTCCACGGCGTGGTGCGATTTTTCGCACAAGGCTTATTCAAGGAGTAATGCACGCGGTTGGCAGCGGCCACACCGTCTGCATCAGGGCAGGGAAAAATCGCTGGGAATCGATTTCTCATCATTTGCCGGCGGAGACTTTGGCAGACTTCGAGGACGAAGAGCGGTCCGGGAACATGGACCTTGAGGATATTGACGGCTTCTCGACGCACGACTTGTATGCCGTCGCCGGGAAAGGCTGCGTTTGGCATTTTGACGGGGTAAAGTGGCGTCCGCTGCCCTTCCCCTCAACGATGTATCTTCATTCTGTCTGTTGCGCTGGCGACGGTTATGTTTACGTAGGCGCTCAGTCGGGAAATATTTTTCGCGGCCGCCAGAATGAGTGGAAACAGATCGTCCGTGAGTCGATGACCTTACCATTCCGGGACATAGTATGGCATGCCGATAAACTCTGGCTGAGCAGTGACTACGGCCTTTGGAACATTTCAAACGATAAATTGGTAGCAGCTGAATTTCCATCCTCCGACGTGGCGGTGTGCGCGGGGAATCTCTCGGTTAACGACGGCGTGCTGTTGATGGCAGGAACCAACGGTGCGGCAATTCATGATGGAAAATCATGGCAATTGATTTTTAATACTATGCAATTCGCCTGACGATGGCCGTTGCTTCCTGCAACGGATAGCATGACTATGCAGATGACACTGAAGGAATATGCCACCCACCTCAGCACGTTTTATGTCTATGGATGTGTCGTGCGCGACCGGACGCGTTTTGGCTTTATTGCCGACCGCTGGGCTGGTTTAGCGACGAAGAAGTCGAGGCAGAGGAAAAAAGCGGACGAAGCCGGGATCGTCGCGATAAGCACTTGGTGACGTTTTTCCGTCATGGTGACCCAGGCAAGCAGTGGGGCTCAACGCTGCTGGAAGACTGGGCGACCGTCTACATCGGCGCGGCGACCAAGCCGCAGAGCAAGTTCATTGCACTGGAAATGGAAGACTCCTCGGCCTATGTGATCGGCAGCGGTGTCAGCTACATGGATACCCCGGTCCAGGAATGCAAGGGCAGTCCCGTGCGCCGCGGGTCGATCTTTCGCATCAAGATGATCGAAGGCTACGCCTATGTTTGCGGCGGTAACAGGTCGGTTGGCAAGCGGCTTGGCAAGGGCGAATGGTTTTCGCCCTCGGAGGCCATTCCGAAGCAGGCGAATTCGACTGACGACGGCTTCGATGACATCGCCGGATTCAACGAAAACGATCTGTATGCAGTTGGCGGCAAGGGCGACGTCTGGCACTTCGACGGCAAGACATGGCAGAAGCTGTCGTTCCCCACCAATATCTGGACCAGGACAGTCTGCTGCGGCGGCGATGGCAATGTCTATGTCTCGTGCTACGAGGGATTGACTTTCGTGGGGCGCGAAAACCGCTGGAAGAAAATCCATGACGGCGGCATCAGTCTCGGGTTCAAGGACATGGTCTGGCACGAAGGCAAAGTCTGGTGCACCAACGACAACGGGGTATGGACAATCGAGAACGGCAAGCTGGCGCGGGCCAGCGGCCTGCCCTCGGAAGTCTACGCATGCTCCGGCAGCCTGTCGGTCAACGATGGCGTGATGCTGATGGCTGGCCTGGGCGGCGCTGCATTCATGGAAAACGGCCAGTGGCACAAGCTGTTCCTGCGCGGCGAAATGGAAATGGCCATGCGCAAGTCGGGCGCGCCGTGAGCGGCGCGACCAGCGTTGCCGCGACACCCTTCGTATCACCCAGAATCATTTTTCATACTTTTTTCGTACTAAACAAAAAAGTGCTGTGGTCTAATTTGCTCGGACACCTCAATAGGTGGAAAATCCACCATCTGAGGAGTAATACATGGCAACAAGAAAGCGGAAGACATTCGATCCCAGCCTGAAGCTGGAAGTGGTTCGAATGAT
>NZ_VVIW01000024.1 GCF_011682045.1 Massilia aquatica | reverse complement strand
CACTCGGCCGGATTGGCAAGCAGGAAGTGGTGATCGATCCGAAAAAACGGCCTCTGTGCGCTGCCATGGCAGAGAAGTTCAAATCCGTGACAACGCAGGCGGCTTACCGAAAACGCAAGTGGATCTCAGAACCGCCCAACGCCTGGGTGAAAAGCGTACTGGGTTTCCGCCAATTTAGCATGCGAGGACTGGCCAAGGCGCAGGCCGAGTGGAAACTCGTCTGCACCGCGCTGAACTTGCGGCGAATGGCAAAAATGATGTACGCGTAGACCTGGAAAGGGCGAAAATCGCCCAATTCGAGGCCGGAAGCTTCTATTTCATTCGACTTTCGCGCGCGAAAGTGAATCGCTATCGACGGCGGCGAAGACGCGCCTGGCATGCTCAGCGAAAAAACTGTCTGCCGCGCAGACTCCTAGCGCACTGTTGCCAGGTAGGCCGAGACGGCGCGCATGTCGGCGTCGCTGAGCTTGACCGCCACTTGTTTCATCGCAGTGGCCAGCGGATTGTTGAACCTGGGCGCGTCGCGGTACACCTTTAACTGTTCCAGCGTGTAGCCGGCCGGCTGCGAGGCGATGCGCGGGAACGGCGCCTGGCCGTGGCCCTTCGGCCCGTGGCAACTGGCGCAGGCTGGTGCGCCGTTTGCGCTGCCATGCTCGAAAACGTGCCGGCCCTGCCGTTCCATGGCTGCATCGGTCGGGGGCTGGGGCTTGGCCTGCTGGGCCGCGTAAAAGGCGGCCAGCTCGCGCATTTCCGGCGCGGTCAGCTGCTCGGCCACGGCGCGCATCTGCGCATGCGGCCGTTCGCCATTGCGGAAGTTTGTCAGTTGCAGTTCGATGTACGCCGCCGACTGGCCCGCCAGGTTGGGATACAGCGCGGCGGCGGCCGTGTTGCCGTTCGCGCCGTGGCAGGCGGCGCAGCGCTGCAGCAGCGCCGTCGATGGTACGGCCAGGGCGGGGAGGGCGAGTACGGCGAGCGTCAGTGCCAGCGCGGCGCTGGTCCGGTGACGGAAAATTGTGGTGTGCATGGTGGTGTCCTTTTCGCCCGGAACAGGCGGCTTGGGTAGCACCCGAGTATAGAAGGGCTTGCGCGGGAGGCACTTATACTTTGGTATAGTGGAAAAGCAAGTATAAAAGGGGACATCAATGAACAAGTCGGTAAAGCGTCCGCAAAACGCCATCGCGACCGGGCCTGATACGTGGATCGACCACGTGGAGCCGGCCGTGCCGTATGGGAAGGCGGTGACGATCGACGATTTGCTGGCCGACCTGACGCCCATGTGGGCGGCGCTGGAAACATATTGTGTGGCTGGCTGCTGCGGATTCGATGCCTTCGATTTTTCGGCCGATGGCGTGGCCGCGTCCCTGTCCAAAGTCAATGCGGCGCGTACCTGCGAGGCGCTGGCAACGCTGCGCGGGAATCTGCTGGCCTTGCGCGCCAATGCGGTGTCCAGTAATCGGCTGAATATGTATTGCGATAAGAACGAATTCCTGGAATTGCTCGGACACCTTGACAGATGTTATCGCGCTGCAATACCCGCCGGTCGAGATCAGCGTTGACGGCGCCGACATGATCGAACGAACCGCCGCATCCTATAATATACAACACAATGAGAACCCTGAAAAAACCGATCGCAGCGCTGGTACTGTTTGCTTCTGGCGCTCCTGCGTTTGCCGGCGAGGCGTGCGATGAGCAGGCATTGAACGCGCTACGGCCGTTGGTGAAGGTCAACCGGCCGGACTGCGCCAGCGTCCGGATGTTGGCCACTCCCTGCACCGTGCTGCCGGACGATCCGCGCAACACTGCCGCAGCCATTATTTTCCGGGGCGATCCCGGCAAGGTGGACGACGACAACGAGAATCACAACGGCCAGCAAGACGATATCAAACCCTACGTACAGGCAAAGGATCAGTGGTTCAGGCGATGACGGCGCGTCCCATTCACAGGGAACGTTGGCAATTTCACTTCATCGACAGGACAACTTATTATGCACATCGAAAAATTTGGCATGGGTATCTTCTATATACATGATTTTCTTACCCCCGAAGAATGCGCGCGCCACATCGCCGAGAGCGAAGCGATCGGCTACACGGCGGCCGGCTTGAGCACCGGCAGCGGCGAGATGATGGCGCTCGATTTCCGCAATAACGAGCGCATTATTTACGATAACGCCGCGCTGGCCGGCCAGCTGTACCAGCGCGCCGCGCCCTTCCTGCCGCCGCTGCAGCGCGACTGGGAACTGAGCGGGTTTAACGAACGCTTCCGGTTCTACCGTTATCAGGACCAGCAGTTCTTCAATGCGCACATGGACGGCAGCTACGAGCGCAGCGAATCGGAAGTCAGCTTTCTGACCATCCTGTTTTACCTGAACGACGATTTCACCGGCGGCCATACCGATTTCAGGTGGGAGAGCATCAAGCCCAAAGCCGGTTCCGCCCTGGTATTCCCGCACCTGCAAATGCATCAGGGGTCGGCGGTGGAAAGCGGCACCAAATACGTCTTGCGCACCGATATCATGTACCGCCAAGCGGCCGGCGCGATCCCCGGCGACGCCTGATTCTGCTAAGCTGCGGCTCCCTCACGACACAAGAAACAACGATGGCCATTAAACTGAACCAGGAAACCGAGGAGCGGCTGCTGTCGTCCCTGCAGCGCTATTGCATGAAGAATTTCGATGAAGAGGTGGGCGTGCTCAAGGCGCGCCTGCTGCTCGACTTTTGCCTGCGCGAGATCGGCCCGTCGATCTACAACCAGGCCGTGCAGGACGCGCAAGCGGTGATGCAGGAAAAGATCGCCGAAGTCGATACCAACTGCTACGAGAGCGAATTCGCCTACTGGAGCAAAAAGTAGCGTCTCAGCCCCTGCGCTCGATGATCTTCCGCATGACCGCCATCAGCGCATGCATGTCGTAGGGCTTGTTGAGCACCAGGTCGCCCGGCGCCACGTCCGGGTGGATCTGCCCGGTGGCAAACACCACGGCCAGTCCCGGCAGGATCGCGCGCACTTTCTCGGCCAGCACATTGCCCAGCAGCCCGGGCAGGCCGACATCGGTAATCATCGCGTCGAAGCCGGTGCGCGCCACGGCGTCGAGCGCGGCCTGGGCATCGCTGGCGTATTCCACGGCATGCCCCATCAGCTTGAGCATTTCGAAGGTGATGTCGCCGACCGCCGCGTCATCTTCGACCAGCAGCACGCGCAGCGCCGCCGGCGCCAAGGTGGCCGGCTGGTCCGGCGGAGTGACCCGTTTCTGCTGTTGATTGGCCAGCACATGGCGGATTTTCCTGGCCAGCGCTTCGCGCGTGTAGGGTTTGCCCAGCAGCTCCACGCCGGCATCAACCCGTCCGCCGTGCACGATGGCGTTTTCGGTGTAGCCGGACGTGAACAGCACCGCCAGTTGCGGCAAGCGTTCGCGTGCCTTGCGCGCCAGCTCCGGGCTGCGCAGCGGCCCCGGCATGACCACGTCGGTAAACAGCAGGTCGACCTGTACGCCGCTGTCGATCACGGTCAGCGCGCTGGCGGCGTCGCTGGCCTTGAGCACGCGGTAGCCGAGCTCGGTCAGCATGTCGACCACGGTGGCACGCACCTGGTCGTCGTCTTCCGCCACCAGGATGGTTTCGGTGCCGCCGACATACACGGAATCGACCGGCACGGCCTGCGCCTCCTCCATCTCGAACGAGCGCGGCAGGTAGATGCGCACCGTGGTGCCGTGTCCTTCTTCGCTGTAGATCTTGACGTGCCCGCCCGATTGCTTCACAAAACCATACACCATCGACAAACCGAGCCCGGTTCCCTTGCCCTCCGGCTTGGTCGAAAAGAAGGGCTCGAACGCATGCGCCAGCACGTCCGGCGTCATGCCCTTGCCGGTGTCGCTCACGGCCAGCATCACGTATTGCCCGGCCTCGACTTCCGGGTGGCCGCTGGCGTACCTCTCGTCGAGCACCGCGTTGCCGGCTTCGATGGTCAGACGGCCGCTGCCGTCCATGGCGTCGCGCGCGTTGATGGCCAGGTTCAGCAGCGCGTTTTCGACCTGGGCCGTATCGACCAGGGTGTTCCACAAGCCGTCCGAGATCACGGTGTCGATATCGATCGCTTCGCCCAGGCTGCGGCGCAGCATGTCTTCCATGCCAAGCACGAAGCGCCCGATCTTGACCACCTTCGGTTCGAGCGCCTGGCGCCGGCCGAAGGCGAGCAGGTAGCTGGCCAGCTTGGCGCCGCGGTCGACCCCGGCCATGGCGTTGTCCACGCGCCGGGCCGCGCGCGGGTTGCCTTGCACGTCTTTCGCCAGTAATTGCAAGTTGCCCGAGATAACCTGCAGCAGATTGTTGAAATCGTGCGCCACGCCGCCGGTCAGCTTGCCGATGGATTCCATTTTCTGGGCCTGCTGCAACGCCAGTTCGGTCTGGCGCATGGCCTCGGCGGCCTGGCGCTCGGCCGTGATGTCGCGCCCGACCGCGTGGATGAACGCATTGTCGGGGGCGGCGCTCCACGAGAGCGTGCTGTAGCCGCCGTCGCGCCGGCGGTAGCGGTTTTCGAAGCGGAAGGTGGTCGCGCCCGCACCCAGCGAACCGACCTGTTCCAGGGTGGCGGCGCGGTCGTCCGGGTGAACCAGGTCCATGAACGATTGTCCAACCACGCTGTCCGCATCCCAGCCCAGCACGCTGTTGAAGGCGGGGTTGACGGCCACGATGCCGGCCGTGAAATCGGCCACCAGCATGATGTCGGTCGACAGGCGCCACATGCGGTCGCGCTCGGCGGTGCGGGCGCCGACCTGCTCGGCCAGCGTGCTGTTGAGCCGTTCTAGGGCCAGCGCGCTGCTTTTGTGGTCGTCGATATCGGTGTTGGTGCCGATCCAGCTGATCAACTCGCCACTGTCGCTAAAAATCGGCAAGGCGCGCGACAGGTGCCAGCGAAAGGCGCCATCGGCGCGGCGGATGCGAAATTGCGTCTCGTACACGGTGCGCGCGGCGATGGCGCTGGCCCACAGGGCGGCGGCGGCTTCCAGGTCTTGCCCGTCAATCAGGCTGGCCCAGCCGTCGCCGTCGAGCGTGCCGGGCGCCGCGCCGCTGTAGGCGTACACGCGCTCGTTGAACCAGTCGAGATAGCCGTCGGCGCGCGCCGACCACACATGGTTGGGCATGGCCTGCGCCCAGACCCGGAACTTGCGCTCGTTGGCGCGGGTATTCCTTTCGGCGTTGACCCTTTCGCTCACGTCCGCGCCCTGCACGAACACGCCCCAGATCGCGCCCTTGTCGTCGCGCACGGGCTGGTACACGAAATCGAGAAAGGCCTGGCGCGCCGGCGCGGTGGCGGTGGCCGAGATCGAAAAAGCGACCTCGTTGCCGCGAAACACCTCGCCGCTGACGAACATGCGGTCGAGGTGCTCGATAAAACCCTGTTCGGCCGCTTCCGGCAGCACCTCGCGCACGGTGCGCCCGATCAGGTCGCGGTTGCCGACCAGGTCGAGATAGGCTTTGTTGGCCAGGATGAATTCGTGCTGCGGGCCGCCCAGCAGCGCCATGAAGCCGGGCGCCTGTTCGAACATGCTGTGCAGGCGGCCGATTTCACCGCGCGCATGCCGTTCGGCCATCACTTTGGCGGTGCTGTCGATGACGATCGCGATCACGCCGCCGACCTGGCCGTTGTCGCCCTGCACCGGTGAATAGTCGAGGTTGAGCCAGAACTGTTGCAGCTGGCCGTTGCGGGTCCAGCTCAGTTCCTGGTCGCGATAGGTGAGGGTGCCGCCGCCGAGCACCACATCCAGTACATTGCGGTTGAACTCGGCCACATCGGGGAAACTGTCGCACACCGGCTTGCCCAGGATGCCTGGGTGATTGTCTCCCGCAAACACCGCGTATGCTGCGTTGTAGAGCATTACCCCGTCGGCGCCCCACAGCAGCGTCATGGCAACGGGCGAGCGCAGCACCAGCGCGACCGTCGATTGCAACGCTGGCGGCCATGCCGCGACCGCTCCCAGCGAGGTGGCGCTCCAGTCGACCCCGGCGATCGCGGCGCCCATGCCGCTTGCCTCCGATAAAAATGCGGGAAGGGAGGCGGAAACCGGGGATGAAGTCATGGGTGCGATAGGTAAGTGAGCGCGCGGAATATCGGAACAGCCGAAATTATACCTACTGCAATCATCATTAAGCGCAAACAGGATGCGCACGCGCTTGCCGACACAGCGCATGCCACGTCCTTGTGACATGCGCGTGTCGTATTTTGGCTGCGCCGCGGCTTACGGCATGCGGTCGATCAGGTCCTTGATCGAGTTCGGATTGACCGGCTTGACGAAATAATGGTCGAAGCCGGCGCCCAGCGAGCGCTGCTTGTCGTAGGCCTGGCCATAGCCGGTGAGCGCGATCAGTACCGCGCCCGAGGTGTCCGGCAGGCGCCGCAGGTTTTCGGCCAGCACGTTGCCGTTCATGCCCGGCAGGCCGATGTCGAGCACGCAGACCTGCGGCCGCAGTTCGCGCGCCAGGTTCAGCGCGGCGTACGGATCGGTGGCGATGGTCACTTCGTAGCCGGACAGTTGAAGATACGTGCCCAGCGTATCGGCGGCGTCGGCGTTGTCGTCGACGATCAGGATGCGCGGGCGCTTGGTTGCCGACGATGTCGGGCTGGTGGCGAGGGTTTGTGGCTGCACTGTGTACACCTTTAAGTCTTCGGTTTGATCACGAATCGGTCGCGCAGGCGGCGTTCAAGCGGCGCATGCACGGGTCCGTTAGCTTCTTATGTTACAGGCGATCTCGCGGCGCGGCGCTGTTTGCTTGCCCTGCGTACAGCGAGAATCCTCAACAATGTATATATGTTAAGCTTTTTTACAAAATACTCGCGTTCGCTTGCACGGATGTGTTATGCCCATCGTGCACATGCCGCCGGGTAATAAGGCGGCGACAAGGTAAAATGACATGCGCGGCATTGTTCCCTCGCGCTATCTTTGCCGAAAAACCACACCGATGCCTTTCAACCTCAATCCAGCCACGCTCAAGTTCCGCCTGACCGTGCTGCTTATCGGCTTGGTGCTGCTGGCCACCAGCTTGCTCACCTTCGTGTCGCTGTACCTGGCCGAGCGCCAGATGCGCGACGTGATCGGCTCGCAGCAGGTGGCGCTGCTCTCGAGCGCGGCCGCCTACATCGACGCCGACCTGGAAGCGCGCCAGACGCTCCTGAAAACCCTGCGCGAAGAACTGGGCCGCACCGACGGCAAGCCGAGCGGCGGCATGCAAACCTTTCTGGAAGCGCACGCCGGCCTGCGCGACGAGTTTTTCAATGTGCTGGTGCTCGACAGCAGCGGTGCCATGCTGGCCAACATGAACGACCGGCGTATCAACGACAAGGTCAACTTCGGCAAGCGCGCCTACTTTACCGACACCGTGGCCGCGCGCGAGGGCGTCATTTCGCGCCCGTTCAAGAGCGCCCTGTCGGGCAAACCGGTGATCCTGCTCACCGAACCGGTGTACGACGCCGACGGCAAGCTCATTTTCATGCTGGGCGGCGCCATCGACCTGCAACGGCCGCGCTTTTTCGGCCAGCTGGCGTCGCTCGGCTCGGGCGCCACCGGCTACCTGTTCATGCTCACCGGCGACGGCACGGTGATCCACCACCCGGACAAGGGACGCATCCTGCAGCGCGTGCAGGACGAGCCGGGCGGGGTCACGCCCGCGACCCGCGCCGCGCTGGACGGCTTCGAAGGCTGGGTCGAAGGCCCCACCAAGAGCGGGGTGCGCGCGTTGATCACCTACAAGCGCCTGCGCAAGACCGACTGGATCGTCGGCGCCGTGTACCCGGTCGCCGAAGCGTTCACGCCGCTGATCCGGATGCGCCCGACCGCGCTGCTGGCCTCGGTCGCGGTGGCGGCGCTGGCCGGACTGGCGGGCTGGCTGGCCATCCTGCGGTTGCTGCGGCCACTCGGCGCGCTGCGCCGGCACGTGGCCGGGAATGCCGACGGCAGCGAAAACATCGACGTCTTCAACGTGCGCCGGCGCGACGAGTTCGGCGAACTGAGCCGCGCCTTTTTCACGCTCTCGCAGCAGCGCCGCGAGGCCGAAGTCAAGCTCGAGGCCCAGGCCCGCACCGACATCCTGACCGGCATCGACAACCGCCGCATGTTCGAAGAAACCTTTGCCGCCGCACTGGCGCGCGCCGCGCGCGCCAACAGCAGCGTGGCGCTGGCCTACCTCGACATCGACCATTTCAAGGCCATCAACGACACCTACGGCCACAAGGCCGGTGACCAGGTTCTGGTCGAGTTCGCCAAACGCCTGCGCGCGGCGGTGCGCTCGACCGACAGCGTGGCGCGCCTGGCCGGCGACGAATTCGTGGCGATCTTCGAAGGCGTGAGCAATGATGCCGAACCGGCAATCCTGGCCGGCAAGATCCTCGACATCGCGCGCACACCGTTCCTGGCGGCCGGCAAACCGTTGCAGGTGACGACCAGCGTCGGCATGGCCATCGGCGGTGGCGGCGCCAGCATGGAAGACTACCTGGCGCTGTCGGACGAAGCCCTGTACGCCGCCAAAGATGGCGGACGCAACCGCTTCGCCCTGCGCCTTCTCGACAGCGCGCCGCCGCCCGTGGCGCGTGTGCGCGTGCCGGTGCGGCCGCCCATACCTGACGCCATAACGGACGCCCTACGGGACGCCGAATAATGCTTGATTGCAGGTAACTCCGGCGTTAAGCTTTGCGTACAAGCACAATCTCTAAGGAATTCTTGATGAGTACACAATGCGACGGTTGCCCGGAATGCGCGCCCTTGCGCGCCAGGCTGGCTGAAAAAGAGCAGGAAATCCTGGACCTGACCGAGTCGCTGACGCGCCACGACACCCTGACCGGCGCGCTCAACCGGCGCGCGCTGACCGAGCTGGTGGCCGAGGAGCTGCAACGCTCCTCGCGCACCGGCCAGCCTTTCTGCGTGGCCATGATCGGCATCGACCACCTGAAAGACGTCAACCTGCAGTTCGGGCACGACAGCGGCGACGCCGTGCTGCAAGCGGTGAGCCGCTCGGCTACCGAGCTGCTGCGCACCTTGGACCGCTTCGGCCGCATCGAGAGCGACGTGTTCGGCATTATCCTGCCGGCCACCTGGTTGCACCAGGGCGTGCTGGCGATGAACCGCCTCAACGCCAAGGTCGCCGGGTTCGACTGGGAAAGCGTCACGCCGGGCCGCAAGGTCACGTTTTCGACCGGCCTGACCACCAATGCCCCGGCCGAAACGGCCGACATGATGATCCAGCGCGCCGAAAAAGCCATGGCCGAAGCCAAGCAGGAAGGACGCAACCGGATCGTGCAGATCGAACAGGAGTTGCCTGCCGGCCTGTTCGCCGCCATGGACGATATGTAAGGACGGAAACTAGTCCGGCTTGCGCAAGTCGGCCAGCTTGCTTTCCAGCGAGGCGGCCGACACCGCGCCCAGGTGCGAATTGGCAAGCCGGCCGCCGGCGTCGTAGAACAGGGTGGTCGGTAGCGCGCTCGATCCCACTTCGCGCCCCATGGCCGAGCTGGTGTCGAGCACCACGTTCTCCAGCGCCAGCTTGCCGCCGTTCAGGTACGCCATCACGGTCTGGCCATCTTCCCCCTGGTTGACGAACACAAACACCACATCGCGGTGGCGCTGCTGCGCGGCGGACAGGACCGGCATCTCCTGGCGGCACGGCGGGCACCAGCTGGCCCACAGGTTGAGCACCACCGGCCGTCCCTGCGCCAGCGCGGCCAGATTGACCGGCGCCCCGGCGGGCGTGACCAGCGCGATCGCAGGCAAGGGCTTGCGCTCGCTCAGGTTCAGCAGCAGCGGCGCACCCGAGGTGAACCAGGCCAGCGCCCCGGCCAGCACGCCGGCCGCCAGCGGATTGCGCAGGCGTGGTTGCTGGAACATGCGCCAGGCGCCGAAGGCCAGCGCGGCCAGCACTACCGCCCACGGCGTAAAACCGCCGTCGCGGATGTCGATGATCGACAGCGGGTTGGCGCGGTACTGCGCGAACCAGCTGGCCACGAACACGATCCGTCCCGCCACCAGGCCCACGAGGAACATGTCGAGCAGGATTTTGCCGGTCCTGACCTTCTGATGGCGACCAACCCAGTTGCCGACGCCACATGCTATAAGTAGCGATATCAGCAGCAGCAAGTGCGCCGTCTGGAAGCTGAAGGGCCCGAGGCTGACGTTCATGGCGGATTATTTTTCATGGGGCGGCTCCGGATAAGCAAACCCCACTATTATGGCGCACACAGATTAGGCCTGGATTAAGCAGTCCGGGAACCACGCATGAAGACCTCGCCATTAACGTCGCTGCTCGCTGCGCTGCTGCTGTTGGCGGCCACGCTGAGCGGCTGCGCCAGCCTGCCGCCGCTCGACGGCCGCACGCCCAGCCACTATCTTGCAACCACCCCGCCAACGCGGCTGGGCACGGCGCTGGCGCCGCTCGCCGCGGCCCATCCCGGCATGTCGGGCCTGTACGCGCTGGCCAGCGGGCGCGACGCCTTTGCCGCGCGCGCCATGCTGGCCAACGCCGCCGAACGCACGCTCGACATCCAGTATTACATCTGGCGTAACGACAGCACCGGCCTGCTGCTGTTCAACGCCCTGCGGGCGGCGGCGCAGCGCGGCGTGCGCGTGCGCCTCCTGCTCGACGATAACAACACGCGCGGCCTCGACCCGATCCTCGCCGCGCTCGACGCCGACCCGAATATCGAAGTACGGCTGTTCAATCCGTTCGTCCTGCGCGAGCACCGCGGACTCGGCTTCCTGTCCGACTTTGCGCGCCTGAACCGGCGCATGCACAACAAATCGTTCACGGCCGATAACGCCGCCACCATCATCGGCGGGCGCAATGTCGGCGACGAATATTTTGGGGCGGACGGCAACCTGCTGTTCATCGACCTCGATGTGATGGCGGTCGGCCCGGTGGTGGACGCCGTCTCGCGCGACTTCGACCGCTACTGGAACAGCCGTTCCGCCTATCCGGTCGGCCTGCTGGTGGCGCCGGCCGGCGCCGCCGACCCGCTGGACGCGCAGGCAGGGCAGGGCGGCGCGGCGCTCGGGTATGTGGCGGCGGTGCGCGCCTCCCCGTTCGTGGAACAGCTGGTCGCGCGCACCTTGCCGTTCGAGTGGGCCAACACCACGCTGGTGAGCGACGACCCGGACAAGGTGCTCGGAAAAGAAGCGCCCGACACCAAAGTCACGTACCAGCTCAAGCGCCTGCTGGGCGACCCGACCGAAACGGTGGACCTGGTGTCACCGTATTTCGTGCCGGGTAAAACCTGGGCCGGCAATTTTTCGGCGATGGCCGCGCGCGGCATGGACGTGCACATCCTGACCAATTCGCTCGAAGCGACCGACGTCGCGGCGGTGCACGCGGGTTATGCCAAATGGCGCAAGCCCTTGCTGGAAGCGGGGGTGACGCTGTACGAGTTCCATCGTGGGGTTGGCGGCGAAGGCGCGCCGCCCGCAACCAGGGGGAGCAAACTTGGCAGCGCCGCGACCAGTTTGCACGCGAAGACGTTTTCGGTGGACCGCAAGCGCGTCTTTATCGGCTCCTTTAACTTCGACCCGCGTTCGGCCGACCTCAATACCGAGATGGGCTTCGTGATCGAGAGTCCGGCGATGGCCACACGCATGGCGGCAGCGTTGCGCGCCCAGGTGCCGGCGCGCGCCTACCGGGTGCGTCTGGCCCCCGACGGCGCCCTGTACTGGACCGAACGCGTGGGCGAGAGCGAGATCCGCCACGATACCGAACCCGGCACCGGCTTCTGGAAACGCGCGGCAGTCGGCTTGTTATCGCTGCTGCCGATCGACTGGCTGTTGTAGCGCGCCGCGAGGGCAATGCTTGATCAAGATACTGCTGGATCAGCCTGTACCACTTGAACTGACCGTGTCCGTACGTACGCATGACCGCTGGCCGGGCCAACGCCGGCCGCATCTTTCTGCCGGCCAGATGAGCAAAAATTCTTTTAGGCAATTTGTAACCTGTACAATGCGAGCCATTTCCCAACTTGTCCTATAGATATCTTTATGAATGTTCGTTTTAGCGGCCTGATGGCCGGCGTAGTCGCATTAAGCCTGGCCGCTTGCGGTGGCGGTTCCGGTGGCGGTAACCCGGCTACCCCGCAAAGCAACCAGGCCGGAAACTGGCTCACCTTCACTCCGGCGGCACCCGCTACGGCGCAGTATCAGGGCGAAAGCGCGAGCGTGGTGTTGGCCGCCATCGCCAGCCGCACCTTTGCCGCACCATTCAATGTGGCCATCGTTGACGCTTCCGGTGTGATCTCCCCGGATGTGCGGATCACGGCGCTGTCGCCAACCGAATATGTCGCAACCCTGCGCACCTCCAGCACCCTGGCCGCCGGAGAACATTCCACCATGCTCGAAGTGCGCCTGTGCGAAGACACGCCGACCATCTGCGCCAAGCCACTCCCCGGTTCGCCGTGGCGTGTTCCGCTGAAGGTGCAGGTAAAGTCAGCCGCTGAAGCGAAGGCGCGCCTCACCGTGGCGACGCCCAGCGTGAGCGTAACGACCTATCCGGGCGAGAAGGCCGGGTTTTCCATCGAGGCTCAACTCAGCAAGGAGCCGATCTCGCAGTCCGTCAATATCGGGGTGTTCGATCCATCAAGCCTGACGATTGCTCCACTGAGCCGCACGGCGAGCGCGCCGGACGGGCGCTATGTGTTCGACCTGTCGACGGCGACCAGCAACGCGCTTGCGATCGGTACCCATAGCAGCAATCTGGAGCTGCGCCTGTGCCAGGATGATGTGCGCGTTTGCCGCCAGCCGATGGCTGGTTCGCCGTGGATCGTGCCGCTGACGGTCAAAGTAGTGTCGCCCACTAACCTGACGACGCTCACGGCCGTCGACGGCGTGGGCGCCTGGTCAACGTACCAGGGCAATCCGGCGCACACGGGCCATGTGGCGGCAAGCTTCGATCCCGCTGCCTTTTCGCGCCGCTGGAAAGTGGCAAGCGACGGCAATTATTCGCGCGATTTCGTCTCCGCAGCCATCGACAATGGACGCGCATTTTTCGTTCGCCGCGTCACGGGCGGCCGCTCGGAGCTGATCGCCGTTTCTGAAGATACGGGCGAACAGGCATGGAAAGTGGACCTCGGCACCCTGAACCAGGTCAATTCGCCTGCTGCAAGCAATGGCCGCGTGTACCTCACATCGACCGGCCACCAGGATACGTTCTTGTGGGTATACGACCAGGTCAGCGGCATGCTGCTGAGGCAAGAAACAATGAGTTCTCAATGGCCAAGCTATTCCGCACCCACGGTACTGGGCACGGATGTGTACACCGTGAACGGCTACTTCGGTGGCATCTCCAAGTATGGTGATGCTCAAGGCAAGTTCAGTTGGCATGTCGCGGGGAAGCCTAATGCTGGCTGGAGCCCGAGCACGGATGGGCGTTTCGTCTACACATACAGTACACCTGACAATACACTCAGGGTGCTCGACGCTGCCAACGGCAGCGTGGCTTACTCAATCGGCGATCCTTACCCGTACAGCACCTACTTTATTTCCACCCCTGTCGTCTTGACCGACACACAGCAAGCCATCGTTGGCGGCGGTAGCCTGACGGCATTCGACCTGAATGGCCATAAGCGCTCGTGGATCCAGAACGCCAGCACGACCGGCACGCCGGCCTATGGCAACGGGACCATCTACGCACTCGCCGCGAACGGCCTGTCACTCGAGGCACGCGCCCCGGCAACCGGGAACCTGCTGTGGACGGTATCCCTTCCGGAAGGCGGCTACTACACCAACGTCATCGTGACACGCAACCTTGCCTTCGTCAGCTCGAGTTCCAGCACCCAGGC
Source organism: Massilia aquatica (assembly GCF_011682045.1). Lineage (GTDB taxonomy): Bacteria > Pseudomonadota > Gammaproteobacteria > Burkholderiales > Burkholderiaceae_D > Telluria_A > Telluria_A aquatica. The sequence goes on along the minus strand of NZ_VVIW01000024.1, from coordinate 84,136 downwards.
CATCGATCTCGCAGCGAAAAAGATTGTCTGGACTTATCCTATGGGTGGCAGCCTGGCCATTTCGGCACGCGGCGTGTTATATGTCCTGAATGCGTCCAGCGTACTTGCAGCCGTCAACCTGCGCTAAAGCAAAAGGCATGATTCGGGGGCAAGGTCGGCTCAGCGCCAACCTGGCCCCGGCGGCGCAGGAGCACTGCACTGAAAAACATGCCGGGAACCGCATTGTTCAAGGGCTGAGAAAGACGGGCTGATTTTTCGGGATGCAGGCGCCGGAAGTTTGAATGCTCCCGCTCCGACCAGGTTCTTCCTGAGAATCATGACGAGAAAGGCCCCAGGAACTGGGGCCTTGTCATTTCCGGCGCCGGGTTGGCAGCGATGTAAAGATCATAAGGGCTCAAAAAACATGGATTCCCAGTATCGTTTCTGTTTCTCCGAAGATCATTTGATAGCGTCGTTTGTGAGATATAGACGGCAACTCTGGTGGCGTCGACCGTTCATTGGGTTGAAATGGTTTCTTGCAGCGGCGCTCCTTGCGCTCCTGGGGCTCACCCTGTTCCTGGGTTCGGTGGCGCTTTGCGCAATAGTCGGTGGCATCATGGGAGCGCTGCTCCTCGGTTGGCCTATTGACGCCTGGTTTATTCGTAGAAACCTCAGAAGTTCACCATTTCATAACGACGATATTGCATTCACCATCTCGGAAAGTGGGGCGCACATTGTTGGCCGGGATAGCGAAGCACGTATTGGATGGGCCAGCTTTTCAAAAGCGCGACGGTTCGCGGATGGGCTGTTGCTCTTCCAAGGGCCTGGTTTTGTCAATTGGCTGCCGGATTCGGCTGCCACTGACAAGGCAGCCATTGCGAATGCACAAGAACTGGCACGTTCGAAGATTCAGGACTACCGTGATGCGTAATGCGCCGGGCACGCTGCACGAGCCGATATACCGTTCCATCCCTGAGCGTGCAAACGCGCTAGGAGTACGGCCAACGCGCTAAAAAAAGCGGCTCTCGCGGTGTCAGGAACATCGCTCCAAAGTGCCTGCGCAGCCGCGCGGAACAATGACGCCGCCGTAACTGCTTCCCGACAAGAATCGCCAATCCTTTTGGAAGAGCTTGGGCCAATCCCGATGGATTGGCCTTTTGTAAGCATGCTCAAATTGGCCCGGGTGGCATCAAACACCAGCCAAAAGATTGTCAATTCCTTGCCCTGGTCAGCCCGCCGTGCCGTGGGCCGCCTGCAGGCGTTCGGCGAAACGCTGGGCCGGCACGAAGCCGATGATGCGCCCCTGCGGCACTTCCTTGCCCCTGGCGTCGAACAGGATGATGCCCGGTGGCCCGAACAGGCTGAATTTCTTCATCAGCGCGCGGTCGTCGGCATTGTTGGCCGTGACATCTACCTGGATCAGGCGCATTTTCTTCATCGAGGCGGCCACCGCGCTGTCGGGGAAGGTCATGCGCTCCATCTCCTTGCAGGCCACGCACCAGTCGGCGTAGAAGTCGAGCATCACCGGCGTGCTGGTATCGGCCAGTGCGCGTTCGAGTTCGGCGACGGTGCGGATGCGGGTGAACTGCGGACCTTCTTCGTGTGCGACCGCCGTGCCGCCAGCGCCACCGCGCAGATGCGCCAGCGGTTGCAGCACGTCGCCTCCCGAGCTGGCCGCGCCGGCCAGTTCGAACAGGCCGGCGACCAGCATCACCACGCCCAGCGCCTTGCCGGCGTAGGCGCCGGCGCCGCTATGCGGCGGCAGTGCATGGCCCACGTGCAGGAACACCGCGCACAGGATCGCGAAACCGCCCCACAGCGCCATCATCACCTGCACCGGGAACACCGGCGAGACCATCCAGATGGCGACCGCGATGAGCAGCATGCCGAATACTTTTTTGACGCCGTTCATCCAGGCGCCGGCGCGCGGTAGCAGGCTGCCGGCAGACAGCCCTGTGAGCAGCAGCGGCACGCTCATTCCGAGCGCCATCGAGAACAGGGCCCAGCCGCCGATCAAGGCGTTGCCGGTCTGGCTGATGTAGAGCAGGGCGCCAGCCAGCGGGCCGGCCACGCACGGCCCGACGATCAATGCCGACAGCGCGCCCATGATGAATACGCCCGCGAAGCGCCCGCCCTGGACCGCGCCGCCGGTACTGGACAAGCGCGATTGCAGGGAACTTGGCAGCTGCAACTGATAGACGTCGAACATCGACAGCGCCAGCCCGACCAGCAGCGCGCCGAAGGTCAGCAGCACCCAGGGTTTTTGCAGCGCGCCGGCCAGGCCTTCGCCGGCCAGCCCGGCACCCACGCCGAGCGCGGTGTAGACCAGCGCCATGCCGAGGCAGTAGGCGGCCGCCAGCAGCAGGCCGCGCGAACGCGAGACCGAGCCTTCGCCGACGATGATCGACGACAGGATCGGCACCATCGGCAGTACGCACGGCGTAAACGACAGCAGAAGGCCGAACAGCAGGAAGGCGCTGCCGATGCGCCACAGGCTGCCGCTTTGCAGGGTGCGCTGGGCGAGGGTGGTGTCGTCTTCAGGGGCGGCCGCGCTGGACGCTGGTGCTGGTGGAGTTGGCGTGGCCGCAGCCGGCGCTTCGGCCCGCGCCGTCAGCACGCCCGGTTTGGCCGGGTCGACCAGATAGGTCTTGGTGATGGGCGCATAGCACAGGCCCGCGTCGGCGCAGCCCTGGTAGGTCACGTTCAGGGTGAACGGCCTGGGGCTCGCGGCCAGCGTGGCATCGAGCTGGCCGCCGTAGGTTTCCATCTCCTTGTTGAAGTTCTCGTCGAACTTGCGCACGCCTGGCGGCAGGCTTGGCGCCGCAATCGGGTCCTGGCCGGCGGCGCTGGTGAATCCGATGCGGTCGCGGTACAGGTGGTAGCCGGGGGCGATGCTCCAGCGCAGCGCCACGGCGCCGTCCTGGCGCACTTCGGTGCGCAGCACAAAGGCCAGTTCGGGATCGAGGAAGTCGTCGGCCGCGGCGGCCTTGCCGGCCCAGCCGGCAAAGGCGAGCATGGCCAGCAGCGACAGCAGCCATCTCAGAAAAGGTGTGGATGTCATGGTGGTTCTCCAATAGTGAATTCAGGGTGAAGCTGCTTACACATCCTTGCGGAAGCACTGGCCGTCCCGGTCGATAGCCAGGTAGGCCATGCCAGAGCGGTCGAGGAAGGCCAGGCCATCCTCCTGCATCAGCATGGCGATGGTGGAGCAACTGCCGGCGGCGATTGCCAGGGGACCGAGCACGCTGACCGAGCGCCAGTGCGACACCGGCATGCCACTGCGCGGATCGAGCACATGGCAGTAGCGCGTGCCGTCCACGTCGATGAAGCGCTCGTAGTCGCCGCTGGTGGCCAGGGCGCCGCTGGCGATCGGGATCGCCGCCGCCAGTCCTTTGGCGTCGCGCGGGTCCTGCACGCCGATCGACCACGCCACGCCATCCGGCTGCGGACCGATGATGCGCAGGTCGCCCCCCAGGTTGACGTAACCGTGGCGCACGCCGGCCCCCTGCAACAGCGCGGCGGCGCGGTCGGCGGCGTATTCCTTGCCGAAGCCGCCGAAGTCGATCTGCATGCCGGCCTGCGCCAGGCGAATGGCGCCATTGGCACGCTCCACATGGCGCCAGCCGACCAGCGGCAGCAGCGCGTCGAGTGCCGCCTGCGCCGGCAGCAGCGGACGGCCAAAGTCCCAGGCGCGCCGCAGCACGCCCGAGGTGATGTCGAACAGGCCGCCGCTGCTGGCGTGCAGCACGCCGGCGTAGTCCAGCAGCGCGTTGGTCTCGTCGTCGCAGGCCACGGCATCGCCCCCGGCGGCGGCATTGATGCGCGCGACGATGCTGTCGGCCCGGTAGCGCGAAAAAGTGCGCTCGATGCGCCGCACTTCGTCGATGGCCACCTTGGCCAGCGACGCGCCATCGCTACCCGGCGGCAGCGCCAGGCGCAGCTCGCAGCGGCTGGCCATGGCATCGAACGGGAAGGTTTGGACGTCCATTACCACTGGCGCGTGAGGCCGAGCTGGATGCTGTGGGCGCGCAGCGGTTCGAGTCCGGGGCTGCCCTTGTCGAACAGGCGCCAGTTGCCGCGCTGCTGGTAGGCTTCGAGCTTGACGTCGACGATCCAGTCGCGGCTTAACTGCCTGGCCACCTTGATCCCGAGCGTCACCGCGCCGAAGCCCGAGAGGCGCTGGTCGGCCGATGACAACGCATCCGGGTTGCTGTCGAAGCCGGGCCGGAATGGCTCGCCCAGCACGCCGTCATACACCGGATCGAAGTAGAAACGCGCCGCCCGCTGCGAATACAGGCGCGCCGAGGGCGTGATGATCCAGCCCTGGCCGACCGGCTGCACGTATTCGCCCCCGAAGGTGTGGGCGCGGATGCCGTAGGTGTCGGTGTAGTAGCGGTACGACAGGCGGCTGGTACCCCCAAGCGCCGCATAATGATGGTTCCAGCGCCCCATGACGGTGCTCTGCTTGCGCTGGCGCGGACGGTTGTCGAAGGCCTTGTACGGGTCCGAAAAATAGCCGTGGCCGCGGTTGTGGGTCACGGTCAGCTGCGCCAGGTCGTTCTGCCCCAGCACCTGCGTCACGCCGGCCAGGAAGTTCACGGTCTGGCGCGATTCGTCGCGCACGATGAAGTTGACTGGATTGATCGCATCGTCCGAGCCGCCCACGCCGAGCGAATAGGTGGTGTTCTTGTCTTCGCTCGACATGGTGGCGGTCACCGACAGGGCGCGCGAGTCGTAGTCATGCTCGGTCGAATAGGCCGCGCCGACGGTAAGACTGCCGCGCGAGAAATAGCGCGTCAGCGCCGCGTCGCCGGCCTTGCGCTCGTCGCTCATGCGCGAGGCGCCCGATACCGCCGTGTGGTAGCGCGGCGAGGCGCCCGAGACATCGTCGGCCGTCAGCGAGCCCGATACCGACCATACGCCGGCCACCGGCGCGATGAGCGAGATGGACGGCGCGCGCACGCGGATGCGGTCCATGCCCGACTGGCTTTCGTCGTAACCGAGCAGCTTGACGCTGATGGACGCGTGTTCCGGCGGCGTTTCGGCATGCACCAGGCCTGGCAGCATCAGGGCCGCCGCCAGGATGGCGTGGCCGAGGGCCGGAGTGTGTGCTGATGGGAGTGGGGTGGTCATGTGATCAATCATCTCTCTCAATTGCAGCCGCAGCCGCCGCCACCGACGCCGCTGCCGCCGGACGCTGCCTCGCGGCTGTTGTAAATATGTTCGTTGAAGCGCGCTTCAAGTCCGTCGCCCTCCATCAGCATTTCAGTCTTCGCCAGCGTGCCTTTTTCCCAGGCTTGCACCGGGGTGATGGCCGAACAGCCGGTGGCGCCGGCGGCCAGCGCCGCTACCGCGGCGAGGCGCAGCATGATCGTGGTCATCATCGTCATTTCTTCGCTCCCAGTGCCGCCTTGATTTTCGCTTCCAGTTCTTCGCGGTCGGCCGCCTTGAAGCCGCTATGCTCGAAGATTACCTTGCCGTCCGCGCCAACGAGTACACTGCTCGGCATGCCCTTGACGCCATAGCTGCGCGGGGTGGCGCCGGCCGGATCGAAGCCGATCGCGAACCTGGCCGGCGTGCCCGCCAAAAAAGTGCGCGCGTCCTCCACCTTGGCGTCGACATTGACGCCGACGATCTGCAAACCCTGGGGGCCGTATTTGGCCTGCATCTCGTTCATCCACGGGAACGACTGGCGGCACGGGCCGCACCAGGAGGCCCAGAAGTCGACATACACCACCTTGCCGGCGTATTTTTCCAGCTTGACCGCGCCATCCGGTCCCGCCAGGTTGAAGGCCGGAGCGGGTTTGCCCGCTTCCAGCGCGCTGGCCGGCGCCGCCAGCAGCGCCAGGAGAAGGGATGCGGCGACTGCGCGTGTAGTGCGTTTGAAGTTGTTCATAGCGGTTCCGTAAAGGTGATTGATCATGACTGCGCCGGATTGCGACGGCGCCAGAAAAGGACGCCGGCCGCCAGCAGCGCCAGCAGGGCCAGCATCGGATCCGTGCCATCGCGTACCGACGAACAGCCGCCGCCGCCCTGGTTCTGCGCCGGTGCAGGATTGGCCGGCACGGCTGCGGCCTGGCCGGCCAAGGCGATGGTCCAGTTGGCGCCGCCGTCGGCTTGCAGCACGACGCTGCCGCTGCTGGCGCTGGAAGCGGCCGGGGTGTAGCCGATCACGAGGTCGCACGAGGCGCCCGGTTGCAGTGCAAACGGCAAGGCCGCGCAGCCGCTGGCGTCATTCACGCGCGCGAACGGTCCGCTGAAGGTCGCCGCCGACAGGTTGATGGCCGCGGTACCCGCGTTGGTCAGCGTGAAGCGCTTGGACGCCGCGCTGGCGCCAAAGTCGAACGACTGCGGCGTGAGCGTGAGCGCAGGTGCCGCCGCGATGGCGGTGCCGGTACCGGTGAGTGGCAGCGAAAATTGCGTGCCGCCGTTGGTCAGCAGGAGCAGGGAGGCGGCGCGCGCACCCGGTGCGCCCGGTTTGAAGGTGGTCTCGATGGTGCAGCTGCCGCCGGGGCTGACCATGCCAGTGACCGCGCAGGTGCCGCCGAGGACAAAGTCGCCGCCGTTGGCGCCGTCGATCACCAGGGTGGCGATGGTCAGTGCCGCCGTGCCGGGATTGCGCAGCACCGTCGTGTGCGGCGCTGCGCTTTTGCCGACCTGGATTTCGCCGAAACCAATGGGACCGGCGTCCGACAGGGCAGGCGTGGCCACGGCCGCCGTGGTGCCGGCGCCGCTCACGGCCACCTGCACCGCGCCGCCATTAAAGGTGGCCACCAGCGTGCCCGCAAACGCGCCGTTGGCCATTGGTGCGAACAGCACAGGCACGCTGCAGGTGGCGCCCGGCGCCAGAGCTGCAACGCAGTCACTGCCCGGCGCCACGCTGAACCCGCCCGCGCCATTGACGGCGATCGACGAGAATGTCAGCGCCACGTTGCCGCTATTGGTCAGCGTGACGTTTTGCGTGGCGGCCGCGCCGCCGATGGTCTGGCTGCCGAAGGCCAGCGCGTTCGGCGTGGCGCTGGCCGCCGCCGTCGCGCTGGCGCCGCTGCCGGCCAGGCCGATGGTGACGTTGCCGTTGGCGGCATTCGAGGCCACCGTCAGGTTGCCGGCAAAGGCGCCGCTGGCGGTGGGTTGCGCCGCCACCGTCAGCGCGCAACTGGCGCCGCCGGCCAGCGGTTTGTTTACCGCGCAGTCGCCGCCGAGCGTGAAGATGGCGCCGTTGGCGCCTGCCAGCGTAATGCTGCTGAAGGTCAGGGCGCTCTGGCCGCTGTTATTGAGCGTAATGCTTTGCGGGGCCGATGGCGCATTGGTGGCCAGCGCGCCGAAGTTGATGCTGGTGGCCGAGACGCCAATGGTGGCCTGCGGCGCCGCGCTGCCGGTGCCGCTCAGGGCCACGCTGCTGCTGCCGCCGGTGCCGTTATGGGCCACGGCCAGGCTGGCGCTGCGCGCGCCGGCCACGCTCGGCTTGAAGCTGACCAGCACCGTGCAGTTGGCGCCCGCCGCCACTGCGCCTCCGGGCGCGCAGGTGCCGCCGGCGATGCTGAAGTCGGCCGCCGCCGCCCCGGTCACGCCAATGGTATCGATATTGAGCGCACCCGGGCCGGTATTGGCCAACGTGGCGGCGAGGGTGCCGCTGGCTTGCCCGAGCAGCGTGCCGCTGAAGGCCAGGCTGGCGGGATTAAGGCTGGCCGCCGGCGCCGCGCTCACGCCGGGGTTGCCGATGAAGGCTGCAATATCGGCCAGGTCGACGTCTGAAAATTTGCCGGCGTAGAGATTGCCCATGCCGCCCTTGTTGGCGGCGATCGCAGCGCTGATGGCGGCCGGATGATTGGCCGCGCTCAGGATTTTGCTGACGTTGGCCGTCGGCGACGCGGTATGGCAGCGCGCGCAGGCGGTGCCGCCGCCGGCCGGGCCGTTCAGGTACAGCGTCTTGCCGTGCAGGGCATCGGCCGCGTGGGCCTGGCTCATGGCCAGCAGCGCGCACAGGCCGGCGCCGCGCATGTGATGCCGCGGGCCGGATTGGTTCAGTCGAAATCCCGTCATTGCTACTCCTGTTGTTATGTCTGTTTGTTGTTCAATAGATGTTGAAACTGCAAAAAATCAGCGCGATGCCGTTACACAGCGCGTGGAGCAGTGCGCATAGCCGCCAGTCGCGCCAGCGGCGGTAAACCAGTCCGAATGCCAGTCCGGGAAAGAACACCAGCGCCATGGCTTGCGCGCCCGACATCACATGCAGCAGGCTGAACGCCAGCGCCGGCACGCCCAGCACCAGCGCCGCGCCGCTTCCCCGCCGCATCAGCCACTCCTGCAGGCCGGCGCGCACGATCAGCTCCTCCAGCAGTGGGGCGAGCAGTAACAGGCGAAACAGGCTGCCCGCCGAGTGATCGAGAAGTGAGGGGCCGCATAGGGCAAACAAAATACTGATCCTTCGGTGGCAGCGATGCATTGTTCGGTCTTATTGAACGGTCAATACGGGCTCGCGCGTAAAAGGTTCAATGCTTTTGAAAAAAGTTTTGGTAAAAATTGCCACGTGTAAAATCAGGGCTGGATGTGAACGACATATTTTTTTCTCGGCAGCATGAACCTTTTCACTGCGGGCAAGTATTCACCGCAGAAGTAGAAAACATCGTGGAGAACATCGAAGCATGCTGAAACAATGGAGAGCGCGTTTCGGGAGGGCGCCGGCCGGACCATCCGGGTCGAGCGAGACGGCGTTGATTGCCCTGATCGCGGGCGGGGACCGGGACGCCTTCCAGGCGCTGTACCGGGTCTACTTCGGCCGGCTGGCGCGCTTTCTGGACCGGATGGTGCGCGATGGCGCCCTGATCGAAGAAATCGTCAACGACACCATGCTGGTGGTGTGGCAGAAGGCGCACACCTTCGACCACACCTGCAAGGTGTCGACCTGGGTGTTCGCCATCGCCTACCGTCAGGGACTGAAGGCGGTCAATATGCGCGACGAGCCGGTGGAATCGAATGTTGAGCTGGAGGTGGGCGACGTTCGGCAGGAACCGGAGCACGCTCTCGCGCAGCAGCAGTTGCAGGAGGGCGTGGGCGAAGCGCTCAAGGCGCTCTCGCTCGAACAGCGGGTGGTCGTCACCCTGACCTATTACCACGACATGGGCTACCAGGAAATCGCCGAGACGATGGGATGCCCGCTCAATACCGTGAAAACGCGGATGTTTCACGCCCGGCAGCGCCTCAGGGTGCTGCTGTCGGCACATCAGGAAGAACTGTCATGAACCTGAACCAAGAACCGACCAGCGCATCGCACCAGGCGATGCGCGATTTGCTGCCGTGGTTCGCCAACGGCACCCTGGACGAGAGCGAGGCGGCCGAGGTGCGCGCGCACCTGCAGCAGTGCGCGCAATGCGCCGGCGAGGTAGCATGGCAGCGCCAGTTGCACGCCGCGGCGCCGTGCGAACCGTCCGGACTCGATCCGGAGCGCGCCCTGGCGCGCCTGATGCCGCGTCTGGGTCCGCAAAACAGCGTGGCGCCCGCCAGGGCCTCCGGCATGCGCGCCTGGTTCGGCGGTGGCTGGATGCCGTGGGCGATGGCGGGGCAGTGCGCCCTGATCACCGTGCTGGTGATCCAGATGATCGCGCCGGTGGGCAAGGGCGACGCCTACCAGGCGCTGAGTAACGCCGCTGGAGGTCCGACTGCGGCGCCGGCCGGCACCATCGTCGTCGTGTTCCAGCCCGAGGCCAGCCTGCGCGAGGTGCAACGGCTGTTGCAGGCCAGCGGCGCGCGCGTGGTCGACGGGCCGACCGTCACCGGCGCCTTTGTCCTGAGCGCGCCGCCGGGCGGCCAGTCCACGGCGCTGGCCGTGCTGCGCGCCGACGCCGACGTGCAACTGGCTGAAGCGCTGGGGCCGCGGAGCGCGCCGTGATGCGCGTACTGATGTCGGTGCTGCTGCTCCTGGCGGCGCTGACCGGCCGCGCCCAGGAGGCGGCGCCCCAGGCCCCGCCCGAGGCGCGCCAGATCCTGGTCATGCTGCATTTGCCGGCGCCGCACTTCCGGCCCGACGCCGCCTACGGCGCCAACTACCGCGACGACGCCGGCCGCCTGGCGCGGCGCCGCATCGCCGAAGCGCTGGCGCGCGAGCACGGCCTGACCATCCTCGAAGGCTGGCCCATGCCGGCCCTGAACGTCGACTGCTACCGCATGGCCGAACCGCCCGGCGCCGAGCCGGGCAAGATCGTCGAAGCGCTCTCGCGCGATGCGCGGGTCGACTGGGCGCAATCGATCAATACCTTTTCGGCCCAGGCCAGCGACCCGCTGTACCCGGTGCAGCCGGCCGCGCTGCAATGGCAGCTGGGCGAAGTACGCAAGGCCGCCACCGGGCGCAAGGTGCTGGTGGCGGTGATCGACAGCGGCGTCGAAACCGACCATCCCGACCTGGCCGGGCAGGTCGCCTTCCAGGAGAATTTTGTCGATGGCCAGGCCTACGCCGCCGAGACCCATGGCACCGGCGTGGCGGGGGTGATCGCGGCGCTGGCCGGCAATGGCGTGGGAATCGAAGGCGTGGCGCCGGACGCGCGCCTGATGGCGCTGCGCGCATGCTGGCAAGTGGCCGGCGGCGCCACCCGCTGCAACAGCTTCACCCTGGCCAAGGCGATCAATTTCGCGTTGATGCACGGGGCGCAGGTAATCAATCTCAGTTTGTCGGGACCGGCCGACCGGCTGCTGCGCGAACTGATCGACGTCGCCTGCGCGCGCGGCGTGCGGGTGGTGGGGGCGGTCGACGCGGCCAGTGCCGATGGCGGTTTTCCCGCCTCGCATCCGGGCGTGTTCGCGGTGGCGGCCGACAGCGGCCGGCAGTTGAACGCACAGGTGCTGATGGCGCCCGGGCGCGACATTCCGACCGCCGCGCCGGGCGCGCGCTGGGGCATGGTCTCGGGGTCATCCTATTCAGCGGCGCATATCTCTGGCATGATGGCCGTGCTGAGCGAGCTGCGTCCCGGGCTCACCTTGCCGCAGGTCCGATCGAGCATTGTGCTGCAACCGGGCGGCATCAACCTTTGCGCCACCGTCACCCGCCTCACAGGAAAATGTACATGCGTCTGCGTCGAGGTCACGCCGCCCAAGATCGTCCGCCTGCCCTGACCGCCGCCATGCGCGGAGCCGCCCTTGCGTAGATGGCCGCTGGCGCTCGCACTGTCATCCTGCCTAGCCGGCGGCAACGCCTGCGCCCAGGCCAGCGGCAGCGTGTCGCTCGTCTCCGACTATTATTATCGCGGCATCGGCTACAGCAAGGGCGACCCGGTGGCCCAGTTCAATCTCTCGTTCGATACCCGCAGCGGCTTGTATGCGGGCGCGTTCGCCTCGTTGCTCAAGATGAGCGGCACGCCGCGCGGCGTGTACGCGATCGGCTACGCCGGCTATGCGCGCCGCATGAGGTCCGGCCCGTCGTGGGAAGTGGGCGGATCGAACCACACCTTTTCCACCATGTCGTCCCTGAACTACCGTGAAGTCTATGCGGGGCTGGGCGGCGAGCGCCTGAGCGGCAGGGTCTCGTATGCGCCTGCCTATCTGGGCACCGGCATGCGCACGCTGTACGCGGAACTCAATGGCGGCGTGGCGTTGAGCGACGACGTTGGCCTGTTTGCGCGCGTTGGCTACCTGCGGCCGGTATCGGTTGTGCCGCGCTATACCTCGGGCACGCGGGTTGATGGCCGGATCGGCATTGCCTTGAGCATCGACGCCTGGAAAATGCAGGCCGCGTGGGATGCGCTGCATGCGGAGAATGGCGAGTACGCCCGTTACAGCGGCAGCATCGGCTCGCGCAGCGGGATGGTGCTGAGCGTCGGGCGTGTATTCTGAGCGCGAACCTGCAAAGTACAGCGGCGCTGCGGCTCCATGGATGAGGCTCGCGGTACTATTTGAAAATGCCGCGCGCAGCCAGGACCGTTTCTTTCTTCGCCTGGAACAGGTCGTGCGCTGGTGTGGCGAGAAGGCAGTGCGCGCGTCCGTCGCGAATCTCGAAATACGCTGCAGGATATCGCCGCTCGACCAGCTCCGGATCCAGCCCATCGAGCGCATACGATACCGGCTCGAGGAATTGAACGGGACGCGCATGGACCGTGCGCTTGACCTTGCGCGTGGTTTGATACGGATCTCCACATCCGTACCATTGCCCATCGCTGCCACGGTGTACGTCGAAAAACTGGTACTTCTCGTGCAGCCATGTGCCGTCTTCCTGCAGGCTGACGAACAACAGCACATTGTCGTACCTGGAAAATGCGGGTTCACCGAAGTGATCGTAGACATCGAAGGTAATGAGAGCGTCGCGGTAACTGCCGAAGACGGTGTCGAGGACGCGGTACGTGGCGAGGTAATGCGCATTCGTGATAATGCAGTGCTCGCACTGCGGTCGTGCTTGCTCTGTCAAGCCGACTTTTTGACCGATAAAGGCAAGCAGACGCCCGCCGTTGGCCATGGTCGCGTCAGTCGCGGCGCTGGCTTGGCTCAATGCTGCGAGGGCGCAGGTAAGCACAGCCTTTGTGAAGAATGTCGATAGTGCGCGCATCGGGTGCCGGCTCCAGAGATGGAATGTGCTTGCCGCGACAATAATAACCCTTGTTGTGCGGTCGATACCGATTGTACCCGAGGTCGCGCCGGGCGTGCGTGCGCCGAAGTAGCGGTCTGCACCCGCGCCGCACAAAGAAAAAGGGCCTGTCGATTTCTCGGCAGGCCCTTCGTCTTACGAATTTTTGGTGCGGCTGGCAGGAATTGAACCCACGACCCCTTGGTTCGTAGCCAAGTACTCTATCCAGCTGAGCTACAGCCGCTTAAGCAAACATTATAGCAGCGTTTCCGCGCATTACCAAATCTTCTCACGCATTTACCAAAAACCGCCGAACTAACAAACGGCAGGGCAAAGAAAAAGGGCCTTTGAATTACTTCAAAGGCCCTTCGTCCTTACGAATTTTGGTGCGGCTGGCAGGAATTGAACCCACGACCCCTTGGTTCGTAGCCAAGTACTCTATCCAGCTGAGCTACAGCCGCTTAAGCAGTGATTGTAACAGCTTCACTTCGTTTCCGGAACCCTCGCTTGGCGGTTCTTTTAGCTCCGTGCTTCTATTACCCTTCGGATCGCTTGCATTTCCGAAGAAGGCGCTATTGTAGTGGGGCCTTCGCCGTTTGTCCAGAGGGCGATCGGCACGCGGCCGCAAGCAAGTAATTTTCACCCGCGCCCGGGCATCTGTTAGATTACTCCTATTGCTGCGTGGAATGCCCGATGATGCTTCGTTTGACGAACCGACCGAATGCGATACTGTTCCGGCTGGCCCTTGCCTGGCTGCTGGGCGTGGCGTGCGTGGCCTGCGCGGGTGGCGCGCTGGCGGCCCCGGCGCGCACCCTGCGCTTCGAGCATATCGGGTTGGAGCAGGGCTTGTCGCAGGAGTCGGTGCAGAGCATCCTGCAGGACCGCCAGGGCTTCATGTGGTTCGGCACGCAGGCCGGCCTGAACCGCTACGACGGTTACCGCATGACCGTCTTCAAGAACGATCCCACCGATCCCGACAGCATCGCCGACAATTACATCTCCGCCTCGTTCGAGGACGACCAGGGCCGCCTGTGGTTCGGTACCAAGGGCGGCTTGATCCGCTATGAGCGCGGCACCCGCAAATTCATCCGCTACGCCACCGGCGACGTCAACAACCGCGTGGTCTCGGCCATCGTGGCCGACGGCGCCGGCGGCCTGTGGCTGGCCACCGGCGAAGGGCTCAAGCACTTCGACCCGGCCAGCGCGCGCTTTGCCACCTTGCGCCACGACCCTGGCGACGGGGCCAGCCTGTCCGACGACCGCGTCAACGCGCTGGTGCGCGATACCGATGGCAGCCTGTGGGTGGCGACCGCGCGTGGGCTGGACCGGCTGGCGCCGGGCGCGCGCGGATTCGAGCGCTTTACGGTGGCCTTGAGCGGCGACGCCCGGCGCAACCAGGTGCTGTCGCTCTCGCTCGGCGCCAACCGGACCTTATGGGTCGGCACCGCCGGCGGGCTCGAAGCGTGGCAGCTTGGCGCGGCGCAGCCGGTGCGGCGCCAGTTCGGCGCGGCCGACGGCATCGGCGCGGTGCGCGTGCAGTCGCTGTACCACGACCCCAAGGGGAACCTGTGGGCCGGCACCGAACTCGATGGCCTGTTCTGGCGCGACCCCGCCAGCGGCGTTTTCGTCAGCTACCGCCACCAGCCGCTCGACCGCCATTCGCTGTCGGACAACCGCATCGCGGCCAGTTTCCTCGACCGCAGCGGCACGCTGTGGGTCGGCAGCTGGTTCGGTGGGGTGAACCGGGTCGACATCGCCAGCGGCGGTTTTAACCGGCTCGCGCACGTGCCCGACGATCCGCGCAGCCTCAGTTCCAGCAAGATCCGCGCGCTGGCGCCCGGCGCCGGCGGCGCGCTGTGGCTCGGCACAACCGGAGGAGGCGTGAACCGGGTCGACCTGCCCGGGGGCGGCGTGACGCGCATGCGCGCGGGGGAACTCGTTACCGCTCTGGCGGTCGGGGGCGGCCGGGTCTGGGTCGGCACGCCCACCGGCTTGTCGTCGATGGACAAGGAGGGCGGCGACGTCACGCCGCTGCCGCTCGGCGGCGACGCCAACGCCTCGTACATCCAGCGCCTGCTGGTCGACCGCGCCGGCAAGCTGTGGATCGTCACGCGCGGCGGCGTGGTGCGCTACGATCCGGCCAGCGGCACCCGGATCGGCTGGCGCCACGATCCGGCCAACCCGTACAGCCTGGGCGAGAACCACGGCTTTGCGATCGTGGAGGACCAGCGCGGCATCATCTGGATCGGCACCGACAACGGCCTTGAGCGGCTCGACCCCGCCACCAGCCGCTTTACCCATTACCGCTACGACCCGGCCGATCCGGCCAGCCTGCGCCACAGCCGCATTTATTATCTGTTCGAGTCGCGCGCCGGCCAGCTGTGGGTCGGCACCGCGGGCGGCTTGCACCGGGCCGACCCTGGGGCCGACGGCAAGGTGCGCTTTCGCTTTCATGACCTCAACCGGACCGGGGCCGAAGACCCGATCGGCGGCATCGTGGAAGACGATGCCGGCATGCTGTGGGTGAGCAGCACCGCCGGCCTGGCGCGGCTGGACCCGACCAACGGCCAGGTCAAGCACTACACGGCCAGGGATGGCCTGACCGATGGTTCGTATTTCGTCGGCGCGGCCGCGCGCAGCGGCGA
Organism: Massilia aquatica; assembly: GCF_011682045.1. Lineage (GTDB taxonomy): Bacteria > Pseudomonadota > Gammaproteobacteria > Burkholderiales > Burkholderiaceae_D > Telluria_A > Telluria_A aquatica. The sequence goes on along the minus strand of NZ_VVIW01000024.1, from coordinate 68,965 downwards.
CGGCAGCCTGCACTTCGGCGGCATCAATGGCCTCACGTCGTTCCGTCCGGAGGCGATCCGTGAAAATCCCTATCCGCCGGTGGTCATGATTACCGACTTCCTGATCTTTAACCGCCCGCTGCGCGCCGGCCAGCAGTTGGGCGACGCCACCTTCACGGGCGCCATCGAAGACGCGCGCGAGATCACGCTGTCGTACCGCGATTCGGTGCTCTCGCTCGAATTCGCGGCCCTGCATTTTGCCGACCCGCAGCGCAACCGCTACCTGTACCAGCTCGAAGGCTTCGACCGGGGATGGGTCAGCACCGACGCCGGCAAGCGCTTTGCCACCTACACCAATCTCGATCCGGGACGGTATGTGTTCCGCGTCAGGGCCAGCAACAAGGACGGCGTGTGGAACGAGGCGCCGACCGTGCTGGCCATCACGATTACGCCGCCGGTCTGGAAAACCTGGTGGTTTCGCCTTGCGCTGGCGGCTGTGGCGTTGGGCGTCGGCTATGCGCTGATGCGCATGCGGGTGCGCGCGCTGGTGCAGCAAAAATCCCTGCTCGAGCGCCTGGTCGGCTCGCGCACTGCGGAACTGCGGCTGCAGAAGGATTCGGTCGAACGCCAGAAAGTGGAAGTCGAACAGGCGCACCGCAATATCGCTCTCCTGAGCGACATCGGGCGCAAGCTGACCGCCAAACTCGATAGCGAATCGATCATGCTGATGCTGTACGCCCATGTCAATGAGCTGATGGATGCGAGCGTGTTCGGCATCGGCTTGTACCGGCCGGAGCGCGCCTGCATCGACTACCCGTTCGCGATGGAGGGCGGCAAGCGCTATCTGCCGTATTCGCGCAGCATGGACCATCCGAACCAGCTGGCGGTATGGTGCATCGCCAACGAGCGCGAGGTGTTCATCAATGACCTGGAGCAGGAGTACGGCAATTACATCAGCGATCTGCTGCTGACCTCCAGCGAAGAGCATCTGGGCACGCTGGAAGACGGCTCGCTGCCTACCTCGCCGCGCTCGCTGCTGTACGTGCCGATCGCCGTCAACGGCCGCATGCTGGGGGTGGTGTCGGTACACAGCTATGCGACCAATGCCTACGAACGCATTCACCTCGACATGCTACGCACGCTGGCCTCTTACGTGGGGGTGGCGTTCGATAATGCCGACGCCTACCGCCAGCTCCAGAGCACCCAGGCGCAGCTGGTGGCGCAGGAAAAGCTGGCGGCATTGGGCTCGCTGGTGGCCGGCGTGGCGCATGAACTCAACACCCCGATCGGCAACAGCCTGCTGATGGCCAGCACCTTGCAGGAGAAAACCAGCGAGATCGCCCAGAAATTCGACGGCGCCAGCATCCGCCGATCCGACCTGAAGGTGTTCATCGATGCGTCGCAGGAGGCGTCGGCGCTGATCATGCGTAGTCTGTTCAACGCGGCCGACCTGCTTAACAGCTTCAAGCAGGTGGCGGTGGACCAGGCCAGCGCGCAGCGGCGCCGCTTCAACCTGGAGCAGGCCGCGCACGAAATCGTGGCCACCATGATGAACCAGGTGCGCAAGGCCGGCCACACGCTCACCATGGCGGTGGAACCGGGCATCGAGATGGATAGCTATCCGGGCCCGTTCGGACAAGTCATGATCAACCTGATCAACAACGCGCTGCTGCATGCCTTCGAAGGGCGCATCGGCGGTGCGATCACGGTCACGGCGGCGCTGCAGGGCAGCGGAAGGGTGCTGCTGGTGTTCGTCGACGACGGCGTCGGCATCCCGGTCGAGCACCAGGCGCGCATTTTCGATCCGTTTTTTACGACCAAGATGGGGCAGGGCGGTTCTGGCCTGGGCCTGAACATCACCTACAACATCGTCACGTCGCTGCTGGAAGGGAGCATTCGCGTCGAAAGCGGCGCGGGGCGCGGCACCACGTTCTTCATCGACCTGCCGCTCAAGGTGGCGCCGTAGGCGATCGGCAGCAACCATAAGCAACCACAGGCAACAGCGCGCACAAGGAGATGCATGACCATCATCACGACCATTGAAGACCTGCGGGTTCTGGCAAAAAAGCGCGTTCCCCGCATGTTTTACGACTACGCCGATGCCGGTTCCTGGACCGAATCGACCTACCGCGCCAACAGCGACGATTTTGCGAAGATCAAATTTCGCCAGCGGGTGGCGGTCAACCTGGTCGACCGCACCACCCGCACCACGATGATTGGGCAGGAGGTGGCGATGCCGGTGGCGCTGGCGCCGACCGGGCTGACCGGCATGCAGCATGCCGATGGCGAAATCCTGGCCGCGCGCGCCGCCGAACGCTTCGGCGTGCCGTTCACCCTCTCGACCATGAGCATCTGCTCGATCGAGGACGTGGCCGCGCATACCAGCAAACCGTTCTGGTTCCAGCTGTATGTGATGAAGGACCGCGAATTCATCAACCGCCTGATCGACCGCGCCAAGGCCGCGCGCTGCTCGGCGCTGGTGCTCACGCTCGACCTCCAGGTACTGGGCCAGCGCCACAAGGATATCCGCAACGGCATGACGGCGCCGCCCAGGATGACACTGGCGAACATCGTCAACCTGATGACCAAGCCGCGCTGGTGCATGGGCATTTTGCGCACGCCGCGCCGGGGCTTCGGCAATATCGTCGGCCATGCGAGCGATGTGTCGGACATGTCGTCCCTGTCGGCGTGGACCTCGCAGCAGTTCGACCCGGCCCTGTCGTGGGCCGATGTGGAATGGATCAAGCGGCGCTGGGGCGGAAAACTGATCATCAAGGGCATCATGGACGCGCAAGATGCGCGCCTGGCGGTGGACTCCGGCGCCGATGCGCTGATCGTCTCGAACCATGGCGGGCGCCAGCTCGATGGTGCGCAGTCGAGCATCGGCGCGCTGCCGGCCATCGTGGAGGCGGTCGGCAAGCGCATCGAGGTGCATATGGATGGCGGGGTGCGCTCGGGGCAGGATGTGATCCGCGCGCTGGCCCTGGGCGCCAAGGGCGTGTATATCGGCAGGCCGTTCCTGTATGGCCTGGGTGCCATGGGCGAGCAGGGCGTAACCAAATGCCTGGAGATTATCCGCAACGAGCTCGATCTGACGATGGCGTTTTGCGGCCTGCGCGACGTCAATGACGTGGACGGCAATATCCTGTTGCCGGGGACCTTTTAAGGAGGCGGCGCCGCTGACCGAAGCTGCCATGGACTCCCGCCTGCGCGGGAGAGACGGCAGCTACCGAGCTTAAACCACGCTGTGCGGCTTGCCGGCCTCGAACGCTTCCACGTTATCGATCAGCATATCGGCCAGGGTCTGCATGGCGCCGGCGCTGGCCCATGCCACGTGCGGCGTGAGGATGAAATTCGGCAGCCGCAGCGACAGCAGCGGGTTGCCGGGCAAGGGCGGCTCCTGGCTTAACACGTCGAAGCCGGCGCCGCCGATCACGCCATCGGTCAGCGCCTTGGCCAGCGCCGCTTCGTCCACCAGGCCGCCGCGCGCGGTATTGATCAACAATGCGGTGCGCTTCATGCCGGCCAGTTCGCGCGCGCCGATCATGTTCGTTGTCTGCGCGCTCAAGGGCAGGTGCAGGCTGACCACGTCGGATGTCGCCAGCAGCTCGTCCAGGGTCACGGCATCGACATCGGCATCATCGACCGGCGAGCGCGATACCACGGCGATGCGCATGCCGAAGGCGCGCCCGAGCGCCGCCACTTTCTTGCCCAGCGCGCCGTAGCCGACGATGCCGAGCCGGCTGCCGGCCAGGTCGGCGATCGGGTGGTCGAGCAGGCAAAACTGGCTGGAGGCCTGCCAGCGCCCCGCATCCACATCGGCGCCATACGCCTTGAGGTTGCGGCGCAGGGCGAGAATGAGGCTCATACAATGCTCCGGGACCGACACCAGCGAATAATTACGGATGTTCGACACCACGATCCCGCGCGCGCGGCAGGCGTCGAGATCGACGTTGTTGGTGCCGGTGGCGGCCACCGCCACCATTTTCAGTTCGGGCAGCTGGTCGATATCGGCCGCGCCCAGCGGTACCTTGTTGGTGATCGCAATGGTAGCGCCGCGCAGGCGTTCGGCCACCTGGCCGGCGCTGGTGGCGCCATGTTCGCGCCACGCGTGCTCAAAAGCGGGACGGCGTACCTCGGCCAACAGGCTGTCGCGGTCGAGGAAGACGATGCTGTGCATATCAGGGCCTTTGCAGTTGCAGGAACGGGTGGGTGAGGAACAGGTCGGCGACCCATTCGACGAAGACGCGCACCTTGGCCGACAGGTGGCGGTTCTGAGGATATACCACGTTGATCGGCAGCGGCGTGCTGCTCCAGTCGGGGAGCACGATTTCGAGCTTGCCGGCGGCGACCATCTGGTCGACCATGAAGCTCGACATCTGCATCAGCCCGAGCCCCTGCATGCCCGCCGTCAGGTAGGCAGTGGAGTCGTTCACGGCCAGGCAGGCCGGCGCGGCGATGTTGATCACTTCATCGCCGCGAATGAAATCCCAGTCGTAGATCTTGCCGGACTTGGTGGAGAAGTAGTTGATGCAGCGGTGGCTGGCCAGGTCGTGCGGGTGGGTCGGCCGTCCGTGCTTGTCCAGATAGCCCGGCGTGGCGCAGGTGACGAAATGGAGCACGCCGACGCGGCGCGCAATCAGCGCCGAATCGGGCAGGTTGCCGCCCCGGATGGCGCAGTCGACGCCTTCTTCGATCAGGTCCACCGGCCGGTCGCCGATGCCGAGGTCGAGCCGGATGTCGGGGTAGCGGTGGAAAAAATCGGCCAGCGCCGGCAGCAGGATGTCGTTGGCGATGCCGCTCGAGACATCCACCCGCAGCCGCCCGCTCGGATTGGCGCGGTTGCGCGAGAGCGATTCCTCGGCCTCGCGCACGTCCGACAGAATGCGCAGGCAGCGCTCATAATAGGCGGCGCCGTCGGCGGTCACGCTGACGTGCCGCGTTGTGCGGTGCAGCAGTTTGACTTCGAGCGCCAGTTCGAGCGCCTGCACCAGGGTAGAGACGGTAGCCTTGGGCAGCTGCATGTTCTCGGCCGCGCGCGTAAAGCCGCCGGAGTCGACGACCTGGACAAACACTTCCATGGCTTGCAATTTATTCATATATCTCCGTATTGTTCAGATTCCTGAACAATCAATTCGCTCTTGCCCTCTTTATCAGATTGTAGATCAAGTTTAAAGTGATCGTACTGCATCAAAGGATGTCGGTACAACTGGAAGGAAAGGGCTACTCAAATGCGTTATCAAAAAGCAATCATGATGATCGTGACACTCGCGATGGCGATGCTGACGTTGACGGGAACCGCCTTGACCCATCAATTCCCGCAGGCCGCGAGTGCCGAAAGCGTCGGTTTTGACGCACTTGCACACGACCTGTTCGGAACCTCCCTGCTGGCCGGCGCCGACGATGAAATGGCGGAAGCGCCATGAGCGCCCAGGACGCGCCAGTGCAGCTGAAGATCCGCGACCTTGAGGTTGCGGGGGCCGAAGGCCCGCTGGCTGCGCGTCTGTATTCCGGCGGCGACGCCGGCGCCAAGAAAGATGGCTTGATCGTGTTCTTCCACAGCGGCGGCTTTATCGGCGGCGACCTCGATGAGGCGGACGAATTCCTGCGCCACCTGGCCAGCTGCTCGACCCAGCATCTGGTGCTGGCCTCGCGCTACACCTTGGCCACCGAGCGCCCGTTTCCCGCCGCCGCCGAAGATGCGCACGCGGTGCTGGCCTGGGCCAAGAAGCACAAGGCCAAGCTGGGATGGAGCGGCAAGCGCCTGCTGGTGTCGGGCATCGAGGCCGGGGCCAACCTGGCCGCCGTATGCACCCTGATGGCGCGCGACCGCGGCGGGCCGGCGCTGGTTGGCCAGATCCTGATCATGCCGATGCTCGACCCGGGCCTGTCCACCTGTTCGATGCGCGAAATCCCGCACGACGCCAGCCTGGCCGGCGTGGCCGTGCAGTGCGCCGCCAGCTACCGGGGCTACCTGCCGAATGCGGCCGACCGCACCCACCCGTACGCGTCGCCGCTGCAATCGAGCCGCCTGAAAAACCTGCCGCCCGCGCTGATCCTGTCGGCCGAAGACGATCCCTTGCGCGACGAGGCGGAACAATACGGCGCCAAGCTGGCCACCTGCGGCGTGACCACCACGGTCAAGCGCATGGCGGCGGCCCCGCTGGACGACACGGCCGCGCGCAACGAGTGCGCCTGCAGAGCCGTGGCCTTGCAGGAAATCGGCAGCTTTTTGCATGGCCTGGAGTGTCCCCCCGCGCCATCCTGACGCCGCGCATTACCTGTAGCACCCCACCAGTTACCCCCGTGCAGCTGCGCTGAGAGACCCTCGGCGCAGCGTACGGACCCTTTTCGCCTTTTTTGCATATTTTTGCATTACAGCAATACCGCAGGTCGCGGCAGGCCCCCCGCTTGTCCGTTTTACGCCTGATTCATTAAACATTTTCATAAATAAGAGGAATAAAATGAAAAGCACTAATAGATTAATGACCTTCGCCCGCCCGCTCGCGGCCGCGATGGCCTTGGCGGGACTGGCGGCCTTGTCGCTGGCGGGGTGTGAAGAGGCGAACAGCAAGGCCCAGCCGGCAGCGCCAGCGGGCCCGCCGATCACCGCCGCCACCGTGATCGAACGGTCGGTCAACGAAACCCAGGAATTCTCGGGCCGCCTGGAAGCGGTCGACCGCGTCGACATCCGGGCGCGCGTGAACGGCTTTATCACCTCGGTCAACTTCAAGCCGGGCAGCGTTGTCAAGAAGGGCGACGTGCTGTTCGTGATCGACGCCCGTCCTTATCAGGCCGAAGCCAATCGCGCCGAAGCGGCCGTGAGCTCGGCCCGCGCGCGCGCCGACCTGGCCAAGGTGGAACTGGCCCGCGCCGAGCGCCTGCTGGCCGACCGCGCCATCGCGCAGCGCGAGTTCGACGAAAAGGCATCGGGCCTGAAGGAGCTCGACGCCAACGTGCGCGCGGCCCAGGCTTCGCTCGAAGCGGCGCGCCTGAACCTGAGCTACACCAATGTGCACGCGCCGATCGGCGGGCGCGTCTCGAAAGCCGAAGTCACCACCGGTAACCTGGTCGACGGCGCCGTGATCCTGACCTCGGTGGTATCGAGTAATCCGATCTACGCCACCTTCGACGGCGACGAAGACACCTACCTGCGCGTCGGCCGCGTGGCCCAGAAGGGCACCACGGTGCCGGTCAAGATTGGCCTGGCCAACGAGAGCGGCTTCCCGCATGAAGGCAAGCTCGAATTCATCGACAACCGCCTCGACACGGCCACCGGCAGCGTGCGCATGCGCGCCATGTTCGACAACACCGACAACACCCTCGTTCCGGGCCTGTTCGCACGGGTGCAGCTGGGCGGCGGCGAAGGCGGCCAGGCCAAGACCATCCTGATCAACGACCGCGCCGTCGGCACCGACCAGAACCGCAAGTTCGTGTATGTGATCGGCGCCGACAGCAAGGCAGAATACCGCGCCGTGGTCCTGGGGCCGAGCGTGAACGGCCTGCGCGTGGTGCGCAGCGGCGTCAAGCCGGGCGAAAAAATCGTCATCAACGGCTTGCAGCGCGTGCAGCCGGGCGCGCCGGTGACGGCGCAGATGGTGGCGATGGACCAGGACAGCAAGGCGCCGCAGGCGAAGGCCGACGATGCCAAGGCCCCGGACGCCAAGGCCGCCGACGTCGCTGACACCAAAAAAGAAGTCAAGGTTGCCGACGCATCGGCTAAAACCAAGGAATAACTCACATGAACTTTTCACGATTTTTCATCGACCGGCCGATTTTCGCGGCCGTCCTGTCGATCATCATATTCGTGGCCGGCCTGCTGTCGATTTTTGCATTGCCGATCTCCGAATACCCTGACGTGGTGCCGCCATCGGTCGTGGTGCGTGCCCAGTATCCTGGCGCGAACCCGAAAGTGATCGCCGAAACCGTCGCCGCGCCGCTGGAAGAACAGATCAACGGCGTCGAAAACATGCTCTACATGTCGTCGCAGAATACTTCGGACGGCTCGCTGATGCTGACCGTGACGTTCAAGGTCGGCACCGACGTCGAGCAGGCCGAGTCGCAGGTGCAGAACCGCATCCAGCGCGCCTTGCCGCGCCTGCCCGAAGAAGTGCGCCAGATCGGCGTGACGGCGGTGAAAAGCTCGCCCAACCTGACCATGGTGGTGCACCTGTTGTCGCCAACCGGCCGTTACGACGATGTCTACCTGCGTAACTACGCGGTGCTCAACGTGAAGGACCAGCTGGCGCGCATCCCGGGCATGGGCGATACCCAGCTGTTCGGCGCGGGCGACTACGCCATGCGCATCTGGCTCGATCCGCAAAAAGTCGCTGCGCGCGGCATGACCGCGCCCGACGTCGTCGCCGCAGTCCGCGAGCAGAACGTGCAGGTTGCCGCCGGCGTGATCGGCGCCTCGCCGTCGAAAGGCGCCGAGTTCCAGCTGACCGTCAACACCCAGGGCCGCCTGACTTCGGTCGAGGAATTCGGCGACATCATCGTGCGCACCGGTGCCGACGGCGCCATTACCCACTTGAAGGATGTGGCGCGGATCGAACTCGGATCGAACTCCTACTCCCTGCGCGCGCTGTTGAACAACAAGTCGGCCGCCGCCATCGGTATTTTCGAGGCGCCGGGCGCGAACGCGCTGCAACTGTCGTCCGACGTGCGCGCCAAAATGGCGGAACTGAAGAAAGACTTCCCGGAAGGCGTCGACTTCAGCGTGGAATACGATCCAACCCAGTTCGTGCGGGCATCGATCAAGTCCGTCATCCACACCCTGCTCGAAGCGGTGGCCCTGGTGGTGCTGGTGGTGATCATCTTCCTGCAAACCTGGCGCGCATCGATCATTCCGCTCTTGGCCGTGCCGGTGTCGATCATCGGTACCTTTGCGGTGATGCTGGGCTTCGGCTTTTCGATCAATACCCTGTCCCTGTTCGGGCTGGTGCTGGCGATCGGCATCGTGGTCGATGACGCCATCGTGGTGGTGGAAAACGTGGAACGCAATATCGAAGCCGGCTTGAGCCCGCGCGACGCCACGGTGCAGGCCATGAAAGAGGTGAGCGGTCCGATTATTGCGATTGCCCTGGTGCTGTGCGCCGTGTTCGTGCCGATCGCGTTCGTGGCCGGCCTGTCGGGCCAGTTCTATCGCCAGTTCGCGCTGACGATCGCCATTTCGACAGTGATTTCGGCATTCAGCTCGCTGACCCTGTCGCCGGCGCTGGCCGCCGCCTTGCTCAAACCCCACCACGCGCCAAAAGATGGACTGACGCGCGTGATGGACAAACTGTTCGGCCGCTTCTTCGCCTGGTTCAACCGTTTCTTCGGGCGCGCATCGACCAGGTATGAAGGCGGCGTGAACGTGGTCCTGAAACGCAAGGGGCTGTCGCTGATCGTGTACGCCGTGCTGGCCGTGGCCGCCGTGTTCATGTTCAAGGCGGTGCCGAGCGGCTTCGTGCCGGCCCAGGACAAGCAGTACCTGGTCGGTTTTGCCCAGTTGCCCGATGCATCCTCGCTGGACCGCACCGATGCCGTGATTCGCCAGATGTCCGACATCGTGGCCAAGGTGCCGGGCGTGGAATCGTCGATTGCGTTCCCGGGCCTGTCGATCAACGACTTTACCAATGCGCCCAACGCCGGCATCGTGTTCGTCACGCTCAAGTCGTTCGAGCAGCGCACCGGCAAAGGCATGTCGGGTCCCGAGATCGCCGCTGAAGTGAACAAGCGTCTCGGCGCCATCCAGGATGCCTTCATCATGGTGTTCCCGCCACCGCCGGTCAATGGCCTCGGTACCGTGGGCGGCTTCAAGATGATGATCGAAGACCGCGGCAACGTGGGCTACGACGAGTTGTACAAGGCGACGCAAGCGGTGCAGATGAAAGCCTGGCAGGACCCGCAGCTGGCCGGCGTATTCTCCAGCTTCCAGATCAACGTGCCGCAGCTGTTCGCCGACGTCGACAAGGTCAAGGCCAAGCAGCTCGGCGTGCCGCTGACGACGATCTACCAGACCTTGCAGATCAATCTGGGCTCGCTGTACGTGAACGACTTTAACCAGTTCGGCCGTACCTACCAGGTGCGCGTGCAGGCCGATGCGCCATTCCGCTCGCACGCCGACCAGATCGCCCAGCTCAAGGTCCGCAACGACAAGGGCGAGATGATCCCGCTGTCGTCGCTGATGCGCATCAAGGACACCTATGGTCCTGACCGCGTGCAGCGCTACAACGCCTACGTATCGGCCGACATGAACGGCGGCCCGGCTCCTGGCGTCTCGTCCGGCCAGGCCCAGGCCGCGCTGGAAAAGATCGCCGCCGAAACGCTGCCAAAAGGCGTGTCGTACGAGTGGACCGAACTGACTTACCAGGAGATTTTGTCGGGTAACACGATGGTGCTGGTATTCCCGCTGTGCGTACTGCTGGTGTTCCTGGTGCTCGCCGCGCAGTACGAAAGCTGGACCCTGCCGCTGGCGGTGATCCTGATCGTGCCGATGTCGATCCTGTGCGCACTGGTTGGCGTCAAGCTGACCGGCGGCGACAACAATATCTTCACCCAGATCGCGCTGTTCGTGCTGGTGGGGCTGGCCTCGAAGAATGCGATCCTGATCGTGGAATTCGCCCGCGAACTCGAAGACCATGGCCGCACCATCGTGGAAGCCGCGCTCGAATCGTGCCGCCTGCGTCTGCGTCCGATCCTGATGACGTCGATCGCGTTCATCATGGGCGTGGTGCCACTGGTGTTCTCGAGCGGCGCCGGCGCCGAAATGCGCCATGCGATGGGCGTAGCGGTGTTCGGCGGCATGCTGGGCGTGACCTTCTTCGGCCTGTTCCTCACGCCGGTGTTCTACGTGATCCTGCGTACCTTCGCCAAGAAGATGGAAAAGAAATCAAGCGTGGCAGTGCCTGCGCATCTGGAAGGAGCAGTGTAATGGCTGATATGAAGACAACAATCACGAGCCGCATTTCACCCCTCGTTGCGCCATTGCTGGCGGCGCTGCTGCTGACAGCCTGTTCCAGCATCCCGGAACTGAAAGCGCCGGCGCTCGACATGCCGTCCGCCTTCAAGGAGTCGTCCGAGCCGCTGCAGGCGGCCGACGGTACCCGCTGGAAGGTGGCGCAGCCGGCCGAAGGGCAGGCGCGCGGCGAATGGTGGCTGGCGTTTAACGACGCCGACCTGACCGCGCTGATCCGCGAAGCGACCGACGCCAACGCAAATCTCGCGGTGGCGGCGGCGCGGGTCAAGCAGGCCAGGGCGCTGGCCGGCATCTCGCAAGCGGACCGCGCGCCGCAGGTGGGCGCCGGCATGGGCGCGCAGCGCAGCCGCAACTCGGGCGTCTCGCGCGGCCTGGCCGACGATGCGTCGGTCGCACCTGGCAATGTATACCAGGCCAGGCTGACCGCCAGCTACGAGCTCGATCTGTTCGGCCGCGTGGCGGCCAACGTCAGCGCCGCCAACGCCGACGCGGCGGCATCGGAGGCGACCTACAAGTCGGTGCTGCTGGCCTTGCAGGCGGACGTGGCCCAGACTTACTTCAAGCTGCGCGAAACGGACGCCGAACTGGCCACCCTGGCGCGCACGGTCGACCTGCGCACGCAAAGTGTGAAAGTGAACCAGAGCCGCTACGACAATGGCGACATCGGCGAATTCGACCTGGCCCGCGCCAGGACCGAACTGTCGACGGTGCGCGCCGAGGCGATCGGCCTGCAACGCCAGCGCGTGCAATTCGAGCACGCACTGGCCGTGTTGCTGGGTAAACCGGCGGCCATGTTCAGCGCCGGGGTCAACCCGCTGGTGGAATCGGCGCTGCTCCCAAGCATTCCGGCCGGGTTGCCATCGACCCTGCTGGAGCGCCGCCCGGACATCACCGCCGCCCAGCGCGCGATGATCGCCGCCAATGCGCGCATCGGGGTGGCCAAAACGGCGATGTATCCGTCGCTGAGCCTCACCGGTGGCCTTGGCACCGAATCGGGCAGCGGCGGCAACCTGTTTAACTGGAGCGCGCGTTCGTGGGTATTGGGCGCGCTGCTGTCGATGCCGATCATCGACGGTGGCCGCAACAAGGCCAACATCGCACGCAGCGAAGCGGTGCTGGAAGAGTCGGTGGCGAGCTACCGCCAGAACGTGCTGGTGGCGTTTGCCGAAGTCGAAGACAACCTGGCCGGCCTGCGCATCCTGGCTGGCCAGACCGAGCAGATCGACGCCGCCGTGGTATCGGCGCGCCGTTCGGCCGACCTGGCGCAAAAGCTGTACAACGCCGGGCGCTCCAGTTACCTGGACCTGCTCGACGCCCAGCGCAACCTGGCGGCGGTCGAACGCAATGCGGTGCAGCTGCGGGGCGAGCGCGCCGTCACCACCGTGGCGCTGATCCGCTCCCTGGGCGGCGGCTGGCAGTAATCAAGCCGGCATCCCCATGACAAATGCCGCGGCCGGACAGCCGCGGCATTTGCGTATTCACAGGGCACGCCCTACAATGGCGGCACATGCCCGCCACCCTACAAGACGAGCAGCTCATGCTGCGCTACCGCGATGGCGACCTGGTCGCCTTCGAGGAGCTCTATCGCCGTCACCATGCGGGCCTGTACCGCTTTGTCGCCTGGCGTTCGCCGCGCGCGGACTGGGTCGACGAGATCGTGCAGGACAGCTGGATCAACCTGCATCATGCGCGCAGCCGCTACCAGCCCGACGCGGCGTTTCGCACCTACCTGTTCCAGATTGCCCGCAACCGCCTGCTCGACCTGCTGCGCCAGCAGCAGCCCTTGCTGGCGGCGGAGCTGGGCAGCGGCACGGATGGACGCGACGTATTTGACTCGCTGGCCGATGCGGCGCAGGATGTGGTCTCGCCCGATGTCGCGCTCGAACAAAAACAGCAGAGCGACAGCTTGCATGTGGCGCTGGCGGGCCTGCCGAGCGAGCAGAAAGAGGCGCTGGTGCTGCAGCAGTTTTGCGGCATGAGCCTCGAAGACATCGCCGCCGTGGTGGCAGCACCGGTGGAAACGGTCAAGAGCCGTTTGCGCTATGCCATGCGCAAACTGCGCGAAGGGAGCCTGAGTGAACAACGATGACATGAGCGACGACGAGTTCGACGCCTTCCTGCGTGGGGAAGACGATCTGTCGCGCCGTCTGCAAGGGTTGACCCAGCCGGCTTCCAGCCCGAAGCTCGATGCCGCCATCCTGGGCTACGTGAAAGCGGGCCTGGAACAGGAGGCCAGGGCGGCGCGGCCGGCGGCGGCCAACGACGCCGTGATCGACGGCGCGCCGCCGCTGCTGGCGCCTGGCGTGGGCCGGCGCTGGCGCATTCCGGCCGGGATCGCGGCCGGCGTGCTGGCCGGCGTGCTGGGCCACCAGGCGTACCAGGGCAGCGGCGCGCGCATGGAGGACCGAATGGCCGCCGCGGAGCCGGCGCAAGCGCCGGTTGTGTTAAACATGCCGGCCGAGATGGCGCGGGCGGCGCCGCCGATGATGCCGCCGGCTGCGCCAGTGCCGCGCGCCAGTAGTCCGATGCCTGCGCCGTCGGCCGTTGTGGCCTCCGCTGCGCCCGAGCCGGCTGTCAGAGCGGCCCCGCCGGTGCAGGTGGCCGCCGCCCCGGAATTCGAGCAACTCCAGCGGGTGGAAATCACCGGCTCCTCGATCAAGCGACGGACTGCCGAAACCAGTTCGCCGGTGCAGGTGTTCAAGGAGAAGGCCGCCACCCCATCCTACGAAGGCTACAACAGCGACAATCCGGTCCCCGAGATGCAGACGCCGGCGAGGGCGGCCGCCGCCCCGGCGCCAGTGGCCGCACCGCCGGCGCCAGCGCTCGCAGCGCCGCCGCCGGTGCGCGACGCGTATGCCTTCGACTTGCAACAGGCAGCGCCTCAGTCGTACGCACGCGCGGCCAAACCCGCGCAGGTACGGCGCGAGCCCGAGGAGGTGGCCATGAAGGTGGCGGAGTCGTCGAAAATCGCCACGGCCGATTCGCACGACAAACATGCGCGCGACTGGCTGGCGGTGATCGACGCCATGCTCAAGGCGAAGCTGGACAGGGACGCGCTGGCCGAATGGACCAGGTTCCGCGCCGCCTATCCCGATTATCCGGTGCCGGCCGCAACGCGCGACCGTATCGCCGCGATCAAGCCCTGACCACGTTCACGGCTTGATCTCGAATTCGCCCACCAGCTCCTGCTGGTAGCGTTTCGTCAGGCGCATGGTGACCGACTGCTCCTTCTGGCGACGCGTACCGAATGCGCTTGTCACCTTGACCTGCAAGGTGGGCGGCGCTTCCAGTACCTGCTGGGAACTGCCGATGTACATCGCATGGACGCGGTATTTGCCGGGGGCGGCGCGGCGCAGCGCGTATTCTTCCGGCCCATAGCCGCCCCTGAAATTGTTCGACATACGTCCATCCTGGCGCGACCGCCCGGCACTGTCATACGCCGATATGTAGCCGTCCGGCGCTGTCACCCAAAAGTCGAAGTCGCTGTTGTCGGTATCCCAGGTCAGCACCATGCGCAGGTCGAGCGGCTCGCTGGCGAGCAGGCGGGGATCGATGCGGGTCAGCTTGAGCGGCTTCCTGGCGGTGGCGATGATCGCGTTCATCTCGGTCAGCAAGATCGTTTCGATGCCGGGAAAACGGCGGTGCCACGGGCGCTCGATTGCGTCGTACAGGAGATCGACCGCCTCTTGCGCGTGCCCGGTGGCGGCCAGCGCCAGGCCCAGATCGCGATACGATTGCGGCTCTTCATCGGCAAGGCGCAGCACTTCGCGCAGGACCGGCACGGCCAGCGCCGGTGCGTCGGCCTGCATCAGGCGGTAGCCGAGCAGGCGCAGGAGCGCCCGGTTTTCGAGGTCGATCTCGGCCAGGTTGGACAGCACCCGCAGCGCCAGCTCGCGCCGTCCCTTGTCGAACAGGATACCGGCGGCATCGAGGTAGAACGCGCTACTGTCGGCATAGTCGGGCTTGAGCTCGAGGTAGACAGCATATGCATCGACTGCCGTGGCCTGGCGCAAACGCGCCAGATAGGGGGCGTCCGCCGTCGACGATGGCACGCTGGCGCGGGCCTGGACCGCGCGGACCGTCGCGTCGATCCGGCCCTGCGCTTGGCTTGGGGCGGCCGCCGCGTTAAGGCCAGGCGCGGTCGACGTTTCCACTTCGACCATTCTCCTGTGAACGGTTCCAGTGACCGTCACGATCGTCATGCCGTCGCGGATGACTGGCGCCGGCGGCTTGGACGCCGGGCGCGGGAATCGGGTATTCCACCACGCGCTGCGCTGCGCGAAAGCGCGCGCCACCCGCTCCAGGTGAGCGCGCCGCTGCGCCTCTCTGTCGACGGTATCTTCCGTTTGCCGTTCGCGCCAGGCCTGGAGCATGTCGGCCGGGGGCGCGATATCGAAGCGCACGTAGTCGTCCAGCGTCTCCAGCACGATGAGGGAAGTCTCGCGCGTGGGGATGCCGAAGCGGCTGCCGATGCGGCCGATTTCGGCGCGCTGCAAGCCGCCGTCCGCTTCCAGCCTGCGCAGGCGGAAGGCCGCCCACATCGATGCGGCCATCGGATGATAGGGCGCGTCGGCGCCGATCGGCAGCTTGATGATATGGTTCCTGCCGCCGTTGGCGATGGTGACATCGAGCGCGGCGTCCGGCGCCAGCACACGGCCGGCGATGCGCAGCATGCCAGCCTCGATGATGGTCGATCCGGTTTCGATGTCGGTGGCGCCGCCAGCGGCAATGTGCTCGATGCGGGCCTGGGTATGCAGCAGCGCGTTGGCGAGCGCCTGCGGGGTGGCCGGGTCGATTCCGATTAACTGCCCACGCTGGCGTTCGGCCAGCGCCGCCAGGCGCACCGTGTCGGCGGCGCTGGCCGAATTGACCGCGAACAGCGACTGACGGCGCGATAGTTGCGGCGCCCTGGCGGAGCCGTAGTTGGACAAGCCGTCGCTAAACAGCAGGTACTGGTCGACATCGTCCTGTGGCTTCCAGTCGTTCAGGGCGCTGGCGCCGTCGTAACGGGTGCTTTCGAGCGCGCGCCGCAAGGCGCTCCAGTCGCCGCGCCTGATGTGGAATATCTGCTGCGCCTCCGGCCGGTCGCGCAGGCGCGTCAGGCGTACCTGCACCGACCCGAGCGCGCGCAGGTAATGGTCGAGCGCAGCCAGTTCGGCGGCCAGGTTGCGCCGTTCGCCCGAGCCGGAACTGTCCCACAGCAGGCCGATGACGGGTGGCGCCGCGCGCGGCGTGGGCAGGTTCGTCACCGGCATTTCGGCCACGAACCAGGTGGCGCCGAGCCGGTCTTCCTTGTACACGCGCGCCTCGGTGCTGGCGGTGGTCAGCACGTCGAGCGCGCCGCCGGCGCTGTAGTCCTTGCGGTTCAACCGGGCCTGGTAGACGCCGTCGGCGCGTTCGAAGTCCAGGCCGGGGCCGGGGGTGGCAAACACGGGCGCCGCAGCGGCATCGTTGACGCGGATGGTCAGGTCCAGATTGCGCACCGCGCCGTATTCCAGCGGCAGGCGGTACAGCCACTGGCCGCCGCGGCGCGCGAGCGGCTCCATGTAGCTCAGTTCCACCACGCGGCTACTACGCGGCATGATCGGATAGACGCGCAGCTTGAAGTTGTTCCCCTGCGTGACCTCCAGCAGCGCTGGATCGACCCTGGCGCGGGTGATCTCGTCGAACACTTCGCGCCCGCGTGCCTTGGCCACCGCAACCGCCGGGCGCATCCTGCCGCCGATGTCGAGCGCAAAAGCGCCGATCCGCTGCCCGTCGAGCAGGGGGAACTGCAGATTGCCTTCGAGCTGGCGCGGGTTCGGATTGTAGAACTCCATGCGCACCGTTGTTTGCGCCATGCTGCCGCTGATGCTCGCCTGGATCGTCAGCTGGCGCAGCTCGATCGGGTCGCCCTGCGCGCTGTGCATGGTCACTCGCGGCAAGCGCAAGGGAGTCGGTGGGGTGAGGGCATGGACGGCGCTGCTGGCGATGCACAGCAGCGCGAGGATAAGAAGTCGGGTCAAGATGGTGGTCTCCAGTTGGCCGGGCGGGCCGGCATACCAATGAAACGCACCACCTGCAACAAAGGGGTTAAACACGCGGACTAAACGCGGCGCAGCGTTGCCGATGCGCCGCGCCGCCAACTCAGGGCTTGATGTCGAATTCGCCCACGAACACCGTTTCGCTGCGGTCCTTCAGGCGCAGCGTGATCGCCTGTTCTTTCTGGCGCGGCGTGCCGAAGGCGGTAAACAGCCTGACCTGCAAGGTGGTCGCGCCGGCCACCACCTGCTGGCGGTTGCCATAATAGTTGGCCTCGATCTTGTACTTGCCCGGCGCCGCGCGCCGCACCGAAAACTCTTCCGGACCATAGCCGCCGGTGAAGTCGTTGGTCATGCGCGCACCCTGGCTGGACAAGCGGTGCAGATAACTCGATTTTTCGCCATCCGGCGCCGTCACCCACAAGTCCATGTCGCTGTTGTCGGCGTCCCAGGTCAGCACCACGCGCAAGTCGAGCGGCAGGTTGGCGCGCAGGCGCGGGTCGATGCGGCGCACATCGAGCGGCTTGGGCGAAGCGGCGACGATGGCGTTGATTTCCGCCAGCACGATGGTTTCGATGTCCGGAAAGCGGCCGTCCCACGGCCGTTCGACCACCTCGTAGAGCGTGTCGATCGCTTCCTGCGTACGGCCGCTGGCGGCCAGCGCCAGGCCCAGGTCGCGGTACGATTGCGGTTCTTCACCGGCCAGGCGCAGCACTTTTTCGAATACCGGCACCGCCAGCTGCGGCGCGCCGGCCTGCAACAGGCGGTAGCCGAGGATGCGCAGCACCGCGCGGTTTTCCAGGTCCATTTCGGCCAGGTTGGACAACACGCGCAGCGCCAGGTCGTGCTGGCGTTTTTCGAGTAGGATGTCGGCGGCGTCCAGATAGAAGGCGCTGCTGTTGGCGTAATCCGGTTTCTGGTCGAGGTAAATGGCGTAGACGCTGGCGGCGTCGGCGTCGCGCAAGCGCTTGATGTAGGGCGCGTTCGGCACCCATTTTTTCAGCCCCATGCCGATCGACGGCGCGCGCTCGGACACGTTCATTTGCTTGGCAGACGCCATTTGCGGCGTAAGCATCGATGCCATCTCGGGGCGTCGTACCGAATATGCTGTTATCTCGACGCGCTCCGGCTCCGGCGCTGCCTTAAATGAAAACGCCTGCTCCACAGGCGCGGGCGCGGGCGCCGCCACCGGTGCGGAAGGCGCTGCCATCAGCTTATCGAACGGTTGGTAGCGCTCTTGCGCGGGTTTGGCGGCAACGCGCGGGAAGGCCGTGTTCCACCATGCGGTGCGGCTCTCGAAATGTCGTACCACCTGCTCCAGATGCTTGACGCGCGCGCTGCTACGCTGGCCGCCGCGCAGGTCGCTGAGCTTGCGCCAGGCGTCGAGGTAGTCCTGCGGCGGCTCGATCTCGTAGCGCACATAGTCTTCCAGCCGGTCAAGCACGATCAGGGACGTTTCGCGGGTCGGGATGCCGAAGCGGCGCCCGATGCGGCCGATTTCGGCGCGGTGCAGCTCCGGGTCCGCTTCCAGCGCGCGCAGGCGCAGTGCCGCCCAGGTCGACGCGGCCAGCGGATGCTGCGGGCTGTCAGGGCGAATCTGCAGGGTCACGGTTTGCTTGGCGGCGCCGGCGGCCAGCGTGACATTGACGGTGGCGTCGTCGGCCAGCAGGCGGCCGGCGATGCGCAGCATGCCGCCTTCGACCACGCCGCTGCCGGCTTCGATGTCGGTGGCGCCGGTGGCCGCTACCTGTTCGATGCGCGGCTGCGCCGACAGCAGGGCCTCGCTGGCGCGGCCAGGTGCGGCCGGGTCGATGCGGATGATCTGGCCGCGGTTGCGTTCGGCCAGTGCGGCCAGACGGCCGGTGTCGGACGACGCGGACGAAACCAGTGCAAACAGCGCCTGGTGCTGCGCCAGTACCGGCGCGCGCGCCGGACCATAGTTGGCCAGGCCGTCGCTAAACAGCAGGTACTGGTCGACGCTCGCTTCCGGCTTCCAGTCGTTGAGGGCGCTGGCGCCGTCGTAGCGGGTGCTTTCGAGCGCGCGGCGCAGGGCGCTCCAGTCGCCGCCACGGATGTCGAATACCTGCTGCGCTTCGGGACGGTCGCGCAGGCGCGTCAGGCGCACCTGCACCGAACCGAGCGCGCGGAAATAGGCATCGAGTCCGGCCAGTTCCTGCCCGACGTTGCGCTGCTCGCCCGAGCCCGAGCTGTCCCACAGCAGGCCGATGACGCGCGCACGCGCACGCGCCACCGGGGTTGCCGCGACCGGAATCTCGGCCAGGAACCACGATTGGCCGAGGCGCGTTTCGCGGTAGATGCGTGCGTCGGTTGAGGCCACGGTCTGGATGCCGATCTCGCGTTCGGCCTTGTAGTTCTGGCGCTGCAGGCGCGCTTCATAGGCGCCGCCGGTGCGCTCGAAACGCAGCTCGTGGCCGTTGGCGAGCAGTTGCGGCGCCTCGGCGGCGTCGTTGACGCGGATGGCCAGGTCGAAATTGCGTACCTCGCCAAAGGCCAGCGGCAGTCGATAGAGCCAGTTGGCGGCGCTGCGGGTCAAGGGGCCGGCGTAGGTCAGTTCGACGGTGCGGGTCTTGCACGGCAGGATGGGATAGACGCGCAGCTTGAAGTTGTTGCCTTGGGTAACTTCGAGCAGGGCCGGGTCGACGCGGCCGCGCACGATTTCTTCGAACACGGCGCGGCCACGCTCTTTTTCGACCGGCACGGCGGGGCGCATCTTGCCGTCGATATCGAGGGCGAAGGCGCTGACCTGCTGGCCGTCGGGCAGCGGAAACTGCAGATTGCCCTCGAGCTGGCGCGCGTTCGGGTTGTAGAACTCCATGCGCACGGTGGTTTGCGCCATGCCGCCGCTGATGTCGGCGCTGATCGAGAGCGATTGCAGTTCGATCGGCCTGGCGTCGGCGGCTGTCTGCATTAACGGCGGTGGACGCTGGATCAGGCGCGGCGATTGTGCGAGCGCTAAGGACGTGGCGGAAAACAGCAGTGCCAGGGGCAGGATTCGATTGAACATGGGGAGGCTCCGGTTGGCCGGCGCTGGTGCCGGCATTGACTGTGAAACGGAGCGGGGCGACAAAAGGGGTTAAAGCAGGGTGACGTCGATGCACATTTTTCAAAAAACGTGTTTTGATCCGGGGAAACAAAAAACCGGGACGAAAAAAAAGACAGGGGGGGCCTGTCTCTTTCTTCTCACTGCGGAACAACTTACTTCATTGCTGCGTCTTTTTTGGCTTCTGCGCTGTCGACAGCAGCGTCTTTTTTAGCTTCAGCTTTCTCTTTTTTGGCTTTCGAGTGGGCTTTGGCTTTCGACTTGGTGGCGTCGGCATGGGCTTCGGCGACGTCCGATTTGGCTTCAGCGGCAGCTTTTTCTACTTTTGCATCGGCTTTGGCATCGGCTTTTGCAGCTTTGGTATCGGCTTTGACGACTGCTTTCGCTTCTTTTGCTTCGGCTTTAGCGACTGGAGCGGCAGGAGCCTGGGCGAAAACCGAGGTAGCGAACAGACCGGCGATCAACGATGCGATAACTTTTTTCATGGTGTTTCCTCAGTGTGGTTATATGGTGGAGCAGTTCTTGGGTGCTACAGAGTCACTAACGCGGCCCATGACATCTCAGTTGACGCGATTTACAACTACTTACAATCAGCCTCGCCAGCCTGTTGGTTAGCTGGCGAACAGTCGTTCGGCCCGGCTGGCCCCAGAATCGGCAAAAAACCATCAGGAAGAGGTTGCCGCCATGCCGGATGCATTAAAGGTCTACAAGTCCAAACGCGATTTTTCGATTACCTCCGAACCGGCCGAGGGGGGCGAGGCGGCGGCCGGTGCGCTCACCTTCGTCATCCAGAAGCACTGGGCCAGCCGCCTGCATTACGACTTTCGGCTGGAACTGGACGGCACCATGAAAAGCTGGGCCGTGCCCAAGGGACCTAGTTACGATACCAAAGACAAGCGCATGGCGGTGCATGTGGAGGACCATCCGATCTCGTATTCGAGCTTCGAGGGCACCATCCCGGAGAAGCAGTACGGGGCCGGCAAGGTGATCATCTGGGACAAGGGCACCTGGCAACCGCTTGACGATCCGCACAAGGGCTACGAAGGCGGGAACCTCAAGTTCGAGATCCACGGCCATAAAATGCGCGGCAAATGGGTGCTGGTGCGGATGAAGGGCAAGGGCGAAAAACAGGAGCCCTGGCTGCTGATCAAGGAAAAAGACGATTATGCCAAGCCCGCCGCCGAGTTCTCCGTGGTCGACGAGATGCCGGACAGTGTGAGCAAACTGCCGATGCCGGGCGCCAAAGCGGTCAAGGCCAAGGCGCAACCCAAGGCGGCGCCCGGGGCTACCCGTGGCCTGCCGGCGCAGGCGCTCAAGGCGGCGCTGCCGGCATCGCTCTCGCCCGAACTGGCGACCCTGGTCGACCAGCCCCCGGGCGACCCGGCCGAGTGGATCTTCGAGGTCAAGTTCGACGGCTACCGGCTGCTGGCCCGGATCGAGGACAAACAGGTACAGCTGATTACGCGCAATGGCAACGACTGGACCCACAAGCTCGAACCGCTGCAAAAGGAACTGGTCAAACTCAAGCTGCCGGACGGCTGGTACGACGGCGAAATCGTGGTCCATGACGAGAACGGACGGCCCGATTTCGGCTTGCTGCAACTGGCCTTCGACGGCTCGAACACGGCCGACATTGTGTACTTCCTGTTCGACGCGCCGTACTTCAATGGCCACGACCTGCGCGCGGTGCCGCTCGAAGCGCGGCGCGCGCTGCTTGGCGCGCTGTTAGAGAAGGCGTCGTCCGACACGGTGCGCTTTTCGGGCGAGTTTGGCACCGATCCGGAGGAACTGGTCGTTGCCGCCTGCAAGCTGGGACTGGAAGGCGTGATCGGCAAGCGGCGCGATTCGCGCTACGTCACGCGCCGCTCGCCCGACTGGATCAAGCTCAAATGCGGCCAGCGCCAGGAATTCGTCATCGGCGGCTACACCGATCCGCAGGGCTCGCGCGCAGGTATCGGCGCGCTGCTGCTCGGGACCCACGACAAGGACGGCCTGCTGCAATACGCCGGGAACGTCGGCAGCGGCTTTACCCAGGCCGTGCTGCGCGACCTGAAAGACAAATTGAGCGCCCTCGATACCGACGAGAGCCCGTTTCCGCCCAAGGCGGTGGCGGGGCGCAAGCATCACTGGGTCAAGCCCACCTTGGTGGCGGAGGTCAGCTTTGCCGAGTGGACCAGCGCCGGGGCAATCCGTCACGCCGTGTTCCAGGGCCTGCGCAGCGACAAGCCGGCCAGGAAAATCGTACGTGAAGTCGCCAAACACATGGAGGAGTCGATGCCGACGCAGAGCAAGACCAAAGCGAAGACCGCAACAAAGAAAACCGCGACAACCAAGGCCGAACCAGTCGCGCCCGAAGGCAAGCTGCCCGCTACCCTGAAAGTGACCAACGGCGAGCGCGTGATCGATGAACAAAGCGGCACCACCAAGATCGAACTGATTCGCTATTACGCGCTGGTCGGGCAGCTCATGCTCGAGCACCTGAAAGGCCGGCCGGTGTCGCTGGTGCGCGCGCCCAGCGGCGTGGGCGGCGAGCTGTTTTTCCAGAAGCACGCGGAAGTCGACAAGCTGCCCGGCGTGAAGCGGATGGACCAGGCGCTCGATCCCGGGCACCCGCCCATGCTGGAAGTGGGAACGGTGGGCGGCATCCTGTCGGCGGCGCAGTGGAACGTGGTGGAGTTCCACACCCAGAACGCGACCGGCAAGAACTACGAAGCGCCCAACCGCATGGTGTTCGACCTGGACCCGGGCGAGGGCGTCGACTGGCCCGCGATCCAGGAGGCGGCGCAGCTGATGCACGCGTTCCTGGACGAACTGGGCCTGCCATCATTCCTTAAAACCAGCGGCGGCAAGGGCTTGCACGTGGTGGTGCCGCTCAAGGGCGGCCTCGATTGGGATACGGTGAAGGACTTTTCGCAGGAGGTGGTGCGCCGTATGGCGCTCACGCTGCCGGACCGGTTTGCGTTCAAGAGCGGACCGAAAAACCGGGTCGGCAAGATCTTCATCGATTACCTGCGCAATGCCCGTGGCGCCACCACGGCCTGCGCCTGGTCGGCGCGGGTGCGGCCGGGGCTGGGTATTTCGGTGCCGGTGGGGTGGGATGAACTGGCCGGGCTCAAGTCGGGCGCCCACTGGACGGTGCATAACGCACACACCCGGCTCGACCTCGGCAACGCGCCGTGGGACGGCTATGCAAAAGCCGCCAAGACGCTGACGGCGGCCATGAAGAAGCTGGGCTTCAAGAAGGAGTAGGGCGCGGGCCGTTGAAACCCGCGCCGGATGCTGCGCTTACTTGATGTTCAGCGCGGCCCGCACGCCATTGCCGTAGGCGCTGTCGGCCTTGTCGAAGTGGGCCAGCTGGCGCTGCAGGATCTCGTCGCTCACCTGGCTCAGGGGCCCGGCGAGGTTGGCGCACAGGTTCAGCTTTTCCTGCTCCGTCAGGAGGCGGAACAGGTTGCCAGCCTGGGTGTAGTCGTCTTCCACGCCGCGTCCGTCGAAGCGGCCGGCGCCGCCGCGCAGGGCCAGTTCCGGTTCGCCGTGCCCCATGCCGCGCGGGGCGCTGCCGGCCGCGTTGACGTTGGCGTAGTTCTGCGCCGCGCCGCCGTTATGGGCGGCCATCGCGCCATCGCGCTGCTGGTTGTGGAACGGGCAGCGCGGCGCGTTCACCGGCAGATGCTGGTGGTTGGTGCCGACCCGGTACAACTGGGCGTCGTGGTAGGCGAACAGGCGGCCTTGCAGCATCTTGTCCGGGGAGTAGCCCATGCCCGGCACCGCGTTCGCCGGCGAAAACGCCACCTGCTCGACTTCGGCGTGGTAGTTGTCGGGATTGCGATTGAGCTCGAAGATGCCGACCGGGTGCAGCGGGAAGTCGCGGTGCGGCCAGACTTTGGTCAGGTCGAACGGGTTCCAGCCGGTGCGCGCTTCCCAGTCGTCCAGCTGCTGCTCGGTCGCCACCTGGATCCGTACTTCCCACTGCGGGAAGTCGCCGCGCTCGATGGCGCCGAACAGGTCGCGCTGGGCGTAGTCCGGGTCTTCGCCGGCGATGCGCGCGGCATCGGCGGCACTGAGGTTCTTGATGCCCTGGCGCGTCTTGAAGTGCCACTTGACGTACACGCGCTCGCCGGCGGCGTTGATCAGGCTATAGGTGTGGCTGCCGAAACCGTCCATGTGGCGGTAGCCGTCCGGCGTGCCGCGGTCCGAGAACAGCATGGTCACCTGGTGCAGGCTTTCGGGCGCCTTACTCCAGAAGTCGAACATCATGGTCGGCGACTTGAGGTTGCTGCGCGGGCAACGCTTTTGGGTGTGGATGAAGTCGGGGAACTTGATCGGGTCCTTGATGAAGAACATTGGCGTGTTGTTGCCGACCAGGTCCCAGTTGCCTTCCTCCGTGTAGAAGCGCAGGGCGAAGCCGCGCGGATCGCGTTCGGTGTCGGCGCTGCCGCGTTCACCGCCCACGGTGGAGAAGCGGGCGAAGGTGTCCGTTTTTTTGCCGATGGCGCTGAACAGTTTCGCCCTGGTGAAGTGGCTGATGTCGTCGGTGACGGTAAAGGTGCCGTACGCGCCCGAACCTTTGGCGTGCACCACGCGCTCGGGAATGCGCTCGCGGTTGAAGTGCTGGAGCTTTTCGATCAGGTGGAAGTCCTGCAGCAGCAAGGGGCCGCGTGGACCGGCGCTGATCGAGTTCTGGTTGTCGGCGACCGGGATGCCGGAAGCGGTGGTGATCTGTTGGTCTTGGCTCATGCTTGCAACTCCTCAGTGGTGATTCGATGCAGGCAGTGTATTTGAGCTCATCAGTTAGTCAAAGGCAATTAAATATATCCGACCGATAGTTTTTATCAATTCACTTTTTTTGGGGCAGGGAAGATCGCGGCGAAGATCAGCATGCCCAGCACCGGGTATGCGGCCGCTTGCAGAGTGAGGTGCAGGTCTTTGGCCATGTTGAAGAAGGCGGCGACCACTGTCACGGCGCATAACAGCAGGTACAAGGCGAGGCGCAGGATTTTGCTTGCGAGGGGCATGGGGGACAAGGTCAGGTACCAGACCAGCGCCGCGGCGATCAGGACCGTCGGCCATAAAAAGTAGAGCACGATCAGCGCATCTTCGCCGACGAGCACGCCCACCAGGAGTAGCGACGACAAGAAGAACGCACTGACGACGGCGCCCTCGGCATGCCGCATCATCCGACTTTTCGCCATGCTTGCCTCCTGGGTTCAATCCGGGGAATGGCTTACTGCTATTCTTTCTCGATCACGAAGCCGCGGCCATATCCGCCATGCGCCAGTGGCAGCAAGAGGCACAGCCAGGGGGCCTTGTTGGTGGCGGCGATGCCCTTGATGCCATCGCGCTGCTCGACATAGTCTTCGCTCGCGCGCAGCTGTTCCGCCGTTTTGCCCGACTTTTTGATCTGTTCGGCCAGGCGTTCCTTGTCGACGGTCAGGTTGGGGCAGTTGGCGCTGGCGTAGTCGCCCGAGGCCATGGCCCCGGCGACTTGCGCCTGAATGGCGTCTTGCTCGGTGACCTCGGCATGGGCGGCGCCCGTTCCCAGTGCGAGGAGGGCGGCCGCTGCGAGGGTGGCGAATTTCATGGGTGATGTCCTGTCAATTGGGTATTGACATTATCACATGAATATCAATCTACCAAGCTGTCAGCCTTGCGGGGTTTCCGGCTCTTCCGGTGGTTGCGCCGCCTCGCCGTCCCGGACAGTATAGGCGCAGGGAAAAACCCATTGGCAGCTTCGCTGCGGTATGCCGACCATTATTGCATGCTGGTCGCTGGCCAGCTTTTGTCAGGCATCCTCGTTCTTGCGGATGCCGCGCACGTTCAGGGCCAGCAGGCCGACGTTGAGGGCAATGAGCGCCCAGGCGGCTTCGCCCCAGCCCCACGCGATCCACATCAGGTTGCCGACGATGAGCATCCAGAAAGCGACGATGCGCTTGCCGGCCTTTTTTGAACCCATCCACCATGCGGCGGCCAGGCTGATCGCCATCGCCGGCCACTCCAATAAAGCAAAAATTTCGTACATGCGGCTCCTGTTTACGTCACGCAGCCTTGCGCCGGGCCGGCGCTGGCTTGGCTTTGGCCGCAGGCTTGGCGGCCGCTTTGGTCGCGGCTTTCGCTGGCGCCTTGGTGCGGCTCGCGGTTTTTGAGGCAGCCTTGCGCGGTTTGGCGGCCGGCGCTTCCTCCTCGTCCTCGGCGTCGCTCTCTTCGGGTGGGGCGCTGGCCTTGCCCGGCTTCTTGCCCAGGCTTTGCTGCAGCAGCGCCACCAGGTCGATGACGTTGCTCTTGCTGGCGGGCGCCTTTTCCTTCTCCGGCATGGTGATGGTCTTGGTCTGTTTGGCCTTGACCTTTTTCTGGACCAGCGCCAGGATATCTTCGCGATAGGTGTCGTGGTACTGCTCCGGCTCCCAGTCCTCGCTCATGCCCTCGACCAGCGCCATCGCCATTTTCAGCTCCTTGTCGGAGATGGCGGCGCTCTTCGACCTGGCGCCCGGGATCTTGAGTTCATCGGTGGGGCGGATCTCGTCGCTGTAGCGCAGCGTATTGAGGACGATGGTATCGCCTTCGCACACCAGCGCCGCCAGGTGCTGCTTGACCCGGATGACCACTGTGGCGATGCCGATCTTGCCGACCTTTTTCAAGGTCTCGCGCAGCAGCGCGTAGACCTTGTCGCCACCCTTTCCGGGCGCCAGATAGTAGGGCTGTTCGTAGTACAGCAGCGGCACGGTGTCGGCGTCGACAAAGGCCAGGATGTCGATGGTGCCGGTGGCCTCGGGGTTGGCGCGGCGCAGGTCTTCGTCGGACAGCACCACGTACTCGTCGTCGGCGTACTCATAGCCCTTGACGATGTCGTCCCACACCACTTCCTTGTTGTTGCCCTTGTTGTAGCGCTTGAAGCCGACTGGCGAGAAGTCGCGGCGGTCGAGCATGGTCAGGTCGAGCGCGTTGTCGCGCACGGCCGGATGCATCTCGACCGGAATATGCACCAGCCCGAAGCTGATGGCGCCTTTCCATAGACTGCGTCCCATATGCCGGTCCTTTCCTTATCCGCCCACGCTGCCGGTGACCGGCAACACGATGCCGGTGATGTAGCTCGAACATACCGCCGAGGCCAGGAAGACATACGCCGGCGAGAGTTCTTCCGGCTGGGCCGGACGGCGCATGTCGGTGCTTTGCCCGAACTGGGCGATCTTGTCGGGCGCCTGGTCGGCCGGGTTGAGCGGGGTCCAGACCGGGCCTGGCGCAATGGCGTTGACGCGGATGCCCTGGTCCAGCAGGTTCGAGGCTAGCGACATCGTGAAGGCATGGATCGCGCCTTTGGTGGCCGAGTAGTCGAGCAGCTTGCCAGAACCCTGCAGCCCGGTCACCGACCCGGTGTTGATGATCGCCGCGCCGCGCTTGAGGTGGGGCAGGGCGGCTTTGGCCATGTGGAAGTAGCCGTAGATATTGGTGCGCATAGTTTCGTCGAAGCGCTCTTCGGTCAGGTCCAGCAGCGAGTCGGCGTGCTCCTGGAAGGCGGCGTTATTGACCAGCACATCGAGGCGCCCGAATTCGGCCACCACCTTGTCCACCGCCTCCTGGCAGAACGCCATGTCCTTGACGTCGCCCGCCACCGCGATGCAGCGCTGGCCTTCGGCTTCGATGCAGCGCTTGGTCTCCTCGGCGTCTTCGTGTTCGTTCAGGTAGAAGATGGCCACGTCGGCGCCTTCGCGCGCGAACAGCACCGCCACCGCGCGCCCGATGCCCGAGTCGCCGCCGGTGATGATGGCCGTTTGCCCTTGCAGCTTGCCGCTGCCCTTGTAGCCTTCGGCCATGAAGCGCGGCTTTAATTCCATCGACGCTTCGATGCCCGGTTTGACCAGGTGCTGCGCTGGCAGCGGTGGCGCCGGCTGCACCGGGCCGCCCGTTTGCACCGCTTTCTTGCTTTCTTCCGTGGCGCCCGAGGCGTCCTTCTGGTCCTGCCGGCTCTGGATCGCGCGCTGTTTGTCGGCGACCGCTTCGACTTGCGAACTCATTGCGTTTTCGTCTGTATTTGCCATGGTGCTTCCTCCGTTAGAACACGCAGTATCGGACCGTGCTACTGTGTTGACGGTGCGCCCGCGCACACTGCGCGTGCGTTCGTGTTTGCTGGTTTGGTGCTTTATGGCAAACTGTGAAACGGGCGGGCGCAAGGGATGTTGCCACTGCGTATTTATGCCGCATACTTTAGTGCTCAAGGGAGATTTAATGACGCAGCAGATTGGACTTTTTCTCAATCCCGTAGGACAGCGTCGGGTCGATTTCCAGGGCATGTATGCCGACATGTTCGCGCGCCTGTTCATTGCCGACGGCAGCGAGCAGGCCACCGTGCTGCTGGGCCAGGAGCGGGTCGACCTGCTGATCATCGATCTCGAACGGTTCGACCGCGGCTTCGACCTGGAGGCGCTCGGTGAACTGATTGCGCGCCGCGCCGGTGCGCCGGTGCTGGTCCTGTGTCCGTTCATCAGCGCCGGCTGGCTGCCCGCGCTGATGGCATTCGGCCCGCTCGCGTACGCCATCACGCCGCTCGATGAGGGCGAACTGCGCGCCGCCATCGACGCCCAGCTCGGCGCGCCCGAGGCCAGCGTCACCCATGCGGACGAGCTGCGCTCGCTGCTGGCGCTGCGCACCCGCTTGCAGCAGGCGCTGGTCGATGTCGACGACCTGGCCAGCGTGGCCGAACAGATTTGCGTGGCGCTGTGCGACGCCGCCGGTGCCGTGCATGCCTCGCTGTTTCGCATGGACGTGCCGGGCGACCTGCAGCTCGAAGCGCAGTATTCGCCCACGGGCCTGAACCTGACGCGCGTGCTTCACCGCAGCGACAGGCTGCTGCAGTCGCCGCTGCGGCATGCCTTCCCCGGCCTGGTGGCCGCGTGCAGCAACGAAATGTGCCTGCTCGATGCGCCGGCCAAGGCAGGCGAGCCGGAACTGGCGCTGTCGCTGGTCGACAAGGGCGTCGAGATGGTGATCGGCCTGCCGCTCGGTTCCGCGCCGGGCAGCGCGCTGGCCGGCTCGCTGTGCCTCATGTTCGGCCGCGCGCGCCAGTTCAGCGTGGAGGAACTCGATTCCTTCGTGGCGCTGGCCCAGATGGCCGGTTTTGGCTTGCGCATGGCGGCGGTGAGCCGCGAGAACGAAGCCTTGCTGGGACGCGTGACGCACATGGCCACGGTCGACGCGCTCACGGGCGTGGCCAACCGGCGCCATGGCGAGCACCTGCTCGAACTGGAAATCAAGCGCGCCCGCAGGTACAGGGTGCCGGCAGCGTTGATCGGGTTCGACATCGACCGCTTCAAGGCCATCAACGACCAGTTCGGGCATCCGGTGGGCGACGCGGCGCTGCGCACGGTGGCCGATGTGGTGCAGGCCACGCTGCGCACCAGCGATGTGCTGGTCCGTTCGGGTGGCGAGGAGTTCCTGATTATCGTGCCGCACACCAGCGCCATCGATGCGCTCAAGATCGCCGAGAAGATCCGGGTGGCGGTGGCGCAGACCGACATCGCCGGCTGCGACAGGCTGACCATTTCACTGGGCGTGGCGCAGCTGGCCGACCAGGAAAGCGCGGACGCGCTGATGCTGCGGGTCGACGCGGCCCTGAGCCGCGCCAAGCGCGCGGGACGCAATTGCGTGGAATTGGCGATGTCGTAAGCGGCCGTTCCCGACACTCCGCCGCTTCCACCGTCTCCCCCGCGCCAAGGCGGCCCTCGGCGGGGATCTATGGCACCATTGAGCAGCGGTGCTATGGGCCCCCGCCTGCGCGGGGGAGACGGAGCTGATGGTGGTGGCCAGAGAAGTGCGCTGCTGTATAATCGGCCATCACCGGCAAAAGGGTAAACAGATCACGTGGGCATGCTGCAATGGTTAAGACACTACCGGCGCGCGTCGCTGCCCGGTGATATCAGCGCCGGCATCGTCGTCGCCCTCATGATGATCCCGCAGGGGATGGCCTACGCCCTGGTGGCCGGCTTGCCGCCGGTGGCCGGCATCTACGCCAGCATCCTCCCTCCCATTCTGTACGCGATCTTCGGATCGAGCATGACCCAGTCGGTCGGCCCGATGGCCATCATCTCGCTCATGACGGCCGCCGCCCTGGCGCCGCTCGCCGCTCCCGGCTCCGGCCTGTACATCGTGCTGGCCGCCCAGCTGGCCCTCGCTTCCGGCGCCGTGCTGCTGCTGTGCGGCTTGCTGCGGCTCGGCTACGTGGCCAATTTCTTCTCGCGTCCCGTCATGAGCGGCTTCACCATCGGCGCGGCCATCGTCATCGCCCTCGGGCAGGTAAAAGTGCTGGCCGGCGGCACGCTGGCGCAGGTGCACATGCCCAGCGCGTTGCTGGGCGGCGGCGCCATCGCCGTGCTGCTGCTGGCCAAACGCTACCTGGCGCCGCTGCTGCGCCGCGCAGGTCTGTCTTCCAGCGCGGCCGACATCGGCGCGCGTCTCGCACCCATGCTGGTGGTGCTCGGCGCCATGCTGCTCTCAAGCCTGCTGGACTTGCCCGGTTTGGGCGTGCAAAGCACCGGCGAGGTTCCCGCCGGCCTGCCCGGCCTGAACCTGGCCACGTCCAGCACGCACTGGCGCGCGCTGCTGCAACCGGCGCTGCTGATCGGCTTCATGATCTTCTTGCTGGGGATGTCGGCCGCCCAGACGCTCGCGCTCAAGCGCCAGGAAAAACTGCAAAGTAATATGGAACTGGTCGGACTGGGCGTGGCCAACATCGGCAGCGCGCTCACGGGCGGCTTGCCGGTTACCGGCAGCCTGTCGCGCTCGGGCGTGAACTTCGCGGCCGGCGCCAACACGCCGCTGGCGAGCATCCTCACCGGCGTGCTGCTGGCACTGGCGCTGGTGGCGCCGACCGGCTGGCTGGCGCTGCTGCCGCTGCCGGCGCTGGCCGCGACCATCATCGTGGCGGTGCTGGGCATGCTGGAACTGGACACCTTGCGCACCGCCTGGCGCTACGACCGCGGCGACGCGCTGGCCCTGCTGGCAACGGCCGGCGGCGTCATCGCGCTGGGCGTCGATGTGGGCGTCGTTCTCGGCGTGCTGCTCTCGCTCGGCACCCTGATTCTCCGCGCCAGCCGTCCGCATATCGCGGTGCTGGGGCGGATCGCCGGCACCGAGCATTTCAGGAATATCGAGCGCTACCCCGCCGGCACCGTGCCCGATGTGCTGATGCTGCGCATCGACGCCAATCTCTTTTTCGGCAACGTGGAAGCGGTCAATGCGCGCATCGAGGATGAACTGGCGCTGCATCCGGCTGCCCGCCATCTGGTGCTGGTGATGACGGCGGTCAGCTCGATCGATACCTCGGCCCTGTTCGGGCTGGGCGAACTGAATCTGGCGCTGCGCCAGCGCGGCATTGGCCTGCACCTGGCCGAGGTCAAGGGGCCGGTGATGGACCGGCTTAAGGAGAGCGACCTGCTGGGCGCCATCAATGGCCGGGTTTTCCTGAGCGCGGCCATGGCGGCGGACGCGCTGGCGGTCAGATGAAAGCGCAGTTTGCGCAAGTGGGCTATGCGCTCGTGCCCCGGGTGCTGCCGGCGGCCGAGTGCGCGCGTCTGGCCGGGCTGGTGCAGCCGGCTGGCGCGGCCTCGGGCGGCACGCGCTGCCTGCTGGCCGAGCCGTGGTGCGCCGCGCTGGCCGCGCGCCTGCGCGCCAATCCCGCGCTGGCACCCTTGATTGAACCGGATGCGGTGGCGGTGCAGTGCACTTACTTTGAAAAATCGGCGGGCCGCAACTGGCTGGTGCCGCTGCACCAGGACCTGAGCATTCCGGTGGCGGCGCGGGTCGATGCGCCGGCGCTGCGCGGCTGGTCGCTCAAGGAAGGCACGCTGTTCGTGCAACCGGCGCCGGCGGTGCTGGAACAACTGGTGGCCGTGCGCGTGCACCTGGACGCGTGCGGCGTCGACGACGGTCCGCTGCTGGTGGTGCCGGGATCGCACCGCGCCGGCGTGCTTGCGCAGCCTGACGCCGCCGCCGCGCGCGACGCCACGCCGCCGCTGGCGTGCCTTGCCGGCATCGGCGGCGCACTGGTGATGCGCCCGCTGCTGCTGCATGCGTCATCCAAGGCGCTGGGGCAGGGCCGGCGCCGCGTGCTGCACTTTGTGTTTGGACCGCGCTCTCTTCCGCACGGGCTGGCGTGGAACGTCGCCCTGTAAGTAAGCTAGTGACCCCGCGGCGCGCCTTGTGTACTATGCCGGTATCAGAAAACCCAGACCCGAAAGAGTGACGATGGACGACTTCATCGAGATTTACGACAACGCGCTGACCGGCGAACAGTGCGCCGCCGTCATGGCGCGCTTCGACGCCAGCGACAAGGTCGTGCGCGGCAAGACCGGTAACGGCGTCGACACCAGCAAGAAAGACAGCTACGACCTGACCATCTCGGCCCACGAGGAATGGCAGGACGTGGCGGCCATCATGATGCAGGCCGTGCGCGAGCATCTGTGCGCCTACCTGGACAAGTACCGCATGATGCTGATCGGCGCGCTGTCGCCGCAGGTGATCCACCCGGGCACCGGCGAACCGGTCACGCTGTCGCCGGAGAATTTCGACGAGTGCGGCACCGCCCACATCGATGAACTGATGCGCATGATGTACCGCGCCGGCCAGATCAACGTGCAAAAGTACGTGCGGGCCAGCGGCGGCTATCATCACTGGCATTCCGAGATCTATCCGCAGAACGCCAGTTGCGAGAGCCTGCACCGCGCGCTGCTGTTCCAGTTCTACCTGAACGACGTGGACGACGGTGGCGAGACGGAGTTCTACTATCAGCGGCGCAAAATCGAAGCGCGCCAGGGCCGCCTGATCATCGCGCCGGCCGGCTTTACTCATTCGCACAAGGGCCACGTGGCGCGCAGCGGCGACAAATACATCGCCACCTCGTGGATCCTGTTCCAGCGCGCCGAGGCGCTGTATGGCTCACCGGCGTAAATCGACTTCCACCCCGCTTACCGACATCATGAACCAGTTTCTACGCTACCTGATCGCCCAGGCCTACAACAACGCCTGGGCCAATCACCGTTTGTTGCGCGCCTGCGCCCAGTTGTCGCAGGAAGAATTCGAACTCGCCACGCGCACCAGTTTTTTCCCGTCGATCAAAGGGACCCTGAATCACAACCTGACGGTCGACTGGTTCTACATCGACGCCATGGAGCGGGCGGCGCGTGCCGACGAACCGCATCCGGATTACTGCGCCGCCTTTTTCGAGCCGGAAGAGCCGTTCGCCACCTGCGCCGATGTGTGGGCCGCGCAAAAGTCGAGCGACCAGCGCCTGATCGCCTACTGCCGCCAGCTCGACGAGCCCACGCTGGCGCGCGACGTCGGCATCCTGCGCGACCACGGACTGATGCTCGACACGCCGGCGCGCCTGCTGGCGCACCTGTTCCAGCACCAGATCCACCACCGTGGCCAGGTTCACGCGATGCTCGCCGGGACCGCCGTCGAGCCGCCGCAGCTCGATGAATTCTACAGCCGTGGCGAAGCCGAAGACCGGGCCGACGATTTCGCGGAACTGGGCTTTACCGAGGCCGATGTGTGGGGTGTGTAAGTACGCGTGACAAGCCAGTGTAACGCGTGGTAAATTCAATTGTAACCAAAAGTAATGGCCGGCGAGTGTCGGCTTAGCGCAACCTACCACAGGCCAGACATGCATAGCACCGGGCGCCGCCACGTTCACGCCGCATTCACGGCCGCCGCTCTGGCGAGCGCGCTGCCCGCATGCGCGCTGGAGACGCAAGTGAGCGGGCGGCTCAGCTTCGGCGCCAGCTTCCGCACCGAGGCAGCGGCCCCGCATATGCT
Organism: Massilia aquatica; assembly: GCF_011682045.1. Taxonomy (GTDB): domain Bacteria; phylum Pseudomonadota; class Gammaproteobacteria; order Burkholderiales; family Burkholderiaceae_D; genus Telluria_A; species Telluria_A aquatica. The sequence goes on along the minus strand of NZ_VVIW01000024.1, from coordinate 35,139 downwards.
GGTTGCATACAATGCGCATGCGGTGGACCTGGCCGGCCTCGCCAGCGCGGGCCAGAACAGCGATGACGCCAACCTGAACTTCCGGCGCGGCGATGCCGTCACGCGCGCGCTCAAGGGCTATGTGGATCTGGCCGTTTTTGAAGGCAATGTCAGCGCGCTGGTGCGCATCAAGGCGTGGCACGATTTCGCCCTGAACGACCATGCGCGCGCGTGGGGCAACAGTATCAATGGCTACGCTGCCGGCGAGCCGCTCGGCGACGCCGGCGGCGCGCGGCTGTCGCGTTTTTCGGGCGTGGCGCTGGGCGATGCCTTCGTCGAGCATCGCGCGCAAGTCGACGATGTGCGTGTACTGACGCGCCTCGGGCAGCAGTCGCTGGCGTGGGGTCAGCGCAGCGGCTTTGCGGGTGGCCTGGCTGCGCTCAGCGCGGTCGACTACCCGGCGCGCAGACGTGCGGACGCCGTGCCGCAGGAAACCCTGGTGCCGGCCCCCATGTTGTTCGCACGCCTGGAAGCCGGCAGCGGCGTGGGCGTCGAAGGCTTCTATCAGCTCAGCTTTCGGCCATCGGTGGCCGACCTGTGCGGCACCTTCTGGTCTGCCACCGACTACATGGCGCAAGGCTGCAACCTGGCGTTCGCAGGGCCGATGACGGCCAGCGACCGCACTCGCCTGGCGGGCCGCGCCTATGTAGAACGGATGGACAATCCGGCACCGTCCGACGAGCGCCAGTACGGAGTGGCGCTGACGTGGAAGTCGCTGCCGCTGGCGATGGATGTGGGCTTGTATCATGCGCGCTACACTGGCAGCACCCCCTTGCCTGGCGTGCGCAAGGCGCAGCGGCCTGGTTTTGGCCTGATCGCAGGCGATCCTGATGGCAGGAACATGCGTTACTTCACCGAATACGCGGGCGGCATTGCCATGACTGCCCTGACTGTGATGCACCGGCGCGCGCACGGCAGCGTGTTCGGAGAGCTGACATGGCGCGCCAACCAGCCCATGCAGCTGCCGCCCGGCGACACATTGCCGGCACTGCTCAATTCCGCCTTTCCATCGTTCCTGCGCAAGGAGATCGATGCGCTGGCGCCTGGCGCGCTGTATCACACCTATGACCGCTACCGCACCGTCCAGCTTCAAGCGGGCGCGCAGCGGGACTGGCCGCGCGTCGGCGGCGTCGCTCTGAGCAGCCTTGGGGAAGTCGTGGTCAAGCATGTCGCCGCGCTGCCCGATCCGGCCGTGCGGCGCTACGGACGGGTCGACCAGTACGGCAATGGCCCGGTCAACGGGACGTGCATCGTCACGTCCATCGACGCCGCCCGCCAGTGCAGCAGCGATGGATATGTCACGCCGAGCGCGTATGCGTACCGCATACGGATGGACGCGCGCATGGCGCAGGTGGGGCCGGGACTGAACCTGCACGCGTGGGCGCAGCTCCAGCACGATGTGAAGGGCTGGTCGTACGACTTCATGCTCAACGAAGGCCGGCGCACCGGTAGCCTGGGGGTGCGCATGGAATACCTGAAGCGCTACGTCGCCGAAGTGGTCTATATGCCGGTATGGGGCGGCGTCTACAACACGCAGGTGGACCGCGACGTACTGGCGCTGTCGATGGGCGTCAAGTTTTAAGCGAGTGCGCACCACTGCGGTGCGTGCGCGCCGCGCCGGTGCGCTTGCTCCCCAGCGGCGGGCATGCCGCACCGTGAACGTGCCCCGCGCGCTGGCACGTATCCTGCTCTTTCAACGGTATGCGAGATTGCCACCCGACCGAACCGACCCACAGTGCATGGCAAGCGACCCTGCGGCTGCGCTTTGCCGACGATGGCGGCACCACGCGGCTGCTCGAGCGTGCGCATAGCGGGCCGCTGCGGGTGCAAAAGCCGCTGTATCCGGAAGGCGCGCGCATCTGCCACGCGATCATCGTCCATCCGCCCGGTGGCGTGGTGGGCGGCGACCGGCTGTCGGTGAGCGTGTCGGCCGGTGCATCCGCGCACGCGTTTCTGACCTCGCCCGGCGCCGCCAAGTGGTACCGCGCCAACGGCAAGATCTCGCGCCAGGACGTGATGATCGACGCCGGCGCCGGCGCGGCCGTCGAGTGGATGCCGCAGGAAGCCATTTTCTTCAACGGCGCCCATGTGGCGCTCGAACAACGGGTCGAGCTGGCGGTTGATGCCAGCTACATCGGCTGCGACATCCTGTGCCTGGGCCGGCGCGCCTCGGGCGAGACCTTCGACAGCGGCACCATCACCCAGCACACGCAGATCCGCCGCGGCGGCAAGCTGCTGTGGTGGGAGCAGGGCGCGCTGGTTGGCAGCAGCGCGGCCATGCACAGCCCCCTGGGCCTGAGCGGCGCCAGCGTGTGCGCCACCCTGGTCGGCGTGGGCAAGCCGGCCGGTGCCGCGCTGATCGACGCCGTGCGCGCGCTCGACCCGCACCTCGGCATCACCCAACTCAAATCGGTGTTCGTGGCGCGCTACCTGGGCGACGACAGCGAAAGCGCGCGCCGCGTCATGTTCGGCGTGTGGCAACTGCTGCGCCCCCATTTGCTCGGATGCGCCGCGCCGCTGCCGCGCATCTGGAATACCTAGAAAAGAGAACACGATCCATGAACCTGACCCCGCGCGAAAAAGACAAACTGCTGATCTTCACCGCCGCCTTGCTGGCCGAACGGCGCATGGCGCGCGGCCTCAAACTCAATTACCCGGAAGCGGTGGCGCTAATCAGCGCCGCCATCATGGAGGGCGCCCGCGACGGCAAGACGGTGGCGCAGCTGATGTCCGACGGCGCCGCCATCCTGACGCGCGCCGATGTCATGGACGGCATCGCCGACATGATCCCCGATATCCAGGTCGAGGCGACTTTCCCGGACGGCAGCAAGCTGGTGACCGTCCACAACCCGATTCCCTGAGAGCGAGACAAGCATGAACCCTGGCGAATACCTGCTGGCCGATGGCGACATTGAACTCAACGCCGGCCGCGCCACCCGAACCATGGTGGTGGCCAACAGCGGCGACCGGCCGATCCAGGTCGGCTCGCACTTTCACTTCTTCGAGGTCAATACCGCGCTGCACTTCGCCCGCAGTGCGGCGATCGGCATGCGCCTCAATATCGCCTCCGGCACCGCCGTGCGCTTCGAGCCGGGCCAGCGGCGCACGGTGGAACTGGTCGCACTCGGTGGCGAGCGGATGGTGTTCGGCTTTAACGGCCTGGTGATGGGCGAACTGCCACCGCACGGGAGCGATTGAGATGCCGTCGATCAGCCGCCGCGCCTATGCCGACATGTTCGGCCCCACCACGGGCGACCGCATCCGCCTGGCCGATACCGACCTGTTCATCGAGATCGAGCGCGACTTCGCCATCCATGGCGAAGAAGTCAAGTTCGGCGGCGGTAAAACCATCCGCGACGGCATGGGCCAGTCGCAGCGGCTGCACGCCGACGTGATGGATACCGTGATCACCAACGCCGTCATCGTCGACCACTGGGGCATCGTCAAGGCCGATATCGGCCTTAAAAACGGGTTGATCGCGGCCATCGGCAAGGCCGGCAACCCGAATGTGCAGCCAGGCGTGACGATCGCCATCGGCGGCGCCACCGAAATCATCGCCGGCGAAGGCATGATCGTCACCGCCGGCGGGGTCGATACGCACATCCATTTCATCTGCCCGCAGCAGATCGAAGAAGCCCTCATGAGCGGCATCACCACCATGATCGGCGGCGGCACCGGGCCTGCGACCGGCACCGCTGCCACCACCTGCACGCCCGGACCGTGGCATCTGCACGCCATGCTGGGAGCGGCGGACGCCTTTCCGATGAACCTGGGCTTCATGGGCAAAGGCAACGTGAGCCTGCCAGGGCCGCTGGAAGAACAGGTGCTGGCCGGCGCCATTGGCCTGAAACTGCATGAGGACTGGGGCAGCACCCCGGCCGCCATCGACAACTGCCTGGCGGTGGCCGATCGCATGGACGTGCAGGTGGCGCTGCATTCGGACACGCTCAACGAAGGCGGTTTTCTGGAAACCACGCTCGGCGCCTTCAAGGACCGCACTATCCACACCTTCCATACCGAAGGCGCGGGCGGCGGCCATGCGCCGGACATCATCGCCGCCGTCGGCCAGGACAATGTGCTGCCCTCGTCGACCAATCCGACCCGGCCCTTCACCGTCAACACGCTCGACGAGCACCTGGACATGCTGATGGTGTGCCACCACCTCGACCCGGCCATTGCCGAAGACGTGGCGTTCGCCGAGTCGCGCATCCGGCGCGAGACCATCGCCGCCGAGGATATTTTGCACGACCTGGGTGCGATCTCGATGATGTCGTCCGACTCGCAAGCCATGGGCCGCGTGGGCGAGGTGATCATGCGCACCTGGCAGACCGCGCACAAGATGAAGCAGCAGCGCGGTGCGCTCGCGCCCGACACGGCGCGCAACGACAACTTCCGGGTCAAGCGCTACATCGCCAAATACACCATCAACCCGGCCATCACGCATGGCGTGTCGCACGCGGTCGGCTCGCTGGAAGTGGGCAAGATCGCCGATATCGTACTGTGGAAGCCGGCGTTTTTCGGCGTCAAGCCGTCGCTCATTCTCAAGGGCGGCATGATCGCGGCGGCGCAGATGGGCGACCCGAACGCCTCGATCCCCACGCCGCAGCCGGTCCACTACCGCATGATGTTCGGCGCCTTTGGCGGCGGACTGAAAAAGTCGTTCACCTTCGTCTCGCAAGCGGCCTATGACGCCGGCATCGGCCAACAACTGGGCTTGAGCAAGACAGTCATTGCCGTGCACGGCATGCGCCATCTGCGCAAGCGCGACATGATCCACAACGGCGCTACGCCGCACATGGAAGTCGATCCCGAAACCTACGAAGTGCGCGCCGATGGCCAATTGCTGGTGTGCGAAGCCGCAGTCGTGCTGCCGATGGCGCAGCGCTATTTCCTGTTCTGAGAGAACCCTGTGATGATGACATTGCATACCAAGCTGGCGCACGCCGAGCGAATCGACGATGAGCTGGTGCTGGCCTACGACCAGCGTGAAAAATGCCGCCTGCGCGCGCGTTTGGCGTCGGGCGAGGAAGTGGCGCTGTTCATGGTGCGCGGCACGGTGCTGCGCGACGGCGAACTGCTGACGGGCGCCGAAGGGCGCGTGGTGCGCGTGGTCGCCGCCAGCGAACCGACTTACGTCGTCCATTGCGACACGCCGTTGACCATGGCGCGCTGCGCTTTCCACCTGGGTAACCGGCACACGCAAGCCCAGATCGGCGACGGTTTTCTGCGCATCCGGGTCGACGCGGTGCTCAAGGAGATGGTGGAGGGCCTGGGCGCGCGCGTGGAGCAGCAAGACGCGCCGTTCGAGCCGGAGGCGGGGGCTTACGCGGGTGGAGGGCACAGCCACGCGCACGATGGCCATCTTCTGGCGCCGGTGCCGCTGCGCCAGAAAATCCACCGGCCGGGCGATCCGGCTCCCGCATGAACGCGGCCGCGCTGCTGCACCTGCTGCAGTTTGCCAGCCCGGCGCTGCCGATCGGCGGCTACAGCTATTCGCAGGGGCTGGAAGCGGCGTTCGACGCCGGCCTGGTCACCGACGCCGGCAGCGCCCGCGCCTGGATCGCGCGCCACCTGGGCGAGGTGGTGGCGCAGTGGGATGCGCCGCTGTTCTGGCGCCTGCTCAAGGCCTTCGAGGCGCATGACGATGCCTCGGTGGCCTTGTGGAGCGAGCGTTTCCTGGCCTCGCGCGACAGTGCCGAGTTCCGTGCCGAGACGATCCAGATGGGCTATTCGCTCACGCGCCTGATCGCGGAGCTGGGCGTGGCCGACGTGGCCTCGCTCGGCCCCGAGGTGGCGCTGCCGACCGCCTTTGCCTGTGCGGTCGACGCCCTTGGCATCCCGCACGAGGAAGCGCTGCTGGCCATGCTGTTTGCGTGGGTTGAAAACCAGGTGCTGGTGTGCGTCAAGTCGGTGCCGCTGGGGCAGGTGGCGGGGCAGCGCATGCTGCTGTCGCTGCGCGCCGACATCAAACAGGCGGCGCGGCGCGCGCAAACGCTGGGCGACGAGGAGATGTCGAACTGGTCGCCCGGCTTGTCCATGCTGTCGATGCGGCACGAGGTGCAGCATGGCAGGTTGTACCGATCATGATTAACAAGGAAGAGAGACAGAAGATGACATCGAATCCCCTGCGGGTGGGCATTGGCGGCCCGGTTGGTTCCGGCAAAACCGCCTTGTGCGAAATGCTCTGCAAAAGCATGCGCGAGCAGTACGACATGGCGGTCATCACGAACGACATCTACACCCGCGAAGACATGGAAATCCTGCTGCGCGCGGATGCCTTGCCGGCCGAGCGCCTGATGGGCGTGGAAACCGGCGGCTGCCCGCACACGGCGATCCGCGAGGACGCCTCGATCAACCTGGAAGCCATCGCGCGCATGCAGGCCGACTTTCCCGACCTGGACCTGATCCTGATCGAGTCCGGCGGCGACAACCTGGCCGCCACTTTCAGCCCCGAACTGTCGGACCTGACCCTGTACGTGATCGACGTGGCCGGCGGCGAGAAAATCCCGCGCAAGGGCGGCCCGGGCATCACGCGCTCGGATCTGCTGATCATCAACAAGACCGACCTGGCGCCGCACGTGGGGGCCGATCTCGGCATCATGGCGCGCGATGCGAAGCACCAGCGCGGCGAGCGTCCCTTCATTTTCACCAACCTGCGCAGCGGCGAAGGCGTGCATGCCGTGGTGGCCTTCATCCGCGAACAGGGCCTGCTCGACGCCCGATGAGGGGCGCGCCCACGGCGGGCGCTTGTTTTGATGGGTCATTTCGACTATTATTGAATTATCAAAACGAGCCGCATTGCGCGCGAATCCGCCATGACCATCACGATTTACCACAACGCGCGCTGCAGCAACTCGCGCCGCGCCCTTGAACTCATTCTCGCCGGCGGTTTTGACCCGCAGATCATCGATTACATCGCCGAACCGCCCACGCGCGCCGTGCTGGCCGGCCTGATCGCAGGCGCCGGCCTGTCGGTGCGCGACGCCATGCGGACCAAGGAGCTGGAATACGCCGCTCTTGGACTGGCCGATGCCGCCGATGATGCGCTGCTCGATGCCATGATGGCCCATCCGACCCTGATCAACCGCCCCTTCGTGGTCACGCCGCTCGGCGTGCGCCTGTGCCGTCCGGGCGACCTGGTACAGGGTATTTTGCCGGCGAAGGAAGCCTGAATGGACCTGAACGATATGAGCCTGCCGAACCTGGCCGAAGCGCAGTTCGACCTGCCGACGCTGGACCAACTGGCGCCGCCTGCGCGCTTCGATCATGCGCCGCGCATCCTGCTGCTGTATGGCTCCCTGCGCGAGCGCTCGTTCAGCCGCTTCCTGACCGAAGAAGCGGCGCGCATCCTGGCGCACATGGGCGCCGACGTGCGCATTTTCGACCCGCACGGCCTGCCCATGACCGACAGCGAAGCGGTCACCCATCCCAAGGTGGCCGAGCTGCGCGCCTTGTCGCTCTGGTCGGAAGGGCAGGTGTGGTGCAGCCCGGAGCGGCATGGCGCCATTACCTCGGTGATGAAAAACCAGATCGACTGGATTCCGCTGGAAGTCGGTTCCACCCGGCCGACCCAGGGCCGCACGCTGGCGGTGATGCAGGTGTCGGGCGGCTCGCAGTCGTTCAATACCGTGAACACCCTGCGCCTGCTGGGGCGCTGGATGCGCATGGTGACCATACCGAACCAGTCGTCGGTACCCAAGGCGTACGAGCAGTTCGACGAGGCGGGGCGCATGAAGCCGTCGCCGTTTTACGACCGTGTGGTCGATGTGATGGAAGAGCTGTTCAAGTTTACCTTGCTGCTGCGCGAGCGCGGCGATTACCTGGTGGACCGCTACAGCGAACGCCGCGATGCCGCCCAGCGCCAGGTCTAAAGGTAAGGCCAGAAGGTCAGCGCGCCGATCAGCACCGCGCCGGCGGCGGCAATGAGCACGCCGCCGGCGCCGATGTCCTTGGCGTGCTTGACGGCGACCGCGTAGCCTGGCGAGACCACGTCGCACACGTATTCCACCGCTGTGTTGATGGTTTCGGCCACCCACACCGCCACCATGGCGGCGACCAGCCAGCGCCAGTCGGCGCTGCTGACGTTGAAGTACAGCCCGAGGCCGACCACGATCACGCTGGCGGCCAGGTGCAGCCAGGCGTTGTGCTGGGTCTTGAGCATGAACACAATGCCCGCGATGGCGTAGCCGAAGCTCTTGGAGCGGGCCGCCAGCGAAAAGCGCTGCGGCGTGCCGACGTTCTTGGTTTCGTTCATGGTGTGTCCGTAGGTTTGATCAAGCGCCAGTCCTGCGCTGCGCCGGGCCGGCGGGCCGGGATGGTCAGCCACGATGTTATTGCGACGGCGCCTCCAAGAATGGCAGCCAGCAGGACGCAGCAAGCCATTATCTTCCTCCCCGGGCGCGAACGTGCAGATTTGTGCGCCCGGCGAACGCCATGCTCAAGCTGGCCTTGCCCCCGGCATCGGCCATGAAGCCAATCTCGTTGGCGAAGTACTGTCCGTGCGCTTGCAGGCCAATCAGGCCGATCGCGTGAACGCCCTCGCCATACAGCACCGCGTGCAAGCCGTTGTCGCCGGCATGCGCGCTGGCGACCAGGATGTCGGGGTAGGGCAGGCTGTCCAACTGCGGCCCGGCGAGCGCACGCGGAGCGCCAATCACCTGGCGAAAGCCATCGCGCGTGCCGGCGCGCGCCATCAGCTCGACGCCATGGGCCCAGACCGAGGCGCGCAAGCGGTGGATCACGCCATCCTTGAGCACACTCGGGCACTCCGCTTCCAGCGCGTCCATGCATGCGGCGTAGACGGCGCTGTCGCCCAGTTCCGCCGCCGCCAGCGCCGTGGCGCTGTAGGCGCTGGCGCGCGAGAAACCGTAGTTGCCGGTGTCGATAGGCCAGAAGGCGCGGCGGCGCAAGGCGCCATCGCGCCCGAACAACTGGCGCCGCAGCAGCAGCCACTGGCGGCGCGCCAGATCCGGGGCGACCACGTTCAGGAAAAAGCACGGCATCGCCAGCGGCATCGCGCCGCCGATGGCCGGCAGGGCCAGGCCGGTGCGCGCCGACTTGCAGGGGATGTAGCGCCCGAAGCCGTCGAGGAATTCGGCTTCCAGGTTGTGGCGGAAGTCGTGCGCGTGGCCGGCCCAGCGCTGCTCTCCGTGCTGCGCGTCGAAGGCCATGATGGCGCTCGCGCCGATGGTGTTACACAGCGGGTAGACCCAGTTCGGCTCGCAGGCGATCAGGTAGTAGGGCGAGGTCGTATATTCGTGTTCCAGGCGCCGCACCAGCGAGCCGGCATCGTGCGTGTAGCGCCGGCCCGATGGATGGGCGAGCGTAAAGCGCCCGGCCTGGGAGAAGTCGCGGCGCCCGGTGCTGGCACTGAACAGCGCCATTTGCAGCGCCACGAAGCCGGTGTACATGATGTTTTCGCGCGCGACCGGGTCCGGGTCGGCTTGCAGGTTACCCCACAGGTTTTCCAGCTTCCAGTACGACCAGACCTGGTGCTGCGCCTGTTTGTCGAGCAGCGCGATCTGGGCCGCGTGCATGTAGCCGCGAAATGCCGGCGTGTAGCGCGCCTGCGTGAGCGCCACGCCATACGCGAGAAAGTTCAACTGGTAGCGCGTGGCGGCGGTCTGGAACTGGTCGATTTTTTCGAAGCCGTTGAACTGGTCGAGCGGTTGCAGGGCGCGGTCGAGGGCAAAGCGCAGGCGCCGCAGGTGATCGAGCGACATTTCGGGCGCATCGCCGGTGTCGGGAGCGGCGTTGAAAATGTGGCTCAAACGGTCCGATTGACTGGCAAGCCAGGCATTGTCGATCTTGCGTTGGCGCTGCGCGAGGGCGAAGCGCGCGGCCATGGCCAGGGCCAGGGCCACGAAAGCGAGGGCCAGTCCGGAGAGCACCATGTCGATCGTCGCTGCCCGCAGCGCTCCGTGGCGCATGGTGGCCGCGCCAACAGCCATGCCCAGCCAGGCCACGGGCGGCGCAAGGATGTTGCCGGTCCCGAACCAGACCAGCAGGGCCACGGCGAATGTGGCCATGCCGGCGGCGGCCGCGAGCAGGTGGCCGACGCCGCTGGCGGTGCAGATGTCGGCATGGGCGAGAAAGCCGCCGCCGGGCAGGATCAGGCCCATGCCCAGGATGCGCAGCTGGTCCTGGTGCGTCAGGAACAGCAAGGCCATTCCTGCGCCGAGCATCAGCAGATAGAGAAGGAACAGGCGGATGAGGCGTGCCTGGGTCACCGGGCCGAACAGGCGTAGGTAAGGTGGCAGGGGGGCGATATCGGAGTCGTGAGAAGTCATTCCTGCCGGCCGGTCGGGTAAAGCACCATTTTACTTGAACTGCCGCAAGTAAATTTGTTGCCCGCCGGGATTAGATGAGTTTGAAGGCATGGGCATGGCTACCATTTGCCTTCGAAGCCGCCATCACAAAATTCGCCGTTGCCCTTGACCAATATCGAACACCAGGGCATTCGTCGCGACAAGGCCAGCAGCGCCGGGCGTGAAAAATTGTCTCCGTCCAGGGTGATGCAAATATGCGCTAATTGCGTCATCGGCGCCAGTCGGTCCAAGCCGGACTGGTCGATCGAGGTCCCGTGAATTTGCAGATTGACCAGATTGTTGAGCTTTAGCAGGTGAACGATGCAGTCGTTGGTGAGCTGATCATTTTCCTTCAGCCGCAGGCTGGTCAGGCGTGGCAGTGTGGCAAGGTGCGCCAGGCCCTGGTCGCTGATCTCCGTCCACTGCAGGTTCAGGTCCTCAATGCTTTTCGCTTTCGCAAGATGGGCCAGCCCGGCATCGTCGAGGTTGGTGCCGCTAAAGCACGCAGAGCGCAGGTGGCTTAGCTCGCACAGCTTCCCCAGCTCGGCCATGCGAGCGATATCGCGTGTTCCGGCGAAAGTAAAATGGCGGATAGACCGATCGAACCATGCACCGTCGATATTGATCATGCGTGCCTTCCGCAGGCGCGCGCGCAGATGGTTGAACGTGAGAAATGTAAGATGAATGTCATATGGGGCAAGGATAAGCGCGAGCCGGTACCATGCGCAAGCGGCCGTTCTTGCGGCTGCTGATATCCGGCACGTCAATCATGGCGTCCTTATATATCCAAACGGAAATTAAATGTATTTACCGCCCCGCTTTTAATTTACAATAGAAGATCACTGCAACGGTAGTTTTTCATTGGAAACACCCGCTTGCATCGTTTCTGATTGTTAGCGGAGTCCAGTAATGAATTTTCAAGAAGGCCCTTTCGCAGGAGGGCTGGAGACAGTTTTCCTGACGCCAACGATCAGCCTCCGTTCAGGCGTCCCGGACACCTTGCCCACATTGCAATACTGGCGCGAGCGCGTCAAGCTGCAGGCGCGCGCGCTGATGCATCGGCGCGTCACCGATCAGTGGTTGCGGGTGCTCAATGCGCATCCTGTTTTTTGCGATCTGGTGCGCGATTCGCCGAAGCTGCTGTATAAAATCTATCGCCCCTACATGAGCAATGTGCTGTGCGCCGAGGCGCGCCTGCGCGTGTTGGCGACGCATTACGGCTTTGTGTTCAGCCGTGGAATGGGGCCGCTGATCGTCGCGGCCGCACGCGCCGGCGTAGCGCTCGGATCGGTCGAGGGCAAAACCGGCTCAATATATGAGCTGCAACTGCGCGCCGTGTCCACCATGGAACGCGAAGGCGAGCTGGTGTTGCAGTTGTACGATGGCGGCACGCCGGTGTTTTCGCTGGCGTTCACCTTTGCGGAAGAAGAGGGCCACCCGATCGTGTGCATCGGCTGCATCCAGGGTCCGAAGGGCAGCGACGGACTTGAAGCGATCCGCACGGCAACGCGCGAGTTGCACGGCGCACGGCCCAAGCATTTGCTGGTGACCCTGGTGCGGCAGCTGGGCCATGCTGTCGGTTGCAGTCGCGTGCGGCTGGTTGGGAATGCGAACCGGGTTGTACACGGTGCAATTCGACGTGGCAAGGTGATGGCCGACTACGATCAGATGTGGAACGAACTGGGAGCCGAGCGCCGTGCCGATGGCGATTATACGATTGCCTGCGAGCCGGTGCCGGAACCCGACATGGAGCAAATCCAGTCGAAAAAGCGCTCCGAAGCGCGCAAGCGTCATGCGGTGGTGCGGGAACTGGCCGATGCGCTGGTGGCCAGCCTGGCCAAGCCACCCAATCCTTGATCCAGCTCAAACCGGGGTTTGAACCTAATGGCGTGAGCTTAAGGTCCGTCAGTTCACTGCGCGGGAACGACGGTTTTTCGTTAGTGGCCAAAAATCCGCTTAACTTGACGGCATCAGGCTCTGACCCCGGTTTGAGGCGGATCAAGTCAGGGGGCGCGCTGGTGGAATCCACCGTCGAACGCGAGCGCATTGGCGCGCCGCCGTCCTTGTAGCAGGAGAGTTGTTTGATCTGTGCGATTGCCGCCGGTCCGCCGCCGCATGCTTGCTTGATCGATGCCGCAAACGCCAGCGGTTTGCCCAGCCAGGTGAATTCGAGCGCATTCATGGCCAAGGCGGGTAGCGGCAGCGCTGTCAGCGTGTCCATCGCCCTCTGCCAGTGGGCCTTGCCGATCTCCTTGTCGCCGGCAATGGCCTCGAAGTGCGGCAATGCCCGCGACAGGTTCTCCACTGCCCTCTCCACGCTCGTGCATGGCAGTTCGAGTGCGATCGGCTCATCCCCCTCAAACAGGTACGCACGGTTCGCCATGGGGTGCTTTCTGGTAACGGAATGAGTCTGACAGTTTATGTTGCCGATGCCGCATTTGCAACACGCGCAGGCGCCGCCGGGCAACCCGCCCAGCTGGTGCCTGCCGGAATGTGTTCGCCCTTCATCACCAGGGTCAGCGGGCCGAGACGGGCATTGTCGCCCACCTTGGCGCTGTAGAGCACGGAACTGCGCGGCCCCATCGTGACCTTGCTGCCAATCTCGACATGGTCGATCTTCATCACGCGGTCTTCGAACAGGTGGGTCTGCGGGCAGGCCAGGGCGTTGAGCTCGCTGTAGTCGCCGATCGAGACGCAGTCGAATTCGGTGATATCGGTGGTGTCCAGATACACGCCGCGCCCCATTTTGCATCCCAATAAGCGGAACGCGACCGGCAGCCAGGGCGTGCCGCGCAGATAGCGCATGAAGTTCGGTACGGCAATGCCTTCGTACAGATTGGTCACGCCTTCCGACAGCCACACGAACGGCGTCCACATCGGCGCCGAGCGCTTGCGGTAGTGGCCCAGCAGCAGCCATTTGAGCGTGAGCACGAACACGAAGTTGCCGATGCCGTACACCAGTCCGGCCAGCGCCAGGTCGACGGTCACCTCGCCCCACAGCCCGGCGGCCGCGGCCGGCATGACGTCGAGCACCACCGTGTAGCCGACGGCAATGACCAGCGCGTGCGGCGCCACGATGCGGAACGTTTCCACCAAGGTGCGTCCGATACGGCGCAGCGCCGATGGCCGGTAGGTCAGCCATTCCGGATAGCCGCTGACCTGCTCGCGCGCCGGCAGGTGGATCGCCGGCGAACCGAGCCAGGTGTCGCCGCTGGCCATACGCGCGTTGTCCGGCGCGTGGGTATGCACGCCGACCAGTACCCGCTCCGGCAGGATGGTGCCATCGGGAATATAGCTGCCATTGCCGACAAAGCTGCGGTGCGACACCACGGTGGCCTGCATGGTCATCCAGCCGCCGTCGATGTGTTCGTCTCCGAGCATGACGGCATCGGCGATAAAGGTTTCGTCGCCCAGGGTCAGCATGTCGGGCACCACGCCGAGCGCGGTCGAAATCTCGGCATCGCGCCCGACCTTGGCGCCCAGCAGGCGGTACCAGAACGGTGCGAATACAGTCGCGTAAATGCCGTGCAGCACGTTCAGGCTGGATTCCTGGATATGGCTCACCAGCCACTTTGCACAATAGATATTGCTGTGGACGGCAGAGCGGCCCGGTTTCAGGCGCGGCAGGCCGCCCCAGCGGATTGCGGCCGAGACCAGCGCGGTCAGTACGATCAGCACGGCGGAAGCCGGAAACGCCAGCAGGAAGTAGCGCACCAGCTGGGTCATGACCTGGTTGCCTTGCAGCCAGGGCATGACTTCCATCTCGTCGAGCCAGTCGATCAGCACAAAACTCGGGAACACCGGCATGAAGAACACCGTCGTCACCAGCAAGATGCCAAGCACGAAAAACACCGCTTCGCCCGCCAGGCGCGCAGGGCTGACCTTGGGCCGGGGCGGCAGGCTCGATACGAACGGACCCTGGTCGCGCGCGGGCGAACCGCCCCAGACGCGCGCCGCCGGTACGCTGGCGCCGTCGGCCAGCGCGGCCTGGCCTTCGAGGTGGCCGAGCGCGCCCACCGAGGTGTTGCCTTCCATGACAGCATAGGACGACACCGAAGCGTTTTCGCCCAGGGAAATCGCGCCCAGCAGCAGGCGTCCGCGCTCGACCCTGGCGTTTTCGAAGTTGACGGCATTGCCGATGCTCACGCCATCGGCGATGTGGAGCAAGTCCGGCGCGCGCAGGGTGATCGAGCCGACCAGCACCTCGCTGCCGACCCGGGCGCCGAGGGCGCGCAGCCACCACACATACAGCGAGGAGCCGCTGAGCAGGTAGACCGGGGCCGACTCGACCAGGCGGTCGGCCAGCCACCAGCGGTAGTAGGTCCAGCCCCACAGCGGGTAGGAACCGGCTTTCAGGCGCCCGGCGATCAGCCATTTGCCCACAATCGCAATGACGAATTCCATGACCGTGGCGAACAAGAACACGCCGATCGAGGCGGCCACGGCGAGCGCGACCGAGTCGCCCGGTTCGCCCGTGAAAAAGTGATAGGTAAAGAACGGCGCCAGCCACTGCGCCATGCGCAGGGTGACCAGCGGCGGAATGGCCAGCGCCTGGCCGGCCGCACAGAGCCAGCGGCGGGTGGCGGACGGCGCCGTCCAGTCTGGTTCAGGCGCGCCGGCGGCGGGCGCATCCATCAGGGCGATGGCGATCTTGCCGATCTGGCGCTGCTGATAGATATCGCGCACCGTGACATGGGCAAACGCCGGATCGGCGCGCAGGGCCGAGGCCAGCCGCGCCGCCAGCAGGGAATGCCCGCCCAGATCGGTAAAAAAGTCGGCTTCGCGCCGGATCGGCATTCCGGGGAACAAGCCGGCCAGGGCCTTGAACAGGGCGTCTTCGGCCGGGGTTTCGGGCTGGTCCGAGCCCTCGGCGGCGGCCAGCGCGGCCAGCGGCATGGCCTTGAGCGCCTTGCGGTCGATCTTGCCGGACGTAAGACGCGGCATCAGCGGCAAGACTTCGTAGCGGCTCGGGACCATGTAGGCCGGCAAATGCCCGGCCAGGGCGCGGCGCAAGGTGGGACCGGACACGGCGTCGTCGCCGGCGCCGGCGGCCGCCACCAGGTAGGCGACCAGCTGGTCGATGCCATCGTCCTTGCGCAGCAGCACGGCGACCGTGCCCACGCCCGCCTGCTGGGCCAGCACGGCTTCGATTTCGCCCAGTTCCACGCGGAAACCACGGATTTTCACCTGGTCGTCGGTGCGGCCGAGGCACTGCACTTCGCCGTCGGCGTCGATGCGCGCCAGGTCGCCGGTGCGGTACAGGCGCGCGTCGTGCGGGCCGCTGGACCAGGGGTTGGCGAGGAATTTTTCATCGGTCAGGTCGGGCCGGCCAAGGTAGCCGGCGGCAAGACCCGGGCCGGTGATGCACAGTTCGCCCGTGGTGCCGCGCGGCTGCAAGGCCAGGCCCGGGCCGTCGGTGCCGATGACCAGCAGGCCATAGTTGGGCAGCGGCGTGCCGATGGTGATCGCGCGCCCGCGTTCCAGGCGCGCCAGGCTGCACGAGACGGTGGCCTCGGTCGGGCCGTAGGTATTGAACATCTGGCGCCCGGGAGCGGACCAGCGCTCGACTACGGCGTCGGGGCACATTTCGCCGCCCAGGTTAATCAGGCGCAAGCCCGGCACATCTTCCGCGAACAGGGCCAGCAGGGTCGGTACGGCGTGCAGCACGGTCACGCGGTGGGCGACCAGCATGCGCGGCAGCGTTTCCGGGTCGCCGGCAATCTCTTTGGGGCCGATCCAGAGCGTGGCGCCGACCAGCCAGGAAATCCAGATTTCCTCGAACGACATGTCGAAGGCTACCGAAAATCCCTGGTACACGCGGTCTTCCGCGCGTACGCCGAGCACCGCGTTTTCGCTGCGCAGGAAGTGGCAGATGCTGCGCTGGGTAATCAGGATGCCTTTCGGCTTGCCGGTCGAGCCCGAGGTGTAGATGACGTAGGCAGGCTGGTCGGGCGAGACCTCGCCACGGCGCTGCATTGATTCGCCGTCCGCCAGCGGGGCCAGCAAGTCTTCGGCGCACCAGGCCGGGGTGGCGCCGCCGGCCAGCTGGGCGGCAAAGGCGGCGCTGGTCACCACGCCGATGGCGCTGGCGTCGTCCACGCAGACGGCGAGGCGCTCGACCGGGGTATCCTGGTCGACCGGCAGCCAGGCCGCGCCGGCCTTGGCGATGGCGGCCTGGGCGACCAGCAACTCGATGCCGCGCATCATCCACAGGCCGACAATATGGCCGGGACGCACGCCCAGGCCGATCAGGCGCGAGGCGCCGATATCGGCCAGTTGGTCCAGCTCGGCGTAGCTCAGGCTGCGCTCGCGGTAGATCAGCGCAATCTGGCCGGGCGCGCGGCGGGCGCTCGCTTCGAGCAGGTCGGCCAGGATTTCGTGTTTCAGCAGGGAGGGTTCGGCCGGCCCGTACAGGATGTCCGGATGGGCGGTGGGGGCGGCGACAGGCAAATTTTGATCGGGCATGTGTACCACGTGGTTGTACTGCGCAAAGGGAGCTCGGCGCCAGGCGTCAAGATATAACATTTCATATCGGTCGTGTTGCTGTGTGGCTTTGTATTCAGCGTAACTTAAGCCAGGGGAGCGAGATTGGTGCCGCAAGCAGCTACAATTTCCCTATATTAACCATTATGCGAGACTGGCCGTGGGCATCCTGGACCTGTTTAACTCCAAACCGGCGCCAGCCAGATTTGCCACGATGATGACGGTCGCGGCCAGGCGGCGGGGAGAGACGCAGCCGATTCGCTTCGATGCGGAGGCGTTCAGCCTCACCATCGGCACCGATGACACAAGGGTGCTGTATTTGCACAATGTCTACACAGATTATTGCCAGGCAGGCAAGGGCGAGCGTGCCAAGGTGATCGACGTCTGTCTCGCCGCAGCGTCGCAGCCGCCCAAGCCGGCAACGTTCGCCCAGTGCAGGCAAAGCTTGCTGCCGATCCTGCGCCGCCGCGCGATGTCCGAGGTGCTGCGCCTGACGCAGCTGGCCGACAACGACAGCGAGCACAATGCGCGGGCGATGCTGCCGTTCAGCGAGGACGCGGTGCTGATGCTCGGCTACGACACCGAACACGCGGTCGAGCCGCTCGCCGCGTCCGACCTGAAGGCGTGGGGCGTGAGTGCCGAAGAATGCCTGGCTGCGGCGCTGGACAATCTGCGCGACCGCAGCGTGTGCAACTTCGACGAGGCGCTGCCGGGCGTCTTTCTCAGCGCCTGGAACGATACCTACGACAGCTCGCGCCTGCTGTTTCCGGATATCGTGCACCAGCTGAACCTGGGCGCCGATCCGGTGATGATGATGCCCACGCGCTCGCGCCTGATCGCCAGCTCCGCCAACAATATCGCGGGCATGCTGGCCATGGTCGATCTGGCGCAGCGTTGCGCGGACCAGGAGGGGCGGCAGGTGTCGGCGCTGATGTACCGTTCGGACAGCTGAAATTGTTTCAATCGCAATCACTGGCATCCGAATACGAGCTCCAGAAAGGGCTGCTCGAAAAATTCCATCGGCGCAAAGGGATCGATATCTTCGTCTCCAGCTGTAAAGTGCTGCAACGTGCCGGTGAAAGCGCGTTCACCATGTGCACCTGGACCGAGGGCGTCTCCAGCTTGCTGCCGAAAACCGATGTGGTGGTGCGGGTCCGGCTCGACGGCAGCGGGAAACTGCGCGAATCGCTGCTGCTGGAGTGGGGGGAGCTGGCGGACAAGACTGGCGCACTGACCCTGCTCGACGCCACTTATCCGCCGCGTTACCGCACGGGCGAATTTCCCTCCCAGGCCTTGCGCGAAACCCTGACCCCCATCGCGCTGTAGTTTAGAATTTCATTCTATTAATTTTACGCATGCGAGGCACCCGTGGGAATCATTGACCTGTTCAGCTTGAAGCCGACACCTGCCAAATTTGCCACGCTGATGAGCGATACCATCCGGCAGCAGGGCATCACAGAGCCGATCCGTTTCGATCAGGACGCTTTCAGCCTGGTCATCGGCAGCGATGGCAGCCGGGTGATCAACCTGTACAACGCCTACAACGACTACTGCAGGGCAGCGAAGGGGGATCGTGCGCAGATCATTGCCGAGTACGCCACCGGGTTTGCACCGCCCACGGTTCCCACGAGCCTGGCCGATGCCCGCGCAAACCTGCTGCCGATCCTGCGCAATCGCGCCATGCCGGAGTTCATGCGGCTCGACCAGCTGGCCGGCAGCGACGACCCGGGCGATGCACTGGCAGCGCTGCCGTTCAGCGACGACACGGTGCTGATGCTGGCGCACGACGGCGAGCACGCACTCCAGACGCTCGGCACAGCGACCCTGAAAGAGTGGGGCGTGAATATCGAGGAGTGCCTGCCGATTGCGCTGGACAATCTGCGCGAGCGCAGCGTATCGCGTTTTGAACAAGTCGCGCCGGGGGTGTTTGTCGGTACCTGGAGCGATTCTTATGATACCTCGCGCCTGCTGCTGCCGGACTTGGTGTACCAGCTGGACCTGGGCGGCGAGCCGGTCATGATGATTCCCACGCGCGGATGCCTGCTTGCCACCTGCGCCAACAACCTCGCAGGCATGCTGGCCATGGTCGACCTGGCGCAGCGTTTTGGGGAAGAGGAAGCACGGCAGGTGTCGACGCTGATGTACCGTTTCCAGAACGGCCGGCCGGTGCAGTACGTG
Organism: Massilia aquatica; assembly: GCF_011682045.1. Taxonomy (GTDB): domain Bacteria; phylum Pseudomonadota; class Gammaproteobacteria; order Burkholderiales; family Burkholderiaceae_D; genus Telluria_A; species Telluria_A aquatica. The sequence goes on along the minus strand of NZ_VVIW01000024.1, from coordinate 16,132 downwards.
CCCGATGAACAGGTGGCCGCCGCGCTCATGCCGCTGCAGCTGAAGACGATGGCCTTCGACTACCGCCTGCAGAAAGAAAGGATCGACAAATTCCACGAACGCAAAGGGATCGACATTTACGTCGCGGGTTGCGAATTGATGCGCGGCCCCGACGGCAAGCTGGTGACGATGAGCGTCTGGACCGAGGACGTTGCGACCCTGCTGCCGAAGACCGACATGGTGGTGTTGAACCGGCTCGATGCGGACGGCCAGCCGCTCGGGATGGTTGCCGTACATTGGGACGAACTGGCGAGCAAGACCGGCGCCCTGGTTCTGTTTGACTCCAGCTATCCACCGCGCTACCGCACCACGGATTTTCCGTCCACGGCGCTGTGCGACACGCTGGTGACCATCGAACTGTAGCCGCGCCGCAGCGCTACTGACAAATTCACCAGCAGCCAGCCGGACGACAGGCCCATGGCCACGGCCGCCGGGCGCGCCAGCAGCGCCGGCCACCAGCAGGCCGCCAGTAGCAGGGCCAGGGCTGCGGCATGCAGCCAGAACTGGCGCTGCGCCACCTCGTCGCGAATGAGCGTCTTGATGGCCGGGGCGCGCTGGCCTTCGGCGGCGCGTTCCTGCAGCTCACGCCAGACCAGGAAGGGCACGATCTTGTACAGCATGCCGTTGATCGTCGAGTACAAAAACCCCACCAGCATCAGCACGCCCATTGCCAGGGTGCGGCCATCGCCCGCCACGCCGGCCGGCAGCGCCCACAGCGCCGCGCAGGCGAGCATGCTGGCCATGGCCAGGCGCCAGAACAGGGTCATGGCGTCGGCCTGCGCTCGTTTGCGGCGCGCCAGCAGGCGCAGGGTGGCCAGCGCGAAGATGCCGTAGGCGCTAAGTACCAGCGCGCTGGCCAGCGCGTCGATCCAGGGCAGGCGCGCGCGCAGGGCGGTGGCGCTCACGCTCCACAGCACCAGCAGCAAAAAGATCGCTACGCCCAGCACTTGCGGCAGCGGTTTGTCGTACAGCGGCGTGACCTGGAACATCGGCACCACCTGGAACGATACCCCGGCCAGCAGCAATCCGCCCCATCCGAACACACCCCACAGCGCATGCAGGTCGGTGACCAGCATCAGCGGCAGCGGCGCGGCCTGGGCCGGCCAGGCGAAGGCCCACGCCATCAGCGCGCCAAGCGTCACCGTCACGATCAGGCTGCCGAGCGCCAGCCGGACGGTGGCCGTCATCGGGATCGCGCCGGGCGGCGGCATCTGCCACAAGGCGACTGTGAGAGCGCCGATCAGCCACCCAAAGCCGGGCAGCAGCAGGGCCAGCGCGAGTCCGAACAGCCAGGGCTGCGTGAACAGGAAGGCGCAGCACAAGGCGGCCGTACCGCCGGCCAGCAACGCATGCACGCCCGGCGCCAGGATGCGCGCACGCGGCAGCGACACGCCGGCCACCACGGGCAGAATCTGGATCAGCGCGCCGGTCATGGCCATGCCCAGGGTGCCGAGGGTGAGCAGGTGGGTGAGCGCCAGCGTGGCCGGCGACCAGCGCGAGGCCAGCGCCGGCGCGCCCTGCCACAGCAGCAGCGCGGCGGCCAGCAGCGCGAACAGCGGCGTGGCCAGAAAAAATCGCAGCACCGCGCCGAGCGGCGGCGATTGTTCGAGCGAGAGGGTGCGCTGCATGGGTCAGGCGGCCGGCACGCGGCGCCAGATGCGCACTTCGTACAGGTAGTCGGGCAGCGCCGTGGTGGCGTGGCCGTAGCCGTTTTGCGACAGGATGCGGTACAGCGGGCGCGGTTCGCGTTCGATCAGCATGCACAGGTGGTCGCCTTCGGGCAGGCGGTCGAGCGCATCGAGCACGCGTTCGAGCGGCTCGGGCGGCTCCAGGCCGCGCACGTCGATGTGGTGGGTTTGCGGGCTGGTGGCGTTCATGCGGCGCTGGCCATCTGGTCCAGCGCACCGAAGTCCCGCATGGCCGCCACCAGCTTGTGGCGGCTCGGCGCCAGCACCCGCTCGATCATTGGATAGAGCACGCCTTCTTCCTTTTCGCTGTGCTGGTACAGCACGATGCCGAGCGTATTGGCATGATCGAGGAAGGCTTCGGTGTCGCGTTCGCGCAGCGAGTTCGACAAGCGCTGCACTACGCCGCGAATGCGCAGGTGCTCGCTGCGCATGGATGCGGTGGGCGCGCTGGCGGCGCCGATGGCTCTTTCAAACGCCGGAAACACGATCCGCTCCTCCATCAGCAAATGCCGTTCGAGCGCGTGGCAGAAGGTGGCGAATGCATGCCCCGCTTCGCGCCACAGGCCCTTGCGCACCGCGCGCCGCGCGTCTGCGAACAGCGCGTCGCAGCGCACATGGTCGGCTTCGAGATAGCTTCCGATTGTGTCCATCGTCCTCTCCTGCTGTTTGTGCATGGCGTCATTGTCGCCGCTTCGCAGTCCAAAAATCCTTGATGCAGGTCAAAGATTTTAGGACGGCCGCCGGGCTACAGTGCAGTCCCCCACCTTACGACGAATGAACATGATGTCAAATTCCTCCGACGGCGCCACGCCGTTCGAACTGGTGTGCCCGGCCGGTAGCCTGCCGGCCCTCAAGGCGGCCGTGGACAATGGCGCCGACTGCGTCTACCTCGGTTTTCGCGATGCGACCAACGCCCGCAACTTCGCCGGCCTGAACTTCGACGAAGCCGCGATCGAACAGGGCATCGCCTACAGCCACGCGCGTGGGCGCAAGGTGCTGCTGGCGCTGAACACCTATCCGCAGCCGGCCGCCGGCGCCTTGTGGCGGCGCGCCATCGACCGCGCCGCCGGCGCCGGCATCGACGCCATCATCCTGGCCGACCCGGGCCTGATGCGCTACGCCGCCGAGCGCTATCCGGCGCTGCGGCTGCACCTGTCGGTGCAGGGTTCGGCCACCAATTACGAGGCCATCAACTTCTTCCACCGCCACTTCGGCATTGCGCGCGCGGTGCTGCCGCGGGTGCTGTCGGTGGCGCAGGTGGAGCAGGTCGTGCGCAATACGCCGGTCGAAATCGAGGTCTTCGGCTTCGGCAGCCTGTGCGTGATGGTCGAAGGGCGCTGCGCGCTGTCGTCGTACGCCACGGGCGAGTCGCCCAACACGCATGGCGTGTGTTCGCCGGCCAAGGCGGTGCGCTGGCAGCAGACTCCGGCCGGACTGGAGTCGCGCCTGAACGATGTGCTGATCGACCGCTACGCCGACGGCGAGCAGGCCAATTATCCAACCCTGTGCAAGGGACGCTTCGACGTCGCCGGCGAACAGTTTTACGCGATCGAGGAGCCGGCCAGCCTGAACACGCTGGAACTGCTACCGCAGTTGATCGAACTGGGCGTAAGCGCGATCAAGATCGAAGGGCGCCAGCGCAGTCCCGCCTACGTGGCGCAGGTAACGCGCGTGTGGCGCGAAGCGATTGACCAGTACCACGCCAGTCCGCTGCGGTTTTCGGCCAAACAGGCATGGATGGCAGATCTGAACAAGGTGGCGGAGGGGCAGCAGCACACGCTGGGCGCCTACCACCGCTCATGGAAATAAGGGAGGCACGATGATGAAACTGGCCCTCGGACCGGTGTTGTACTACTGGCCGCGCGATACGATGATGGCATTCTACGAATCAGTGGCGGCAAGCTCGGTCGATATCGTCTACCTTGGCGAAACGGTGTGCTCGCGCCGCCACGAGCTGCGCCTGCCCGACTGGCTCTCGCTCGCAGCCATGCTGGCCGACGCCGGCAAGGAGGTGGTGCTCTCGACCCAGGCCCTGCTCGAATCGGGCAGCGACCTGGCCAACCTGCGCAAACTCACCTCCAACGGGCGCTTTGCGATCGAAGCGAACGATATCGGCGCGGTGCACTGCCTGGACGGCACGCTGCCGTTCGTGGCCGGCCCGCACCTGAACCTGTACAACGAAGACAGCGTGGCGCTGATGGCGCAACTGGGCGCACGGCGCTGGGTCATGCCGTTGGAGATGGGCCGCGCCGCACTGGCGACGATGCAGCAAAGCCGCCCGGCGGGGCTGGAGACCGAGGTATTCGCCTACGGGCGCATGCCGCTGGCGTTTTCCGCGCGCTGCTTTACGGCGCGCCACCGCAACCTGGGCAAGGACGATTGCCAGTTCAGCTGCATGGCGCACCCGGACGGACTGGAACTGCGCACGCGCGACGCCGATACCTTTTTGATCCTGAACGGCACCCAGATCCAGTCGCACCTGGTGTATAACCTGCTGGGCGAAATGACGGTATTGGCGTCGATGGGCGTGGACGTGCTGCGTATCAGCCCACAGGCGCAGCATACCGACGCGGTGGTGGCGCTGTTCGACCGCGCGCGCCACGGCCAGATCGACACGGTCCAGGCGCAGGCGGTCCTGGCGCCGTTGATGCCGGCGGCAGCCTGCGACGGCTACTGGCACGGTAAACCAGGCATGGCGTTCGACAAGCGGGAGGCAGCATGAAGCCGCACGCGTATCCGCTGTTGCCCAAGCCGCTGGCCGGCGTGCTTGGGCGCCTGCCGCGTTTTCCCGGTTCGCTGCTGTTTGCAGCCGGCTTGACGCGCGTGCTCGGGCCGCACCTGCCCGGTGACGTGCGTGCGGCCATGCAGAATCGCTCGATTTGCATCGTCGTCAACGATGCCGGCCTGCGCTTCGATGTGAGCTGGCACGGATCGCGCTTCGTGGCAATTGCGCCGCAGCAGAAGCCGGACCTGTCGATCGGCGCCAGCGCGCGCGACTTTTTGCTGCTGGCGCAGCGCCGCGAAGATCCGGACACACTGTTTTTTGCACGTCGCCTGACAATGGAGGGCGACACCGAACTGGGGCTGCTGGTGAAGAACACGCTCGACGCGATTGACGTTGCGCTGTTCGATCCGGAGCGTTTGCTGCCGGCGCGCTGGCGCCGGGGTTCTGCCATGTAAGGGAGGTTGATGATGGGTACCGACAGGGCGGTGCTGCCGCTGGTGTATTCGTGTTCGGGATGTTCGAGCGCGGCGCAGATGGCCAATTACCTGGCGCTGTCGCTCGACCGCAACGGCGCGGCTGAAATGTCGTGCATCGCCGGCGTGGGCGGCGGCGTGGCGCCGCTGGTCAGGCTGGCCCGCTCGGGGCGCCCGGTGCTGGCGATCGACGGTTGTCCGCTCGCGTGCGCGCGCCAGTGCCTGGCGCAGCATGGCGTGGTGCCGGACCAGCATGTGCTGCTCAGTGAACTTGGGGTGCGCAAGAAGATGCATGCCGACTTTGACAAGGCGCACGCCGATCAATTGGCGGAACAGTTGCGCACCGATGCCAGGCTTTTAGGACGAAACCCGTAGATCCGTCGTCTCCGGCAGTGCCGGAGACGACGGATCGTAACGGGTTGGAACTTGGTGCCTGTCTTACGCGGGCCGCAGTACGAAGGTCTCGAAGCGCGCCCCGATGCGTTGCAGCGCCGCTGCGCTCATGACAGTACCCGCCGTCGCATTCAAGCCGGCATCGGCGCAGCCCTGCGCGCGGAAGGTCTGGATGGCGTAATTGCGCACTCCCGCACCGGCCAGCGTACCGGCCAAGCCCTCAACCTCGGCTTCCGACAACAGCGCCGGATGCAGCGTGGTCCTGCACTCATGCGCCACGCCGCTGGCGACGATCATCTCCAGGCAAGCACGCGCCGGCTCGCCGCTGCCGGCCACGCCCGTCACCCTCTGATACGCGTCGAACGGGGCCTTGATATCAAACCCCACCCAATCGACCAGCGGCAGCACTTCCTTCAACCGGCGCGGGTAGATGCACGCGGTGTGCAGCCCGACCGCAAGGCCGATCTGGCGCACCGCCGTCATGGCAAACGGCAGCGCCGGGTCCATGGTCGGCTCGCCGCCGCTGAACACCACGCCGTCGAGCAAGCCGGCGCGCCGCACTAGCAGCGCCATCACGTCGGCCCACGAGTGCGGCCCGCGCCGGCGCGGCTGCAAGTGCGGATTGTGGCAGTAGCCGCAGCGCCACGGGCAGCCCTGAATGAACACCGCGGCCGCCAGTTTGCCGGGGAAATCGGTCGCGGTAAAGGCGGTGACCCCGCCCACCCGCAGCGCGCCGGCGCCCACGCTAGCTGCGCGCCGCAATGGCGCGCTCGTTGAACCAGGTACGTTCGTGGAACTCGCCCTTCTTGCCGGTATTGAAGGACGACACCGGGCGGTGATAACCCATCACGCGGGTCCAGACTTCACACGGCTGGCGTTCGGCATCGGTGAGGGTGATGGTTTGGGGTACGAAAAATACGGCTTGGCTCAGGTCTGACATGGATAACTCCTTTAGTGGTTACGCAAAGTGTTTAGGCAAGTTCGCGTTGCTTGCGCGCGATCAGGTCAAGATCGCATTTGGGACAAAATGGATGGCTGCCCCCCAGATAACCGTGCTTGGGGCAGATCGAAAAGGTGGGCGTGACCGTGATGTAGGGCAGGCCGAAGCGGCCAAGGGCGCGCTTGACCAGCTGCCGGCAGGCGTCGGCGCTCGACAGCGGTTCGCTCATGTACAGGTGCAGCACGGTGCCGCCGGTGTACTTGCGCTGCAGTGGGTCCTGCCGCTCCAGCGCCTCGAACGGGTCGTCGGTAAAGCCGACCGGCAGTTGCGAGGAGTTGGTGTAGTAGGGCATGGCGTCGGTGCCGGCCTGCAGGATGTCCGGATGGCGCTTGCGGTCTTCGCGCGCGAAACGGTAGGTGGTGCCTTCGGCGGGCGTCGCTTCGAGGTTGTACATATGGCCGGTCTGGTCCTGGAATTCGAGCATGCGCGCGCGCACGTGGTCCAGCAGGCGCAGGGCGAAGGCGTGGCCCCAGTCGCTTGCAATATCGTGCTCGCCCCAGGTGAAATTGCGGATCATCTCGTTGACGCCGTTCACGCCCAGGGTCGAGAAGTGATTGCGCAAGGTGCCGAGGTAGCGCTTCGTGTACGGGAACAGGCCATTGTCCATGTGGCGCTGGATGACCTTGCGCTTGATTTCCAGGCTGTCGCGGCCCAGGTCGAGCAGGCGGTCGAGCGCCTCGAACAGGCCTTCCTCGTCGTCCGCATGCAGGTAGCCCAGGCGCGCGCAGTTGATGGTCACCACGCCGAGCGAGCCGGTTTGTTCGGCCGATCCGAACAGGCCGTTGCCGCGCTTGAGCAGTTCGCGCAGGTCGAGCTGGAGGCGGCAGCACATCGAACGGATCATGTTCGGCTTCAGTTCGGAGTTGAGGAAGTTCTGGAAGTAGGGCAGGCCGTAGCGCGCCGTCATCTCAAACAGCAGTTCCGCGTTCGGGCTGTTCCACGCAAAGTCCTCGGTGATGTTGTAGGTCGGGATCGGAAAAGTGAACACGCGGCCCTTGGCGTCGCCGGTCATCATGATTTCGATGTAGGCGCGGTTGATCATGTCCATCTCGCCCTGCAAGTCGCCATAGGTAAACGGCATGTCGGCGCCGGCGATGTGCGGCACCTGCTCGCGCAGGTCTTCCGGGCATACCCAGTCGAAGGTGAGGTTGGTGAACGGCGTCTGGGTGCCCCAGCGCGAGGGGACGTTCAGGTTGTAGATCAGCTCCTGGATGTACTGCTTGACGCTCTCGTAGCTGAGCGAGTCGACGCGCACGTACGGCGCCATGTAGGTGTCGAAAGAGCTGAATGCCTGGGCGCCCGCCCATTCATTTTGCAAGGTGCCGAGGAAGTTGACGATCTGGCCGATGGCGCTCGACATGTGTTTCGGCGGCGCCGATTCGATCTTGCCCGGCACGCCATTCAAGCCTTCGTGCAGCAGTGTGCGCAGCGACCAGCCGGCGCAGTAACCGGCCAGCATGTCGAGATCGTGGATGTGCAGGTCGGCGCTGCGGTGGGCCGCGCCCACGGCGGGCGGATACACGTGGTCGAGCCAGTAGTTGGCGATCACCTTGCCCGAGACATTGAGAATCAGGCCGCCCAGCGAGTAGCCCTGGTTGGCGTTGGCGTTGACGCGCCAGTCGCGCTGCTCCAGGTATTCGTTCATCGACGCTTCGACGTCGATCAGGCTTTTGCGGTCGCGCCGCAGTCCGTGGTGCTGCTCGCGATACACGACAAAGGCGCGCAGGGTGGCGCGGTGGCCGGCGTCGAACAGGGCGCTTTCCACCATGTCCTGGACTTGCTCGACGCCGGGGGTGTCCATGCCCAGTGCCGACAGCGCGGGCAGCACCGCGTTCCAGGTCAGACGGTGGGCGGTGCCGGCATCGAACTCGCCGCTGGCCTGCGCGGCGCGCTGCATGGCCGACTTGATGCGGCTGGCGTCGAACGGCTTGACGGCGCCGTCGCGCTTGCGGATGTGGGTGGGGAAGTGAAGCGGTGGATTGATCATTTGCTCTCCATGAGGCACAAGATGTAGTGCATGGAGAGAGGTTAGTGACTGTATATAGTGTGGTCAACGAAGTTTTCGCGCGTCTTTAAAATCCTTGATCCAGGTTGGTTTCGGGGCCGGCTATTTGACCGCGAGCCGGATCTGGGCGACAAACGCGGGGTCGGGCAGAGGGCTGAGCTGCGTGCTGCTTGCGAGCAGCTTGCCCCCGGCGTCGAGCAGGCACACGCGCGTGGTGTGGTTGATTTCGCCCTTGGTGACGGCGCGGTACTTGACCTGCAATGCGCTGGCCATGGCGCGCGTATGCGTTTCGTTGGCGGCCACCGCCAGGCGGAAGATGGCCGGATCGAGCTTGTGCGATCTGGCCAGGTCGGCCAGCGAGCCTGGCGTGTCGTACAGCGGGTCCAGGCTGACCATCAGCACCGCCAGCCGGTCCGGTGCGGGCTTGACCGCGTCGACCGTGCGGCGCAGGTTTTCGATGATGATCGGGCAGGCCGCGTTGCAGTCGCCGTAGAACATGGTCACCAGCAGCGGGCGGCCGGCCAGCGCGCGCCAGTCGAACTGGCGCCCCTGGCTGTCCTTGAGCGGGACCGAAAGGCGGTACAGCGAATCGGCCGGCAGCGCATCGGCGTGCGCCAGCGGGGCCGCGATAACGCTGGCGGCCAGCACGCTCGCGCGCAAGAGCGCGCGGCGCACGGGATTGAAGGTGTTCATGGTGAGTCTTTCGGATGGGGTGTATTGGCGGCGTCGCGCGCGCAGCGAAAGCCCAGGTAGCCGCCATCCTGCGCGCCTTCCATCGCGGCCAGCAGGGCGATGCGCATCAGCACCGCGTAGTTGCGGCGGTCGCCCAGCGAGAGCGCCGCGCCGCCGCAGTAATCGAGCTGCTTGCGCGGGTCCTGGCTGCGGCTATCGGCACTGACGAACAGCGCGCTGTAGTCCTCGACCCATTCCCACACCAGGCCGTGCATGTCGTACAGGCCGTAAAAATTCGGGGCATTGGCGCGCACCCGCGACGGCGGCGTGCTGGCCGGATGGGCATACCAGTTGAGGATGTGCTCCAGCCATTGGGGATCGTCGCGGGCGTCGGCACGGGTGGCGTCGGCCGCGGCGGCGTATTCCCATTCGTGCCAGCGCGGCAGGCGCGCGCCTTCGCTGGCGCAAAAGGCGTTCGCCGCGTGCCAGCTGACATTGGTGACCGGCGCGTCCGGCGCCAGCGCGCCATGATCGGCGGCGCCGCGCCACGCCGCCAGGTAAGTGGGCGCGGCCAGCACCGCCGGCGCCTGGACGCGCTGCCACTCCGGATGCGCCAGCACGAACTGGCGGAATTCGGCGTTGCTGACCTGCGCGCTGCGCATCGAAAACGGCGCCACGATGGCCGGGGCATCCTTGCCGTCGGCCGGCATGACGGAGCGCAGCGCGCCGCCGGGCAGGGCCACATACTCGCCTGCGGCGGCGACGCCGCCCAGCAGCGCCGCACAGGCAAACGTGATCAGGTGACGTTTCATGGCGCGGTCAGTTGGCTTTGACCTGGCGCATCTGCTTGACCTGGGCCGGCGTGATGACGGCTTTGCCGCCGTTCATGTCGGTGCTGACGTAATTGATGACGGCGGCGACATCGTCGTCATCGAGATCCTGCGCCGGCATGACCGAGTTGTAATGCTCGCCGTTGACGACCAGCTCTCCGCTGCGGCCATGCAGCACGATATGCGCCATTTCGTAAGGCCGCTCCTGGAAAAAGTCGGAATTGGCCAGCGGCGGGAAGACGCCGGGAACGCCTTTCCCGTCCGGCAGATGGCAGGCCGCGCAGGTGTTATCGTAGACCGACTTGCCGCGCACGCGCTGCGCGCTGGTCGCTGCCGGCACCGGTGGCGCCTTGGCCGCTACGGCAGGCGGCTTGGCGCCGTTTAGCGCGGTCTTGACGCCTTTGCCGTAGAGGTCAAGCCGCTCAGGTCCGCTGACCGCCATCAGGCCGACCGCGCCCTTGTTGAAGGCGCGCGTGAGCGAGTGGTCGACCAAGGTCAGGTTGCCCGGCACCTTGGGCACGAATTCGACGATGGTCGAACCGCCCGCCGGTACCAGCGTGGTCTGCACGTTTTCCTGGAAATGCTTGCCGCCTTCGGTATAGACCTTGTCGAAGATGGCGCCGATGATGTGGAAGCTCGACACCGTATTCGGTCCGCCCACGCCGAAGAACATGCGCACCTTGTCGCCCGCCTTGGCGGTCAGCGTGCCCTGGCCAGTCAGTGCGCCGTCGGCGCCGTTGAACAGCACGTAGGTCGGGCGCTCGTCGATCGCTTTCTGCATGTCGAAGCCTTGCAGGCCGGGAGCGCGGTAGCCGCCGGTGGTGTAGAAGTCGCCCTGCATGACGTAGTACTCCTTGTCGACCTTGGACATGCCCTCCTTGGGTTCGACCAGGATCATGCCGTACATGCCGTTCGCGACGTGCATGCCGACCGGCGCGGTGGCGCAGTGGTAAACGTACAGGCCCGGTGCCAGCGCCTTGAAGGTGAAGCTGGCCTGGTTGCCCGGTGCGATCAGGGTTTGCCCGGCGCCGCCACCGGGACCGGTGACCGCGTGCAGGTCGATATTGTGGGGCAGCTTGTTACCGGCCAGGTTTTGCAGGTTCAGTTCGACCGTATCGCCTTCGCGCACGCGGATCATCTTGCCGGGGACGGTGCCGCCGAAGGTCCAGAAGGTGTAGCGCGTGCCCGGTGCGATCTCGCGTTCGATTTCCTCGACGGTCAGGTTGACGACCACGCGCGCCGGCGTCTTGCGCGTGATTTGCGGCGGCAGCGCGGGCGGCGCGAGCAGTTCCTGGTGGATGACGGGCAGCGCCGGTTCGGCGGCCACGGCCGGCAGGGCTTGCAGCGTAAGGAGGGCGGAAACGGTAGCCAGGCAGGTGCCGGCGAGGCGGAGAGGAAGCGAGCGCATGATAAAACCTTTTCTTTTTCTGTTGGACGTTGCAAAAGGCAGCCGTCATCAGAATGCTAAGGTTTGCGTTCTGGAAATTCCTTGATGTAGATTGTATTTCAAGGCATTCTGGCGAGTCGCCAGTGGGCCGGGTTCTGTCGCATTGTTGAACGAAGGACGGAATTTTCCTGGAACGGCACTGTGGCCCTCAAACTGGGCGGACCATCCCTGCGAGCGTAAAAAATTGGTCGACGAATGGCATCGCATCGGCGCCGTCGATCCCGAATTGCCCTTTTCGGATCATGTGCATCAGCTCAATTCCAGCCAGCATGGAACTGGCGGACCGGAACAATTTGAAGTTGAGCATGGGCTTGGTCACCCGATGGTTCATGGAATGATCCGCGCTGGACCGAAGCCGGCGAACACCAGGTCGCGCTCGACGCAAAAGCGATTTAGTGCAGACGTCCTTCTTGGACCCTTACGTCAAGTACGGTTTTTTCATCTGCAGCGAGGTCACACTCATAGATAATTGGCGTGTAGGCGCCGAATCCATTTTGGAATTCAATTTTGTCACCGATATAGGTAATTTCTCCTGCGACCGGATCTCGCCAACGAAATCGCGAGAACTTAGGCTCCAGCGCTTTGTCGGTCCACCTGACCGCATGCGTTGCCAAACGTTCGACGTGTGAACGGCAGTAGACCGCAGCGCTACCCAGCGTATTGCTTCCCCGGCACTGCAAATCGTTTTTTCCGCAGCTTGCTACCTGTGTTACGACTTTAGCTGTTTCTTTAGCAGGTTTGTAAAGGTCGTACAGTCCCATGCCGACGACAGCTAAAACACCAAGAAAAATCATTCCCAGCGCTTCACCGTTGCCAATTTTCGTCCCCGAACCGTTTTGCATTTGACGTCCCGGAGCGTTCCCTCATGCACAAATCCGAGTTTCATTTGCTCAGTCGTCGCTTCCAGGCTATCGTAAGATACGCCGTAGTGGCATGAACATTCTTGTCGAGACATCGCGTTGATGTGATGCGAACCACCACTACCCAACGATCAATACGCGTCGTGTCAGCGCAACCGCGACGATATAGAAGACCGTGAGCAGCGCCGCGCCGAAGGCAATGGCGCGCACGCTTTTCGGGCGCCCCGGCTTGAGCGCAACCACGCCCAGCCCGATGTAGACCACCAGCGCCACCACCTTGGCGCCCAGCCACGGCTGCACAAACGGATACTGGCCGCTCCATACCACCATGATGATGGCACTGGCCAGCAGCACCGAATCGACGACATGCGGCGCGCTCTTGACCCAGCGCTGCCCCAGCCGGGGCGAGTCGCGCAGCATCCACACGCCGCGCAGCGCGAACAGGAAGATGCTGAGCGCCGCGCAGCTCATATGCAGGTGTTTGACGGCCAGGTAACCCATTCTTTGTTCTTTCCCTTCAGGCGATCCCGAAGTCGATGATGATTTCGCCCGGCGCGCGCGCCACATAGGCGATCGTTACGCGCGAACCGAAATGGGCCTCGATCTGCGCCAGCAGCGGCAGCGGGTCGTGGTCGTTATAAAAGCGCATGGTCTCGCCCGGCTCCAGCGCGGCCAGCGCGCCGAAAATGGCGGCGTGCCGGAAGCGCTTGGCCACGCCGCGCGCGTCGAACGGGTAAAGACCAATGGAAGCGGTCGAAAAAACTGCGTGTGTCATGTTGTTACTCCTGATAGTGTAATCGATGCAAACCCCGGCTGGAAGTGCCCGCCGGGGGAAGGCTGACTTAGCGTTTGCCCGGGACGACCGAGCCGACGACGACATTGCTGCCACGCGCCCCGGTGGCGAGCTTGATGGCGAACAGCGCCAGGAAGCCGCAGCCGGCCGCGAACACCACGTCACCCGGCACGCGCAGCCAGACCAGCGTTTCCATCACCGTCGAGTGCACCACTTCCGGCGAGCGGGCAAACCAGGTGCCTTGCGTGACGCTGGCCCAGGCCTGGTAGATCCCGGAAGGAACCAGCGACATGAAGACCATCATCGCCAGGCCGATGTTCAGGCTCCAGAACATGGGGGCGAGCAGTTTGTCGGACCAGGCGGCGCGCTCGGTCAGGCCGCGCAGGCAGAACAACATCAGGCCGATGCCGAGCATGCCGTACACGCCGAACAGCGCTGCATGGCCGTGGGCGGCGGTCATGTTCATGCCTTGCATGTAGTACAGCGCGATCGGGGTGTTGATGGTGAAACCAAGCAGTCCGGCGCCAACCACGTTCCAGAAACCGACGGCGATGAAGCACAGGATCGGCCATTTGTAGGCTTGCACCCAGGGCGCCGCTTTCGAGCGCTGGTAATTGCGCCATGCTTCGACGCCGATCATCGCCAGCGGTACCACTTCCAGTGCCGAGAACATGGCGCCGATGGCGATCACAAACGTCGGCGTGCCGGTGAAGTACAGGTGGTGCAAGGTACCCAGGATGCCGCCGAACAGGAACACGATGGTCTCCAGAATGATGGCGCTGTTGGCGGTGGACGCGGCGATCAGGCCGAGGCGCGTGAACAGCAGGGCGATGACGGCGGTGGCGAATACTTCGAAGAAGCCTTCGACCCACAGGTGGACCAGCCACCAGCGCCAGTATTCAACCATGGCGTAGTGGGTGCGCGGACCCCAGGTGAGCGAGGTGGCGTAGAAGCCGCCGATGCACAGGGCTGCCAGGAACACCATGGCGATCAGGCCACGGCTCTCGGATGGCTTGCGCAGGGCGGGCATGAGGCCGCGACCGAGCAGCAGGACCCAGATCAGCAGGCCGACGAACAGCAGGATTTGCCACACGCGGCCCATGCTGGTGAATTCGAGGCCCTGGTTGCCGATCCAGAAGCTGTAGTCGTTGCCCATGTGTTGCAGGGTGCCGAGCCAGCCGGTGACGGTGGAACCGGCCACGATGAACAGCAGCGCGTAGAACAGGACGTTGACGCCGAGCGCCTGGTACTTCGGTTCGTGCCCCGAGATGGCGGGAGCGATGTACAGGCCCGTGGCCAGCCAGGCGGTGGCGATCCACAGCACGGCGAACTGGGTGTGGATGGTGCGGCTGACGGTGAACGGCAGGATCTGGCCGAGCGGGAAGCCGAAGAAGCTCTGGCCTTCGACCGCATAGTGGGCGGTGATGATGCCCATGCCGACCTGTGCCAGCACCAGCGCGATGACGACCCAGAAGTACTTGCGGGTGGCGCGCATCGAGGCGGTCGGCTTCATGTCGAACAGCGGGTCGGTCTTCGGCGGCGCGGGGTCGTCGCCTTCGTGGGCGCGGCCGTGGTAGAAGATCATGGCGGCGATCGCGGCGATCATCAGGATGATGCTGGCGATCGACCAGATGCCGGCGCCGGCGGTGGGGGCGTTGCCGACCAGCGGTTCGTGCGGCCAGTTGCTGGTGTAGCTGATCGCGGTTTCGCCCGGACGGTCGGCGGCCGCCGACCACGACGACCAGAAGATAAAGGCGGGCAGGGCGCGCAGGTCGTCGGGATCGGTCAGGCTGCCCGAACTCATGGCGTATTGCTCGCGCAGGACGTCGAGAGCGGGGTCGGCGCCGAACAGGGCGCTGTAGTGGGTGGCGACTTCACGCACGGCCTGGGCGCGTTCGGGCGAGAGGGTGATGATGCCGGTGCGCGCGTCCCAGGTGTTGGCGCGCATTTCACGCTTGAGGCGTTCGCCCAGCGCGGCCTGCTGCTCGAAGTCGAGCTGCGCGAACGGTTTGCCGAATTGTTTGGTGGCGTAGATCTCGCGCAGGGCCAGCGCTTCGCGGTGCAGCCAGTCGGCCGACCAGTCGGGCGCGAGGTAGCTGCCGTGTCCCCAGACGGAGCCGAGCTGCTGGCCGCCGGCGCTGAGCCAGGCTTGCTGGCCGCGCTGCACCTGGCCTTCGGAGAACAGCACCTCGCCCTGGCGGCTGGTGACTTGTTGGGGAATCGGGGGAGCTTTCAGGTAGATCTCGGTCCCGACCCAGCCGAGAACGGCGAAGGACAGGACGCAGATGACTGCGAGCCAGGTCCATAGTTTGCGTGAGGCGTGCATGGCGTGGTTTCCTTGTTATTGGAACGGGGCGGTACAGTCCGGCCCGTTAAAGAAGGATTCTAGATACATCTATTTAAACAAGCAAGTTAAATACTTCTTTAGCGCGCCGCAATGTAATCTGGATCAATAGATGTATACTGAATGCCTCATTTCACCCAACCGCGAGCCGAAACGCCATGCGACTGACCGCTTACACCGATTACACCCTGCGCACCCTGATCTATCTGGGCATGCACCGCGATCGCCTGGCCACCATCCAGGACATCGCCGACGTACATGGCATTTCGAAGAACCATCTGATGAAAGTGGTGTACCAGCTTGGCTTGTCGGGCATGGTGGAGACGGTGCGGGGGCGCAATGGCGGGCTGCGGCTCAGGCTCGAGCCGGACGCGATCAATATCGGCGCGGTGGTGCGCCACAGCGAGACCGATTTTTACATGGCCGAGTGCTTCGATCCGGAGAGCAGCTCGTGCACGCTGGCGCCGTCGTGCGCGCTCAAGGGCGTGCTGAAAGCGGCGACGGCGGCGTATCTGAAGGTGCTCGACGGGGTGACGCTGGCCGACCTGATTGCACACAGCGCGCGCCCCGGCGGCCGCGCGGACAAGGCGATCGTGGTCTGGAAGTAGGGCTACGGTGAGGGGTAATGCCGCTAACTTAAGGTCCGTCTTTCCCGCATGCGCGCTACTGTGTACCCACATTTCTGCAACCTTCGTCGTTGGCGTATGTCGAAGCGATAATGTCAGATTGTGGAGGTGGCGATGGAGGCGACAATGTTGGTAGCCGATGCTCCTTGCATCGGGGAGTTCGGTGATAAGCGGCTTTGCAAGACCGGATCACTGCTCTATAGTCGAATGATCGAACGTGGCACGGTGTGTTTGCGG
>NZ_VVIW01000023.1 GCF_011682045.1 Massilia aquatica | reverse complement strand
TTCTATAACCGCCAGCGGCGCCACTCGCGCCTTGGCAATGTTCCGCCTGCATTGTTCGCTGAAAATTTCAGCAAACAGCGATAGGCGGCTTGAAACAAGAGTGTCCGCTATTGACAGTACACCTCAGCCAGCTATGCGCAAGTTACGCAGGTGACGGTTGAACTAAGCGCACCCAACCGCCTCCTACGCATCCATACCACTGCGGGAAACGCTACAGTTGCTGAGCTAAATCTGGGCCCAGGAGTTTTCGACGAACTCCACGCAACGCTCCTGCAACGCGCGCCCCATCGGTAAAAGCCGCACCGTCGCAACACCATGCGACAGATGCGGCCATGACTTCTTTACGGCCGGCCCTGGCCGGATGCGGCCGCAGCGCGGGCCCGGGCGCTGTGCACTTTCTTGTAGCTGTCAATCAGGCGCTCGTGCTTCTCGAGCCCCTCCAGTTTGATGCTCGTTGGCGTCAATCCGAAGAACCGCACAGTGCCGTCCACCGACCCCATGACCGCATCCATGCGCGCATCGCCAAACATCCGGCGGAAATTGACGGCGTAATCGTCCAGTTCCAGTTCGTCATCGAGCAGCACCTCAAGCACGACGTTCAACGCCTGGTAAAACAGCCTGCGCTCGACCGTGTTGTCGTTGTACTGCAGGAAGGTTTCCACCAGCTCTTGCGTCTCCTCGAATTGCTGTAATGCGAGATGGATCAGCAGCTTCAATTCCAGCGTTGTCAGTTGTCCCCAGACCGTATTCTCGTCGAACTCGATGCCGATCAGGGTGGCGATGTCGCCGTACTCGTCCAGTTCGCTATTTTCCAGACGATCCAGCAACGCTTCCAGGCTGGCTTCGTCCAGGCCATGCAGGTTCAGGATATCGGCGCGGAACAACAGTGCCTTGTTGGTGTTATCCCAGACCAGATCGTCGACCGGATAGACTTCCGAATAACCGGGCACCAGAATGCGGCAGGCGGCGGCGCCCAGGTTTTCGTACGTCGCCATGTAGACCTCTTTGCCCATGTCTTCCAGGATGCCGAACAAGGTCGCGGCTTCCTCCACATTGGCGTTGGCGCCCGGGCTGCAAAAATCCCATTCGACAAACGGATAATCGGCCTTGGCGCTGAAAAAACGCCACGACACGATGCCGCTGGAATCGATGAAGTGTTCGACAAAGTTATTCGGCTCGGTGACGGCGTTACTGACAAAGGTCGGTCGCGGCAAATCGTTCAAGCCTTCAAAACTGCGCCCTTGCAGCAGTTCCGTCAGGCTCCGCTCGAGCGCCACTTCCAAACTTGGATGCGCGCCGAACGAGGCAAACACGCCGCCCGTTCGCGGGTTCATCAGGGTGACGCACATGACCGGGTAAACCCCGCCGAGCGACGCGTCCTTGACCAGTACCGGAAAGCCCTGCTCTTCCAATCCGGCTATGCCGGCCAGAATGCCAGGGTATTTCGCCAGCACCTCTTGCGGCACATCGGGCAAGGCGATTTCGCCTTCCAGGATTTCGCGTTTGACCGCCCTTTCGAAAATCTCCGACAGGCATTGCACCTGCGCTTCGGCCAACGTGTTGCCGGCACTCATGCCATTGCTGACGTACAGGTTTTCAACCAGGTTGGACGGGAAATAGACCACCGCGCCGTCCGACTTGCGCACGTAGGGCAGCGAACAGATACCGCGCTCCACATTACCGGAATTGGTGTCGTACAGGTGCGAGCCACGCAGCTCGCCATCGGGATTGTAGATTTCCAGGCAGTATTCGTCGAGAATCTCGGCCGGCAGCGCATCTTTGCGGCCAGGCTTGAACCAGCGCTCGTCGGGATAATGCACAAACGGCGCGTTGGCGATCTCGTCGCCCCAGAACGTGCCGCCGTAAAAGTGATTGAAATTGAGGCGTTCGATGAATTCGCCCAGGGCCGACGCCAAGGCGCTTTCCTTGGTCGAGCCTTTGCCGTTGGTGAAACACATGGGCGAATGCGCGTCGCGGATATGCAGCGACCACACATTGGGAACGATATTGCGCCATGACGCGATTTCAATCTTCATGCCCAGGCCCGCCAGCACGCCGGACATATTGGCGATGGTTTGCTCCAGGGGCAGATCCTTGCCCGCAATATAGGTGCTGGCATCGGTCGCCGGCATCAAGGTCAGCAAGGCCTGTGCATCGGCGTCCAGGTTATCGACCTCGTTAATCACGAACTCGGGACCGGCCTGCACCACTTTTTTGACCGTGCAGCGCTCGATGGAGCGAAGAATGCCCTGGCGGTCTTTATCGGAAATATCGGCCGGCAGCTCGACATCGATCTTGAAAATCTGCTGATAACGGTTTTCCGGATCAACAATATTGTTCTGCGACAGACGGATATTTTCGGTCGGAATATTGCGAGTTACGCAATACAACTTCACGAAGTAAGCCGCGCACAAAGCCGACGAGGCAAGGAAGTAATCGAACGGACCCGGCGCGGAGCCATCGCCCTTGTAGCGGATGGGCTGGTCGGCGACCACTGTGAAATCATCGAACTTGGCTTCAAGGCGAAGCTTATCGAGAAAGTTGACCTTAATTTCCATGGGGGAATTCTAAAATAATGTATCAAATGAGTGAGCCCACATTATCGTCGCTTTTGCCCTCACAGCCTAGGAGACAACTACCGCCATACCGATCCAGCCAAGGTGCTGTCGCCCTCCTCCCTGGCGGCAACGCCCCCACCACATTGGCAAGCAAGGTTTTCACTGTTGCCGTGGAAGCAAAGATGTTATGCGCGCTCGCTACTGTGTCGGCAACCGTCTTCGGCTCATACTGAATCATTCTCAACACGAACCAGGACATTGACATGGGCATTCCGACTTTTGGCGCCGGCACCTTTCGCCTGCAAGGGCAAGTCGTCATCGATTCCGTGCGCAACGCGCTCGAACTGGGCTACCGCGCCATCGATACCGCGCAGATCTACGGCAATGAGGCCGAGGTTGGCCAGGCGATCGCCGACTCGGGCGTGCCGCGCAGCGAACTGTTCATCACCACCAAGGTCTGGGTCGACAACTATGCCGACGATAAACTGATTCTCAGCCTGCAAGAAAGCCTGGACAAATTGCGCCTCGACGCCGTCGACCTGACCCTCATCCACTGGCCCGCGCCAGGCAAAGGCGTTCCGGTCGCGGCGGCAGTATCGACCCTGGCGCGCGCCCGCCAGCAGGGGTTGACGCGCCAGATCGGCGTTTCCAACTTTAACATTGCCGATATGGAGCACGCCATCGGCGCCGTCGGCAAGGACGCCATCGCCACCAACCAGATCGAACTGAGTCCCTACCTGCAAAACCGCAAGCTCGTCGCATACCTGCAGGAACAGCACATTCCCGTCACCTCCTATATGACGCTGGCCTACGGCAAGGTGCTGACCGACCCGGTGATCACGACGATCGCCAGCCGCCACCAAGCGACGCCGGCCCAGGTGGCGCTTGCCTGGGCACTGCAACTTGGCTACGCGGTGATCCCGTCGTCAACCCGGCGCGAGAACCTGGAAAGCAATCTGAAGGCACAGGCCTTGCGCCTGACTGCGGACGACATGGCCCGGATCGCCTCACTCGAGCGCAACGGCCGCGAAGTCAGTCCTGCCGGGCTGGCGCCAGAGTGGGATTGATGCTTTCGGCTAAAGACCCGCAGCGCTGATCTCACTGTCCCCGGCTGCGGGGCGCGAGTTGACCTTTCGGACATGTGTACGCATACTTCCCAGGCCAATTCCGCCTATTGTCAGGAGAAATCATGCTGTCGCGCGACCAAGTCCAGGAAACCCTCGCCAATGCCCACGCCCTCGGGCTTCTCGAGCATGACGCTTCCGCTGAAGTCATCGCCACGTTCGACGCCGCGTCACCGTTCCGCGCCGCGCTCGACGTGGCCGACTGCATGCACGTGCATATCAAGGTGGACGACACGGCCAGCCTGCCGCGCGCCGCCTTGCTGGCCGGCGGCGCCGTGGTCGACAACGAGAAGGATGGCTACATCAAGTTCGCTTTCCCGAGCGGAATGAACCTAATCTTCTCGTCGATCGCCGTGGCCCAGGACGACCTGCGCGAAACGCCGGGCCAGCGCCGCCCTCGCCCCTTCCTCGATCACTTCGGGATCGACCTGCGCAACCCGGCGCCCGGGACGCGATCCGCGTACGACGCCATTCCCGCCATCGCCAACCGCAATGGCTATCCGCACAGTTCACAGGGCGGCGCGGGCAAGGCCGTGTTCTGCTGCCACGTCAGCGTCGCTGAAAAGCACTGGGTCTACCCGGCGCGCGGCAGCGAGCGCCTGGCGCCGGTGGAAATCGCCTTCGGCCCGCTGGTCGTCAGCGCCGACAGCAGCGGCTGCGACCTGCGGCCCAGCGATCCCTCGCTCGGCGTGGCCAAGCCGGCCTGCTGCCCACCGCGCACCTGAGCAGGCGGATGGCAACAAGCCGTGGGGAAACAAATGTAGACGCCGTGAAGTTTTCAGAATGCTAAAATTAGCAGGCGATGAATGACCTACACCACTCCACCACGCCCCTGCACGAGATCAGTCTCAGCCATGGCGGCCACAACGTTGTTGCGCGCGAGCTCAGCACGCGCTTCCAGGACGGACGCGCGCAGGAGGTCGCCGACTATCTTGCGCAATGCGACTTCAGCGCCCTGGTCTGGCTGGCCATCGGCAACCGCAGACGCAACATCTGGGATACCGATCCCGGCGCCTGGCGCGTATTCGCCCGCCTGACGGCAAAACGCGGCATCTTGTGGCTCGGTGCGGATGGCATGGAGCATCGCGATGCCGCCTTTTCGGAGGAAATGCGGGCTTTCGGGCGCGACCTGCTTGCCAGCGCCGGGACCGACCCTGCCGCGCTGGTCAGCGCATGGGACTTTATCCTGAACTTCGTCACGCCGCGCCTTGGCTATCCTGGCATCGCCCGCGCCGATGTGCTGGCAATGGTTGATGAGCATCTGGCCATACGCAGTGCAGCGCGCCTGACCGATGCCCCTGGAGATGATTCCTGGCTTCACCCCCTGCTCGCGTGTTTGGCCGACCCGGCCGACCTGGTCGCCCTCGCCGGCAGGTCGGAATATTTGTTCCGCCAGGCCATGCGTGCCCATCAAAACCGCAGCGGACAGGAGCGCGAGCGCTGGGTTCCCTGGCACGATTTTTTCGACCGCCATCCGGATTACCTGGCGTGCTACCTCGACCGCATCGCCGATCCGGGATTGATGCTGCGGTGCTGGCCGAGCGGCGCGACGCAACTGCGCCGCTCGATGATGCACACCCTTCTCGGCGCAATGCCCTGGCCTGGCGGCGACGACCAGGACTATGCCGCGGAGGTTGTCGATGCCATGATCCGGAATGACGAAGACAAGCTGTTCCAGACGATCTCCCTGCCACGCCATCGCCTCGGCCTCGCCGTTAGCCTTGTATCGCGGCAGCAATCTCACGATGTCCTGTTGGAGTTTTTTCCCCGGATCTTCCCGCAATATCATGCGCCCAACGCCGGCGCAGCGCTGAACATCGTGCTGGCCGCACACCCTGAACTATTCGCCGGCATCTTTACCGGCGACCTGCCCGGCGCCCTCGCGCTCCTGTCCAACGACGTGTTGCGCGCAGTCCTGCCTGCCCTTGGAGAACGCATCGGCCAGGCTGCGTGCCCCAGGCTGCGCGCCGCCGCAGTGATCGCCTCGACCAGGCTCGACCTGGCCGACCTTGCCGCAGCCGGCTGGTTTGCGTCCGACCAGGAAAACCTGCGCCTGGCATGCCGCGAAATCCTGCTCACTCACCCCGACCAGGCCGGCGCCACGGCGCTGCTGGCCGCCCACTGAAGCGAAAGCTCCCATGACCGATATGTCACTTACAACAACACCGCTCGCCGAAATCGACGGCAGCTATGCCAACCGCGAGGTCCTGGCCGGCGAGATCAGCCAACGCCTGCAGAACGGCCGCGAACAGGAGGTATTCGATTTCTTGAGGGAATGCGACGGATCGGTCTTGAATCAGCTGGGATATGCAAGCGGCAATCTTGCGTGGGAAACCGATGCGGCGACCTGGCTGGCGCTGGCGCGGCTGACCGTGCCGCGCGGCGTCCTGCTGCGCGAAGGACGGGGTGCCGGCAGGCAGCGCAACGACACCTTTTCGCGCGAACTGTGCGATCTGGCCGAGCAGTATCTGGCCGGCACCGGCGCCCAGAAAGACGCCCTCATTTTCGTCATGCGCAATATTATCGACCGCCTGGCGTATCCCGGCATCCCGCGCCAGCGCGTGTTCAAGCTGCTCGAATGGAACCTGGCCCTGAGCCGAGCGGCGGGCTGGAGCGACGACCAGGGCTACAATATCGTAAGCGACCTGGTGCAGACACTGGACCACACGGCCGACCTGATCGCCCTGTCCGGCACGGCGGAGCGCTACTTCGAGACGGTGCTGCACGTCTTCAAGTGCCGGGCGCAGGCCGGCGATCTGCGCACGCGCTGGTTGCCGTGGCACGACTTCTTCCAGCAATACCCGGAGTACATCGACCGCCATCACAGCGCACTGGGCGACCCGGGCTTGATCCTGCGGCGCTGGGACGCCGCCGCGCCCAAACTGCGCGGCGACATGCTCGCCAGCCTGATGCAGATGATGCGCTGGTATGAGGGCGCCGACCAGGCGTATGTCGCCGAGACCATCGATCAACTGGTACGCATCGATGAAGCCTTCCTCGGCATTGCGCTGCGCGAGCGGCCCTACAATGTCAACCTGGCCACCGCCACCCTGATCTGGCAGCGCCAGTACGCCGGCCTGGTGCCAGTCCTGCTGCCATTAATGACGGGATCCCCAAATTCGGTGGGGCAATACCGCGAGCTGGTGCTGGAGATTCTCTCCAGCCGGCCCGACCTGATTCAAAGCGCGGTACCGGCCAACCTGGACCAGCTGATCCCGCTGCTGGGCACGGACCTGCTGCGCACCGTCCTGCCGGACGTGGGCACCCTGATCGGCAAAAGCGCCTCGAAATCGCTGCGCGACGCCATCGCCGAGGCGGGCAAATCGCTGGCCATCGCCGATATCGTCCAGGCCGGCTGGCTGAAGGTGCGCAACAAGAACCTGCGCCTGGCCTGCAAGGACCTGCTCATGGCCCATCCGGACCAGGCCAGCGCCAGTCCTTTGTTAGCGGACATGCTCGCCGCCGGCCAGCTCGACGCGGCAACGGCCAGTTCGGTCGAGGCGCACCTGGCCCAGGGCACGCCGTCGTCCGAACCGCAGACCGGCGAGGCCGCACTGGCACGCCTGGAAACGCAAGCGGCCGGCATCAAGCGCTGGTCGGCGGCCATCAAGCCGCTCGACACGCCGCACACCCTGGCGCTGTTCCAGCCCTTGTCCGAACACGCCGCGCGCGCCGCGCTGCACCTGGCCGCCACCGCCGAAGACGGCTTGCCGCCGCTGGCCGGTGCCCTGCTGGCGCAACTGCCGGTTGAAGCGCGCGCGCGCCTGGCGCTGCATCTGGTGCAATTGTGGATTGGCAGCGAGGGCAATCCCAAGCTGCGCTTTGTGCTGCAACTGGCCCTGAAAGGGGCGGACGACCGCATCGTCGACCTGCTCAGCGAAACGGTGTTCAGCTGGGCCAAGACGCGCAAACAGCGCGCCGTGATCGCCGTCGAGCAACTGGCGGGCGTCGATTCGCTGTATGCGCTGGCGCGGGTGCTGGAAATCTCGGAGTCGAAAAAGGTCAAGGGCATGATTCCCGAGGCCGCGCTCGACGCGCTCAAGGCGGCCGCCGCGCGGCGCAAACTGGCCCTGGCCGAACTGCTCGACGAGCTGACCCCGGACTTCGGCCTGGGCCAGGGCATCTCGCTCACGGTGGGCGAGGCCAGTTACCGCGTCGTCCTCCAGGGCGACCTGAGCCTGCGCCTGGTCGATGCCAAAGGCAAGGTATCGAAAACGCTGCCCGCCAACAAGGATGACGCCACCCGTGAAGCCTGGGAAATCGCCAGCGGCCAGTTCAAGACCGTCAGCGCCAGCCTGAAAGCGGTGGCCAGGCTGCAAGCGCCGCGCATGCTGGCCGCGCTGGTCACCGCCAAGACCTGGAGCGCACCGCGCTGGACCCAGCTGTTCCTCGATCACGCAGTGCTGAGAATCATGGGCCGCAGCCTGATCTGGCAGATCCGGGGCGAGCATCCGGTGAGCTTTCGCATCGCCGAAGATTTTTCTCTGCTCCAAGCGAACGACGACGTGCTTACCTTGGCGCCCGATGCGCAGCTCAGTCTGTGGCATCCGGCGACCGCGCTCGCCGGCGAAGCCGAGGCCTGGCGCAGCAATTTTGCCGATTACGAGATCGTGGCCCTGATCGACCAGATCGGCGCGCCGGCCGCCCTGCCGCCCGAGGCGTCGATGAGCGCCGAGCACGTGCTGGCGCCGGCCGGCCTGAGCGTGCTGCAGGAACAGCTGGCGGCGACCCTGACCCGCTGCGGCTACCGCAAGGGGCCGGTGAACGACGGGCCGTCAATCGACTGGCACGAATGGCATCTGCCGGCGGCGCAGCTGGCGGTGCATCTGGAAAACGGTTACTGCTCGCCGATGATGGAACTCGGCAAGCCTATCGATGTCCACGGGATCAGGATATGGAACACCGGCACCGGCGCGACCGTGCCGCCAGCGAGCCTGCCCGTGCCGTTGCTGGCCACCTTGTGGTCGCATTTACAGTTACTTGACGCCAAACGCAAGCAATAGACCAAGTTCATGAACGAACAAGAACAGACCGTGAACGATACCCTCCTTTCCACAAAACCACTGAACGAGATCGGCATCAAAGCCTATGGCGAAGATGCGCTGGCCAGGGAGATCGGCGAGCGTTTCGAGAACGGCCGCGAGCAGGAAGTGATCGACTTCATCCAGCAATGCGACCGTTACGTCTTGAAAAAGCTGGTCCAGGTCGAGCCGGAACACGCCGTCTGGCGCCGGAGTAGCCCATTGTGGCTGCGCTTTTTCCGCCTGACCGCGCCGCGCCATATCCAGTTTCCAGAACCGTACCCGCAGGCGCGCCAGCGCGACGCCGCGTTCTCGCATGAATTGCGCGCGATTTGCACCACGCTGATCGCCGCCGCGGTGGCCGGTAGCGGAGCCGGCAGCCTCGAAGACGCCGCCACATTCGTGCTCGATAACATCATCGAACTGCTGCCGTACGACGGCATGCCGCGCGATGAAGCGCTCAGCCTGCTCGCATGGAACCAGGAACTGCGCGCGCTGAACGGCACCGCCCAGGATGACTTCGACCGCAACCGGAGCCGCCTGATGCGCTGCCTGAGCGATCCTGCGGACCTGGTCGCCTACGCATCCCAGGACGAGCGCTACTTCGATGACGCGATCTGGCTGCACAGGCATCGCAGCGACGACCAGCCGCGACGGACACGCTGGCTGGCCTGGCACGCGTTCTTTCATGGTCACCCGGAGCGTTTCGACAAGCACCAGCAAGACATTGGCGATCCCGCGCTCATCCTGTGGCGCTGGCCGCACGCCACGCGGGAACTCCGGCTGGCGATGGCGGAAACACTACTGGATACCTTGTACCGCGGCGACAAGAGCGACCAGCCGGTTTTCCTCAAGGCGATCGATCAGCTCATGGCTGACAACCAGCCGCTGTTTGCCACCTTGATGGTCGAGAAAAGCTATCTGTTTTCGGGCAGGGTCGCCAGCCTGATCTGGCAAAAGCAAACTCCGGGCTTGCTACCGGCGCTGCTGCCGACGATGCTGGAACGGAGTTACGCGCTGGACGACTATCGCGACGTCCTGCGTCCGATGCTCTCGCGCCAGCCCGAGCTGGCGCTGACCATCCCGGGCGCCAGCATGGAAAAAATCCTTCCGCTGCTGACCACGGACATCGTGCGCACCCTGCTGCCGGTGCTGGGCACGGTCATCGCCAGGAGCACCTCGAAAGCGCTTGGCGCGGCGATGGTCAAGGCCGCCAAAAAGCTGGCCATTGACGACATTGCCGGGTCCGGCTGGCTGGCAATCCGCAACAAGAACCTGCGCAAGGTGTGCAAGGATATCCTGCAAGCGCACCCCGACAAGACCGGCGCCGCGCCGCTGCTGGCGAGCATGGAGGCGGCCGAGGCCGGCGCGGCGGCAATCGTCGCGGCGCGCGCGCCAGCGCCAGCCGCCCCGTTTACAAGCGAACTGGAGCGGATTGAATTCGAGGCGGCCGCCATCAAGCGCCTGTCGGTCGCCATCGCCCAGGTCGACAATGCCGAGACCCTGGCCCTGTTCCAGCCGCTCTCGCCGCACGCGGCGCGCACCGCCCTGCACCTGGCCGCGACCAGTACCGAGGCCCTGCCGCCGCTGGCCACGGACTTGCTGGCCCAACTGTCGCCCGAGAACCGCGCGCGCCTGTCCCAGCGCCTGGCCGAAACCTGGATCGGCAACGATGGCGAGCCGAAACTGCGCTGGATGCTGCGCCTGGCCGCCAGCGGCGCGGACGACCGCATCGTCGACCTGCTCAGTGCGACGGTATTCGCCTGGGGCAAAACCAGGAAACAGCGCGCGGTAGTGGCCGTAGAGCAACTTGAGCTGATCGATTCGCCCTACGCGCTGGCCCGCGTGTTGGAAATTTCCGAGTCGCGCAAGGTAAAAGGCATGGTGGTCGACGCCGCCGCCCACGCCTTGCGCGCGGCCGCCAAGCGGCGCAAGCTGAGCCTGGGCGACCTGCTCGACGAGCTCACCCCGGATTTCGGGCTCGGCCAGGGCATTAGCTTGATGGTCGGTGCGCAAAGCTACCAGGTGGTGTTGCAGGGCGACCTGAGCCTGCGCCTGGTCGACGCCAAAGGCAAGACCTCGAAATCGCTGCCTGCCAACAAGGACGACAGCCTGAAAGAGGCATGGGAAGCGGCCGCCAGCCAATTCAAGATCCTCTCCGCCAGCCTGAAAGCGGTTGCCAGGCTCCAGGCACCGCGCATGCTGGCCGCGTTCGTGACCGGCAGGAGCTGGAGCGCGCCGCGCTGGACCCAGCTGTTCCTCGATCATCCGCTGCTCAAGATCATGGGCCGCAGCCTGATCTGGCAAACCCAGGGGGATGGCGGCGCCAGTTTCCGTATCGCCGAAGACTTTTCCCTGCTACAAGCGGACGATGAGGTATTTACCTTGCCGCCCGATGCGCAAGTGACCCTGTGGCATCCCGCCACCGCGCGCGCGGGAGAGCGTGAGGCCTGGCGCAGCAATTTTGCCGATTACGAGCTCACGCCCCTGATCGACCAGACCGGCGCGCCGGCCGAACTGCCCCCTGCGGCGTCGATGACCGCCGAGCGCTTGCTGGCACCTGCCGGCCTGACGGTGTTTCAGGAACACTACGCTGCGATTGCCAGCAAGTGCGGCTACCGCCAGGGGCCGGTGGGCGACGGGCCGTCGATCGACTGGCACGAATGGGCGCTGCCGGCGGCCCAGCTGGAAGTGCGGCTCGGGAACGGCTTCTGTTCGCCTTACATGGATCTGGGTGCGCCAATCGAGGTGCATGGGATCGAGGTGCGCGCCATCGGCGGCAACTACAAGCTGGTCGCGCCCGCCAGTCTGCCGAAAGCGCTGCTGGCCACCTTGTGGTCGCACCTGCAACTGCTTGAAGCGAAACGGGTCGCGTGAGCGATGCGAGACAAGCATCGCTCTATGACTTTTCAAGAACCCAACCAGGAAGCGCACGCATGAACAACACCCCCGCCGCCCAGCGCCTGCCCGCCGAAATGCGCTTTGCCGCCGAACTCGACGCGCTGGCGCAGGCCGACAGTGGCCCACGTCCGGCCGGCTGGCGCCTGTCGCCGCGTTCGGCGCGCACCTTCATCCTCGGCAGCGGTACGGCGCAAGCCGGCGGCGTCACCATTACCCGCAAAATCCACGGCAACGATGCGCTGGTCGAACGCGCCATCGTCACCCTGGCCGGCCAGCGCGGACTGATGCTCGCCGGCGAACCCGGCACTGCCAAGTCGCTGCTGTCGGAACTGCTGGCGGCCGCCATATCGGGCGACACCACCATTTCGGTGCAGGGCGGCGCGGGCGTGGTGGAAGAACAGATCCGCTACGGCTGGAACTACGCGCTGCTGCTGCGCGACGGCCCCGGCAAGGCTTCGCTGGTGCCCGGCCCGCTGCACCGTGCGATGGCGCTCGGCCAGCTGCTGCGCTTCGAAGAAATCACCCGCTGCGTCACCGAAGTGCAGGATTGCCTGGTGCCGGTGCTGTCCGAACGGCTGCTGCAAATCCCGGAACTGAAAGAACAGCATCCCTACCTGCTGGCGCAGCCGGGTTTCAACGTGATTGCCACCGCCAACCTGCGCGACCGGGGCGTAAACGAGATGTCGGCCGCGCTCAAGCGCCGCTTCAACTTCGAGACCATGCAGCCGTTAGAGAGCATCGCCACCCAGGTCACGCTGATCGGCGACGAGGTGCGACGCGAACTGCTGGCGGCGAACATCGGCGTGGCGCTGCCGCCCGACGTCTTGACACTGCTGGCGACCGCCTTCCACGAACTGCGCGCCGGCGCCGTGGAAGGCATCGCCATCGAACGCCCCGGCACGGTGCTCTCGACCGCGCAGGCGATCAGCGTGGTGTGCGACGCCGCCTCGCAGTGCTGGTATTTTGGCGAAACCACCCTGCGCCCGGCGCATGTGGCGCGCTACCTGCTTGGCACCGTGATCCAGGACGACCAGGAAGACCGGCGCCGTTTCAGCGAATACCTGCGCATCGTCGCCCGCAAACGCAGCCTGCGGCCCGACTGGATGGACTTCGTGGCGGGCGCCCGTGAGGAGTGACGCCGAGCGGCTCTCGCCCAGACCGGACCTGATGTTCGCCCCGGTGCGCCATCACAGCCCGCGCTGCGCCCATCATTTGCGCGAGCTGGTGGCCGACTTTGCGCCGCAGCGCATCCTGATCGAAGGACCGCAGGAACTGAACGCCCTCATGCCGCTGTTGCAGCACAAGCAAACCCGGGCCCCGCTGGCGGCGTACCTGCACACGGTGGCCGGCGAGGATGCACTGCGCTGCCGCGCCTATGTGCCGCTGACGGCGTTTTCGCCCGAATGGGTGGCCCTGCGCGAAGCGGCGCGCCTGCGCATTGGGGCCAGCTTCATCGACCTGCCGTTCGCCACCCGCGCGGCCGATAGCGCCAACAGCGCCTATTTTGCGCGCGCGCCCGAGCCCACCCTGGCCGACGAACCGCGTACCAGCGTGATCGCGGCACTGATCGCGCAGAGCAGCTGCCAGGATTTTGACGCCTGGTGGGAACGCCATTTCGAGTCCGGCCTGGACGCGCCAGGCGCGTACGCCTATTTTGCATCCGTGCTCGTTTTCGGCGAACTGCTGCGCGCCGGCCACGACACGGACGCCGACAACACAGCGCGCGAAGCCCACATGGCGGCCAGGGTCAAGGAAGCGCTGGCGCTCGGCGAGCGCTGCCTGGTCGTGTGCGGCGCCTACCATGTGGCCGGCATCAGCGCCTTGCTCGATGCGCCTGCGCCAATCGATACACCAGCGGCGCAGGAAGCCGGCGTGCATCTGATCGCGTATCCACTGGAGCGCTTCGAACGCTCGCAGCGCTACGGCGCCGGCATGCCCGCGCCGGGTTACTACCAGCGCGTGTGGCAAGCCTGGCAAACGGGCGATGCGGCGCCTTACGAGCAGCCGTTTGCGGCGCTGGCGATCGAACTGGC
This sequence comes from Massilia aquatica, assembly GCF_011682045.1. Lineage (GTDB taxonomy): Bacteria > Pseudomonadota > Gammaproteobacteria > Burkholderiales > Burkholderiaceae_D > Telluria_A > Telluria_A aquatica. The sequence continues at coordinate 89,024 of NZ_VVIW01000023.1, read as the reverse complement.
CGCCAATCTGCGCGAGAACAGCATTCCGGTCAGCCTGCCGGACGCGATCGAAGCCGTGTCGATGACGCACCGGCTGGCGGCGCTGCGCGGCTGCCGTCCGGGCCTGGCCGAACTGCGCGAATCGCTGCGCAGCACCATGGTCAAGGAGGACGGCGACGCTGCCAGCTTCGGCGCCGCCCTGGCCAGCCTGCTGGCGCATGGCCCGGACGGCGTCCTGCCGCCGAACATGCCGGTGGCGCCCCTGCTGGCCGACGCCATCGCCGCCTGCCTGCGCCACCGTATCCCCAGCCGTTTCGGCGAGAGCAAGAAGAAGGACCTGGACATCTACCGCAACGCGCGGCACCGGGCCGCCTCGCACACCCTGCACCAGCTGCGCTTCCTGGGCGTGCCCTATGGCGAACGCATCGCCGGCCCCGATTTCGTCAACGCCACCGGCCTTGGCCGGGTGCGCGAGATCTGGACCCTGCGCTGGATTACCGAAACGGCCACCAGTCTGACCGAAAACAACCGCTATGGCGCCAGCCTGGCCGACGCCGCCGTCAACAAGCTGCTCGAACAACTGGCGCAGCCTGCCGGCTCGCCCGCCGACCTGGTGCTGCACCTGCTGGCGATGGGGCTCGACAAAGTGGCCGACAAGGTCCTCGACGGGGTCGAACGCTGGCTGGGCGACAGTTACGACCCGCTGGCGCTGGCCCAGGGCACGGCCAAACTGGCGCTGGCCTTCGAGGCGCGCCTGGCGCTCGGCGGGGTCGGCATGGCGCGCCTGCTGCCGCTGCTGGAAAGGGGCTTCAGCCAGACCTGCATCCGCCTGCCGTGGCTGGGCATGAGCGATGCGGCGCGCGCGCACGCCATGCTGGCCGCGCTCGACGACCTGCACGGCATGATCCGGCGCCAGGCGCCATGGGCCGACGCGCCGCTGTTCTACGACGCCTGCGCCAGCCTGCACGCGGGCGAGGCAGCGCCCCAGGTGCGCGGCGGCGCGGCCGCCATCCTGACCGTGTCGGGCAGCTGGACGCCAGCCCAGACCAGCGCGGCGCTGGCCGCCACCTTCGCGCTCGCCCACATGGCGCCGCAAGCGATTGCCGATTATATGCAGGGTTTCCTGCGCATCGCCAGCAGCTCGATGCTGGCCAGCCCGCAGCATCTGGGGCAGTTGAGCGCCGTGCTCGCAAGCTGGAGCGAAGACGACTTTTTGAGTGCGCTGCCGTCGATGCGGCTGGCGTTTTCGCAATTGTCGCGGCGCGAGACCGATCAACTGGCGCACGTGCTGGGCGGCCCGTCGCAGGCCCTGGACCTGGCCGGCGCGCGCGTTCCCGACATGGACACGCTGCACCAGAGCCGCCTGTGCCTGGAGCAGGTGGCCGGCATCATGCAGCGCTGGGGAGTCGCTCCATGAGCGAACGCGCACTCGATGCCGACACCTTGCGCCGCTGGCGCCTGGTGCTGGGCGCGGCGGCCGAAGACGGCTTGCGCGGGACGCTGCTCGACGCCACCGACAACCAGCGCGACCAGGCGCTGGGCTTTTTGTACGACCGCGAACAGGACGCCGATCCACACGACCGCAGCGGCGGCACCGGCATTGCCGATCCGGCGGCGGTGCGCTGGCTGGGCAAGGTACGCACGCTGTTCCCGCAGACGGCGGCCGAGGTGCTGCAACGCGACGCGCTCGAACGCTACCAGTTGCACGGCCTGCTGACCGACCCCGCCGTGCTCGATGCGGTGGCGCCCAGCATGGACCTGGTGCGCATCCTGCTCGGCCTGCGCCACATGCTGCCGGCGCCGGTGCTGGCCAAGGCGCAGGAGATTGTCGCCACGGTGGTGGCCGAGCTGGAAGCAAGGCTGGCGCCGCGCGCGCTGAACGCCTTCGCGGCGCGCCGCCAGCACCATGCGCGCGGAGGAAAACCACGCCTGTCGGACCTCGACTGGCCGCACACCATGCGCCACAACCTGCGTCACTATCAGCCCGCCACCGGTGAGCTGGTGCTGGAACGGCTGTTTTTCAAGCGCCGCCACGAGCAGCGCCTGCCCTGGCATTTGTGGGTCGTGGTCGACCAGAGCGGTTCGATGTCGGAATCGGTGATCCACAGCGCCGTCATGGCCAGCATTTTCGCGCGCCTGCGGGCGGTGCGCACGCGCATGCTGCTGTTCGCCGACGATGTGACGGATGCCAGCAGCCAGTTGCACGCGCCTGAAAAACTGCTGATGTCGGTGCAGATCGGCGGCGGCACCAACATCGGCGCGGCGCTGGCGTGCGCGCGCGGGCAGATCGACACGCCCCGGCGCAGCGTGGTGGTACTGATCAGCGACCTGTACGAAGGCGGCACGCGCGCGCCCCTGCTGCGCGAAACGGCGGCGCTCACCCGCAGCGGCGTGACCGTGCTGGTGCTGGCAGCGCTCGACCGCCAGGCAGAACCCGATTACGACCGCGAAACGGCGCGCCTGATGCTGGCCTGCGGCGCCGAGGCGGCGGCCATGACGCCGGACACGCTGATCGACTGGCTGGCCAAGAGGATGCGATCGTGACGCCCCCCTTGTTCGACTGGATCCGCAGTCTGGATGAAGACAGCGTGGCCGCCTGGGCCAACAAGGGCCTGGTGCGGCGCGGCCTGAAAGTGCTGGCCGACGGCGCCGGCGCCCAGTGGAGCACCGGCGCCGCCGAGGCCACGGCGCGCATCGAAGGCTTTACCCAGCATATTGGCCGGGTCGGCTTCGAGCACGCGCGCTGCGACTGTCCGGCGCAGGTGACCTGCCATCACCTGTGCGCGTTTTTGCTCGGTTTGCGTCAGCACCTGCCTGATGACGCGCTCGATGACGCTCCCGCGCCGGCCGACTGGCTGCTGGCCGAGTGCGCCATGCTGGCCCCGATGCTGGGTGCGGCGGCGCTGCGCAAGGGCTTGCAGTGGCTGGCCAACGACATCGAAGCCGAACTGGAAAACGAGGCCGGGTCGATCACCGGCACGCTGGAGCTGGCCGAAACCGTGGTGGTGCGCCTGCCGGCGGTGGGCGGACTGGCGGGGGCCCTGTGCAGCTGCCGCAAGCCGGCTTGCGTACACCGCGCGCTGGTGGTGCTGCAAGCCAGGCGCGCGGCCGGCCGCCCGATTCCGCCGCTGCCGCCGGTGGCGCTCGACCCTGATGCGGCCGAGCGCCTGCGCCATCTGCGCGGCTGGGTGGAATCGCTGGTGATCCAGGGATGGTCGGGCAGCGGCCAGGCGTTCCTGGACCAGGGCGAGGCACTGGCGGTGGAGCTCAAACAAGCGCAGATGCCGCGCGTGTGCGCCGCCTTGCAGCAGCTGGTGGCCTTGCTGCGGCAAGACCGCCCTGGCGCGCAGGATGCGCTGGCAGCGCTGTGGATGCTGCTGCGCGGTTTGCAAGCGACGCCGCCGCCACGCCCTTTGCGCGAGCTGACCGGCGTGCACCGGCGCGGCTATGGCGCGGTGGGCGAACTCGAACTGCATTGCGCCGGCGTGGAACGCTGGGGTACGGCGGGCGGCCATCACGGCTTTTCGGTGCACTTCTGGGCGCCGGCGCGCCAGGGCTATCTGGTCTGGTCGGAGGTGCGCCAGCAAGCGCTGGCGCCCGAGTGGGACCCGGACCAGGCGCTGGCGCACGCGGACCTGGGCGGCCTGGCCGTCAAAGCCATGCTGGCCTCGCCGTGCATGCTGGCGCCGGGCTGGGTCAGCGGCAATGGCAGGTTGTCGGGCCGCGATGGCACGCGCCTGCGCGCGCTGGACGGCAAAGTGCGCCTGCCCATTCTGGACGACCTGGCGCCCGTGATCGCGCGCATGGCCGCCGCCCTGCGCGACGATCCGTGGCGCCTGGCCGCGCCGGCCGCCTGCTGCATCGCCATCACGGAGCAGGCGCCGCTGCAGGGCGAGCGCAACAGCGGCGCCTGGTCGATGCCGGTGTACGACGCGGTCGGTAACCGGCTGCGCCTCCAAGGCGGCTTCGACGGCACGGTCTATCAGGAACTGTACAAGGCGCAACAGGCCGGATTGCGCATCGCCGCGCTGTTCGGCACCCTGCGCATCGAGGGCGGCGAACTGTTGCTGCATCCGATCAGCGTACGCTGGAACGACAATGCGGCATGGCGCGACCTGAGCGTGCCATGGCTGCGCGCCAGCAAGGAGAAACAACGATGACATTGCCGGACTGGCTCGACGAAGGCTGCGCCTGGCTGGCGCAGGTGCAAAAAATCGGCTTGAGCATGAGCGGGCGCGAACTGCTGGAACGCGGACGCGCCTTGCAGCAACGCGGCGAACTGCTCGGCTGGCACCAGGCCGGCCGCCTGTTCCAGACCCTGGCCCGGGAGGACGCGCCGATGAGCGAGCGCGCCAGCGCCCTGCTCGACCTGGCCGCCTGGCTGAGCACGGCGCGCCGCGTCCTCGAGGCGCAGGCCCTGGGGGCGGCCCTGCACGCTATGACGAAAAACACTGACCGGTAATGTAGTATTGTGGCAAGATAGAGATATTTGCAAGAACAGTTGCGTCCTCGCTGCTCCTGCTTCCGATCACTTTTTCAAGGAACTATTATGGCAGCGGCAAGTGCATATAACAAAGTAACCCAAGAACTGTATGTGTCGTATTTCGGCCGTCCGGCCGATAAAGACGGTTTCATGTCGATGTCCGCGGCACTGGCCGCCGCCAATGCGCCGACCGACACCGCCGGCCTCGACGCCGCCTACGGAACGGACGCATCCGTGCGTTCGCTGATCGACAGTTTCAGCAGCAGCGTGGAATCGGGCGTGCTGTACGGCCTGACCGCGCCGGGTTTTGACACAGTACGCTTCGTCAGCCAGATCTACAACAATCTGTTCGGCCGCACGCCGGACGCCGGCGGCCTTGCCTTCTGGGTCGACGCCATCGATCACGGTTCCCTGAGCCAGGCTGCCGCCGCGCACTCGATCCTGACCGGCGCCCTGACCGCCAACAACGCCGATGCCGCGCTGGTGATCAAAAAAACCGCATTCGCCAATCTGTTCACCGCGTCGATGGACACAGCCCAGGAAGTCATCGTCTACCGTGGCGACATGGCAGCCCAGTTCGGCCGCGACCTGCTCTCGCGCGTGACCACGACCAGCGATCCGGCGAGCTTCCAGAGCACCATCGACACCACCCTGGCGCAGCTGAGCACAGCGGCCAAGCTGACTGTGGGCACCGACAAGCTGGAAGGCACGTCCGCTGCGAATCTGTTCCTGGCCGACGTCGATGGCAACAGCAACACCTTGCAGGCGGGCGACAACGTCGCCGGCGGCGATGGCGTCGACACCTTGCGCGCCGTGCTGCGCCCGAACGACTTCAACGTCTATCTGAACCCGACCACCAGCAGCGTCGAGCAAATCCGCATCAATGCCGTCGGCACCACCCTCACGTCCGGGGCGGCTGCGCTCGACGCGATTAACATGACCGGGGTGACGCGCTGGGAAAACGATCACAGCCGCGGCGACCTGCAAATCAGCAATGTCACCACCCGCAGCGGCCAACTCCCGGAAGACGTCACCATCGCCATGGTCGGCAGCGCTGCCGGCGATGCCGATTTTAGCGTGACGTTCGACCACAATTTCATGAACGCGGGCGTTCCGGCAAGCGGCTCGGCCACCCTGCGCCTGCAAGTGATGGACACCGACGCCAGCGCCGGCGGTCAAGCGCCGCTGAAAGAAAGCCCGTACGACGGCTTCCGCTTCCTGTTGAACAAGGCGCCGGTGCAGATACGGTCGGAAGCGATCGACAAGGCCCAGACCTATGACGCCTTGTTGACGGCCATCCGCGCCGAAATCAGCGCCACGCCGGCACTGGAAAAACTGGTGGTCACCCTGGGCGAGCCGTTCAAGGCGTACGACACCACCACCGGACTGATGGTCAGCGGACGCGAGATCGTCATCGCCAACACCGGACCGGGCAGCCTCGGCATCGCCCCCGGCGCAGGCTGGCTGCAGCCAGGCGCGGGCCTGGAGGGTACGCGCGTGTCGGGACCGTCGTCGGGCGCCCTGCCGCTTATTACCAGCACGATCGAACTCGATAACGTGGGCCGAGGCGGCATCGGCGGCGACCTGGTGGTCGGCGGCACGCCGTATGGCGCGACGCGCGTACGCACCGGCTTCGAAGCCTTCAACATCAACGTCGAACGCACCAGCATGCTCCAGACGATCGATTCGACCGACAACCTGCTGCAATCGGTGACCCTGGCCAACGGCGCATTCAAAGGCGACCTGAGCGTGCGCGGCACCGCGGGCGGCTCGCCATTGAGCGACGCCTACGGCTTTCATGACGTGCGCCAGATCGACGCCAGCGCGATGAGCGGCAAGGTCGACCTGACTGCTGTCATCACCTCGGCCTCGGTGGGCAAATATATTGTCAAGCCGGGCACCCAGACCGGATCGGCCACCGGCATCGTCGATTTTCATTATGAAGGCGGCAGCAACAACGACAGCTTGTCGATCGATATCGCGCATAACGCGGCAGGCAGTCGCGGCGTTCGCCTGGCCGGGCAGGAAGATTATCGCTTCGATATCAGCGGCGGCGCCGGCGACGATGTATTGCAGGTCCGGGTGCTGGCGGCGCCGTCGTATGACGCCGCCTGGGTCATCGACCAGGACCGCAATAACAACATCACGATCAACGGTGGCGAGGGCAACGATACGATCCGCAAGGCGGGCGCGGGCGATGCGGTCATCAACGGCGGCGCCGGCGACGACACGATCGACCTGGTCGACCCGGTTGCCGGCGCGGTGCAGGCGGCCAGCGACAACCTGATCCACGGCGGTATCGGCAACGACACGATCGTGCTGGGCGTGGTGGAAGGTGCGACGCCTGCGCAATCGAGCAACGACACGGTTATCCTGCGTCCGGGCTTCGGTAATGACAAGATTGTCAACTTCGACGTGAGCGGTTCCGGCATCGATCACCTCGACCTGACCGCCCTGGGCGGACTGACCCTGACGACATCGCTGACCATGGACAAGTCGATCACCATCGGCGCTGCAACCAGCGCAAACGAGACCGCGGGCAAAGTCGCCGGACTGTTCTATGCCGATAACGCCGCCGCGCAGACCCATGTGTACGGCGTGCTCAATTCGATCAGCACCACGTTGACGATTTACTCGGTGGTCGACGCCGCCGGTGCCGGCAATGCCGTGGCCACCCGGGAAGGCGTACTCGACCTGTCCACGCAGCAGGCAGGCGGTGGATTAGTGGCGGCCAACTTCGTCAACGCGGCCATCGCCGGTTACCACCTGGCCGAAGGGGCGTCCAGCGCCGTGACGGCAACGCTGGTGGGCGTGGCGCCCGATGCCGGCATGGTCGGATTGATCTAAACGTAAGGAAGCTGGCAGGGGGCGTCGAAGACACCGCCTGCCAGCGGGCACCGCATGGGTGCAATCAGTTCATCAGCGCAGTGACGGCATAGCCTTTTTCGGCGATCTGCTCGTTCAGGTGTTCGATGGCGTAGTCGGGCAGGTGGTCGTCTTCATCGGCGATTTCGAAGGCCTTGGCCTCCACTTCCCAGTCGGTATTGGTCGCCTCATTGGGAATATTGCGATCCTGTGGCACTGCCAGGTACGAGTACTTGCCGTCGTGTTCGGCCCTGCGGTAGATATCCAAGCGCATGATGGTTTCCTATAAGAATGAAAAGACGCACACAAGCTTCCTGTGGAAGCCGCTATGCGTGCCTGACTGTAGCCGCCTTTCACTTCCCCGTCTGTTAAGCATTCAACATCGGGTGTCTTTTTTGTGCACACGTATTTACCGAAACCCCTGTTACATTTGGTGCATATTGAGATTTATCAAGCTATGATGAAATCATTGATTGCGTTGAGCAACATTGCGCGACGCAGTCCTGATCCGCCCTAATGAAGGAGTTATCATGGCTGCCCAATCGTTTCTCGGCAAACTCAAGGTATGGCACACCTATCTGATCCTGAGCGCGATCGGGATCGTGGTGGCCAGCATCCCCACCTATTTGTATTTCAAGGAAGCGGCCAAGGGCTTGACCGCCTATTCATCGGAGCAGGCAGGCATGCCCGGCGTGGACAGCATGCTGCGCGTGATCCAGCTGACCCAGCAGCATCGCGGCCTGTCGGCGCTGGTCCTGAGCGGCACCCGCGAGGCGGACGACAAGCGCGCGGCAAAGCAGCACGAGGCCGAGGCCGCCTTTGCGGCGGTCGACGGCCTGATCGCGCGCATCGGCGACCCCGCCATCGGCATGCGCTGGTCGGAGCCGCGGCGCGAGTGGGATGCACTGCGCGCCGGGGTCGCCGCCAAGAGCGTGACGGCGGCGCACAGCTATGCCGCGCACACTGCCCTGCTGGCCAAGGTGCTGAAAGTGAACGAATTGATCGGGGACTATTACGGCCTGAGCCTCGATCCGGACAAGGATTCGTATCAGTTAATCCAGGCCATGTATTATCAGCTGCCGTACCTGACGGAAGAACTGGGCCAATTGCGCGCGAAGGGCGCCGGCTTGCTCGGAAAGAAAGACGCCAGCCAGGAAGAACGGCAGATCATATCGTCGATGATCGGCAAGATCAACGACCGCGTGCTGCAAACCACGAATGCCTTCGGCAAGGCCGCCATCTATAACCCGGCGATCGGCGCCAGCCTGGCGCCGCAGATGGACGAGGCGGTCGCGCTGGCGGCCACGATCACCGGGCTCGCCACCGAGCAGATCCTCAAGCCCGAGACGCTCGCCTACAGCGCCAGTGAGTACGTGGCAGCGGCCACGCGCGCGATTGATGCCCAGTTCGTGCTCAACAGCGCGGCCAAGGCCAATCTCGATGCCATGTTCGTCGCCAAGATCGGCAACTTCCATACGGAACGCTGGACCATGCTCGGCGTCATGCTGGCGCTGCTGGGCGCCGCCGGCTGGTTCACCGTGCTGGTCACGCGCGCCGTCACCGGGCCGCTGAACAACGCCGTCGCGGTGGCGCAAAGCGTGGCCAGCGGCAATCTGGTCAACGAGTTCGATGTCGGCGCCGACAATGAAGTCGGAAAAATGCTGCGCGCACTCAAGGACATGAACGACAGCCTGCGCGGCATCGTGGGCGATGTGCGGGTCAGCATCGAGAACATCAGCGCGGCGACGCGCGATATTGCGTCAGGAAACAATGACGTCTCGTCGCGGCTCGAATCGCAGGCTTCGAACCTGGAAGAGACGGCCTCGTCCATGGAAGAACTCACCTCCACGGTCAGGCAGAACGCCGACAATGCCCATCAGGCCAACCAACTGGTGCTGGGCGCCTCGGCGGCCGCGACCAAGGGCGCGGCGGTGGTATCGCAAGTGGTGCGCACGATGAGCGACATCAACGACGGCTCGCGCAAGATTGTCGACATCATCTCCGTGATCGACGGCATTGCGTTCCAGACGAATATCCTGGCGCTTAATGCCGCCGTGGAAGCGGCGCGTGCCGGCGAGCAGGGCCGTGGATTTGCCGTCGTCGCCAGCGAAGTACGCAACCTGGCGCAGCGCTCTGCCTCGGCCGCCAAGGAAATCAAGGTGCTGATCAATCACAGCGTGGACCGGGTGGAAGCGGGCAACGTGCTCGCCAGCGACGCCGGCTCTGCCATGGGCGAGATCCTCAACAGCGTGACGCGCATCACCAGCATCATGGCGGAGATCGCCGTCGCATCGGCCGAGCAAGGGGCCGGGATCGAGCAGATCAACCACGCGGTCACCCAGATGGATGACATGACGCAGCAAAACGCCGCCCTGGTCGAGCAAACCGCGGCCGCGTCGAGCAGCTTGCAGGAGCAGGCGGCCACCTTGGTGCAGGCGATGAGTATTTTTACGCTGGGAAATGAGACGGCACAGGCCGGACTGCGCACGGGCGCGCCGCTGCGCGTTGCAGCGGTGCCGCCGCGCCGTCTTGAGGGCGCCGGGCAGCGACAATTGAAACACGCATAAAGCGCGGCGCGCGACGGGCGCCGGGCCTTAGCGCCCGGGGCCGCCGCGCAGCACGCGCGCCGGCAGCATGACGATGGAACGCAGCAGTTCGAACACCGCTTCCACGCCGATGCCCAGCAGGCGGAACGGCAGCAGCACGAGCCACACCAGCGGATACAGCACCAACGCCAGCAAGGCCAGCGGCCAGCAAAGGACCAGCACCACCAGCCACAACAGGAAACTCAACATCGTTTTCTCCTCACGGGAAAAGTTCAGGTGGGTTCACTGTAAGGAGGTGGGAGCGCTGCGGCAATGCGCTTGCGACCAAACGCAGCACGGCGCGGGCCAGGCGCACATAAGGCCGATAAGCGGGATTACTGGCCGACGCAGATGATCTTGGTGGCGTATTCGTGGGCGTTGGCCTTCTTGTTGGAGGCCCAGTCGATCACTTCCTGGGCTTGCCCGACGGTCATGATGGTGGCTTTTTCCTTATTCTTGATAAAGGAAACGCCTTCGAACTTGCCTTCCTTGCTGCGCATGACTTTGGCGAACACGGGCGGTTTCAGCGCGTCGTCGCTGAGTTTGTTTTGCTGGACGAGGTAACGCTGGTCAATATTTTCCATATGCACTTAAATAAACGGTCAAGCCCGCATTTTACGGGCTCGCCCGCCGCGCGGCAAATCCATCGGCGGCAACGGCCGGCCGGCGCATGCCAGCCGCGCCTGCCTGGCCACCTGATCAGGCATACAGGTGCAGGCGTTCGGCGGCGTCCGGCACCACGGCGTGCAGCACATCGACCTTGATCGCCGCTTCCAGCGACGGAATCGAGCCACCGGCGCGGTAGTGAAAACTCACCTGCAGCACGTCGCCCGCCTTGCACTGCACACCCTGTTGCAGCGGCAGGGTCATGTAATGGTTCAGCCAGTCGATGGTGGCGTTCTCTTCGCTCACGACCGCCAGCACGTTCTTGGTAATGAAGCGCATCGCATTGACGACGCCATTCTTTTCGACCAGGAACTTGCCTTCCCACGCGATGCGGGTGTCCTGCGGCTGGCTGAAGTCGAGAATGCTGTACACCGAGGGCGGCGCCAGCTCGACCGTACCCGGATGAATGACGTTGGTTTCCTGGAACTGCACGATGGGTGCGTAAAACCCCTCGAAATCGTATTCCTGCTGCAAGGGCTGGACCGCCATGATCACCGCTTCCGGCAAGAAGCGCGGCAGCGGGCCGCCGAAGCGCGCCAGGTAGCGCCGCTTGAACGATTCGATCACTTCCACCTGTTTTTCGCGCAGCATGGCGACGTGGATCATTTCGCAGATGACGATGTCGACCGGTTCCGGCGGCAGGTATTCGAAGGCGTCGGCGTGCACCACCTCGACCTTGTGGCCGTTCGGATTCATCGACATCATCTTGCGCGCTTCCTTGACCATGTCGGGATTGAATTCGACGCAGTAGACTTTTTCGGCCTTGGCGGCGGCGAACCACGACAGCACGCCCGTGCCGCCGCCGAGCTCAAGCACCTTGGCGCCAGGGAAAACCGCGTAATGAATCGCTGACTTGAAACCGTGCATCCGGTTTTGGTCCATCAACATATTGTGGTGATAGTGGACAGGAATGAACTGCCCCAGATAGCAGCTTTCGATTTCGCGTTCGTTCAGCATGATTTTCCCTTTGGATTGGCGGCCAGGCCGTCACGGCCCGAATGCCCCGCCGTTGCTTGGCTTTGATTAGTACGACCTAATCATTATCAACAACATGGAGGCAATCCGATGCCGCGAGATAACTCGCTTTTCCGTGCCAGTTCGGCGCTTGCCCGCACCGATGGGCTATCAGCGTCCTGGGCCGCGCTGGGAAAGATGGGCGCCGATGGCGGCGGCGATGCGCGGTTTTTCGGCGCGCTCGGCGATCTGGGCGGCGGTGAGGCTTTCGTTGTTCCTGAGGGTGGCATCGGCGCCCTCCTGCATCAGCAGTCTGGCGGCCGCCTCGTGGCCTTCGCGCGCGGCGATCATCAGCGGGGTGAGCTGGCTGGGAGTTTCGGCATCGATGTAGGCATGGTGCTCGAGCAGGATGCGCACGATCTCGTCGTCGCCGCTGGCGGCCGCGTAGTGCAGCGGGGTCCAGCCGGGATAGGTGACGATGGCGCCCCTGGCCAGCAAAGCCAGCACGGCCGGCTTGTTGCGCTTGAAGGCGGCCATCATCAGTGCGCGGTTGCCGTTGGGCGCGGCCAGTTCGAGGTCGATGCCGGGCTGGGCCAGCAGCAGATTGACCACGTCGTTGGCGCCCTCGCGCAGGGCCAGGATCAGCACGCTCTGGCCGGTGACCGGGTCGACCGTGTTGGGGCTGGCGCCGTTCTTGAGCAGCTTGCGCACCATGGACGCGTTGTCCATCTGGGCGGCCACCACGACATCGCGCACCGGTTCGGCGGCCGCGCTGGCGCCACCGCTGGCAAGCACGGCGGCGAGGAGCAAACGACTGATCAGCTTGAACATGAGCTTGTCTCCCTAAGCCGTTGAATCAATTGAGAAATCCGTGGTAACGCAGAAACAGGATTAACTGCGGTTACATTCAAGACTGCACTTCAACTGTATCGCGTACCACGTTGAAAAGATTGAAGAAATTGTCTGTCGTCTGCTGTGCTACTGTTGCCAGCGGCACGTCCTTGAGCGCCGCCAGGTATTCGGCCACGTGGCACACAAAACCCGGCTCGTTCATCTTGCCGCGGTGCGGCACCGGCGCCAGGTAGGGCGAATCGGTTTCGATCAGGATGCGCTCGAGCGGCACTGCTTTGGCCACGGCCTGCAATTCCTTGGCGCTCTTGAAGGTGACAATGCCCGAAAACGAGATGTAGAACCCCATCGCGATCGCGGCCTCGGCCACTTCCAGCGATTCAGTAAAGCAATGCATGACGCCCGCCACGCCGCCCTTGTCGGTCCCCGCGCCCTCTTCCTGCATGATGCGGATGGTGTCGGCACTGGCGGCCCGGGTGTGGATAATCAATGGCTTACGTGTGATTCTTGACGCGCGGATGTGCACCCGGAAGCGCTCGCGCTGCCACTCCAGGTCGCCTTGCAAGCGGAAATAGTCGAGACCGGTTTCGCCGATGGCGACGATTTTCGGATGCTGCGACAGTTCGACCAGCTGGTCGACGGAAGGTTCCGGCGTGTCCTCGTAATCGGGATGCACGCCGACCGAGGCGTAGATGTGCGGATATTCCCTGGCCAGGGCCAGCACTTGCGGAAAGTCCGGCAGGTCGACCGACACGCACAGGGCGTGGGTGACCTTGTTGCTGGCCATGGTGGCGAGGATCTCGGGCATGCGCGCGGCAAGTTCGGGGAAATTGATATGGCAGTGGGAGTCGATATACATCCCGCCATTGTAAAGCTTAGCCGATACGCTTGCCCAGAATGATCAGGTCGCGTTCGATGCCGTCCAGGTTGGCCACGCGCGGCAGGTTGGCCCAGGTATCGAAGCCGAACTTCTTGAACAAGGCCAGGCTCGGCTGGTTGTGGCCAAAAATGAAGCCCAGCAAGGTGTGCACGGCGATGTGCGGCGCGTAAGCAATCGCCTGTTCCAGGCAATAGCGCCCGATGCCCCTGCCGCGCCAGCTTTCGGCAATGTAGATCGACAACTCGGCGGTGCCGGAGTACGCCGGACGCCCGTAGAAGTTGGAATACGACATCCAGCCGATCACGGCCGGGTTGGCGCTCGTGTCGTCGGCCGCGTGCAGCACCCACAGCGGACGGCGCTCCGGGTCATGGTCGTCGAACCATTGCTGGCGCGACGCTACCGATACCGGCTCGGTATCGGCAGTCACTTCGCGCGAAGCGATGGTCGAATTGTAAATGTCGACGATGACAGGCAGGTCGTCGGGACGGGCAACGCGGTGGACGAAAGACGGCATACGGCAGGCGGCAACAGTGAGGTGAATGGATTTACAAGGTGTGCGTGGCGCGCGAGGAGCGCAGGGCCGCGCCCAGGATCTCTTCGATGCGCAGCTTGGCGCGCTGGCCGGTTTCGTCGTCGGGAAAATGCACGCCGATGCCTTGCGCCTTGTTATTGTTGGCGCCAGCGGGCGTGATCCAGGCAACCTTGCCTGCGATCGGGTACTTATTGGTATCGTCCATCAACGCCAGAATCAGGTAAATCTCGTCGCCGATCTTGTACGGCTTTACGGTGGGCACGAACATGCCGCCGTTGCGCAGGAAAGGCATATACGCGGCATACAGCGCCGCCTTTTCCTTGATGGCAAGCGACAGGACCGAAGGACGCGTGATTTGCGGAGCGCTTGGGTCAGTAGGGTTGCCAGACATTAAAATCCTTTCAGGTACAGCATGCAGTGTAATCAAGCAACAGGTCTTCGACAAACAATTTCGGCGACAGCGGATGGTCCGCGATCGCGCGCCGGTCGTTTGCGTGTTTCATCGCGCGCAGCAGGTTGGCCGTGTGCACTTTGCCAGCAAGCACGGCGAGTTCCTTCTGGTAACGTGGATAATACCGGATACTACCCGCTAGTTTGTAGGAAAACAGATCGTAAAGCCAGCGCTGCATCCAAGAAACCAACGTCGCCAGGGGGGCTTTGCTCAATTTTTCGGCAGTGCGCAGGGCGCCGTCGACGCTGGGATGCGCCAGGCATTGTAATAATGCTTCCAAATCCTCGCGGTTACCCGTTTCCGATTGCGCCAGCGCGGCCAGCGGCGCGCCGCCCTGCTCGCGCAGCCAGCTGTCGGCGTCGGCCAGGCCCTGTTCTTTCAGCCAGGCCAGCGCGGCGGCCTCATCGGGCATGGGCAGGGCGAATTTGCGGCAGCGCGACAAAATCGTCGGCAACAGCCGGTCCAGGCTGTTAGAAGACAACAGGAACACGGTGCCCGGCGGCGGCTCTTCCAGGGTCTTGAGCAAAGCATTCGAGGCCGGCATGTTGAGCGCCTCGGCCGGATACACGACCACCACCCGCAGCCCCTGGCGGTGGGTGGAAATATTCATGAAGTCGGCCAGCGCGCGGATCTGCTCGATCTTGATCTCTTTCGACGGCGCCTTGGTCGACTTGGATTTCTTGCCGCCATCCGATTCCGCGCCCTCCTCGCCCTCGGCCGGCGGCTCGTCTTCCAGCGCTTCGGGCCGCACGCGGCGGTAGTCGGGGTGGTTTTGCTGCGAAAACCAGCCGCACGACCCGCAGGCGCCGCAGGCGTGGCCATCGGGACGCACGTTCTCGCACAGCAAGGACTGGGCAAAGGCTTCGATGAAATCGGCCTTGCCGGTGCCGGCGGCGCCGTGGAACAGGATCGCGTGCGGCAGGCGCTCGCGCATCAGCTGCAACTGCTGCCATGCGCTTGTTTGCCAGGGGTAAATTGTATTGCTCATCGCGACATTCTTCGTTTAATCAATCACTTGCAGCAGCTTGTCGAGAATGCCGACGAGCGTGTCCTGGATCTCGGCAATCGATTTGCTGGAATCGATGACAACAATCCGCTCCGGAAACTGAGCGGCGCGGCGCAGGTATTCGTTGCGGCAAGCTGCAAAAAAGTCGGTTTTTTCTTGTTCGAACTTGTCCAGGGTGCGGGTGGCGTCCAGGCGCGCGCGCGCAACGTCGAGCGGCACGTCGAACAGCAAGGTCAGGTCCGGCTGCAGATGCGGGTGCACCCATTGCTCCAGGGCTTCCATCTTGGCCCGGTCCAGGCCGCGTCCGCCGCCCTGGTAGGCAAAGCTGGCGTCGGTAAAACGGTCGGAGATGACCCAGTCGCCGCGCTCCAGGCCCGGTGCGATGACCTGGGCGATGTGCTCGCGGCGGCTGGCGAACATCAGCAGCGCCTCGGTTTCCAGATGCATTTTTTCGTGCAGCAGCAGTTCGCGCAGCTTTTCGCCGAGCGTGGTGCCGCCCGGTTCGCGCGAGGACACGACGCGCTTGCCATGCGCTTCCAGGGTCGCCGCCAGCCGTGCTGCCACGAACGCAATGTGGGTGGACTTGCCGGCGCCGTCGATGCCTTCAAAGCTGATGAACTTGCCTCTTGGGGCGGTACTGTCGGTCATGGAACGCAAAACGCCTATCGTTGATATTGATTCACTGCCCGGTTATGGTCGGACAAATTACTGGAAAACTGGCTGGTGCCATCCTTGCGCGCCACGAAATACAGGGCGTCGGTCTTGGCCGGCCCCAGGGCGGCCGCCAGCGATTGCACGCCAGGCAAGGCAATCGGGGTCGGCGGCAGGCCGGTGCGCGTATAGGTATTGTACGGCGTGTCGGTTTCGAGGTCGCGTTTGCGGATGTTGCCGGCGTATTTGTCGCCCATGCCGTAGATCACGGTGGGGTCGGTCTGCAGCATCATGCCCAGGCGCAGGCGGTTGACGAACACGCCGGCGATCATGGCGCGCTCTGACTTCTGACCGGTTTCTTTTTCAACGATCGAGGCCATGACCAGGGCCTGGTACGGGTTTTCGTATGGCAGGCTGGGGTCGCGCTTTTCCCAGGCGGCGCCGAGGCGGCTCATCATCAGGGTGTGCGCCTGCTTGTAGATCTGCATGTCGCTCGATCCCTTGGCGAACAGATAAGTGTCCGGGAAGAACAAGCCTTCGGCCGCCTTGTAGTCGGTCGTGATCTTCGCCAGCAGCTCGGTATCGGACAGCCCGGTCGTATCGTGCTTGAGGCCCTTGTTGGCGGCCACCGCCTGACGCATCTGCTTGAAGGTCCAGCCTTCGATGATGGTCAGCGATTCCTGGGCGAACTCGCCGCGCACCAATTGGTCGAGCAGGCGGCGTGGCGAGGTGTTCGGCTTGAGCTCGTAGCTGCCGGCCTTGATCTTCGACGCGGTCTGGGTGGCGCGCGCCAGCAGCGAGAGCATGTAGGGATTGACCGGCACGCCGGCGTCGGCGATCTCCTGGGCGGCCGTGACCACGCTGCTGCCCGGCTGGATCGTGAACGCGATCGGCTCGCCGGACGTGATGATCGGCTCCTTGGCCCAGTTGAAGAAGTACACCGCCGCGGCGGTGCACAGAAGGAGGATCAATATAAGTAATTTTTTGAACAAGGCCGAACTCGATTCTGTGGTTTTACGCCGTGTCCGGCGCGATTTTCGCGACATCTCTATAATGAGCCCGTAATGATAAAGCTTAAATCGAGAATTATTTGGAATTTATGAACAACTGGAATGAATATCTCTCGTCGCAGGGCGCGCAACTCGCCGCTGACGGCTCCGGCCACGTGGCCGATTTCGGCCATGCGCTCACCACCGCCGAGCTGGCGGCAGGCTTTGTCGCGGCCATCACCGACCAAGGCCTGATTGCGGTGAGTGGCGACGATGCCGCTACTTTCCTGCACAGCCAGCTGACCAACGACGTTGAACACCTCGGCCTGGCGGACGTGCGCCTGGCCGGCTACTGTACGCCCAAGGGGCGCTTGCAGGCAACGTTCCTGATGTGGCGCACCGTTGATGCGGTGTTCCTCCAGCTGGCGCGCGATATTCAGCCGCCCCTGCAAAAGCGCCTGTCCATGTTCGTGCTGCGCGCCAAGGCCAAGCTCAGCGATGCTGGCGGCGCAATGGTGCTGCTGGGCATGGGCGGCGCCGCTGCCGATGCCGCGCTGTTGCCCTTGTTCGGTGCGCTGCCGGCCACACCCTGGTCGCGCATCGATCACGCGCTCGGCACCCTGATCCGGGTGGCCGACGTGTTCGGCGCGGCGCGCTACCAGTGGCTGGCCACGCCCGAGGCAGCCCAGGCGGCCTGGCCGGCGTTATCAGGGACCTTGCGCCCGGCCGGCACCGACGCCTGGCGTCTTTCCGAGATTCATGCCGGCGTGCCGCAGGTGACCCTGCGTACGCAGGAGCAATTCGTGCCGCAAATGGTCAATTTCGAATTGCTCGGCGGCGTCAATTTCAAGAAAGGCTGCTATCCGGGCCAGGAAATCGTTGCCCGCAGCCAGTATCTGGGTAAGCTGAAGCGCCGTACCGCGCTGGCGACCATCAACGCGCCAGCCCAGGCCGGTAACGAAGTATTCGCCGCGGACGACCCCGACCAGCCGTGCGGCATGATCGTCAACAGCGCCCCGAACGGCGCTGGCGGGGTCGATGCGCTGGTGGAAATGAAGCTGGCGGCCATCGAGCAAGGCAACGTCCACCTTGGCTCGGCCAGCGGCGTGCCGCTGCGCATCTTGCCGATGCCTTACGCGCTCGACGCTCTCGACCTCTAGACTGCCATGGTCGATCTGTATATTTACTACAAGGTGCGCGACGAGCACGCGGCGCAGCTTGCTCCACTCGTTCGCGCCATGCAGGCCGGGCTGGCCTTGCAGGCGGACGTGACGGGCACGGTCAAGCGCCGGCCTGGCTCCCTTGAGGGCCGCCAGACCTGGATGGAAATCTATCTCGCTATCCCCGACGGATTCGACACCGCGCTGGCAGCGGCGGTTCGGCAAGCCGGACTGGATCAGTTCACCGATGGCCCACGCCATACGGAAGTTTTCATGGATATAAGCACATGTGCCTGATTGTTTTTGCATGGCAGGTCGTTCCCGGCGTACCCCTGATCGCCGCCGCCAACCGCGACGAGTTCTATGACCGCCCGACCGCACCGGCGGGCGTGTGGCCCGAGCATCCGAACATTTACGCCGGGCGCGACCTCAAGTTCGGCGGCAGCTGGATGGGCATCACGCAAGACGGCGCCAGCGGGCCAAGGTTTGCCGCGCTGACCAATATCCGCGCGCCGCAAGAGCGCCGCACCGACGCGCCGTCACGCGGGGCGCTGGTGGTCGATTTTCTGGCCGGCACGATGACGGCCGCCGAATATATCGCGCAGATTGCCGATGGCAGCGAGGCGTACAATGGCTTTAACCTGGTGCTGGGCGACAGGAACGGCATGTACTGGTTCTCGAATCGCGGCGGGGGCGACTCGCGCAACGGGCAGGCGCTCGAACCGGGCATTTACGGCATTTCCAACAGCTTGCTCGATGCGCCGTGGCCGAAGGTGGTGCGCACCAAGGCGCAGTTCGCCAGTCTGTTGTGCCAGGGCGCGCCGGAAGATGCGTATTTCGAGATGCTGGCCGACACGACGCGCGCGGCCGACATGCGCTTGCCGGATACGGGCATCGCGCTCGACCTGGAACGCGGGCTGTCGGCGGTATGCATCGAGATTCCGGGGTACGGCACACGAACGTCGACCGTGGTCAAGCTGTATGACGATGCGCCGGCCGAATTGCACGAGCGGATGCTGGCGTGAGTGTCCCGCCCACACCTCGGTAGCCTCCCTGGTGAGCTAGCTTGCGAATCGGCGTTGATCGGTCTAAGCTGGACTTCTGAACGGAGAGAACCCGATGAGCATCAGAGGATCAAACAAGCGCCCAAGTAGCGAGAAATTTGATAATCCCCCGGTCGCCAGTGCTTCGGCAATCGATAGCGCCACCACTACCAACAAGGTGGGTCGATTGCAGCCCAACGGATTCGCCAGTCTGCTGACCGATCTGGCGACGGGGAGATTTCTGGGCGTTGACGCAATCCGGAACGGTTTTCCATCGACCCTCGTAAAAGACACTGCATTGTATTTTGACGTCCCGGTTGCACGCATTCGTTCACTGGCCGGGTTGAATGAAACAGCTGCACATGCGCTGATAAGGCGCGGCGCCAACCTGGACCCGGCAGCTTCTGAACGAATCTGGCGTTTGGCCCACGTAGTCGCAATGGCACAGGATGTGTTCGAAGATGATAAAGCGGCCAAAACATGGTTGCAAAGCATCAACCGCGCTTTTGGAGATGTTGCGCCAATGGATTATCTCGACACCGAGCCAGGTGCGATGGCGGTACGTCAAGTGCTGAACGCCATCGCCACTGGTGGTGCCGCGTGAGATTCTGGCGGATCAGTCATCGTAAATACGCCCTCGACAGACTTTGCGCCGGAGCGGCTCTGTTTGGAGGCCGCTGGAATGTGATCGGCATGCCAGCGCTCTATGCGCCACATCGGTTGCTCTCTGCGTCGTTGAGAAATTCGTTCACGTTGAGCGCACGCCGCTTCCGCCATTGGCACTTGTAGCGGTGGACGTTCCAGACCATCACACCGTATACGAACCTGGCATCACAGCCCTGCCGGCGGGGTGGGACGACTTGCCGACGTCTGGCACAGCACAGGTATTCGGCGGAGCGTGGCTGGCGTCACGCGCCAGTCTGGCGATGAAAGTGCCGTCGGCCATCGTCAAAGAAGAATGCAACGTGATCATCAATCCGCTCCACCCGGATTACGGCGATGTTCAGCTATCGGTCATCCGACCATTCACGTTCGACAGCCGGATGTTCAAATAGACGCCGTACACTATCAAGCCTCCCCGGCACAGCTGATGTCTTCAAGTCGCAGCAACCCCAGGTCGCCGCACATGATTTTGCCTTTGTCGCCCATATCCAGCTTGACGATCAGCTTTCGGTTCCCGAAGGGGTTTCCCTCCTGGATGACGCTGAACCGGCGTACCTCGCCCAGGCTGAATCGCGGCCAAAAATCCATGTCAAGATGCAGGCAAGCTAAAATTTCAGAGACCGTTAACCAAAGAGCCAATGTAGGGTTTTGAGTCACAAACGAGTCTCGATCTAATCCTTCAACTGTTGGAGTTAACCCATAACCTGCGCGCTTAATAAAACTAGATTTTTGTTGCTTATCTAGCTGCATCAAGTATTGCTCGAACGTAAAAGAAACTTGCCCGATATTATGTGCCAACGTATTGCGGAGCTCGTACAGCATTTGAAGCACTATAGCTTGTTCCTTTACGATCGCGCCAAGTGTTCGTAATAAAGCAACTTTCCCGTGTTTGGCATGGCCAAGATCAAGAGTTGCAAATGCTACTCCAAGTTCCGGCGCGTGCAGTCTGGCCGCAAGTGCATCAGCACACGCAGCCTCTACTAATGCATTCAGCTTTATTACAAAAGATCAATCGTCTTCATCTTTAAGTCGTTGATAAAAGCTTGGAGGCAGTCCGAGACGCGCGCCCTGCCTTTCCACTTCGTCAAATATAGCGTTTCCCATTGGCTCATCTCTTCTCTAGCATGGAAGAAATTGTAGGCAAGCTTATTTTTTCTCGCCGAATATATTGGTCGGCCAGGCAATGTTACCATTGTTCCTACTCACGCGTTTTACACGACCGATGCCTGCTAGACGTCTACATCCGGCCACATATTGGAGGAAAAAACTGGTTTATGCTGGATAAGCTTGAGTTAGAAGTCATTTGACCAGAGGCGCAGCAAAGCACTGACAGTTCAAGGGGATTGTTTCGATCATGCTAATGCATCCGCATTGTCACCGCCGGGCACAGGCTTGTAAGGCTTACCTTCGCATCGTAGTCACCCCTTCATCTTCGCCCGCAACATATCGCGGATATGCGGCGCCGCCTTGTACGGGTCCCCCGGATTGACGCCCTTGACGATCTCGTCCATCCGCTCGCCCACATTGCCCAGCGCTCCCGGATGCGAATAGATATAGAACTGCCCATCCCGAATGGCATCGAAGGTGATCTGCGCCACATCGCCGGCCGATACCTTGCCCGACTCGACGGCCTTGACCGTCATGGCCTGCGCCGCCTTCTGGCTGGCGGTCGGCCCGCCGGTCATTTTCACATCCTCAGGGCGATTGCGGTGCGATTGGCTGATGCCGGTCGGTACAAAGTACGGGCACAGCACCGACGCCCCGATCGGCGCTTCCACCAGCTGCAAGTCCTGGTACAAGGTTTCCGACAAGGACACCACCGCATGCTTGGAGACGTTGTACACGCCCATGGTCGGCGCGTTCAGCAGCCCCGCCATCGAGGCCGTGTTGACGATATGCCCTTCGTACTGCGGGTCCTGCTTTGCGCATTCGAGCATCAGCTTCGTGAAGATGCGCACGCCATGGATCACGCCCCACAGGTTCACCCCCAGCACCCACTCCCAGTCGGCTTCCGAATTTTCCCAGATCAAGCCGCCCGACCCCACGCCCGCATTGTTGAACACCAGATGCACCGCGCCGAAGCGTGCCATGGTGGCGTCCGCCAGCGCCTGGACCTGCTCGCCCTTGCGCACGTCGCAGATCATGGCCAGCACCTGGGCGCCCTCGCCTTCGAGTTCAGCCCGGGTGGCGTCGAGCGCGTCCTGCTGCACGTCAGCCAACACCAGCTTCATGCCCAGCCCGGCGGCACGTTTCGCGAATTCGCGGCCGAGACCGCTCGCGCCGCCGGTGATCACGGCGACTTTATCTTGGAAGTTTTTCATGTCAGATGAGCTTTACCAGTTGTTTGCCGAAGTTGCGGCCCTTGAGCAGGCCGATGAATGCTTCCGGAGCCGATGCCAGGTCGGGCGCCACCGTTTCGCGGTATTTGAGCTTGCCGCTTGCCACCAGCGCGCCGAGTTCGCCCAGTCCTTGCGGCCACAGGTCCATGTGCTCGCTGACGATGAAGCCGCGGATGGTCAGGCGGCTGGTCAGCATGTAGCGCATGTTGCGGATCGCTACGTCGTCACCGTTGTAGCCAGCGATCAGGCCGCACAGGGCGATCCGGCCGAAGGCGTTCATCAGTGGCAATGCAGCATCGAAACCGGCCCCGCCCACGTTTTCGAAGATGGCGTCGATGCCGTCCGGCACCGCAGCGGCCAGGTCGGCTTCCAGCTTGCCCGCCTTATAGTCGACGCAGGCGTCAAAGCCCAGTTCGTTGACAACGTAAGCGCATTTTTCCGGCCCGCCGGCGATGCCGACCGCGCGGCAGCCTTTCAGCTTGGCCAATTGGCCCACCGCGCTGCCGACCGCGCCGCTGGCAGCCGATACCAGGATGGTATGGCCTTCCTTCGGCATCATGATCTGGTTCAGTCCGTACCAGGCGGTCATGCCCGGCATGCCGACCACGCCCAGATAGGCCGACAGGGGAATGTGCGTGGTGTCAACCTTGCGCAACAGCGCCCCGTCGGACACCCCCATCTCGGCCCAGCCGAGCTGGCCGACCACCATATCGCCGGCGGCAAATTTGGGGTGCTTGGAGGCCACCACTTCACCGGCGGTGCCGCCGATCATGGTCTCGCCAATCGCCTGCGAGGCCGCATAGCTCTTCGCTTCGCTCATGCGCCCGCGCATGTACGGGTCGAGCGACAGATAATGGTTGCGCACCAGGACCTGGCCGTCGGCCAGATCGGGCACGTTGGCGCTTTCAATGCGGAAGTTTTCTGGCTGGACTTCACCGCGTGGACGCGACGCCAGGACCACGCGCTGGTAGGTAGCGGCGCTCATACTGCGGATACTCCACCGTCCACCGCCAGCGTCTGGCCGGTGATGTGCTTGCCCGCGTCGGACGCGAACAGCAAGGTGACCCCTTTCAGATCTTCATCGTCGCCGATGCGGCCCAGCGGCGCATCCTTGGCCAGCGCTTCGGCGCCGAGCGTTTCCAGCACGCCCTTGGTCATCTTGGACGGGAAGAATCCCGGTGCAATGGCGTTGACGGTAATGCCGTACGGCCCCCACTCGCCCGCCAGGGTGCGCGTAAAATTGATTACGGCGCCTTTGGAGGTGTTGTAGGCGATGGTTTTCATGGTCCCCGGCGCATTGCCCGCCAGGCCGGCAATCGACGCGATATTGACGATGCGGCCATACTTGCGCGGAATCATCGACGCCTTGCCGACCGCCTGGCTCACCAAAAAGATGCTGCGGATGTTCAGGTTCATGACCTTGTCCCACGCTTCGACCGGATAATCCTCGGCCGGCGCGCCCCAGCTGGCGCCGGCGTTGTTGATCAAAATGTCGATGTGGCCGAGGCGCTTCATCGTTTCGTCCACCAGCGGCTGGATATGCGCTTCCTGCGACAGATCGGCGGCGATCGCGCTGGCGTCGATGCCGCGCTGTTTCAGGTGGGCACAAGCTTCGTCCAGGTCAGCCTGCTTGCGCGAGGAAATGACGATCCTGGCGCCCTGCTCGCCCAGCGCTTCGGCCATTTGCAGGCCCAGTCCGCGCGAGCCGCCGGTAATCAGCGCCGTCTTGCCGGCGAGAGAGAATAATTCTTGCGTAGTGCGCATCAGTAATCCTTTTTTTATTCAGCTGTCGATATCAAATGTTGTAGTCCATGCATTGGCGTTCGTCCCGAATGGCGCCAAAGAATGGTTTGAGTGCGTGGTGGGTCGGATGCTCGCCGTAAGCCTTTAACGCTTCCTTGTCGGCGAACTCCGAGTACAGCACCACGTCGTACGTTGCTTCCAGGCCCGGCTGGG
Organism: Massilia aquatica; assembly: GCF_011682045.1. Taxonomy (GTDB): domain Bacteria; phylum Pseudomonadota; class Gammaproteobacteria; order Burkholderiales; family Burkholderiaceae_D; genus Telluria_A; species Telluria_A aquatica. The sequence continues at coordinate 64,973 of NZ_VVIW01000023.1, read as the reverse complement.
CCAGCGCGACTTCGAAGGCGAACATGCCCGGCACGATGTTCTTGCAGGCATCAAGCCGCTCTTTCATCTTGCGCGCGTTGGTGGCGCGGTCGGCGCCTTCGGCAAAGTCTTTCAGCTTCCACATGACGATGTGTTTGATCATGGTTAATCGGTCCTCAGAACCACGCATCCTGCATGTCGAGCGTGGTGGTGTCGATGCTGGCCAGCAGGTCGAGCTGTTGCTGGACTTTGGGCAGTTCCCAGTGGAAGAAATAGCGGTTCGCTTGCAGCTTGCCGTGGTAGAAGTTGCTGTCATCCTCAGACGGCGACGCCGCCAGCGCATGGGTGGCCACCAGCGCCTGTTCCAGCCAGATCCAGGCGAGCACGGTATGGCCGACCGCTTCCAGGTACAGGCTGGCGTTGGCAAGCGTCTTGTTCATGTCGCCGGCCGCGTACAGCGTTTTGGTAACGCTGGCGATGCGCTGCCATTCTTCTTCGAGCAGGTCGGCATTGGCGTGCAGGTCGACCGACACATCGGCCGCGCGCACCTTGGCAATCGTCGCGGCAATGTCGCCGCCGATGGCCTTGAACAGCGCGCCCTCCTGGATCGAGGCCTTGCGTCCCAGCAAGTCGAGCCCGTGGATGCCGTGCGTGCCTTCGTGGATGGCGTTGAGGCGGTTATCGCGGTAGAACTGTTCGACGTTGTATTCCCGCGTGTAGCCGTAGCCGCCATGCACCTGGATGGCCAGGCTGTTCGCTTCCACGCACCATTGCGACGGCCACGACTTGGTGATCGGCGTGAGGAAGTCGAGCAGGCGGCCGGCGTGCGCGCGCGCTTCCGGGTCCGGGGCGGTGCGCTGCTCGTCAACCAGGCGCGCCGAATACAGCACCAGCGCCATGGCGCCTTCGGCGTAGGCTTTCTGGGCCAGCAGCATGCGCCGCACATCGGTGTGCTCGATGATGGGCAGTTGCGGCTTGACCGGGTCTTTTTCGGCCGGGTGGCGTCCTTGCGGACGGCTGCGCGCATAGTCGAGCGCGTGCAGGTAGCCGGTCACGCCCAGCACGGCGGCGCCAAGGCCGACCCCGATGCGCGCTTCGTTCATCATGTGGAACATATTGGCCAGGCCCTGGTGCGGCTGGCCGACCAGGTAGCCGACCGCACCGGCCTTGCCGAGCGGCTTGAAGCGGCCTTCGCCGAAATTGAGCAGGCAATTGGTGGTGCCGCGGTTGCCCATCTTATGGTTCAGTCCGGCCAGCACGACGTCGTTGCGCTCGCCCGGCTCGCCATCGTCGCCGACCAGGAACTTGGGGACGATGAACAGGGAGATACCCTTGACGCCCGGAATCAGGCGCCCGTCCGGGCCAGGAATCTTGGCCAGCACCAGGTGCACGATATTGCCCGCGAGGTCGTGTTCGCCGGCGGAAATCCACATCTTGTTGCCGGACAGGCGGTACTGGCGCTCGCCATCGGAGCCCTCGGCCGGGTCGGGCTCGGCGCGGGTGGTAATGTCGGACAGACTGGAACCGGCTTGCGGTTCCGACAGGCACATGGTGCCGAAGAATTTGCCGGCATAAAGCGGCCGCACGAAGCGCTCGATCTGCTGCGGCGTGGCGGTTTTCAGCAAGGTGTTGGCGTTGCCGATGGTGAGAAAAATGTAGGCCGAGGTGGCCACATTGGCCGCCGTAACGTACGCGCTGACGCATTTTTCGAGCACGCATGGCAGTTGCATGCCGTCGAACTCGTAATCTTGCCCTGCCGCCATGAGGCCGGCGGCGGAAAAAGCGTCGAGCGCGGTTTTTACTTCGGGAATGATCGTCACGGTCGTGCCGTCGAAATGCGGCTCGTGCTGATCGTTCTTTTTGTTGTGCGGCGCGAACAGGTCGGTGGCGATCTGTTCGGCGGTATCGATGGCCGCGTTGAACGTTTCGCGGCTGTGGTCGGCAAAGCGTGGACGCGCGGTCAGCGCCTCCACGTCCAGCCATTCATACAGCAGGAAGTCGAGATCGCGGCGTGACAATATCTTGGATTGCATCTAGGGCCCCGTGGAAAGGTTGCGGGGCCGCGCCGGAGCGCGCGCCCCGGCGTGAATCAGACGACTTCGAACAGGCCGGCAGCGCCCTGGCCGCCACCGATGCACATGGTCGCGACGACGTATTTAACGCCACGGCGTTTGCCTTCGATGAGGGCGTGACCGACCAGGCGGGCGCCGGAGACGCCGTACGGGTGGCCGACGGCAATCGCGCCACCGTTGACGTTGAGGCGGTCCATCGGGATGCCCAGGCGGTCGGCGCAATACAGCACCTGCACCGCGAACGCTTCGTTCAGTTCCCACAGGCCGATGTCGGCAATCGACAGGCCGGCTTTTTTCAGCAGCTTGGGAATCGCAAACACCGGGCCGATGCCCATTTCATCCGGCTCGCAACCGGCCACGGCAAAGCCGCGGAAGATGCCGAGCGGCTGCAGGCCGCGCGCTTGCGCCACGTTGCTGCTCATAAGGATGGCAACCGATGCGCCATCCGAAAACTGGCTGGCGTTACCGGCCGAAATGACCCCGCCCGGCACCGCGCTGCGGATCTTGGAGACGGCTTCGAGCGTGGTATCGGCACGGATGCCTTCGTCCGCGCTGATGGTCACTTCGCGCGTGACCAGCATGCCCGAGGCTTTGTCGGCCACGCCCATGGTGGTGGTCATCGGCACGATTTCGGCGTTGAACAGGCCGGCGGCCTGGGCGTTGGCGGCGCGCTGCTGGCTCTGCACGCCGTATTCATCCTGGCGGTCGCGGCCGATGTTGTAGCGCTTGGCCACGGTTTCGGCCGTCTGCAGCATGGGCCAGTAAATTTCCGGCTTGTGTTCCTTGAGCCATGGATCGGCCAGCATGTGCTGGTTCATTTCCTGCTGCACGCAAGAAATCGATTCGACACCGCCGGCGGCGTAGATATCGCCTTCGCCGGCAATGATGCGCTGCGCCGCGAGCGCAATGGATTGCAGGCCCGACGAGCAGAACCGGTTGACCGTCATGCCCGCCGTGGAGACCGGGCAGCCGCCGCGCAAGGCGATCTGGCGCGCGATGTTCGCGCCCGTGGCGCCTTCCGGATTGGCACAGCCGATGATGACATCTTCGACCTCGCCCGGCTCGATACCGGCGCGGGCAATGGCGGCCTGCAGCACATGGCCGCCGAGAGTGGCGCCGTGCGTCATGTTGAACGCACCTTTCCACGATTTGGCCAGGCCGGTGCGGGCGGTCGATACGATGACGGCATCTATCATTTGTGTCTCCTGAGTTGGATTAATATGCGCAATGCGCTGTGTTGATCGCTACGAGAATAGCACATTTTAGTACGGTCGTTCGCAAAATTATGCGTGCCAATCGCACCCCGCCCAAACGCCCTGGAAAAGCTGCCCATGAGCATAGCCGAACAAGTGAAAAATACCCTCGCCGCGCTGGCCGATCCGGCCCAGGCGGCGCGCATGAGCGCCTACATGCGCGACCAGTTCGCCTTCCACGGCATTCCCACGCCGGCCCGGCGCGCCGCGCTCAAGCCGCTTGTGCGCAGCCTCAAGGGCGTGGACGCCGGGGTGCTGCTCGGGGCCGCCGGCGAACTGTGGCGCGAGCCGCAGCGCGAGTGCCAGTACGCCGCCATCGACCTGCTCGCCGCGCACGTCAAGCAACTCGATGGCGCGCACATCGACGCGCTGCTGGCGCTGGCGCGCCAGGCGGCGTGGTGGGATGCGGTCGATGCGCTGGCGGTGGTCGTCGGCACGGTGGTGCGCGCGGACGCTGCGCTGCGCCAGCCGCGCATGGACGAGGCCGTACGCCACCCGGACTTGTGGACGCGCCGCGTGGCCATGCTGCATCAACTTGGCTGGCGCGCCGATACCGACCTGGCGCGCCTGTTCGGCTACGCCTTGCAACTGGCGCACGAAGAGGATTTTTTCATCCGCAAGGCCATCGGCTGGGGCTTGCGCGACTATGCCCATCACGACCCCGAGGCGGTGCGCGTTTTTCTGCTGGCACATCGCGCCACCTTGTCCGCCCTGACCGTGCGCGAGGCGGGCAAACATCTGAATATGGGGCGATGAACTTATGCTAATCTTGGTTTTCTGAAAATTCTTTCCGAGAGCCATGAGCCAACAGCGCCGCCTCGCCATGCCGCTTGCCGCGCTGACTGCCGTCGGCATGCTGGCATCGGACCTGTATCTTCCCGCGCTGCCAAGCATGCAGGCCCAGCTGAGCGCCACGATGACCGCCGGACAAGGCACCATGGCAGTTTTCATGCTGGCGCTGGCCTTCTCGCAGTTCGCATGGGGTGCCGTGGCCGACCGTTATGGCGACTTGCACGCGATCGTGGCGGGCACCGTCCTGCTGGCCGTCGGTAGTGTGGTATGCGGCCTGGCGCCGGATATGCCGAGCTTGCTGATCGGACGCCTGGTCCAGGGCCTGGGCGCCGGCGCGGCAACCGTGGCCGTGCCGGCGCTGATCCGGCGGCGCTTTTCCGAAGCCGACAGCGTGGCGGCGATGGCGCTGGTGGCCACCGTCGAGTCGACCGTGCCGGCCATCGGGCCGGTGCTGGGCGCGGCCATCGTGCTGCACCTGGACTGGCGCGTCTCCTTTTACCTGATTGCGGCCGTTGCCGTGGGCTTGCTGCCGCTGGTGTCGCGCATTGTCGGGCGCGGCGCAAACGCCGCGCAGGCCGCCAAGGCCACGGACCCGGCTGGGACCTGGCTCAATTGGGGCTTTGCACGGCATGCGCTCAGCTACGCGACCATGTTCGGGGCACTGCTGATGGTCGTCGCCAGCGCGCCGCATCTGGTGACGGCCTGGATCGGCACTGGCGTGGGCGGGTTTGCGGTGCTGCAGTTGTGCGGAGTCGGCGCCTTCATGCTGGCGGCCACGGGCGGAGCCAGGCTGGCCGGGCGCCACGGCGTCGGGCGCGCCATGCTGATCGGGGCGGGCCTGCAACTGCTGGCGGCAGCCATGATGCTGGCGCAGGCGCTGGCCGACCTGCGTTCGCTGACGGCGCTGATCGCCGCGTGGGCCGTGTTTTGCGCCGGGCTGGGCCTGCGCGGGCCGTCGCTGATGTCGCGCGCGCTGTCGCTGGCCGCGGGCAACCCTGGCAAGGGAGCTGGCGTGGTCATGACGGCGGCGTTCGGGATGACCGCGCTGGCCACGATGGCGGTCGCGCCGTTTTTGACGGGCGGCTTGCTGCCGGTGGCGCTGGGCGTGGCGATCCTTGTTCTGTCGAGCATTCTGCTGTTGATCGGCGGCACAGCCAGCCGGCAAGTATCGTAGCAGACTGGACCGCATCTCGACGCCACTTCTTCAAACCACGGAAAGTCACGGCGGACCGAACGGCGTCCATGTGGTACCGTCGAAGACGCTTGCGCCATAAAATCCCGCCAACGGCATCACGCCATCGCCAACCGCAAGATTTCCCGAACACGCACGTACGCTGGACGGCAGTTCCGGGTCGACCAGTACGCCGTTTTCGATCGTCCAGGTCCCAAAGTCTGAGGTGCACCGCACCTTCCCTGCAAACCACACCATATCCCGGAAAGGCAAACTCATGGCGCCCTTGTATATCAAGCGCCAGTCGTCGTCGCGGCCGCGCATCACCGATCCGCCTTGCAGGCCCACATAGACAAAGCCGTCTCCTGCGCAACCGATTGTCTGGATACGCATGGTGGTCGGCACCGTGCATCGGTACCAGCGGTTTCCGTCGTATCGCCAAAGATCGCCGGCTCCGCCGCCAGCGTAGATGTCGGACGCGCTGTAGCCATCGATAGCATGAAAACCTTCAATTGGTTTTTACTGGCGACCGCGCATTTGTAGATCTGGTACTCCTCAAACAGCTCATCCCAGTATTCCTGGCTGATCATGACTTGCCCCTTTGCCGTCCGGCGTCGATTTTTTTGAGGCCTGTGCCGGCCAAGCGGCGACATGATGCCGGAACGCGCAGGGGCTGTCGATCACGTGTCGCGCACGCTGTCGCGGGTGTGGCGCTTTTCTTGTCTTATTAAGTTATCTGCCCGGGGCCGACGACTGACGCTTGCGCCGGCGCGGCCCGATTAGTCAAGCGCGCCTTCGACAAGGCTACCGCTTCACTCAATTTACGCTCAAGTACCTGCCGGGAAGGAAGTCCGGTAAGGTACTCGGCCACATGGATGCCGCTTTGCCCAAGTTCCAACAGTTCAATCTGCTCGCGATTTTTGCCCGTGCAAAGAATGATGCCCAGCGGCGGGGCTTCACCAGCTTCCTGTTCATGTTTTGCGAGCCACCGCAAGTAAAGCTCCATCTGGCCTTTATCAGCCGCTTTGAATTCAGCGAGTTTCAGTTCGATAGCGACCAGGCGGCGCAAGCGGCGGTTGTAGAACAGCAAATCAATGTAGAAATCACTGTTATCAATTTGGAGCCGTTTCTGCCGCGCAACGAAGCTAAACCCGGCGCCAAGCTCCAACAGAAAGTTTTCCATCTCGCGCAGAATGGCATCTTCCAGATCCTTTTCCAGATACCGGTCGCGCAAGCCCAAAAAATCCAACACGTAAGGGTCCTTCAACACGAGATTCGAACTGAGTAATCCGTCATTGCGAAGTGTCGCCAGTTCACTGACCAACAACTCGTCAGGCTTGCGCGACAGTGCAGTCCGTTCAAACAACATTGACTCCAATCGTCCCTGTAACGTGCGGGTGCTCCATCCCTCGCTTCGGCACATTTCGAGATAAAACTCTCTCTTGAGCGGATCTTCAATGTAGATCAAGCAGCGAAAGTGGGTCCAGCTCAATTGTCTACTCAGCGCGTAGACAATGTCTTCCTCAGGAAACACCTCGTTAAAGCGCAGCATGTGGCGCAGGTTCTTGGCTCCGAAACTGCGTCCATGATCGCCCTCCAATTGTTTGGCGAGGGACACGATGATCTGTTCGCCATATACTGCGCGCGCCCCATGGAGCAAGTCGATGCGAATTCGCCGGCCGATTCGCCAGTACAGCAGCGTCAACGACGCATTGACCGTCGCGCATACTTCTGCATGCGCATCCATGATGAGTGCGCGAACATCGCGGGCAAGATCAGAGGCTGCCGCTACCCGTGATGCCACCATTGATTTCCCCTTATTACCTGCGTTGATACTTCTGTGCCGATGCCACCGCTTCATCCAGCCCTGCTGTCCTGATCTACACCGTCAACCAGTTGGACCGCCAACGCACGAGTAAATTCCACCGAACCCAATTGTTTTGCAGGCCGCAGCCTTCCCCCATCATTTTGCGGTTCTATTTACCCACGTCAAGACATGATTGTATTTACACAAAACGCCAGCTTTTCCGATATCGAAAAAGTAAGCTTCACGTAAGTTTCAAGCAAGCATCGCGTAAGTTTGGGAGTCCACACTCAGATCCAGCTGGATAAATACGGCTATTCCGATGAAGCAATAACTATATTAAACACGGAGACACACATGGCAATTACACCTGGCAACGCGATCGACGGGCGCAAGGGGAATCCCGCCGACGCGGGGATGACCAAGGAAGAGCGCAAGGTCATCTTTGCTTCCTCCCTGGGCACGGTATTCGAATGGTATGACTTCTACCTGTACGGCGCACTCGCTCCCATCATCGCCAAGCAATTTTTCGTCGGCGACCCCACCACCGCCTTCATTTTCGCCCTGCTCGCCTTCGCCGCCGGCTTCATCGTGCGCCCATTCGGCGCGCTGGTGTTCGGCCGCCTCGGCGACATGATCGGCCGCAAGTACACCTTCCTGGTGACCATCTTGCTGATGGGCGCATCGACCTTTCTGGTCGGCCTGTTGCCAAGCTACGCCAGCATCGGCATTGCCGCACCGATTATCCTGGTTTCCCTGCGCATCTTGCAGGGCCTGGCACTGGGCGGCGAGTACGGCGGTGCGGCAACGTATGTCGCCGAACACGCGCCGCACGGCAAGCGCGGCTTTTTCACCGCGTGGATCCAGACCACCGCCACGATGGGCCTGTTCCTGTCGTTGCTGGTGATCCTGGGCACGCGTACCGCCCTCGGCGAACCGGAATTCGCCGCCTGGGGCTGGCGTATTCCATTCCTGGTCTCGGTGCTGCTGCTCGGCATCTCGGTCTGGATCCGCCTGTCGATGAACGAGTCGCCCGCATTCGCCAAGATGAAAGCCGAAGGCAAGACGTCCAAGGCGCCGCTGTCGGAAGCCTTCCTCCAGCCGAAGAATGCCAAGATCGTGTTCCTGGCGCTGGTCGGCCTGACCATGGGCCAGGCCGTCGTCTGGTACACCGGCCAGTTCTACGCCCTGTTCTTCCTGACCCAGACCCTCAAGGTCGACGGCGCCGTGGCCAACATCCTGATCGCCATTTCGCTGCTGCTGGCGACCCCATTCTTCATCGTGTTCGGCTCGCTGTCGGACAAGATCGGCCGTAAATGGATCATCCTGGGCGGCTGCGCGATTGCTGCCGTTACTTACTTCCCGATCTTCAAGGGCATCACCCACTACGCCAACCCGGCGCTGGAAGCTGCCCTGCAAAGTTCGCCAGTGGTGGTCGTGGCCGATCCGGCATCGTGCCACTTCCAGTTCAACCTGACCGGCACCAAGAAGTTTCCATCGTCGTGCGACATTGCTTCCGGCATGCTGACCCAGTCGTCGGTCAGCTATACCAAGGAAGACGCACCAGCGGGCACGATTGCCAAGGTGCGCATTGGCGACAAGGAATACACGTCGTTCAACGCGGTCATGACCCCGGACGGCCTGAACTTCGACGCCGACAGCAAAGCGAAGGAAAAAACGCTGAAAACCGAGATCTCCGCAGCGATCAAGGCGGCCGGTTATCCGGACAAAGCCAACACCGACCAGATCAACAAGCCGATGGTCGTGTTGCTGCTGTTCATCCTTGTGCTGTATGTGACGGCCGTGTATGGCCCGATCGCGGCCATGCTGGTCGAAATGTTCCCGACCCGCATCCGCTACACCTCGATGTCGCTGCCTTACCATATCGGTAACGGCTGGTTCGGCGGCTTGCTGCCAACCACCGCGTTCGCACTTGTTGCGTACAAGGGCGATATTTACTACGGCCTGTGGTATCCGATTATCGTGGCGCTGATCACGGTGGTCGTTGGTGGCCTGTTCGTCCGCGAAACCAAGGACAACGACATCTACGCCGCCGACTGAGCGGTTTGAAGCACGCATGAAAAATGCCGCTTTCGAGCGGCATTTTTTTCGTCCGTGCCGGACTGGCGGATCAGGGCGTCGGCGCGCCGGAACGGCCGTCGAACCAGGTCCACACGCCTTCGTGATGCAGCATCCAGATGCGTTGCGAGGCAATGCCGATGATGAGCACGTCGCCGTCGAACAGCATCCCCCCATTCTGTTTCCTGTAACCCGCAGCGAACTCGCGCAGGCCGTCGCGATGCACCTTGAACGCGCCGCGCTGGCCCGTATACGAGGCATCGGTGACCACGTACAGTTGTTCCGGCAAGAAGGCGGCAATGTCGATGAGGCCGATGATCTCGCTGTCGTCCATGCCCTCGGCGTCGGCCAGGCGCCGCCACCGCTCTGGCGGTACAAGATGCTCGATCACGTCCGTGAACGACGAACAGCGCCAGCCGAATGCGGCGTTGACGCTCGCCAGCAGGGCATCGAGCGGCATCATTGCGTGATCGAGGCGCTCACTCGCCGCTCAGATAATTGTTCTTTACCCGCACATAATGCTCGGCCGAGTATTTGAGAAAGGCCAGTTCGGCCTCGGTCAGGGCGCGCACCTTGCGCACCGGGCGGCCGACATATAAATAGCCGCTTTCAAGTACCTTCCCCGGCGGCACCAGGCTGCCCGCGCCGACCATCACGCGCGCCGAAATGACGGCATCGTCCATCACGATGGCGCCCATGCCGATCAGGCATTCGTCTTCAATCGTGCAGCCGTGCAGAATGGCGTTGTGGCCGATGGTGACGTAGTCGCCGATGACCAGCGGCGAACCGAGCGGCTTGCCGGGATGCTTGTGCGAGACATGGCACATCACGAAATCCTGGATATTCGAGCAGCGCCCCACCACGATGTGATTGACGTCGCCGCGCACCACCGCATTGCACCAGATGGACGAATCATCGCCCAGGGTCACATCGCCGATCACCTGCGCCGAGGCGTGGATATAGGTCTGCCCGCCGATACGCGGGTGCGCGCCGAGATAGGAAGTCAGTGCCATTCAAGCCCCCTTCTGGATCAGCATGGCCATGCGTTGCAGGTCGATATTGCCGCCCGAAACGATGACGCCGACCCGCTTGTTCTTAAAATCGTAACGCGGATTGAGCGCCACGGCCGCGCCCAGGCAGCCCGACGGCTCCACCGTGATTTTCATGTGGCCGGCGAAAAACGTCATCGCCTCGACCAGTTCGGCATCCGTCACCGTCAGGATATCGTCGACCCGCGCGCGGATCACCGCAAAGGTGTGCTGGCCCAGGTGCTGGGTCTGGGCGCCGTCGGCAATGGTGTCGGGCGTGGCAATGTGGACGATCTCGCCGCTGCGCAAACTGCGCTGGCCGTCGTTGCCCGCTTCGGGCTCCACACCGAACACGCGGCAATCCGGGTTCATCGCCTTGGCGGCGGTGGCGCAGCCGGACAGCAGGCCGCCCCCGCCCAGCGGCACCAGCAGCACGTCGAGCGGGCCGGCGTCTTCGATCAGCTCCTTGGCCGCAGTGCCCTGCCCGGCCATCACGTGCACGTGGTCGTAAGGCGGAATCAGGGTCAGGCCGCGTTCAAGCGCCAGCGCGTTGCCGATCGCTTCGCGGTCTTCGGTGTAGCGGTCGTAGGTGACGACTTCGGCGCCGTAGCCGCGCGTGGCAGCCACCTTGATGGCGGGCGCGTCGAGCGGCATGACGATCACCGCCTTAATTCCCAGCAATTTGGCCGCGAGCGCGATGCCCTGTGCGTGGTTGCCGGACGAATAGGTCACCACGCCGCAGGCGCGCTGTTCCGGCGAAAACTGCGCCAGCGCGTTGTAGGCGCCGCGCATCTTGAAGGCGCCGGTGCGCTGCAGGTTTTCGCACTTGAAGAAAATCTGCGCGCCGGTGCGTTCGTTGGCGGTGGTCGAGGTCAGCACCGGCGTGCGGTGGACCGCGGCGGCAATGCGCTCGTGCGCCCGCGCCACGTCGTCGAAGGAAATGGGAAGCTGGATCATGAGGATGAATCTTTCTGTGGAAGATAGGAATACACGGTGGGCCGGGCAACGCCAAGCATGGCCGCCACGACCGCCTGGGCGTTTTTCAGGTCCATCAAGCCGGCGTTCGCCAGTTGCTGCACGGCTTCGCGCCGCTGGGCAGGCGTGAGCGTGTGCGCTGTCTTGTTGAGCCGGGCGGCGAAGCCCTCGAGCGCGGCGCGCAATTCGTCCAGACGCGGCGAGGCCAGCGATTCGCGGATAGGTGTCGCGTCGGACTCGGTCCGCGCCAGTTGCGCCAGGCTGGCCGAGAGGCTGGCAAGCATCGACACGTCCACGTTCAGGCACAGGGCCGCCACATACTCGCCGGCGCTGTTGCGCAAGCCGATCGAGGTGCTCTTCGCGGGACGCCCGTCCGGGAACTGGTTGGCATAATTTTGCAAGACATCGGGAAAATCGGGATTGGTGATGCGCGCCATGCCGATGTCGGTAGTCGGATCGCCCACTTCGCGCCCGGACAAGTTGTTCGAGATGGCAACGATCGACGATGCCGGACGGCTCAGGTCGTGCAGCACGACTTCCACCATCGGCGCCAGGGTGCGTCCGAGGGCATCGACAATTTTCTTGCTTTCGCGCAGGAGCAGTTCGTTTTCGGTGAGGGTCATGACTGACATTATGTCACCTCCGGACAATATGTCAATATCCACATTCGAATCATTGATGTATTGACCACACCGGGCTGGACTGGCATTATCCCAACCATACCGCGAGGTATGGTGACGTGCAGCATCCTGCCAGCGCACGATTTTAGAGGAATTGACGATGAATTACGCTTGGGGCCACATTGCAGCAGCCAGCTTGTTTGCGCTCGGCATACTCCACATGGTGTTCGGAGTAGCACGTTTCCGGCATCCACTGGCCGCCATCGTGCGCGAAGGCGTGTTCGACCGATGCGGGGGCGACGACGAGCGCAGGCTGGCATGCTGGTTCATCGCCTTCGGGGCGCCGCTGTCCTTGTGCGGCCACCTTGCACTGCGGGCCAATGAAGCCGCCGATCTCGCGACCCTTGGGCTGATCGGACTATATGGCTGCGTAACGGCCAGCGCCGGTGTCATTGCCTTTCCGCGCTCGCCGCTGTGGGGCCTGCTTGCGGTATCGATGGTGCTCATTGCCGTTGGCCAGGGATGGCTGGTGTAATGCTTGCCACCGAAAGCTGGCTGCCGGGACCGAACTAGCGTCCCCGCAACTAGCGTTTAAGTGGCGGCGTCAGCAACTGCACCACGGTGCCGATTTCGGCCTCGCTCATTTCCGGCGCCCCGATCGCGGCATGCCCGATGAAGGCGCAGTAATTCCAACGCGCAATCACCGGCGCCTGATCGGCCGGCCAGCCGCTATCGGTCAGCAGCGTGGCGACATACTCGACCCGTTTGCGGTCGACCCGCTCCTGCACTTCCCGCACCTGCTCGTTGGTCATGGACCAGGCGCGGATCGCCCGGCCCAAGGTGAACAGATGGGGCGGTCCGCCGGTAAACAGCTTGGCCAGCTTGCTGCCGACGTCCGCGTCCTCCTGATCGACAATGTCCATCACCTGCTGGGTATGCACCTGCTCCCACTCTTCCATGAGCGCGGACTGGTAATCTTCCAGGTTCTTGAAATGCCAGTAAAAACTGCCTTTGGTAACGCCCATCTTTTGCGCGATCGTCATGATGCGCAAGCCTTCCGGGCCATCGTCGGCAAGTGCCTGCAAGCCGGCGCTGAGCCAGCTCTGTCTGTTCTTTTTATCGTCCATGCCGTTATCATACCCAATGGTTCTGGCAACTCCAATGCCAGATGTAAAGCCGACCATGCCTCCCGCTATAGAGAAAGGCAATATCCGGTCTAATCGAGGCGCAGATTGAACGCGTCGATATTTCCATCCTTGTCGAGAACGACATCGACCAGAACCGCGTAATGGACGTAATTGAAGCGGTAGCGGTAGCGCCGTAGCTCGCCCTCCGTGGCGCGCGACAGCAGGTCGACCGACTGCACCGGCCCCCATTCGCGCGATTCGGAGGCAATGTTCTTCAAGAACGCCGGGGTGAAGCTGGTCCTGGCCCTGGCGCCGATAGCGGGCATGTCGCCATGGTGCAGATGCGACATGGCTTCGCGTACGCGGTAGACAATGCCGGGCTCAGCATCGACAATCGGCGCAGGAACCTTGCGCTTGAGCGCCGGCTGGTAGTGCGCGGCGATGATATCGACAAACCTGACCGGCCGCGCCGCTGCCGAATTGGCCAGCACGACCACCGTCAGCTTGTCGTCCACAAAGCGCGCGAAATCGGCTTTGAAGCCCTGCCACGAACCGCCATGACGGATCACGGGGTGTCCATTGCGCGAATCGATTTGCCAGCCATAACCGTAGGGCGCGGTCTTGCCGTCGTTCAGCTTCACAGGCGTCCAGCTCGCTTCGCGCACACGCGCGTTGAGGATCTTGTTGTCGTACAGCGCCATGTCCCACAGCGCCAGGTCGCGCGCGGTCAGGTACAGGCTGCCGTCGGCGGTGGTGTTCAGGCGCGGGGCCACCCATGCCTGGTTCTTCAGCACGCCATCGACCCGTTCGTAGCCCCGGGCGCGATGCGGGATGATCTCGCTCTCGCTGATGATGCGGGTGCCCATGCCCAGCGGTGCGAAAATCCGCTCGCGCAGCTGGTCGCCATAAAACTTGCCGCCCGCCTTGTTGCAGATGAATCCCAGCAAGTGATAGCCCATATTGCTGTACGACCATTTTTCGCCGGGTTCGGACAACACCGGGATGGTCGCTTCCAGGGCGATCAGTTCCTCGTCGGTGTAATCCTTGCGCATGTCCAGTTTGGCATACGGGTCGCCCAGGCCGGACGTGTGGGTCAGCAAGTGGCGGATGGTGATCTTGTCCCACGCCTTGGGCGTATTCGCCAGATGGCGCGCGACCGGGTCGTCCAGCGAGAGTTTGCCATCTTCCGCCAGCAGCATGACCAGTGCGGCGGTAAAGGTCTTGCCGACCGAGCCGGACTGGAAGACAGTCTGCTGCGTCACCCGCGCGCCGCTTTCGACATCGGCTTCGCCGTATCCCATTTCCTTGACGATCTTGCCATCCTTGACCACGGCGATGCCGAGGCCGGGCACGTGGCCGCGTTTCATTTCGGCGATGATGGCGTCGTCGAGCGGATCGGCATGCACGGAAGCGGCGCCGACCATGGCAGCAAACAGAAATACACATGTCATGCGCATAAATGTCCTTTTAGAATTGTTTTCTTAAGGACATTCTACCGTCAAGTGGCAAGTTCAAGTGGCAAGTAAGCGGTCGGTAATCGCTTTCATGCCATCATCGCGGCTGAACTGGTCGGCGATGATCGGTCGTGCGCTTTGCGCCCGAACGCGACAATGTCTTTCTTGGCCGCTTCATCCATCGTCCTCAACCCTCTTCAAATTGATGATACATTGCAATTTAAGCAGGATTAGCTGCTTTCAAACACCTTGCATGGATGATAACCGCATGAGCATGATTCAGATTCGCCAGGCCGTACTTGCCGACCTCGACGCATTGTCAATTTTATTCGATGGCTACCGCCAGTTTTACCAACGCGACAGCGACGTGACTGCTGCGAAGCAGTTTTTGTCGGACCGTTTTAATCACGGCGAGTCGGTCGTGTTCATTGCGCACGAGGGATCCGAGCCAGTCGGCTTTGCGCAGTTGTATCCGAGCTTTTCGAGTGTTTCTCTCGGGCGGATTTTTATCCTGAACGACTTGTTTGTCAGCGAATCGGGGCGCCGCAAGGGTGTGGGATCCCGTCTCATTTCCGCTTCCGTTGACTTTGCGAAGACGGTGGGGTCAATCCGTCTTGCGCTGTCAACCGCGAGCACCAACGCGAATGCGCAAGCACTGTATGAGGCGAAAGGCTGGGAGCGTGATGATGACTTCTTTTATGTTTACACGATTCCGGCATAAGAACGTCTGACAAGGCCGCTTTATCGGAGGATACGGAAGGTAGGGAAAAACTGAGCTACTCGATTCAATCCATTGTGGCACTGCGGGGCGTTTATCCGGCTGAACTTCCTGCGGGGTTGGTGGTAGTGCAGCTCAATGACGATGTGCAGATGATTCCACTTGGATCAACCGCCCGGGAACAGTACGCAATTCCGTTCTTGCCGTTGACCGACGACGGGGATGTTGAATTTCCCCCATCAATACAAGAACTATGTCGTCAATTGAGCGCAGGCGGCGACCTCGCTTACATCGAGGCGGAGATGTTCGGCGGAGCGGGCGTCCAGGCGTCCGTCCTGGTTGAAGCGGGCGGAAAAATCGGTTCGGCGATCGTAGCGCACGACGCCATCAACGTCGCCCTTCGCTCGCTGGGTATTCGATCTGGCTTCGGCGGAGATGCGTTTACATCGCTTGCACTTGGCCGGTACCGAGAGACAGATGCATGGGTAGATAGCGGCCAGGAATAGCCGTTAAACACGCTTTTGAGCATCGCCCGCAGCGGCCGATGCAGGCCTCAGGCATCAACGGCCCGTTTCGCGGTATTGGCTGAATACCTGACCCATGAAATCGACGACCGCCCTGACCCGCGCGCTGGTGCGCAAACCGCCGTGCATCGATAGCCAGATATCCTGGTCCAGCTCGGGAATATGCGCAATTGCGGCCACCAGATCGTGCTGGTCATTGGCGAGAAAAGTGGCAAGCACGCCCAGTCCCGCGCCATGGGCCACGCCATCGAGAATGCCCAGCCCGTAACTGCATCGCATCCAGGGCACCGGACCGCCGGGCAGTGCGCGCAGCCAGCGGTCGGACTGGAACTCCGCGCGCGGCTCGTCGAAACCGACGAATGGCATGCTCGCCCATTGCTGGCTCGCAAAGGCAGCCGCATGGCGCGTCGCCACATCGCGGCTGCAATACAGCCCGAACGACAAGGTCCCCATATGCCGGGTGACGAGATCGAGCTGTTCGGGCCGGTAAGGGCGAATTGCAATATCGGCTTCGCGTCGCGCCAGATTGTAGGGCCGGTGGGAGGTGACGATTTCCACTTCGATGTTGGGATAGGCCTCATGAAATGGCGCGAACCGGGTCGTCAAGAAATACGATAGCCACTCGTCGGTATTGATCCGCACCACGCCGGAAGCGGCATGGGCGTCCTGGCGATCGCGCGTGCGCTCGACTTCCAGTGCGATCTCGCCCATCTGGTCGGCTAAAGCGAAAACATCGGCGCCAAAGGCGGTCGGAATGCAACCGCCCTGGAAACGTTCAACGAGCTTTTGCCCGACCGCTTCTTCCAGGGCGTCAAGCCGGCGCGATAGCGTAGCCGGGCTGAGCCCGGCTTTCCGGGCGGCGCCCCGCAAGGTGCCTTCCTGTGCGATCAACGACAACAAACGAAGGTCATCCCAGTTCATGTGTTTCATATTTGGAGCATGATGGCGCGATTTTACCTCTATGTGTGCATTTATCGAGTATGCGATCATGCTGCCGAAACGTCAACCGGGTAGTCGGACGACGTCCGTAACGACAAACAAAGGATTTACATGCGCACATTCCGCGATCGCGTCAGACACGCGCTTCTCTTCGAGGCCGTGGCCCTGGCCATCTTCATTCCCGGATCGGCACTCGTGTTCGACCAGCCGATTGCGCACATGGGCGTGATCGGCGTTGCCTCGGCGACCATTGCCACGCTCTGGAATTTTGTATTCAACATGGGATTCGACCGCGCCCTGCTGCGCCTGCGCGGCAGCGTGCATAAAACCATGGCCATCCGGGTCGCCCACACCTTCCTGTTCGAGGCGGGACTGGTGATCATGCTGATCCCGATGATCGCCTGGTACCTGGGAATTGGCCTGTGGGCAGCTTTCTTGATGGATCTGGCGATCGTGACCTTCTACCTGGTCTACGGATTCCTTTTCAACATCGCCTACGACCGCCTGTTTCCCATCAATGCCGTGGCGGTGCCGTGCGCAGCTTGAGGACCGCAAAACAGATAAACGAGCAGGCAAGCGAAAGGGAGGCCTGATGCACTTTAGCGGCCCTCCCAGCGGCTCGTCGCTGGGTCATAGGTAACTCTGCCGCTTCGCCGCAATGCTTGCAACCGCTCATTTAACGTCATGTCGGCGCTCTCAGCTGGCGATGCCCCGGCCCGACGTCGATTGAGGCGCAGCGCTTCATCACGGACAGCAACCACTGCCAATATTTCACGCAGATACAATGGGCGTTTCGCGAGCGCTTCAAGAATCAACGTGTCGATCGTTGAAAAGTCGGTCTTCATAGATGTTGCTCACAAGGTGGTTTTGGGCAGCATTCGTCGTCATTTCAGGGGTCGCAGCGCTATTCACAATTTGATTGGAGCCCCTACTCGACCGTCGGTTTCTGGCTGCGGATTCAATTCGTAGGACTGATGCTTGTGGCCGATCTCTGCCGATTGTACTCGAAGGAGAATTTGGGCAGACCACGTCGGCAGCTCTCGACCCGAAGCCCGCGAGATGTTGTCAGGCGTGCTGCATTCCAATCCTCTTCCAGTACAACAACGTTCCCGTCAGTCCTCCATGGGGCTTGAGTGCGAAGTCGGGGATTTCCCCGGTCAGGGTAAAGCCGTGTTTTTCGTAGAGCCCGGCCGCGCCGCCCTCGCTGGCGGTGTCGAGCACCAGCAGGGTCTTGCCGCGCTCCATCGCAGCGGCTTCGGCCGTCCGCAGCAGGGCCGCCGCGATGCCGCGTCCACGGCAGCGCGGCACAGTCATCATCTTGGCGATCTCGGCGCGGTGCGGCTGGTTGGGCGGGCAGTCGAGCAGCAGGCTCACCGTCGCCACCAGTTGATCATCGTCGAAGGCGCCGAACACGATGCGCTGGCCATCCGCTGCCGCTTGCAGCGCGCGTTCCCAGAAGGACCGGGCTTCCGGGTCGGCCAGCGGGTGCATGAAGCCGACCGAGCCGCCCTGCGCAACGACCTCGGACAGCAGTCCGGCCAGCGTCTCGATCAGGGCCGGGGTGGCGGCCAGCGGATGGATGTGGATCTTGCTCATGCGCTCAGCTCCTTGAAAGAACGACCAGGTAACGGCAGGTGTCCATCCCGTTGTTGGCGATTGTCACCTCGGATGGGGGCCCGAAGCCAAGGCAGTCGCCGCTTTCCAGCAGATGCTGCTCTCCGCCTTCGAGCACGCTCAACGGCCCCGCCTGGACCCAGATCGCCTGGCGGATATTTGCGTACGACGAGGCCGGCAGTACGACGCGCTGGCCGGGCGGCATGTCGATCTGAACGATTTCGACCGGGTGGTCGGGGCGCGCAAAAATTTGCCTGCGCAGGTAAGCGCTATCCGGATCGCGCCACACCGCTTGCTGCGCCTCCCGGATGAGGCGGCTGGCATCGTCATGGCCCTCGGCGCGCAGCAACAGGCCGGCCAGGGTCAGGCCGAAGGCGTTGGCAAGCCGCACCAGAATCACTGCCGTCGGGCTGGTTTCCCCGCGCTCGATCTTGCTGATGGTGGCCTTGGCCACGCCGGACTTGCTTGCCAGCTCCGCCAGCGACCAGCCGCGCGCGTCGCGCTCCAGGCGGACCCTGTGGGCCAGCGCGGTACTCATGCCGTCTTCTAATGTATCCATAAGTCCAATATAATGGACGATCTGAAGAAACGCAAGTATTTGTATCGTCCCGGATTACGGCAAAGGGATTGACCAGCCATGCTGTGCGAAGCACAATCGGATGATGAGTCAACTCGGG
The DNA here is from genome assembly GCF_011682045.1 of Massilia aquatica. Classification (GTDB taxonomy): domain Bacteria; phylum Pseudomonadota; class Gammaproteobacteria; order Burkholderiales; family Burkholderiaceae_D; genus Telluria_A; species Telluria_A aquatica. The sequence goes on along the minus strand of NZ_VVIW01000023.1, from coordinate 46,147 downwards.
AGCCATCATGGGCAATGTATGAACAAAATGACGACATTGATTTCTGCGGTTCTGATTTGTTTTTGTTTCACATCTTGCGGAATCAAAGACGACAATCTGCCGGTGGACAAGCGTACTGCCGTGTTTTGTCATGTCCCGTTTGATGTCGCAACATCGACTGGGATGAAAATATCGAATTTCCCTCGTTCTTGCGCATATGTCGGGGAACTCAGCGTTCAGGATAGAAAATATCTGGAAATACTGAAATTGATCAAAAAGGCCAAGCCGGGGCCATTTTTGGATTTGGGCGTCAGAGTCACCATCACCGTTCCGGATTCCGACATCATCTATATTGACGACGACGGCGGCGTGATCATGGGGGCGACTCAAGTCAGAATGGATCGGTACGGCTTTGCGCAAGTCAAGAGAATAGTCAGAAAGCTTGCCAAGAAAAACGCGCCTTCATTGCCTTCATTGTATTGGAGCGCGGACGAATAAGGCCAATAAAAAAGGCAGCGCCGGAAGACCAGGGCTGCCTTTTTCACAGGGATGACAACCAATCAGCTGTTGAAGCCCTTGCCTTCGGCGGCCAGACGCACCATCAGCGGCGCCGGTTTCCAGGCGTCGCCATGGCGGCCCTTGGCGTATTTCTCCATCGCCATGAGCACATTCGCCAGACCGACCGTGTCGGCGTAGAACATCGGGCCGCCGCGGAACACTGGAAAACCGTAACCGGTCAGGTAGACCATGTCGATATCCGATGCGCGCATGGCAATGCCCTCTTCCAGGATCAGCGCGCCTTCGTTCACCAGCGAGTACACCAGGCGCTCGACGATTTCTTCATCGCTGATCTTGCGGCGCTCGACGCCGATATCGGCCGAGTGCTTGACGATCATGTCGTTCACATCCTGTGATGCATACGCCTTGCGGTCGCCCGCCTTGTAGTCGTACCAGCCGGCACTGGTTTTCTGGCCGTAGCGGCCCATTTCGCACAACAGGTCGGCGGTTTTGGAATACGTGATCTCCGGCGACTCGACATAGCGGCGCTTGCGGATATACCAGCCGATATCGTTGCCGGCCAGGTCGCCCATGCGGAACGGACCCATGGCAAAGCCGAATTTCTCGACCGCTTTATCGACCTGTTCCGGCAAGCAGCCTTCTTCCAGCAAGAAACCGGCCTGGCGGCTGTACTGTTCGATCATGCGGTTGCCGATGAAGCCGTCGCACACGCCCGAGACCACGCCGGTCTTGCGCAGCTTCTTCGACAGCGCCAGGGTGGTGGCCAGCACGTCCTTGCCGGTCTTGGCGCCGCGCACGATTTCGAGCAGCTTCATCACGTTGGCAGGGCTGAAGAAGTGGGTGCCGACCACGTCTTGCGGGCGGCTGGTGAAGTCGGCGATCTTGTTCACGTCCAGGGTCGAGGTGTTCGACGCCAGGATCGCGCCCGGCTTCATGACCGCGTCGAGCTGCTTGAAGACCGATTCCTTCACGCCCATGTCTTCGAACACGGCCTCGACGACAATGTCGGCCTGGGCGATGTCGGCATAGTTCAGGGTGCCGCTGATGAGGCCGACGCGCTGTTCGAACTTCTCTTGCGTCAGCTTGCCCTTCTTCATCGTGTTTTCGTAGTTCTTGCGGATCGTGGCGATGCCTTTGTCGAGCGCTTCCTGCCTGGTTTCGAGCAGGATGACCGGAATGCCGGCGTTCACAAAATTCATCGCGATGCCGCCGCCCATGGTGCCGGCGCCGATGATGGCGGCCTGCTTGATCTCGCGCGTCGGCGTGTCGGCCGGCACATCGGGAATCTTGCTGGCGAGGCGCTCGGCGAAGAAAGCGTGGCGCAAGGACTTCGATTCCGGCGTCTGGATCAGGTGCAGGAAGCGTTCGCGTTCGAACTTGATGCCGTCTTCAAACTTCTTGGTGACCGACGCGGCCACGGTTTCGACGCATTCCAGCGGCGCCGGGAAGGCGCCCGACATGGCCTTGACGGTATTGCGCGAAAATTGCAGGAAGGCTTCGTGATTCGGGTAGTTCACCTTGCGGTCGCGCACGCGCGGCAGCGGACGCACGTCGGCCACTTTGTTGGCAAAGGCCACGGCGGCCTCGATCAGGTTGGCGTCGGAGGCGAAGACTTCGTCGAACAGCGCGGTACCGGCGAATTTTTCCGACAGCACCGGGGTGCCGGAGACGATCATGTTCAGGGCCATTTCCAGACCGACCACGCGCGGCAGGCGCTGGGTGCCACCGGCGCCTGGCAAGAGGCCCAGCTTGACTTCGGGCAATGCGATTTGTGCGCCCGGCATGGCGACGCGGTAGTTGCAGCCAAGGGCCAGTTCAAGGCCGCCGCCCATGCAGACCGTGTGGATCGCGGCGATGACCGGCTTGGTCGAGCTTTCGGCGACCTGGATCAGGGAATGCAGGGAGGGTTCGGTGAGGGCCTTGGGCGAATTGAATTCCTTGATATCGGCGCCCCCGGAAAACGCCTTGCCGGCGCCGGTGATGACGATCGCCTTGACGGCGTCGTCCGCAAGCGCGCGGCGGATGCCGGCGACCGCGGCGGTACGCGTCTCAAGACCCAGTCCATTGACCGGTGGATTGTTCAGTGTGATGACGGCAACGCTGCCATTGACCAGGTATTCGGCGCTCATGTCTCTTCCTTTGTTAGTGGGTTTTGCAGTCTTCGACTATACATCATAATAGAACGGTCGTATTATTTTTTGTGATACGGATGACGGGTAAGATGTGACGATCCCGATGATGGGGGCGTGCTATGGATTCCCGCCTGCGCGGGAACCCATAGCACGCTAGATCCGCCATCCAATTGCCTACACCTCCAACCACTCCTTGCGTACCGCCGCATCCGCCTTCAACTCCTGCGGCGTGCCCTCGAACACAATCGCCCCATGCCCCATCACATATACCCGCTGCGAAATCTCCAGCGCAATAGCCAGTTTCTGCTCCACCAGCAGCACCGAAATCCCCTTCTCTTTCAGCGCCAATAAATACTCCGCCACCAGCGCCACGATCTTCGGCGCCAGGCCCTCGGTCGGCTCATCGATCATGATCAGGTCCGGGTCGCCCATCAGACTCCTGCACAGGGTCAGCATCTGCTGTTCCCCGCCCGATAAAAACCCGGCCGCCACGGTACGCCGTTCCAGCAAGCGCGGAAACATCTTGTACATGTCGTCGAGCGACCAGCGCCCCGCCACCCCGGTCTTTTTCTGCCCCAGGATCAGATTCTGCTCCACCGTCAAGGTGGGAAAAATATCGCGATTCTCCGGTACATACGCCAACCCCTTATGCGCGATCTGGAACGCCTTCAAGCCCAGCACTTCCTCGCCCTTGAACAGCACCGAACCGGTCGCATTCACCTGCCCCATCACCGCCTTGACCAGGGTCGAACGCCCCACCCCATTGCGCCCCAGCAGAGATACAATCTCGCCCTTGCCGATCTGCAGATCGACCCCGTGCAGGATATGTCCCTTGCCATAAAACGCGTGCAGGTCTTTAATCTCCAGAATGGCGCTCATGCGGCTTCCTCGCTGGCGTCGTTGCCCAGGTAGGCCGCCTGCACCGCCGCATTCGAGCGGATATTGGCCGGCGTATCGCAGGCGATGACCTCGCCATACACCAGCACCGCGATTTTATCGGCCAGCCCGAATACCACGCTCATATCGTGCTCCACCATTACCAGCGATTTGCCCACCGTGACCTTGCGGATCAATTCGACCGCCGCATCCGACTCGGACCGGCTCATGCCGGCGGTGGGCTCGTCGAGCAAAATCACATCGGCCCCACCGGCAATGGTGATGCCGATTTCCAGTGCGCGCTGTTCGGCATAGGTCAGCACCCCGGCCAGCACCTTGCGCTGGCGCTGCATGCCGATCTGCTCCAATACTTCTTCGGCGCGCTCGTGGGCGTCGCGCAAGCCGTTCAAACGCTGCCAGAACGCGTATTTGTAACCGAGCGACCACAGTACCGCGCAGCGCAGGTTTTCGTATACCGACAGCTTGTCGAACAGATTACTGATCTGGAAGCTGCGCGATAATCCCAGGCGGTTGATTTCAAACGGCCGCAAGCCGCTGATACTGTTCCCATTGAGGCAAATATCGCCCGAGGTAATATTGAAGCGCCCCGACACCAGGTTGAACAGGGTCGATTTACCCGCCCCGTTCGGCCCGATCACGGCGCAGCGCTCGCCTTTGTGCACGGTCAGGCTGGCGCCCCGGATGATTTCGGAACGGCCAAAACTCTTGCGCACATCTTTCAATTCAAGTGCGGCGGTCGTCATGCGACACCTCCGCGCTGTTGGGCCACGATTTCTGCATTCACATCACTCCAGACTGCGTAATATCCCGGCTGGAAGCGCCGGTAGCCAACAATGCCCGCCAGCAGGAACGCGCCGGCCACCAGCCACGGCGCGGCCGATTTGGTGTCGATTTCATGCCCGAAACGGGTCATGACGCTGCCGTTGGCGGCGTCCAGGGTCAGGTGATACAACATCTCGATGCCCATCACCAAGCCCACCAGTCCGACCAGCGCGCAGGCGCTGACCGCCAGCAAGGGCTTGCCGATGCGCCCGAACTTGCGCGCTCCGGCCACCCGCAGCAGCAGCAAAATCAGGCTCGACAGCCCCGCCGGCGCATAGCGCACCAGCAAGATGAAGAACAGGCCCAGATACAGCTGCCAGGCCGGCGTGAAGTCCGACAGCATCACCGAAAAGAACACCCCGACGATGGTGCCGAGCAAGGGACCGAAGAAGAAGCCAATCCCGCCGATGAACACGAACAGCAAGATGCTGCCCGAGCGGATCGCGCTGACGTTCTCGGCGCTGACGATCTCGAAGTTGATCGCCGACAGCCCGCCCGAAATGCCGGCGAAGAAGGCGGACAGGATCAGGGTCAGGTAGCGCACCGACTGCGTGTCGTAGCCGATGAATTCGACCCGTTCCGGATTGTCGCGCACGGCATTGGCCATACGCCCGAGCGGCGTTTGCGTGAAGGCGAACATGGCAACGGTACTGATGAACAGCCAGACGGCGATCAGGTAATACACCTGCACCTGCGGCCCGTAGGTGACGCCCATGAAGGCCTGGCCGCGCACGCGGTTGGTGGTGATGCCGCCTTCGCCGCCAAAAAAGCCAGGGAACATCAGCGAGCAGGCAAACACCAGTTCGACCAGGCCGAGCGTGATCATGGCAAACGTGGTGCCGGATTTTTTGGTCGTCACGTAGCCGAACAGCACGCCGAAGCCCATGCCGGCCACGCCGCCCACCAGCGGAATGAGCGAGGTCGGCACAGCCGCGCCGAGGCCGCTGCTGTTCATGGCATGGATGGCAAAGAAGGCGCCCAGGCCGGAATAGACGGCGTGGCCGAACGACAGCATGCCGCCTTGCCCGAGCAGCATGTTGTAGGACAGGCCGAAAATCATGACCGTGCCGATCTGCGACAGGATCGACAGCGCCGAGCCTTTGCTGAAAATGAGCGGAGCGAGCAGCAGGATCAGCGCAAAGCCGCCCCACACGAGGTAGCGGGCCAGGTTCATTGGAGTGTAAGTGAGCCTCATTCGCGCGTCCCCATCAAGCCTTTCGGGCGGAAAATCAGGATCAGCACCAGCAGCAGGAACGGCAGGATGGCCGCGCTTTGCGAGATGGTGAGTTTGAGCACCTCGTAGCCGGGCGTTTCCATGGTGATATTGGCGCCGAGGCCGTTGAACACGCTCATCAGCGAATAGTCGAGCGCCACCGCGAAGGTTTGCAGCACGCCGATCAGGATCGAGGCATAAAAGGCGCCGGCGAGCGAACCCATGCCGCCGACCACGACCACCACGAAGATGATGCTGCCGACCGTGGCCGCCATGCCCGGTTCAGTCACGAAGGCGTTGCCGCCGATCACGCCCGCCAGCCCGGCCAGTGCGCAGCCGCCGCCGAACACCCACATGAAGATGCGCGGCACGTTATGGCCGAGCGCCTCGACCGCATCCGGATGGCTGAGCGCCGCCTGGATCACCAGTCCGACCCGGGTACGCGTGAGCACCAGGTAAATACCGGCCAGCATCGATAGCGCGACCAGCATCATGAAACCGCGGTACATCGGAAAACTGGTCGAAAACAGGGTGAACAGCGGACCGTCGAGTTCCTTGGGGATCGGATACGGCACCGCCGCCCTGCCCCAGATCAGCTGGACCAGTTCTACCACCAGGAAGGACAGGCCGAAGGTGAACAGCAGTTCGGGGATGTGGCCGAATTTGTGTAGCGGACGCAGGCCGTAGCGCTCGACCAGCGCCCCGATCAGGCCGACCGCGACGGGCGCGAGGACCAGCGCCGGCCAGAATCCGAGCACGCTGCTGATGGTGTAGGCGATGTAGGCGCCGAGCATGTAGAAACTGGCGTGCGCAAAGTTGAGCACGCCCATCATGCTGAAGATGAGGGTCAGTCCGGACGAGAGCATGAACAGCAGCAGTCCGTAACTGATCCCGTTCAGCAGAGTGAACAGGGTAAATTCCATAGGTGTGATCAGGTTGGGTGGACGTGCGTGCTCCACCGTGGTCGAAAACGCGAAGGTGGTGGACACGCGCGCCGCAACTCCCGGCGCCAGGCCCGTCCACCCTGCAGTCTTACCGGGACAGCAGCGCCGGCTTGTGGCCAGGCGGCATGTCCCGCAGCCATGGCAGCGTTATGCGCCCGGCCGCTTCATCTGGCAGGAAGTCGGCTGGTTCGCCAGGTAGGCGTCGATCTTCTTGTCCATTCTCCAGCCGTAGCCGGTATTTTCCTGATCGTACTTGATGTCCTTGCCGTTGGTCTTGGTCCAGGTGCCGATGTAGAGCGGCTGCTGCAACTGGTGGTCGACCTTGTTCATCATGACTTCGCCGTTGACGCTGTTGAACTTGGCGCCTTCCATGGCGAACGCCACTTTGACCGGGTCGGTGGTCTTGGCGGCCTTGATCGCCTGGGACAGCATGCCGATGGCGCTGTGGGTCTGGGCGGCGTAGTAATCGTCGTTGTACTTCTTCTTGAACGCTTCGACGATCTCTTTGCCGGCGAATTTGTCGTTGTTGACCATCCAGTTGCCGACGATCTTGACGCGGTCGGCGCCGGCCGCGCCCATGGCGGTCGGTACGCCCGTGGTCACGCCGTAATAGGTATAGAAATTGGCCTTGAGGTCGGCATCCTTGGCGGCGCGGATCAAGAGGGCCAGGTCGGCGCCCCAGTTGCCGGTGATGACGGTATCGGCGCCGGAAGCCTTGATCTTGGCGATGTAGGGCGAAAAATCCTTGACCTGGGCGATCGGGTGCAGGTCGTCGCCGGCGATCTTGATGTCCGGCCGCTTGCGCTTCAGGTATTCCTTGGCCGAACGGCTGACGGCCTGGCCGAAGGCATAGTTCTGGCCGATGATGTAGACGCTCTTGATGTCCTTGTTGGGCGCCATGTAGGTGGTCAGCGCCTCCATTTTCATGTCGGAATTGGCGTCGAAGCGGAAGTGCCAGAAGCTGCACTTGCTGTTGGTCATGTCCGGGTCGATGGCGGCGTAGTTGAGGAACACGACTTCCTTGCCGGGATTGCGCTCGTTGTGCTTGTTGATCGCGTCGAGCAGGGCCAGGCCCACGCCGGAGCCGGAGCCCTGGGTGATGTAGCGGTAACCCTGGTCGATGACGGTTTTGAGCAGGGTGAGCGATTCCTGCGGGCTGGCCTTGTTGTCGAAGCCGACCACCTCGATCTTGTGCTCGCCGGCCCATTTTTGCTGGGTCGCCATGTCGGCGATCAGCTGGAAGCTTTTGAGCTGGTTCTGCCCGACCGGCGCAAAGGGCCCCGATAGAGGGTCGATGTAGGCAATTTTCACGGTGTCGGCGTGGGCCGACACCGACAGCAATGCAAACGAAACAGCCAGTGTCAACGGGCGAATAGTCTTGATCATGCGTCTCCATCCTTCTCTATTGTCTATGCGGGTCTGATGCCCTTGCAGCGAGTGCTGCCCATCCTGATGCTGAAAACCTCTTCTTTAACGTTGGTCGTACGGCTGTGCTTGCTAAGGCCCGTCGTCCCCGCGTAGGCGGGGATCCATAGCACCTGTGTTCAAAGGCGGCATGGATTCCCGCCGAGGGCCGCCTTGGCGCGGGAAAGACGGTTTTGAGTTTCGTGGTCAACGATACTCCGAGGATAACGAAACAATTTCTTAACCAGGCGTCCCACTCAAACCACCGGCAACTGATGCGCCTTGAACTGATCGCGCAGCTTGTTCTTCTGAATCTTGCCGGTCGCGCCCATCGGCAGCGCCTCGATGAACACCACATCGTCCGGCATCCAGAATTTGGCGATCTTGCCTTCAAAAAACGCCAGCATCTCCTCCTTCGTCACGTCCATCCCCGGACGTTTGACCACCAATAACAACGGACGTTCATCCCATTTTGGATGCGCAATGCCGATGCAGGCCGCCTGCAGCACGGCAGGATGCGACATGGCGATATTTTCCAGGTCGATCGTGCCGATCCACTCGCCGCCGGACTTGATCACATCCTTGCTGCGGTCGGTAATCTGCATGTAGCCGTCGGCATCGATGGTGGCCACGTCGCCGGTCGGAAACCAGCCATCCTGGAGCACGTCGCCGCCCTCATTCTTGAAGTAGCTCTTGACGATCCACGGCCCTTTGACCAGCAAATGGCCGTAAGTACTGCCATCCCACGGCAATTCGGTACCCGCGTCGTCGACGATTTTCATGTCCACACCGTAAATCGCGTGTCCCTGCTTCTGCAAGATCTTGCGCTGCGCCTCTTTTGGCAAGGCCAGGTGCTTGGTCTGCAAGCCGCCGGCCGTTCCCAGCGGCGACATTTCGGTCATGCCCCAGGCGTGGATGACCTCGACATTGAACTTGTCGATCAGGGTATCCATCATCGCCGGCGGGCAGGCCGAGCCCCCGATCACGGTACGGCGGAACGTGGAAAACTGCAGTTGATTCTGGAGCGCGTAGTTGACCAGGCCCAGCCACACGGTCGGCACGCCGGCCGAGAAGGTGACCTTTTCCGCCTCGAACAGGTCGTACAGCGACTTGCCATCCAGCGCCGCGCCCGGATACACCATCTTCGCGCCCGACAGCAGCACCGAATACGGCAAGCCCCAGGCGTTAACGTGGAACATCGGCACGACCGGCAGCACGGTGTCGGCCGAGGACACGTTGAGCGCATTCGGCATCGCGGAACCATACGCGTGCAGCACGGTCGAACGGTGTGAGTACAGCGCGCCCTTGGGGTTGCCGGTGGTGCCTGAGGTGTAGCACAGCGAGGCGGCCGAGTTTTCATCGAACAGCGGCCAGGCGTAATCGGCCGAGCTGCTCGAAATCAAGTCTTCATAGCACAGCAACTGGGGAATTTTCGTTTCGGCGGGCATGTGCTCGCGCCCGGCCATCAGAATGAACGCCTTGACCGTCTTGCAGTGCGCGGCCACGGCCTCGATCAGCGGCAGGAAGGTGATATCGAAGAACAGGTACTGGTCTTCGGCGTGATTGGCGATATAGGCGATCTGTTCCGGGTGCAGGCGCGGGTTGATCGTATGCAGCACGGCGCCCGATCCGGACACCGCGTAATACAGTTCCATGTGGCGGTAGCCGTTCCAGGCCAGGGTGGCGACACGGTCGCCGAGCTTGACGCCGAGCTTGGTGAGCGCATTGGCCATCTGGCGCGCGCGCTGGTGGCAGTCGCTGTAAGTGTAGCGGTGGATATCGCCTTCAACCCGGCGCGAAACGATTTCTGTGTTGCCGTAGTGCCTTGCCGCGAATTCGATAATGCTGGAGATGAGCAATGGCTGGTCCATCATTTGCCCCATCAGTGGGCTCATCGGGTAAGACGTCATCAATACTCCTGTCATCGCATTGCGGCTGCGCCATGGCAGCCGTGGACTCAGTTTCGTACGACCGTGCTAAAACAGTCAATCATTTTCGATGGTGCAGTGCATCCAGACCGGATGGTCCAGTTGGCAATGGAAGGAGTGTCTGCCTTTGCTGCCCTACGTTCCATCAGTCCGTCAAGACCACTGTCAGACGAGGAAACGAGAAGAAGTTTGTGATCACATTACTCCGCTCCTACCAGGAGCGCAGCCTGTAGCGAGGTCGCTGTAAGATTACTTGTCCCAGGTTGTAACTCAACGTCCTGAAAACAATGAGGAAAACATGCTCGTTCAAATGGATCCCGCCCATCTCTCCAAATGGGCGCATCAAGAATTACTCAATTTCCTGCGTCGACCATTCTCGGAGCAGAGCTGTTTGCTCGTTGAGCGTGAATTACCCCACATTGCGCCGATGTATCGTGCCATCGCCGCCTCCAAGGCATTGTGGGAGGCGGCAGCGATTCCTTCGCAAGTTGAAAACCCAACCCGCATCTTCATGCCGGTAAAGTCTATCCATGCGAGAAATATTCCCTTGTTACCTATAGCATTGCTCGGTACTCAAGTGCGGCTGCTGCAAGAAGACATCCGCGATTACTCTGAGCTGCTGTGGAAGCATCGGGGTGATAAAGTTGTCGATACGCTAGGGTCTGCGGAGACAATGCGCGCCATCCAGGCAAGATCTTTTCATGAGGCCACGTTTCTGGCACTCCTAGGCTATTTTAATGTGCAAACGTTCCACTCCCTGATTGAATTCGGTCTCACCCCTCTTGGGGAAGAATGCATGCATGACCGGGTCATCAGTGTGATCATGCAAGAACAGACCGAGAATGCCTTCACATTGGATGTACTATCAATGATGCGTGCGCTTCATCAAAGCTGCCCTGCGAGCCGATCTTGCGTAATTGAATTAGTCACCACGCAGCAACTTGATATGCTTGAGGCCCGGTTGCTGGATACCTTCTTTTCTTTGAGTTCACTAATGCAAGTGGACCCGAAGGTCGCGCATGATATCGGACGTGCGAAAAAGTTCTGCCGCTGGATCGCCGCCCTGCATATCATTCGTCTTGCTGAGCAGGAAGCGCTCTACCCGACGCCGATGCTGATAAAACGGCTCGGGCTTGACTTGCAGCTGATAGAGCATGTACTCAACGAGCGCCGTCCTGCGCTTGAATCTGACAAAGGCATTTTCCGGACGTCCTCTGGAGGTTTAACGCTAGGAACCACTGCCCTTGGTCATGCAATAAACTGCTGCAAAGCCGCCGTGATATCCGACTCCGAGGCTGAGCGACTGGGCTGCCAATTTGAAGAACATATATTCAGGTACGTGAGCGAGCGGGTGCCGTCTACCGACTACATTATCAGGCGCGGTGTAGATCAAAGCAGGAAAGACACAGGACGTAACTTTGACTGCGACCTCATACTCTTCGAGCCTGGACGAAAACAGATCTTCTTTCTGCAAATTAAATGGAAGCGTGACGGGAGAACGGCAAATCTCGATGATGAGATGAAGAATTGGAGAGGACGTAACTGGGCGATGAGTCATGGAGTCTCTCAGATAGCGGGATTTAGGGAGCGGCTGTCCGAACGAGGTGTACTTGACCAAGTCTTGGGGCGACTAAAAGGACTACGGCTATCAGAGCAACATATTCTCGCGAACTCCCATTTCGTAGTGATCCACACATCCCCGCATTTCAGTCCGTATATGATTGACAACATCTTGATATACGAATGGAATCTGTTCAGGAATCTGCTGCTTCGAGGGGCCATTGATCTCACACGCGTGTCCGCCGACAGAGAGAGCGAGCCAGCACAGCGGCCAAGCGACGGGCTGCAAGGTCTGCTCCCGCTTGAAGATGCCAAGTGCATAGGAAAATACTACATTGCCACGGCTGGAGTCGACAGTGAAATCGCCCCGGCGCTCTTGCGAGACCGAATCGACGCGCGGTACGGATTTGACCTGCGTCGACCAAACATGCCGTTTTGGAGGCGTTTCATTGGCAGCCCGAAGATCAGGATCGTCCGCCCGTATACCTGATCGTCGACGGCAGCAGATGCGCCGTGGCTGGGCCTTATGCCGGGAAGGCGCGGTTTAGCCATGTCGCGCCTAAGAGTCCGGCACATTGCCGAGCCAGGCATGGCCGGCGCATTGGCGCGGCAAGCCATTCCTGCTTCTTCAATGGCTTGCGAGAACGAGCCACACGCCACACGCCATGCTGAATGATCGGGCAGGCGCGTATGCCAGCGGCCAAAAAACAGCCGGTACGGTAGAATTCCGCTATTGTTTTCACCCCTTACCGCGACTGGATTTGCCATTAACGTCGATGACTTGCCGCTGGACAATTCGTTTGCCGAATTGCCTCCCGCTTACTACACCCGGCTGATGCCCACGCCGCTGCCTGCGCCCTATTTCGTGGCCGCCAGCGCGCGCGCCGCTGCCCTGGTCAACCTCGACCCGGCCTTGCTGGCGCAGGACGGTTTTGTGGCCACCTTTACCGGCAACCACGTCCCGCCGCGCGCCAAGCCGCTCGCCGCCGTCTATTCCGGCCACCAGTTCGGCGTGTGGGCCGGACAGCTCGGCGACGGCCGCGCCATCCTGCTCGGCCAGCTCGACGGTCCGCACGGCCCGATGGAACTGCAACTCAAGGGCGCCGGTAAAACGCCGTACTCGCGCATGGGCGACGGGCGCGCCGTGCTGCGTTCGTCGATCCGCGAATTCCTGTGCTCCGAAGCCATGGCCGCGCTGGGCATTCCCACCACGCGCGCGCTGATGGTCACCGGCTCCGACCAGGGCATCCTGCGCGAAACGGTCGAAAGCGCCGCCGTGGTCACGCGCATGGCGCCCAGCTTCGTGCGCTTCGGCTCGTTCGAGCACTGGTCCTCGCGCGACAAGCCCGAGGAACTGCGCATCCTGGCCGATTACGTCATCGCCACTTTCTACCCGGAACTGGCCGGCGCGCCCAATCCCTACCGGGCGCTGCTGGAAGAAGTCACGCGCCGCACTGCGGTCATGATTGCGCATTGGCAAGCCGTCGGCTTCATGCACGGCGTGATGAACACCGACAATATGTCGATCCTCGGCCTCACGCTCGACTACGGCCCGTTCGGCTTCATGGACGCCTTCGATTCCGAGCACATCTGCAACCACACCGACCAGCAGGGGCGTTATTCCTACGCCAACCAGCCGCAGGTGGGTCACTGGAATTGCTACGCGCTGGCGCAGGCGCTGCTGCCGCTGATCGGCAGCGTGGAAGAAGCGCAGGATGCGCTGGAGGTGTACCAGCCTGCATTCGCCAGCAAGATCGACGAGCTGCTGCGCGCCAAGCTGGGCCTGACAACGGTGCAAGAAGACGACGCGCAACTGTTCGATGCCATGTTCACCCTGATGCATGCCAATCACGCCGACTTTACCTTGTTCTTCCGCCGGCTCGGCGCCCTGCGCCTGGACGCGCCGGAGCACGACGCGCAGCTGCGGGACATGTTCATCGCGCGCGAAGATTTCGACGCCTGGGCGGTGCGCTACCGCGCCCGCCTGCGCCTGGAAAACAGCATTGACGGCGAACGCAAGCTTGCAATGGACAAGGTCAACCCAAAGTATGTATTGCGCAATTACCTGGCCCAGGCGGCCATCGAAAAAGCGCAGAACAAGGATTTCTCCGAAGTGGCGCGGCTGCTGGCCGTGCTGGAGCATCCATTCGACGAACAACCCCACAACGAACAGTACGCCGTGTTGCCGCCCGACTGGGCGAGCCATCTGGCAGTGAGCTGCTCGTCCTGAACTTCCCTGAAAGAGTCCACCATGTCCGATAACGATAGCAAACGCGTCACCAAAACCGACACCGAATGGCGTGCCATGCTCGAGCCGATGGAATACGAGGTCACGCGCCACGCGGCCACCGAACGCGCCTTCACCGGCAAATTCTGGGACCACCACGAGCGCGGCATCTACACCTGCGTGTGCTGCGAGACGCCGCTGTTCGCCTCCGACGCCAAGTTCGATTCCGGCTGCGGCTGGCCCAGCTACTTCACGGCGCTCGATCCGGCCAATGTGATCGAAAAAACCGACCGCACGCATGGTATGCTGCGCACCGAGATTATTTGCGCGGTCTGTGACGCGCATCTCGGCCACGTGTTTCCGGACGGCCCACCGCCGACCGGATTGCGTTATTGCATCAATTCCGCGTCGCTGCGCTTCGACCCAACCTGATCAACGAATAACAATATGAAATTTCTGTTCGACTTTTTCCCCATCCTGCTGTTCTTCGGCGTCTTTAAAGTTGCCGAGATGTATGAGCAGACCTCGTTCGCCATCGCCACCAAATTCTTGGGCGGACTCGTCGCAGGTGGGAGCATCAAGCCGGACCAGGCGCCGATCATGATCGCCACGGTGGTCGCGATCGTCGCCACCACCTGTCAACTGGTCTACCTCAAGCTGCGCGGGCGCAAGATCGACGCCATGCTGTGGGTCTCCTTCCTGATCATCACGGTGTTCGGCAGCATGACCATCTACTTCCACGACGATGTGTTCATCAAGTGGAAACCGACCATCATCTACTGGATCTTCGCGCTGGTCATGGGCGTGATGCAGTTCGGCTTCGGCAAGAACCTGATGCGCCAGGCCATGGAAGCGCAGATCAAGCTGCCCGAGCCGGTATGGCGAAACGTCGGGCTGGCGTGGATGGTGTTCTTCTTTGCGCTGGGCGTGATCAACCTGGTCGCCGCGTTCGTGATTTTCAAGGGCAATACCAGCGGCTGGGTCAGCTTCAAGCTGTTCGGCATCAACGGCCTGCTGTTCGTGTTCATCATCGTGCAGACGCTGATGCTGTCGAAATATATTGAAGCGGAGGAACAGGCATGAACCAGGCAACCCGTCCCGAGCGCATCCGCGCCCAACTGACCGCCGCACTGGCGCCGAGCGTGCTCGAACTGACCGACGAATCGGCCTTGCATGCAGGCCACGCCGGGGCCGCTTCGGGAGGCAGCCACTTCCGTTTGAAGATCGTTTCAGAGCGTTTCGAGGGGCTCAGGCTCGTCATGCGACATCGACTCGTGTATGATTCCGTGCACGATATGATGCACAATGAGATACACGCACTGGCCATCACCGCGCTGGCGCCGTCCGAGCTGTGAACCGTGCGCTTTCAGAGCGCTTTAAGAAATCTGTCCGACAATTGAACGTAAAGTAAAAAAACTAATCTAATCTTTGTCCAAGTAACTTTCCCCGAACAGGAATTAATAATGACCTTTAAGCCAGCCCGCTTGCTGTTAGCACTGATCGCCGTTGCCGCCGTGCCTGCCTTCGCGCAGAACGTTGCTGTTGTCAACGGCAAGCCCATTCCTTCGGCCCGCGTCGAAGCAGTCGTCAAGCAAGTTGTCGCCCAAGGCCAGCAGCCGGATTCCCCGCAGCTGCGCGAGATGGTCAAGAAAGACCTGATCGCCCGCGAAGTCATGATGCAGGAAGCCGTCAAGAAGGGTTTCGAGAAAGACGCCACCGTCAAGCAGCAGCTCGAGAGCGCGCGCCAGACCATCGTCATCAACGCCCTGGTGCGTGACTTCGTCAGCAAGAACGCCGTCAGCGACGCCGACCTCAAAGCCGAATACGACCGCTACAAGGCAGAGGCCGGCGACAAGGAATACCATGTCCGCCACATCCTGGCCGAGACCGAAGCCGACGCCAAGGCCATCATCGCCAAGCTCAAGGGCGGCGCCAAGTTCGAAGACCTGGCCAAGACCTCCAAGGACACCGGCACCGCCAGCAATGGCGGCGACCTCGACTGGGCATTGCCATCGTCGTTCCCGAAACCGTTCAGCGACGCCTTCGTCAGCCTGCAAAAAGGCCAGGTCAGCGAGAACCCGGTGCAAACCCCTGCCGGCTTCCACGTCATCAAGCTTGACGAAACCCGTGCGGCCAAACTGCCGTCGTTCGACGAAGTCAAACCGCAGATCGCCGAGTCGCTGCAGCAGAAGAAGCTGCAAGCCTACCAGGAAGACATGGTCAAGAAAGCGTCGGTCAAATAAGACCGGTGCACGGCGCATGAATGCCCGGCGCACGCGTGCGCCGTGGCTCGCTGGACTGATTGGCGGTATGATCCCGTCCAGCCGCCTACTTTTGTATTGATAAAGGATCCAAGATAATGATGTTGAAGCCTGCCCGCCTGTTGTTAGCCCTGATCGCGCTGACCGCCGCACCTGCGTTCGCGCAAAATATTGCTACCGTCAACGGTAAAGGCATTCCTGCCGCCAAGGTAGACCAAGTCGTCAAGCAAGTCGTTGCCCAAGGCAAGCAAACCGATTCCCCGCAACTGCGCGAAGCCATCAAGCGCGACCTGATCGGCCGTGAAGTCATGATCCAGGAAGCCGACAAGCAAGGCTTCGGGATCCGTCCTGAAGTCAAGTCGGCGCTTGAAAACGCGCGCCAGAGCATCATCATCAACGCGATGCTGGCTGACTACGTCAAGAAGAACCCGGTCAAGGATCCCGAGATCAAGGCCGAGTACGACAAGTTCAAAGCCACGATGGGCGACAAGGAATACCACGCCAAGCACATCCTGGTGCCAACCGAAGAAGAAGCCAAGGCCCTCATCGTCAAGCTGAAATCCGGCAGCAAGTTCGAAGACCTGGCCAAGGCCTCGTCGAAAGACGGTTCGGCTGCCAACGGCGGCGATCTGGACTGGGCCAGCCCGGCTGGTTACGTGCCTGAGTTCTCGAAGGCCATGGTTGCACTGCAAAAAGGCGCCATCACCGACACCCCGGTCAAGTCGCAGTTCGGCTACCACATCATCAAGCTGGAAGACACCCGTACGGCCAAGATTCCGCCGATGGAAGAAGTCAAACAGCAAATCGCCGAACAGCTGCAACAGCGCAAGCTGCAAGCGTTCCGCGAAGAGCTGATGAAGAAAGCGTCGATCAAGTAATCATTGGTCTGCTTCTTTGAAAAAAAGCGCATCATCTGGTGCGCTTTTTTTACGTCTGGCGCCGGTGCCACTAGCCGTGCAGGGCGCGCGAGTCGGCGGGCGCTTCGGCGCGTTCTTCCATGCCGTAGTCGCGCATCACGGCGGCCACCCGCAAGCGGTAGTCGGCGAAGATGAAGGCACGGCCCTGCTCCTGGGTTTCACGGTGCATGGGGTGGTTGCGCCAGGCGCGCACGGCGTCTTCATCGCGCCAGAACGACAGCGACAGGATCTTGCCGGGCGTTGCGAGGCTCTGGAAGCGCTCGATCGACACGAAGCCATCCATGCGCTCCAGCTGCGGCTTGAGGGCCGCTGCGGCGTCCAGGTAGGCCTGGCGCTCGGCATCATGGGGAACGACTTCGAAGATCACGGCGATCATTGGGCAGCTCGTTGGAAAGCGCCCTCCACCACCTCGGTAAACGTGCGCTCTTCGCGCAGGATGAAGCGCTTCTCTTGCGCCAGGGCGAAATTGGCGCGGCTTTCGGGGTCAAGGCGCAGGCGTGCGCGATAGGCTTCGTACGCGGCCAGGCTGTCGAAACCGACCAGGCCCCAGGCTTCGTAATTGGTGCCTTCGAGCGGCAGGAAGTAGCCGATCAGGTTTCCCCCGCAGCGCGGGATGATGCGGCCCCAGTTCTCGGCGTACTCGCGGAAGGCGTCGCGCTGGAAGGGGTCGATTTCGTAACGGATGAAGCAGGCGATGGTCATGATGGTCCTCTGTTGGGTGAAGACCTGACTATAGCGGGATGCGCATCGCGGATGGTTCGGCGTGGCCCGAACCATTGAACGGCGAAGTAGGCTTTACAGTGCCTCGTCCCACAGCGTGACGTCGTGTGCGACGAAGGAGACGATACTCTCCGGCTCGGGCCACATGCCGCCCATTTCTTGTTCGGAGAGGCAAAAACTGGCTTCACCGACAGCGATGAACGCATAGCGGCTTTCGCCGGTATCGGACGGAGGCGACTGGCTTTCCAGAATGCCGCAGACCTTGAACGATCCCGGAGTATCGAGCGCATCGGCGCCAACGATGGCGGGCAAACCGATGACACGGAAATCCGTGACCGAGCCCTGGGTGATTTCCACGCCGATGTCGAGGCCCAGGCAATCCGTGGGCTCGTCGTACGCCGGCACCAGCCGTGCTACGCCACTGAACGGCACGCTGCGGAAGCGGACAACATAACTAGGGAGTTGGGAATGGCCAATCGGGCGCATGGAAGCGCTGTCGATGTCTTCAATAGTGATTTTCATGGCGATGGCATTTTTTTCGTTGACTTAAAAGCCGCCGTCCCCGCGAAGGCGGGGAACCATGGCACCGTAACGCATACGTGCTATGGATCCCCGCCTGCGCGGGGACGACGGTCCTGCCAGTGGTCGGGCCGACGACGCTAACGGCGCCCGGATCCGTCAGTGCCTGGACAGCTTCTCTCGCTTACCCCACCCACTTGCGCGCATTGCGGAACATGCGCATCCACGGCGAATCCTCGCCCCACGATTCCGGATGATACGACTGCTGCACCGACCGGAACACGCGCTCCGCGTGCGGCATCATGACGGAAAAGCGTCCGTCCGCCGTGGTCACCGCCGTCAAGCCCTGCGGCGAGCCGTTCGGGTTGAACGGATACGCTTCGGTGGCCGCGCCGCGGTTGTCGACAAAGCGCATCGCCTTGAGCACCGCGTCGATATCGCCCGTCTGCGAGAAGTCGGCAAAACCCTCGCCGTGCGCGATCGCGATCGCCGTTTGCGTGCCGGCCATGCCGCCAAAGAAGATCGACGGCGAATCGAGCACTTCGACCATCGCAAAACGCGCCTCGAACTGCTCCGACTTATTGCGCGTGAACTTCGGCCAGGCATGCGCGCCCGGAATGATCGATTTCAGGTTGCTCATCATCTGGCAACCGTTGCACACGCCAAGGCCAAACGTGTCGCCACGGCTGAAGAAGCGCGCGAACTGCTCGGCCAACTGGGCGTTGAACAGGATGGTCTTGGCCCAGCCCTCGCCCGCACCGAGCACGTCGCCGTACGAAAAACCACCCACGGCGATCACGCCCTGGAAGTCGTCCAGCTTTGCACGCCCGGCAATCAGGTCGCTCATGTGCACGTCCACCGCCGCAAACCCGGCCTGGTGCATCACCCACGCGGTTTCGATATGCGAGTTGACGCCCTGCTCGCGCAGGATCGCCACGCGCGGACGCACGCCCGTGGCCACGAACGGCGCGGCGACGTTCTCGCTCGGGTCGAACGTCAGCTTCGGCGTGATGCCGGGATCGGTTTCGTCCAGCAGGCGGTCGTATTCGGCATCGGCGCAGGCCGGGTTGTCGCGCAGGCGCGCGATGCGCCAGCTGGTGTCGCTCCAGACGCGGTGCAGCGCGCTGCGCGCTTCGGTATAAATCACCTTGGCGTCGCGCGTGAATTCGATCACGCCACGCTCGTTCGGCTTGCCGATGATATGGCTGCACGCGCCCAGGTTGTGCTCGCGCAGGACGTTCATGACGAGCGTCTTTTCATCGGCGCGCACCTGGATCACGGCGCCCAGTTCTTCATTGAACAAGGCGCTCAGGGTCTGCTCGTTGCGCCGTTCGGCCACCTGGCCCGCCCAGTTCTTGGCGTCGCCCCAGTCGGCGCCATGGCCGGCTTCCAAGGTGAGGATATCGAGGTTGACCGACAGGCCGCTGCGGCCCGCGAAAGCCATTTCGCACAAGGTCGCAAACAGGCCGCCGTCGGAGCGGTCGTGGTAGGCCAGCAGCTTGCCGTCGGCGTTCAACTGCTGGATCGCGGCGAAGAAGCCTTTCAGGTCGTCGGCGCTGTCCACATCCGGCGTCTCGTTGCCGAGCTGCTGGATCACCAGCGACAGGGCCGACGCGCCAAGGCGGTTCTTGCCGCGCCCAAGGTCGATCAAAATCAGCGCGGTGTCGCCCGCGTCCAGCTTGATCTGCGGCGTGAGCGAACGGCGCACGTCGTAGACCGGCGCGAACGAGGACACGATCAGGGATACGGGCGAGGTGACAGCTTTCGAGTCGCCGTCATCCTTCCAGGTGGTGCGCATCGACAGCGAATCCTTGCCGACCGGGATACTGATGCCCAGCGCCGGGCACAGTTCCATGCCGACCGCTTTGACGGTGTCGAACAGTGCGGCATCCTGCCCTGGCTGGCCGCAGGCGGCCATCCAGTTGGCCGACAGTTTGATGTCGGAGATGTCGCGGATCGGCGCGGCGGCGATGTTGGTCACCGCTTCCCCGACCGCCATGCGGCCCGACGCGGCGGCGTTAATCACCGCCAGCGGGGTGCGTTCGCCCATCGCCATCGCTTCGCCAAGGTTGCCTTCGAAGCTCATGGCGGTGACGGCGCAATCGGCCACCGGCACCTGCCACGGGCCGACCATCTGGTCGCGCACCGTAGTGCCGCCAACCGTGCGGTCGCCAATCGTGATCAGGAACGACTTGTCAGCCACCGCCGGCAGCAGCAGCACGCGTTTGGCCACATCAAGCAGATCGAGCCCGGTCAGGTCGAGCGCCGGAAATTCATTACGCACGTGGGTGACGTTGCGCAGCATCTTGGGCGGCTTGCCGAGCAAGACGTCCATCGGCATGTCGACCGGCGAGTTGCCCAGTTCCGGATCGATGAGTTTCAACTGGCGTTCTTCGGTGGCCACGCCGACGGCGGCGAACAGGCAACGCTCGCGCTCGCACATGGCGGCGAACAGCGGCAGGCTTTCCGGCGCAATGGCCAGCACGTAGCGTTCCTGCGATTCATTGGACCAGATTTCTTTCGGCGCCATGCCGCTTTCTTCCAGCGGCACCTTGCGCAGGTCGAAAATCGCGCCGCGCTTGGCGTCGTTGGTGATTTCCGGGAAGGCGTTCGACAAGCCGCCCGCGCCCACGTCGTGGATCGAGATGATCGGATTGTCTTCGCCCATCTGCCAGCACGCGTTGATGACTTCCTGCGCACGCCGTTCCATTTCGGGGTTGCCGCGCTGGACCGAGTCGAAGTCCAGGTCGGCGGTGTTGGTGCCGGTGGCCATCGACGACGCGGCGCTGCCGCCCATCCCGATGCGCATGCCCGGACCGCCCAGTTGAATCAGCAGGCTGCCGACCGGGATGTCGTTCTTGTGCGTGTGCTGGCCCGAGATATTGCCGATGCCGCCGGCGATCATGATCGGCTTGTGGTAGCCGAACACCGCGTCAGGCAGGCCGGCGGAAAGCACGCCCACATTCTGTTCGTAGGTACGGAAGTAGCCGCCCAACACAGGGCGTCCGAATTCGTTGCTGAACGCGGCGCCGCCGAGCGGGCCTTCGATCATGATCTGCAACGGCGAAGCGATGCGGTCAGGCTTGCCGTAGACCGCCGCCCCGGCGCGCTGGCCGGCCGGCTGGGTGACGTTGGCCGCGTTTTCCCATGGACGCACGGCGTCCGGGATCATCAGGTTCGAGACCGTAAAGCCGGTCAGGCCGGCCTTCGGCTTGGCGCCGCGCCCGGTCGCGCCTTCGTCGCGGATCTCGCCGCCGGCGCCGGTGGAGGCGCCGGGGAATGGCGAAATCGCGGTCGGGTGATTGTGCGTTTCGACCTTCATCAGGGTGTGCGTCAGTTCCGTCGACGGGGCGTATTCGTGCCCGGCGCCGCGCGGATAGAAGCGCATCACGGTCGCCCCTTCCATGATCGACGAGTTGTCGCTGTAGGCGACGATGGTCCCCTTCGGCTGCAACTCGTGGGTGTTCTTGATCATCTGGAACAGGGTTTTCGGCTGCGAGACGCCGTCGACAATCCAGTCGGCGTTGAAGATCTTGTGGCGGCAGTGTTCACTGTTGGCCTGCGCGAACATCATCAGTTCGACGTCGGTCGGGTTGCGCCCGGCCTTGGTGAAGGCGTCGAACAGGTAGTCGATTTCGTCGTCCGACATGGCCAGGCCAAGTTCGGTGTTGGCCTTTTCCAGCGCCTGCTTGCCGGCCGTCAGAACGTCGATCGATTCCAGCGGGCGCGCTTCGAGTTCGCGGAACAGGCTTGATGCCTGGTCGGCGTTGCGCAGCACGCTTTCGGTCATGCGGTCGTGCAACAGCGCCGCGACGGCCTCGGTCTCAAGATCGGAGAGCTTCTTGGCCGCGCCGATGCTCGAACCGAGCAGGCCGGTTTTCAGGCTGACCGAAAAGGCAATCCCCCGCTCGATCCGGTGCACATGCGCCATGCCGCAGTTGTGCGCGATATCGGTCGCTTTCGATGCCCATGGCGAAATGGTGCCCAGGCGCGGGATGACGAAGAATTCTTCGGTCACGCCCTCGCGCGGACTTGCCGCGGCCGGCTCGCCGTAGGTCAGCATCGCGTCCAGGCGCGACGTGTCCTCGGCTGACAGCGCGGCGCTGGTATCGATAAAGTGATAAAAACGCGCCTGGACCGCCGTAATCGCCGGGGCGACAGCTTGCAATTGGCTCAGGAGGCGTTGGCTGCGAAATACGGACAGGGCATTGGAACCCGGTAGTATCAACATGGTGGGATGGTGGTTGTTGCAGCGGGGCTGCAGGGTTAAAGGTAATGATGGCACTGATCTTGGTAGGGCTGGAATCCTTTAGGCCGACATTATACCGTGTTGCTACTCCGCCAGCGCGGCGTATTCGCCTCACCGCCATTGCGTGACAGTTGCCGCGAGCGAGGGGATTAGCGTATCGTAGGGTTTCAAGAGTTTCCCGCACGAACCGTTAATAGGTGTACCCCCGCTCAAGGGGGCACGAAAGTGAACAGATGCAAGATAACAGCAACTTGTCGGTATTGGTGATCGACCCGAATCCGGGCATGCGCGGCAGCCTGCAAAACATGCTGACGCAGTCGAGCATCACCAGGATCGACTTCGCCGTCAACGCCAGCACCGCCATCAAGCAGGTCGAGAAGCGCAAGTACGACCTGATCCTGTGCGAATACGACCTGGAAGGCGGCGGCGCCGAGAGCGGCCAGGACGGCCAGCAGTTGCTGGAAGACATGCGCCATCACAAGCTGATCGGCCTCGGTACCATTTTTATCATGATTACCTCGGAAGGTGTCTACAGCAAGGTGGTCAGCGCCGCCGAGCTGACCCCGACCGACTACATCCTCAAGCCGTTCACGGTGGACATGCTCAGTTCGCGCATCAACCGCGCCATCGAGCGCCGCGCTGTGTTCCTGCCGACCTACAACCTGATCGGCCAGGGCAACCTGCGCGAGGCGATCAAGTCGGCGGCGGCCGGCGAAGCGGCGCACCCGCGCCATGTGGCCGATTTCGCGCGCCTGCGCGCCGAGATGCATGTGACGCTCGACGAATTGCCGCAGGCGGAAGATATCTACAGCGGCATCCTGGCCAGCAAGTCGATCGGCTGGGCCAGCCTTGGCCTGGCGCGTGTGCTGTTTGCGCAGGACAAGATCGAGGAAGCCGAAACCGTTGTCACCAAGCTCATCGAAGACAATCCCAAGTTCATGGCCGCCTACGACCTGCTGGCCAAGTGCCACGAAATGAACGGCGCTGCCTACCGCGCCCAGAAAACCCTGGAAGAAGCGGTGGCGATTTCGCCGCACATGGTGCGCCGCCTGCGCCGCCTGGGCGAGGTGGCGCTGGAAGCGGGCGATGTGGTGGTGGCCGAAAAATCGTTCAAACAGGTGGTGTCGAAGTCGAAATACTCCGAATTTCGCGATCCCGAGGATCATGTCAAGCTGGTCAAGACCTTGCTGAAAAAGGGCGACGCCAACCAGGCCGGCAGCGTCATCCGCGATATGGAAAAGTCACTGCGCGGCAATGCCGCGATCGACGCCTGCAAGGCCATTTCGGTGGCGCTGCTGCATGAATCGGCGGGCAACACCTCGGCGGCGGTGACCGAACTTAATGCGGCGGTGGCGGCGGTGCGCCTGTCCAAGGGCTTGTCGAGCGACTTCAAGATTGGCCTGGCGCGCACCTGCCTGTCGAACCGGCTCGATAACGCGGCGGCGGAAGTGATGCTGACGGTCATGAACGATGTCGACAGCAAGGTCTCGATGCAGGACGCCATGAGCGTGTTCGTCAAGGCTGGCCGCCCGGATCTGGCCGAGGGCATGAATTCGCGCCTGATGACCCAGGTGCTGGAATTGCTGGACCTGGCCGCCGAAAAAGGCAATATGGGCGACGTCAAGGGCGCGGTCCAGACCCTGCTCGAAGCGCAGCACATGGCGCCCAGGAACGTGCAGGTCATGGTGGCGCTGGCCAAGGCGATCCTGCGCCAGCTCGAAGACCTGGGCTGGGATCATCCGCTGGCCGAGGTCTGCGTCGGCCAGCTCGAAGCGGTGCGCAAGGTCGATCCGGGCAATCCGCTACTGCCGGGGCTGACCGAGGATTATCATGGGGCGCAGCGCAAGTACGGGATTTCGAGCTGAGAAGTGATGACGCCGAAAGCACCGACTTGCCTGTTTCCGCTGGTTCGGAAGGACCGCTCTCGACGGTAGACCTAGCATTGCTCACCGATATAGTCGCTCTGCCGGAGTCGACGCGGGAGATCGGGCGCCAGGCAGGCCAAAAGGCATTAAAAAATATTCATAGATGGGCACTGCACGGTGGCCTGCACAGGCAATACGTTCAGCGCATGAGCATCGCAATGCTGGCCTCCTACTATCCTGATTATGGCTGCGATGCGTTCAGTCAACTCGGAGCTGTCACCATATACTGGCGCACTCGATTGCTTAATTGTCAAGTATCTTCTTGTCAAAAACGCGCTGTCCAAATAGCTCTAATTTCGGGCTGCTCCACCAGCCGCCATCCGCCCCAATCTACTCGCGCCGGCTGCCCCTTGTAGCGTTAGCGGACCGTAGCAGCGCATCAATCTCGCTGTTGGGGGCACGCCGGAAGTTTCTCGGGCACGGCGACAAGCTAGCGCGAAGGATCGAGTCCATTGCCCCTGGCGGTAGCGATCAGGCTGTGAAAGCACCGGCGCAGTGGTCAGAACCGGAAACCCACACTGGCCGCAAACGTCACGCGACTCCCTGTACAAGCGCAGGTCCACCAGTCTTTTGCGCCACGTACGATGCCTTAGAGCAATAAAGCAACAACGTCGCGCTAGTGCGTGACTAGGAGCCTGCGCGGCAGAAGGAGTCGAGGCGAAACGCGTGGGAAAAGAACCCAATTCACACCCACTTTTGAGGTCTGTAGCCTAGGAGCCTGCGCGGCAGAAGGAGTCGAGGCGAAACGCGTGGGAAAAGAACCCAATTCACACCCACTTTTGAGGTCTGTAGCCTAGCTACAGACCGAGAAATGGGTGGGAAGTGGGACTTTTCTCCACCCGTTTCGGCCGACGAGCTTCTGCCGCGCAGGCTCCTAGCTACAGACCGAGAAATGGGTGGGAAGTGGGACTTTTCTCCACCCGTTTCGGCCGACGAGCTTCTGCCGCGCAGGCTCCTAGCCCTTGCTCGATGTCACAACCGTCGACATTGCAGCCTCGCGCTTGCTTGAACTGCACTGATCCGCAAAGGTCGGTTTGAGGTGGAAAATGTTGACCGCCCACCTTTCGCCGGCCACTTTTTTACGTGGGCAGGAATAGTTCGTCTGGTGTGAGACAGCAGTGCGGTTCCGGGAGAAATTTTTTTACCCAATTAATAAAGCGACGGAACCTATTTCTTCGCGTCCGCGTTGGTGCCTTTATCATGCACAGGGCATATCAAATCCCCGGATTAGTAATACACCCCAGAAGATATTTACTTTGCATAATTTACTTCATCTTTTGACTTTCGCACGAGGAAAAAATTCTAACATGGAACAATTGGATAGATTTCAATTCCACTGCGGAGTATAAAATGCAAATGAAGGGGGGAAATTTCTTTTGAAATTGCCACTTCGCAATATTTATATTTCGTTTTCAAGAAAGAGTTCAAATGAGGTTAAAATATCTGATGTGCATAGCAGCCTTGCTGCCAGCAATATGCATTGCTAACGACAGGCTGAACGCCGGCGAAACGTTGAGCAACAATGCATTTATTATGTCACCAAACGGCAACTATTCTTTGGTAATGCAAAGCGACGGAAGTTTGGTAATGTATCGGGCGGACGGTTCGAAGCGGCACGGAATGGCTAAACACGGTACGCATGCCAACATGCAATATGATGGAAATTTTGTGGAATACAGCGGTTCAACTGCCATTTGGAATACTCAAACGGGAGGGCGTTGTCCATGCCCGAGTTATCACTATCTTCGAATTTGGGACAATGGAGATCTAACCATTGACTATGGAGATTTTCCTATGGCGGGGCATCTGATAGGAAGAATTTGGAGTCTGGGCCGGGATCCAAATCCTTTGACTAGCATAACCGGGATGGTTGAATATGAATTGCCGCCCGGCAAACGTCCATCGGCGGTCCCAGTTCCGTTTTTCCCTCCAAGTTATTCAAATTAGACATCATGAAAAAACATTTAGCAGCCGCTCTAATTACCATTATAGGTCTAGGTACCGTCGCTCCTGCAAGTGCATTAGGAAAATTCAGCCGGGCATGCCGCTTTGACACGCTACCTTCGGGTTCAAAGGGCGTGTTGACAGCTTTTTTTATCCATCAGGGCGCTTCCATGGACTTTGATGATCTGGCTGCGCGTTCGAATCATCAACAATCCTACTATTGGATTAACGAAGCTCTTACAACAGATTATTTTAACGTCAGATATTACCTGTTCGCTACAATGAGCATCTATCGAAAAAATCTCTCAGGCGCGAGTGGCTATAATCGTTATCAAACCTACAGCAGCAACTGGTCAGTAAATCAAGTCAAAAAGGAAATCAGAAACAATCCTAAATTTTCGCCGTATTATGTCAATCGCGGGCCGACTCCACTGTACAATGCACGTGCGGGCGATCCTCGCATATTAATTTACTGGTACATGGATTCAGATAATACGCCGGTACCCGACGGACAGCTCATGGTCGTTGGCCGTCATTTTTATTATGATTCGCAAAGTGGTGCCCAATTAGATTTAGGCGAGAGCAAAGCCACTAACTGCAACACCGGGAACTTCGGGGTTGGCACTTCCCTTTTTGATTGGTAATGTATGAAAAAATATTTCTTATCGGCGTTATGTTTGTCAATCAGCCTGCCGGCCTTTTCTGGTCCACAACCCAAGTCGGTTGCTAACGAGCGCCCGCTAAGTGTCGTAAAAGAAGACGTGCGTGCAGACCGCGTCATCAAAAAAAACGAGATGAGTAACGAGCAACGAGCATTCGTCTGGCAAGATAAAACCGTCGACGCAGCGGGTTATTTTCTGGTGAGATCCACTCAAGACTATCTGGATTTGCCAACCACAATTTTTAAGCATCCCGGTTTTTTGCCGGAAAAAAACACGTCGGTCGTAGCACGAGGAGACGTCAAACTGCTTGGCCGGTTCGTAGAAGATGAAAATCGTGTGACATGGGCTTTTTCGCATTCCAACTCGAATATGCTGTTGACGGTATGGAAATACAAGCTTGCTGGAGCAGTGTATACCGTATCAGAGGAATTTTTGAATCAATCGGTGGATGGGGCGCCAGCTGTTCTCAGCTTATCTTATGCTGAAAAAACAGAAAAGGCACTTTGGAAGTTGACGTGGTGGAAAAATGGGGAAATGTTCGAATTCTATGTTAGCGATATTTTGAAAAACGGCAAACCGTCGCAAAAATCAGTGAATGACATACTTCAGTTGGCAAAATTGGCAATAATTTACCCAAAAAAATAGAAGGAAATATTTGATCGGGTTATGTTCGTGATAAGCGGCAGGCATATAAGCGGAAAGACTGCTCTGCAAAAATCTAAACAATTGGCTTGCAATATATGTAAAACTCTCCGTCCTGATTGACGAAAGTGATCGGTCTGAAGGCTTTTTCGAGGTGATTTGGTGACGACTTGTCGTTGACGACTCTCGGGCACCTCGAAAAACTTCCCTGTCCAGGCATGATGACGACCCACCCATTCTGACGGCTTCGTCATGATCAAAACCCGAATCTTTGCCGGCCAGGAGCGCAAAGCCAAGGTAAACAAGCTGGGCGATGCGCTGCTGGTGAGGGAGCAGCACAGCGCCTTGGCCGACGGAGTGGACCGTGCAGCCCGTCGCTCCAGCCGCGAACACGGTGGCCGTACAGGTTCAGGACCGAACTGGTAGTTCGCCTCTTGCTGATCCAGCAGTTGTTCGACCTGGGACGAGCAGATGGCGTTTCGATTACTCTACCAACCGAGCAAGCACAGTTACATCGTGCGCGGCGGGAAGATGGTCGACGCAAACGCCAATGGCCGCTATAGCATCGTATCGAGCAACAGCGGCAAATGCGTCGATGTCCCCGCGGCCGGCCTGGAAGACGGCGTCAACATCCAGCAATGCACCTGCAACGGCAGCAACGCGCAGAGATTCGACGTGCTGTAGATAGGCGGCTACTACCGCCTGCTTAACGTCAACAGCGGTAAGGCGGTCGACCTGCTACAGGGTTCGACATGGACGTGGTAAAAAAAATACCTCGCGCTTGAACCGGACGCCAGGAGTCGAACATCGATTTCCGGAGCCGGTCCAGCCGCGAGGCAGAAGAACGAGTCCGAGGAGCTTCGTCCACCATTGACCTCAGTCTGGCGCGCGGCACTTAGCCCTGGCTTAGCAAAGCGTTGTGGCGCCGTGCAGACATGGGCCGGCGCGCTTCAGCACTCGCGCGCCAGGCCGCCGCTCGTGCATGGCTTGGCGCCGGCGGGCGTGTGCAGCTTGAAGGCAGGCTCTTGCCGGGCTGCCACCTTGGCGGGCGCCGGCTTCGGCTTGGCGGCCGGCTTGGCGGCCGGCTTGGCGCCTGGCTTGGGTGCGACCTTTGGCTTGACGCCAGGTTTGGCCGGCGCCGCGGCGACCGGTCTTTTCTTCGCACCCGCTTTGGCCGGCGCCGGCGCGACGACCTTCTTCGCGCCTGGCTTGACCGGTGCTTTTGCCTTGACCACCGGCTTTTTAGGGGCAACGACGGGCGCCTTGGCCTTGACCACTGGTTTTGCGGCAGACGTTTTTTTGAGCACGGACGTGGCAAGCGGATGGGTGGGCTTGGGCGCCGGTTTCGGCGCCGGCGCCGCTTTCACCACAGGCGCGGCCACCGGCTCAACCGGTTTCTTGGCGGCTGCCGCTTCCGGTTCGGGCGGCAACACGACCAGCGGCGGCACTTTTTCCGGCGCGGGCGTAATGGTGCCCGGCGGCGGCGATGTGTAATCCGGCGCCGGTTCGGGTTCTGCCAGGGGAACGACCGCCTTCTCCGGCTTGACCACCGGTTTGGCGCGCGCCGCCGCATCGGCCTTGGCGCTCAGCGCCACGACCTCCATGGCATTGTCGAGCTTGCGTTGGGAGTTGAACCACAAGCCGCCGCCAATCAAGGCCGCCAGCGCGAGCGCGCCACCGCCCCACGCCACCGCCTTGCCGATCCTGTCGCCCACAGGCGGTTTTTGTGGCGGGAGAATTCCCGACAGCACCGGCGCCCCCGAGGGTTCGTCGGGCAGCAAGGACGGCATCGGCTTTTTCGCAGGTGGAGCGGAAGGTGCGGGAGGCGCCGGATCGAACCTTGCATCGTCGGGTGTCAGGCTCGGCTCGACGCGCCGAGGTCCGTTTTGCTCATGTGATTCCAAAATCTAACCCTTATTGATCTGACACCAAATTGTGTACCATGCCACAAGTGTAGCCAATATCACAAAGTTTTGGAGCACAAATCGCCAAATCCGCCGCCGCCGGGGGTTTCGATCACGAACAGGTCGCCCGCCGCCATCTCGGTTTTACCGATGTGGGCCAGCAGTTCAACGCTGCCGTCGGCCCGCACCACGCTGTTGACGCCGCACGCGCCCGGACTGCCGCCCGCCATGCCGAACGGCGCATGGATGCGGTTGTTCGACAGGATGGCCGCCGTCATCGGCTCCAGGAAGCGCACCTTGCGCACCCCGCCATTGCCGCCGCACCAACGCCCTGCTCCGCCCGAGCCGGGGCGGATTTCGTAGCTCTCGAGCCGCACCGGGAAGCGAAATTCCAGGATTTCCGGATCGGTCAGGCGCGAATTGGTCATGTTGGTCTGGACCACGTCGGTACCGTCGAAACCCTCCCCGGCGCCGGAGCCACCCGAAATGGTCTCGTAATACTGGTATCTGGCGTTGCCGAAGGTGAAGTTGTTCATCGTGCCCTGCGAGGCGGCCATGACCCCGAGCGCGCCGTACAGCGTGTTGGTGATGCAGGTCGAGGTCTCCACATTGCCCGACACGACCGACGCCGGATAGTGCGGGTTGAGCATCGAACCGGGTGGAATGAGGACCTTGAGCGGCTTCAGGCAGCCCGCGTTGAGCGGAATTTCATCGTCCACCAGGGTGCGGAACACATACAGCACCGCCGCCATGCACACCGCCGACGGCGCATTGAAGTTGTTGGCCAGTTGCGGCGACGTGCCGGTGAAGTCGATGGTGGCGCTGCGCGCGGCCTGGTCGACGCGAATGGCCACCTGGATCTGCGCGCCGTTATCGAGCTGCGTGGTGAAGTCGCCGTCTTTTAACGCCCCGATCACGCGCCGCACCGCTTCCTCGGCGTTGTCCTGCACGTGGCCCATGTAGGCCTGCACCACGGCCAGGCCGAAGTGCGCGACCATCTTGCGCAGTTCGTCCACGCCCTTCTGGTTGGCCGCCACCTGCGCGCGCAGGTCGGCCATGTTCTGGTCCGGATTGCGCGCCGGGTAGCGCGCACCCGACAGCAGCGCGCGCGCCTCAAGGTCGCGCAGCAGCCCGTCGACGCCGTCGACCAGCTTGAAGTTATCGATCAACACGCCTTCCTGCTCGATGAACACCGAGTCCGGCGGCATCGAGCCCGGCGTGGTGCCGCCGATGTCGGCATGGTGGCCGCGCGAGCCGACGTAGAACAGGATCGCAGCGCCCGCCTCGTCGAACACCGGCGTGATGACCGTGACGTCCGGCAGGTGGGTGCCGCCGTGGTAAGGATCGTTGAGCATGAAGACGTCGCCCGGACGCATCTTGCCCGCGTTTTCGGTCATGACGGTCTTGATCGACTCGCCCATCGAACCCAGATGCACCGGCATGTGCGGGGCATTGGCGATCAGGTTGCCGCAAGCGTCGAAAATGGCGCAGCTGAAGTCCAGCCGTTCCTTGATGTTGACCGAGTACGCGGTGTTCTGCAAACGCAGGCCCATTTGCTCGGCGATCGACATAAACAGGTTATTGAAAATCTCCAGCATCACCGGATCGGCCGTGGTGCCGATGGCGCGCCGCTCGGGCATGGCTTCGATGCGCGTGAGCACCAGGTGGTTGTGCGGCGTGACCCTGGCCTGCCAGCCCAGTTCCACCACGGTGGTGGCGTTGTCCTCGGCCACGATGGCCGGGCCCTTGATCACATCGCCCGGGCGCATGTCGGCGCGCTTGTACAGGCCCGTGTTGTGCCACGAATCGGCGCCGAACATGCGCACCGTCTCGCGCGCCTTGAGCGGGCCGTCGCGCGTCGCTTGCACGGCCAGATTTTCGGTCAAATTCTCGGCCGGGGCGTCGGAGGCGCCGATGGCTTCCACCGACACCGCTTCGACCACCATCGCCTTGGACGGCATCAGGAACGAGAAGCGCTTCTTGTAGGCCGCTTCGAACTGGTTTTTCATGCGTTCCGGATTATCGAACAGGACGATGATGGCCGAATCGGTGCCTTCGTAGCGCAGGTGCACGCGTCGCACCAGGCGGATGCGCGCGGCGGCCACGCCCTGGCCGGTCAGCTCGCGGGTCAAGCCATCGCCCAGCGCCGTGAGGTAGCCGTGCAGCAGATCGGGCGTGGTGTCCAGCAGGCGCAGTTCGACCGCCCGTTCGCGCATGGCGCGCTGGTCGGCCAGGCCCATGCCGTAGGCCGACAGCACGCCGGCCAGCGAATGCACGAACACGGTTTTCATGCCGAGGGCATCGGCCACCAGGCAGGCGTGCTGCCCGCCGGCGCCGCCGAAACTGGTGAGGGCGTACTCGGTCACGTCGTGGCCGCGCTGCACCGAAATCTGCTTGATCGCGTTGGCCATGTTGCCGACCGCGATCTGGATGAAGCCTTCGGCCACCTGTTCCGGTGCCGGCGTCACGCCCGTGGCGGCGCCGATCCTCTGCGCCATGGCGAGGAACTGGGCGCGCACGCGTTCCGGGTCGAGCGGGTCGTTGGCGCTTGGTCCGAACAGGCGCGGGAAATGCGCGGGCTGGATTTTGCCCAGCATGACGTTGCAGTCGGTGACCGCGAGCGGGCCGCCGCGCCGGTAGCTGGCCGGGCCCGGATTGGCGCCGGCGCTGTCGGGGCCTACCCGATAGCGGCTGCCGTCGAAATGCAGCAGCGAGCCGCCGCCGGCGGCGACCGTGTGAATGCTCATCATCGGCGCGCGCATGCGCACGCCCGCGACCTGGGTTTCGAACACGCGTTCGAATTCGCCCGAAAAGTGCGACACGTCGGTCGAGGTGCCGCCCATGTCGAAGCCGATGACCTTGTCGAAGCCGGCCAGCCCGCTGGCGCGCGCCATGCCGACGATGCCGCCGGCGGGGCCGGACAAAATGCTGTCCTTGCCCTGGAAGGCGCGGGCGTCGGTCAGGCCGCCGTTCGACTGCATGAACTGCAGGTTCACGCCCGGCATCTCGGCCGCCACCTGGTCGACGTAGCGGCGCAGGATCGGCGACAGGTAGGCGTCGACGACGGTGGTGTCGCCGCGCGCGACGAGCTTCATCATCGGACTGACTTCGTGCGACACCGACACCTGGGTAAAACCGATGGCGCGGGCGATGCGCGCGCAGGCTGCTTCGTGGGCGGTGTAGCGGTAGCCGTGCATGAAGACGATGGCCAGCGAACGGGCGCCGTCGTCGTAGGCGCGCTGCAGGGCGGCGCGGGTGGTGGCATCGTCGAGCGCGGTGAGCACGTCGCCGTGGGCGCCGATGCGTTCGTCGATTTCGACCACATGGCTGTACAGCAGTTCCGGCAGCACGATATGCCGATCGAACAATTTTGGCCGGTTCTGATACGCTATGCGCAGCGCGTCGCGAAAGCCACGCGTGATGGCCAGCGCCGTGCGCTCGCCCTTGCGCTCCAACAGGGCGTTGGTGGCGACGGTGGTGCCCATCTTGACGGCCTCGATGGCATCGACCGGCATGGGCGCATCGGTGTGCAGGCCAAGCAGGTGGCGGATGCCGGCAACGGCGGCGTCGCTGTACTGCTCCGGATTCTCGGACAACAATTTATGGGTCACCAGGCTGCCGTCAGGCCGGCGCGCTACGATGTCGGTAAATGTGCCGCCGCGATCGATCCAGAATTGCCAATCCATGTGCCATCCTTCAATGTGTTTGGGATGGCGCATATTGTAGTGCCCATCCCGAAATTTTAGTCAGCGTGTCTTGAAATTGGCGCAATATTAGCGCCTTTGCAACGGAGTTATGATGAAATCACTGTACAGCGTCGCCGAAATCCGCACGATCGAACACACCATGGCCGAGAGCCTGCCGGCCGGCACGCTGATGCAGCGCGCCGGGGAAGCCGCCGCCAGCGCCGCGCGCGCCATGCTGGCCGGACGCAAGGTCCTGGTCCTGGCCGGACCTGGCAACAACGGCGGCGACGCGCTCGAAGTGGCGGCCAACCTGGCCGGCGCCGAGACCGACCTTGAGGCCGAGGTGACGGTGCTGTACCTCCCGGGTTCAAGCGCGCCCTCGCCCGAGACGGCCAGGGCCCTGGCCCGGGCCCGCGCCAGCAAGGCGCAGTTTGTCGACAGCCTGCCGCTCGGGC
Source organism: Massilia aquatica (assembly GCF_011682045.1). Taxonomy (GTDB): domain Bacteria; phylum Pseudomonadota; class Gammaproteobacteria; order Burkholderiales; family Burkholderiaceae_D; genus Telluria_A; species Telluria_A aquatica. The sequence goes on along the minus strand of NZ_VVIW01000023.1, from coordinate 12,638 downwards.
GCGACTGGAGCCTGATCGTCGACGGCTTGTTCGGCATTGGCCTGGCGCGTCCGATCGACGGCGCCATGCGCCTGCTGGTCGAGGCGATCAATGCGCTCGGACGGCCAGTGCTGGCGCTCGATGTGCCGAGCGGGCTCGATGCCGATACCGGTGCCGTGATCGGCCCCGATGGCGTGGCGGTGCAGGCCACGCGCACGATTACCTTCATCGGCGACAAACCGGGACTGCATACGTTCGAAGGACGCGATTACGCCGGCCAGGTGCAGCTGGCGCCACTGGGCATCGACCCGGGCCAGCGCCCGCCTGCGGGGGCACGTTTGAACGAGCCGGCGCTGTTTGCGCGCTACCTGGCGCCGCGCCGCCATAACAGCCACAAAGGCAGTTTTGGCGACGTGGCGGTGATCGGCGGCGCCAGGGGCATGGCGGGCGCACCGCTGATGGCGGCGCGCGGGGCGCTGTTTACCGGCGCCGGACGGGTGTTCGTGGCGGCCATCGAGCCGGCCGGCGCGGTCGATGTCGTGCAGCCCGAGATCATGATGCGCGACGCGCAGGAGTTCGACAGCGGCGACGCCACCCTGGTGATCGGGCCGGGCATGGGCGATTCGGTGACCGCGATGCGGGTGCTGTTCAAGGCGCTCGAAGGCAAAGCGGCGCTGGTGCTCGACGCCGACGCGCTTAACCTCATCGCCGACAGTCCGGATTTGCAGGGACGGCTGGCGCAGCGCGAGGCCACCGCGATTGTGACGCCGCATCCGCTGGAGGCGGCGCGGCTGCTGGGCGTGACCAGTGCGGTGGTCCAGGGCGACCGGCTGGCGGCGGCGCGTGAACTGGCGGCGCGTTTGAATGCGGTGGTGGTGCTCAAGGGCTCGGGCACGGTGATTGCCAATGCCGGCGGCGCGGTGGTGATCAATCCGACCGGGAATGCCGGACTGGCGACGGCGGGCAGCGGCGATGTGCTGGCGGGGATCTGCGGCAGTTTGCTGGCGCAGGGGTGGCAGCCGTGGGAGGCGGCCATCGGCGCGGTGTGGGTGCATGGCGCGGCGGCCGACCGGCTGGTGGCGCAAGGGAGCGGGCCGATTGGATTGACAGCCGGCGAATTGCCGGTGGCGGCAAGGGCGGTGCTCAACGCGCTGGCGCGTTAAGTGTACTCAACCGAAAGTCACGACAGCATGACCCGTCTCTCCCGCCAAGGGTGCCGCCGAGGCCGGGAGAGACGGCTCATAAGATTGTGGCTAACGGGAAACCGCTAAACCAGCCGTCCACCCGCAATCGTGATCGTCCTGCCACAACGCGCCGCAATCGACGGATCGTGCGTCACCAGCACCAGGGTCGAACCGCGCTCGCGGTTCAATTCGAACATCAGCTGAATCACCGCCTCGCCGGTCGCCGCATCGAGGCTGCCGGTCGGTTCATCGGCAAACAGGAGCGGCGGCTCGGTCACGAACGCGCGCGCCAGGGCCACGCGCTGCTGCTCGCCGCCCGACAAAAACTTCGGATAATGCTTCAAACGGCTCGACAGCCCTACCCGTCCAAGCATGGCTGCCGCCTTTTCCTTCGCATCGCTTTCGCCGCGCAGCTCCATCGGCAACATCACGTTTTCCAGCGCGTTCAAATGCGCCAGTAGCTGGAACGACTGGAACACGAAGCCCAGCTTGGCCTTGCGCAGACTGGCGCGGCCATCTTCATCGAGCGCGAAGATGTCGTCGCCGGCCAGGATGACTTTACCGCTGGACGGCGTGTCCAGCCCCGCGAGCAGTCCGAGCAAGGTCGACTTGCCCGAACCGGACGCGCCCACGATCGCGAGCGTCTCGGCCGGTTGCACTGTAAAATCGACGCTGTGCAGAATGGTCAGTTCGCCGCTGGCATCGGCCACGCGCTTCGACAGGCCGATCACCTCGATCGCCGCGGGCGCCTTTGCATGGTCACTTACGTAACGATTGGAAGAATCAGGAATGTCACGCATGTTTGTTTATCTCAAAAAGTGGTCGGTTTGCGCTCTGCTGACGATGGCCGCCTCGGCGAGCGCCTATTCTGCACCAAAAACCGTGCTTGTGCTGGGCGACAGCCTGTCGGCCGAGTATGGACTCAATCGCGGCGCCGGCTGGGTCGCGCTGATGGAGCAAAAACTCAAGGCCGAAAAAATCGAGGCGGCCATCGTCAACGCCAGCATCAGCGGCGAGACCACCAGCGGCGGGCGCGCGCGCCTGCCGGCCCTGCTCACAAAGCACAAGCCGGACGTGGTGGTCATCGAACTGGGGGCCAATGACGGCTTGCGCGGCCTGCCGGTGCCGGCCGCCGAAGCGAACATGCGCACCATGATCGAGCTGGCGCAAAAGAACAAGGCGCGCGTGCTGGTGGTCGGCATGCGCATTCCACCCAACTACGGACGTCAATACACCGACAGCTTTTTCGGCATGTACAAGTCGCTCTCGACCAAATACAAGACGGCTCTGGTGCCGTTCATGCTTGATGGCGTGGCCGACAAGCCGCCCCTGTTCCAGCCGGACCGCCTGCATCCGGCCGCGAACGCGCATCCGATCATCCTGGATAATATCTGGCCGCACATCCTGCCCTTGGTGAAATGACGATGAAATATCCCGCCCTTGAGAATTTTGCGGACCTGCTGCCGCAACTCGACCAGTTCGACTGCATCATCGACGCGCGCAGCGAGTCCGAGTTCGCGCTCGACCATCTTCCCGGCGCCATCAACTGCCCGGTACTGACCGATCCGGAGCGGGTGCGGGTTGGCACCATGTACAAACAGATCAACGCGTTCGAAGCGAAAAAGGTCGGCGCGGCGCTGGTGGCCAGGAACATCGCGCGCCATATCGAAACTTTGTTCCTGGACACGCCGAAGGAATGGCGTCCCTTGATCTACTGCTGGCGCGGCGGCAACCGCAGCGGCTCGATGGCGCTGATCCTGGCCAAGATCGGCTGGCCGGCGGTGCAACTCGACGGCGGCTATAAAGCCTATCGCGCCCACGTGAGCACCGCGCTGCTCGAGTCGCCCCTGCCCGAATTGAAGGTCATTTGCGGCACCACCGGCAGCGGCAAGAGCCGCCTGCTGCAAGTGCTCGACTCGATCGGCGCGCAGGTGCTGGACCTGGAACAGCTGGCCGCGCACCGCGGTTCGGTGCTGGGGAATTTGCCGAGCAAGCCGCAGCCATCGCAAAAAATGTTCGAGACGACGATCTGGGACAAGCTGCGCAACTTCGATCCGGCGCGCCCGGTGTTCGTGGAATCCGAAAGCAAAAAGGTCGGCCAGTTGCGCGTGCCGGATGCGCTGATGAACAAGATGCGGCAATCGCCCTGCGTGTCCCTGATGCTGTCGCGCCCCAACCGGGTGCGCTTGCTGATGGAGGATTACGAGCATTTCACCAACAGCCCCGACACGCTCAATACCCAGCTCGACTGCCTAGCGCAGCTGCACGGGCGCGACAAGATCGACAGCTGGCACGCGCTGGCCAGCGGCGGGCAGATGCCGGTGCTGGTCGATGAACTGCTGGCCTCGCACTACGACCCGGCCTACCTGCGCTCGATCGACCGCAATTTCATTCAGGTCGGCAAGGCGGAGGTAGTGGAGCTGGACGATATTGGCGAAGCTGATTTTATGGCGGCGGCGCGGCGTTTGCATGCCATCTGATTGTCTGGTTCGAGAAGGATCACCGGTTCACGAACACTATCTGACTCACCAGGATGTCGATCTGTTCGGCCCCGGCGTTTGCAGCGGTTGCGGCAAGTACGGCTTTCACCCGGCCTGCGAAGCCCGGGCTGTGGAGCGAGTGCGAGCGTTCGACGAGGCCAAGCGCCGGCTTCTTGAGCAACATGCGCTGCACGGGACGTACGGCATCGTGGGAGCGGCGTCCCGGCAGTCCTACGATTGCGCGCTCGCGGCCTTGTCGGCCTACCTGGAGCGTCCACTCGATGGCAATCCCGAGCATGCGGTCGAAGGCGCCGGATGGTGGTTCATTGCGGAGGGCTGGATTGGCATGCTCGGTTTCATCGTCGAGAAAGAAGGCGCCACGATCTATCCGCTCGTCTCCGGGCTGGCTGGACGGTACAGGCTGCCTAACGCCTCCGCGGACTGGTGCGCGATTGTTGCATACGTAAATGGCAGGGTCGAGGCAGTGGAGCGCTCAACGAACACCTGACCAGCACACTTATTGATGCAACATCACGCTCGGCCAGAACTTGAACTCGCCACGCCGCTTCATCGGCACAGTGATTTTCCGCAGGTGCTCAGGAAGGGCCGTTCCGTCCATCGCCGAGAATTCAACCATCAAACGGCAATTCGCCGCGCTGGCGCGCTTACGAAGTTCGATGACGGTTTTTGTCGCCGCATACGAGACCGGATCAATCTCGACGGTGCTGCCCTCCATGCCCTGTCGTACCATGCCATCCCGGATATCAGCCGCACATCCAAGCATGGTCTTGCGCACCAGTTTGAATCGCGCGGGCTTGTTAGCGCTATTCTTAAACAAGAGCGTTATAAAAATCAGCCTTTTATCCGAAAAATTTTCGACGCTTGAATCAACGCTCACATCGAGGGCATTCTGCACATGGGCATCCGTAGTTGGTTTGACCATGAACTGACGCGTCACGCGGCGATCACCAGGCAGATCCCTCAACGTGTATAAAATTTCGCATGGGAGCGATGAAAAGAAACCCACGGGAATAGATCGATGGGCAAAGCCGCCGGGCGGAATGACGGCGATTGTCGATTGCGCTTCAAACAGCTTGGGGCGTTTCACTCCATCTTTATCAAAAAAAATTTCAAAACGCGTTCCGGCAAACTGCACGGCACGATTGCGTGAGTAACATGTCCGATCCGTCAGCAAGTCCAGATCGGCGCCCCTGGTTCCGAAGTCCAGCGCGACGGATACGGGGTAGGCTTTGTCGTTAAACAATACGACATTGACTTCCGGCGCCAGGAAGGTCGCATTCGACTGAAAAACCAGATGACGAGTTTGCGCCTCTGCTACCGCAGGTGCCGCACAGAATAGAAAGAGCGGAACAAGCAATAAAGAATTATTCACCTTCTTATTTCTTCCCAGTTGGTGGATGCGTTCGATTACTAGGCACAACGCTAGGGTGCTTCCCCTTTTTATAGTTATCAAGCGATTTTTTCAGTGCATCATCAGAAAACACCTTTTGCTCCCCAAATTTCCCCTTGTTCTCAATCTGCCATTGATAGGCATCGACTTCTGGCTTGGCTATATCGCGCATTTGCTGAGACTCCCATTGCCACTCATGCAACAACTCGTGCCCAAATCCACTTGCCCAATCTCCGGGCGAAGGCTGCACTGCCGAGGCAACCTTAGTATTGACGACAACGATATCGTTGTGGACGTCCACATGAGAGTCGTGTCGGAGGCCGCATTATTTGGCCACACGCGGCGCCGCGCGATGATCTTGAGCTATTGCCGATAGCGGAACCGTCACTTGGCGCAAAGGGTGGCGCCGGGACAACTGCTCTAGCGCCTGAAACTCGGCCGATAAGCGGCAGTCCTTCGAAACAGATCCGGACCGCATAGTGACCGCAGTGAGCACCGCTGCATAGGAATGCTCTTCGATCCGCACAAAGCTGCCTTCCATCCCCTCCTTGACCAAGAAATCGCTGATATCAGCATCACAGTCAAGCAGCACTTTCCGCACCAACCTGAAAGCGACCGGTTTTGCCGCGTTGTTTTTGACCAGAATCGTGACTAGTCGGAGTTTGTCCTCGTCCAGCGATTCCGCTGTCGCTGTTACCGATACATTATCCGGCTCGACGTCCTCATCCTGTGAAGGTTTGGTCACGACAATCCGGCTCGCGATTTTTTGACCGTCGGCCTGATCCGTGATGGTCAGCGTGATTTCGCACGGCATTCGCGCAAAGAAGCCGACTGGATAATATCGGTGTGCAAAAGATTTGGCAGGAATCATCGCCATGCTGGTCGAGCGTTCAAAAGCGCCATACGGGCGCGGTCTTGCGGAAGGATCCCATTGATCAAACGGCGGGCCATTCATCACCGCGACAGGCCTGCGTGACAGGCACGAGTGGCGGTGTGCGGCCGGGCTTTTTACGTCATTGTCGCCAAAATCCACGATGAATTTTCTTGAATAATCCTTATCGTTATACAGAACAATATTGATTTCAGGAGCCAAGAATGTATTTTGCGTCTGAAAAACCTGGTGACGCATCTCCCCTGCCGCGGCGCTCCCTACCACCGTCATGACGGCGAATCCCCACAATTGCAGCAATGTGTTCCTCGGCCGGGTACGCTCTAACTGTCGTGAATGCGCCATTATTGACTCACTATGCGAGAGTTCAAGAGATCAGATGCCGAAATGTCGGCTCGATGTTTTTCGCATGCAGGAAGCGCACGATATCTTCCAGGGTCGCGTCGCGCAGCAGCAAGCCATCCGGCGCGCTCGCGGCGGCAGGCGTGGCGCCAGCCACCGGTGCACCATGGGTGGCCCCTAGCACCTCCAGCGCCTGCTGGAACTGCTTTGCGCTGATGCGTTCCAGACGCTCCAGCAAGGCCGCCTGGGCGCCCAGCGGCGGGGCCATCTCCAGCCCCGATTCGTCGGCGAACGCGGCGCCCAGGCCGGCGTCGATGAACGCGGCCCACTTGCCGGTGCGCGGGTCCAGGCACGGCGGCAATTCCACCGCCGCGCCGGCCGCATCGGCAAACGGCGCCATCGCCGGCACGTAGGCCTTGCGGATCAGCTCCAGGAAAGCGCGCACCTGCGCGATCGGCGTCGGCGTTTCCAGCGACATCCACAAGTAATAGCCATCCGACCCGGAAATGCTCACCGCCGGCGCGGGAAAGCCGAGTTCGGCCTGCACGCCATTCGCCAGCGTGCACAGCTGCTCCCAGTGCTGCGCCTCCCCCGCACCCGGCATCTTGCGAAACGGAATCACCAGCGCACGCGTCATGCCGCCTTCGGCCAGCTCGATGGCAAGTGCGCTGTGCCCCGCGCGGCGCTGTGCGAGCAGTTCCAGCGACAAGGCGCCCGCGGGAAGGTACAAACGGTTCAGTTCCGTCATCATCTTTTGCATCTGTTTCCTCAATCCGGCGGGCTACCCTGCGTAGCCAGTGGCGCATTTTGCCACAGCGCGACGCCCCTGCGGCCAGCCTGACCTATCAGATCTGTAGTTATTAATCATGGTTTTCATGACATCGCCGCTAGCGTCCGCTTTGCGGCAGGTCTACTTTTCAAGCTCATACCAACAACAAAGGAGCCGAAATGTCATCGAAACAAGCCCAAGAGCGCAGCGTCACGCTGGAAGTCCAGGCCAGCATCGCCGAGCGCCCGGACGACCTTCCCACCATCGTCGCTTATGCGTTCAGCCAGGGCGGGACCCTGCTCGACACGCAGCCGCTCGACAAGGAAGGCCGCGCGCGCCTCACCGTCCCGGTCGGCGCGGAAGGACAACTGGTGCGTATCGTGCTGGGCTCCGAACTGGAGAAGGACGCGCTGGACGTTGGCGAACTGCTGCGGCGCGGCGGAGTCGACCGGCATGTCGCGCTGCGCCCGGGCACGGAGCGGGTGGAGCCGGTGCTGTTCGAGCTAGGCCCGGAACGCTGGCGCCGCTGGATCGGGCGCCTGTGCGTGGTCAACGGCACGCTGCTCAAGCGCGTCGTCTCGGGCGGTATCGTGCTGAACCTGCCGGTATGCCATGCCAGCGTCGAGGTCTACGAAGTCGACCCGTGGCCGCTCATCATCGCCGCCCTGCCCCAGCTCGACATCGACCGCCTGCGCGACATCGTCGACGGCCCGTGGCCGCCGCTGCGGCTGCCAATTGCGCCGAATACGTCAAATTCTCCCGAGCCCTTCCTGGCCACCGAACTGGACGATCCGCTGCTGAGCGTGGCCCTGAACCCGCAGCCGCTGCCGCCACGCCGGCTGCAAGCGGACGCGTTTCAGCACGCCGAGCCGCTCGCCATCGACCAAAACCATGCCCTGAGCGCGCTGACCCTGCCGGCCGACCTGGTGCTGGCCGCGCGCGCGCCCCGCCCAGTCTTCGAACGCGCCGTGCTGACCCACCTCGATCTGCTGCGCCCATTGTTTTGCTGGCTGTTCCCGTTCGCGGTGCGCAAAACCAGGATCGCGACCGTGACCACCGACGAGTGCGGCCACTTCCGCGCCGTGATCTGGCGCTCGATCTTTAACTTCGACCAGCCCGATCTGTACTTCATCGCGCGCCAGCGCATCTGGCCGGGCTTTTCGGTCACCATCTACGAACCCAAACCGGTGCTGTGCCATACCTGGTGGAACTATGCCTGCGGCTCGGAAGTCACGCTCGTCACCAGCCACCCGCTGGCGCGCGCCTGCCCGCCCTGCCCGCCGGTGGTGGCGCCCAACAACTGGGTCTTGTTCATGGCCATCGGCAATACCTCGGTGTGGCGCATCCACGGCGCCAACGACAGCACCCGGATCGGCAGCGCCGGTTTCGATCCGGCCCAGCGCGGCCTGCTCGACGGCACTGCGCCCTGGGGCGGGTCGCTGCGCCCCCGCCTCGAGTTCGACAGTTCCCTGCGCAACGACCTGGGCGTGGCCTTCTACCGCGTATCGTACAAGCGCGCCAGCGAGGACGAATCGTCCTGGCGCCCCAGCGTGGAGGCGATCAACCGCCACTACACGCGCGAAGTCGGCGGCGACCTGATCCTCGAACAGTACGCGCTGGGGCCGCGCACGGTCGGCAGCAGCGCGCATCTGTACGAAATTGCGCCGGCACTGCCGCCAACCGGCCAGTGGTCGATCCCGAACGCCGTGCTCGATACGCAGAACGCGGTGATTCCCACCACGGCGGTCGCGCCCGGCGTTCCGTTCGACCTCAACGGGGTGGCGACGGGGCCGGACCAGGGCGGCCTGTGGCAGATCAAGGTCGAGCTGTTCAACACTGCCGGCGCGCTGGTCGACCCGGAGGCGTTGGGCATCAAATGGCGCGTGCCGGCCACCGACACCCTGAGCGGCACGATCCAGACCCAGGATGCGGCACTGCTGGGGCTGGTCGATGCGGCGCTCAACCGCATGGTGTTGACGGTGCGGGTTGACAACAACCCCGCCTTCGCCCGCATCGACGCCCCGGCCGTGGGCGGCAGCACGGCCGCCGATCAGTGCGGGGTGATGCATTACGGTGCGTCGGGCCAGGCGGTGGCGGTGCCTTTCCTGGCGCTGCAACTGAATCGCTTTGCCAGCTACAGCTTCTATGTGCAGCGCGGCGCGGTGTGGCCGCCGGAGTACAGCCTGGCGGCGACGGCGGCCGCCAGCGCCGCCGGCATGCCCGGGGCGATACCGGCGTCGCCACCGGCCGCTCCGCCACCAACGGTGGGCAGCCTGCTCGACGCTTGCAGCCTGGCGGGCTTTACCGAGCAGCTGTACGTGGCGCACAGCGGGACCGACGGCTGGTCGCGCCTGAGCGGCTACGACAGCAGCGCGGCGCGGGCTTTCGTGCTGGCGCCCGACTGAGCACCGGGACGGCGTGCCACAGGCTGATCAGCTGGCGCCACGCCGTCCCAATTGACCATCAGCGGGACATTGGTGAAACGGCCCGACTCGGCAAGTTTGGCGGCACTGATGGCGATGTTTGGATCAGTGCGCCGTTGACGCCGGGCCGGCCGCTTCCAGGGCCCAGTGCATGCTGTCGGGCGATTCGCTGTTCCAGCCATTGCGCGACAGCGCAAAGATGAGCTTGCCCACGCGCTCGTAGTCGGTGCCCGTTCCGGGAGCGATGCGCACCTCGATACGTTCGGCACGCTGCACCTGCAGGGCCTGGAACAGGCCGGCGGTGTCCGCCAGTGCGACGCCGTTCACGGAGTAGGCCTGCGTCCCGATAATCACCACTGTCGCCGGGGCGGGCGGCACATTCATATTGTCCACGTCGATCTCCTGTTCATGTGTTGGTAAGGTCAGATAGCGCCATTGGCGCGGCTCTACGCAGTATAGACGCCAAGTTCCTCATGTTCGGCATTGCAATGGGCAAAATCGTACTTGATGCCGTTTGCTTGCAGGATGGCAGCCAGCCGCGCGCACCAGAAGGCGACCGCTTCATGCGGCATGCCGTAGCCGCAGCAGTCGACCTCGTAAGGAGCGTCGGGCGACACATTGCCGACCCAGGCAATCTCGAAGCTGGTCGGAAAGTCGTCGAGCCTGATCGCATATGCGCCAACGGTATTGGGCATGCCCGACGCGGCAAGCAACGCGCCGAGTGCGTCCAGGTCACCGGCGAAAACAATGTCTCCGGACGCGAAGGAGTCGGGTTTGCTGGTCATGGCGACAGGAGAAGTTGGGATATCAGGCGAGACGCCGCTGCGCTGCGGCGAAAAAAAACCCGGCAGCGCGAGCGACCGGGTTTTGATCCGAGTGTGCGGCGGCTTATTTTACTGCCGGCGCATCTTTCGCATCGGCTGCGGCAACCTCGGTCTTGACGATGACCTTGGCCTTGGATTTTTCTTTCAGCGCATCGACATAAGCGCGCATTTCGACCTGGCCGAGGCGCTCGGCGATTTCTTTCTGCTCGGCGGTGCGGCGCGTTTCGTCGACCTTGGCTGGCTGCGATACCTTGTTGACGCGGTACACACCGTAGCCTACGCCAGGAATGTCGACACCCACATACGCCGGCAGCTTGCTGGCGTCGGCCTTCAGGACCACCGGCAGGGCTGCCTGGTTGACCGCCGTCGGCGCTGCGCGGCTGACCACCTTGGCTGCGCCGAAGCCGGCCGCGTCGCCGCTGGCCTTGGCTGCGGCAATCTTGGCTTCGCCGGCTTTCTTGGCCAGGCTGGCCGCTTCCTGCTGGGCTACGCGCATGCGGATGATGTCCTGCACTTCAGCCAGCGGACGCTTGGCGGCCGGCGCGTATTCCACGATGCGGGCCGAGACCAGCATGCCTGGCTTGACTTCGATCGCTTCGGTATTGTGCTTTTCCTTGACCACGCCATCGGAAAACAGCGCGGCCAGGAACTTGGCATTGTTCAGCGGCGACTGGGCCAGCGCAGGGCTCGGCGTGCGCGTGACATTGTCGAGCGTCTCGATCTTGAGCTTGAGCTTGTCGGCCACCGGCTTCAGGCTGGCGGACTGGTCGTACACGGTTTCGGTGAAGGTTTGCGACAGGTCGGTGTACTTCTGCGACATCTTCGGCTTCTTCACTTCCGCCACCAGCGCCGTCTTGACGTCGTCGAACGGCTTGATGGTCTGCGGCACCAGCTTGGTGACGGTCACGATGTGGTAACCCTGGTCCGATTCGACCACGTCGCTGATGTCACCCTGCTTGAGCTTGAACACGGCGGTTTCAATGGCCGGGCTGATCATCTTGCCCTTTTCGGCCTGGCCCAGTTCGCCGCCCTGCTCGGCCGTCGACACGTCCTGCGACTTGGCTTTGGCAACGTCGGCAAACGTGGCAGGCGCCTTGCGCAGCTCGGCCAGAGCAGCCTCGGCCTTGGCCTTGGCGGCGGCTTTGTCGGCCGCGCTCGCGTCTTTAGCGAACTTGAACTGAATGTGGCTGTACTGGCGCTCTTCCGGCGTGGTGAAGCGCGCCTTGTTGGTTTCGTAGAACTTGGCGACTTCTTCATCGCTGACGGTGACCATGCCTTCGACCGCGGCCGCGTCGAGCACGACGTATTCGATCTTCGCCTTTTCCGGCACCTGGAACAAGGCGGTGTTCTTGTCGTAGAAGGCCTTGATCATCTCGTCGGTGACCTTGACCTGGGCTTGCTGCTCGCTGGCCGGGAACAGCATTTCCTGGACTTCGCGCTCTTCGTCGAAGATGTTCGACATGCGCGTGGCGACCGTGCGCGGCAGGAAAGCGGTTTCCTGCACGGTGCCGGTCAGCTGGCGCAGCACGAAATCGCGGCGCAGGCTGGCCTCGTACTGGGGCGCCGTCATGCGCGCGTTGAGCAGCGCCGCCTTGTAGACATCGACATCGAACTTGCCGGCGGTTTTGAATTCATCATTCTGCTGGATGGTGTTGATCAGCACATCGTCGCCCACGGTCAGGTGGCTGCGGTCGATTTCCGCTTCGACGGCGCGCCGCGCGATCAGGTTGTCGAGGATTTCGCGCTTGAATTCAGGGGTGTCGAAGCGCTTCTGGTCGAACTGCGCACCCATCATGGCGCGGTACTGGTCGACCTGCTGGCGCTGCGCCTCTTCCCATTCGGGCTGCGTGATCTTCTTGCCGTCCACATTCGCCACGACCACCGTACTGTCGGTGTTTTCGTTGGTGGCCATGCCACCGACGACCAGGAACGAGGCGGCCAGCAGCACGAGCATGACCTGGATCCAGCGTTTGTGATTACGAATAAATTCAAACATGGTTTGCCAATTCGAGATAAATAAAATTGCGATTGAATGCGAATGAGACGCACATATAAAAAAAGGCGAACTTTCGTTCGCCTCTTCTTTTTTTTGACAGGACTGCCAGGACCCGGCCGCCTTGTGTGCGAACCATGGAATCTGCCTGATGGCGACTCCTGAACCCCGGCGCACTCCCCGTTCAGGGACTGCACCATCGTACTGCTATATGCTGGCGGAGCGGACGGGACTCGAACCCGCGACCCCCGACGTGACAGGCCGGTATTCTAACCAACTGAACTACCACTCCTAAATCGTTTCTTCTTCTTTGTTGTTGGCGGAGCGGACGGGACTCGAACCCG
>NZ_VVIW01000022.1 GCF_011682045.1 Massilia aquatica | reverse complement strand
ACTGCTGCGCCACCTTGATCACGTGCCCACCGAAATCCCGAGAGTAAACGCGAATTCGGAACAGTTTACAAGCCCCTTGTGTAACTCATTGAATGTAAAAGCTTTTCCGGAGGTTTCTCATCCAGGGGTGGAAATGTGTATAACGAAATGGCCTAATACTATAGGAAACGAGGGGGTATTTGAGGATGTTGGTTTTCACGCTATCGGGAATCAGTTCCACGGCCCCATGAATCGATTGAATGTCTTCCCAGGTAGTGGTCGATCCATTGCCGTGAGCGATGGTGAGGTAATGAAAAACCTTAATCTGAGCAGATACAAGGTAGATTTCGAGAACCCGGTTGCCAACCTTATCCATAAAACTGGACAACCAGTTCCAATTCGGTTCGAGATAATTTACAATAAGAGCAATATGACCAGCAGGCCGGATGCATTCAAGGCAAGTTACCAACAGGCTGATGGTAATTGAAGAGAAGTGCTTTTAGAAATAAGGCGGGAGGATAATTATGGCTTTTCAGAATCATGGTGAACTCGTGAATCAGGCAGTGCAGGGTCTTGCCGATACTGCGCCGTCGGATTGGAGAAAGATCGTTTTCTATTTGGAATTTTTAGAGGATGAGGAAATTGGATTAAGAAATAAATATACGGGAAGAGTTTTCGGCGGGGAAAATTTCGACGTTCCGTTGAGTAATTATGGAATTGGTGGTTCCCTGGAAACTTTTGAACCCATCGAGGAAATTTACTTGAATGCGGCTCAAAATGGCGATAGATGGACCGGGATACTTTTGACGCTCTTCTCCGATGGGCAGTTCAAGTGTCGCTTCTATTATGAAAATTCGCCTCTTCTGTATGGGGACGATGATATGTTGGAGAAAATTATTTCTGAGGGAGTTAGCGATTCGCCTCGCTAAACCTAATGGCCTGCTTTATTGATCGCCATTTCGCACGGTCATTGCGTGGGGCAACAATCCTGTCAAACTGACAGGGCGTTGAAAAAGTGGCCTAGTCCTTCGGGTTTTATCGCCCGAAGCACCAGTTTTTCGGGTTGGAACCCGCATTCTGCCTAGGAACTGGTTTCTAGCCGTCTTTTAGGCTGTTTTTTGGTACTTTTCAGCGCTTCCCGCCCCCTCTGGACGGATTTATCCCACCACGGCCGACAAACGCCAGCCAAAGATGGTCGCCGTGCGAGTCAGGTTGTACGTAACGAAGGTGAACCTGGTCTGCGCGCGCACCTTGGCCAGGCCGACGAAGCGCGCCTTACGCAGCCCGCCGATGGTCTTGCTCCAGCCGAAGATCTCCTCGACCAGCTTTCGTTTCTTAATACTGACGGCCAAGAGTAAAGCGATTCCCCAAAAAGGGGCTGAAGTATGTCCCATTGCAATAAGCAGGATGGTTGACCACCCCGGCTGACTTCAAATTAAATGTAAAAATGCAAGAAATCTGCGATCTGTATTTACTCGATGCCGTGCCCGGTTCGTCCAGCCTGTTGCAGCGCTTGCACATATTCGATCCGGCTGCGCGGTTTGACCGGAGCCAGACCTACGTCGGCTACCTTGGCTTGAATCTCAAGCGCATAACGGTGGTCGCGATTCTGACCCATTTCAGGACCAACGGCGTCAGGGGCCTGAATATTCCGGTCAGGTACCGCACCGACCTGATGCCCGCAGAGGAAGCACGCTTGTATGCCGACATTCATATGGAGGAGCGTGGCGGCCGGGTGATGGGGCCGAGACGTAGCGTCAATCCGATGCTGTGGCATTTCCAGGTTCATGACCCCGCCGAGAGTTCGCTGGAGCCACGCGAAGGCGGCGGCAATATGACGGTCGATGCGCTCGACGGTCATATCTGGACCGCCGACGAGTCGATCGAATACGGATACGACTACAATAACTTGTTGTAGGCACGATGCACGAGCTCACCGCGCGATGGCTTGCCATGCATCGCGCCGGCGTGAATGGCGATCGGTTGGCTCAGAACCCCTCGACCGCGATGGTCGTATGAAAGACCCGCGGCGGCGCGCTGAAAAAGCCGCCCACCAGCCGCCGCCATTCCTGGAAGTCGTCGCTCTCGCGAAAGTGCACCATATGGTCGTCAATGGTTTCCCACTCCACGAACAGCATGTAGCTTCCCGGCTCTTCGGCCGAGCGTTCCAGGCGCATGCCATGGCACCCCTTGGCGCGCTTGAACAGCGCCACCGCTTGCTGCACGCCTGCTTCGAACCGCTGCTCCGTTCCCTCGGCGACCTTCAATTCCGCGACTTCCCTGAACATGTTTTCTCCTGTTGATGCCGGCCTTTGCCAGCGTGCCCATATTCTATCGGCTCGCACCCAGGTCTGCCTGCTGCTAAGATGCGCTAACGGAGGAGCCATGACAAAGCACATCGATTACGCATCCCAGGAGGCCTGGATCAAAGCCTGGCGCTTCGCCGCCGTGGCGCACGCACAGCAGAAATTCCCCGGCACCGAGATGCCCTACCTGGTCCATCTGGGCATGGTCGGCATGGAGCTTCTGGCCGCCCATGCGCAGGAGCCGATCGACGGCATCGGCGTGGCCATGACCTGCGCCATCCTGCACGACGCAATGGAAGACCAGGAGGTCGCGCACGCCACCCTGGTGGCCGAATTCGGCCCGGCAGTGGCAGATGGCGTGGCCGCCTTGTCGAAGGCGCCCGGCCTGTCGAAAGCCGACGCCATGGCCGACAGCCTGGCAAGAATCGTGCAGCAGCCCAAGGGCATCTGGTGCGTCAAGTTGGCCGACCGTATCTGCAACCTGGAAGCGCCACCGCATTACTGGCCGCCCGAGAAGGTCAGCGCCTACGGCAAGGAAGCATGCCTGATCCTGGACACCCTGGGAGCGGCGCACGGATATTTGGCCCAGCGCCTGGCCGCCAAGATCGCCGCCTATCCCGCCTAGCGCCCGCGCGCCAGGTTATCGGCCAGCATATTGCAGAACATCGCACCCTGTTCGATGGCGTCGTCGAGCGCCACATGCGTGTGGGGCAGGGGATCGAACCAGTGTTCGGGCATGTTGCGCTTGGTGCTGTCGCGGTAGCCGCGCTTGAGCACCGCCATGGCGTACGACTTGATGTCGAGCGCCGAATGGCTGAACGGGCTTTCGCCGGTAAACCGGATCAGGTACCAGTACACGAACAGGAAATCGAAGCCGGCGGGGTAGGCCACGAACACCGGTTTGCCGGGCAGCGACTTGACCCATGCCAGATAGCGCTGCATGGCCGCCTGCGGCGTTTCCGGATTCGCGCGGCAAGCGGCCCAGGCCTCGGGCTGGGTCAGCCACCAGGCGGCGGTGTCCGGGTGCGCCGTCGCTTCCGGCAGGCATTCCAGGTTGGCGCTGAAGGTGGAGATGCAGGTCTTGTCGGCCAGGTAGGCGGCCGACCCGATACTGAGCATCGAATGCGGACCCGGAATCGGGCCGTCGGTTTCGACATCGGTGCTGATGTAGATTTCTTGCTTCATTTCCCCTCGCCCTGCACGGCGCTGCCCAAGGTTGCCGACGGCGCCGGCGCGCCCGGACCAGTCATGCACATGATCCGGTCCGGGCGCGTTCTCACGGCAGCGTAATGGTGAGGTTGGCGGCGCGCGGCGCCAGCTTGACCACGTCGTTGTAGGCGCTCATGCGTTCATCGGTGCTCTTGTTGAGGGACGTGCGCAGCCCGACGTAGCCGAGAATGCAAATGAGCCCGAACACCGAGCACAGGACCCACAGCGGCAAGTCGCTGCGCAGCTTGTGCACGATCTGGTCGGGACGGTCGGCGTGCGGCGCAAAGCCGCCGCGGCGGCCCTTCATGTTGGCGATTTCGTCGCCCAGGCGCGCGGTCAGGTAGTTCAGCTTTTCCGACCCTTCCAGGATGTAGCGGCCCTGGAAGCCCAGCAGCAGGCACATATGGAATACTTCCAGCGCCTGCAAATGGGTGCTGCCGCGCGTGCGCAGCGATTCGAGGCGGTGATAGAAGTTCTCGCCGGCCAGCTGGTCGCCGAACAGCACCAGTTGCAGCGGGCGCCGTTCCCACTCGTCGCGGATCGAAAAATTCGAGCGCAGGATGATTTCGTCGACCGCCGCGCAGAACGCGTACTTGGAGGCGTCGATGTCGTCGGCCGAGGCGCCTTGCTTCTTGGCGCCGCGCGTGAAATCTTCGAGGAACTGGGTGGTCTTGCGCTGGAAATCGGTGTTGTTCTGCGGCCCGCTGCCGTTCTTGAGCATGAACAGCGCGTAAAAGCCTTCGTACATCAGGTCGAGCAGCGTTTGCGGGGTCGCTCCCGCGGCGGGCGCAACGGGCCCGCCAGCCATCAGGGAGGGTGCGGTGGTAGTCATCTGGGCAATCCTTGGGTCAGGAGGTTACGGCAATCAGTTCCAGGGACAGCTCGCGCAAGCCTTCGGGAACATAAATCGAAATCGACTGCGCCTGCATCATGCGTTCGTACATCTGGCCTTTGGCCTCGATCGTGAAGTAGACCGTGTCGGGACGCACCGGCACCGCCGGCGGCACCTGCGGCGCGTGCTGCAGGCGCACGCCCGGCATGGCCGAGAGCACGAACTTCTCGACGTCGTCGGGGGCGCCGATCTTGAAGCGCAGCGGCACCACTTCGACCAGCTCGATGGCCGCCAGGTTGGCCGACACCGCCAGGTAGAACACGGTCTTGTCGTCGATCTTGCCGGACTCCAGCGAACCCAGATAGTAGGACGGCTTGATCAGATCGAGCGCAATGGCGAAGTACTTCGACGATATTACAGTGTCGAGCAGGTCGCGGATGATCATGTTCAGTTTCGCGAAGGCCGGTCCCGGATCGGCATGCTGGTAGGGCGGCAGGTCGGCCAGGGTCCAGCTCTTGGAGAACGTCATCAGGGCGCCCGCCACGCCCAGCTGGGCTTCGTACAGGCGCTCCGGATGCAGCGCCGGATGATGGAAGTAGTGCGTCAGCGAGGCATACGCGCTGCTGGCCGTGTGCAGCAGCCAGAACGAGGACATGTCGCCGGAACGGAACTCGATCACGTTCTTGCTCGGTTCGCGGTGGTGCCCGTACAGGGCGCTGACCTTGGCCTGCAAGGCGTCGATCAGGCGGCGCAGCTGCAGGAACAGGATCGGGGCGCTGCGCACCGACATGCTTGGCGGCACGAATCCCGGGTCCATCTCGAACCCGCCGGTGGCCACGCGGCGCAGGCGCAGCAGCGGGAAGTGGGTGTACGAATCGCGCGGCTCGAACTCGGAAATGAGACGCACGCTCTTGGTCAGGTAGGTCAGCTGGGCTTGCGCGGCCTGGGTGTACAGGTCGGGCGTGTCGGCGTTGGACTGGACGAAGCGGGCCGCGTTGGCAGTCTGGCCGAGCGGCGCGAAGTTGCCGCCGAACGGCTTGAAGGCGGGCAGGGCGGCGTAGAACGTGACGGTCTGCTGCGATTGCAGCAACTGGCTCAGGTCGACCGTCTCGGGCAGCGCATCGGCGCCCGGCGCGTCGACCAGCTCGCCATCCTGGAAGCGCAGCGACAGTTCCAGCACGCGCAAGGCATTGTTGGCCAGCGCATCGCGGTCGACCTGCAACTGGTTCACGCCCCAGGCGTAGGGATGGACTGCCTTGACGCTCTCGTTGAGGCGGTGCTCGTGGTACTGGTCCTGCTGCTGGAAATGCTGGGGGCGCAGGAACAATCCTTCACCCCAGAGGACTTTACTTGACATGCTGTTGGCACCCTTCGGAAAATTTTGCGCGAATTTGAAAAACTAATTAGCGGAACAATAACATTTATGAGAAGATTTGTCTGCCGTTCCTAATGTAACGTGCGCGCTTACTACAAAGTGAGAATGTGTGATTTTCAATTGAACGCTGTTAAATTTCAAACTCTGCTAACGTTGTTTCAGTAATAAGTGTTACAATATACACATTACTTTTTTGTCACCGCTTCTGAGGATACCGCATGACCACTTTTTCCGATTTCAAGTACCTGTGCGGCGTCCTTGCCTGCGCCGCGGCATTGACCGGCTGCGAGACCACCAAGCCTGTGGTGGCCAAGGGCCCTCCGCCGCTGGCCGAGCTGCTCAACCAGGGTACCCAGGCCTCGGCCGCCGGACGCAAGGAAGAGGCGATCGGCTACTGGAAGCAGGCCACCGCCGCCTACACGGGCGACAAGGCGCCATGGGTAAAGATTGCCCAGAGCCGCTACGACTCCGGCCAGCATGGCGAAGCGATCGTCGCTGCGCAGGAAGTGTTGTTGCGTGATCCCAACGACAAGACCGCCAGCGCCATTATCGCCGCGGCCGGCCTGCGTAGTGTGAATAACGCGCTCGGCAACCTGAATCGCCAGAGCGCGCTGGTCGGGCAAGTGCGCGCCGATTCCCAGGAGCAGATCAAGCTGTTGCGCGACAACATGGGCGACACCGCCCCGGTCGCCCCGATCCGCCGGTCCCAGCCCGAGAAGAGTGCGGTCAAGGCAGTCAAGGACAATAACCCGCTCACGTCGCTCAAAGACACTCCCAAGGCCGAGAACGACAAACCGGCCATCAAGCTCCGGGAACCGGAGTCGAAAAGTCCGTTCGAGGCTCTCAACAATCTCAGGGATTCAGGCAAGTAGGCTGCACGACCCGCTCACACATCATGTAGAAGGAATTACCATGTCAAAGAAACAAAGTGTCCAGAAGAAGCTGCAAAAAGTGCGGCCGCCACGCATCCAGATGACCTATGACGTCGAAATCGGCGACGCCATCGAAAGCAAGGAACTGCCCTTCGTGATGGGTGTGGTGGGCGATTTCGGCGGCACTTCCGAAGTCGAGAAGAAACGCCTGAAAGACCGCAATTTCGTCGGCATCGACCGCGACAATTTCGATGAAGTCATGAAGGGGATCGAACCGCGCGCCGCTTACCGCGTGCAGAACACCCTGACCGGCGAAGGCGGCAAGTTCGCCGTCGACCTCAAGTTCCGTTCGATGGAAGATTTCCGTCCGGAGTCGGTGGTCCAGCAAGTCGAACCGCTGCGCAAACTGCTCGAAGCGCGCACCAAGCTGGCCGACCTGCGCAACAAGCTGGCCGGCAACGACAAGCTCGAAGACATCCTCGCCGACGTGCTCACCAACACCGAGAAACTGGCCCAGCTCGGCCAGCAAGCTACCAAGAAAGACTAACCATGTCCGCTCAACTGAACCAAGCCGCCGGCGCCGCCGCCGCGACCCATGAAACGGCCCTGCTCGACCAGATCGTCGAGCAGAGCAAGGTGGCTAAATCGAGCGTCGAGCACGCCCGCGCCAAGGACCTGATTTCGGAACTGGTGCACCAGGTGATGGACGGCACGGTGATCGTGTCGGACAACCTGTCGGCCACCATCGACGCCCGCGTCGCCGAACTGGACCGCATTATTTCGGACCAGCTTTCGGCCGTGATGCACTCGCCCGAATTCCAGAAGCTCGAAAGCAGCTGGACCGGCCTGCATTACTTGGTGAAGAACACCTCGACCAGCACCACGCTCAAGATCAAGATGTTCAACGCGACCAAGCGCGAGCTGGTCAAGGACTTCCAGACCGCCATCGAGTTCGACCAGAGCGCGATGTTCAAGAAAGTCTACGAAGAAGAATTCGGCACCTTCGGCGGCGCACCGTTCGGCTCGCTCCTGGGCGACTACCAGATCACGCGCCAGCCGGAAGACATGTATTTCGTCGAGCAGATGTCGCACATCGCCGCCGCCGCCCACGCGCCGTTCATCACCTCGGCCTCGCCCGAGCTGTTCGGCCTGGAAAGCTACAGCGAACTGGGCCGTCCGCGCGACCTGGCCAAGATTTTTGACACGGTCGAATACGCCAAATGGAAATCGTTCCGCGAATCGGAAGACTCGCGCTATGTCGGCATCACCCTGCCGCGCTTCCTGGGGCGCCTGCCGTTCCACCCGGCCGATGGCGCCACCACCGAAGGCTTCAACTTCGTCGAAGACGTGGACGGCACCGACCACCACAAATACCTGTGGTGCAACGCGGCCTACGCTTTCGCCACCAAGCTGACCGGGGCGTTCGACGACTTCGGCTGGTGCGCGGCGATCCGCGGCGTCGAAGGCGGCGGCCTGGTCGAAGACCTGCCGACCCACACCTTCAAGACCGATGAAGGCGAAGTGGCGCTCAAGTGCCCGGCCGAAATCGCGATCACCGACCGCCGTGAAAAAGAGCTGTCCGACCTGGGCTTCATCTCCCTGGTGCACTGCAAGAACACCGACTACGCGGCCTTCTTCGGCGCCCAGTCGGCCCAGAAAGCGAAGAAATACAACACCGATTCGGCCAACGCCAACGCGTCCCTGTCGGCCCAGCTGCAATACATCTTCGCCGTCTCGCGGATTGCCCACTACATGAAGGCAATGATGCGCGACAAGATCGGTAGTTTTGCCGCCGCATCGAACGTCGAAGACCACCTGAACCGCTGGTTGACCCAGTACGTGTTGCTGGACGATAACGCGAGCCAGGCCCAGAAGGCCCAGTTCCCGTTGCGCGAAGCATCGGTGCAAGTGTCGGAAGTACCGGGCCGTCCGGGCGTGTACCGCGCCGTGTCGTTCCTGCGTCCTCACTTCCAGCTCGACGAGTTGTCGGTGTCCCTGCGTCTGGTCGCGGAACTGCCACCATCGACCAAATCGTAAGCCGAAGCCTTAGTCCCTACAAACCAACGAAAGGAATATCATGGCAATCGACGTCTACCTCCAACTCGACGGCATCAAGGGCGAGTCGACCGACTCGTCGCATAAAGACTGGATCGAGTGCCAGTCGGTCAGCTGGGAAGTGCTGCAGCCGAAATCGGCGACCGCATCGACCGGCGGCGGCCATACCGCCGAACGTACCGAGCACCGCGACATTGTGATCGCCAAGCTGGCCGACCTGGCCACCCCGCTGCTGCTGCAGAACTGCTCGTCGGGTAAAACCCTGGGCAAGGCCAAGATCGAGTTCCTGCGCGCCGATGGCCAGGGCGACCGCATCAAGTATTTCGAAATCGATCTCGACAACGTGATCATTTCGAGCGTCGCGCCGACCGTGTCGCAGGGCGACATCCTGACCGAAAGCCTGTCGCTCAAGTATTCCAAGGTCAAATGGAAATACACGCAGCAAAAAATCGGCGGCGGTGCGGGCGGTAATACCTCCGGCGGCTGGGATCTGGCGACCAATAAAACGGCATAAAGCAGCATCAAGGCAACATAAAGCAACATTAAGTAGCATAACGCGTAGCAATGTATCGGGGTACCAATGAAGGGTTTTACGCCAGGTTTGTTTGACCGGTTGATGGATGTGCCGGTCAATGGTTCCTCCAGCGGCACAGTCACCCGGATGTCGATCGAGGACTTGAAGGACTCGGTCGCACGCGATCTCGAGGCGCTGCTCAACACGCGCACCGTGATCCCGGAACTGCTGCTGCAACGGTACCCCGAATGCGGGCGCTCGATCGTCACGTTCGGCCTGAACGATTTTGCCGGCCGTTCGCTCTCGAGCACCGACGACCGGGCCTACATCTGCCAGTGTCTCGAAAAAGCCATTGCGCGCCATGAGCCGCGCCTGCGCAACGTCAAGGCCTCGCTGGAAATCCAGGAAGAGTCGGTCAACCGCCTCAATTTCGCCATTACGGCACTGCTGGTCGTGAGCAGTTCCCAGGAACCCGTCAATTTCGACGCCATCTTGCAGCCATCGAGCCTGCACTACACCATCAGCAAGGCGCGCCGCGCTATCGGGGGAGCCTGAGTTTGGAAGATCTATTACCGTATTACGAACGCGAACTGGGATTTTTGCGGCGCTATTCGCGCGAATTCTCCGAACGCTACCCGAAGATCGCCGGGCGCCTCCTGATCGCCGGCGAGGTGTGCGAAGATCCGCACATCGAACGCATGATCGAATCGTTCGCGCTGCTCAATTCCCGCATCGCCAAGCGGCTCGACGACGACTATCCCGAATTTACCGAAGCCCTGTTTGAAGTGCTGTACCCGCACTACCTGCGCCCGTTTCCCTCGTGCTCGATCGCGCACATGGATTTTTCGGGCGTGGCCGCGCAGCTGACCACCGCCACCGCGATCCCGCGCGGCACCCAGCTGACCACGCGCCCGGTGCGCGGCGCTTCCTGCACCTTCCGCACCTCGTATCCGGTGACGGTGGCGCCGGTGGCCCTGTCGGGCGCCACCTTCGCGCCGATCATCGACACGCCCGAAGCGATCCGCCCACCGGTGGGCGCTACCTCGAGCCTGTCGCTGACCATCACCAGCATTTCCGACCAGGTGACCCTGGCCAACCTGGGCCTGGGCAAGCTGCGCGTGTTCATCGACGGCGAGCCCTCGTTCTGCGCGGCGCTGCGCGACGCGCTGTTCATGCGCAGCGTGGCCGCCTACGCCGAAGGCGACAACAGCGGGCGCTGGATGGCGCTGCCGGCCATTCCGATCCTGGCCGCCGGTTTCGAGGAAAATGAATCGCTGATCGACTTCGAAGCGCGCTCGCATTCGGCCTACCGCCTGCTGACCGAGTATTTCTGCTTCCCCGAAAAATTCAACTTCTTCGACATCGACCTGGCCGCGCTGACCTCGGTGCTGCCGATGGGCTGCCGCTCGATCACCCTGCACCTGGCGCTGTCGGGCATGCGCACCGACTCGAACGCGGCGCGCATGCTGGGCACCCTGACCACGAATAACGTGCTGCTCGGCTGCACCCCGGTGGTGAACCTGTTCCGCCAGCGCGGTGAACCGATCCGCCTGACCCACACCACCGCCAGCTATCCGGTGCTGGCCGACGCGCGCCGCGCGTTTGCCTACGAAGTGCAGTCGATCGACTCGGTCAAGCTGGTGCGCCAGACGCCGCAGGGCGAATCGATCGTCGACTTCCGCCCGTTCTATTCGCTCAAGCACGGGCAGACGCCGGAAAAGAAGGGCCACTACTGGGTCATGCGGCGCGATGAAACCATCGCCGAGAAAAGTCCCGGTTTCGAAACCGAGATTTCGATCGTCGACATCGACTTCGACCCGGCCGAAGTGGAAACCGACACCCTCAGCCTGGAACTGACCTGCACCAACCGCGACCTGCCGTCCTCGCTGACCTACGGCCTGCGCGGCGGCGACCTGTTTTTGGAGGGCGGCTCCACCGTGCGCCAGGTCAGCTTCTTGCGCAAACCGACGTCGTCGCACCGCTTCGAGCGTGGCCGCGGCGCCCACTGGCGCCTGATCTCGCACCTCTCGCTGAACCACCTGTCGCTTGCCGACGGCGGCCTCGATGCGTTCCGCGAGATGCTCACCCTGTACGACCTGCCACGCTCGCCGTCCTCGCAGCGCCAGATCGGCGGTATTGCCGCGGTCGGGTACAAGGCGGCCAACACCTGGCTGCCGGGGAACCCCTTCGCCTGCCTGGTGCGCGGCATGGAAGTGCGCCTGACGATCGACGAAGAAGCCTTTGTCGGCAGCGGCATCCACGCCTTTGCCCACATCATCGACCGCTTCCTCGGCCTGTACGTGCATGCCAACAGCTTCACCCAACTGGTGATCGTATCAAATAAAAATGGAGAAGAGCTATTGAAATGCTTGCCACGAAGCGGCGATTTGAGCCTGCTGTAATCGAGCGCCTGTTCGAGGAACCGTACCGCTTCCAGTTCTTCCAGGCGGTGCGCATGCTCGAGCTATGGCTCAAGCGCCACGGCTCGCCGCAGCAGGGCGCGATCGCCAATTTCCTGCGTTTCCAGAACTCGACCTCGCTGGCGTTTCCGCCGAGCGAACTTGAAAAGCTGGAACCGGTGCCGCGCGAACTGCCGCGCCAGGCCAGGTCGCTGGGCGAAGCGCTGCAATCGAACACGCTCAAGTACATCCGCATCACGCCGGCCTTCATGGGCCTGCTGGGCGTGTCGGGTGCGCTGCCGGCCCATTACACCGACCGCATTTCGGCCCACATCATCTATAACAAGGATGAAGGTCCGCGCGCCTTTCTCGACACCTTTTCGAGCCGCTCGGTGGCGCTGTTTTTCGAAGCCTGGCGCAAGTACCGGCTCGAACTCAAATACGCCATCGACGGCAAGGACAGCTTCCTGCCGCTGCTGCTCTCGCTCGCCGGGGTCGGCAACGACAGCCTGCGCCACCGCCTCAACGATGAACTCGGGGGCGGGGTGCTGGACGAGTCGCTCGGCTACTTCGCCTCGGCGCTGCGCCACCGGCCGCCGTCGGCGGTGCAGGTCGCGCGCGTGCTGTCCGAGTATTTCGGCAAGCGCGTCAGGGCCGAACAGTTCATCGGTTGCTGGTACGAGGTGCCGACCAGCCAGCAGACCATGCTGGGCGCGGCCAACTCGATGCTCGGCGCCGGCGCCATGGCCGGCGAGCGCGTATGGCAGCGCGACCTGCGCCTGCGCCTGGTCATCGGTCCGCTCGACCATGACAGCTTCAACTCCTTCCTGCCGGGCGGGAAGGCGGCGCGCGCGCTCAAGAGCATGGTCACCATGTTTACCGGCGTGTCGCTCGAATACGAAGTCCAGCTGGTGCTGCGCGGCCCCGACGTGCAGGGCATGCAGATGGATGCCGCCGCTACCCACGGGCGCCTGGGATGGGACAGTTTTCTGGTCACCCAGGCGCTCCAGGAAGACCGCAACGATGTCCGCTACGATATACACGCGCTGTGATTGACAAAACGAACACCAATAAAAGGAACCCTGCATGAGCATCAACCTGAAAACGCTGATCGGCAAACTCAACGAAACCAGCCGCACCGCCGCCACCCGCGCGGCGGGCATCTGCGTCTCGCTCGGCCAGTACGAAGTCGACATCGAACACCTGTTCCTGGCCCTGCTCGAGCAGCCCAAGAGCGACTTCGCGCTGATCTCGCGCCAGTGCGGCATCAGCGCCGGCATGCTCGAAGCGGACCTGCAGGCCGAAGTGGCGCGCCTCAAGGCGGGCAACTCGCGCACGCCGGTGTTCTCGGTGCGCCTGCCCAAGCTGTTCGAAAACGCCTGGCTGATCGCCTCGCTCGATATTCAATCGGGGCGCGCGGCCGAAATCCGCAGCGGCCACTTGCTGCAAGCGCTGCTGACCGATCCGGAACTGGCGCAGCTGGCCTTCCGCGGCTCCAAACTGTTCGCCAAGTTCGACGTCGAACAGATCAAGCATAACCTCGACAAGCTGGCCGCCGGCTCGCAGGAAGCGGTGGCCGCCCAAGCGCCGGGCGCGGTGCAGGACGGCGAAGGGCATGACCCGGTCGGCGACATGACCGCCAAGGCCGCCTCCAAGACGCCGTCGCTGGACCAGTTCACCACCAACCTGACCGAGCGCGCGCGCGAAGGCAAGGTCGATCCGGTGATCGGGCGCGACACCGAAATCCGCCAGGCCATCGACATCCTGATGCGGCGGCGCCAGAACAACCCGATCCTGACCGGTGAAGCGGGCGTGGGCAAGACCGCCGTGGTCGAAGGCCTGGCGCTGCGCATCGCCAGCGACGACGTGCCCGACGTGCTCAAGGGCGTCGAAATCCACACCCTCGACATGGGCCTGTTGCAGGCCGGCGCCAGCGTCAAGGGCGAATTCGAGAACCGCCTGAAAAGCGTGATCGACGAAGTCAAGAAAAGCCCGCACGCGATCATCCTGTTCATCGATGAAGCGCACACCATGATCGGCGCCGGCGGCGCCGCCGGCCAGAACGACGCGGCCAACCTGCTCAAACCTGCGCTGGCGCGCGGCGAACTGCGCACCATCGCCGCCACCACCTGGGGCGAGTATAAAAAATACTTCGAAAAAGACGCGGCCCTGGCGCGCCGCTTCCAGGTGATCAAGGTCGAAGAACCGAGCGAAGAACTGGCCTGCGCCATGTTGCGCGGCATGGCCCCGCTGATGGAAAAGCACTTCGGCGTGCGCGTCTACGACGAAGCGATCACCGAAGCGGTGCGCCTGTCGCACCGCTACATCATGGGCCGCCAGCTGCCGGACAAGGCCATCAGCGTGCTCGATACCGCCTGCGCCAAGGTCGCCCTGGGCCAGAACGCCACCCCGGCGCTGATCGAAAACCTGGCGCGCAAGCTCGAACGCATCGACATCGAAGCCGGCGCCCTCAAGCGCGAAGAAAGCGCGGGCGGCTCGCACGTGGCGCGCCTGAAGGAACTGGCGGCGCAGCGCACGGCCGCCGCCGAACAGCACAGCGCGCTGGCGGCGCGCTGGGAACAGGAAAAGCAGCTGACCGAAAAAATCATGGATGGCCGCCGCTCGCTGGAAGAAGCGGGGCAGAAGGACGCCAGCAAAAGCAAGGTTATCCAGGCATTGATGACCGAATTGCGCACCCTGCAAGGCGAGACGCCGATGGTGCCGGTGCAGGTCGACGGCCACGTGGTGGCGGAGATTGTCGCTGGCTGGACCGGCATCCCGCTCGGCAAAATGGTCAAGGACGAAATCAAGACGGTCTTGAAGCTCAAGGACTTGCTCGAAGAGCGCGTGCTGGGCCAGTCGTACGCGATCGAAGCGGTGGCGCAGCGCGTGCGCACTTCGCGCGCCAACCTCGATGACCCGAACAAACCGAAAGGCGTGTTCCTGTTCGTCGGCCCGTCCGGCATCGGCAAGACCGAAACCGCGCTGGCGCTGGCCGATGTGCTGTACGGCGGCGAACGCAAGATGATCACCATTAACATGAGCGAGTACCAGGAAGCGCACAGCGTCTCCGGCCTGAAAGGCTCGCCACCTGGCTACGTCGGCTACGGCGAAGGCGGCGTGCTGACCGAAGCGGTGCGCCGCAATCCGTACAGCGTGGTGCTGCTCGACGAAGTCGAAAAAGCCCACCCGGACGTGATGGAGCTGTTCTTCCAGGTGTTCGACAAGGGTGTGATGGACGACGCCGAAGGGCGCGAGATCGACTTCAAGAACACCATCATCATCCTGACGTCGAACGTGGCCTCGAGCGCGATGATGCAGGCTTGCCTGAACAAGACGCCGGAAGAAATGCCGACCCCGGAGCAGCTCGAAGACATGATTCGTCCGCACCTGATGAAGCAGTTCAAGCCGGCCTTCCTGGGGCGCCTGAAGGTCATTCCTTACTACCCGCTGGGCGACGACGCGCTGGTCAAGATCATCGAACTGAAGATGCGCAAGATCGCCCAGCGCATCGCGGCCAACCACAAGGCCGAGTTCACGTACGACGAAGCGCTGGTCGACGCGGTGCTGGCGCGCTGCACCGAAGTCGATTCGGGCGCCCGTAACGTCGACAATATCCTCAACGGCACCCTGCTGCCGGAGATCGCCGAAACCGTGCTGGCCAAGATGGCCGAAGGTGCCGCGATCGCCAAAATCAAGGTCAGCGCCGACAAGAAGGGCCAGTTCAAGTACACCATCAAGTAAGCTGCCCGGCCGGGATGCGCCAGCGGCGCGTCCTGGCCGGCGGGTGGCCGGCGCCTCGGCGGGCCGGCCGCATCCATTCCCCCATCACTTTCTCGGAACGCGCGTCTGTCAACAGCGTCGCGCGTGGTGGCGCTCGTCGCCTCGGTCCTCACGGCTTGATGGGCGGCAGAGCATGGCGTCGAGTGCCAGCGTCAGCGGGGCGCCGGATCGGGAATGGCCAGATTGGCGCCGGGCGGGCAATCGATGATGCAAAAAGGCCTGGCCCGGTTGGCGGCACGTTCGGCCGCGCTGTTGGCATGTTCGTCGGCGGGCATGTCCACGTCGGCGGGAACCGTGTAATTGAAAGGCAGCGCGGGTTCGCCATGGCGCGCAAAGGCTGTCTCGGCGGGCCCGAACATGCGTCCTGCGTAAGGTTTGGCAGGTTCGGCGTGCAGCGCCTTGATCCCGCGCCATTGCGGCTGCAGGTTGATGGCGCTGGCGCAGCTTTGTTCCGCTTCGCCCGGACACAGCGCCTTGAGACTGCTGTGATAGTAGCTCAGGAACAGCCAGCGCTGGCGCAGGCGCTTGGCCGGGTCGTCCGGCGCCAGGTAGGCGCCGCCGCCTGCCAGGAACACCCGGTCGCCGGTGCGCTTGCCGGTCTTGGGACTGATGGCAAAACCGCGCTTGTCGAATTTGACGATGAAAAACACGCTGGCGAACTGCTTCGGCTTGACCAGGTAGGGCGAGCGTGGCACCGCGTTGTAGAGGTCCGTGGTTTCTTCGCTGCCCGATCCTTCGCTGGCGAGGTACAGCCAGTAGCGAAACGGCCACGGTTCGACCGGCAGGACTTCGCGCGGGCCGGTGAAGCTCCAGCGATCGACCCAGGTATCGGCGCCTTCGACACGGCAGCGCACCCGTCCCGCCGGGGCGGCCATGCTGATGCAGGCTTCCCAGTTGCCGGAGCTGACATCGAGCACCCGCGCATCAAACAGTTCCCGTACCGGCTTGGTGTCGTCCTTGTTGGCATACATCGGCAGCCAGTTCTTGCCGGGGAAGACAGGCACTAGCAGGTCGTTGCCGAAGTTGGAATACACGCCGCCGGTGACGCTGCCGGCGCCGCACGCTCCGGCCGCGCCGAGCAGGAGGGCGGTGGCGAGGGTGCGCGCCGCGCGCCGCTGTGGATGAATGATGGTCATGGTGTTGGCTCGCTTGCGATCAAAGATCGACATTTTTTCTGGTGTTTTTCGAGGGCGATGCCGGCGTTGGGCGCGTAAAACGTCCCCGCTCCGCTGTACCACGTCATGCCCTCCGTGGCGTCGAAGTATGCCGGAAGCGCGAAACCATACACCGTAAAGATGGCTTGCGCGTGGTCTCCGCCCGGCATGATCTGATAGGGCGAGCCTTCGCCAAGCCGGATCAAGGCGGCCGAGAACAGCATCATCGCCAGCGTGAAAAAGAACCCCTCCCATCCGAACCGGAAACCGCCTTGGGTGTGCATGACGATCGCCGTGATGAGCGCGGAGGCGATCCAGATGCCGAAAATGAGCCGCCACAGCCCGCGCTTGTTGCTGCGCACGCGCGCCAGCGGGCCGGAGTCGGCGCCGGGCGGCAGCAGCATCATCTTGTCAGCATCGCGGATCAGGCCATGCAGGTGCAGATGTGCGCCGCTCTTCGCGACCACGGCGCGCACGCGGTCGCCCTCGACCAGTGCGCAGGCGTTGTCGAACATGCCAAATAACAGCGAGCCGTCCAGGCGCGCGATGAACACGGGTGTGTCATATTCAGAGAGCTCATACATGACGGTTTCTTCCGCCAGCGCCTGGTGCATGCCGGCCGCCTCCCTGCTGTCGCCCGACTGCGCGCGCGGATCGCGCATGTGGCGGGCCAGCGCCTCGAGCAGACGCGTTTTCGATGCTGCGTGGTGCAGCGATGCGAGCGTGCCTTCGACCAGGAACAGTTCCTGGCCCGCATAGGTGACCGTGGGGGAGTTTGACATGCGGATCGTGGGGAAATTGGGTGGGCGCTTGCGGCGTGCACGCTAGCGTGCGCGCTTTGTCGGTTTGTCGTAGGGTGACTTTTCGAGCTTCGAGACCAAGGCCAGCTTGTCGTCATCCCAGCGAAAATGGTAGATCCCGCGCTTTTCCGCGTCCTCGCCCAGGGCGCCGACCACCACCAGCAGCTTGCTGTCCCTGCGAAAGGTATACGTGTCTTGCATGCAGTCGATGTCGAGCTTCTTGCACAGGGTCGGCGTGAGGTTGTTCACGTTGGCCTGCACCAGATTGATTTGCTCCGGCGCGTGGATGCGGCCATTGCGCAGGTCGACGATCAGCGACTGATGGCATCCGGCGCCGCAGCCGCCACGGTGCACAAACAGGTAATGGCCGGCGAACAGGCCTTGTTGCGATTGAAGCTCGCGCCGGATCGCCTCCATCCACGCCGCGTTGGTCGCGGCGTCCGCGCCCGCCAGGCGTTGCGGCAGCACCGGGGTGAAGCGCGCTGCCGGTTCGGCCGGAAAATCCTTGAATTGCGCAAGCTGACGGTGGCGGACATCATCGTCGCAAAATTCCCAAGGGTAGAGGTGATCCCCGTCGTCCTCGTTGCGGTTGCACGACTGGGCCAGCGCCGCGCCCGACGCTGCCAGCAGCGTCAAGGCGCACAGCGTGGCCCTTGACATGCGGCCGTTTCTCAATCGTCCTGCGGCGGCTTGACGCCCAGCAGCTCTTCGATGTGGGCCATGGCGCCGGCATCCTTGACCACCGAGCGCAGCCAGACGTGCAGGTCGGTGCCGGCGGCGTCGGCCGCCTTGTCGGCGAAGTACGAGGCCGGGCTGTGCGGCTCGGTGCGGCGGAAAAATTCGGCCACGTTGCGCAGCTGGGTCACGGCCTGGTCGCGCGTGCGGATCACGCCCGGTGGCCCGGACGGCACCGCCACGCCGCCTTGCGGGCCCTGGTCATTCTGCGGCTCGCTATAAGCATAGTCGGCGCTGTCGGCCGGCTGTTCGGCCTCGACGGCGGCGGACGCGGACGGCATCAGGGTGACCATGTTTTGCAGTGCTTCGCGGGCGTTGGAAAAACCCGGGCTGTCGTGCCCGAGACGGGCGTCGGCTGCCTGTTCGAACAGCTTGAGTCCATCCAGGCAGTACTGGGCGTCGGCGGTGAAGGTCTCGCGAAAGCGCGCCGAGTTGGCGCTGCGCGCTTTTTCCAGGTCGGCCAGCTTGAGCGGCGCCGGTCCGCTGCCCGGATTGGTGTGGCCGTTGCTGTGGCTGCCGCTGGGGGCGGGCGCGTTGGCCAGCTTGCGCGCCACTTCGAAGTCGATGATGGTGTAGCCGCGGTTGCCTTCGGTGACGCGCGTTTCACGCACCAGGGCCGGCGTGCGGCCGAGGATCCACGACAGGTTGCCGATGCGCTGGTCCTGGTCGCCGTCCTCGGCTTCCGGGTACAGGCCGAGTTCCCAGTACTGATCGAGCAGGCCGGCGATGACGCGAAAACTCTCGCCCAGGCCGCGCAGCTGGTATTTTTTGGCGGCCGCCTCGGCCAGCCAGACCGCCAGGCGCAAGTCCTTGCTCTGCGTCTCGATCAGGGCGGCGCAGCGCTTGACCACGAATTCCCAGTCCGCTTCCTTGATTTCGGTAACCCATTCGCCCTGGTCGAGCGACGGGTCGTCGGCCTTGCGCGCCAGGTTGATGGCGTCGAGGTCGGGTGAAAACGCCAGGTCCTCGCCGGCCGGGCGGTCTTCGCTGATCGGGGTTAAAAGCTGTTCTGCTGCAAACATGATGTCCTTGTAGTGGGGCGGCGCTTATTGCGCCATCCGGAATTCGATGCGGCGGTTGCGCGCGCGCCCGTCCGAGCTGTCGTTGCTGGCGACCGGGCGGTCGGCGCCCTGGCCGGAGGCGCTGAGCAGTTCGCCCTTGATGCCGGCGCCGATCAGGTAGGCCTTGACCGCGTCGGCGCGCGCCTGGCTCAGGTTCTGGTTAGTCGTCTTGTTGCCCTGGCTGTCGGTGTGGCCGATCACGTCGATCTTGCGGTCGTTGAGTTTTTTCATGGCGGCGGCCATCTCGTCGAGGATCGCGCGCCCGGTCTGGGTCAGCTCGGCCTTGCCGCTTTCGAATTCGACGATGCGGTTGGCCAGGGTGGTGTCGAGCACGCTCTGGTCGGCGGCCGAGACGCGCAGCGTGTTGTTGACCGTGTAGGTCGGGTTCAGGCTGGCGGTGACGCCGGCGCCGATTTTCTGGCGCGTCGCTTCGCTTCCCACTTCGCCCTTGATGCTGACGGTGCTGCCGTCGATCTTGAGCTGGCCGCGCGAGATCGACTTGAGGTCGGGCGTGATCAGTTTCTCCACATAGCTGTTCCAGTTGGCCGGGGTGGCGACCTGGCCGATGCTGATCTGGTCGACCACCATGGCGGCGCCGTAGATGTCGCGCAGGCGCGTCAGCACGGCCAGTTTGGTCGCTTCATCGGGCACGGTGCCCGACACCAGCACCTGGCCGGGCTGGGGAGCGGCGCTCTGGGTCTGGGCGCCGGCATTGACTGCGCCGGCAAGCAGGATGACAAGGGCGAGGAGGTGGCGCATGTTCTAAGATCCGATAAACGCCGCGCGCAACGATTCCAGCGCGGATTTGAGTGACAAATTGGCTTGCGCCAGATAGGTGGACAGTTTCTTGACGGCGTAGTCGGCGTCGGTCTGTTCCTCGACCCATTCGAGCTGGTCGAAGGTGATGTGGCGTTCCAGGCCGGCGCTCGGGTCCATGATCGCCTGCAAGGTCTGCGGCGAGGCGCCGGAAAAGCCGATCACCAGCGCCGGCTTGTTGTTGATGCGGGTCACGAACAGGGCCAGCTCGAAGTCGGCGCGCGCCAGGAACGGGGTAATCAGGTGCATCCAGAAGGCCGCCACCAGGTTGCGGTGGATCGGGTCGAGCGGCAGCGGCAGCACCAGGCTTTTTTCGAGCCGGCTCGAACTGCTGGCCATGACCGGCTGCATCAGCATGCCGATCGCCAGCAGCACCTGGCGCGCCGGACACTCGTAGCCGGCCTGGTGCAGCAGGGCGTCGAGCGCGCCGACCGTCTGCATGTCGAGGAAGTCCTCGAACGCGGCGTCATAGGCGGCCACGCGCAGGTCGACCTCGATCATCTGGGTGGCGGCGGCCTGCAGGGGCGCTGCGGCATCGGCCGCGCCGATCACGCCGGCGCTGAGCGTCTCGAGCCGGTTCCACAGGCGGCTCAACACCAGCGGCGCATCGGGCACAAAGGTGACCGGGTCGGGCACCTCCATCGTGCTCATCATCAGGAACGGGAAGCGCCGGTTCGACTGGTCGCTGCTGGCCACGATATGGCCGGCGATGGCATTCCTGCGGCGCGGGCCGACGAAGGCGAAGTGCAGCGGCGCCACCGCGTCGTAGGAGAGTTTCCAGCGCGCGTCGGCGCTCATCAGGTCCATGGCCTGGGCCAGCCAGTCGTCCAGCACCTGGATCAGGGCCGGGCTGTCGCTGCCCTTGACGAAGTCGCCACGGCTGGGAATCTTGCCGAAGTAGCCGACCGGGACCGGGGTGGCGGTGCGCGTCATGGGCGTGCTCCGCCGGCGGGCGCCGCTGGAGCGGCTGCCGGCGCGGCCGCCGGCACGGTCGAACTGATGATCGTATCCGGCAGGCGCAGGCCCTTGAAGCCGCGGCCGGTTGCCGGCGCCGCTGCCGGGGCCGGCCGTGGTGCGGAGCCGGCCGGGATGATCTTCAGGTTGGAGGTGACCTTGACGCCGTTGCTTTCCCAGCTCAGCTCGAACGCACCGTCATCCTTGCGCTTGCGCTGGGCCGATTCGACCATCTTTTGCAGGCCGTTGCGGCCCGGTTCATTGAGCAGCACCACCGTCTGGCCCTGCGGCGTGATGGCGGTAATGCGCGAGCCCGGCGTGCCCTGCGGGTTCGGCCAGACCATGCGCACGTACGGCTGCTGCTGGCCTTTCCAGCGCAGCGACTGGCCATCGATTTCGATGGTGAATTCGGTCGCGCCGACCGAGCCCAGCGCTTGCAGTTCGAACTGGGTCTGCGCTTCGGTGGCGGCGCTGGCGGTGGCGGTCGCGTTGGCCACGCCGCCGGCCGACAGCGGGGCGATCCAGCCCGGGAAGCTGCTCACCGCCGAAGGCGACAGGCCGACTCCCATATTGGCCCAGGTGCGGGCCGCGACCACGTCGCCGCGGCGCACCACGAGCGGGCCGATGGTGGTGTCGAAGAACTTGGCGATGACGCCGGACGGGCCGAACACCAGGCCGATTTCTTCGTTGGTCGCTTCCGAACGCGAGTCGGACGAGAACGGATACTTGCCGACCAGGTTCTGGCGGAAGGGCTGCAAGACCTGGGCCGCCCAGACCTTGTCGATTTCGGCTTCGGTCGGACGCACGATCACGGCGAAGGTCTGCATCAGCGGACGCACCAGGATCGGGCGGATGGCCTGCTTCTGGATGTCGGTCATGCCGGTGAGCATCTGTTCGTCGACATACTTGAGCGCATCGGCCAGTTCCGAGCCGCTGCCTTCGAGGGTCTGCTGCATCAGCTGCTTGGCGCCCGGACCCGGGTCGCCCTGGTTCTTGATGGTGTTGAAGCGGCTGCGCAGTTTCGACAAGTGTTCCATGTAGCCGCGCATCAGCGAAGCGTCTTTTTCGCGGGTCACCACCAGCCGCGCCACGCCCGAGAACTCGCGTCCGATCGGGCCGAGCGGCAGGTTGGCGGGATTGACCGCGTTCTGGTTTTGCGGCACGTTGACCTGGATCTGCGACGGTTTGCGGCGCAGTACCACTTCCTTGAGCCAGGTCATGAAGTCGCGCTTGGCGCTGGCCATGCCGGCGTCGGCCAGGGTCGGGTTATCCCACGAGGTCTGTTCGGCCACGGTACTGATCAGCTTGTGGATCGGCGAAGTCTGCGGGTCGCCCAGGCGGTTCATGGCGGTGACCGCCGCTTCGAAGCCGTTCAGGTCGCGGATGGTCACGCCCTGCACGAACTTCTGCCATTCCTTGGCGTAGTCGGTCTTGTACATCTCGATGAGGGCCTTCTGGATCTGCTCCGGGCTGCCTTCGAGGGTCAGGTCGTTGGTCGAGGCGGTGCGCAGCACCCAGTCGGCGCTTTGCAGTTCCTTGTTGGCGGCATCCTTGAACGCGGCCTTCACGTAGCCTTCCCAAGCTTCGCGCGTGAAGCTGCCCGGCACCGAATAGCTGCCCAGCACCAGATCCTTGTCCTGATCGCCGACGATGCGGCCCACGGTGGCCGACGGGAAGCGGGTGGCGGCGCGCGCCTTGACGTCGGCGTACACGCGTTCGCGCGCCGGCATGCCACGCACCACCAGGCGCAGGGTGTCGCGGGTCTGGTCGACCAGGGCCAGCTTGTTTTCGATCTGCGGCCACGACACATCCTGCATCTGCGCCAGGTAGAACGAGATGGTGCGCTCGGCGCTGCGGATCATTTGTTCGCGCGGCATGGCGCCGCGGTTGGCGTCGAGCCAGCCGCGCCAGAAGCGGGTCAGCTGGTCGTTCAGGTGGCCGCCTTCGAAGCGCGATTTGTCGGCCAGCATCAAATACGTCTTGAGCGCGTTGTAACCGTCTTCGGTGCTGGTGGGCGAGGCATCCTGGAACTGGGTGCTGGCCGGCGCCGTGCTGGCCGTGGCCGTGGCCGCAGGCGCAGCGGTGCCGAGTGCGCCGGCGACGGCAGCGCGCACGCCGCCGCCCGGTGCATCCGGCGCGACCGGACGCACATTGCCCTGCAACTGGCCGGAGTTGCTGTTGACTTCGGCGAGGAAGGTTTCGAGCGAGCCGGCGACCGGCTTGAGCATGATTTCGCGCACGCCGTTGAAGTATTCTTCACGCAGCTTGCGGTCAAGCATTTCGCCCTGGTACAGGCCGAGGCTGAGCGACAGCGGACGGTCTTCGCGATAGCGTTCCAGCTGTTCAATGCGGTCCTGCAAGATCTGCAGCGCTTCGAAGCGCGATTGCAGGTCGATCTTGTTGGCCTGGAGCTTGACCACCTGGTCCAGATCGGCCTGGACGTTCTGCACCAGCTGGCGGTTGCTCATGTACGACCAGCTCCAGCCGCCCAGGGTCAGGCCGACCACGGCGGTGGCCAGGAAGAAGGCGGCGTAGCGCATGCGCGTCTTGTTCGGACTGGCGTACTGGGCGACCAGGTCGCGGTCGGCGAAAATCACGTTGCGGAACAGATTGAGCAGGAAGAAGCCGCTCTGGGTCTGGGTTTCGGCGTGGTGCTGCGGTTGCAGTTTAATGTCGAACAACTGCGCCACGTGCTGGGACGAGGCCGAAATCGATTCGCCTTCCTGCAGCGCGCTGGTGAAGTAAAAGCCGCGGAACACCGGCTTGAACTGGAACGGGTTTTCCTCGAACAGGGTGGCGATGAAGGTGCGCAGCGGCTGCTTGATGGTGGAAAACTCGAGCGGGAAGGTGAACACGCCCGGCGGCATGCGCTCGCGCCACTGGAGCGCCATATTGGCCGCGCTCAAGTCTTTCAGGCCGTCGTACAGCTCGTCGAAGCGGGCGTCGAACTGGGACAGCGCTTTTTCGCTGCCGGTGGTGTGGCTGTAGGGCAGGGTGGCGCCCCAGACGCGGTCGCGTTCGGCGCGTTCGGTATCCTGGAAGAATTCGTTAAAGCCGGCGATCAGGTCGGCCTTGGTAAATACAACGTAGACCGGCGCGTGCACTTCGAGGCGCTCGGTCAGTTCCTGCACGCGCATGCGCAGGTTTTTCGCCAGGTTGATGGCGAATTCGGGACGGTTGCCGGTCAGTTCGGCCACGCTGACGGCGATGATGATGCCGTTGATTGGGGCTTTTTTACGGTATTTTTTCAGCAGCGACAGGAAGCCGAACCACTCGGTGCGGTCTTCGTCGACCACCGAGTAGCGCCCGGCGGTGTCGAGCAGGATGCCGTCGGTGGTGAAGAACCAGTCGCAGTTCCTGGTGCCGCCCACGCCCTGCACGATCTGGCTGTCGGCAAACGGGAATTGCAGGCCGGAACTGGCGATCGCGGTACTCTTGCCGGCCGCCGGATTGCCGATGATCATGTACCAAGGCAATTCGTACAGGGCCGCGTCACCCGACAACTGGCCCAGCTTGGAGCCCTTGATGGTGGCGATCGCATCGAGCATGCGTTTCTTGATGGTTTCGTGTTCCTGGCGCTGGGCCGGATCGGCGCGCACCGGCGACTGGGTCACCTGCTGTTCGAGCATGTCGCCCAGGTTGCCGGCGGCGCGCTGGCGCCGGTGGCGGCGCCACAGCCAGACCAGCAAAGCGAAGAACAGCGCCACGCCGAGCACGGCCAGGGCGTACTCGATGGGGAGGTCCAGCACTGCCGCCCCGATCAGCAAGATGGCGGCAAATGCCACCCACCCCACCACGATCAGGGTGCGACGGCTCGTCAGGAACTGCCAGATTGATTGCATCATTATCAGAAACTCAGTTTAGAAAACATGTACATCAGGACCGTCGCGGGCCGGATCAGGCACAGCGACGGAGAGAAATTCATTGCTCAGACATTGTCAGACATACTTGTCAGACATACTACAGGGACATTCCGGAAACACGCCCGATGTCAGGCGCCGGTCAACGGCGCTTCATGACACCCGGCAAGCGCAGTTCGGTATGACCGAAATCCATCATTTTCCAGCGTCCGCCCCAGGTCAGCCCGAGCGATTCGGCGACTTCGCCGTACAGCTCATAGCCGCGCATGGCCCAGGGATCTTTTTCCGAAATTACAATTTTACCGTTACGCACGAACGCGCAGTCGGCCGCCAGGCCGTACTGGTGCCAGCTCTGGAAGGCGGCGGCGTTGGTGACGGACGAGCCCATCGCGGCCAGCTTGTTCTGGCGTTCCGGACTGCGATAGCCTTCCAGGATCGCCATGTCATAACCATGCCGTTCTTTCATTATTTTAAACGCTTGGAGCAGGCGTTGGGTGTACTGCGGATTCATCAGTGCCCAGTCGCGGCTGGCCGAGACGATCATCGGGCGCTCCTGTTCGACTTCCACGGTGGCAAACAGCATCGGCGGCAGGGGCGGCGGCGGCACCAGGTTTTCGCCTTCCAGCAGGCCGGCCACCTGGGTATCGACCTCGCGCGTCGACTCCACATAGCCACCCAGCGACGAGCCGCCGGAAAACAGCGCGATGAGCGGCGGCACCGAGACCAGCACCAGCCCGCCGATGACCAGCAGATAATGACGGCGCAGAAAATTGCCTGCTTCGTGAGCAGATGCACTGCTTGTCTGTCGTATTGCTGCAACACTCTGTCCCCTGACGTGCTCCGCCTTGCCGAACCAGCCGCGCAGGCGCGCGCCGGCACGCGCCAGCATGCGCAGCGCGAACGCGCGCCCGGCCGGAAACAGCACCAGGAAACTGATCAGGCACGCCAGCAGGAAATACAAGGCTACTGCAAGGAACAGCACGGGGACCTCATCGGGACATTTAAAACAAAAAGTGCGATACTGACACAAAGGATTGCTTGGAAGTATATCTTACTGTAATGGCAATCCGACATAGGATTTAACACTCTTTTGTGTGAAGAAACGCACTGTTGACATGGTAAAAAAGCTTCACGTTTTTTTTGAATAGCGTAAAGTTATGTAGAGATCAACAAGGAGCACCCTTTGCAACATCGTGAAGATCAGCCGCCAGCCTATAGTCGGCCCAGTTTACTTTCTACCGAGCAACAAGAAGCAGCGGCGCGCGCGAGTGCGCAAGCGCGCCAGGCGGCACAAGCGGCGGACAGCGCCGCCCTCAAGGCCGACCAGGACAGGCGCAGCAAGAAAGGCTGGCTGGCCGGTGGCGCCGTGGTGCTGGCGCTGTGCGCCGGCGGCGCCGGCTGGATGGTGCTCGACGCCGGCAAGCCGGCCGAGCTGACCGTCGCGGCGGCCCGGACCGAGGCGGCCAACCATGATGCGGCCACCCCCGACGCGGCGGCGCTCAAGCCGGCCGCTTTCGCCACGCCGGCCGAGTCCGGATCGGATGTGTCGGCCGCCGCCATCCTCGAGCACGGTGCGGCGCCGCCCGCCGCCGCCAAGGGGAAGTCGCTCAAGGACATGCTCGACGCCCCCCGCACAGCGGCGGAGGAACTCGACCAGCTGCTCGCCAGCAGTCCGCCGGAAACTGCCGCGGATAGCGCGTCGCATAGCGCGCCGCATAGCGCATCGGGTAGCGCGCCGTTTTTGTTGAAGGGCGATGCCAAGCCGGCGCCACGCGAGCAAAAGGCCGCCCTCGCCAAAGAAGGCGTCAAAAAATCCGTGCCCCTCGCCAAGGCGGTCCCGGCCAAGGCAGCGCCGGCCGACGATGCCAGCCTGCTGGCCGCGCTGAAGGCCCATTCCAAGGAAGGCGGGGCCGCCAAGGCCAGCAATACCGGCGCCGCCCCCACTTCCCTGAAGCAGTGCAAGCAGCTCAACGCCGCCCAGGCCGAGCAATGCCGGGTCAGGCTGTGCGCCGGCAGCGCCAAGGACGATCCGCAATGCCGCTCGCTGCGCGCGGCCAAGCCCGAGGCGGACTGAGCGACCATGCCCCGCCTTGGCGCACCAGGGAGGCGCGCCAAGGCGGGGCGCCGCCGGGCCGGGCGCGACAGCCCTCGTCGCCGCGCGGATTTTGCTTCACAATAAGGCCTCATTCATCTGCAGGAGCATGACATGCTGAACAAGATCGTTTCCCGCCGCACGCTGCTGGCCGGTGCTGCACTGTGGCTGCTGGGAACATCCGCGACGATGGCCCAGAGCGACAAGGTGCTCGATGTCTACATCTTCAACTATTCCGACCGCACCTTGCTCGATGTGTCCATCAACGGCGTGCGCATGGGCAGCCCCGGGCCTTATCCGTACAGCGGGCGCCGCAACAAGGTCGGCGTTCGCCTGAACGATGGCGCGCAGACAGTGACCTGGCGCGTGGGCGGCAGCGAAGGGCAGGAAGCGGGGCCGGTGGTGCGCTCGTCCAACACGCCCAGCATGGGTGAGATTCCGTCCGATGCGCGCTATCTGTCGATTCATATCTATCCCGATTCCACGGTTGAATTCAATTTTTCGCGCCGGGTGCCGGTGCTGAGCAAGCGCGGCGAAAGCATCGACGCCGACTACCGCCGCCGCAAGGCCGCGCAAGCGGAATCATCGTGAGCCCGACCGCCATCGTCGCCGTTGTCAGCGGCCACACGCAGGGCCTGGGCGCGGCACTCGCCGCCGGGCTAATGGAACGCAACATCGCTGTGCTGGGCCTGGCGCGCGGCACGGCGCCCGCGCTGGCGGAACGCTTCGGGCCGCTGCTGAGCGAAGTCCAGCTCAACCTGTCCGACAGTGAGGCGCTGGGCGCCTGGCTGGCCACGTCCGCCTTGCGCGAGCATGTGGAAGCGCGCACTCTGGTGCTGCTGATCAATAATGCCGGCACGGTCGAACCGGTCGGCGCGCTGCACCAGCAGGATGTGCTGGCGGTGGCGCGGGCGGTCGCGCTGAACGTGGCGGCGCCGCTGATGCTGGCCGCCGCCGTGGTCGCCGCGGCCCCCCACGCCGAGCGGCGCATCGTGCATGTGTCGAGCGGCGCCGCGCGCAATGCTTACACGGGCTGGAGCGTGTACGGGGCCACCAAGGCCGCGCTCGATCATCATGCGCGCTCGGTGGCGCTGGACTATCCCGACGCGCCGCGCACTGGCGAGGCCGGCGTGCGTATCTGCAGCCTGGCGCCGGGTGTGATCGACACCGCCATGCAGGCGCAGATCCGCGCCACGCCCGAGAGCCTGTTTCCGCAGCGTGCGCGGTTCAGCGCCTTGCAGCAGGATGGCGCTTTGACCTCGCCCGAGCAATGCGCCGCCGGCATCATCGACTACGTGCTGGACCAGCACTTCGGCAGCGTGCCGGTCGACGATCTGCGTACTGCTGCGCGCCAGCAATAGCGCCGGCCGGCCTGCGCCGGATAAACACGTGGCAGGTGCTCAACAGGAATCAACAGACCTTGTGCGTCAATCCGCCCATGGAACGCCTGCGGGAGCGGGACGCGCGCGCAGAGTGCATCAACATTTTCGCTTGACGGTGGCGATATAGTGAATCGGACAAAGCCGGGTGATTGCCCGGCATGGCGTCCTTTGCAAACTGTATTTCACCAGGAGAATGGATATGCATGCTCATACCCTTGCCACGATGACCCGCAGGGCGACCAGTCAATGTCGGTCGGATCCGGCAGCGCGGCGTTGGCGCGCGCTCGCAGTCGGGATGGTGCTGTTTGCCGGTTTGTTTCATGGACATATTGCGGCGCAGGGTTTTCCGTCGTCCAATGATAAGGTGCCCGCCGGCTGGAACGGTCCCGTTTTCAAACTCAGCCAGGATTATCCCACCACGCTGGCGGACGATGCCTTGCCTTGGCGCGACATCGATCCCACCGTGGAACCGGAGCGCTTTGGCCGGACGATTTACAACTACGTCCTTGAGGGCAATACGGAAGTCGACTGGGACGTGCGCGCCAACAAGGTTCGGACGTGGTATCACGCGCCGTGGATGCATTACGGCGATACCGGTCGCGAGTTCATCCACGGTTTGACCAGGGAACGCACGACGCCGCGGCCGGCCACCGCCGGGAAGGGCGAACTCGGTCCGGCCCAGACCCGCTGTTTCCAGAACTGGGCGGTCGGTTTTTACAATCCGCCGGGAGGGTACCAGGTCGGAAAGATATGGCAGCAAGCAAGCAAGCCGAATCCGGGCTTATCGCAATTTCCGAACGGCACCGTCATCGCGAAGCTCCTGTTCACGACGGCGCCCGATTCCGAAGTGCCTTATCTCAAGAACACGTTCGAGTGGCGCGCGAACATTCATGTTTTCAATGGCGTCACCTGCCCCAACGGGGCGCTGGTCCGGCAACCGCAGACGGTACGGCTGATACAAATCGATCTTGCAGTCAAGGATGCGCGGGCGGCGGACACGGGATGGGTGTTCGCCACGCTGTCGTACAACGGCATGCGTGCGGGGGCCACGCCGTGGGAGCGGATGGAACTGGTCGGGGTGATGTGGGGCAACGATCTGGCCAAAAAACAGCAATGGATCAACAGTGCCAACGGGACGCCCCAGCATCTTGGGGCGGAAGGCCGCCTCAATGGACCGGTTGACAACCCGAGGTCGTCCTGCATTTCTTGCCATGCGACAGCCCAGACGCCCTCGCGATCGCCGCTGATTCCGCCCTCGCAAGCCGATGCGCCGCGCTGGTTCGCCAATTATCCCGGCAGCCGCGCCTTCGATGCCGGCGCCATTCCGACCGACTATTCGCTGCAAATCGCCATGGGCATCCAGAACCTGAACCGTTCGAGGACGCCGGTGCGCAGCGCGGCGAACAAGGATCCGTCGCCGCTCGTCATCTCGGCGGAAGACGTGAAGCTGATGAACAGGGCCTTCGATTCGGGCAGGGATATTCCACTGCCGATCGTCATTGGCAAGAACCTGGAATATCCATTCGGCCGCTGAGCGATGGGTCCGCGCCCATATCGCTAGACCACATCGCTAGCCGGTATCGCTGTCCACGTAAGCCTGCTCACGCTGGAGCAGGCTGTCGGGCAGCTGCACGCCGTCGCGGCGCGCCACGGCGAACATCGCGCGTTCGGTGTAGCCGCCGTGCAGGCCGCCAGCGCGGTCGCGCACTTGCCAGTCGACCAGCTCATCGTAGCGGCAGCGGTAGATGCGTTCGAGCCGCCCCCGGTGGGTTACCGGCGGCGTGACCAGGCGGATGCCGAGTTCGTCAGGACCGAGTACTTCCAGCACTTCCGCCCATAAATATTCCACCCGCGCCGAACTGCTGACGAAGCGCAGCTTGACCAGCGCGTTGTCGTACGGCTTGCCGAGCAGCGCCCGGAACCGGTCCAACCCGGCCTTGGCCTGTTCCTTGGCGGCCTGCATGAGCGGGTCGTCCGCATGGGTGGCCATGGGCGGAAAATCCGGTACCGGGTAGCGCCAGCGCGTGTACAGGCACAGGCACAGGAGGAGGGCGAGCGCGACAATGATCGCAAGTTCGGTATCGATGGACTGCATGGGGCACCTGTTGGCAATGGCTATACAGTGATTGGAGTGGCGCCGTTCCAAATCGTTCCGCAGCCAGTTCACGGCGCGCGCAAAAAGCACGCGCGACGCGTGCTCTATTGCCACCCGGAATGCTTTTCATTGGTCGCGCTGCCGCATGCGAGCTTGCTGCAACGCGCCATCGCGGCCGCTGTTGTTGCATTTTTAACTCCTGACAAAGTCTCGTTGACATTGAAAAACATTGAGTGATATATTTTGCTCATTGATTGGGAGCGTTTCCAATCCGTCGGAAATGCCGCGAGAGCCGATCGTGGCTGTGTCATCCGGGTCCGGGCAGCAGGCAGTAGTGGAGTCAAGACGCGGCGCCGGCCATGGCCGCGTACTAAAAACG
The DNA here is from genome assembly GCF_011682045.1 of Massilia aquatica. GTDB lineage: Bacteria > Pseudomonadota > Gammaproteobacteria > Burkholderiales > Burkholderiaceae_D > Telluria_A > Telluria_A aquatica. The sequence continues at coordinate 75,066 of NZ_VVIW01000022.1, read as the reverse complement.
ATAATCAAAAAAATCAAGGAGACGCAATGTTGTATCCGAAGACAAGAAGGACCCTGGTCAGCCTGGCCGTTGCCAGCGCCTGCGGGCTGATCGGCATGTCCGCCCATGCCCAGGCACCCGCACCGGCACCCAGTACCGAAAGCGACAAGGAAGTCATTCCCGAGGTGAAGGTGACCGCGACCCGCTACTCGACCTCGCTGCTGAAAACCCCGCTGGCGGTCACTGCCTACAGCCAGGACAACCTGAACCGCATGGGCATCACCAGCGCCAAGGACCTGGCCAGTGAAATTCCCAACGTTACCTTCCAGGCCACCGGCGACTCCGCCGTGCAGATCACGATCCGCGGCATCACCTCCTCGAACACCACCGAAATCGGCGATCCGGCCGTCGGCTTTCACGTCGACGGCCTGTATTCGCCGCGCCCGCAAGGCGCGCAGGCGCTCATGTTCGACGTCGAGCAGGTGGAAGTCTTGCGTGGTCCGCAAGGGACCTTGTTCGGACGCAATTCCACCGGCGGCAGCGTCAACGTCATCTCGGCCAAGCCTGACTTCACCGGCAACTACGGCAAGGCCGAGATCGACATCGGCAATTACCGCAAGAAACAGGTCAACCTGATCCAGAACATCACCATCAACGACCAGCTGGCGCTGCGCGCCGCGTTCTCCAAGGTGACCCGCAACGGCTGGGCCAAGCAGATGTCGGACACGCGCGAAGCGAACGTACCGGCCAAGGGCTGGATTCCGGACGGCATTCCGGACATCGACCAGCGCTACAACCACCCGGTCAGCGCCAGGGATTTCTATACCAACCAGGACGAGTACGCGGCGCGCCTGGCGGCAAAGTTCAAGATCACACCCGACCTGACCCTGAACGCCGCCTACGAGCTGTTCCAGGACAATGGCGCTGGCAACACCAGCTTCCGCGACTGCGAGCAGGGCGCCGGCACGCGCTACGCCTGCAGCGGCGGCCAGTGGGACCTGCTGGTCAACGTGCCCGGCAAGACCGACATGACGATCAAATCGCTGCGCGCCGGGATCAACTGGAACGTCAACAAGAACACCAGCGTCGACTACAGCTTCATGCTGGCCAACCAGCAGCGCTCGCAGCTGTATGACGCCGACAAGGGCCTGACCTCGGCGCTGCCGTTCCAGGTGACGGCCGACTACCCGAACCGTCCGGACGCGGCCAACTGGAGCACCTGGCCGCTGGACGACCGCTACCAGGCCACCTGGGACTCGAAATACAAGTCCTCGGTGCAGGAACTCCAGCTCAAGCAGCAGTTCGACACCCTGCAATACGTGGCCGGCCTGTTCTGGATGCACGAGAAAAACCAGATCAACTACGAAGTCGTCGACTTCTTCCGCAAGCCGCACGGCATCGCCTCCGGCGCCTTCTACTCCCAGCCGGACCGCCAGGTCGACGCCAAGGCCGTGTTCGCGCAAGCCGACTGGAAATTCGTCCCGAGCTGGACCGCCACGGCGGGCGCACGCTACAGCGTCGACAGCAAGGAAGACAAGAACGGCCTGAACCTGGGCGGCTGGGCCGGCAATACCGCCTTCTACCGCGGCCAGTACAACGGCGGCACGCCGAACACGCCCGGCTACCGCTTCCCGCAGGCAAATGACCTGAAACCGGGCATGGGCGGCAGTGTCGACGCGTATTCCGGCTATCCGCGCCCCACCGCCAACGACCACAAGGAAGAATGGAAAAAAGTCACTTGGCGGGTCGGCCTGCAAAAGCAGGTGAGCGAGAACCAGATGGCCTATACGGCCCTGTCGACCGGCTACAAGGCGGGCGGCTTCGGCGACAAGGTGGACAGCTGCAACAACAAACTGTGCGCCGACGGCAAGAAGGGCGTCGAAACCTTCCTTCCTTACAAGCCTGAACTGGTGACCAACCTGGAGCTGGGCTACAAGGGCAAGTTCCTGGAAAACCGCCTGAGCGTGTCGGCCGTGGCCTTCATGATGCGCTACAAGGACCAGCAGCTGACCAACACCTATTTTGTCTCGAAGGTCATGCCGGACGACGGCAAGCCGTGCGCCAGCGACCAGCCCAAGTGCGATGTGTACGAAACCTGGCGCACCATCAACGTCGGCAACACGCGCATCTCGGGCGTCGAAGTCGAGTGGGACTACAAGCCGTGGAAGGGCGCCAAGGTGGGCGGCGCGTTCTCCAACCTGAATACCTCGATCCGCGACTACGGCGCCTACAACGACGACTACCTGTGCGACGAGCGCATCGAGTTCAACCAGGAACGCTGCCCGGCCCCGTTCACCGGTGCCGGCACCGACAACGGCAAGCGCCTGTACGACGTGACCAACAACCGCCTGCCGAACGCGCCCAAGTACACCTTCATGCTGCACGCCTCGCAAGCCTTTGTGCTCGACAGCGGCTACAAGCTGACCCCGTACTTCAAGGTCAACTGGCGCGACAAGGTGTATTTCGACGTGCGCAACGACGAATTCGCGCATATCGGGCGCTTCCAGAAGGCCAACGCGGTCGGCGACGCCTCGTTCCGGGTTGACGCGCCGAACGGCAACTGGCACGCGGAACTGTATGTGCGCAACGTGTCCGACAAGCGCGTCAAGACGTCCGGCGGTAGCGGCCTGGGCGCGCAGATGATCGCCGGCTACATCGAACCGCGCATGTTCGGCTTGCGCGCCGGGATCAACTATTAAGTAACAACGTACCCGGCAAACAAACCGGCACAACCGTTTGGCGAGCCCCGCGTGCCGCAAGGCGCGCGGTGGACCGGTGTGGCCTGTCCCCGGGCCACACCGGTTTTTTTGCCTGCTGTATATGTCAATTGCATATCGACCGGAGAACCAGATGACAGAGCACCGCATCAAACAGATCGTGATCGTCGGCGGCGGCACCGCCGGCTGGATGAGCGCCGCCGCACTGGCGCAGCTGCTGCCCGTGGGCCATGAATACCGGCTGATCGAGTCGGACCAGATTTCCACCATCGGGGTAGGGGAGGCCACCATCCCCAGCATCCGCAATTTCAACCTGCACCTGGGCATCGACGAGAACGATTTCATCCGCGCCACCCAGGGCACCTTCAAGCTCGGTATCGAATTCGTCGACTGGGGCCGGCAGGGCAGCAACTACATCCACGGCTTCGGTTCGGTCGGACGCGACCAGCCGACCGCCAATTTCTTCCACTACTGGCTCAAGATGCACCAGGCCGGCCAGGCCGCGAGCCTGGAGCCGTACTCGATCAACAGCATGGCCGCGCGCCTGGGCAAATTCAGCCGCGGACGCCCGGACCTGCCCAATTCGCCGCTGGCCGACCTGTCGTACGCTTTTCATTTCGACGCCGGCCTGTACGCGCGCTACCTGCGCAGCTACAGCGAAGCGCGCGGGGTGCGCCGCACCGAAGGGCGCATCGTCGAGACCGTGCTGCACCCGGATGGATCGATTTGCGCGCTGCTGATGGAAAACGGCGAGCGCATCGACGGCGACTTTTTTCTCGATTGCTCCGGCATGGTGGGCCTGCTGATCGAGCAGGCCTTGCACACCGGCTTCGACGACTGGAGTCACTGGCTGCCATGCGACCGCGCCATTGCCGTTCCCTGCGAATCGCACGGCCCGCTGGCGCCGCTGACGCGCTCGACCGCGCACACGGCCGGCTGGCAATGGCGCATTCCCTTGCAGCACCGCACCGGCAATGGCCATGTGTTCTCAAGCAAATTCATGAGCGCCGACGAAGCCCAGGCCATCCTGATGAACAATCTCGACGGCCAGCCGCTGGCCGAACCGCGCCTGCTTAAATTCACCACCGGCAAGCGCAAGCGCGCCTGGAACAAGAACTGCGTGGCGATCGGCCTGTCGGGCGGCTTCATGGAGCCGCTGGAGTCGACCAGCATCCACATGGTCAAGACGGCGCTGATGCGCCTGATCAGCTTTTTCCCGGACTGCGGCTTCGACCAGGTCGACATCGACACCTTCAACCGCCTGTGCGACAAGGAATACGAGCAGATCCGCGACTTCCTGATCCTGCACTACAAGGTCGGCACGCGCGACGATTCGGCCTTCTGGCGCTATTGCCGCGACATGGAGGTGCCGCTCAACCTGCAGCGCAAGCTGGCGCTGTACGCCAGCCACGGGCGCATCCTGCGCGAGAACGAGGAGTTGTTTCCCGAGGATAGCTGGTTGCAGGTGATGCACGGGCAGGGCTTGCGCGCGCGCGGCTACAATCCGGTGGTGGACCAGCGCGCGCCCGACGAGATCGCCGACTTCCTGCACGGTACGCAGGCGGTGATCCGCAAATGCGTGAACGCCATGGACAGCCACGAGCAATTCATCAAGGCCAACTGCCAGGCGGCGCCGCTGCGGCGCGCGGCGTGACGCGGACGTAAAAAAACCGGCGCGCAGCCGGTTTTTTTTGCATGCCAGAACAGCTTAGAACGAGAAACGCAGGCCGGTCGAAATGACCTTGACCTTGAGCGAACCGCCGCCCTTCGGCTGGGCCATGTTGCCGTAGTTTTCGATTTCGACGTAGGCAGCCAGGTTCTTGGTGACTTCGTAAGCGGCGCTGACGCTCAGCAGGGTATCGGTCTTGGTGTCCTTGAGGTCGCCACCTGGCAGGTTCATGCGCGCGCGGTTCTTGGCCACACCCAGCTTGCCTGTCAGGGACAATTTCTCGTTCAGCGCCAAGGTGGCGGTGCCAGCGGCGTAGAACGAGCGGCCCTTGACGCTGATGCCGGTATTGCCCGCTTCAATTTCGCCCAGGTCGGAATAGCCGGCTTCGATACCGAAATTCTTGTCGAAGTTGTAGCCGGTGAAGATTTTGATGGCAACGTCGCTGTCCTTGTACGAGCCAATGCTGTTAACCGCAACTTTGTGCTCGGCGCGGCCGACGCCGCCGCCGATGTAGGAGCCTTCGGCATGGGCTGCCAGCGGGAGGGAAGCGACGGCCAGCAAAGCGAGAGCGAGAGTGTTTTTCACGTGAAATCCTGTAGATGGTTTGTAAAAATATGTCACCAAATGTCGTTATTTGGCGAAAACTGTCCGGATTATATATCGGACAATCTTGGCAAATCACGTGAAAGTTTCTTATTTGCAATTTATTTGCCGGGAATTTGCTGTAAAACAACACTGCTGTGGTCGGCGCAAGCACTCAGGCGCTGCGTTTGCGGAAGCGGAAAAACCCGTTCATGGTCAGGCGCCCGCGCGCCGGGTCGGCGTCGAGCAGGGCGGGATGGTCGATCTGGGCGGCGTGGAAAATCGCGCCATCGTAGAAAATGGCGCGGTTAAAGTGCGCGGGGATGGTGCACAACTGCTCGAAATGAGCGTTCGAGGCCGCCAGGTAGCCGGGCGCGTGCGCATCCGGGGCGATCCCGGCATGGGCCTCGCGCAGCACGCGGCCCGTGGCCTCCAGCCCCTGCATGGGGCGGTAAAAGCTGGTGCCGCCCAGGCGCGCATCGTCGAACAGGTACACCACGGCCGCCGCCGCGCCGGTGCCGGGGGCCAGTTCGGCGCAGTCGCGGTGGCACAGGCGCTGCAAGGGATGCAGCTCACGCGGTGCCAGGGTGGCCAACGCCAGGCGCGCCGCCACGCTGATGGTGCGCTGCGCGCCCAGTGCGCGGCGGATGTGCTGGATGAAGAATTCATCGAGGCGCAGCGCCGTATCGCGCCCCAGGTCCAGTTCCGGGCCGGGATAATAATTGGCCGGATCGACGGCGAAGCGCGCCTGGTCAGCCACCGCCCTGGCCACCAGCGCATGCGGGTCGAGCAAAAAGTCGTCCACCACCGCGCAGGGCGCCTGGCCGGGAATGGCGACGTAACGGACGGTGGGACGGGGATTGAACAAGGGCGCTCCATGCGGACAGGGTGGTGAAAACGATGTCACGGCGCTGCGGGGTGTTTGCGCGTTGACATTGAAATTCTTTGAATGATATAGTCAGCCGACTAAATTGGAAAGCCTTCCAATTGCGAAGCGGGCGCAGACCTGCTCAACCAGGAGACCCACGTTGAAACAACGCATTCTGGCCGCCGCGCTGGCGCTGGCAAGCAGCGGCGCCGCCTTCGGCGCCGACCCCAAACCGGAAGTGATCCACTGGTGGACCTCGAGCAGCGAAGCTGCCGCGGTGCGCACCATCGCCGACGCCTACCGCGCCGCCGGCGGGGTCTGGACCGACACCGCCATTGCCGGCGCCGACCAGGCGCGCGCGGTGGCGGTCAACCGCATCGTCGGCGGCAACGCCCCGATGGCGGCCCAGTTCAACACCACCAAGCAGTTCACCGACCTGGTCGAGCAGGGCATGCTCAATAACGTCGACGACGTCGCCCTCAGGGAAGGCTGGGACAAGTTCCTGCCCGAGCCGGTCCTGAACGTGATCCGCGTCAAGGGCCATTACTACGCGGTGCCGGTCAATATCCACATGCAGGCCTGGATCTGGTATTCCAAGGCCGCCTTCCAGAAGGCCGGCATCGCCAGGGAGCCGGCCAGCGTCGATGAACTGTTCGCCGCGCTCGACAAGCTCAAGGCCGCCGGCATCATTCCCCTGGCCCACGGTGGCCAGCCGTGGCAGGAAAACATCCTGTTCCTGTCGATGCTGGCGCACATGGGCGGCACCGACCTGTACCTGAAGGTGCTGCGCGAGCGCGATCCGGCGGCCATCAATTCCGAGGCCTTCCGCCGCGTTCTGCTTAACTTCAAGCGCCTGCAATCGTATGTGGACGCCGGCGCGCCGGGGCGCAACTGGAACGACGCCACCGCCCTGGTCATCGCCGGCAAGGCCGGGGTGCAGGTGATGGGCGACTGGGCCAAGGGCGAATTTTCCGCCGCGCGCCAGAGCGCCGGCAAGGATTACGGCTGCATCGCCGGCTTCGGCCCGCGCTCGCCCTACCTGATCCAGGGCGACGCTTTCGTGTTCCCCAAGACGTCGAATGCGCAGCAGGTCAAGTACCAGAAGCTGCTGGCCAGCGTGGTGGTGGCGCCCGGCACCCAGGTCGCCTTCAGCAAGCTCAAAGGCTCGATCCCGATCCGCGGCGACGTCGACTCATCAAGCATGGACCCGTGCGCGCGCGCCGGCATGGCCATCATGAAGGACCGCACGCGCCATGTCGGCATCGGCGAGGTGTACCTGACGCCCGACCAGAACGGCGCCATGCAGGACGTGCTGACCGCCTTCTGGAACACCAGAATGCCGGTCGAGAAGGCGCAAAAGCAGATCGCGGCGGCGCTGCGCAGCGAGCAGTGAGGCGCTGCGCGCTTGTGAGAGGGCACCCGGATGCAGTATGCTGCCTTTTTTTAGTCCCTATTTTTGAACGGAACAAGCGCGCGTGGCAACTCTCAAAGACGTAGCATTGCGGGCCGGGGTCGGCCTCGGAACCGCCTCGCGTGTCGTCAGCGGCAAGGGGGCGGTCTCGCCCAAGACGCTGGCGCGGGTCCGCAAGGCGATCGAGGAACTCGAATTCCATCCTTCGTACGCGGCGCGCACGCTGATGCTGGGCAGCTCGCAGATGATCGGGGTGTACATACCCTACCTGAGCGGCACCTTTTACACGCCGATCCTCAAGCTCATTTACGCCGAGCTGCGCGCGGCGGGGCTGAACATGGTGGTCGGTTTCGGCATCGGCAGCGACGACGAGCGCACGCAGGCGGTGCAGGGCATCGATTTCCTCAAGGAGCGCGGCTGCGACGGCGTGCTGGTGATGAGTAACGTGCTGCGCGATGAAGATATCGCCGCGCTCGGGCCGCGCAAGTCGCGCCTGGTGCTGCTCAATCACAGCGTGCCGTCGATCGCCAGCCAGAGCTTCACCATCGACCATCTGCTGGGCGGGCGGCTGGCGGCGCAGGCCCTGCTGCGCGAAGGGCATCGCGACATCGCCGTCATCGCCGGCCCGCGCGGCGCGCCCGATAACGTCGAGCGCATCGACGGCTTTTTGGGCGAGCTGGCCAAAGCCGGCATCGACACCGACGGCCTGTGGGTGGCCGAAAGCGACTTCGCGCCCAGGGGCGGGTGGGAGGCGGCCCGCGAGCTGGCCGAATCGGGCTATCCGTTTACCGCTGTCTTTTGCGCCAACGACGACATGGCGGTGGGCGCGCTGTCGTACTTCCAGCAGGCCGGCATCGCGGTGCCGGAGCAGGTGTCGGTGCTGGGCTACGACGATACCAACAGCGCCGAATACACGGCGCCGCGCCTGACGACCGTGCATATGCCGTGGACCGAGATGACCCTGAGCGGCTTGAATTGCCTGCTCAATCGCTGCTATGGCATGGAGCGGCCGGTCACGCATGATTATCCGGTGACGATTGCGCTGCGGGCGTCGCTGGGGCGCGCCAGGGACATCCCGGCAGCGTAGCTGATGCCGGCAGCGACGCTCCGACGCTGCCGGAAACCTTAACTCAAGCGCAACAAATATTCTCCCATCGCCCTTGCCGGGGCTTTTTTTTGTGTTAAAGTGGAAGCGATTCCAATTTCTCATCGAGCAACTTTAAACTGACCGATCCTTCTATGACCATCCAGAAAAACGCCCCGCACCAGCCCCTTGCACGCGCCAGTTTCGGCGACGACTTCCTGTGGGGCTGTTCGACATCGGCCTTCCAGATCGAGGGCGCGGGCAGCACCGACGGGCGCGTGGCGTCGATCTGGGACACCTTCAGCGCCATACCCGGCAAGATCCGCGACGGCGCCAACGGCCAGGTCGCCTGCGACCATTACCACCGCTGGCCCGAGGACTTCGACATCGGCCAGTCGCTCGGCCTGAACGCTTACCGCTTCTCGATCGCCTGGCCGCGTATTTTCAGCGGCCCGGGCCAGCCGCCCAACGAAGCGGGGCTCGACTTCTATTCGCGCCTGGTCGACGGCATGCTCGAACGCGGCCTGCAGCCGTGGGCCACGCTGTACCACTGGGACCTGCCGCAAGCCTTGCAGGACCAGGGCGGCTGGGCCAACCGCGCCACCGTCGACGCCTTTGTCGACTATGCCGACGTGGTCACGCGCCGCCTGGGCGACCGGGTGCGCCACTGGATCACCCACAACGAGCCATGGTGCACCGCCATGCACGGTAACCTCGACGGCATGCACGCGCCGGGCCTGCGCGACGCCGCCACCGCGCTCCAGGTATGCCACCACGTGCTGCTGTCGCACGGCCTGGCCACGCCGGTGATCCGCGCCAATGTGCCGCAGGCGCAGGTCGGCATCGCCCTGAGCCTGCACCCGATCCGTCCAGCGTCCGACAGCGAGGCGGACCGCCAGGCCGTGGCGCGCCACGACGGCTTTCGCAACCGCTGGTTCCTCGATCCGCTGTATGGGCGCGGTTATCCGCAAGAGACGCTGGCGCTGCTGGGCGCGGCCGCGCCAGCGGTGCTGGAAGGCGACATGGACGCCATCGCCGCGCCGACCGATTTCGTCGGCCTCAATTACTACTTTCCGGAGGTGGTGCGCGATGTTCCAGGCAGGGGCGCGCCGGCCGGCTTCCTGCGCACCGAGGTGGCCTTGCCGCAGGACCGCGAGCGCACCGATTTCGGCTGGGAAGTCGCGCCCGACGGCCTGACCGAACTGCTGCTGCGCATCGCGCGCGAGTACCAGCCCGGCCCCGTGTATGTGACCGAAAACGGTTCTTCCTACGACGACGCGGTGCAGGCCGACGGCAGCGTCGACGACGAGGCGCGCCGCCACTACCTGGCGCGCCACCTGGCCGCCGTGCGCGCCGCGCAGGAGCAGGGCGTGGATGTGAAAGGCTACTTCGCCTGGAGCCTGCTGGACAATTTCGAATGGTCGGAAGGCTATCTGCGCCGCTTCGGCATCGTCCACGTCGACTTCGAGACCCAGCAGCGCACCGTGAAAAGCAGCGGGCGCTGGTACCGTGAGTTCCTGCACGGACGCAATGAACGCTAGGCGATGGACTAAGCCGACACCGCAAAGAGGTAAGGTCCTACGCGAAAATCCGGCGGGTGTATTTATCATGAAGGCATCACCTGTCAGGAGGAAAAACTATGTTTTCTTTGAATAAATTAAGCCCGTCGGTAACCGACATGATCCGCTTCGATCACTCGCACGTGCTGGTGACGTTCCACCAGTACACCACGGCCGCGCGCGCGAGCGTCAAGAAAGCGCTGGCCGAAACGATTTGCGACGCGCTCGAGATCCATGCGACACTGGAAGAAGAAGTGTTTTACCCGGTCCTGAGGCGCCTGAACGGCGACGAGCCGGTGATCCGCAAAAGCGAGCCCGAACATGATGAGATGCGGCGCCTGATCGGCGAGCTGCGCGCCACCGCGCCGACTGAGCGCCGCCACGACCAGCTGTTGCACGAGCTGATGCGCGACGTCATGCACCACGTGGCCGATGAAGAAACGGTGCTGCTGCCCGAGGCCGAGCGCATGCTGGACAAGGATCGCCTCAATGAACTGGGCGCGCAGATGACCAGGCGCCGGCTGGAATTGCTCAAGCCCAAGGTGGGCAAGATCGCTGCCAACACGGCGGTGGGATTTTCGGGCAGCACTGCGGCCATCGTGGTGGGGCTGGCCAGCGCGCTGATGGCGGCGCGCTTCGTATCGAAAAAAATCGCGGCGTAGGCGGGAAGGGCGCGCCGGCGCCGCACTCCGACAGGATACGCATGACTGCGCCGATCACGCCCTTTCGTAACGCCGCCGTGCAGCGCACCTACGCCACCTATCCCGCTGCGGTACGCGCGCGGCTGCTGGCGCTGCGCGAACTGATTTTCGCCACGGCGGCGTCGACCGAGGGTGTCGGGGCGATCGAGGAAACGCTCAAGTGGGGCGAGCCCGCCTACCTCACCACCGAGAGCAAGGGCGGCAGCACGATTCGGCTCGCCTGGAAAAAATCGGCGCCGGCGCAGTACGCGATCTATTTCAATTGCAATACCACCCTGGTCGACACCTTTCGCAGCATCTTTCCGCACGACTTCGTGTTCGACGGCAGCCGCGCGCTGGTCTTCGAGCAATCGGCCGCGCCGCCGGTCGATGCGCTGGCGTTCTGCATTGCCAGCGCGCTCACGTATCACCGCAGCTGACGGCCGCTGCGGGGAGGCAGTGCGCCAGGGTTAGAACTCTTCCCAGCCATCGTCGCCACCGCTGGCGGCCGCGCTCTGTTTGGCAGGCGCCGGCCTGGCGGCAGCGATCGCCTTGCGCGGCGCGGCGGCGCGTGCCGCGGGCGCGGGCGCTACCACCGGCGCCGGCTTGCGCGCAAGAACCGGCCGCACCAGGGCGGCGGCGCCATCGAGCTTGAACACGCTGACCACCTCGGCCAGTTGCGCGGCTTGCTCCTGCATCGAGGCCGATGCGGCGGCGGCCTGTTCGACCAGCGCCGCGTTCTGCTGGGTCGCCTCGTCCATCTGGGTAATGGCCGCGTTGACCTGCTCAATGCCGGCGCGCTGCTCGTCGCTGGCATTGGCGATTTCGCTGATGATGTCATTGACGCGGCGCACGCTGCCGACCACTTCGCCCATGGTCACGCCGGCTTGGTCCACCAGGCGCGTGCCGAGCTCGACTTTTTCGACCGAATTGTCGATCAGCGCCTTGATTTCCTTGGCCGCACCGGCCGAGCGCTGGGCCAGATTGCGTACTTCCGACGCCACGACCGCGAAGCCGCGCCCCTGTTCGCCGGCGCGGGCCGCTTCCACGGCGGCATTGAGCGCCAGGATATTGGTCTGGAAAGCGATGCCGTCGATCACGCCGATGATGTCGACAATTTTCTTGGCCGAATCGTTGATCGCGCCCATCGTCTCCACCACTTGCGACACGGCGGCGCCGCCGCGCACCGCCACGTCGGACGCTTCGGTGGCCAGCTGGTTGGCCTGGCGCGCATTGTCGGCGTTCTGCTTGACGGTGGCGGTCAGCTCTTCCATGGAGGAGGCGGTTTCTTCCAGCGATCCGGCTTGCTGCTCGGTGCGGGACGACAGGTCGAAGTTACCGGACGATATTTCCGCCGATGCCGTGGCGATCGTGTCGGTGCCGGTGCGCACCTCGCCGACGATGCGCGCCAGCGCGGTGTTCATGGTCTTGAGCGCCGCCAGCAATTCGCCGATTTCATCCGTGGAACTGGCGTCGACATGGGCGGTCAGGTCGCCCTCGGCCACCTGCTGGGCGAAGGCCACGGCACGGCCCAGCGGCACGGTGATGTTGCGGGCGAGCCAGACGGCGATGACGGCGGCGAGCACGGCGGCCAGCACGCCGCCGCCGACCAGCATCCCGGCCGTCTGCGCATCGAGCGCCTTGGCGTCCCTGGCGCGCTGCACCAGCAGCATTTCTTCGGCGCCGGTAATCTCGGCGATGAGGCCGCGCATGGCATCCATGCCTTTCTTGCCCTTGCCTTCTTTTTCGGCCGCGACCACACCCGCCATGTCGCCATCCGCCGCCGCCTTGCGCAGCGCGATGGCGGGGTCGACCGCGCTCGCCAGCCATGCCTCCTGTTCGCGTTGCAGGCGTTGCAGGCGTTCCTGCTGGACCGGATTATCGGACGTGAACGAGGTTGCCCTCGCCACATGCTTGAGGAAAGCGGCCTTGCCGGCATTGTAGGGTTCGAGGGAGGCCGGATTGCCGGTCAGCAGGAAACCGCGCTGGCCGGTTTCGATGTTGATCAGCTGCGCCAGGGCGCCGTTGACTTCGGCCGTCACCTGGTAGGTGTGCACATTGATATCGTTCGCTGCACTGAGTTTCTGGAAGTTGGCGTACGCCACGCTGACCAGCACGACCAGCAGCAGCACCACGGCGGCGAAACCCAGGTACAGGCGCGTTCCGATTTTCATATTAGACAGACTCATCAGCGTTTCCTTGTGGAGAGTGAAACATCGTTATCGCCGCGCCATCTTGTGACATTTCCGCGCGCCATCGTTGCAATCATTATGCGTTTGACGCTGTCGATACGTGACGAAATTCGTTCATTGGTCGCATATTCACCACACCGGCCCCACTGTGCGAACGCACCCGCACATCACCGGCGGCGGACTTTTCCGTATCACAAAATGCCGTCGTATATAATCGGATATAGCGCCATGCGCGGCGCCTCCGCCTTGACCATGATTGGAGTAACAACATGTTTCGACTAGCCAGCTTGTGGCTCGCCCTGATGGCGGCCGGGATTGCCAGCGCTGACGAGGTGCACGTGGCCGTGGCCGCCAATTTCACCGGACCAATGAAAGAGATCGCGACCGCTTTCGAGCGCGAAAGCGGGCACAAGGTGCTGACCACGATCGGCGCCACCGGCAAGTTCTACGCCCAGATCAAGAACGGCGCGCCGTTCCAGGTGCTGCTGGCGGCCGATGACGAGACCCCGGCGCGGCTGGAGCGCGAAGGCAACGCTGCGCCGGGCTCGCGGTTTACCTACGCCATCGGCAAGCTGGTCTTGTGGAGTCCGCAGGCGGGCCTGGTGGACCAGCGTGGCGACGTGCTCGGCGGCGGCAAGTTCACCCACCTGGCCATCGCCAACCCCAAGCTGGCCCCGTACGGCGCGGCCGCCATGCAGACCCTGGAGAAGCTGGGCTTGCACGAGCGCCTGGCGCCCACCCTGGTGCAGGGCGACAGCATTGCCCAAGCCCATCAATTTGTCGTCTCGGGCGCGGCGCCGCTGGGCTTTGTGGCCATGTCGCAAATCAAGGGCGGCGGCAAGCCGGAAACGGGCTCGGCCTGGGTAGTGCCGCAGGAAATGTACGCACCGATCAAGCAAGATGCGCTGCTGCTGGCGGCGGGCAAGGACCAGCCGGCCGCGATCGCTTTCCTGCGCTACCTGCGCGGCGCGCCGGCGCGTGCCGTGATGCGCGCCTACGGCTACGGACTGTAGGGCCGCATGCTCAGCGCGGACGACTGGGGCGCGATCTGGCTGACCCTGAAACTGGCGGCCATCGTCACGGTATTGCTGCTGCTGTTGGGCACGCCGCTGGCATGGTGGCTGTCGCAAACCCGCTCGCGCGCCAAGAGCGTGGTCGGCGCCATCGTCGCGCTGCCGCTGGTGCTGCCGCCGTCCGTGCTTGGCTTTTACCTGCTGGTGGCGATGGGCTCGAACGGCCCGCTCGGGCATCTCACGCAAGGACTCGGCCTGGGGCTGCTGCCGTTTACGTTTACCGGGCTGGTGATCGGCTCGCTGCTGTATTCGATGCCCTTCGTGATCCAGCCGCTGCAAAACGCCTTCGAGGCGATCGGCCCGCGTCCGCTCGAAGTGGCGGCCACCCTGCGCGCCAGCCCGCTCGACACCTTTTTTTCGGTGGTGTTGCCGCTGGCCAAGCCGGGCTTTATTACCGCCGCGACCCTCGGGTTTGCCCATACGGTCGGTGAATTCGGCGTGGTCATGATGATCGGCGGGAATATTCCACATCAGACGCGGGTGGTGTCGGTGCAGATTTACGGGCATGTGGAAGCGATCGAATATGCCCAGGCGCACTGGCTGTCCGGCGGCATGCTGGTGATCAGCTTCGTCGCCTTGCTGCTGCTGTACCGCTTCAACCCACCGCGCAGGACGCTGTGAGCAGCGCCGCAGGGCAGGGCGAAGCGATCCGCATGCGCTTCGACATCCGGCGCAGCGGCTTCGCCATGCAGGTCCGGCTCGACTTGCCGGGGCGTGGCGTGAGTGCGCTGTTCGGCCACTCCGGCTCCGGCAAGACCACCTTGCTGCGCGCGATTGCCGGGCTGGAACGCCATGCCGGCGGCTATCTCGAAGTCAACGGCGAGGTGTGGCAGGATGACGCCGCCGGCGTGTTCCTGCCTACGCACCAGCGCGCGCTCGGCTATGTGTTCCAGGAAGCGAGCCTGTTTGCCCACCTGTCGGTCCAGGGCAACCTCGATTTTGCCCGCAAGCGGGCGCGCGCCGCCGATGGCGCCAGGGTCATGGCGCACGCCGTGGCGCTGCTTGGCATCGGCCATCTGCTCGGGCGCCGGCCCGAGGGATTATCCGGCGGCGAGCGGCAGCGGGTGGCAATCGCGCGCGCCATGCTGGGCGCGCCGCGCCTGCTGCTCATGGATGAACCACTGGCCTCGCTCGACGCGCGGCGCAAGGATGACGTGCTGCCCTATCTGGAACGGGTGCAGGCCGAGCTGGCCATTCCCATGCTGTACGTGAGCCACTCGACGCAGGAAGTGGCGCGCCTGGCCGACCATATCGTCCTGCTTGACGGCGGGCGCATCGTTGCCAGCGGCCCGGCGGCCGACACCCTGGTGCTGCCGGAAGTCACGCGCGGCATGTTGGATGAGGCCGGTGCGCTGGTTGAAGGCGTGGTCGAGAGCGTCGACAGCGACTACGGCCTGCTGAGCCTAAAAGCGGCGGGCGGGACCATGTACATTGCGCACGCGCCGCTGGCGGCGGGCACGCGCCTGCGGCTGCGCGTGCTGGCGCGCGACGTCAGCGTGGCGCTGGTGGCGCAGGCCGGCAGTTCGATTCTCAACCAGCTGCGCGCGACGGTGGTGCAGATTGCGCCGGGCATTGACCCGGCACACGTCATGCTGCGCCTTGACGCCGGCGGCACCGCGCTGCTGGCGCGCATCACGCGGCGTTCGTGCGACCAGCTGGGGCTGGAAGCGGGCATGCCGGTGTGGGCCCAGGTCAAGGCGGCGGCGCTGCTGTCGGGAGGGTAGGGCCATGGTGAACAAGGACGGCAAGCAGGAGCGGGCAGGGCGCATCGACGTCAAGCTGCGCCTGATGCACGGCGACGAGATCGCCATGGGTCCCGGCAAGGCCGACCTGCTTGACGCGATCGGCCGCACCGGATCGATCAGTGCGGCGGCGCGCGCGATGGGCATGTCGTACCGGCGCGCATGGTTGCTGGTGGACGTGATGAACAACAGCTTCGGCGTGCCGCTGGTGCGCAGCGCGGCTGGCGGCAGCCAGGGCGGCGGCGCCGGCGTGACCGAAATGGGCCGCGAGGTGCTGACGCGCTATCGCGCCATGCAGGCGGCCGCGGCCCAAGCTGCCGCCGACCACGCCGCCGCCCTGGTCCAACTCCTGCGCTGCGACAATTAATTTCTTAACCGGGGTCAGACCTCAATTAAGAAAGTTTCTTAATTGAGGTCTGACCCCGGTTAGGAAATGTTTCCTGTTACGCAAGCGGCGCGGACGCGATATAGTGCACGTTCATCGCGTATATAATTTTTGAATAGCACCAATGACAGCATCTTCAACTCAGCAATTACCCCCTTCCGCCAACGACAACAGCGACGACGATACGCTGGTCGCCGAGCTCGGTTTCGATCCGCAGACCGTGCGCCTGGTTAAGCTGGAAGGCCGGGTCTTCCTGCAATTTTCCGGCGCGGTCGACGAGGGCGGCCTGAATGTGCCGTATCACCTGGTCCCGGCCCAGGGCGTGCTGGCGCGCCCCGGCAAGTGGCGCAAGATGGATGCGGATACCAAGCGCGCCCTGCTGCGCGAACGGGTGTCGGAACGCACTATTGACGAGCTGCACCAGAGCGTGCGCGTGTTCGTGCGCGATATTTCAGGCGAGTGCGAGGATCACAATCTGGACGCGGCCACCTTCCTCGGCCCGCTGTTCGAAATGGAAACCTCGGAGCCGGCCAGCTACCTGTTCGAGCGCATCGCGCAGCGCGTGGCCCACGCGGTCGAGCGCGCCCAGGAGGAGCGCCACGCCGCGCGCACCCGCGCCAGCATCAACCTGGCCGAGTATCCGGCCTCGTTCGAGGTGGCGCGCCGCATGCCGCGCAAGTTCATCGCCTTGCTTGGGCCCACCAATTCGGGCAAGACCCACCGCGCCATGGAGGCGCTGGCCAAGGCCAAATCCGGCGTGTATCTTGCCCCGCTGCGCCTCTTGGCGCTGGAAAATTTCGAGCGCCTGCAAGCGGCGCGTCCGCATGGCGAGCCGCTGGCGGTGAGCCTGGTCACGGGCGAGGAGCGCCGCATCGCCGAGAACGGTACCCACGTGGCCAGCACGGTCGAGATGCTCGATTCGCGCACTCCGGTCGAGGTGGCCGTCATCGACGAGATCCAGATGCTGGCCGACCGCGACCGTGGCGCAGCCTGGACCGCGGCCGTGTGCGGCGCCCCGGCCTCGGTGGTGTACCTGGTCGGCGCGCCTGAAGCGCGGCGCGCGATCGAGGCCCTGGCGGCGCGCCTCGAATGTCCGCTCGAAGTGCATCTGCTCAAGCGCATGGCGCCGCTGTCGATGGAGTCGGGCGCGGTGCGCAAATTGCGCAACCTCAAGCGCGGCGACGCGGTGATCTGCTTTTCGCGGCGCGAGGTGCTGATGTGGCGCGACATGATCACCGAGATGGGCTTGTCGGTGGCGACCGTGTACGGCAACCTGGCGCCCGAGGTGCGGCGCGCCCAGGCCGAGCGCTTCCGCGATGGCTCGGCCGATATCGTGGTCGGCACCGATGCGCTGGCGATGGGCCTGAACATGCCGATCGAACGCATCGTGATGACCACCACCGTCAAATTCAACGGGGTGGACGAAGAAGAGATTTCAGCCTCGCTGGCGCGCCAGATCGCCGGCCGCGCCGGGCGCTACGGCGTGCACGAGGAGGGCAAGGTGGCCGGTTACGATGACGAGACGCATGAAGTCATGCGCGCCTTGCTCAAGGAAAAGCTGGCGCCGCTCAACGCCACCGGCTTTCCGGTCGCGCCGTCGCTCGAACACCTGCACCGCATCGCGGCGGTGACCGACGAAACCTCGCTGGTGCGCCTGCTCAAGCGCTTTGTCCACAATATCGATGTGCCGGATGGCTTTTTCTATCCGCGTATTACCGAGGAGCAGTCCGAGCGCGCCGAGTGGCTCGATACCTTGCCCTTGTCGGTGGCGGAGAAATTCATGCTCTCGCTGGTGCCTGTCTCGACCAAGGTGCCGTCCCTGCACCGCGCCTGGGAAATGTGGGCGCAGTCGCTGGCCAAGAAAAAGGTGTGCAAGTTGCATGAGGATATAAGCCAGCTGGCGTGGCAGAACCTGCAGGAAGTGGAGGATAGTTGCCGCCTGTATTCGGCCTACGCCTGGCTGGCGTACCGCGAGCCGGAATTCTTTCCGAGCGTGGCGCTGGCGCAGGAACTGGCGCGCAGCGCGTCGGAACGGGTCGATTCGATGCTGCAGTCGCAGAATGCGGCGGCGCGCCAGCGTCACCCGAAAAAGTTCCGTTAATCGGGGCGGGGCGCCGCACGGCCCGCCTGCCGGCGTTGGCGCCGGGCGCAATTGCAATCGTATCCGACAAACGATAAACGACAACAGCCTGCGTATAGCAGGCTCTTGTCGCATCTGGCTGCCCCGCAACAGCGGGGCAGGGGTCAGGCTGGCTTATTTGGCGCTTTTGCTGCCCGAGCTGGAACCCGAACCGGAGCCCGACTTGGAACCGCCCGAGCTGGCGTTGGTCGAACCGCCGGATTTGCCGCCGGACGAAGAATCGTCATCCGAGGAGCCGCTCTGCTTGTTGCCGCCGCGCGAGGTCCCGCTGTCGGAATCGCTCTTGTTGCTGGCCGACGAGCCGCGCGACGAACCGCTGTCCGAATCGCTTTGCTTGCTGTTGCCCGAACCGCTTTGCTGGTTGCCGCCGCCGCTATGGCTCAGCTTGCCTGCTTCGCGTGCTTCTTCGGAGGTGAACTCATGGGCATTGCCGGAGGCGTGGGCTGCACGGCCGCCTTCGGCTGCAATCTCGCGCTGCTGCTCAGGGTCCATCGAAGCGAAACCGCGGTTGCTGGTATCGCTCTGGTTGTTGCCCTGGCTGCCTTTGCTGCCGCTTTGCGAACCGGATTTCGCGCTGCTGCCCGAGCCGCTGTTCGATGCGTTATTGTCTTTGTTACCGCCTTGATTGTTGTTCGATGCCATGATAATTTCTCCTAATGTTTTTAATCGAAATGTACTGCAGGAACTTCCTGGTTTTCACTTTCAAACTTCTCGTTCGGAAGCGAGTAGAGACATCTTAAGTCAGCGGGCCGAGCCTTTGAGTAGGATCACTCGCAACCGTCATGTAGGACAAACGTAGGCCGAGTCCGCCGAAAATCACTGACGAAATTTGCAGTCGGAAAGGGTTGTATACCCCCGCAAACTTCCCGCAGGATCATCCACCTGTTGGCGCATCAAGGCTAATTTCCCGACGGCTTTTTATATTGTCGTTGACGCCGCCATGCGAAATCAATACCATCAATTACACGGAACTGGGAGCGTTTCCAAGAACGTCACCGCATCCGTGTCTTCCCGCAGCGCGGCACTGGCCAGCTGCTCCTCATCACCACAGGAGACTTTCCATGAAACTGACCCTTTACAGGGAACCGAGGCGTGCCGTGCCGCAGTTGATGTGGGCGCTGGCGGGCAGCCTGTTCAGCCTCGCCTGCGCCGCGCAGACCGCCTTGCCGGGCAAGCTCGAAGCCGAGTCGTATGCGTCGATGCAGGGCGTGGCCACCGAGGCGACGGCGGACGCGGGCGGCGGTGCCAATGTCGGCTGGATCGAGAGTAACGACTGGATGAGCTATTCGGTCAATCCATCGACCGCCGGCTGGTACACGGTGCAATACCGGGTGGCGTCCGCCGGCACCAGCGGCCAGCTGGTGCTGAGCCAGAACGCCAAAGACATCAGCGAGGCCGTCGGCGTGCCCAACACCGGCGGCTGGCAGACCTGGCAGACGATCAGCTCGCGCGTGTTCCTCAACGCCGGGCCGCAGAGCCTGGCCGTGTTCGCCAAAGGCGGCGGCTTCAACCTGAACTGGATCAACTTCAGTGCGGAGGGCACGTCGGCCAGACTGCCGGCGATCCGCCAGAACGGACGCTACTGGGTCGACAGCAGCGGCAAGCGCGTCAACCTGCGCGGCGTCAACCTGGGCAACTGGTTGCAGCTGGAGTTCTGGATGATGAACAACAGCATGTCCAACAGCAACGGCCTGGTCAACGACCAGTGCACGCTCGAAGCCACCCTGGCGCAGCGTTTCGGCAACGCCGAGAAAGAGCGCCTGATGGGCGTGTACCGCGACAGCTGGATCACCACGCGCGACTTCGACCTGATCAAGGGCATGGGCATGAACGTGGTGCGCGTGCCTTTCTATTTCAGCCTGGTGGAAAACGAGTACAGCCCCTACAACCTGCGCGCCGATGCGTGGAAGCACCTGGACTTCGCCATTAACGAAGCGGAAAAGCGCGGCATGTACGTGATTCTCGACCTGCACGGCACCGTGGGCGGGCAGGCAGCCGCGACCGAGCAGCACGATGGCTGCGTGGGACCGGCGCAGCTGTGGTCGAACGCGGCCTACCGCGACCGTACCAAGTGGCTATGGGACAAGATTGCCGAGCGCTACCGTGGCCGCACCGCCGTGGCCGCCTACGACTTGCTGAACGAGCCATGGGGGACGGACGCGACCACCCTGGCCAATTACGCCTATGAACTGTTCAACGTGGTGCGGGCCAAGGATCCGGAGCACGTGATCCTGCTGCCGGGCCACAACAGCGGCATCGATGCCTACGGCAACCCGAACACGCGTGGCTTGACCAACGTAGCGTTCTGGATGCATTTCTATCCGGGACTGTGGGGCTGGAACGAAGTGCAGGGCGCGGCCAACCAGGCCAATATGCACGCCAACTGGCTGCACTGCAACGTCAACGGCAGCGGCGAGAGCTGCGACTGGAACGCCAGGCTGACCGGATTGAATACGCCATTTCTGATCGGCGAATTCCAGCCGTGGACTTTGCTGGGAAGCTATGGCGGGCAGATGACCCGCAAGACTTACGACGCCTACAATATGTTCGGCTGGGCGGCGACCAACTGGGCCTACAAGACCGTCAGCTATGGCGGCTCGAATGGCGACACCAACTCCTGGGGCTGGGGCATGGCGAGCAACAGCAGCAATGGGGGCGCTCTGGGCAGTTTGAACGTCAGCACGGCATCGAGCGCGCAGATCGAAAGCTACTTCCGCGGCTTCGCCACGCAGCCACTGGTGCGCAACGAAAGCATCGCCTACTGGATGAACTGGAAGCCGGCGGTGGGCGCGAAAATCGAAGCGGAAATGTTCACCACGCACAGCGGCATGCGCATGGAAACGACCAGCGATGCGGGTGGCGGCTTTAACGTCAGCAATGTCGACAATAACGACTGGATGAGCTATCCGGTCACTGTGCCGAAGGCCGGCTGGTACAGCCTGCAATTCCGGGTCGCCACCATCCATAACGGCGGACAATTCGCGTTGAGCAAGAATGGCGCCGACCTGGCGACGGTGGCCGTGCCCAACACAGGTGGATGGCAGAACTGGCAGACGGTGACGGCGAGCGCCTACCTGGAAGCCGGACAGCAGGACCTGGCGATCTATGCGCGCGTGGGTGGTTGGAATATGAACTGGTGGCAGATCAACCCGCAGTAGCGGCAGGGAAGACGATGGATCCTTGCACCTGGCTCCATCGTCGCTCAACAACGCCGCGTACACCTGCGTTGCTTTCGCCCGCATTAATAAGTCATTGGAAACGAGTTGGGGTCGAACCAACGCCGGACCCATGAAGTGGGGCTGTGCTTCCATTACACCATCGTTCCCGCGACGATTATAAGTGGGGCGCAGCTGGAACTGCAAAGAATTTCACTGAAACGCCAAGGTCTGCCCGGTATCGTATTATCCCGGGCAGTATTGCCTGATGGAAGGCGCCGCATTCACGCACATAACGCTCATGAGAGCGGCTATCAATCAAAGTCCCAAGGCAAACGGTTCCCCGTCAACCCGCGTCAGATATCAGCGGGCTGAGGAGGAACCGTTTGCCATCCCGCCGTGGCGGGACCTTGCTGCCAATTACACTGTGATCTGTGCTTTACGCTCGGCAATTTGCTGCCCCAGCGCTTCCAGATCCAGGCCGGCGTCTCGCGCCTTCGGAAACATTTCGTTTTCTTCTTCCTCGACGTGGTGCTCGATCATCTCGGACAGCACTTTGACCTTGGCATCGAACAGGTCGTCGGTCGCTTCCATCTCCATGATTTGGGCGATCAGATCTTTGGCCGATGCGTGCTCGACGGTAGCTTCATCGACCAGGTCTTCGTTCTTCTTGGTTGCTGCGCGTACTGCTGGGTAGAAAATTTCTTCCTCGGCCGTCGCGTGCTTGGTCAGTTCGATGCAAATCTGCATCGACAGTTTTTTCTTGGTCGCATGCGCGCGGTCGCCCAAGCCTTCGTACTGTTCGAACATCTGCTTCACGTTCTCGTGGTCCTCGATCAGCAGCGCGATTGCGTCCTGCGCTTTCTGGCCGCCTGGCATGGTTTTTGGCGTGTTACGAGTGGTCGACGGTGCGGTTCTCATGGTGTGCTCCTGATATTTTCTATGGTAACTATTGCGCTACCGGGTGGCTGGGATATTTCCTGGCTGCCTGTCTTGTAGCAGAAATGTCATCATAGGCGGACTCGTTCGTACAGGGAGTAGGCGCACTGGCAACACCTGCGTAGGACAAAACCACGTGCGTCTATCAGGAAGCACGCTAGTCTGTTCGGTGCACGCCGATGCGCGCATGCGCGTGCACACCCTCGGATATACTGTATGGCAAGTTAATGACTTTTAAGCAAGGAAGCAAACGTGGGCGACGACCGCAATCTGATGGGACGACTGGGACAAGGCTTGCGCATGGCAGGCGCGGCTGCGGGCGAGCGCATGCGCCGCGTACATGCTTACCTGATGGCGCAACCGCCGTACAAACGCTTCGGCCTGCCGCTGCTGTGGTGCGTCGGCCTGCCGTTCGCGATACTGCTGGTCTGGGTGCTGGTCTTGCTGCCGTTCACGCCAGGCGTTGCCGATCTTAAGCAAACGCGTGCGGCCAAGGCCTCGGTCCTGGTGTCGGCCGACGGCAAGGAACTGGCCAGTTTCGAAGAGGGCTTGCAGGAGCGCGTGACCCTGGCGCAGATTTCGCCGCACATGATCGCCGCGCTGATCGCCACCGAAGACCACCGCTTCCGGAACCATCACGGCATCGATTTCACGCGTACCTTCGGCTCGGTGCTGCACACCCTTCTCGGCGATCCGCAGGGCGGCTCGACCATCAGCCAGCAGCTGGCGCGCAATATGTTTCCGGAAGAAATAGGCCGTTCGCGCACCATCAACCGCAAGCTCAAGGAAATGATTACGGCTGTCAAGATCGAATCGGCCTATACCAAGGATGAGATCCTGGAATCCTACCTGAATACGGTCCCTTTCCTGTACAACACCTTCGGCGTCGAGATGGCGGCGCGCACGTATTTCAATACGACAGCCGCCAAGCTCGACATCCTGGAAAGCGCCACCCTGGTGGGCATGCTCAAAGGCACGAATTACTATAATCCGGTCACGAATCCCCAGCGCTCGGTACAGCGCCGCAACGTGGTCCTGTCGCAAATGCGCAAGCACGGCATGCTCGACGACAAGCGTTACGACAGCTTGCGCAAGAAGCCGCTGCGCGTGTTGTTCTCGCGCCAGACCGAGCGCAACCCGACCGACACCCATTTCACCGCCTATGTGCGCAAGTGGCTGATCGAATGGGCCGATGAAAACGACTACAACGTCGAGCGCGATGGCCTGGTGGTGCACACCACGCTCGACTCGGCCATGCAGGAGGCGGCCGAGAAGGCGGTCGAGCGCCAGGGCAAGGCCTTGCAGATCATCGCCGACGTCGAATGGGCGCAGAGCGACAGCGGCTCCGGTTCGGCCGCCGGCTATGCAGGGATGCACGGCTCGATCACGCCGTTCGAGTATTTCTGGCGCTCGAAAGGGGCGCTGGTCAACAGTTTTATTCGCGAAACACCCGAGTACAAGAAAGCCATCGAGAGCGGCGACACCGGGCCGCTTGCGCTCAAGCGCCTGCGCGCCGACCGCAGCTTCATCGCCCGCTTGCGCGCCGCCAAGACGCGCCTGGAAACCGGCTTCGTCGCCATGGATCCGGAGACCGGCCACATCAAGGCGTGGGTCGGCAGCCGCGATTTTCATAAGGAACAGTACGACCACGTGGTGCAGGCTGCGCGCCAGCCCGGCTCGACCTTCAAGCCGATCGTGTATGGCGCCGCGCTGGAAAAAGGGTTTGCACCAAATCGTCAGTACCTCGATGCGGTGACCAACATCAAGGCCGGTGACGGCACCATCTGGCGCCCGACCGACATGAGCGGATCGAGCGGCAACATGATCAGCATGCGCGATGGCCTGGTGTTTTCCAAAAACACGATTACCGCCCAGGTGATGCAGGATGTGGGCTTGCCCAGCATCATCGACCTGGCGCGCGACCTCGGCATTCGCACCAGCAAGCTCGAATCGGTGCCCTCGCTGGCGCTGGGCACCAGTCCGGTCACGTTGCTGGAAATGGTTAACGCCTACAGCAGTATCGCGGCCCAGGGCGCGTACCGCAAACCGGTGTTCGTCACGCGCATCACCGATCGCACCGGCAAGATCGTGGCCGAATTCGGCGCCCCCGCGCCCGAGCGTGCCATGTCCGCGCAAAATGCGGCCGACCTGATCGACATGATGCGTGGCGTGATCAACCGCGGCACCGGCACCGCCATCCGCTACCGCTTCGGCGTCACCGGCGACGTGGCCGGCAAGACCGGCACCACCCAGAACAACACGGATGGCTGGTTCATCATGATGCATCCGAAACTGGTGGCTGGCGCGTGGGTCGGCTTTAACGACAACCGCGTTACCATGCGCAGCAACTACTGGGGGCAGGGCGGGCACAACGCGCTGTTGGTGGTAGGCGACTTCTTCAAGGCGGCGATTGCCGAAGGCAAGGTCGATACGGCCGCGCTGTTCCCGGGCGGACGCCGTCCGGAACCGGTGCGTGAAGAAGACAATCCGGGCGATATCAGCGAAGAAGCTGGCGAGTTGCAGCAAGAAGGCGTGACGCCGCCCCCTCCGCCGGAACCTGGCCCGGACGACATGGAGAGCGAGGAAGAGATGCCGATGGAGGGCGAGCGCGGCGAACCGCCAGCGCCGCCGCCGGAGCCGGAGCAGAACGCGGCGCCGGTGCCGTCCGAACAGTAAGCAGCGCCGTTATCAGTGCTGCGGCTGTATCACGCCTGTCACTAAGAAAAAGCAATATTTCCGACAGGCTATGATAAGTCATGATATTTACGCTATCATCGACGTTTCCCACCGGAGACGCTGCAAATGAAACGAACGCTGTACACCATTCTGGGTGTCGATCCCCTCGCCACTTCTGAAGAGATTGCCGCAGCGTACGCGCGTTTGCATGCCGCATTCCAGAGCGGATCGTACGACCGCAACGACTGGGTGCTGGTGCGTGAAGCCTATGCCGTGCTGTCGAACAAGGACAAGCGCGGCCACTACGACCGCAGCCAGGTCGCGCCGCCGCTCACGCGCAGCGTCGACAACGGACCCGCGGCGCAGGGAGGTTTCAACCTCGACTGGCGCTACGGGTTGGCCGCCGGCCTGCTGGTGGCCGGGCTGGTGTACTGGTCCAAGGGCCGCGCGCCGGCCGTGCCGCCTGTGGTCGCAGGGCAAGGCGCGACCCCGGTGATGATGCAGGAAAGCGGCGTGCGGAACAGTGACGTTCCCTCCCAGTCACAGAACCAGGCGATCTCCGCCCCCGCAAGCGGCAACGCGTCCGGCGCCATGGGCATGGAAGACCTGTTCGCCAAGCTGTCGCCGTTCGTGGCCCGTATTAATATGTATAACGGCGCCAGCATGGTCGGCACCGGCAGCGGCGTCGCTCTTGGCGGCAACGAAATCATTACCAACTGCCACGTTGCGCTGGCCGGCTCGCGCCTCCAGGTCAAGCTGGGGCAGGACAGCTACGATGCGACGGTCTCGGTGGCCGACGAAGAACGCGACCTGTGCCGGCTGGCGGTCAAGGGCCTCAATGCCCCGGCCGCGGTGATCGGTTCCTCGGGCGAGTTGCGTACCGGCCAGCGCGTGATTGCCATCGGCGCTCCGCACGGGCTCGATTTGACCATCAGCGACGGCATCGTCTCGTCGCTGCGCCCGCTCGACGGCGGCACCCTGATCCAGACCACGGCGCCGGTCTCGCCCGGGTCGAGCGGCGGCGGCCTGTTCGACAGTGCGGGCCGGCTGGTGGGCATCGTGACGTTCCAGATGCGCACCGGGCAGAACCTGAACTTTGCCGCGCCGGCCGAATGGATCGGCAGCATGCGCACGCGCCGCGGCGGCGGCCTGATCGCCAAGATGAGCGCCGAACGGGCCCAGGACAACCCGGCCCAGAGCGCGCAGAATGGCGACCTGGTGGTGGGCGAGTGGCATTGCAACGATCCGATCGGCGGGACCTCGATCAGGATTTCGTTCAGCGACGACCGCACCTTGCAGATGCGTTATGCGAACCGCGTGTCGCCAGGGCGCTGGATGTATCGCGAGAGCCAGCTGTCGATCCAGTTTTCGAACGTAAACGACACCTTGCGGGTGGAGGAACTGTCGCGCGACAAGATGATTCTTAAGCTCAATGTTGGCCAGCGACTGGTGTGCGCACGGAATTAAGCGGAGCGCTGGCCGGCATGGCTCAGGTGTTTGAGTGGGCGGTAAAAGCCGTTTTTACCGCCGCATTCAACACGGTCATGGTAAACCATGCGATCCATCGCTTGCGGCTCCTCAGCGCAGCAAAAAGTTTCCTTTCCCTGGCTCCAGCAATCCCCCTTCCGCCACCGTATTGTCCTTGAGCAACACCCCCGATAGTCCGCGCTGCCGTGCCTGCGTCAACAGATAATGCAGGCGGTAGGCTGCCTCGTCGTAGCGCAAGCCGGCCGGCCGCACATTCGAAATGCAGTTCCGGTCAGCATCGGTCAAGCCCACCCTCGGCGCCCAGCTCAGGTACACGCCCATGCTGTCCGGCGAACTGAGCCCGGGCCGCTCGCCGATCAGCACCGCCACCGCGCGTGCATTGAGCAAGGCGCCGATCTGGTCGCCGATCGCCACGCGCGCCTGGCTGGCGATGACGATCGGCCCCAGGCGCCACTGTGCGGCCCCGGTTTCCTTGCGCAAGCGCGCCAGCAGCAGCGCCACGAAGGCTTGCGCATTCTGCTCGATGGCCAGGGCCGACAAGCCGTCGCCAATGACCAGCGCCAGGTCGCATGCGGCCGGCGCGGCCGCCAGCAGCGCCGCGCGCGAGGGCGCATCAAGCACGCGGCCCAGGTCCGGCCGTTGCAGGTAGCTGGCGCGGTCCGGACAGGCGCTGCGCACCGTGATGCAGGCGTGCCCGTCCCTGGACAGTGCCGCCGCCAGCGCCTCGGCGTCGAGCGCCATGTGGACCGCGTCGCGCGCGCGCGCATGCGCCAGCTGGAAGTCGAGCTGGGCGGCTGTCGGCACGCTCACGCCGCTGCGTCCGAGCGCAATGCGGGCCTGGGTCAGCCCACGCAAGGCTTGCCAGGGGTTGGACAGTACCTGCTTCGATTGGTTCATAAGCGCTGCAAGGCTGGTTGGAAAACCGGTGGAAGCGCGTCCGCCAGTTGCGCGGCGCCATCGCCGCAAAAAATCTGCATGCGCTGCAGCCAGGCTTCGAATTCGGGCGCGGCGCGCAAGCCCAGCACGCGGCGCGCGTACAGGGCGTCGTGAAAGGAGGTGCTCTGGTAATTGAGCATGATGTCGTCCGAGCCCGGCACGCCCATCACGAAGTTGCAGCCGGCCGTGCCGAGCATAGTCAGCAGCACGTCCATATCGTCCTGGTCGGCTTCGGCATGGTTGGTGTAGCAAACGTCGCATCCCATCGGCAAACCGAGCAGCTTGGCGCAGAAGTGGTCTTCCAGCCCGGCGCGGATGATCTGCTTGCCGTCGTACAGGTATTCCGGCCCGATGAAGCCGACCACCGAGTTCACCAGCAGCGGCTTGAAGGCGCGCGCCACCGCATAGGCGCGCGCTTCGCAGGTCTGCTGGTCGAGCCCGTGATGGGCGTTGGCCGACAGCGCGCTGCCCTGGCCGGTTTCGAAGTACATGACGTTCTCGCCCACCGTGCCGCGCCCGAGCGACAGGGCGGCGCTGCGCGCTTCGGCCAGCAGCGCCAGATCGATGCCGAAGCTGCGGTTGGCGGCCTCGGTCCCGGCCACCGACTGGAACACCAGGTCGACCGGGGCGCCCCGGTTGATCGCTTCGATGGTGTTGGTGACGTGGGTCAGTACGCACGACTGGGTCGGAATCTGGTACTGGGCAATGACGGCGTCGAGCATGCCGACCAGGTTGACGACCTGGGCCACGTTGTCGGTGGCCGGATTGATGCCGATCACGGCGTCGCCGCTGCCGTACATGAGGCCATCGAGCATGCTGGCCGCGATGCCGGTGGCGTCGTCGGTCGGGTGATTCGGCTGGAGGCGCGTGGCCATGCGGCCCTCCAGCCCGAGCGTGTTGCGAAAGGCCGTGACCACGCGGCATTTGCGCGCCACCAGCACCAGGTCCTGGATGCGCATGATTTTCGACACGGCGGCCGCCATCTCGGGCGTGATGCCGGGCGCGGCAAAGGCCAGCAGCGCGCTGTCGGCGGCGTCTCCCAGCAGCCAGTTGCGCAGGTCGCCCACGGTCAGGTGCGCAATGGGGGCGAAGGCGGCGGCGTCGTGATGGTCGACGATCAGGCGCGTGACTTCATCGTCTTCATAGGGAATCGGGGGATTGTCGAGAATGGTGCGCAGCGGTAAATCGGCCAGCGCCATCTGGGCCGCCACCCGTTCTTCGGCGCTGGCCGCGGCCACGCCGGCCAGCAGGTCGCCCGAGCGGGGCGGCGAGGCGCGCGCCATCAAGTCCTTGAGGTCGCGAAACCCGTAGGTGCGCGGCCCGACCATGTGCGAAAACCGCGGTGTTGTCACGGGGGCTCCAGGGGCGGTGGTTGAGTAAGTGCGCCTGAATTCTTGTCATTTCCAGCTTCCATAGGCGGCGCCTTGCAATGCAACCGCTTCTGTTCGCTATAAATGACAATAATTTCGGCACACTTGCTTTGCGTGGAGCCAGCATAGCACGGACCCGCTTACAGCAGGTCGGCGCGCGGATAGCCCCAGCCGGGGACGCCGGCGGGGCAGGGATGGCCGTTGTCGTCGTCCAGCGGCAAGGTGGTGAAGTTGCCGCGTGGCGTGGTGCTGAAGCGCGCGTCGGAGGCGTTGTCGGCGCCCAGCGCAGGCATGCGCGCAAAGCGCATCCAGGCATCGAAGCGGCAGTTGCTCGACTGTAACTCGCGCAAGCGGGCCAGCGATGCTTCCTGGCTCCAGTTGATGACCAGCTGCGTGCCTGGCCCGGGCGCGCCTTCGGACAGGGCGGCCGGGCAGGCGTCGAGTGGGAGCTGTTTCGGTGCGATGCTGAGCATGCCGCGCCGCAAGCGGTAGCTGCCGGCCACCTTGTCGCGTTCGGCCGAGACGAAGATCCAGCACAGCGGATTGGCGGGAAACGCCGTCATCGACGTATCGAGCAGGGTGCTGGCCGGATCGAGCTGGCGCAGGTGGTCGGCCACGAGGGTTTTGCCGTGCCGCATGGCGGCGCCCTGGAGCGCCACGAAGCCGAGCGCGCCCAGCAGCGCCACGGACAAGGCTTGCTTTCCGGCCTGGCCGGCGCGCTGTTGCAGCATGGCCAGGCCGGCGCCGAAGGCGAGCAGGGCGGCCAGCGAACCCCAGTGCAGGAAACCGCGCACGGTGAAGTAGGCCAGCATGCCGGCCAGCGCGACAAGCGGCAGCGCACGCCAGAAGCGGTTGCCCAGCATCATTGCCAGCGGGACCGCGCCGGCCACCCAGAACACCGGTTCCAGGATGAACACCATGTCGCCGTACACCCAGCGTGTGTCGAACGGGTAAAACGGATGCACGCCGTAAGAGTTCAACGCATCCATGCCGATGTGCAGCAGGAAACCGGCGCCGACGGCCGCCAACAGCCCGGCGCGGGCCGGCTTGCTGGCGCGCAGCACGGCGCGCGCTCCCGGCCACAGCAGCCACAGCAGGGCGATCAGCAGCAGCGCCTGCGGGATTTCGAGGAGCAAGGTGTGGGTGTGGCCGCGGTGATGCAGCAGGTAGCCCAGCGGACTGGGCAGAAGACCGCTGAGCACCAGATCGAGGTCGGGGAAATTGCTGGCGGCCCAGCACGACACCAGCATCAGGCGGCGCCGGGTGCGCTGGCGGGCCGGATCGGCTTCGGCCGGCAAGATGCGGTGAACCAGTTCGCCGGCGGCCAGTCCAACTAACGAATGACTTAAATTATCCATGGCGGCGATCTTACCGTGCCGGCCGTATTCCTGCCGAGCTGGCAAACGGCGCCGGATGTCCTATCTGGATGTATCGGCGTTCACGGTGGCGACAAATTCCGCCATGTGGCGTCCGGCGATGGCTTCGATGTTGCTGCTGGTTTTGGCGCCGAGATACATCAGGATCTCCCTGTTCAAGGCTGGGGTTACGCGCGCCAGTTTCTTGCCGAGAGCAGATTCGCCGTTGGCAAGAATGACCTCGTTTTCCGCCTCTGTAAACAGGTGTTCGACTTTGTCCCATGCCGCCGGATCGGCTACGCCGGTGCGGCGCTCGTTCTCCTTGATTCTGGCACTGACATCGATGGTCTTTTGATAGGCGCTGCTGGCGTAAAACGCCGCCAGCTCCTTGAGCTCGGCGTCGGTGAAATAGCGTGGATAGATCGTTTGCGCCATGTCGCTGATCAGCGCTGGCAGGTTCATCGACTTGTCGCGTATTTTCAAGTCCGCGGCCAGCGCGGCAGACCATGCGGGAAGCATGGCCAGCGCTCGCTTGCGTTGCGCTTGACTCAGCGTTGGTTGGGCATTCAATTTTTCCTCCAGCATCTTTTGCAAGGTCGCGGCATGACGTGCTGCGGAGCTGTCGAGGTAGGCCCGGTATTTTTCTTCAATGTCTTGCGCTGTCACGATCGTTTGCAGCGCCCGCATCGTTTCGCCGCCCGGCTCGGCCGCGTGCGTCGTCGAGCAGAGGCACACCAAAGCCAGGGCAAGGATGCGGATCGGTTTCAACATGGCTGACTCCTGTTAGCACCAGGTTGACATGACAGGGGGCGCGATTTTCATCGATCGGAAAAATTCGGTGAACCAGTTCGCCCAAGGCCAGTCAAACGATTGATTAATCTGCATTATCCATGACGGCGATCTTACCGCGCCGGCGTTGTTCACGCCGACCAGTTTGCTGCTGCGCGTTTGAGCGGGCGCACGTGCGAGCGGGCAGGGCGGTTCTGCTTGTCGCGCTGCCAGCGCGTTGCAATGATTGAGGAGGCTAACATGGCATACAAAACGATACTCGTGCATGTCGACGAGTCGGCGCAGGCCGCTGCGCGGATTGATATGGCGGCGCAACTTGCCATCGAGCATAACGCACATCTGATCGGCACGGCCTTGACCAATCTGCCGCCGCGCTTGCTGGCGCTGAGCGGCCTCGACCCCAGTTTGCCGCCGATGCAGGCGCCGCTACTGGAATTGCGGCGCCTGGCCGACAGTGCGCTCGACGCCTTCGACCAGCGCGCGGCGGCGCTTGGCGTGCTGTCGTTCGAGCGGCGCCGGCTGGAAGAAGAGATGGGGCTGGGCATGAGCCTGCAGGCGCGCTATTGCGACCTGGTCGTGATCGGCCAGCACAATGCCGCCCATCCCTTGCCGGGTGTGCGGGCCGATTTTCCCGAGTATGTCCTGCTCAATTCGGCCAAGCCGGTGCTGCTGGTTCCCGCCACGGCCTCGCAGGCGCCGACGCTGGGGCAGCGGATCGTGGTCGGATGGAACGGCAGCGCCCCGGCCGGCCGCGCGATTGCCAGTGCGATTGGGCTCATGCAGCGCGCGCGCCAGGTCGACATCGTGGTGGTCGATGCGCGCGCGCAGGGCGACCTGCACGGCGCCATGCCGGGGGCGGACCTGGCCTTGTATCTGGCGCGGCACGATATTCGCGTCAATGTGCGCGACATCGACAGTCACGCCATTCCTGGCCGGGCCGACCCAGGGCGGGCTTTGCTGGCGGCGGCGGATGAGGCTGGCGCCGACCTGATCGTCATGGGCGCCTACGGGCGTTCGCGTTTTCGCGAGGTCCTGCTTGGCGGGGCGACCAGAACCGTGCTCAGGTCGTCGACCTTGCCGCTCTGGATGATGCATTAGCGGCCCGGCCCGGCGGCACGCTGGTGCTCCAGTGACGCGGCAAGAGAATCAGGCAAGCTTGCGCGAGGTTTCGGTCTTGGCGCACAGGGCGGTTGCGGCATACACTGGCGGTCGACGAACCCGCCACCAGAGGAACCGATGCCGACGCCGCCAAGCAGACAAGACAAGATGATCGCCTTGATGGACAGGCTGGCGCCCGCGCAGGGGTACACCTTCTCGCCCCTTGATGGTGTGGGTTTCATGCGCGTCAATCAGAGCGTGCCGCGTACGCCGGTGCTGTACGAGCCGTGCATCGTGATCGTTTGCCAGGGGCGCAAGCGGGGGTATCTGGGCGAACGGCGCTTTATCTACGATGCCCAGCAGTATCTGGTGCTGTCGGTGCCCTTGCCGTTCGAAAGCGAGACCGAGGCCAGCGAAGCCGAACCCTTACTGGCCGTCAAAATCGACATTGACCTGGCGGTGGCGGCCGAACTGGCGCTGGTGCTCGGTCCGGCGGCGCCGGCCAACAACGCCCCGGTGAGCATGTGTTCGACGGCCATGGACGACACGCTGGGCGACGCCGTGCTGCGCTTGCTCGGAGCCTTGCTGTGCCCAGTGGAGGCGCAGGTGCTGGCGAAGGGCATCCTGCGCGAGATTTTGTATCGCGTGCTGACCGGCGAGCAGGGCGGCGCCGTGCGCGCGGCCTTGGCCCAGCACAGCCAGTTCGGCAAGATCGGCAAGGCGCTGCGCCGCATTCACGCCGGTTTCAGCGGCGAGCTGGACGTGCCGACCCTGGCGCATGAAGCGGGGATGAGCGTGGCCGCCTTTCACGCCAACTTCAAGGCGGTCACGCAAACGTCGCCTATCCAGTATCTCAAGAGCACGCGTTTGCACAAGGCGCGGCTGTTGATGGTGCAGGAGGGCTTGAACGCATCGACCGCGTCGAACCGGGTCGGCTACGAAAGCAGTTCGCAGTTCAGCCGCGAATTCAAGCGCTTCTTCGGCCGCAGTCCGGTGCAGGAAGCGGCGGTGATGAAAACGGTCCTCAGCCAGACGCCCGGCGAGGCGCCGGGCTATGTGACGGCGCATTGATCGGGTAGGATTGTTGTTCCCCTGCCGAGTTAGCGCGCTTGAGTTGGGGGTGCTCGATTAAGGGGAATTGCCAATGACTGAACAGCAGATAAAGGAAGCCATTTCGCGTGAGTTTGTCAGGCTTCTCGCGTACGGGAGCGGTTTCAAAGTGATCGATCCAGGTTTGGATCACGGTGTCGATCTCATCATTTGTCCTGTTTTACGCCGCGTGGAGCCATCCGGTAAAGGCCGTTTTATGGATTCTCGATTTAAGCTTGAGTTTCAAACCAAGGCAACCGGCCTGTCTGGCATCGTTGATTCTGCAGACGCTATCAAGTTCGATCTGGAAGTGAAAAACTATAACGATCTGATTTATCGCCGCGCCGGTTTTCCTCCGCTTCATCTTGTCCTCGTCATTATCGATCCCGCGCCGCCACAGTGCGTCACATTGAATAGTGGAAAACTCTGTTTGGCGAGTACCGCATACTGGTTTGTTCCGGAAGTAGATGCCCAGGCCAGCGCAAATCGTCGGCGCGTCAGGATTGCGATTCCAAAGACGAACAAAATTGGAGTAGGATTTATTCGTGACCGATTCGTCCAACTCGGAATCGCCCTATGAAAGACAAGCTCAACGACCTATTGTTACTCGCCGGCGAACTAACAGCGTTTTTGCTTGAGGCCGGCTGGCATGAGACGCGTCGCGTCCGCGGCGCGGTTTTTTATGCGGCGCCGAAGTCGCTCGGCATCCAAGGCAACTATACTGTCGCGCTACCGGAGGACGTCTCGGCGCCGAGCGCGGCGAGTTTGTTACACGGTAGCGCAAACGCGCTGGTGGACGTTTACGGATACGGCAGCGTGGGCGACCTGTTGAACCGCGCTGCGGCGGTCACCGATCAGACCGTGCCGACACGCTTCGTCACCCGCTTCATCGGTGACGCCACGCGCTACGGCGCTATTCCCCTGGCAGAGCTGGTCGCCTTCGTGACCAACATGCAGGATGGCCTGTACCGGTGCGCGCGCTTCAAGATGGGCGACGATATCAGCGAGTCCCAGGCAAGTGCCGAGCGTTTTGTCCGCCAATGCAGGTTTTTGCAGACCGCCGAGGGCAGCTTCGTCGCAAAAGTCGAGGTGCCGATCACCACGCTGAGGCCGGCCGAGTCGTCCGGCCGCCGCGCCCTGACCTCAACAGAAATTTGTTCGTCATTTTTCTCCGCGATTCGTTTCCTCAATTGGAACATCCTGGAAAACGACGACCCTGTCGACGCACCCGAAACCTTGTCCAGTGCGATTGCCCTGTTCGACGCGGCACTGCTCGAATCGATCACCAGGCTGGTGGTCGGCCCGCAAATGGAGAGCATCGATTTTTTCATGGAGTTGGGAACCGAATTACTCAACTCGTCTACCGGTTACCTGTCCCCCGAAAAACGGCAACGGGTCCATGATTTTCGTCAATTCATCAGCCCGCGCCTGCTAAGCGAAATCAAGTTGCAGCGCGACCCCGGGGAGCACGCCTGCGACGTGTCCGCCATGGCGACGGAGAGTTAGCGGGCGGCTACATGGGATCCTTGCACCCTCAGTTCGCCACCGAATGCAGCAACACGGTCGTCACGGCGCCATCTTTGTCGACGATCAACTGATACAGCCGGTCGAATTCATCGTCGCCAATATCGGCGCCCGGTTTCCCGCCGAACAGGCGTACCAGATCGGGCACCGTATTCGAGTGACCCACCACCAGCGCCGTCCCGCCCGCCGCCTTGACCTGCCCGACCAGTCTGGCGCCCTGCGCCGGGTCGTACACCTGCACCGCCAGGCCGAGCGCGCTGGCCAGCGGCTGCGCCGTCTGGCGCGTGCGCTGCGTGGTGCTGCTGTAAATATGGGTAATGCCGGTCGACCTGAGAATCGCGGCAATATTGCCGGCGCGGGCCTTGCCCCGCATCGTCAGGTCAGGATCTTTCTCGGCCGATGCCTTTTCGCCATGCCGGACCAGGTAGATGATGGACGGATCGGCAGCCGCCAGGCCGGGCGCCAGCAGGGATGCGGCGAGAAGGACGCCGCCGAAGAGGGAGGAACGCATGCGCATGCTCGGCTTTCTGAATAGTCGGGAAATAAGAACAGCAATGTAGCGCAGGCTGCGTGGAGGACGCAACTGTTCCCGGCGCCACCGCCCGTTTGATCCCATCGGCCGGCATAGCCGTGGTTGGCGCGTATCTTGCTTGTATGGTAAGTACATGGCCACACTCTCAACCAATAAAATGTCCAGAACTCCCGCGCAATCCCCACGCAAGCTGCGCATTGTCGTCGTCAACACGATCGTGCCGGACGGCGGCGAGCACGACGCCGCCCTGGCTGTCCAGGTCCTGCGCGGCAATGCGCTGCGCATCGGCCTGCTCGAATCGGGCTACGACATCGTCGCATCGCTGCCCGCCGATATCTACCTGCCCGAAAGGATTGCCCAACTCCAGCCCGACATGATCATCATCGATGCCGAATCCGACGCGCGCGACGTGCTCGAACACATCGTCATCGCCACCCGCGACGAGCGCCGTCCGATCGTCCTGTTCACCGAGGACGACACCACCAGCAGCATGGATGCGGCCATGGCCGCCGGCGTGTCGGCCTATATCGTGGCCGGCTTGCAGTCCGAGCGCATCAAACCGGTGCTGAACGTGGCGCTGGCCCGTTTCCGCCAGGAGCAGAAGCTGCTGGCCGAACTGAGCGAGACGCGCCACAAGCTGGCCGAGCGCAAGGTAATCGACCGCGCCAAGGGCATCTTGATGACCCATCACCGGCTGACCGAAGACCAGGCCTACCAGAAGCTGCGCAGCATGGCGATGAACAAGAATCTGAAGCTGGCCGAAATTGCCCAGCGCATCCTCGATGTCGAGGATCTGCTCGGTTGAATCGGCGCCGGCGGGAACACAAGGAGTGGTATGGCAGGGATAATCAACAATCAATTGCGCACGGTCAGGATCGGCTTCATGCCCCTGACCGACTGCGCGTCGCTGGTCATGGCCGCCGAGTGCGGCTTCGACCGCCAGTACGGCATCCGGATCGTGCTCAGCCGCGAGACTTCATGGGCCAATGTGCGCGACAAGATGAAATCGGGCGCGCTCGACGCCGCCCACGTGCTGTACGGCCTGATGTACGGCGTGCAGCTGGGCATCGGCTGCCAGCAGCAGGCCATGGCGGTGCTGATGAACCTGAGCCGCAACGGCCAGGCGGTGACCTTGTCGCGCACCCTGGCGGAGCAGGGCGCGCTCGATGGCCCCAGCCTGGCGCAGCACCTGCGCGACCTGCCGCGCAGCGCCACCTTCGCCCACACTTTCCCGACCGGTAATCACGCGATGCTGCTGTATTACTGGCTGGCGGCGCACGGCATCGACCCGCTGCGCCAGGCGCGCGCGCTGACGGTGCCGCCAGCCCAGATGGTGGGCAGCCTGGGCGCCGGCATGATCGACGGCTTCTGCGCAGGCGAGCCATGGGGCCAGCGCGCCATTGACGAGGGCGTGGGCGTGACGGCGGTGACCAGCCAGCAGATCTGGCCCGATCATCCGGGCAAGGTGCTGGGGACGACGGCGGCGTTTGCGGCGGGCGAGCCGGGCGCCTGCCGCGCCATGATCGCGGCGCTGCTCGACGCGGCCCGCTGGATCGAGGCGTCAAGCGCCAACAAGGAGCGCACGGCCACGGTGCTGGCCGGGTCGGCGTACCTGAACACGGGCAGGGAAGCCATCGCGGCGCGCCTGATGGGGCAGTACGACAACGGCGCGGGCGAGCGCTGGACCGATCAGCGCCCCCTGAGTTTTCATGGTGACGGCGAGGTCAATTTTCCGTATCTGTCGGATGGCATGTGGTTCATGACCCAGCATCAACGCTGGGGCCTGCTGCGCGGGGAGCCGGATTATCTGGCGCAGGCGCAGGCGGTCAACCGGATCGACCTGTACAAGGGCGCGGCCGAGATGACCGGCACCGAGCTGCCGGCGTCAAACATGCGCAGTTCGACCCTGATCGACGGCGTGCGCTGGGATGGCAGCGATCCGCGCGGCTATGCCGGGTCGTTTCCGATTCGCCAATAAGCGGGCGACGCACGCACGGACGCATCATTTTCGGGCATTGTGCACCGCAATGTAGCGTCCGCTTCAATTCCA
The DNA here is from genome assembly GCF_011682045.1 of Massilia aquatica. GTDB lineage: Bacteria > Pseudomonadota > Gammaproteobacteria > Burkholderiales > Burkholderiaceae_D > Telluria_A > Telluria_A aquatica. Next base: position 37,984 of record NZ_VVIW01000022.1, on the reverse strand, counting down.
CCCTGCCACGACGCATACCGCCCCTTGCCCCCGCTGGCACGGCGTTTGCTAATCAATACGTATCGGATCAATGGCGATCCCCTGAACAACTTGCGCTGATCTAACGACGGATCGGCAGGACAACGGCGTCCGTCCAACCTGGTTTTGACAACCGGGTCTGGTCGGACGCCTTTTTGTTTTTAACGGGATAAAAAATGGCCACCAAAGCAAACACCATCGCACTCTTTAGTATCGGCACCCCGCAGATGCGCGCCTTCCACCTGACCTGGATGGCGTTCTTCGTCTGCTTCTTCGCCTGGTTCGCCTGCGCGCCGCTGATGCCCATCATCAAAGGCGAATTCGGCCTGACACTGGCCCAGGTAGCCAACATCAACATCGCCGCCGTCGCCATCACCATCCTGGTCCGCCTGGTCGTCGGCCCCATGTGCGACCGCTTCGGCCCGCGCAAGGCCTACACCGGCCTGCTGCTGCTCGGGGCCATTCCGGTCCTCGGGGTGGCCGCCTCGCAAAGCTACGAAAGCTTCCTGTTCTTCCGCCTCGGCATCGGCGCCGTGGGCGCCAGCTTCGTCATCACCCAGTACCACACCTCGGTCATGTTCGGCCCCAAAGTGGTGGGCACCGCCAACGCGGCCGCCGCTGGCTGGGGCAACGCCGGCGGCGGCGCGGCCCAGGCGCTGATGCCCCTCCTGGTCGGCGCGCTGCTGATGCTGGGCGTGAGCGACGCGCTCGGCTGGCGCGTGGCCCTCTTGGTCCCCGGCGTGCTGATGATCGTCATGGCCGGCCTGTACTGGAAATTTACCCAGGACTGCCCGCAAGGCAACTACGACGCCATGCGCGCCGCCGGCATACCGATCGAAGGTGGAAAGAAAGGTGGCTGGGAGAGCTTCAAGGCCGCCAGCGCCAATCACCGCGTATGGCTGCTGTTCGTCACCTATGGCGCCTGCTTCGGCATCGAGATCTTCATCCATAACATCGCCGCCGTCTATTACGTCGACCACTTCAAACTGAGCCTGAAAGAAGCCGGCATGGCAGCCGGCAGCTTTGGCCTCTTGGCGCTGTTCGCCCGTGCGCTGGGCGGCTGGGTGTCGGACAAAATGGCCATTCGCGGCACCATCAACAGCCGCGTCACCTTGCTGTTCGTGCTGATGATCGGCGAAGGCGCGGGCCTGCTGTGGTTCGCCAAGGCCGACGGCGTCGCCTTTGCCGTCATCGCCATGCTGGTCTTCGGCCTGTTCACCCACATGGCTTGCGGCGCCACCTACGCGCTGGTGCCATTCATCGACAGCCGTGCGCTGGGCGGCGTGGCCGGCATCATCGGCGCGGGCGGCAACGTGGGCGCGGTCGCTGCGGGCTTCCTCATGAAGGGCACGGGCGACATCGCCCAGACCCTCACCATCCTCAGTGGCCTGGTGCTGCTGTCGGCGCTGTGCGCCATCGCGGTCCGGCTCAGCGCCGCCGCGGACGACCGTCCGGTCGCCGTCAACAACGCCGTCGCTTAAGGGAGAATCAGCATGAAGATCATCGTCATCGGCCACGGCATGGTAGGCCACAAATTCCTCGAGTCGCTCGGCGCCACCGGAGCGCCTGGGCTGGAAGTGACGGTCCTGTGCGAAGAGCCGCGCGCCGCCTACGACCGCGTGCATCTGTCCGAATTCTTTTCCGGTAAATCGGCCGCCGACCTGTCGCTGGTGCCGGCCGGCTTCTTCGAGGGCGGCAATATGCTGCTCAAGCTGAACGCGAAGGCGGTCGCGGTCGACCGCGAAGCGAAAACCGTCACCGTGGGCAGCGGCGACGTGCTGGCCTACGACAAACTGGTATTCGCCACCGGTTCGACCCCGTTCGTGCCGCCGCTGGCCGGCAGGGACCGCAAGGACTGCTTCGTCTACCGCACCATCGAAGACCTGGAAGCGATGCTCGAATGCGGCAAGCGCTCGAAAACCGGGGTGGTGATCGGTGGCGGCTTGCTTGGTCTGGAATGCGCCAAGGCCCTGCGCGACATGCAGCTGCAAACCCACGTGGTGGAATTCGCCCCGCGCCTGATGGCGGTGCAGGTGGACGATGGCGGCGCGCGCGTACTGCGCGCCAAGATCGAAGACCTCGGCGTGACCGTCCACACGCAAAAGAACACGCTGGAAATCATTGACGGCGAAGACGGCACGCACCGCATGAATTTTGCCGACGGCAGCCATCTGGATACCGACATGATCGTCTTCTCGGCCGGCATTCGCCCGCGCGACGACCTGGCGCGCCTGTGCGGGCTGGCGATCGGCCCGCGCGGCGGCATCGCCATCGACAACAGCTGCCTCACGTCCGATCCGGATGTCTACGCCATCGGCGAATGCGCGCTGTGGAACGGCCAGCTGTTCGGCCTCGTGGCGCCGGGCTACGACATGGCGCGTGTGGCGGCACGCCACCTGCTGGGCGAACAAGCGGCAGCCTTCACCGGCGCCGACATGAGCACCAAGCTCAAACTGATGGGCGTGGACGTGGCCAGCATTGGCGACCCGCACGCGGCCAGCCCCGGCTCCCGCTCGTACCAGTTCACCGATGAACGCAAACAGGTCTACAAGAAAATCGTGGTCTCCGACTGCGGCAAATTTTTGCTGGGCGGCGTGATGGTGGGCGACGCCAGCGAGTACGGCACCCTGCTGCAGATGATGTTGAATAAAATCGAACTGCCCGAATCGCCCGAATTCCTGATCCTGCCGCAAAGCGATGGCAAGGCGCGGCCGGGCCTGGGCGTGGATGCGCTGCCCGACACCGCCCAGATCTGCTCCTGCAACGACGTATCGAAGGGCGACCTGTGCGCCGCCGTGTGCGGCGGGGCCACCACCATCGGCGCGCTGAAAAGCTGCACCAAGGCCGGTTCCACCTGCGGCGGCTGCGTGGCGCTGGTCACGCAGGTGATGAAGGCCGAGATGAAAAAGCAGGGCATGGCCGTCGACAACCACGTCTGCGAACACTTCCCGTACTCGCGCCAGGAGATCTACCATCTGGTCAAGGTCGGCAAAATCACCTCTTTCGAGGACCTGCTGGCGCAGCACGGCAAGGGGCGCGGCTGCGATGTGTGTAAACCTGTGGCCGCCAACGTGCTGGCCTCGACCTGGAACGACTTCGTCTTGAAGCCCGAACACGCCAGCCTGCAGGATTCGAACGACTACTTCCTCGGTAACATCCAGAAGGACGGTACCTATTCGGTGGTGCCGCGCATGCCGGGCGGCGAAGTGACGGCCGATGGACTGATCGCGGTCGGCATGGTCGCCAAAAAATATGGCTTGTACACCAAGATCACCGGCGGCCAGCGGGTCGACCTGTTCGGCGCGCGCGTCGAGCAGCTGCCGCTGATCTGGGAAGAGCTGATCGAGGCCGGTTTTGAGTCCGGCCACGCCTACGGCAAGTCGCTGCGCACCGTCAAATCGTGCGTTGGCTCGACCTGGTGCCGCTACGGCGTGGCCGACAGCGTCGGTTTCGCCATCGAACTCGAAAACCGCTACAAGGGCTTGCGCACGCCGCACAAGATCAAGTTCGGCGTCTCCGGCTGCACCCGCGAATGCGCCGAAGCGCAGGGCAAGGACGTGGGCCTGATCGCCACCGAAAAAGGCTGGAACCTGTACGTGTGTGGCAACGGCGGCATGAAGCCGCGCCACGCGGAGCTCATCGCATCAAGCCTGGACCAGGAAACCGTGGTGCGCTACATCGACCGCTTCTTGATGTTCTACGTGCGCACCGCCGACCGCCTGCAACGCACCAGCGTCTGGCGCGACAACCTCGAAGGCGGCCTCGATTACCTCAAGTCGGTCGTCATCGACGACAAGCTGCACCTGGCCGCCGAACTCGAAGCGGACATGCAGCACGTGGTCGACACCTACGCCTGCGAGTGGAAGAACGCCGTCAACGATCCGGCCACGCGCCAGCGTTTCCGCCATTTCGTCAACAGCGACCTGGCCGACCAGAACGTGGTCTTCATGCCCGAACGCGGCCAGATTCGCCCGGCCACGATCGAAGAACGCAAGCGCGTCATCCCCCTCATCGTCAAAACCGCCTAAGGAGAAGCTCATGCACCGCGATATCGAACTGACCAACTGGACCGCCGTCTGCTCGCTCGACGAGATCGTCCCCAACACCGGCGTGTGCGCGCTCCTGAACGGCGAACAGGTCGCCGTGTTCCATGTGAAGGATGCCGAAGAACGCGTCTTCGCCATCGGGAACGTTGATCCGAACAGCGGCGTGTCGGTGCTCTCGCGCGGGCTGGTGGGCAGCCTGGGCGAACGGACCGTGGTGGCCTCGCCCATCTACAAACAGCACTTCGACCTGTTCACCGGCGAATGCCTGGAAGCGCCGGAACACTCGGTGCCGAGCTACCGCGCGCGGGTCGAAGACGGCAAGGTGTGGGTCTGCGCATGACACTCCCGACGACAGCCCCCGTCGCCAGGCAATCGCTGGTCGTCATCGGCAACGGCATGGCCGGCATGCGCACGGTCGAGGAAATGCTCAAGCTGGCGCCGGAGCTGTACGCCATCACGGTGTTCGGCGCCGAGCCGCATGGTAATTACAACCGCATCCTGCTCTCGCCGCTGCTGGCCGGCGAAAAGAACATCGACGACATCATGCTGCACACGCGCGAATGGTACGCCGCCAATGGCATCACCCTGCATGCGGGCGACCCGGTGGTGCACATCGACCGCCGCAAGCGCATGGTGAGGTCAACGTCGGGGCGCGAAGTCTGGTACGACCGCCTGCTGCTGGCGACCGGCTCCAAACCCTTTATCGTGCCGGTACCGGGCCACAAGCTGGCGGGGGTGATCGGTTTTCGCGACATCCAGGATGTCGATACCATGCTGGAAGCGGCCCGCAGCGGCGGCCACGCGGTCGTCATCGGCGGCGGCCTGCTCGGGCTGGAAGCGGCCAACGGCTTGCTGCGGCGCGGCATGCAGGTCACCGTGGTGCATGTGATGGACAGCCTGATGAACCAGCAGCTCGATAAACCGGCCGCACTGCTCCTGAAAACCGCGCTCGAACTCAAGGGCCTGAACTTCCGGCTCGACACACACACCAGCGAGATCGCAGGTGATGTGCGCGTCAAGGCGGTGCGCTTCAAGGATGGCAGCGAAATCCCGGCCGACCTGGTGGTCATGGCCGCCGGCGTGCGCCCGAACATCGAACTGGCCAAGGCGGCCGGCCTGCACTGCGAGCGCGCCATCGTCGTGGACGACACCTTGCAGACCTACGATCCGCGCATCTACGCCGTGGGCGAATGCGTGCAGCACCGCAGCGCCACGTTTGGCCTGGTGGCCCCGATCTGGGACCAGGCCAAGGTCTGCGGCGCGCACCTGGCGCGCAACGGCCATCGCCGTTACGTCCAGCAAGCCACGCCGACCAAGCTGAAAGTAACCGGTGTCGACCTGTACTCTGTCGGCGACTTTATCGGCGGCGAGGGCAGCGAAGATCTGGTGTTGCGCGACCCGCGCCGCGGCATTTACAAACGCCTGGTGTTGGCCGGTAACCGCATCGCGGGCGCGGTCCTGTACGGCGACGTGCAGGACGGCCCGTGGTACTTCGGCCTGATCCAGAACCGCACCGACATATCGGCCATGCGCAGCCGCCTGCTGTTCGGCGAAGCCCTGTGCGCCCAAGCCGCCTGACACGGAGCCCCAATTGAACCTCTCCCCAATCCCTTGCGCGGTGCGCAGCACCTGTCCCTACTGCGGCGTGGGCTGCGGCGTCACCGCCACGCCCTTGCCCGACGGCGCCATCGCTATTGCGGGCGATGCCAGCCACGCCGCCAATCGCGGCCGCCTGTGCGTCAAGGGAGCCGCGCTTGGCGAAACCATCGGGCTCGAAGGCCGCCTGCTGCACCCGGCCGTGCGCGAGGACGGCGCGCTGCGCGAGGCATCGTGGGAGGAAGCGCTTGAGCGCGTCGCCGGCGGCCTGCGCGCCATTATTGACGAACACGGGCCGGATGCGGTGGCGCTGTATGTATCGGGCCAGATGCTGACCGAAGACTATTACGTCGCCAACAAGCTGATGAAAGGGTACATCGGCAGCGCCAATATCGACACCAACTCGCGCCTGTGCATGTCGTCGGCCGTGGCGGGCCACAAACGCGCCTTCGGCGCCGACCTGGTGCCAGGCTGTTACGAAGACTTCGACCTGGCCGACATGGTGGTGCTGGTCGGCTCGAACACGGCGTGGTGCCACCCGATCCTGTTCCAGCGCATCGCGCGCCTGAAGGACGCGCGCCCCGAAGTGCGCATCGTCGTCATCGATCCGCGCCGCACCGCCACTTGCGAACTGGCCGACCTGCACCTGCCGGTGAAACCCGGCACCGACGTGTGGCTGTTCAACGGCCTGCTCAGCTACCTGGCGAAAAGCGGCGTGCAGGATACGGCCTTCATCGACGCGCACACCAACGGCCTGGCGCAGGCGCTGGACGCGGCGCAGGTCGATTGCGCCGATCCGCTGGCGGTGGCGCGCCACTGCCGCGTCGAGCCAAGTGACCTGATGGCCTTCTACGGCGGCTTCGCGGCGACCACGAAAGTCATCACCGCCTTTTCGCAAGGGGTGAACCAGTCTTCGGCCGGCACCGATAAAGTCAACAGCATCATCAACTGCCACCTGCTGACGGGCCGCATCGGCCAGCCGGGCATGGGTCCGTTTTCGATCACCGGCCAGCCGAACGCCATGGGCGGGCGCGAAGTGGGCGGGCTGGCCAATATGCTGGCCGCGCACATGGACCTGGACAATCCGCAGCACCGCGACACGGTGCAAACCTTCTGGTCGTCGCCGTGCATTGCGGAGAAGGGTGGCTTGAAGGCGGTCGACCTGTTCAAGGCGATCGAGGCGGGCACGGTCAAGGCGGTGTGGGTGATCGCCACCAACCCCATGGTGAGCATGCCGGACGCAAACCAGGTCCAGCGCGCACTGGAAAAGTGCGAGCTGGTGGTGGTGTCCGACATCGTCGCCAACACCGACACGAACGCCTTTGCCGACGTGCTGCTGCCGGCCCTGGGCTGGGGCGAGAAGGATGGCACGGTCACCAACTCCGAGCGCCTGATTTCGCGCCAGCGCGCCTTTTTGCCGGCGCCCGGCGAAGCGCGCGCCGACTGGCGCATTCTGGCCGACGTGGCGCGGCGCATGGGCTTCGACGGTTTTGACTTCGACAGTTCGCATGCGGTCTTCGACGAACATGCGCGTTTGAGCGTGTTCCGCAACGGGGGCGCGCGCGTGTTCAATCTGGCCGGCCTGTGCGGCTTGACGGCCCACGAATACGACACGCTCGAACCGGTGCAGTGGCCGGTGCGGCGCGGCGCCGATGGCGCCCTCCAAGGCAGTGCGCGCCTGTTCGCCGACCGCCGTTTCGCCCATGCCGACGGCAAGGCGCGCTTCATCGCCACGGCGCCGCGCGCGCCGGTCAATGCGGTCGATCCCGAGTATCCGCTGGTGCTCAACACGGGACGCGTGCGCGACCAGTGGCACACCATGAGCCGCACCGGGCGCGCCCCGCGCCTGGCCGACCACACGGCCGAAGCCTTCATCGACATGCATCCGCAAGACGCGCTGCTGTACGGTGTGCGCGAAGGGGAGCTGGCGCGCGTGTCGAGCCAGTGGGGCGCAATGGTGGCGCGCGTGCAGCACGGCGGCGGCATCGCGCGCGGATCGGTGTTCGTGCCGATTCACTGGAACGGCCAGACCGCGTCCGACGCGCGCGTGGGCACCCTGGTCAATCCGGCGGTCGATCCGCTCTCGGGCGAGCCGGAATTCAAGCATACGCCGGTCCAGGTGGAGCGTTTCGGGGTGGCGTGGCACGCCTTTGTGCTCAGCCGCAGCGAACTGGCGCTGGACCAGGTCGCGCACTGGACGCGGGTGCAGGGACGCGGCTTTGCACGCTACGAAATGGCGGGGCGCGGCCAGTTGCGCGAACGCGCCGCCTGGGCGCGTACGCTGCTCGGCGTGACTGACGATGCCGACTGGCTCGATTACGAAGACGCCAGCGATGGCGTGTACCGCGCCGTGCACGTGGTGGGCGAGCGCATCGAACAGTGCATCTTCCTCTCGCCGCGCACCGACCTGCCGGCGCGCGCCTGGCTGGCCAGTCTGTTCGCCAGCGAGTCGCTCACCCGGCTCGACCGCGCCGGGCTGCTGGCCGGGCAGGCGCTCGGCATGCGGCTTGATACCGGGCCGACCGTGTGTTCCTGCTTCGGCGTCGGACGCAACACGATTTGCGACGCGATCGTCAAGCAGGACCTGAAAACGGTGCCGGAAGTGACGGCCTGCCTGAAAGCCGGCGGCAATTGCGGCTCCTGCGTGCCTGAGATCAAAGTGCTGTTAATGCAGACGCGGGCGCGCGAAGCAGCCTGAAAATGTCGCCTGCAATTGTGATGCGAATGATATTATTGCCCGCATAAAACAAATTTACCTGCGGGAACACCACGATGGCGATGGAACTGGAAGCGGCAAGTGCCTTGGGAGTGGCGGAAACGGGCAAGCACGGGCACGGCGGACACGACGCGCATGCGAGCACGTGCGCCAACTGCGGCGCTGCGCTGAGCGGCCCGTTCTGCCATCTGTGCGGGCAGCACGCGCACGTGCACAAGTCCTTGCTGCATCTGGGTGAAGAGGTGTTGCACGGCATTCTGCACTTCGATGCCAAGGGCTGGCGCACGCTGCCGATGCTGGTCGCCAGGCCGGGCGAGCTGACGCGTCGCTACATCGATGGCCAGCGCACCCGCTTCGTGTCGCCGCTGGCCTTGTTCTTGTTCCTGGTGTTCTTCCTGTTTTTTGTGGCATCGCTCAGCAGCGGGCCGACGCGCGTGAACATCTCGGACCCCGCCTCGAAGGCCGAAGCGCGGGCGGAGTTCGTTCGCGAGGTGGAGCAGGCGAAGGCGGCGCTGCTTGCTGCCGACCAAGGCGGACAGGCGGAAGCCAAAGCCGAGTTGGCCGGCGCCGAGAAAGTGCTGGAGCTATTCGACCGAACCGGCGCTGCCGGAAGCGAGCGTCGCTGGTTTTCATCAGACAAGTTCACCATGAAAACGCCTTGGCCGGCGCTGGACGCCGCCATCAAGCATGCAGCCGAGAATCCGGCGTTGACGCTCTATAAGCTCAAAAGCAGCGGCGCCAAGTTTTCCTTCTTGCTGGTGCCGATTTCGCTGCCCTTCTTGTGGCTGCTGTTCTTCTGGCGGCGCGGCGTGACGATGTACGACCACGCGGTGTTTTCGCTGTACTCGCTGTCGTTCATGGCGCTCATGTTTGCGCTGGTGTTTGCGATCGGGGCTGCCGGTCTGGGCGTTGTGGCGGGCGCCCTGGTGCTGTTGGTGCCACCGGTCCATATGTTCCTGCAACTGCGTGGCGCGTATGCGCTCAGCCGTGGCGAGGCCTTGTGGCGCACCGTGGCGCTGTTGTGCATGGCGGGCGTGGTCTTCTTGCTCTACATGGCCTTGATTCTGCTGCTGAGCGTCGCATGAAGACCGCCATCATGGAATGGACGGGCTATCTGGCCAGCATCGCGGGTTTGCTGATCGTGCTGCTGACCTTCGACCGCACCGACTGGGCATGGCCGGCGGGCGGAGCGGTGCTGGTTCTGCTTGGCTTGCTGTTGATCTACCGCTCAAAGCGCCGTCGGCGCAGCGACGACGGCTATCCCGATGACTGCGGCCTGAGTATTGCCGATGATGTCGCAGATGCCATGGATGGCGATTAGCTGCCGGGCGCTCCGGGGTCTGTCCCCGGTTTTGCAACATCCGGCCGGCTTGATTACACCTTCTTGACGAACTCCGACTTCAGGCTCATGGCGCCGAAACCGTCGATCTTGCAGTCGATGTCGTGGTCGCTGTCGACCAGGCGGATATTCTTGACCTTGGTGCCCATCTTGACCGTGCCGCCCGATCCCTTGAGCTTCAAATCCTTGATTACGCTGACAGTGTCACCATCCTGCAACACATTTCCGGCGGCATCGCGATAAACCTTCGGCCCCTCATCGGCCGCCGCCGCACCTTCCTGCGCGCTCCATTCGTGGGCGCACTCCGGGCACACGAGATTGCTGCCGTCTTCATAAGTAAATTCTGAATTGCATTTAGGGCAGGGAGGAAGTGCGCTCATAGGAATTGTCCTGTAGTTGCTTGAAAGGCGATGAGTATACAGCCTGACCTAGCTGTACGAACAGTTGCATATTGAGTAGAAACAATGCTTTTGGTAAACAGTGGTGCAAACATGGCTCTTCTTAGCCCTTCGAATTGGATGATAACTCTGATAATTGCCTCAGAGCATCAACAAATTCAAAACAGAACGAGGAGCATCACCATGGCACCGACTACCCCACTTAGCTTCATGCAACTGAGCAGCAGCCGCCGTCCAGCACCTGTGCTGGCTGACCGGGCCGGCGTCGGCGCGCCGGTGAAGATCGAATTGCTGCCTTTCACCGTGCGCCCGGTCCGCACCGAGGCCGACCTGCGCAAAGCAGTTGCCGTTCGCCAGGCCGCCTACGCGCGCCATCTGCCCGAGTTTGCCAGGTCGCTGGAGCAGCCCGAAGCGGCCGACCATGACGGCGACACGGTGATCCTGCTGGCCGAATCGAAAGAAGATGGCAGCGCGCTGGGCAGCGTGCGGATCCAGACCAATTTTCGCCAGGCGCTGCATGTGGAAGAATCGGTCGACCTGCCGCTGTGGCTGGCGTCGCAGCGGCTGGCCGAAGTGACCCGCCTCGGCATTGTGGAGGGGCGCATTGGACGCCAGGTGAAGTTGGCGCTGATCAAGGCTTGCTTCGAGCATTGCGAGCACAACGGCGTGGATACGGCGGTGGTCAGCGGCCGCGCCCCGATCGATCGCCAGTACGAGCAACTGCTGTTCACCGATGTGTTCGCCAGCCGCGACCCGGTGATCCTGCGCCACGTCGGCAATATGCCGCACCGGATCATGTACTTCGACATCGCCAGCGGCCAGGAACGTTGGGAAGCGGCGCGCCATCCCTTGCTCGATTTCTTTTGCCACACGCGCCATCCGGACATTGATCTCGGCCGCCACCTTCCTGCTGCCTGGAAACATGGCTTGCCGCGCAGTCAGCAGGCCGCAGGTGCCGTTGTTGTTGGGCTCGCCGCGTAGTCAATCAAACTGTGACGGCGCGAGAGTAACGATGTATGCTTTGACATAATTGCCGCCGAAGAGCAACGCATGGCGGCGCCAGTTGTGCAGCCGGATGCCGCCCATGTCAATGCCGACTTCCTCGTCCCAAGCAACACGCGACCGCGTCCAGCACGCTCTCGAAGCGTCCTTGCGCCTGCTCTCTTTCTATCTGGTTCCGCTCGCCATCGCGCTGCTGTCGCTGCTGGCGCTGGTGTTCTGGAGCAACCAGTACCGCACCGTCGAGGGCCAGCCGCTGGCCTTGCGCGTCATGGCGCACCCCGATGCCACGCTCGCGCCGCGCCAGGCGCTGGCGCAGGTAACCGGTTTACCGGAAGTGCTCGCGCGCGAAACGCGCATGTCGCCCGATCCGCTCTGGTTCAGCATGCTTGCCGACGCGCAGGCGGGAATGGTGATTGAATTTCCTTCACGTCACATGACCGAGATCGCTTGCTGGGATGGCGCGACCATGCGTTCGCTGGGAAGTTCCACCCGTTCCGTGTCAACCGGTGCCCTGGCGCCACTGCGGGCCGGGTTTGCCCTGACCTTGGCTTCAGGGCAGGGCGCCATACAAGCTGCGCAGGCGCAGGGACCGTACAGCGTGCTGTGCCGCGCCGTGCTCATCGGCCCGGCCCGCTTGAGCGCGACGCAATGGCAGGTGGACGACCTGGCGCTGGCGGTGCAGCAGTTTCACCGCAAGTCGGGCCTGCTCGACGGCGGCATGATCGTGCTGACCCTGTTCGTGCTCACGACCGCGCTGATCAACCGCCAGGCCCTGTACGTGCTGCTGGCCGGCTGGCTGATCCTGAACCTGCGCATGGGCGCGCTCTCGGCCGGCTGGGATATCCAGTGGCTGGGCCAGGTCGTGCCGGACCGCTGGCTGTTGCCGGGCCGTGCCCTGACCATCGCCCTGTATGCGATCTCGACCCTGACCCTGTACCAGACCCTGTTCCGCGAGCGGCTGGCCAACACCCGCTACCGCGCGCCGCTGCGCTTTGCCGAGTGGTGCTGCCTGCCGCTGCTGGCGCTCTCGGTTTTGCTGCCGTACCATATTTTCCTGCCCGTCATGTGGGGCTTCGTGGCCTATGGACTGGTGCTGATGACGCTCGGGCTGGTCAACGTCATGTCGCAGTCGCGCATGCGGGTGGCGTTCTGGTTTGCCGCTTCGTTCGCGGTAACCATGCTGTCGGGCCTGGCGGAAGTGGTCGCCGCCGCGCTCGGCGTGCGCGACCTGACCGGCCTGGTCAACAGCGTCACGGCCGCGCTCGCATCGAGCCTGCTGGCCGCGCTGGCGGTGGCCGAACAGATGCGCCAGGAAACCGAACAGCGCATCGCGGCCCAGGCCGAATTGCAGCACACCTACGAAGCCATGCCGGTCGGCCTGTTCACGCTCGACCTGGAAGGAAACTTCCTCAGCGCCAACCCCACCATGCACCGCATGCTCGGCGCCGACGCGGCCGTCATCGCCGGCAAGAACTTCCAGCAATTCTTCGCCGACGGCGTCTGGGGCACCCTGTCCGGCCTGGTGCAGGATCAGCCCGATGCGGAACTGCGCATCGAAGACCGGACGGGCGCGCATTGCTTCCTGGTGCGCGCAACCCTGGCGCGCGGCAAGATCGAAGGCGTGCTGCAGGATACGACCGAGCAGTACAAAGCCACCGAGCAATTGCGCTTCATGGCCAACAACGATGCGCTGACCAAGGTCTACAACCGGCGCGGCATCGAGCGCGTGTTCGAGCAAGCCTGCTTCAAGCCGATGACCCTGGCGTATCTCGACCTCGACCGCTTCAAGCTGATCAACGACCTGTTCGGTCACCTGGCCGGCGATGAAGTCCTCAAGCAAGTGTGCGAACGCATCTCCGCCGTGCTCAGCGGCGACCAGCGCATCGGCCGCGTGGGCGGCGACGAATTCGTGATCATCATGCCGGAAACCTCGATCCGGGTGGCGGCGCTGATCTGCCGCTGTCTGGTCGGGCGCATCGGCAACACGCCGTATCGCGTGGGCGACAAGGCCTTTCATGTGCGTGGCTCGATCGGCCTGATCGAGGTGCAGCCCGGCATGCAAATGAAAGATGCCGTCTCGACCGCCGACCGCGCCTGCCGCGAAGCCAAGAGCGGCCACCGCGACGGCCTGGTGGTGTACGAGCGCAATTCGACGGCCTTTGTCGAGCGCGAAGCCGAGCTGAACCTGGTCGAGCGCCTCTCGGCCAACGACGTGACCGCCTGCATGGTGCTCGAAATGCAGCCGATCATGTCGCTCAAGATGCCGTACGACTCCATGAACTTCGAGGTCTTGCTGCGCATGCGCGAAGCGGACGGCACCTTGCTGGCGGCAGGACCCATCATCGCCGCCGCCGAGAAAAGCGGGCGCATGGGCATCATCGACCGCTGGGTGCTGTCGACCACCTTGAGCTGGATCGAGCGCAATGCCGACATGCTGGTCAATACCCAGTTCGTGTGCATGAACCTGTCTGGCGCCTCGCTCAACGATGAGCGCTTCATCCAGGACACCATCGACATCCTGCGCCGCCACCGCGACGCGGCCAGCCGGCTGTGCATGGAAATCACCGAAAGCGTCGCTTTGCACGACCTGAACAACACGCGCCGTTTCATCGACCAGGTGCGTAACTTCGGCGTCAAGGTGGCGCTCGACGATTTCGGGGCGGGCTATACTTCCTTCGCCTACCTCAAGGAGCTGCCGGCAGACATTCTCAAGATCGACGGCAATTTTATCGTCAATATGAATGCGCATCCGGCCGACGTGGCCATTGTCGAGGCGATCGTCAAGCTGGCGGTCAACCTGGGCATGAAGACGATTGCCGAATGGGCCGAAGATCGCGCCACGGTGCAGACCCTGGCCGATATTGGGGTGGACTACGTGCAAGGTTTTGTGATCGCATCGTCGATGGCGCCGGATATCTTGCTGACCGTCAGCTCGGCCGCTGGTTTTATCGTCGACGAGGAACTGAATCTGCTGGTGAGCTCGCTGGGCACGCCAGACAAGGCGCCTGTGCAAGCGGCAGTGGCCGATGAAGCGCCGGTAGCGGGCTTGCATTGAACTGTGCGGCCCTGCGCGGGTCGACGCCTGAAACATCCAACAATGAGGAACGGGCAATGATCGAACATGCGGTATTGGGAGTATTTGACGACTTCGACAAGGCGGAGGAGGCACGCGCCGCCTTGCTGGCCGACGGCTTCGACGCCGCTGCGCTGGAACTGAAGGTACATAACGACGAAGCGGGGCCGGTGGAAGGCAATTTTTACGTTGGCAATACGCCCGGCGAAAGCGAACAGCACGTCTACGACAGCAACTACGTCGCGGTCCAGCGGGCGCAATGCATGCTGGTGGTCGATGCGAACGACGCGGCCACGGCGGCGCGCGCGGGCGCCATCATGGCCGGGTTTGGCGCACGCGACCCGAATCATTTGTCCGCTACCGGTCCTGCCAGGCCACATCAGCCTGGTCTTTAGGGCGCGCCGCTAGTCCGGCGTCCGGGCTGGCCTCAAGTAAGCGGGCAGGGCGCTTGCAGCGGCGGCAGCTGGAGCGCTGCCGCAGCGACAATCGATGGCACTACTGCGCCATCGGTGTCTGTCCCGGCTGATCGCCGGCGCGCGGCATCGGCGTGCCTTCCAACAGGATCTTCATGCGCCCGAGATCTTCTTCAAGCTCGCGTTCCGGATCGCCGCCGAACAGCGTTGCCACCGCCTGCCCAACAGCCCCGGCCGGCGGCCGGTACGACAGGCTTACCGTGGCCAGCGTGCCGCCGCGCGATGGTTCGAGCCGCACCGATCCGGTTTGCTCGACTTGCGCGCCGGGCTCGCTGCGCCAGGCCAGGCGGTGCGGCCGCACCTGTTCGGTCAGCACGGCATCAAAGCTGAACTCGCTGCCGGCCGGACCCTTGACCACCCAATGCGAGCGCCGGTTGCCGAGATCGCGCACCTCGAGCACATTCGCCATGAAGCGCGGGAAGTTGTCGTAGCTGGTCCACAGCTCGTATACCCGCTCGGGCGCGGCGTCGATGCTGATGGTTTTTTCGATATCGACCATGCCGCTGCGCTCTTGCTGGCGCGACAGCCCGGGCAAGGCGCCGTTGCGCATGGAGCGCAACAGCAGCGCCGCGCCGGCGACGCCCACGATCATGGCAAGCGGCATGCGCCCGATCAGCATGCCGGCCAGGCCGGGCGTGCCGCCGCCCGGCATGGCGGCATTGCGCGGCGCCGGCCTCCACGGCGACTGCATGGTGAATGAACGGGCGCTGTCGCCGTCGCTCGTCGTTGCCGAGGCGGGCTCTGTCCGGTGCTGGCCGGTAGCCGCCATGGTTGCGCCATCCGCGCCGCCCGGGCCGCTATTGCCGGCGGCGCCCATGCGCTCGCTGACGTCGTGCACGACTTTCTCGAGCATGTCGCCGCCCTGCCGGCCCAGGTCGCGCAGCTTCGCTCCCGAGAGCGCCCGCCGCGGCGCCCCCCGGTCCGGGTCCAGCATGTACATGGCGAGCGCGCCGAGCGCCGCGCCGCCCACCCATTTACCGAGGTGAAGATCGTGTCCGGACGTCTGTTTCATGGTGTTCTCCGTTCGCTTGCGTTGGTGGATGAAGGTTGCGTTCGCGCGCCTGGTCGCGCCAGGCGATGGCCAGCAGGTCTTGCACTTCCTCGTTCCCGGTCTGGTCGAACTCCCGGTGCCAGCGTCCGACCGCGCCAAAATCGGGCGGCTGGCTCAGGCAGACCAGTTGATCGACCTGGGCGGCGAGCGCGGCGCAGCTGTCGGGCGCACCGACCGGTACGGCGGCCACGATGCGGCGCGCCCCGCGCAGGCGCGCCGCCCGGGCCGCCGCGCACATGGTGGCGCCGGTGGCCAGGCCATCGTCGGCCAGGATGACGGTGCGGCCCGCCAGATCGGGTTCGGCACGCGCGCCACGGTATTGGCGGGCGCGCCGCGCAATCTCGCGCAGTTCGCGTTCGCAGGCGGCATCGACCTGCGCGGCGCCGATCCGGTGCGCGCGGATGGCCGCCATATTGAGGACACGGATGCCGCCGCTGGCGACCGCCCCCATGGCATATTCTTCGTGGCCGGGGAGGCCGAGCTTGCGCACCAGCAGCACGTCGAGCGCCAGGCCGAGCGCTCGCGCGATGGCGAAGCCGACCGGAACCCCGCCGCGCGGCAAGGCCAGCACCAGCGCGTCGTCGCAAGCGGCGTGACGGATCAAGGCCTGGGACAGAAGCTTGCCGGCCTGCATGCGGTTTTTGAAGCGTTGGAAGGTAGCCATACCTCTTCGACAGATGGCCGGCGTTTCGGTTGCACGAATTTCGCCAAATGAGGATGTTTTTTTTAAGGACGGCGACGTCTGCCGTGCGTATTTCCCGTGTCTTTATGGCGCACGATTGATCTGGCGCAAGGCATGCCATTTTGCGTCGATCAAAACCGCGTACCCGCTGTCTGAACGATCAGGGAGGAGAGATCTCATGAACGACACCTTACTGCGCAACTGGTGGCTGCTCGCTGTGCGCGGCGCCATTGCCATTGTGTTCGGCGTACTTGCGATTGCGTGGCCAGCGCTCACGTTGCTGACCCTGGCAGCCCTGTTCGCCGCATTTGCGTTGCTGGGCGGCGCGGTCTGGATATTTGCCGCCATCCGATACCGCAGCGACGACCGGCAATGGTGGATGCTGATGCTGCTTGGCGTCGTCAGCCTGGCCGTCGGCGTGCTGGCCACGTTCAACCCGGCCATTACCTTGCTCACGCTGATCCTCCTGATGGGCGCGAATGCGGTGATCAGCGGGGTGATCGATATCGTCATCGCCATCCGCGTGCGCAAATACATGCGCGGCGAGTGGCTGTTGCTGCTCAGCGGCGTGGTGTCGATCGTGTTCGGCCTGATCGTCTTGCTGTTTCCGCTCGGTGCCGGCGCCGTCATGCTGGCCACCATGATCGGTGTATATGCGATCTTTACCGGTGTGTTGCTGGTCGCGCTGTCGGTGCGCGTGCGTACCTGGTCGCGCATCAATGCCGGACGCAGCAGCCCGGCGGCGGGGACGGTTTAATGAAGTGCGCAGCACAGGCATGACGCGCAATGCCTGTGCTGCTGGTGGCGTTTAGCCCAACTGCGCCCGATGGAAGCGCAGATGGTCTTCCATGAAGGTGGAAATGAAGTAGTAGCCATGGTCGTAGCCGTCGTGCCGGCGCAGGTCGAGCGGCTGGCGTGCCTTGGCGCAGGCTGCTTCAAAGGCTTCCGGGTGCAGCTGCTGTTCCAGGAATTTGTCGGCCAGGCCCTGGTCGATCAGAATGCCGCCGGGGAAGGGCGCGTCCATCGCCAGCATCAGCTCGCTGGCGTCGTACTGCTTCCAGCTGTCGCGGTCGGCGCCGAGGTAGCCGCTGAAGGCTTTCTCGCCCCATGGGCAGAGGGTGGGGGCGGCAATCGGTGCGAATGCCGAGACCGAACGGAACAGGTCGGGGCGTTTCAGCGCCGTGACCAGGGCGCCGTGGCCGCCCATCGAATGCCCGAAGATGCCGATCTTGGCGGCGTTGACTGGCAGTTCGGCGATCACCAGCGCGTGCAGTTCGAGCAGGTAGCTGAACATGCGGTAATGCTTGCTCCACGGCGCTTCGGTGGCGTCAAGGTAAAAGCCTGCGCCGGCCCCGAAGTCCCATGCCTCGGTTTCGCCGGCAATGTTGGCGCCGCGCGGACTGGTGTCGGGGCCGATCAGGATCAGGCCTTCCTGCGCGGCCACGCGCTGGGCGCCGGCCTTGGTCGCAAAGGTCTCTTCGGTGCAGGTGAGGCCGGCCAGGTAAAACAGGGCCGGCAGTTTCTGGCCGCTTGGTGCCGCCGGAATGAAGGCGGAAAAGCGCATCGGCAGGCCGGTCGCCGTCGATTCGTGGCGGTAAAAGCGTTGTACGCCGCCAAAACAGGCGTGTTCTGATAAAAGTTCGAGCATCGGTCCGTCCAAGTGGTGAATGATGGCGCAAGTATGCCTTGTTGCGGGCAAGTCCGTCGCCCCGGCGGCCCCCGTTCCCGGAAGTCTTTACACCAGTTGCAGCCAGCCGAGCACGGCCCCGCCTGCCAGTATCCATAGCAAGTGCAGCCTGGTGCGCCAGATCAGCAGTCCGCTTGCCACCGTGAGCAGCCACAGCGGCCAGTCGGTGGCGAAGCGCTGGCTGGCGCTGCCGAGAATCCAGCTGGTCGACAGCAACAGCGCGATGACGACCGGCGCCATGCCCTGCTTGAAGGCGCGCACGGCCCGCAATTCGCGGTTGCGGTGGCCCCATTGGGCGGCGTACCAGGTCAGCACGGTTGAGGGCAGCAAGATGCCGCACATGGTCACCGCCACCCCCAGGAAGGCGGCGCCGGTGCTGCCGGCGTTCATGCCGACCTGCCAGCCCATCAGGGCGACGAACAGGACGTTCGGTCCCGGCGCGGCCTGGGCCAGGGCAATGGCATTGTTGAATTGCGCCTGGGTCAGCCAGTGATGCTGTTCCACCAGGTAGCGATGCATTTCGGACGTGGTCGAGATGGCGCCGCCGACCGACATCAGCGAGAGCATCAGGTAGTGTCCGAACAGGCTGAGCCAGTCGCTCCAGCTGAGCACGATCTGCGGCACGATCTCCGGCGCGCTCATGGCCGGATCCGGCGATAGGTCAGAAAACAGGCCAGCCCGCCCACGCCGGACAGCACATACATCAGCGGCACCCGCAGCAGCGCCACCAGCACGAAGCCGATGGCGCACAGGGTCCAGCACCACAGTTGCGGCATCGGGTTTTTGGACAACGCCAGCGACAGCTTCAGGCCGGTGGCGCCGATCATGCCGGCCGACACCGCCGCCATGCCGCGCAAGGCGCCGGCCACGCCCGGATGGTCGATAAAGCGCGCATGCACCAGCGCCAGCAGCAGTACCAGCACCAGCGGCAGGGCCAGCATGCCGGCCAGCGCCGCCAGGGCGCCGGCCAGGCCAAAATAGCGTCCGCCGATCATCAGCGACAGGTTGACCACGTTCGGCCCCGGCAGGATCTGGGCAACGGCCCAGTCTTCCAGGAATTCCTCATGGGTCAGCCATTGCTTGCGTTCAACGATTTCGCGTTGCACGACAGCCAGCACGCCGCCGAAGCCTTGCAGCGCCAGCAGGGTGAAGGAAACGAACAGGTCGGTCAGCGATTGCGGGCGCGGACGTGCGGTAAAGGACGGGTCGGTCATGCCGCATTATCGCGCCGGCCCGTCCCCCTGTCCATGCAAGCTCAGCCGCCGCCGATGCCGCGCATCACGCGTCCGCTGCCGCCGCATTCGGCGCAGGCGCGGCCGTCGCCCAGCTTGCCCTTGCCGCTGCAGACGTCGCAAATGTCCTCGGCGGCGCCGGGCGTGCCGGGTGCCGCTTCATCACCGGGGTTGAGGGTGGGTTCGGTAGTGACCGTTTCAGTTGGGATTGTCATGACGTCCTCGGCAATGAATGATGGGGATGCGCACTGGCGCGACCTGCCATTTTAAAAGCGCGCGAGAAGCTCAGGCGCTGCGTTGCCGAAGGCCACGATGGCGCAAAAAACTATGCCGGCAGCATATTTTTTACTGTTTCGATGGAACCTTGACATTGACTTTGATATTTATTGATGGATACTCGTTAGGCAACATCGGGTTCCCTTCGACGTTCTCGCCATGCCCTGTAAGGAAATCACAACATGAATCGACAGCACAGCCACGCCAGCGGCGGCCTCGCCCTGGCCGAACCGGATTACCAGCGCCAGGACCTGCGCCAGCGCGACATCGTCAACCATGCGATCCTGGTGCAGGAAAGCAGCAATACCATGTCCGCCATCGAGTACCTGAAATCGCAGGACATCCATCCCGACGTGATCGAGCGGGTCTTGCTGGAACCGCAGCGCCGGCGGAGCACGCTCCACCATTGAGCGGCGCAGGGTGGGGCGGCGCGAGCAATGCGGCGCGCGCCGGATGCTGTACGCATATCAGAATGTTATCGAACCACCCCTCTCCAGCTGCGTGCAAAACAGGCGGTTATGCACAAAAAAATCTTGTAGGAAATTTCTTATTATTTTTTACCGCCTTCTCCATTGACTTTGCAAGTGCTTGATTTATATAGGAATTATTTCTGCCTCACGAATGAGCATTTTGTTGAAACCCGCATCGTTACACGCTTGCGGACTGTCAAGGGGGGATTATCCACAAAGTTATCCACAGCGATTGTGGATATCCCAAAAAGTACTTTAGAAACGGCTACTTAGCGCAAGCATGGAGATTGTTGACCATCGCTTTCACACCGGGCGCGGGCGCCGTGCGACGGCTCAGGCAAAAAAGGGATGACGGTTTAACTTGCGTAATAATACTGTATAAATGTACAGTCGTGTCAATTCCAGTTTGAATGTCCGATATGACTAGCGCTGTTCCCCTTGACGCCCATGCCGACGGCGTCGACGATCCCTTTGCCAGTCTCAATCCCGCCCAGCGCGCCGCCGTCGAGCATGATATCGGAGTGGCGCCTGCCGATGCGCGGCCTTTGCTGGTGATTGCCGGCGCCGGTTCCGGCAAGACCAATACTCTGGCGCACCGCGTGGCGCGCCTGATCACCAGCGGCGCCGACCCCCAGCGCATCCTGCTGCTCACCTTTTCACGGCGCGCCGCCAACGAGATGACCCAGCGCGCCGGCAATGTGCTGCACAAGATCATGGGCCTGCGTGGCGGCCAGGCGCCGGCCACGCTGCCGTGGGCGGGAACCTTCCACAGCATCGGCGCACGCCTGCTGCGCGATTATGCCGGCCGCATCGGCCTGGACGAATCGTTCACCATCCACGACCGTGGCGATTCCGAAGACCTGATGGGCATGGTGCGCCACGAGATCGGCCTGACCCGGACCGAGAAACGCTTTCCCCTCAAGGGCACCTGCCTGGCCATTTACTCGCGTGTGGTCAACAGCCGCGAGACGCTGGCGCTGGTACTCCAGAGTACCTTTCCGTGGTGCAGCGAGTGGGACGCCGAGCTCAAGACCCTGTTCGGTGCCTACGTGGACGCCAAGCAAGAGCAAAACGTGCTCGATTACGATGATCTGTTGCTGTTTTGGGCGGAAATGGCGGCCGATGAGGAATTGGGCAAGCACATCGGCGGCCTGTTCGACCACGTGCTGGTCGATGAATACCAGGATACCAACCGCCTGCAGGCGGCGATTCTGATGGGCATGAAGCCGGGCGGCGAGGGTGTGATGGTGGTTGGCGACGATGCCCAGTCGATCTATTCCTTCCGCGGCGCCACGGTGCGCAATATTCTCGATTTCCCTAAACAGTTCGCGCAGGAAGCGCGCATCGTCACCCTCGACCGCAACTACCGCTCGACCCAGCCGATCCTGGATGCCTCCAACGCCGTGATCGGCGCCGCCCTCGAACGCCACGCCAAAACCTTGTGGACCGACAAGGTCTCGACCGTCCTGCCGCAACTGGTGCTCATTCCCGACGAGGCCGAACAGGCGCGCTGGGTCTGCAAGCGCATCCTGGAGCACCGCGAAACGGGCATGGCGCTCAAGGCGCAGGCGGTGCTGTTCCGCACCGCCAGCCACAGCGCCGCGCTGGAACTCGAACTCATGCGCCGCAACATACCCTTCGTCAAGTTCGGCGGCCTCAAGTTCCTCGAAGCGTCCCACATCAAGGATGTACTGTCAGTGTTGCGCTTTGCCCAGAATCCGAGCGGCAGGGTGGCCGGTTTTCGCGTGCTGCAACTGGTGCCGGGGATCGGCGCCGCCACCGCCACCCGCCTGCTGGACGCGGTGGCCGCGTCGGCCGAGCCGCTCCTGGCGGTCGAGCAATTTGCCGCGCCCGCCAGGAGCGGCGGCGACTGGGAACAGTTCGTTGCCCTGTTTCGCGCCCTGCGCGCGCCCGGCCTGCGCTGGCCCGCCGATATCGAGCTGGTCAAGAACTGGTACCTGCCCATTCTTATGCGACACGGACTTTGTTCACTAGCTGCGATAGTAGCCGCTGGCCAGTCAGAATTTAGTCTAAAGGGCCGGCTTACCTCGTGCTGGAGTAACCAGTTCGCTGTGTACGCGGCCGGTGGCACCAGTGTCAGTAATCCCATCCCTCTCCAACGAGTTTGTGGCCCCGTGAGGGGGCTTGACGAGAATGCTGTGCGCAGAATGTGAACAAGCTGATAGCGACGGATTTTCGTTGTCAATGGCTTGTGCACATATTCCGAGGGACTGTCTACAGCCAGAACTGCGCTGCAGCGTGCGATAGGGCAGCGAGCGGGCACACAGTGCAGATAGCGTCTGCGGGAAAAGCCGGGTTTCAAACGCCTGACTTCAGCTCGTGCCATGTTCGTACAGCCATTTTTCGACGTCAAATTTACGCCACGGCATCATTTTTGAGCCCGGAATGTGCTTCTTGGGCGGCAGGTTAAATGGTTGTTTTGCCATGTATCGGCGAATTGTCGAGGGCGGGAGTCCTATCAATGCTGCCAGTTCTTCGATGTCGAGATATTTCGTCACGTCCTGCTTCCCGTTCTTTTAGTCTGTAGTCTGGGATATAGCAAACGTATTTATGAGCCTCGTCCTTATACTCCAGGGGTAAGACCTTTTGCTGCGAGAGATGATGTGCGATAGTTGAAAGGTCAGGGCCCATCAGACCGACACTACTAGCATCCTGCCCGACAATGCCAGCTTTCCACCTTAGAAATTATGCACCATGCAGACCATAGTGTTTCTCGACTTCGAAAGTGCACCCTCCCGCCCGTTGCGTTTGGGTTACCTGCAAGGCCCAGGCTACCTGTTGCGTTTGAAAAGTGCACCGTGTTGCGCTTGTACCAAAGGTCGTCAACAGGAACAGGCGCACCTGACGAGCACTGTGTTGCTTTTGAAAAAACCGCCGAGCTATTTCTTCAAGAGGCGCTATGCCAATGACATACGCTAACCCGATGCGCCCACTTTTGCTATTGGACATAGACGATATCTTGTGTCTGAACCGCCCTTATGGCGGCTACGACGTGGCTCAAAAGGAGTGGCCCAGCGACCTTTTGTCACTACTTTGGCATCGCCCAGCGCTAGACGTTCTTGAGCCCCTGGTGCTCGAATTCAATCCTCAGATAGTTATAACGTCATCGTGGCTGCGTCTAATGCTTCTGCCCAGCATAGAGGCACTATTTCGCGCATCCGGTGTGCCATGGCTTGCCAATGGCTTTCATCCGAACGGAGAGGCATTGCAAGCGTCTGGTAAGACCAGGCTCGATGCGGTAGATGATTGGCTAGCCAACCATCACAATGGAGAGCCATACGTCATCCTCGATGACTCGCTGAGCGGAACAGGGCTTGCTGGCTCAAAACATGACCGTGCCGGACGCCTTGTGATGTGCCAGATTGACATTGGACTGCTGCCTACGCATTCAGAGCGCATCCGGTGGGCACTTGGAACAGCTCTTCGCTAGCTAGCGCCAATTCTGATTAAGGCATACGTCAAGCGTAATAACGTCCAGCGCCAAAAGCGCTCGCCATCGACGATTCAAATGGCCTCTTTACTGGTGTCCGCCAGGTGCAACACTTTTGCTCCGGCTAGGGTTGCATTTGCCCGATGTAAGCCGTCGGCGACTTGCTTGTACTCCTTCCAAAATCTCTCCAACGACGCTATGCCCCCGGCCAGCTGAACAGCCCGGATAAGGCTAGCATGGCCCGCGGCAAGAACTCGTGTTAGCGGGCTTGTAAAAGCGCGCAAATCTGGGTGCCATTGCGCGTGGCTTTTCGCCATGCGCGCGGCCGTAGACGCCTGCCGCGGGCTCCCACTGGGGGAAGAGCGTTCCCCAGCGGGCTTGATGCACACATCGCGAAATAGTCAAGCTACCCCGTCCCGGGCACGGCGGGGAATTTAACAAAAACCGCGTGCAAAGCCCAAATTTACGCGCTTTTCAAAGCCCGTTCACAACTCGCACCGTTTGCTCCAATTGTTCCACTTCACCTTGCGATTTGACTAGCCTTTCACCTAGTTTGTTGTTCTTCTCGGTAAATTGGCGCGACCGAGACGCGACGTGCATTCTCTGACGCTGTTGTGCGCTGGAAATGAGCGCTATTCGCTCATCGCTCCGTGTGAACGCTGACGCGTTTTTTAGTGTCTGGTGTCGACGCGCAACTTCTCTGACAGTCACGTCGATGTTCTCCACTATCAGCGAATCCAGAACCGCTGAAAGTTCGGCATTTTGAGGGTCAAGTAGAGGTCTCATTTGAAAAGGTCCGGTCGCGGGGTTGAGTGGTCAGTTCCGTGGGGGAGGACAGGCACGCCCGGCTGCGCTGCTAAGGCAGCGTCTACGCCTTGCACCAAGCGCTCGGCGTGCGAAATTTGATTCCGTCTGCCAACGGTCACAGCCGGCTTTGCAGCCGCAGAGTTACGCATGGCGAGCAAATTCTCGCGAAGCTCCTGAAGCTTTACAATGTGCTCGACCTGACCGCTGGGGGCAAAGTGTTTACATTCATCGAAGCATTTCAAGTGCCTCGCGCACGGATTGACGGAGAAGCTATTCGTGCAGAAGCCATAGGGTGTGACGTGGAATCCGTCTGAATTCGCCGCGAGGTAGCTGAATGCTGCACGGTCGCCATGCTCTCGTTGAATTCGGGCGAACGACTTCCCGACATGGCTTGTGCTGGCGATACCGGAAACGACCATTTTCGCTACAAGCTCTTGTGTGGTTCCCTTTTGTACCAGTCCCTGGGAAGCTTCCGGCAGGCTCACGAATTGAAGACGCTCAGCCAAGGTGCGGTGGTCGTACTGGTAGCTCTGGGCCACAGTTTTGCGACCGAACTGATGCGTGATGGCCGTGTCTGGTACGTTTTGACGAAAGAATTCCGTATTCATCAGGTGCCTCAGCGAATGAGACCTTAGTGCTAGCGCCCTCAGTTCCGGGCTTCGGCTGTACTTCGTGAAAAAGCTGTTTCCCTTGCGTTGACCGAGACAGGTTGCAACTGACTGGTCAGTTGTCAGGCGAACGGCTATTCGGGCCCGCCTGGCGTCGTCGAACCGAAATTTCTTCCGTAACGGAGTGCACAGCAGCAAGAAATCGGTCACTTTAATTGTCGTGCCCGACGTAGTCTTGAACGTACGGAAATCAGACTCCGGAAAAGAAGCTTTATCGCTCCACTGACCCGCTAGAGTCGTTCGTAGCTGAGTGGTTGCAGGTTGAGCTTCCTCGACGGCCTTCACAACTGCCCCCTCAAACCGCCCTGGTACCCACTGAAATGCCTCAACCAGCATGTCGGGCCCTCCGTCGGAATGCTTCTCCGCAAAGTAGCGAAGCCGCAAGGACTTTCCAATGCCGCCGACGTCGCCCGCCGACTTCCCAGTTACGACGTCCATGTGCTCATGCCAGTCGAGGCAGTCATATGGCAACATGCAAATCTCGTTCAGCCGCAGTCCAGTGAGAATCATAAGGCGAACCGCACAGAACCAAATGCGGTCGTTGTGGTGCTGCGGCTCTTCCTGAAAGACGATTCGCGTCAGTTCCAGAAGCGCATCGCGCTCAGGGAGTTTTTCATTCCGAACACGCTCATTCAGGCCCGTCGGCAGTTCAGATGCCCTTTGTTTCGTCAACTGGGGGCTAACGGGACAATTCACGGACATGAGACGCTGGTCGAGAATCTGCGCAATGCAGCGTAAGTCGCGCTGAGCCTTGTTGGTCCACGTATGCGCGGCGATGAGCTGGGCAAAATCATCTTCTCGGAGTGCCCAAGGCGGCCTTCGCGTCAAGGAAAACAACCGTCGGCATGCCTTGGCGGATGCCTGAGCCGTAGCGAGAGATACACCAGACGTACAGCGGTGGACCAGCACGGCTTTGACGAAATCCTGGCAGGCATCTGAGAGTTTCTCGCCTAGCGGGAGTACGGCAGCCGGTACTCCGTAGGAACGCATGTTTTCGCGCGTGTCGACTTCCACGGCAAAGGTGGTGCAGCCCCCGCCATGAGACCTGTGACTTCCGTTCAATTCCGTAGGTCCCAGTCGTTCTTTCGAAGAATTCGGCCATTTATCTCTACATCCAGATTCCAAGATAGACCACACTGAGCGGCAACGCTTTGCTTTTCCTCAATGAAGGCGGTGTAAGCGCCTGGTGGAGGTCCGTAGGATTCGCGAGGGAGCTGAGCTAGTTTCATTTAGGTTTCCGTTCAACAGCATCAATGCAAGCCAACGCCTCTTGAGCGCCGGCCAGCGCACGGGTTAACTGCCGGTAGGCCGCGTTCTCACTGCCGATACCGCGACGCAAATAGACCGCTACCTGCGACCTCATGCCCTCGACCGCATCTTTATGCGAATTGCTGTCTAGTGAAGGCATGAATTTGGGGCACCCATAGCAGGAGGTGACCGGGTTATACGTGCAACTGTCCTGGCCGGACTTGCAGATTCCGACGCCCGCAACCAGACGGTCTCCCACCACGGCGCCAATCTGCTGATGCTCGGACGCAGCGGCAACATCCTCGACCGAAACAAATTCGCGGTTAGCCAACGACAAGAGTGTCGTATAAAGCTTGGAGGCGCCGAGGGCAGTGTTGATGAGCTCTGCTTGCTGCATGCTGGCCTCGACATAGGCCGCAGCGGTTCTTATGCATGTGTGCCCCAGAAAGTTCTGAATACTTGCCCGACTCTGCCCCGCGTCAGGCAAGCATCTGCGCACCGGTGTGACGAAGGTTTTTCGCGTGGCACAGAGGGGCCACGCCAAATCGCTTAGCAAGTCGGGCGACGAGGAGCCAAATTCGCTGTGCCCCTACAGAGACGCAGAGACGAGTCCTGCCTTTCGACGCTGCGATAGCATGTTGTCGAGCAAGAATGGAGACCCACTCCGGTTTAACCTGTCTCAAAAGTTCGAATTCGTACCCGTCCTTTTGCTTCGCAGCGTGAAACGATACGACACAGGTCAAGTCTCCACTCGCATCGTTAAAGAACTGAACATGATGGAGGTCCAGGCAGACGACTTGAACTAGGCGCACGCCGTGTTGAAACGTCAGGGCCAGCGCTGTCGCGCCTTCGACCTCATCCACTGATAAGTCGTCAGCCTTAGCTGCTGCGTCAAGGACTCGAACAAGTTGCGCCTGCTGTTGAGCGGAGATAATACGGGTTCTCGAGTCAATCTCTGCGAACTTCTTCTTGGCGGGCTCGCTGTACCCGGTCGTCAACGAGTTGATGACGGGCAAATGTTTGGCACGCCAAGGGCCAACCTCCGCCGTGCACGCATATCGAAGCAATGTCTTCATCGAGGACACGACATTGCGTCCGCCAACGACACTGTCGCGCCACGTGGTGCGTAGTGTCGTTTCGTCCGCAGATAGTAGTCGCATATCCAGTGGCCAATGAAGAACAAGAGTATTCGCGAACGTCCTCAGTTCCTTTGCGGAGCCATTCTTCTTAAGGGAAAGGGCCAACTGCCGCTGTAATTGGCCTACTGAGCCTGGCGCAAAGTCGATGAAATATCGGCCCCCCGCAGCGACGATGACCCAACTGGCAGCGTCCGCTCGGAAAACGGATTCGACCTTGGAGTACTTGTCGTAGATGGACAGAACAGCTGGAGCTACTGGCCAGCGCCAGGTCGTTGGTTCTCCCCAGGCCGGTTGCGCGACAGGGCTTGGGGAGACGCTATCAAAATTGTGCGACGCGATGGTCATCAAGTTGCGCTCCAGAGTACGTTCATGCGAGAGTCGAATATGTCGGCCCAGCCCTTCATCAAGTCGTCCTAAATTGCCGCTCGCGCATAGTGCTCAGGCATGCTCGACGTAACGGACCACCCGAAGAAGGCTCGCACGCGTTGCAGCGACAGCTCGCGGTTCTTGTCCGCCGCCATAAAATGCACCCACCGAGCTGTTGCACACGTGTGTCGCATGTCATGCGGCGAGACGTGCTCCTTCCCGCCCGAGCGGTCAAAATAGGCGGTCCGAGCATCATCGGAGAGAGCACACGACAGCTTGTCGAAGAGCTTTGTGATGGATTCGGCAGACAGCGGCCGACCAGCCTGCTACGTCAGCAGGTATGGATGGTCGGCGCCCCCGACTCGGTGGTCACTAAGGTAGAGAAGGTAGAGGTCGGCAAGGCCCTGAGAAACGGGTACCTGCCTGTGAGAAGACTCAGTCTTAATCCCGGGGGCGGTTGAACGTAGGTCAAAATCGTAGCAAGTGGTCACGTCAAGCCAGTTGACGACTTCTCCCGTGTCGTGGTCGACCTCGCTCTTCAACGAGTAGCACTGAAGCAGCATTGCCTCGCCGCGCCGGAGTCCGCAGAGAAGCAACAGATTCACGATGACCCAATTGCGCCACCTCACACTTTCGACTCGAAAAGCGGCCTTGGGGCTCGCAGGGTTCGCTACCTCCATCAGGTCGCGCAATGTCGCAGCGGGCAACGCGCGCCTGAAACGAAAACTCCCGCGACGGGGACGCGGCATTTTACCCATACTGTACAGCAGCGAGGATAGCCGGCTCCACTCGTCACTTCCCGTAGCCAGGTGCCTAGCGTGCACCTGAAGGAACTGGCGCACCACATCCCATCGTTGGACGTCGCCAGTGGTGCGGTCTTCGGTCGCGGTCACGTGCAAATAGAAGGCCTCCAACATGCACTGAACGGCTCCCGCGTCCCGACGACTAATTGCGTCGTCGAGGGAGTCCAGACCGTATTTCTCATCGCAAAATGCATAGAAGATGGCGAGGTGCCGCAGCTTCAACTTGCGGGTGTTCAGGCTGGCCGATTGATTTACAAGGCTGAATGCCCACACCGTAGCCCAAAAGCGGGGCAACATTCGGTGCGGTTCGACGATGAGCAAGCCAGGTGGCGCGGGTAGAGTTAGGAGCATTGAAACGCAACGTTAGTGGAGTTACGCTTGTATAGTTCCTCGTTTTAAACGCAACACTACAGAAGGTGCGCATGTGACATCGACGACGTGCTCGCAATCAGTCGCGAGTACACCAGCTCTCAGGTCATGACAACCTCAAATCAAGTGACCTCGACTATTGGCCAGAGCTTTGGGCAGGCCTAATGTTTGCCGAGGCGCGCACTAACTTGGCGGCGCTGCATAGCGAATTCTGGCCGCAGTATGTCATCAGTTCGTCGTGGTCAAACTACCTGACGCGCGAGCAAATGCAAGTAAATTTTCCGGCGCACGGAGCTTGATTTTGTTGCCAATAATATGCACAAGTGGTGGGCGACGCCTAAGGGCATGGGACCGTCGCGGACGGACGCCAGACTTTCCGCCTCGTTGAAAGCGAGTATACAAGAGCTCGAAAGTATGGAGGGGACTGTGCCTCCTGAAGAGATGTTGCGTTTAATAATGGCGAGCCTTAATGCCTATTCCCTAGCGCTCAATCGACCAACTTAGTCGAAAAATATCCACGTCGGCAATTTAGCTTTGACGCGGTGCCGGCCTTGTATGGATGCTGCCGCTGGCACAGTAGCCGCTCCACGAGCACCACGCAGCGCGGACCGATGGTTTCGGCCCGCGCGGTGAGCGTCTGCGCATTCCAGCCTGCCACCTCGCGGTGCGCCGGCGGCATATGCACGGCTATGGTCGTTTGGAGGCCCTTGAAGGCGCACTGGACGTGACTGGCAATGCGCTGGCCACGCTGAAACACCTCGACCGTCGTGCGCGTCATGCGCACCCTGACTTGGGCGCGCGCGTGCTGGCACGGCACGGAGCGTTAAGATTTTTTATTTCCATATGCTCTCCGCGTAAAAATTTTAAGCAAAAAAAAGCCCCTGCATTTAGGAGCTTTTAGAATTTTTCGCGCTTTCTTATTAACGTGGGGCCGTCTTCCGCCACAAACTTTCGTACTTCAGGCGCTTATGTTATTAACGTGGGGTCGTCTCTCCGCCACAAACTTTCGTACTTCAGGCGCTTATGTTATTAACGTGGGGTCGTCTCTCCGCCACAACTTCACCACCCATATTGGCAAACAATCGGCACTTTGTCAACCCCGCGAGTGTCTGAGGCTCACACGAGGTCCGAAGAGTTGGCAGGTGCCGCCCTTCAACAGTATAGGCACGTTCTCAAATGTTTGCCTAGTTACCAAGGCTAGATGGTTCCAGGTTCAGATTACTCAGGAAGAACATTGTAAAACCAAAAGCAACCTCGGTTGGCATAACGCGGGGGGCATCACAATTTCGCGAGCTGTCGAGCCGCATTTGTGCACAAACTAGACGCCAGCCCTGTTGTGTATATGGACGCTGCGGCCCAACCCCCGATTCATTTGGATGCCATACACCTAGGCAACAGCTCCGCCACCAACAATAATGACTCGCTTTTGGGCGCGAGTGATTCCGGCATAGACCAAGGTCCTCAAGGTCGGTCAGCATTTCCATGGTAATGGGGCAACGTTCACTGTCGTCCTAAGTACGAATGAAATGGCGGATACGCCATCATCAGGGAGCGATGGCCCGCGTGTAGAACGTATACCCACGTGCGCACGTTCGCGGTCTTCGGATGCTGTACCGAGTTCTAGGTTCCCGACAGCCTGCATAGCGACGTGTCGAAGGCTTCGAGCTTCGAGCCAGACATCAACCCTATCTACCACGACTCGGCCCCGCATTATGGCGCGGCAGCTCTGCCGGCGCACGCACCGGCCCAAGGACAAAGCCGAGGGGGCGCTACATGAAACTGCTCAAGCAGTTGGCCACGACAGGCGTGCTCGTGATGGACGATTGGGGGAAGGCCGTGGTCGACCACGCAAACCGCCTCACATCGAAAGGTGATTCGCTGCGGTAAAAACGGGCTAAATTGATAAGCTCGAAACTTCCGGAGTAAAAAACAACCTCAACCCCGCGCCATTGCGCCCAATGTGTCCAGATGGCGTGGAATACACAGTCGGGCCCTTGTTGACCTCTGCCCCATGGGTATCAAAGACGACCTGACAAGGTTCGTGTGTACGGATTTTTCTTTTAGTTGCGCTATTGCAAGGCAAATAGAAAGTGAGCAGCTATCGGGGACCGTTCTCGGCGTCGAGCATCGCGCCGGACAGCCTATATGACATTCGGAAGTTCGAAGTGTGATGACCGAAACGCCGCGGCTAAGCTGATGCCGGTGCCGGCACAAAAACTTGAATCCGCTGTTGTAGGTGCATCCGCAATGACGGCATAGGGGGAAGAAGCGCTTTTGTGAGGGTGCTAATGCTGCAGCAAATCTACGATATCAACCCTCAGCACGTCGGCCAATTTCTCAATATTGTCGAGAGACACGGTCTCGAGAGCTCCCTCGAGGCGAGAAAGAAACACGCGGGAAAGACCCGAATGCTCAGCCAGAACATCCTGGCTCATACCTCTTTTTGCACGCCAATCCTTTAGATTATGTGCGAGTCGTTCTCGTGCTGTTTTGACTGTATAAGGGCGGCTCATGACAGTCGTAGCATGAGTGATATACCTTGCTCGGTCTATAAAGTATACGATACAATATTTCACAATGCGGCAAAAATGGCTTGCCATGTGCTTCCGCGTACCTCTAGTCGCTGTTTTTTACTGCCATCAATAGGGGTAAGGAAGCCTGGCGCGGTTCTGCTCCTTCGCATTGACTAGCAGAACGCATCCACATGGCGTTTAGACCAACGCAATTTTTAACTACGAAATGACTTCAGCCCAATTCCTTTCTTCCTACTGTATTTTTTCAGCTGCAGTGGCCGCATTCCGCGGAGGGCTTCTGTCCCCAGGCCGAACCGATGCCGATAGCAAGGCCGTGGCGAAAGCGTTCAGGGAAGCCACCAAGGGGCTGGCACAGGCAGATTTGGTGCACGTGACCGAGTACTTACATTGGATATCCGCGCAGCCAGATTGCGTTGAAAGTAACCGAACCCAGGCATACGCCACAGAATTCCGTCTCGACCGGGCCATGGCGAGAAGTGGACGTGAGTTAATCGACGATGGAACCTTAATCACCGCAAGTGAGCTTTGCCTTCGCACCGGCACCGCTGAAGGTCACTTACTCAAGTTGGTACGTGAACGAAAAATCTTCACGATGCCGCACTGGGTTGAGGGTGTCTTTGGCGAGGACTATTACCCTGCTTTTTTCGCTGAATCGCACTACGACTGGACTTGTCTTACTGCTATCTCAGAAGCGTTGCTTGGCATTGATGGAATTCGTAAATTTCGCTTTTTTACGACCGAACACCCAGACTTGGACAACCAGACACCGTTAAAAATGCTAGCGGCTACAGCGCGACACGGTGGCGCCGTAAACCGCGAACATGTGCTTGAACGTGTGCTACTGGCTGTAAAGGAGT
Organism: Massilia aquatica; assembly: GCF_011682045.1. Taxonomy (GTDB): domain Bacteria; phylum Pseudomonadota; class Gammaproteobacteria; order Burkholderiales; family Burkholderiaceae_D; genus Telluria_A; species Telluria_A aquatica. The sequence goes on along the minus strand of NZ_VVIW01000022.1, from coordinate 5,683 downwards.
TCCGAAAGCGGGCACCTAAACTGAGGTTAAAGCTATGACACTGTATGACGAAGCTCACTCTAATTACACGTTCGTTAAGCGAGCGTGGCGGCATCTGCTGCTAGTAGTTGCCGCCCTCACGCCGCTGGTCAGTCACGCTCACACCGCCATTGCGCAGGTCGACGGGACACCACACGGTACGCTTTACGCGGCGTGGAGTTACCAAACTCAAAAAGAAGCTGACTTAGCCGCTGTAAAAGGATGTAGAGCCGCAGCAAAACAACGCGGCCTCACTAAAAAGGCGGCAACGTGCGCCGTCATGCATAGGCAAAAAGGGTTCGGGGGCGGCGCGATAGTATGCGGCGCGGCGGGCAGCAATCTCAGCACAGGCGTCGATACGCAACAAGATGCCGTGGACCGGGCATTTCGCCAATGCGAGCAACAAAAAATGGAGAATTGTCGAACTACTGACATCATTAGTTGGTGGGACGAGGCTGGATATGGCCAGCGCAATGACACGAAACGGGAGCCAAACCGCAGTGCGGGCCGCCACCAGGGCGAACAGTTCGGTCTATCTACCAGTGCAATAACGGCGACTGCGTACGTACGTTTGAAAACGGCTGCACGCTGAGGTTTAAAGCACCATATTGCCACGACCCCAGCAGTGGAAAATGGGACTGGAAACCGGACGGATGCTAGCCGTGGATACGCAGCAGCCTCCCATTCTAAGCGAGCTTTCAGGAGCGGTGCGGCTGCAATCCGAACGCAGGGATTGGGTACGCGTGTTCGGGTATGAAAACGCGTTAAAGCGGCTATCGTCCGCACTTCAAAAGCGCGTGATTGGTGCCGCGACGTTTCCAGCGCCAACTCGGTTTGGCACCATATCTTTCGATGAGGAGCAACGGGGGCTTACGCATTAGTTAGCACTTAATGACGACCACTTCGCGTGGCCGGTAGAGCGCCTGCATCAGTTGGTTGCGCCAACCAAACCAGACTTGGCGCTCGTTGAGCCTGGCGTCACCGCAACCCTGGCGATAATGCTCGAAGCGCTGTGCGCTGAAGTTCGCCTTGATGCGGTAACAAGCGTCATGGGGTCAACTTCGACAGTAGATTCCCTTTTTGCTTTGCCCAACGTCACAGAGGAGGAGGTCTTCCGCGCACTTGAGGAGGATGCCAGAGTCGAGGAGATACTCCGACAGGCTCGAGCACGGCGTGGCGAGGTTATTTAGCCGTCCGGTAGCGCCGTCTTGTACTCTGCCACAGCAGTTCGAGCCTCACGTCCTTGCACCTCAGTTCGCGGTTTATTATCGGCGGAGCCGATGCCAACCGCTGCACGGACGACTGTTTCCTGGGCGGTAGTCGCAGCGCGTCAAGTGAATTCTGAATAATGCACGCTGCATTTTTTGAATTGAAAGCGAGAAATCAAATGTCAACTTTGGAACAGAAGAGTAAGTTGCTGTCTCGCTGGCTTAGACACCGGCCAGACGCTATCGGACTCGAAATCGATAAACACGGATGGGTTGACGTTGCCGAATTGCTTTTGAAATCGGCGGGCGCCGGCATCGCACTCACTCAAGACGAGCTAGTGCAAATAGTGGTTGACAACGATAAACAGCGGTTCTCGTTGAATGTGGACCGGACGCGTATCCGCGCGGCACAGGGGCACTCTGTCGACGTCGACCTGAAGCTTCCCGTCAAAACGCCACCCCCAGTACTTTTTCACGGTACAGTACAAAAGTTCATTGCTTCGATTCACCGGCAAGGACTGTTGCCAGGAACGCGTCGGGACGTACACCTGTCTGCGACGAAGGAGACTGCAGCAGAGGTCGGGGCACGAAGGGGTGCCGCAGTCATACTCGTCGTCGAGACACACCCACTGCTGCGAGACGGATATCAGTTTAGGCGTTCGGAAAACGGCGTGTGGCTGATTCCGAGCGTCCCTTCGAAGTACCTTCGGTTTCCAGATACATGAAATCAGAGGGAGCTCTTGGATGGTTCTGTCCAACAGGATTCGAGCGGCAGGCTGCGACCTGTAGCGGAAAAGGCGGCAGCAATAGTCAACCGAGTTCCGAGGGCATACCGAGTCATCTCAAAAGAGCTGTACCAATGAGAAATGAACAATTGCAACCATGGCGAGAACCGGAATACGAACTATTGTTGCGTTACCGGGCCGCAAGGGGCAACAGATGCGTGACAGTGAAAGCATGGGTCAAGGGTCGCTCTGGGTCTGCTATTGTGATTTTGACGGACTATGCAGCATTACCGTAGCGTTCCATTTGTCGCAGAGGGAGACACCGTCGCGTCCGCCAAGGGCGTTGGCTTTGAAATGCCGGGCTCGTGCTGCATTACCGGGGCTGCCAAATGCAACAGATGCGCGACAGTGAAAACGTAGGTCCCGAGGCGCTCTGGGTCTGCTACTGTGATTTCGATGAACTATGTAGTTATTGCTAACCGTTGCTGAAGCTGTCATAGGGAAGCTGTGCATTCGTTGGCCAGGTGCGTTGCTTTCTCTCTTGGCCGCGATTGTTGCGTTACCAAGGAACCGCTATGCAACACAGGTCGCTAAGTACCAATGAGAGGCGTTCGCTACTTTGCTACCTCGACTACGATGGAGTGACCCATTTTGACTCGGTCTATGTAAATCCTAATCGCGGGATTCACATGGCGGTACCAGGCCCAAAACTGTTCGAATGGGCGCCAATTCTGGAACTTCTGCTACAACCCTTTCCCGAAGTTAAAATTGTGCTGAGCACGTCCTGGGTCCGCCTTAAAAATCTTGAATTTGCGAAGGCTCAGCTTCCGCCGAAGCTACAGGCAAAGGTGATTGGCGCGACCTTTGACAATCGCGTTACGCAAAAGCTAGATTTCGACCTGATGCCCAGAGGTCTTCAGGTGTGGAGGGACGTCGAGCGTCGCAAGCCCGCAAATTGGTTCGCGATTGACAATGATGAGCGAGGCTGGCCGAGCTGGTGTCGGGACCGTCTCATCAAAACTGAAGACCACCTTGGATTAAGCGATAACAGTGTGCAGGAAGCTATTCGCAAGCTCCTAGTTTCGCTCTGACCAACTATCGCCGAAGCGCCCCCGTTCATCTCCTAAGCGAGGGGCGGTATCGGGCGTTAGGAGGTCGCCGGGGTAGGCCTTAAGGGTATGACCAGGCCCATTGGCGGAATAGCTTGCAGAGCGCCTGTGGCCCGCGAGATGTCACGGTAGTCCCGCCAGAACGTCTCGAGGGCGCTCATGCCGCCGGCTCGAGTAACTGCAGTAATCATCCCTACATGCGCGGCTACCAACGTTTTGACGAATGCCTCAAGTTCTTCCACTCGCTGCAACGCGGTAGCGAGGGCGCCTTTTGTCACAAGTTCGGTTTTATCCATGACCCCCGCCCGTATAGACCGGAACTCACGCTGTTTTTCCTGAAACCCGTTTATAACTCTCGTGCGCTCTAGGTCTCGCGTGAATGCTGAGGCGTTCTTCAAGGAGGGATGCAATCGTGCTGCGGCTCTAACGGAGATGGTTTCGTCCTCGGCAAGCAGTCGTTCAAGCACTGCGATTAGTTCGTGGTTGTGCGGGTCGGTTCTCAATTTCATTCAAATACTCCTACAGGTTGGGACGAATGGTCGACCCCGTTGACGAAAACTGCGGCTCCAGGCATGGCAGCCAATGCGGACTCCACGCCTGCGATTAGCTTGGTGGCATGTTCAATCTGATTGGTACGGCCCACTGATTTGATGGGCTTAGCATTTGCTCGTTCGCGTGTCGCGACTAAGCTCGCCTTTAAGGCTTCCAGGCTGAATCGGTGCTCCTTCTTCTCGGATGCAACAAAGTGACCACAGTTGTCGAAGCACTTCAGATGACGCGCGCATGGGTTTAGCGAAAATGAGTTAGCGCAGAAGCCATACGGCGTCACGTGGAAGCCATCAGCATTAGCCTTCAGGTACTCGAAAGCCGTGATGTCGCCCTGTTCACGCTGGACCTTCTTGAATGACCTGGCGATGTGGCTCTCAGGCGCAAGACCACCAATCACCATCTTACCGATGAGCTCGGCCGGGCTACCGCCCAAGAGGTCTTGACCTACCTGAGGTAAGTCGATGAAGTCTAGTTTTTCTAGAAGGCTTCGATGGTCATATTCATAGGATTGAGCTACGCTTTCCCGTCCGAAGTGATGGGTGATTATCGTGTCAGCGACTGCTTGGCGAAACAGCTCAGTGTTGAGTAGATGTCTAAACATGTGCGCATTCAGCCTGTAAGCGTGTACTGCTTCGGTTGCGCCATATCGACCGAAAAGGCTTTTGCCGCTGCCTAACAGTCCAAGGGCGACGCTGACCTGTTGGGGGCTGAATGTATTTATTGCTGCGTACATGTTCAAGTCAGCATCTCGATAGTTTGACCGTTTTGCAGGTACGAGGAACAAGAGCTCAGAGGCCGGCATATCGGTGTCATCGGGCAAGCGAAATTGGCGGAAATCCGACTTTTTCCCGAGCTGTTCACTAAAATAGCGTTCCAGGCGTTCTGCCGTAAGGGTGGCGGAAACCTCGCTTGCAGGGATGTGCAACGCCTTACCGAGCAAGGTTTGCGGGGAAATTGACTGGTCATTTGGCCAATTCAAGCCAAGGAGCTCGCATGCTTCAGTGAGTGGAACTTCATCGTTCGGTGCGTACTGCCAAATATGGCGGCATCCTGCGGAAAACTGGTTGCGGAGCGTACGGCGCAGCTCATCTGTCGCTGCCTGGATGAGCCCCACGGTTTCGCGAACAATCCCCTGAAACCTAACCGGGATATATTGTCTTTTTTCGTGCAAGTGCATTGCCGATAGTCGGCTGGACGTCTTCTCCGCGAAATAGCGCAAGTACATGACGGTCTTGGCGCCGCCCATTTCCTCAACCAAGTCAGCGCTGGTTGAGAGGGTCAACCCTTCTTCTCGCAGACAGTCCACCGGCAGGTTCGTCACCTCGTAGACGCGCAGACCTGTGAGTAACAACAGCCTCAACGCGTAAAACCGCATAGCATCGAAATGACCTCGAGGCACTTCACGCCAAATGATTCGAGTTAGCTCGTAAAGAGCTTCACGGTCGGGCAATTTTTCCGCTGATTTTCGTTCGGAAAGAGTGTGCAGTATGTTGGGCAGCTGCGTCCGCGTTGCCATCACCCCGTCGCGCAGCGTAATCACTTTTCCTAAAAAATTTTCATCGAAGTAGCCGCAGATAGCTTTGAACTTTCTAGACCGTTGCGGAGCTAGTGAAAGCCCGAGGCGCAATTCATCTGCTGTTAAGTCCCAAGGCTCCTTGGACGTAATACTTGCTAGCGCACGGACTGCCCGGTGAACCTCGGACGCTGCGACAGGCGTACGCTGCTCAACCCTGCATTTGTACACCACCACACACTTGGCAAAGTCCCGCCAGGCGGAAGTCATCATAGATGCCGTCGGGAGCCTAGACTCCGGCACTCCCCGGTCTAATGCTGCTTGGCGCAGTTCTCGGTCAACGCTGAAGTCCTTGAACCATGTCGCGTGTTTTTTGGGGTGCCCGTTCAGTTTTCGCAGGTCCCATGCATGTTCTTGGGAAGCCATGCCATCGACATGCTGTGGTCAAGTAATTTCGGACACCACGATAGGTTCGCGTACTGCCATTTTCCGTTCGTAGACGGCGGGCGACAGATTGCCCAATGCTGAATTGATGCGTTTGCAGTTGTAGAAGCCGACGAT
>NZ_VVIW01000021.1 GCF_011682045.1 Massilia aquatica | reverse complement strand
CAGAGAAGTTCAAATCCGTGACAACGCAGGCGGCTTACCGAAAACGCAAGTGGATCTCGGAACCGCCCAACGCCTGGGTGAAAAGCGTACTGGGTTTCCGCCAATTTAGCATGCGAGGACTGGCCAAGGCGCAGGCCGAGTGGAAACTCGTCTGCACCGCGCTGAACTTGCGACGAATGGCAAAAATGATGTACGCGTAGACCTGAAAAGGGCGAAAATCCGCCCAATTTGAGGCCGGAAGCTTCTATTTCATTCGACTTTCGCACGCGAAAGTGAATCGCTATCGACGGCGGCGAAGACGCGCTTGGCATGCTCAGCGAAAAAACTGTCTGCCGCGCAGGCTCCTAGCAGTGCTCGCACTGCGTCGCGGTGTGCGCCTTGCCAGGCATCCGCTTCTGTTCGCTATAAATGACAATAATTTCTGCACACTTACTTAGCGTTACACCTGCATGGTTCGGCCGATTGGCTGGCGGATCAATGCGAGATTCTTCATTCACTGCCTATTATGGGCGTGTAATTATCCGGCTTGCATAATCAGCGGCTTATGTATTCGGAAACCATTAAAAAATACGGGACTTGACCAACACGTGGCAGCGAAAACTTGAACAATAGTTATGTTGAGACTATACTTGCAGCGCTTATTGCGCGCACAAGAACGATAATATGAAAACAGCATAATTTTATTCCGCTGCGGATATTCAGGTCACATGTTTTTTTTGCAATTGTCGCCAAGTAAATAAACAGTTAACTTAAAGAGGGAAATTCCAATGCTGCTGACCCCGGAAAATGCACCTGTTACCGCCAGCGTCGCGAGGCGTGCTTTTCAAGCACTGAAGGGGCATAATCTTATCGCACACGGTGGCGAAAAGGCTGTTGACAGGGCTTATTGGAGTGAAGTAACTAACCCATCACACCCTCCTGGCCACGGCAGAACTGGCAACGTTAAATATCTGACCCCGAGACAACGTCGTCTTCACCTTACTACGTTCAAAGACGATCATCTGGTCCTGAGTCGCGCTAGCATTTTCGAGATTGGCATCAACATGACCTCGAGGGGAGAAATCATCTACGTCGTCGATCCACTTCGTAATTTCTATGTCGGGTTCAAAACCATCGGAACGTTCCACCATTCGTCATTTCTGGCGGGTGCTCAGGTTCTCGCGGCGGGTTCGATGATAATCGCACCGGGAATGATTATCGTCGAAGTAAATAATCACAGCGGACACTACAAGCCCGGGCTTGCACAACTCAAGCTTGCCGCCACCGTTATGAAATTAAAAGGCGCAAATTTGAACGCAATCTCATTCAAGTATTCGCCGCCGACCGGTGCGCCAACAACGTGGGAGAGTGGCGTTGACATGATCAGGTCGTAAAGCGCCGCGAGTTTGACAACTAATTGCTTTTGATTATCACGCCACGAGCGCTGTGGCGTGCGTACCGCGTGCCGCCACGACGCAATTCCTGCCGCCGTGCTTGGCTTCATACAACGCCAGGTCCGAGGCATGCACCAGCGACTCGACCGTGCGTCCGTGCTCGGGAAAGCTGGCCACGCCGAACGAGGCGGTGGCCGTAAGGATCTGCCCGTTGCTGCGCACTTGCAGCGCCGCGACCGCCAGGCGCACCGCTTCGGCGCGCGCCAGGCCGTTGGCCAGGCTGCACTCGGGCAGCACGATCAGCATTTCCTCGCCACCGAGGCGGCAGGCGATGTCGCACGCGCGCACATTCTCGCGCAGGGCCGCCGCCACCGCCACCAGCAGGGCATCGCCACCGTCGTGGCCGTACGTATCGTTGACCCGCTTGAAATGGTCGAGGTCGATCATCACGACGGTCACCGCGCCTTGCTTGCGTTCGGCCAGCAGCAGTTCGCGCTTGAGCACCTCATCCATGTAGCGCCGGTTGTAGAGCTGGGTGAGCGGATCGACGATCGACTGGCGCCGCAAGGAAATGCGCAGGCGCACATTGCTCAGGGCCAGGCCCAACTGCTCGGCCAGCTGCACGATCCACTGGCCTTGCTCGGCGCCATGCTCGCCGGCGAGGGCGTCGCCCACCACCGTCAGGCAGCCGATCACATCGCCCTGGGTGATCAGCGGCACGCACAGGCGCGCCGTGTCCTTGCCGCTCTCGTGCGCATGGCGGCACACCAGGGCGTCCGGTCCGGATGCCAGGTGTTCGCTGCCGCGCCGCAAGGCCCAGCAATCGAGCGGCGCCAGCACCTCCGCCTCGGTGTCGACGCTGCCCCAGCGCGCGCTGCGTTCGAGCACGTTGCGCGAATTGCTGTACAGGTAGAGGCTGCCGGATAATGCCGGCAGCAGCGCCGGCAGATAGGCAGCAATGATCTCGGAGGTTTCCTCCATGGTCTCGGCCAGTTCCAGCGAATGCAGCAAGTCCGCGCTTTTTTGCAGGTGGGCATTGCGCAGGGTAGCCAGGGTGGCGGCGCGGCGCAGTTCGCCGGTGATCTCGTTGGCGTGCGCTTCGGCACGGCGGCGCTGCATCAGGGCGCGCTGGGCGGCCAGCAGCACGCCGAGCAGGAACACCACATTGATGAGCGTGGCCGCTACCCCGGCATAGGCGGCGATGTTGGAGGTGATGAGCAGCTCTTCGCGCAGCTCGTTGCGCCGCTGCGTGTAATCGGACAATTCCTCGCCGATCAGGCTGCGCAGCAAGTCCATTTGCGACCGGCCCTTGCCGCCGGCGATCACCTGCGCCGGTTTCTCGAAGCCGCTGTCGCGCCGCAGGCTGATGGTGTCGCTCAGGCTGACCAGCTTGGCGTTGGTGATGTCTTCGATATTCTTGAGGCTACCCTGTTCGCGCGGATTGGCGTTTTCCGTCTTCAGTTCCAGCAATACTGCAGGAATCATGCTGGTGCCGGCGTAGTAGGGCTGGAGAAACTCTTCCTTGCCGGTGATGATGAAGCCGCGCTGGCCGGTCTCGGCATCGCGCAGCATGCTGATCAGGCTCTGATACAGGTGCTCGCGCCGCGCGGCCGCTTTCAGGTCGCCCATGGTCTCGGCCACGTGCCGGTTGACCAGCAAGGGAATCAGGGCCACGGTCGACATGACCAGGATGACAACGGCGGCCGCGGCTTTCAGTTTGGTTTCGAACTTCATGGTGGCCTTGCCTGACGGGAGGGTGGTCGGCGTTTCAGGAACACATGGTGCGTTTGCGCGTGCGGCAGACAACGCGGGATTCAAAGAGGACTGTATCACTCAATCCGGCCTCTGGTGTTGCAATATGGTATTAGCACCGGCCGGGCCGGGAGCGATGGGTAAGAAATACTTGTTCATCTACACAGGATTCCTCGTTTGACCCCGCAGCATGCCCGCTCGGATAATCAGTTTTTCTGATCGGTAGAACCTCCATGATGAACAGGCATTTCCGCAGTGAGCGACCCGTCAGCGATGCGGGTGGCGCATGACGGCGCACAAAGTGCTCGTGACCGGCGCGGCGGGGCGCATCGGGACGGCCTTTGTGCGCGAGTTGCACGGCCAGCTCGACCTGCGCCTGGGTGACCTCGACTCCGCCGCGCTGGCACAGATGGGCGGCGAGGCCGTGCATCTCGACGTCACCGACCTGGACGCCTGCATGCGCGCCTGCGCAGGTGTGCACACCGTGCTTCACCTCGCGGCGGACCCCTTGCCCGACGCCGATTTCCACGCCTCGCTGCTGCCGACGAACATTATCGGCACCTACAACATGTTCCTGGCGGCAAAGGCGCAGGGATGCCGGCGCGTGGTGTTTGCCAGCAGTGCGCAGGCCGTTGAAGGGTATCCGCTCGACGTGCAGGTGCACGAAGACATGGCGCCGCGGCCCAAGAATATGTACGGTGTGAGCAAGGCGTTCGGCGAAGCGCTTGCCTCCTTGTTTGCCGACGATGGCACGCTGGTCACGGTGGCCGTGCGGATCGCCAACGTGGCAGCCTTCCATGCGGGCGAACGGCACAGTGCGCGCGACGTGGCCGCGTTCATCAGCGAGCGCGATGTGGTGCATTTGCTGGCGCGCTGCATTGATGCCGACCTGAAAGGTTTTACGGTCGTGCATGGGGTATCGGACAACCGCTACAAGCGCCTGGCCATCGAACAAACGCGCAGTGCGCTCGATTACCGGCCGCGCGACGACGCTTTTACGCTACTTGAAGGTGACGCGGGCGCGCCGGCATAGCGCACGGGGCGCTACGCCGGGGGCGGTCATGCCAGCATGCGCGAGTGTTTCGGCAATTTGGCAGACAGATAATCGTGCTGGTCGGCCAGCACATTCCTGCCGCTCAGGATGAAGTGTTCAAAACGGCAAGGCACGTACGGCACGTACAGCAGCGGATGAAAATCGTGCACCATGGTGGCGCCCTTGGCCTGGTTGCACGGCTTGCAGGCGGTCACGCAATTGGTCCAGCTATCCTTGCCGCCGTGGGTGCGCGCCAGGACGTGGTCGCGCGAGAGGTGCTGGCGCGCAAACACGTTGCCGCAATAAGCGCAGGTGTGGCGGTCGCGCGCGAACAGCAAGTGGTTGTCGTCGCCCAGCGGCAGCGCCACGCGCAGTTTCTTGGTCATGCGCTCGCTGCCCATGATCGAAATGATCGGCTTGACCGTCATGGTCGAGAGCACGCCCGCATTCGACACCCCGCCGCGAAACAGAAATTCACGGTCGCCCAGTTCCCACGCCACCTTGCCGACGGCGTAATAATGGATCGCTTCCTGGGCGGAGATCCATCCGAATGGATTTCCTGCGATGTCGAGTGCTAAGATTTGCGGAGTCATATTTTCACTTTTACTGATGCCTGTTTGAATGGAATAGTAGAAAAGGCCGGCGCCGGGGGCGCTGGCGGAAGATGAAAATCCGGACAGGTGCTAAACGTGATAATACGCCTTGCAGGCAAAGCAGCAAGCACGAAAATAAGGCGCAGCGCACCGCGCATTCCCGCGCGTCGTGAGGGACGCCCGGGCGATATCGCTTGCGCTGCATTGGAGTGGGGTGCCGGATTCGAACCGGCGAACAACGGTGTTGCAGACCGCGCCCTTGGACCGCTCGGGCAACCCCACATAAAAATGGCATCCCAGGAAGGAGTCGAACCTTCAGCCTTCGGTTTTGGAAACCGCTGCGCTGCCAATTGCGCCACTGAGATAGTGCATGGTTGATTGCGGCGCCGGGCGCGCAATCGAAAAAATGGGGTGACGTACCGGATTCGAACCGGCGGCCCTTGGACTCACAATCCAAAGCTCTGCCAACTGAGCTAACGTCACCATTGAAAACTTGAACAACTTACGGTTTGCTGCCGGCGCAGGCCGTAGCAAACCGGGTATGTGGTGCGCTCGGGGGGTGTCGAACCCCCAATGCCTTGCGGCACCAGATTTTGAATCTGGCGTGTCTACCGTTTCCACCCCGAGCGCGGTGCGGGTCCCGGTTGCCTGCCGGGGTAGTGCGCATCAAACTGTCGGAGCACCACGGCTTGCGCGTGCCGGGCTGAAATCCGGAACCAGCGTAAGGCCTTCGCCACGAACCCTATCCGGGAACTATGGGAATGCCGCGTGCGGGCGACACGTGCCTTGAATGGACCCACCTGCAGGGATCGAACCTGCGACCTCGACGTTCGTAGCGTCGCGCTCTTCCAGCTGAGCTAAGGTGAGATAAAAATGGGGTGGCGTACCGGACTCGAATCGGCCGTCGCTACGGCGGTGGCCCTTGGAATCACAATCCAAAGCTCTGCCAACTGAGCTAACGTCACCATTGAAAAAAGAACCGCGCGGTCATACGCGGCAAACTGGCAGTGGATGCAGGGTTCGAACCTGCGACAACTTGAGTCAAAGTCAAGTGCTCTACCAGCTGAGCTAATCCACAATTGAAACTGGCTCCCCAAGCAGGACTCGAACCTGCATAACCCTGTCGGGCCTACAACGCATTAACAGTGCGTCCGCTTACCAGTTAGCGTATCGGGGAAAAGGGGGCACGCCCGGCATAACCGGGAATGCAAAGATGGTGGGCGACCAGGGAGTCGAACCCCGTATGTCAGAGACGGCGGATTTACAGTCCGCTGCAGTCGCCAATGCTGCTCGTCGCCCAAGGCTTGATCGGCCATTCCACAAAGCCTCTCGGCGTGACTTGCCCCTGGCAGGGCCATGCGCTGTTTTGAAAGCGCTTTGTGGAATGGCGCGGGAAGGAGATTCGCACTCCCTGTCTCAACCTTTCAAGGTTGCGCTCTGCGATTGAGCTATTCCCGCACCGGCTCCACCCGCACTGGTATCGCACGTGAGGGTGCGATACCGATACAGGCGGAACCGTTTAATTACCTGTCCGAATTGTGAAAGAACCTGCGTCTGGTCCGGGTTGTCCGGGGACGGCCTCAAACTGAAAGGGCTTGACTGCGATTGCTGCGATTGCTGCGATTGTTGCTATTACTGCGATGACTGCGGTGCTGCGGTAAAACTGCCGGCCAAAACAAAAAGGGCCCGGAGTCCTTGCGGAACATCCGAGCCCTTGAGCTTGACCTGGCGGTCAGCCGGGGAGGGGTAAGCCTCCGCAGCTAGGGGTTGCCCCCTCGGATGTTGTTTGTCGGTTCCCAATTTGCGCCACAGAATGCGGGCCACTGGTGGTGTTGGTGGTAATACGGTGCTGGCAAGGGACGGCGCGCGTCATGATTCGCGGCGGCGGCGGCGGCGGCGGCGGCGAGGGCGCCAAGGCCCTTCGAGGCTGCATCACTAACGCTTTGCAGCGCGGCCAGCAGTGCAACTTGTAACGACCCCAACAGACTGCAGGCAAGCAGCGACAGGCCGCGCACTGGGCGCTGCTTCGTCATCTGTTGTTGCGTCGTTGTTTTCACGGTAAATCCCTGTGGTCGTTGCTGCGGTTGGTGCTCTTGCTGAGCGAGTGAATGCATTCTGACATGCACAAAATCGGAAAGCAAGCAAATATCGAAAATAATTTGCATCAGATGCAAACAAGTCGCACCGCTTGGGTTTTTTTGCAACAGATGAAAACGGGGTCGGCGGCAAACGGGTATGATGGCGCCTGTCGTAGTGAGGTACGACGAACCCATGCACACACTAAAAACACCCCCCATATCCAGGCCCCTCCAGGGGCCACAGCGCAAAGCCGTCCTGCGGGTCCAGGTTTTGATGGCTGAACACGACATCCGTTTCGTCACAGAGTTGTGGAAACGCCTGAGCGCCATGGGCGTGGAGATTTCGCACTCCCAGCTCACGCGCGTGGTCAACAACAGCACCAAGTCCCTGAGCATCGACCTGCTCGAGGGACTGGCCAGCCTGTTCGACTGCCCGGTGTCGGCGCTGTTCAAGGACGGCTAGCGTCTCCGCTGCCGTCCCTTACCATGCTTAGTAAGTCGCCTTGACGCTCAGGCTGTTGTACGCCGCATACGCATACACGCCCACATAGTAGCGGCCCGCCGTCGGCGCATTGACCGTGCAGTTTTCCACGCTGCTCGGCCCGTCCGACTTGCAGTTGTAGCTGGCCGTGGTCGGGGTGCCGCCCAGTTTCACGAACATGTCGGCGTCGCCATTGGCGCCGTTGAGCGCGAACGCCATCTGGGATTTGCCCGCCGGCACGTCAATCGTGAAATATTGCCAGCCGCCCGTCGCCGCGCCCTGGCCGGTCAGCGCCACGCCGTTACCCAGCACCGGATAACCTGTACCGCCCGCGCCCGCCAGGGTCCCCTTCATCGCGTAGTGACCGAGCGACGAGTAGTTCGAGAAGCCGTTGGCCGGCGTGCCTTCGGCGCCGCCGCGCACCACCAGCCGGTAGCTGCCGGCCGGCAGCGACAGATTGGTGAACTGGGCCGAGCGGTTGACCGCCAGGTTGCTGCGCGCCACCACCGCCCCCGCCGCGTTGACGATGCTGGCGTCGACGTCGAGCATGCGCAGGTATTCGAGCGGGTCGATGCGCAGGTTCAGGGTGGTTACACCGGTGGTTGTGAAGGTAAAGGTATCGCTGTCGGTGTTGCGTTCGATCTGGCCGAAATTGCGGGTCGGATCGATGGCGCCGCCCGTGCCCAGGGTCAGCGCGCGCGTGTCCGGAATATCGTCGGCCATGTACGGCACCGCCTCGTCCACGTTCATGATGCGCAGGTCGTCCTCGAAATTGCTGGCGGTGGTGTACTCGCCCCGGCTCCAGGTAAACAGCTGGTTGGCCCAGCCGCCGCCCATCCAGTAGTTACCCATGATCGGGGCCCACTGGAACGCGGCGATGCCTTCGAAATACTCGCCGCCGCTGCCGCCACGGTCGTGGTTCATGCCCATCTGGTGCCCGACTTCGTGGGCGCCGGTCATGCCGATGCCGTAGCCGTAGTCGAAGCCGGACGAGGGATTGCGGTACAGGGTGCCGGCGGCGGTGGTGCCGAACGAGCGCAGCGGCGCGAACGAGCGCCCGTCCTGGTTGATGAAGTTGATGATGCCGGTGCGCAGCACGTTGGCCGTGCGCGCGGCGTCATACACGGCGCGGCTGGTGGTCACGTTCATGTTGAGCATCGAGTACTGGTCGGCCATCGACTGCCAGGCGCGGTACATGTTTTCTTTCGTAACGCCGTTCAAGGGCGTGCTGCCGTTCATGACCGCCGTGATGTTCAGGTAGAACACGTACGGGCTGCCCGGTTTGCTTTGCAGCTGGGTCACGTCTTCATTCTGGTAGGGGCCGATATGGCGCGCCTGGCGCAGCGCCATCGGGCTGTAGACCGGGTGCGAGACCGCCAGCGCCAGCATGGCCGGGGTGCGCTGGTCGCGGAAATCGGGGTCGAAGTCGGGCACGATCTTGGTGATCGGCACTTCCGTCAGCCAGACCTTGCCGGCGCGGTCGGTGGTGTATTCCCAGGCCTTGCGGGTGTCGTACTTGAGCAGGTAGCCGTACACGGCTTTTTTGTTTCCCTTGAGCACGAACACGGAATCTTGTGTGTCGACCGCGGTACCGGTGATCGAGACCACGCCGTTCTTGTCGGCGTAGTCGCGGATATGGGCGGCCACGGTGTTGCCGCCGACCGATTGCACTTGCAGGGTGCGGCCGTTAGCGTGTTGTTCGGCAAAGCCGGCGAGGACCGCCTCGGCGCTGCCGATCTGCATGCCGGCGGCGGGGCGGGCCCCTTGCGCGCTGGCGTAATCGGTCTGGGCGGTGGCGCTGCCGGCAAGGGCGGCGGCCATGAGCAGGAACAGGGTGTGCGAGGATGTCATTCGGTCTCCGGGGTGGTCATTTTTATCGATCTGCCACTCTCCGCGCGGATTGGCGGAAAGTTGTCGTCAGGCTATCAATTGCGACGGCAGAACGTTACCATGGGAGAAAGATGCTGTATGTATCCAAACGGCACAAGCATACCAATAGCGGACGCGGCGCCTGTCATTCACGACAGCCAAATTTTCCTAATGTAAATACCTGAATTTCCCAAGATTGCTAGCTATAAAGGGGCCGAGATCCACGCTTATTCGGCACAGGGTGCCCATTTCCGTTTTCCCTATGCAATCAGGATAAGCCACCTTGCCAGCGTGCCATGCTGACGGGGCGCAAACGATGCTATACACTACTTAACATTGAACAACTTTCGAGGCGCCACATGGGCCGCAATCCGAACGACCTCGCGGTAACCCATGTTCCAGGTGTCATTGCCGATGAAACAGGCCGATCCGCCCCCCTCGCCCCCGAGCGGCGCGCAGCGCCGCAGCCGAGCGCCTTCGGCCTGTGGAAAAAGCGCATTCCTGAGGATGGGGTCAGTTACCAGCACAGGTTGCGCGACGAATGGTAAAGGCGCTGTTCGATACCAACATCCTGATCGACTATCTGAATGGCGTCGCGGAAGCGGAGCTGGCCTGCGATCGCTATGTCGACAAGGCCATCAGCGTGGTGACGTGGATGGAAATCATGGAAGGCGTGTCCGACGACGAGGCCGAGCGGCTGCTGGTCGAAGCCTTCCTGGCCCAGTTCGACCTGCTGCCGATCGACCACCACCTGGCCATGGAAGCGTCGCGCGTACGCGAAGCGCACGCCATGCGCCTGCCGGACGCCGTGATCCTGGCCACCGCCAATCTGTCCGGGCGCGTGCTGGTCACGCGCGACACCCGCGATTTCGAGCCGGGCGAGACGGTGCTGGTGCCCTACACCCTGGCGCCCGCCGACCCCGGGTAAACGGCGCTGGCGCAGGCGCCTATTCTTCTCGTTCCCCTGAGAAATCGATATAGAATATCCGCACAAGACCGGCCGCCCGGGCCGGCGCAGCTTTGTCCAGCCAATCATTTCACGTTGCACACGATAGGGAAGTCATGTCAGTTACCAGCTCCGTTACCAGATCCAGGGCGCGCAGCGGCGCCGCCGCACTGTCCGCGTTATTACTGCTGGGCGCCGTCGGCGCTTGCGGCAAGACCGAAACGTCGGCCTCGCTGGTGGCAGATGCCCGCCAGTTCATCGACAAGGGCGACAGCAAGTCGGCTGTGATCCAGCTGAAAAATGCGCTGGTAAAAAACCCGTCGGATGCCGAGGCGCGCCTGACCCTGGGCCTGTTGTATCTCGACACCGGCGACGCCGTCTCGGCCGAGAAGGAGTTGCGCAAGGCCATCGAACTGGGCGCGCCCAAGGACAAGGCCGTGCCGGCCCTGGCCAAGGTCCTGATGATGCAGCAGCAATTCCAGAAGGTGCTTGACGAAACTGCCAGCGCGACCGCCGACGCCGACATGCTGGCCCTGCGCGCCGAAGCCAGCGCCGGCCTCGGCCACGCCGACGAAGCCACCGCCTTGTATGCCAAGGCCCTGGCCGCCAAGCCCGGCCATGTCGGCGCGCTGATCGGTTCGGCCCGCCAGGCCCTGGCGCGCAAGGACCTGGAACAAGCCAACCGCCTGGCCGACCAGGTGGTCGCCAGCAACCCGTCGGATGCGACCGCCTGGATGTTCAAGGGCGACCTGCTGCGCGCCCAGGCCAAGGGCAAGGAAGCGCTGGCCGCCTACGACCAGGTCATCAAGCTCAAGCCTGAGCACCGCTCGGCGCACCTGGAGCGCGCGTTCGTCGAGATCGCGGAAGGCAAGTTCGACGCCGCCAAGACCGACATCGACGCCGCCCGCAAGATCACCCCCAACGCGCTGATGGTGTCGTACGCCCAGGCCCTGCTCGACTTCACCCAGGGCAAGCACGCCGCCGCCAAGGACACGCTGCAAAAAATCCTGCGCGTCGCGCCCGAGCACATGCCGAGCGTGCTGATGGCCGGCGCGGTCGAGCATGCGCTCGGTTCGATGCCGCAGGCCGAACAGCACCTGCGCAAATACCTGGCCGCCATGCCCGAACACCGCTACGCGCGCAAGCTGATGGTCAGCACCCAGCTGAAAATGGGCCAGACCACCGAAGCGCTGGCCCAGTTGACGCCGATGCTCGATGGCGCCAAGGATGACGTGCAATTGCTGGCGCTGGCCGGCGAGGCTTACATGCAGGCGCGCGACTACGCCAAGGCCACCGCCTACTTCGAGCAGGCCAGCGCGCTCGCGCCGGACGCGGCCGGACTGCGCACTTCGCTGGCGCTGGGCAAGCTCGCCACCGGCGACGATGCGCGCGCGGTCAGCGAACTCGAACAGTCGACCAGGCTCGACGCCAAGTCGCCCAAGGCCGCGGTGCTGCTGGTGATGACCGAACTGCGCCTGAAGCGCTACGACAAGGCGCTGGCTGCGGCCAAGGCGCTCGAAGCGACCCAGCCCACGGACCCGATGGTGCACAACCTCAAGGGCGGCGTGTACCTGGGCATGAACGACGTGGTCAACGCCCGCGCCAGCTTCGACAAGGCGCTTTCGCTCAAGCCCGACTATTTCCCGGCCGCCGCCAACCTGGCCCAGCTGGCCATGCGCGAGAAAAAGCCCGATCTGGCCAAACAGCAACTGGTCGCTTTCCTGGAAAAGGACAAGAAGAATGTCGAAGCCTATTACGCCCTGACCAAGCTGGCCCTGGCGCAAGGCCGCCAGGACGAAGCGAACCAGTGGCTGGAAAAGGCCAGCAGCGAAAATCCCGACGCCATCGGCCCGGCGCGCACCCTCGGTGCGCATTACCTGTCGATCGGCCAGAAGGACAAGGCCCTGACCCTGGCGCGCAAGTTCCAGGTGGCCAATCCGAAAAACCTGGACCTGCTCGACCTGCTGGGCCAGGCGCAGCTGGCCAACGGCGACTTGCCGGGCGCGCTGGACACCTACGGCAAGCTGGTCGCCGTGGCGCCCAAATCGGCGATGGCGCATTTCCGCCTGGCGACGGTGCACGCACAGATGAAGAACCTGAACGCCACTGGCGAGGACTTGAAAAAGGCGCTGGCCTTGCAGCCCGACTTTGTCGATGCCCAGGTGGCCCAGGCCGAGCTGGCCGCCAACGCGGGCAAGCTCGACGACGCGCTGGCGATTGCGCGCCAGATCCAGAAACAGCGTCCGAAGGAAGCGCTCGGCTTCCAGCTGGAAGGCAACCTCAGCATGGCGCAGGGCAAGGCCGCGCCAGCGGCGGTGGCCTTCGAGAAAGCCTTCGCGCTCACGCCCTCGAGCGTCAACCTGATCAAGCTGCACGCGGCCCTGCGCCAGTCCGGCAAGGCCAAGGAAGCCGACGCGCGCCTGGCCAAGGCGGCGGCCGAGCATCCGAACGACGTGGCGCTGGCCTTGTACGTGGCCGAGAACGACCTGGCGGGCAAGCGCTACAAGGCCGCCATCGCCGGGCTCGAAGCGGTGCTCAAGCAAGCGCCGGAGAATGCCGCGGCGCTGAACAACCTGGCCTGGGCCTACCAGCAGGAAAAAGACCCGCGCGCGCTGAAGACTGCCGAGAAGGCCTTCGCGCTGGCCGGCAACAGTGCGGCGGTGACCGATACGCTGGGCTGGATGCTGGTCGAGCAGGGCGACCCCAAGCGCGGCCTGACCCTGCTGCAAAAGGCGGTGGCGCTGGCGCCGGAGGCGGCCGATATCCGCTTCCACCTGGCGGCCGGACTGGCAAAAACGGGTGACAAGGCTGGGGCCAAGCGGGAACTGGAGAAAGTCATGGCCAGTAAAAACTTTGCTCAGATGGATGAGGCAAAGGCGCTGGCCAAGGAGCTGTAGCCCAGATCGCCGGGGTAGGACTTCAACCCCTAAGCCTATCGCTTAAAAACCGTCATTCCCGGCGCGGGAATGACGGTTTTTGACGTTTACGGTGAATCAAGTGTCGCCAGGACGCCGACCAACCGAGGCGAACCTTACTCAGCTGTTGCATATTTGCGAAGAAAAATTTTAATTGTCGCCCTGCATCTTGCTGACAATGTTACGATAGTCCCTGTTAGCAATATGTTACTGAATTCGCAGTTTGGACAATATCTTCGGGATCATAGTCGATGGATCAGTTTCTCAATAATGTTGAAACAACTCGTTTCAATTTTCCCCCGCCCGATACCGGTAATCTCGGCAGCCATTGCGTTTTTGTGGAAGACAATTCTGATAACATCTCCGAGATGACGATCAACACACGAAGCTTCGGGATCCGCGTTGCCGACACCGAGGAAGGGCGTAACCGCGCCAGCATGCTCATCAATAAGATGTATGCCTGGCGCGGCTATGCCGGCACCCACCGGCTTGAAGACAATCCCAACCAGATCACCCTGTCGGCCTTCGACCAGGGCGACGTCATCGGCACCGTCACGCTCGGCGTCGACTCCCCGGTCGGCATCCTGGCCGACGAAGTGTTCAAGGATCACATCGACGAATTCCGCGCGCGCGGCGCCAAGGTGTGCGAAATCAGCAAGCTCGCCTTCGACCCCACGGTGCGCTCCAAATTCGCGCTCGGCTCGCTGTTTCACATCCTTTACATCTACGCGCACCATATTTACCAGTGCACGGATGCGTTTATCGAGATAAATCCGCGTCACCGGCGGTATTATGAGCAGATGCTCGGTTTTCGCACCCAAAGCGGGGTGCGCGTCAACCCGCGTGTCGATGCGCCCGCCCATTTGCTCTGGCTCAGCCTCGATTTCATGGGCTCCGAGATCGAACGCCTCGGCGGCGTGCACGAAGACGCGGTCACCGAGCGTTCGCTGTATCCCTATTTTTTCTCGCAGCGCGAGGAAGCCGGCATCGCCGAGCGCCTGCTGTCGATCGGTTGACCGCGCTGTTGGCGGTATAGCGGTCCGCAGCGGCGCCGGCGCGGCCCTTCTGCGCCGCTTCATTCATGCAATTGGCGGCAGGCGCGAGCGCGCCACCGCTGTGTAACAACAGGATCGTCATGTCAACGCAAGCGCACTCCCTGGCCGGCGCCGCCGCCCTCACCACCCTTCTTATGCTGGGTGCATTAGGCGGCTGCGGCAAGACCGAAACGGCGGCGACCCTGCTGGCCGACGCCCGCCAGTTCCAGCAGAAGGGCGACCATGTGGCGGCCCTGATCCAGCTCAAGAACGCGGTCGCCAGGAATCCGCTCGACGCCGAAGCGCGCCTGGCGCTGGGCGAAGCCTATAACAAGCTGGGCGACGCCGTCTCGGCCGAGAAAGAAGTGCGCAAGGCCATGGAACTGGGCATGGCGCCCGAACGCAGCTTGCCCGAACTGTTATTGGCGCAATTGTTCCAGGGACAGTTCCAGAAAGTCATCGACGCCACCGCCGACAGCGCCTACACGGCCAACGTCAAGGTCGTCAGCCAGCGCGGTACCGCTTTTTACCAGCTCGGCAAGCGCGCCGAAGCGGCCGACGCGTTCGAGCGCGCCCTGAAGATCGATCCAGGCTATCCGGTCGCCCTGATGGGCCTGGCGAACATCGCGCTGGCCAATGGCGACCAGGCCGGCGCGGCGCGCCACGTGGCGCAGGCGGTCGAGAAAAACCCCAGGGATGTCGAAAGCTGGCTGTTCAAGGGCGATTTCGAGCGCTCGCAGGGCAAGCCGGCCGAGGCGCTGGCCGCCTACGACAAGGTGCTCGCGCTCGATCCGGCCAGCGCCGGCGGCCACCTGCAAAAGGCCTATCTGTTCATCGCCGAACGGCGCTATGACGACGCGGCCGTGTCGCTGGCGGCCGCCAAAAAAAGCGCCCCCAGGAACCTGATGGTGACCTACGCCCAGGCGCTGCTCGACTTCACCCAGGGCAAGCACAAGGCCGCGCTCGATTCCTTGCAGCAAGTGCTGCGGGTGGCGCCCGAGCACATGCCCTCGGTGCTGCTGGCCGGCGCCGTGCACTTCACCCTCAAGTCCTTGCCGCAGGCCGAGCAAAACCTGAAGAAATACCACGAAGCCCATCCCGAGAGCGATTACGCGCGCAAGCTGCTGGCCTCGACCCGCATCGCCGCGGGCGACCCCAAGGGCGCCATCGCGGTGCTGGCGCCGCGACTGGCGGCCTCGCAGGATGCCCAGCTGCTGGCCATTGCCGGCAAGGCCTACACCGACAACCGCGAGTTCGCCAAGGCCACCGAGCTGCTCGAGCGCGCCAGCACGCTCGATCCGAAAAAGGCGCAGCTGCGCACCGCCTTGGGTTTGAGCAAGCTCGAGCAAGGCGAAGAAGCGCGCGCCCTGTCCGAACTGGAACTGGCCAGCACGCTCGACCAGACCACCAGCACCGCCGGCACCACCCTGGCCATGACGGCGCTGCGCCTGAACCAGTTCGACAAGGCCCTGGCGGCCCTGGTGCCGCTGGAAGCGCGCGCGCCGGGCGACCCGATGCTACTGAACCTGAAGGGTCTGGCGCTGCTGGGCAAGAAGGACCAGGCCGGCGCCCGCATCGCCTTCGAAAAAGCGCTCAGCCTGCATCCGGATTTTTTTCCCGCGCTCGACAACCTGGCGCGCCTCGACATGCAGGCCAAAAACCTGGACGCCACGCGCCAGCGCTACGACGGCTTCCTGGCCAAGTACCCCAACAGCGTCGAGGCGCTGACCGCGCTGGCGGCCATGGACGTGGCCCAGCGCCGCCTGGCGCAAGCCGGCGCCCTGCTCGAGCGCGCCAGCGCGGTCGACCCGGCCGCGCTCGGCCCGGCCATGGTGCTGGCCAATCACTACCTGCGCATGGGCGAGCCGACCCGCGCCCTGACCCTGGTGCGCAAGCTGCTGGTGGCCAATCCGGACAATCCCGCCGTGCTCGATCTGCTCGGCCAGTTACAAGCCGTCACCGGCGACCAGGGCAGCGCCATGGAAACCTTCACCAAGCTGAGCGTGGTGGCGCCGCAGTCGGCCGAGGCGCATTTCCGGCTGGGCGCGGCCCATATGGCGATCGGCAACCTGCCGTCGGCCAGCAGCTCGCTCAAGCGCGCGCTGGCCTTGCAACCCGATTATCTCGATGCCCAGCTGGCGCTGGCGGCGGCCCAGCTGAGCCAGAAACAGTACGGCGACGCCCTTGGCGTGGCGCGCGCCATGCAAAAGCAGCACCCCAGGCTGGCGGTCGGCTTCGTCTCCGAAGCCGATGTTTTATTGGTTCAGGGGAATGCCGCGGCGGCGATTCCCTTGTACGATAAAGCGTTTTTGCTAGGCAACAATGCGGAGCTGCTGATCAAGCTGTACCAGGCCTTGCGCATCGGCGGCAAGATCAAGGAGGCCGATGCTAAAGTGCAACAATGGCGCGCCGCCCATCCGGACGATGTCAAGGTGCCGGGTTACCTTGGAGAGCAGTATATTTCCAATAAAAAATATCAATTAGCAATTTCTGAATTTGAAGCCATACTGAAGAAGTCGCCTGCTCATCCGAGCGCGCTCAACAATCTGGCGGTGGCCTACGACCTGGTTGGCGATGCGCGCGCGCTGCCGACCGCCGAAGCGGCCCACAAGGCCTTGCCCGCCAACCCGGTGGTGATGGACACGCTGGGCTGGCTGCTGGTGCAGCAGGGCGAACTGGGGCGCGGCCTGCCCATGTTGCGCGAGGCCAGCGCCAGGCTGCCGGGCGCGCCCGAGATCCGCCTGCATCTGGCCAAGGGATTGATCAAGGCAAAGGACAACGCGGCGGCGCGCAAGGAACTTGAATTTTTGCTGGAGAAGCACAAGCAGTTTCCGCAACTGGAAGAAGCACGGGGTTTGCTCAAACAACTATAAAACGGTGGCCCGCGGCAACGCCGGGCGGGCCGGCGCGACAGGAGTTTTCACATGAATGCAGAGCACGACGCAGTGGAAGCGATGGGCAGGGAGCAAGCCCATCTTGAGTCATCCTACGTGGTCGGCGGCGAAGACGATGGCGCGGCGGAAGATGACAGCCTCCTGATCGGCAAGTTCACCGATAACGACCGCACCTTCGGGATCCGCCTGGCCGATACCGACGAAGGCCGTAATTCGGCCAGCCTGTTGATCAGTAAAATGTACGCCATGCGCGGCTACAACGTGGCCCGGATGGAAAAGGATCCGAACCGCATCACCCTCTCGGCCTCCGACAAGGGCAGCGTGATCGGCACCGTGACCCTGGGGCTCGATTCCGAGCGCGGCATCCTGGCCGACGAGATTTTCCGCGACCATGTCGACGCCTACCGCGCGCGCGGCGCCAGATTGTGCGAAATCACCAAGCTGGCGTTCGACCCGCAAGTCAAATCGAAGATGGCGCTGGCGGCCCTGTTCCACGTGCTGTTCATTTACGCGCGCTACATCCACGGCCGCACCGACGTGCTGATCGAAGTCAATCCGCGCCACCGGCGCTTTTACCAGACCATGCTCGACTTCCAGGACCAGGCCGAGCTGCGCCACAATACCCGGGTCGACGCCCCGGCCTACCTGATGTGGCTCAGCGTCGAGCACATGGCGCAGCAGATCGCGCGCCTGGGCGGCACCAGCGACCATCCCGGCACCGAACGCTCCCTGTATCCGTATTTTTTCTCGCAGCGCGAGGAAGAAGGTATCGCCAGGCGCCTGATCAACCTGGGTTAATTTTTCGGCGCCGCCGGCTGGGTATCGTAGCGCCCCGGCGCGATGATGCCGTCCGGGTCGAGCCGGGTCTTGAGCGAGTGGATCACGGCCCAGTAATGCGGATCGCGCCGCACGATGGCGGCCATCATGTCGGCGCGCGCGCGGTACACTTCCAGCCCCATTTCATGGATTTTGTCGAGCAGGCGGTCGGCGCAGTAGTGGGCGCGCTTGACGCCGTCCAGGTTGCTGCGGTCGAACAGCAGGTTGATCACCGCCACCAGCGAAGTCGGGGTTTCGATATTGATGGTGATGTACAGGGTGTCGTGATAATAGCGCGCCGCCGTCTTCTTCATTTCAGTGATGAAGCGGTCGACAAACGCCCCGTCCAGCGGCAGCGCCGGATTAATGAACAGCAAGCCGCAATT
Source organism: Massilia aquatica (assembly GCF_011682045.1). Taxonomy (GTDB): domain Bacteria; phylum Pseudomonadota; class Gammaproteobacteria; order Burkholderiales; family Burkholderiaceae_D; genus Telluria_A; species Telluria_A aquatica. The sequence goes on along the minus strand of NZ_VVIW01000021.1, from coordinate 93,558 downwards.
CGACTGGTCGAGCTGGGCCGCGCCCAGGTCGGCGCGGCCGAATTTCCACAATAAATTATCGATCGCGGCATCGGTCGGCACCCCCAGCGCCAGGGTGTGCAGCGGGCGGATGGCCGAGATCGCGGCGGCATTCGCGCGCGCCGCCGGAATGAAGCGCAGCCGGTGCGCCACCGCGTAGGCGGTGTCGAGCAGCTGGTGCGTGATCGGGCGCACCCGCGCCAGCCCCTTCATGCGGCGCCGGATTTCGACCAGGTTGGCCTTGACCTGGGCTTTTGTGCCGGTAATGGCGCCCAGGCTGGCCCACTCGCCCGGCGCGATCAGGTCCATCACGCTCTCGGCTTCGGCAAAGGCGCGCTCGGGCGTGTAATCGCACTGTTGTTCCAGATACTTGGTCACGCCATAGGCCAGGGTGGCATGGGTGCGCGCGCGGTTGGCGATGTGGGTGACCGACTCGATCAAGCCTTCGCGCTTGCAGTTGGCCAGCTCGTCGATAAAGGCTGGCAAGTCCTCTTCGCGCCGCAGCGACAGCGACAGCGCCACCTGCTTGGGGCGCTTGGGCACGAGCCGGAAACAGGCGCTGACGACGATCCCGAAATTACTCTGGAAAAAAAGTCCGTCGATCATCGGCCCCAGGCCGTAGGGATTGCTGGTGCCCAGCGGCGAGCGCTTCAGGCGGCGGAAACCGGTGCGCAGCAGCTTGCCGTTGCCGCACACCACGGCCAGCCCGAACAGGTCTTCCTTGCGCGGGCCAAAGTAGCCGACTCCGCGGTCGAGCGCATTGCCGATGATGCTGGTGGCCCGCGCCGAGCCGGTCACATTGAAGGTCAGGTTCGGATGGTGTTCTTCCAAAAAGTCGTACAGCATGCCTTGCGTCACGCCGGGGCCGATCACGGCCACCGGCAGCACCCGGCCGTTGGTCTTGTCGACCGTCATGCGGATCGTGTTCAGGGAGCCGAGGTCGACCAGCAGGCTGCCGGCGGCGGTGGGCGACTTGCCGCCGTAGCCGAAGTTCAGGCCGGTGGAGAACGGGTACAGCGGCGTGCCGTTCTTGCGCGCCGCGCGCACCAGCTTGATGACGGCGCGCACGCTGGGAGGACGCACCTGGCCACGCACATCGGTGGCGCGGCCGGTAATGTTATTGCTGGGATGCTCGCTCTGGGTGTAGGCCATTTATGCATTATCGCTTAAAAATGCCTGCAGAAAAGCAAACGACCCGAGCGCCGGGGCGGTCGGGTCGTTCGCTGAGAAACACCAGTGCGCGCAACGGCCGGGATCACCCGCTGCGCGCATGGATTCTTACTTGGCGGCCTTGCGGCGACGCGATGCTGCGCCCAGGGCCAGCAGGCCCAGGCCAACCAGGACCATGCTGCCTGGTTCAGGTACGGCACGCACTTCCGATGCGATCGAGTTCGATGCCTGGTTGATGGTCAGCTTGTAGGTGCGGCCGGTGGTCAGGGTCACCAGGTTCGACAGGACGGTACCCGACGTTTCCTTGATCGAATTTTGCGATGCATCGCTCGAAGCGACGCCATCGTTGATTTCGCTTGGCGACCAGTTCATGATCGTGGTCGAGACGTTGCCGATCACTTCCTGCAGCGACAGCGCCCAGCTGATCGTGCCCAGCGAGGAGCCGTTGACGCCGGCGGTGGCATTGACGAACGCAGCCACATAAGCTTCGAAGCCGAGTGCGAAGCGCGCTTGCAGGGTGCTGCTGGCGACAAACACGGTTTCCGAGGTGGCCGAGTTGGCGATGGTGGCGTTGGCGCTACCGGCGTTACCTGGTGTCATGACGGACGAATCGGCGCGGGTCAGGCCGTTGGCGCCAATGCCGATCGCGCTACCGGCGATGTACATGTCGCCCAGGGCGTAGTTGCCGCTCGGTGCAGCAATGTGTGCGGTGAAGTTGTTTTCCACGCCGCCTGGATAGTTACCAGCTGGCATAGCCGCGCAGGAAGGACCGGCGCAACGGTTTTTCACGTCGACGGTGCCGCCGATGGTGGTGCTGAAGATGTTGCCGCTGCCGGCGCCGGTGCCGTCGTTGCCGTTGAAGTTCGAGTTGGCGGTACCGGTGCGGTTTTCGGTTTTGATGGTGATGCCTTCGGCGGCCTTGTTGTTCGCATCAAGGATGATCAGACCGGTGATGGCCAGGTCAGCCATGCCCATGGTAGCGGCCGATGCCGGCACTGCGATGAACGCGGCCGAGACGGCGGCGGCTGCGAGGTATTTTGTAAGTTTCATAAGTAGTTCTCCCGGTTTTTGTTTGTTGATCCTGCGTTGCTCTCTATAAGCAGGAGTCGTGCCAGAAGAAGCACTTTGTTTTAAATCAAGTACTTAACACCATTTTCATGGTATGTGCATAAGGTGGTGTAAGGAAAACCGACAGAAAGGCCGCCGATTAATATTTACTAGGAGAAATAAACGCCTTGTGAAACAGATGTCTTGTTAATAATATCGGCGGCATGCGCAGCCAGTTGCCGCGGATATACAGCAAAAAGCGCGCGCCAGCGCTGAAGCGGTCGGCGCAGCTGCGGTGCCTGGGCAGCAGGGCGCGCAGGAACAAGGCGTCCATCAGCGCCAGCAGCGGCGCGCCGGGGCCGGCCGCGCGCACGGCGGCGTCGGTCGCGGCGGGCACCGCTGTGTGCAGCAGGCGCGCACAGTAGCGCAGCGCGTAGAACAGCGGCCGGCCCAGTTCCAGTTCGGCGGCGCGCGCGGCCAGCAAGTCCCAGAAGCCGGGTGTGGCGCCAAAGCGGGTCAGCAGGCGGTGCAGGTCGAGCAGGTCGCGCAGGCCATGGTCGAATTCGCCGTCGTAAAACAGGTGCACGGCGCTGTGCAGCACCATGTCGGCCGGGGCCAGCACCTGCAGCGGCGCGCAGCCCGCTTGCGCGGGCACACTGACGGCGGCGGCGCGCAGCTTGGCCGGGTCGGGCCGCAGGCGCGCTGTTTCCGGCAGGATCGCGTGGTGCACATCGATCACGCTGGCGCGGCGCGCATGCTTCATCGGCGGCAATTCGTGCATCCAGGTGCGGTAATAGCGCTGGTCGTAGGCATCCTGCGCCACCGTGGCCCAGCCGTGCAGCATCAGCGCCGCTTCCACCTCGGCCAGCCGTTCCTTGGGCACCAGGATGTCGATGTCGGAAAACAGGCGCCCGCGCCCGGCCGGCAACTGCGCCATGGCGTAGGCGCCGCCCTTGAGCAGCAGCAAGGGCACCCCGGTGGCGGCCAGCGCCGCGCCGATCTGCGCCACTTCGAAACGCACCGCGCGCGCGTGGCGTTCGGCGTGCACGCCGGCCCAGTCCAGGTGGCGGCGCGCGGCGGCCGGAATCGTGCCGGCCATGCCGTGTTCGTCCAGCAAGCCATGCAGGCTCGCTTCCACCCGCGCCGCCGCCCCCTGGCGCAGCAGCAGGTCCCAGTCGGCCAGGGTCAGGCTGGCGGCGCGGGTCGGGTCGCGCAGCAGTTGCACGAGCAGCGGCACGGCCCGGGTCACGCTTGACTCGCCAGTTGCTCGAACACGGCAATCGCCTCGTCCAGCGCGCTGTACGTCAAATCGATGCTGCGCGTGTTTTCCACCAGGGTGGCCAGGGTGGCAAAGCCGCGCGCGCCCAGCACGCTGTAGTTAAAGCCGTTCTCGGCCACGCGCATGAAGGCGCGCGCCGGCGCCACGTCGAGCACGGTGGTGGCTGCGCCAGCCGTGTATTTGGGAAACACGATCCAGCCCGGACGCGCCAGTTCGTTGGCGCGGGCGATGCTGGCGGCCGGCGCTTTCAGGTGCGCCACCGTGCCCTTGGTGGTGTCCGGCACCGGATTGCTGATGACGGCGTCCGGCTGGTAGCGCCGCATCACCTCGATCGAGGCATTTTTCAGGCTGATCGGGCGCGGTAGCGGCGCCAGCAAGCCGTCCGCCGGCCGCACCAGCGCCAGTTCGTCCGACAGCAGGCGCCAGCCGCGGCTGACCAGGGCCGCGCACAAGGTGCTTTTGCCCGAACCGGGCGGGGCCGGCAGGATGGCGGCGCGTCCGTTCTTTTCGACCACGGCCGCGTGCAGGATCAGGTGGTCGTGCGCGCGGCTCGACACGCACCAGTTCATGCCCCACTCGAACATCGGGAACGCTTGCGCGGCCGGCAGCGGCAGGAACGGCACCATGCCGTCGTAGACGAAGCGCGCCAGCGGCTTGTACCAGCGCCGCAGCGAGGGCGGCGGGGCGATATCGACGTGGAAGTCGGCAAAGTCATTGTTGTCCAGCACGGGATAGTCGGCGTACAGCAAATGCAGGCCATCGGCCACGCTGGCGAACGGGCTGTGGATGCGGGTGACGAAGGCGCCGGTCTGCAGGTCGATGCTGGCCTCGCGCAGGCGACGGCCCAGTTCGGCGCGGCCGAGCGCGCTGACAGTGCTCATGCGCGCTGTGCGATCAGGGAAATGACGGCAAGCTGCTCGAGCAGCGCTTGCAACTCGTCGTCGTCGGCGTCGTCGGCCGCCAGCGCCGCGCGCAGCGCCGCCAGATCGGCGGCGCCATCGCGCACGGCCAGCAGCAGCGCCAGCGCGTCGGCGTCGAGCAGGTGGGTGTCGCCACTGAGGTCGTTGAAGAGGACCGCTTCCTGTTCCCATTGGCGGTAGTGCAGGCGCTGGCCGGGAAGGACGTGCCAGGAAGGGGCGTGCGGCATGATCTCGGAAGGGCGGGCGCGCGCGGCGCCGCCGTGCAGGCTACTGATGGAAGGTGGTTTTCAGGTAAGCGACGATGTCGTCGCCATACCACTTGACGCCGGCCGTCGGCGAGTAATAGCCCACCTTGCCGCCGCCATTGAACTGGTATTCGTGCCAGATGGCGCGCAGTTGCGTTTCGGTCAGTACGGTCGAGCGCTTGCTCTGGATGTTCAGGTAGGCGGCGAGCACATGGCTGGCCACATTGTGGGGATCGAGGTCTTCGCTCTTGAACGGGCCCTTGCCGCCCTTGCCGCCGTTCTTGTTGCCGCTGGTCTTGAAGACCTCGGCCAGGGTCAGTTCGCCCAGCATGGCCTGGCTGGCGTTGACCGTGAAAACATCCTTGAATTTGCGCGTCGGCGCCGGGTTCGACGGCCAGCCGGACAGGTTGTTGGCGTAAAAGCCGGGCGAACTGCCGCCGCAGGTGAGCGGATTGTCGGGCCGGTGGCTCGATTGCAAGCCGTTCGACAGCGAGCCGGACGGCGAAGCGCAGACGGTGGCGGCCATGCCGGGCTGGCTGGCCAGGGTCATCAGGACGCCGGACGCGCCCAGGCCGGCGCGCGTAAAGCGGCGCCGCGCGTTGCCGGACGCCGACAAAGACGCTGGCGGCGCTGCTGGTTCGCCGCTGGCGCGGTCCGGTTGATGATTGATAGTCACGTCAGTTTCCTCGAATTGAACGGCAGCGTCGGGGATGCCCGACCAGCCGTGCCTTGATACAGAGTTAAAGCAATTTTTATTCCAATAGCGCGCCCCGGCGCTAAAACATGAGGCAGATCAAAGGCTTGTAGCACCGCTGTGTCGGCGGCGCCGGCACCAGGCGCCCGGTTCTGTAAAAAAACCCGACAGCCTATCTTTTGCGCAAGTATTCCACCATTTGGGCCGGCTGTCGACCGCCTTTAGAAGAAGCTTTCCGGAATCACCAGCACATCGCCCGGGCGCATGTAGATATTCGCCGAAATATCGCCCTGCTTGATCAGGTCGTTCAAGCGCACGGCCAGCTTTTCCGACTTGCCGTCGACCTTGCGGATAATGATGGCTTTATTGCCAGAGGCAAACTCGGTGACGCCACCGACCGCGATCAGCACATCCATCAGCGACATGTCGCGCCGGTAAGCGAGCGCTTGCGGACGGGCGGCCTGGCCGATCACGCGGATCTGTTCGCTGTAATTGCCGACGAAGCTGGTCACGATGACGGTCACCACCGGTTGCTGGATGTATTTTTCCAGCGCTTTTTCGATGTCGCGCGCCAGGGTGGTCGAGGTCTTGCCGCTCGCCTGCAAGTCTTCCACCAGCGGCGTGGTGATCTTGCCGTCCGGACGCACCGGCACCGTGGTCGACACTTCCGGATTGCGCCACACCACGATATTGACGGTGTCGCCCGGGCCGATCAGGTATTCATGGGCGCTGGCCGGCGCCGGGTCCGGCACCACGGTCGACACCGGGGAAGCGCAGCCGCCCAGCAGCAGGGCGGACAGGGCCAGTGCGCTGCCGCCCAGCCATTTCATCGTGTAGTTGAACGTGTTCACCAGGATTTTCCTTTATGCGGACGAGGGTTACTATAATGCGAAATTACTATAATGCAATTTTAATTACAAGAGTTTCTATTTTAGCATGAAGTTTTTCAAGCGAAAGGCTGGACGTGGTTTTCCTGCCTCACGGTGTTGTTTGCGCCGCTGTCTGTTGCAGTAGCGCACGTACATGCGTCACCGGAATCGCGTAGCTGATGCCGCTCGGATTGGTGATCGCATTTTCCTTCAAACCCTTGACGAACACCATATTGAGCACCGCCAGCACCTGGCCGCTGTCGGGATCGTAAACCGGGCTGCCGCTGTTGCCCGGATACGCGGTGCCGTCAAGCTGGTAGATGGGCGAGGGCGCGCGCGCCAGTTGCGCAATCGCGCGCGCATCGAGCTTGCGCGCGCTGACCGAGGGCATCACCAGCGGCGTAATGGCCGACAGCATGGCGCGGTGGGTCACCGGATGCAGGCCCAGCACCATGCCCAGCGGAAAGCCGGTAAACGCCAGCGCCTGGCCTTCCTCGACCGCGCCGCCGTCGCCCAGGCGCAGGGCCGGCATGGGCGCGCCCGCCAGGCGCAGGTGGGCCAGGTCGTGCAGGCGGTCGAGTCCGGCCAGCTTGGCAGGGCGGAAATCGACCTTGTCGCCACGGGCGATGACGATGCCCAGCGTTTCATTGCGTTCGGTATCGAGCGTGTCGGGGATGCCGTGCGCGTTGGTGATCACGCTCAGGCCGTCGCCGGTGACAAAGCCGGTGGCCACGAACACGATCGCCGGGCTGCGCGTGGGCTGGTAAGTGCCGATCCCGACCACCGAGGGCTTGACCGAGGCGATCACCTGGCCGAAGGGGGCGGCCGCGGCGGACCCGGGAGCAAGCGACAGCGCTAGCCCTATGGCAACACCAGCGCGAAAAAGAAGGGAAGAAGTCATGCGCCGACAGTACCCGATTGGCGCGCCGGCAACAACTAGTTTCATTCACGCAAACTAGCCGGCGATGGTCGCTTCGCCACTGTTGTAATTTCGGCTTTCGGCCCACGCTTTTCCTCCAAATTTGCGAATCGATGTGCGAAACTCTTTGCGAGGGGCAACAGGATTAGCCGAATTGTCATTGAATACATGAGTGATGCCGTAAACAATTGTTGAACGTGTACTGTACGGGAGGAATTCAGTATCAATAGGCAACGAATTTCCTGTATCATATGATTATTAATCAATGCCTTAAAGCAATTTCTTGTCAAGCTTCCCAAGCTGGCGTAACAAATTGCTTTTTGTGCATCCGACAACACTTTGGCTGGCGCTGTGCGGCACCGGGCGGTCCGACCGCGTGGGTGCGCACAGTTGCCGGCCTGGGCCACGCTGCGGGAGTCGCTCCCCGGATGCCCTTTATGGCGAGATTGACGAGATGGCAGAACTGCAGGCCCTACTGACGAACTTCCTCAAGGCGATCTGGAAATATCGCTGGTATGCGGTCGTCATTTCCTGGATCGTGGCCATCGTGGGCTGGGCGGTGGTGTACCGCCTGCCGAATGAATACCAGGCCTCGGCGCGGGTGTACGTCGACACCCAGAGCATCCTGCAGCCGCTGCTGGCGGGCATGACCTCGGTGCCCAACGTGGACCAGCAGGTGGCCTTCATGCGGCGCACCCTGATCAGCCGTCCCAACGTCGAGCGCGTCATGCGCATGGTCGACCTCGACATCAAGGCTTCCACGCCCAAGGAAAACGAAAAGCTGGTGGACGACCTGATGGCGCAGATCAGCATCGGCGGCACCGAGCGCGACGACATCTATACCATCTCGTACAAGAACTCCAACCCCAAGCTGGGCAAGGACATCGTGCAGTCGCTGCTGACCATTTTTGTCGAAGGCAGCTTCGGCGGCAAGAAGCAGGATTCCGAAAAAGCGGTGCAGTTCATCGATGACCAGATCAAGAACTACGAAGAAAAACTGGTGCAGGCCGAAAACGCGCTCAAGGAATTCAAGATCAAGCACCTCGGCATGCTGCCGCGCGCCGGCGGCGACTTTACCGCCAACATGACCACGCTCGAAGATTCGCTCAACCAGGCGCGCCTGGAACTGACCGAAGCCGAGGAAGCGCGCAACGCCATCAAGCGCCAGATCGCCGGCGAAGAACCGGCTCCGCTCACGCCGCCGGAAGCGGCCACCGTGGCCAATCCCGAAATCGACGCGCGCATCGCGGCGCTCAACAAGAATCTGGACAGCCTGCGCATGCAGTACACCGATGCCCACCCCGACATCGTGGCGGCGCGCCGCCTGATCGGCCAGTTAGAGGCGCGCAAGCTCGAAGAAGCCAAGCGTAACAAGCGCAACAACGACCCGGGCGCCAACTACAGCCCGATGCTGCAGCAGATGAACGTGGCGCTGTCGGTGGAAGAAGCGCGCGTGGCCTCGCTCAAGGCGCGCGTGGGCGAATACACCACCCGCGTGGCGCGCCTGCGCTCGCAGAGCACCAACGCACCCGAAGTCGAGGCCCAGCTGGCCCAGCTCAACCGCGATTATCTGATCAACAAAGAAAACTACGAAAAACTGGTCGGCCGGCGCGAAGCGGCCAAGCTCTCGGGCGACTTGAGTTCGGCCACCGACATGCTGACCTTCCGCGTGATCGACCCGCCGACCGTGCCCTCGACCCCGTCGGGACCGAACCGCCACCGCCTGTTCTCGTTCGTGTTCGCCGCCGCGCTGGCGGCCGGCCTGGGCGTGGCCCTGTTGATGAGCCAATTGCGTCCGACCTTCATGAGCCAGGGCAGCCTGCGCGACGTGACCGGCATTCCTATCCTCGGCAGCATCAGCATGAACTGGACCAACGAGCAAAAGGTCATGCGCACCAAGCGCCTGTACGCCTTCAGCGCGGCCGTGATCGTGCTGTTCGGCGCCTATGGCGGCGTAATGGCGGCCCTATTTGTCCGACCGCTGCTCTGATGCGGCCTTCACTGGAGAGAACAGCGTGAGCATTATCGAAAAAGCGGCCAGCCGCATCGAACACAAAAAAGACGAGCAGGCCGCGCCAGCGGCCGCCGCGCGCGCGGCCGAGCATCCGCCAGCAGCGCCGGCACCACCGGCACCGCCAGCGGCGCCGTCGATGGAAGCACCGGCCGCAGCCCCCGTGCACGCCCCGCGCCGCACCGCCAACCAGGTCGAACTGGACCTGGAACGCATGCAGGCGCTCGGCCTGGTGACGGCGGCCGGCGGGCGCACCACCCTGGTCGAGGATTTCCGCATCATCAAGCGGCCCTTGCTCAAGCGCGCCTTCGGGCCGCGCGCGCCGGGCGAAAAACCGGGCAACCTGATCATGGTCACCAGCTCGCTGCCGGGAGAAGGCAAGACCTTTTGCTCGATCAACCTGGCCATGAGCATCGCCATGGAACTCGATCACACGGTGCTGCTGATCGACGCCGACGTGGCGCGTCCGTCGGTGCTGCGCACGCTCGGCCTGCCGGCCCACCGCGGCCTGATGGACATCCTGCTCGACGACAAACTCGACATGGCCGACGTCATGCTGCGCACCAATGTGAACACGCTCAGCATCCTGCCGGCCGGCAGCAACAACCCGCGCGCGACCGAACTGCTGGCCAGCCAGGCGATGAGCACTTTTGTCAACGAAATCGCCAACCGCTATCCCGACCGGATCGTCATTTTCGATTCGCCGCCGCTGCTGCTTACCAGCGAAGCGCATGTCCTGGCCAGCCACATGGGCCAGATCGCGCTGGTGGTCGAAGCCGAAGGCACCACCCAGCACGCGGTCAAGGAATCGCTGCGCCAGCTGGAAGGGTGCAGCAATGTGAACCTGATCTACAACAAGACGCGCGAATTCCCCGGCACCGAAACGTATGACTACCACTATGGCTAAGCGTGCGTCGCGGCGCCGCGCCGTGGTCGTGCCGGCGGCCCTGGCGGCCTTGCTGGCCGCGCCTGGCGCGCGCGCCGAGTGGCGCTTCACGCCCACCGTCGACCTGCGCGAAACTTACACCGATAACGTCGCCCTGAGCCGCGCGGAAGAGGCCAAGAGCCGCTTCGTGACCGAACTGACGCCGGGCTTCACGCTGCTCAACCGCGGCCCGCGCTTAAAAGCTTCGGCCAACTACCAGCTGCACTACTACGCTTTTGACGACGACGGCGTGGAAGGGGTGCGCCACGCGCAGTCGCAACTGCGCACCGACGTGCGCGCCACCGTGATCGACGACCTGCTGTTCCTGGACGCCGACGGCGCCATCGGCCAGCAGCCGGTATCGGCCTTCGGCCCGCAAGTGAACGGCAACGGCTATGCGAGCGCCAACCGCGCCAACGTCAAGACCTGGAGGGTCAGCCCCTACCTGCTGCACCGCTTCGGCAACAGCGCCACCGCCGCCGTGCGCTATACCCACGACGCGGTTGACGCCGGCCGCACCGGTTTTGGCGACAGCAGCGGCGACCTGCTGGTCATGAACCTGAACAGCGGGCGCACCTTCCGCCGCCTGGGCTGGGGCCTGCAATACAGCCACCAGCGCGTGGACGACAGCATCGCGCCCGAATCGAGCGTGAAGATGGTCAGCGCGAACACGCGCTACCGCCTCGGCGCCGACGTCAACCTGACCGCCAGCGCCGGCTACGACGAATACGATTACCAGTCCGATGGCGCGCCCACCAAAGGGCGCTTCTGGCAGGGCGGCATCGAATGGACCCCGAGCCCGCGCACCAGTCTCGTGGCCGGCGCCGGCAAGCGCTATTACGGCAATACCTACAACCTGCAGGCGCTGCACCGCAGCCGCCGTTCGGTGTGGAGCATCAACTACAGCGATTCGGTCACCACCACCCGCTCGCAACTGCTGTTGCCGGCCACCATCGACACGGCCTCCATGCTCGACCGCCTGTTCATTGCGCAGATTCCCGATGCGGCGGCGCGCGCCCAGGCGGTCGACGCCTACATCCGCGCCACCGGCCTGCCAGCCTCGCTGGCCGACAGCATCAACTACTTCAGCAACCGCTTTATTTTGCAGAAGCAGCTGCAAGCGTCGGTCGCCTTCAACACGGCGCGCACCACCCTGATCGTGAGCGCCTTCGACAGCCGGCGCGAAGGCCTGTCGCTGATCCAGACCGACAGCCTGCTCACCGGTCCCGCCAGCGCGCGCCTGAACGACGACACCACCCAGCGTGGCGGCAGCGCCATGTGGAACATGCGCCTGACCTCGCGCAGCGCGATCAACGCCTCGTGGATCAGCTCACGCCAGGAGTCGAACGGCACCGGCATCGCCAGTAAGAATACAGCCTTGCGACTGGCCGTGACGCGCCAGTTTTCGCCCAAAGTGCGGGGCGCCCTGGAGGCGCGCCGCGTGTCCGGTACCACGGCCGACCAGGCCGCGTCGTACCGCGAGAACGCCTTAACGGCCTCTCTGTCCTTGCAGTTCTAGCCGAATCGAGTCAGCGATGTATGAAACCTATTATGGGCTGAGCGACAAGCCCTTCCGGCTGCGGCCGGACCCGCATTTTTTCTTTGCCAGCAAAGGCCACAAGCGCGCCATGGCGTACCTCGAGTACGGCCTGTCGCACGGCGAAGGCTTTATCGTCATCACCGGTGAAGTCGGCGCCGGCAAGACCACGCTGGTGCGCAACCTGTTCAAGCAGATGCCGTCCGAGCAGATCGTAGCGGCCCACATCGTCAACACCCATCTCGATGCCGACGACACCCTGCGCACCGTGGTGGCCGCCTTCGGCCTGCCGTACGAAAACGCCAGCAAGACCGCGCTGCTTGAACGCCTCGAACAGTTCCTGCGCGCCTGCGACGACGAAGGCAAGCGTGCCTTGCTGGTGGTCGACGAAGCGCAGAACCTGACCCCGCGCGCGGTCGAGGAACTGCGCATGCTGTCGAACTTCCAGACCGACGACAAATCGCTGCTGCAAACCTTCTTGCTGGGCCAGCCGGAGTTCCGCACCACCCTGCACAGCGCCGGCATGCAGCAGCTGCGCCAGCGCATCACGGCCAGCTATCATCTCGGCCCGATGGACGGCCCGGAAACCCAGGCCTATGTAGAGCACCGCCTGCATACGGTCGGCTGGAACGACGACCCCTCGTTTTCGGCCGGCGCGCACGCCGCCATCTACGACTACAGCGGCGGCATTCCAAGGAAGACCAACGCCCTGTGCGACCGCCTGCTGCTGATGGGCTACCTGGAAGAGATGCACGCCTTTACCGAAGCCGATGTCAACGAAGTGGTGCGCGACATCCGCCAGGAATACGAACTGCCGCCGGAAGTGGTGCGCGAACAGGCCGCCGCCGCCCTGCGGGGAGTGGACTCGATCGGCACGCTGGACAATCCCGGCTACCTGGACGAACGCATCCTGAAGATGGAAAAGTCGATGGCCTCGGTGCTGTCGATCCTCAAGAAAGTCGTCAGTACCCTGCCGGCGCTGTCGCACCCGGCGCCTGACCATCACTCATCGGATCACGAATGAACGACCGCCTGCATCCCGCCGCCATGCCGCGCGCGCTCGGCCAACCGATCCGCAATGCGATGACGATCGACGTCGAAGACTACTTCCAGGTGTCGGCCTTCGCGCCCATCATCGCGCGCGAGTCCTGGCCCTCGCGCGAGTGCCGGGTCGAGGCGAACATCGAACGCATCCTCGCCATCCTGGAGAGCGGCGGCGTGCACGCCACCTTCTTTACCCTGGGCTGGATCGCCGAACGCTATCCGGACATGGTGCGCCGCATCGTCGCCGGCGGCCACGAACTGGCCAGCCACGGCTACGGCCACCTGCGCGCATCGGACCAGACCCGCGCCGAATTCGCCGACGACATCAAGCGCAGCAAGGCCCTGCTGGAAGACATCGGCGGCCAGGCCGTGCTGGGCTACCGCGCCCCGAGTTTTTCGATCGGTACCAGCAACCTGTGGGCGCTCGACGTGCTGCACGAAGCCGGCTACCGCTACAGCTCGAGCATCTACCCGATCGCCCACGACCACTACGGCATGCCCGACGCGCCGCGCTTCGCGTTTTATCCGAACGGGCCCGATGGCTTGCTGGAAGTGCCGATCACCACCGCCATGCTGGGCCAGCGCAAGCTGCCGGCCGGCGGCGGCGGTTACTTTCGCCTGTTGCCTTACAGCCTGTCGCGCTGGATGATGCGGCGCGTGAACAGCGACGACGGCCAGCCGGCCATCTTTTACTTCCACCCGTGGGAACTCGATCCCGGCCAGCCGCGTCCCGAAGGCGCCAGCCTGAAAACCCGTTTCCGCCATTACGTCAACCTGCAACGCATGGAAGGGCGCATCAAGCTGCTCACCCGCGATTTTGCCTGGGACCGCATGGACCGCATCTTTTTAGGGACCAAATGAGTTTGACTACCGACCTTGTGCAGGACCGCCCGGCCACGGCTGGTGGCGGCGCTGGCGGCGCCGCCACCGTGCATCTGCTGCGCGCCGGCGACGCGGCCGACATGGCGAAGTGGGACGCGTTTGTCGCCGCCTGCCCGGAAGCGACCTTCTTCCACCGCGCCGGCTGGCAAACCATCATCGACCGCGTGTACGGCCACAAGACCTGGTTCTATTACGTCGAACAGGATGGCCGGATCATCGGCGTGCTGCCGCTGGCCGAAATCAAGAGCCGCCTGTTCGGCCATTCGCTCGGATCGCTCCCGTTCTGCGTGCTGGGCGGCGTGGCCGCCACCAGTGATGTGGCCCGTCCGCTGCTCGATGCCGCCGCCGACAAGCTGGCCGCGTCGCTCAAGGTCGGCCACCTGGAATACCGTAACCTGCTGCCGGCGCACGCGGGCGATCCGGCCTGGCACCAGAAGGAGCTGTACGTCACCTTCCGCAAGGCGATTACGGCCGACGACGACGAGAACATGAACGCCATCCCGCGCAAGCAGCGCGCCATGGTGCGCAAGGGGATCAAGTGCGGCCTCACCGCCGAAATCGACCAGGGCGTGGACCGCTTCTTCATCGCCTACGCCACCAGCGTGCACCGCCTGGGCACCCCGGTGTTCCCGAAAAAGTACTTCGCGGTGATCAAGGAGGTTTTTGGGGAGGAATGCGAAATCCGCATCATCGTCAAGGATGGCGCGATCGTGGCCGGGGTGCTGAGCTTTTACTTCCGCGACGAAGTGCTGCCGTACTACGGCGGCGGCATGCCGGCCGCGCGCGAATTCGCCGGCAATGACTTCATGTACTGGAACCTGATGCAGGCCGCCGCCGCGCGCGGCGCCCGCATCTTCGATTTCGGCCGCAGTAAACTCGGTACCGGCGCCTTCGACTTCAAGAAGAACTGGGGTTTTTCGCCGACGCCGCTGGCCTACGAATACCGCCTGTACGCGTCGACCGAACTGCCCGACAACAACCCGCTCAATCCCAAGTACCAGCTGTTCATCAAGCTGTGGAAAAAAATGCCGCTGGCGCTGGCCAATGTCCTCGGTCCGCACATCGTCAAGAGCCTGGGCTGAGCGTGGACGACCTGCTGCTGCTGATCCACCGGATTCCCTACCCGCCCAACAAGGGCGACAAGATCCGTTCGTATCACCTGCTCAAGCACCTGGCGCGCCATTACAAGGTGCACCTGGCCACGTTCGTGGACGATGCCGACGACTGGCAGCACCTGCCGCGCGTGCAGGCCCTGTGCGCGTCGAGCCACTTCGCCCGTCTCGATCCGGCCATGGCGCGCGTGCGCAGCCTGGGCGCGCTGCTGGCCAACCGCTCGCTTTCGCTCGACTACTACCGCGACAAGGGCTTGCGCGAGTGGGTCGGCAAGACCATGGCGGCCCACCAGATCGACCGCGTGCTGGTGTTTTCGTCGGCCATGGCGCAGTATGCCGAGCCGTACCCGCAGGCGCGCCGCGTGGTCGACTTTTGCGATGTCGATTCGGACAAATGGCGCCAGTACGCCGTGCAGAAGTCCTGGCCCATGAGCATGCTGTACGCGCACGAAGCGCGCCAGTTGCTGCGCTACGAGCGCAAGGTGGCGCAAGAGAGTGCCGCCGCGCTGTTCGTCTCGGCGCCGGAAGCGGCGCTGTTTCGCGAGCTGGCGCCCGAAAGCGCCGAACGCATCGGTTTTTTCAATAATGGCGTCGACACCGACTACTTCAACCCGCAGCCTGCGCCGCTCGACTACCCGAATCCGTTCGTGGCCGGCCAGCAGGCGCTGGTGTTCTGCGGCGCCATGGATTACTGGCCGAATGTGGATGCGGTGAGCTGGTTCGCGCGCGAGATTTTCCCCTCGGTGCTGGCGCGCCATCCGGCGGCGCAATTCGTCATCGTCGGCGCGCGGCCGTCGGCCGAGGTGCTGCAACTGGCTGCGCTGCCCGGCGTGACCGTCACCGGCACCGTGCCCGACGTGCGCCCGTTCGTGGCGCACGCCGCGTTGTGCGTGGCGCCGCTGCGGATTGCGCGCGGCATCCAGAACAAGGTACTGGAGGCCATGTCGATGGCCAAGACGGTGGTGGTCTCGCCGCAGGCGCTGGAGGGCATCGCCGCCGAACCGGGACGCGACCTGCTGCTGGCGCACGATGCGCCGCAGTTCGCCGCCGCCATCGGCCAGGCTTTGAGCACGCCGCGCCCCGGAATGGGCGCGTCCGCGCGCCGCGTCGTCGAAACCCGCTACGGCTGGGCGAGCAACCTGGCGCCGGTGGTCTCGCTGCTGGAACAACTGTCTGTCGAAAGCGCATAGTGGATCAAGGTCTTGCCCTCAACCCGGTGCGTCCGGCCCGTTCGTATGTGCTGCAGTCGCTCCTGATCGGCGCCGTGCTGCTGTTTCCCTTGCTCGCCTACTTCAAGACGGCGGCGTCGATCGTCAATATCTGGGACAGCTCCGGCACCTTCGCGCACGGTTACGTGATCCTGCCGATCAGCCTGTGGCTGATCTGGGGCCGGCGCGACCTGCTGCGCAGCATGCAGGTAGCGCCGTGGTGGCCCGCGCTGCCGCTGCTGGCCGCGTGCGGGGCCGCCTGGCTGCTGGGCGAAATGGGCGAAGTGCAGATCGTGCGCCACTACGCGTTCGTGGCCATGCTGCCCCTGTCGGCGCTGGCCATCCTCGGCCTGCCGATCGCGCGCAGCCTGGCCTTTCCGCTGGCGTTCCTGTTGTTCGCGGTGCCGTTCGGCGACGTGTTCATCGAACCGCTGATCGGCATGACCGCCAACTTCACGGTCGACGCGCTGATCGCCACCGGCATTCCGGTTTTCCGCGAGGGGAACAACTTCAGTATCCCGAGCGGCAACTGGTCGGTGGTGGAAGCGTGCAGCGGCGTGCGCTACCTGATTTCGTCGGTGACCCTGGGCTGCCTGTACGCCTACCTGACCTATCGCAGCACCTGGCGCCGTGCCCTGTTCATCTTGGCCTCGATCATCGTGCCGATTTTCGCCAACGGCGCGCGCGCCTACCTGATCGTGATGATCGGCCACCTGAGCGGCATGACCCTGGCGGTCGGCGTCGACCATCTGATCTACGGCTGGATCTTTTTCGGCATCGTGATGTTCCTGCTGTTCTGGATCGGCGCCATCTGGCGCGAAGATACTGCCCCTGCCGTCGAAGTGGAGGCGTCGCCGGTCCTGCCGGACGCGCCGCCGGCGCCGATCGGCAAACTGCTGCCGGCCGCGCTGGCGATCATCGCCTGCGTTGGCGTCTGGCCCGCTTACCAGTATTACCTGGAGAAGACCGAAGCGGCGCCCGCGCCGGTGGTCTTGACCGATGTGGCCACCGTGGCGCCGCGCGGCCCGGCGTTCGTCGACTGGACCCCGGCCTTCCCGAAAGCGAACGCCGAACTGCAGCAGTTCCATGCGCAGGATGGCGTCGGCGTCGGCGTCAAGCTGCTGTACTACCGCAAGCCGCCCGAAGGCACCAAGCTCATTACCACCACCAACCGCCTGTCGCCGGTGGCGGCCCCGGTGTGGCGCACCGTGACCACAGTGGTGCGCGACGAAGCGATCGGCACGCGCAGCCTGCGGGTGCGCGAGAGCACCATGTCCGGCCCGGACGGCAAGATGCTGGTGTGGCACTGGTACTGGATCGACGGCAGCACCACCAGCAACGACTACGTCGGCAAGCTGCTGCAGATCCGCCAGAAGCTGCTGCACGCCAGCGACGACGGCGCCGCCGTGATGGTGTTCGCCATGTATGACGAGAATCCGGAGCCGGCGCGGGTGGCGATGCGCGCCTTCCTCAAGGGCGACCTGGCCGCGATCGAGGCCGCGCTGGCCGCCAACACGAGGCATAGATGACTGATATTCCCCTGGTCGTCCACCTGATCTACCGCCTCGACTTCGGCGGGCTGGAGTCTTTGCTGGTCGAGCGCATCAACCGCATGCCGGCCACCCACTACCGCCACGCGGTGGTGTGCCTGACCGGCTACACCGCCTTCGCCGACAAGATCACCAAGCCCGGGGTGGAGCTGTTCGCGCTGCACAAGCAGCCCGGTTTGTCGCTCGGCACCCACGCGGCGCTGTTCAAACTGCTGCGCCGCCTGCGCCCGACCATCCTGCATACCTATAACCTGTCGGCGGTCGAATACGCCCCGGCGGCGATGCTGGCCGGGGTCCCGGTGCGCATCAACGGCCTGCATGGGCGCGACGCGGGCGACCCGCAAGGGCGCAACCGCAAGCACAACATGCTGCGCCGCCTGATGGTGCCGTTCTACGACTGCTGCTACGCCAATTCGGCCGACATGCTGGCCTGGACCCGCCAGGTCATCGGCGTGGCCGGAAACAAGAGCCGGCTGCTCTCGAACGGCATCGACGCCGACAAATTCACGCCGCAGGGCAGCGCGGTCCGTCATTTCGGGCTCGATACCATCGTCATCGGCACTGTCGGGCGCATCCAGGACGTGAAGGACCACGCGACCCTGCTGCGCGCCTTCGTGCTGCTGCACGCGCGCCTGCCGCAGGTGCGCCTGGCGGTCGTCGGCGGCGGGCCGCTGCTGGCGGCCTTGCAGGCGCAGGCCGAACAGGCCGGCGTGGCCGATCTGGTCTGGCTGCCGGGCGCGCGTCTTGATGTGGCCGACATCCTGCGCGGCTTCGATATCTTTGCGCTGTCCTCGATTGCCGAGGGCACGCCCGGTTCCGCGCTGGAAGCGATGGCGAGCGGCCTGCCGGTGGTCGGCACGCGCGTGGGCGGCGTGCCCGAAGTGGTGGCCGAGGGTGTGACCGGCCTCTTGGCGCCGCCGTCCGACGCGCCGGCCATGGCCGCCGCGCTGGAAGCTTACGCGCTCGATGCCGCATTAAGGCTGGAACACGGCACGGCCGGGCGCGCGCGCATCGAGCGCCACTACAACATGGCGGCCATGGTGGCCGCTTACGAATCCTTGTACGACGCCTTGTGCGAACATAAAAAACAATTCAGGAAGAGTGCGAAATCATGTGTGGAATAGTCGGTATTTTTGATACGCGCGGTGCGCGCGAGATCGACCCGGCGCTGGTCAAGCGCATGAACGAAACCCAGCACCATCGCGGTCCGGACGAGGGCGACGTGTACACCGAGCCCGGGGTCGGCTTCGGCCACCGGCGCCTGTCGGTGATCGACATCCTGAGCGGCCAGCAGCCGATGTTCAACGCCGAAGGCAATGTCGGCGTGGTCTTCAACGGGGAAATCTACAATTACCCGGAGCTGACCGAGGAACTGCAAAAGCTCGGCTACGTGTTCCGCACCAGGAGCGACACCGAAACCATCGTGCACGCCTGGTCGGCCTGGGGCGAGGAGTGCGTGCAGCGCTTTCGCGGCATGTTCGCCATCGCCGTGTGGGACCGGGTCAAGCAGACCATGTTCATGGCGCGCGACCGTCTCGGCGTCAAACCGTTCTACTACGCCGTGCTGCCGGACGGGATGTTCATCTTCGGTTCGGAACTGAAGTCCCTGCGCGCCCATCCGGGCCTGCCGCGCGCGATCGACCCGCGCGCGGTCGAAGACTACTTCGCCTACGGCTACGTGCCGGAGCCGAAAACCATCTACAGTGGGGCGCTGAAGCTCTCGCCGGGCTTTTGCCTGACCGTGAAGATCGGCCAGCCGATCCCGCAGCCGCGCCAGTTCTGGGACGTACCGTTCAAGCTGCACGGCGCCATGAGCCAGGCCGACGCCGAGGGTGAACTGGTGGTGCGCCTGCGCGAAGCGGTCAAGATCCGCCTCAAGGCCGAAGTGCCGCTCGGCGCCTTCCTCTCGGGCGGCGTCGATTCGAGCGCCATCGTCGCCATGATGGCCGGCCTGATGAAGGACCCGGTCAACACCTGCTCGATCGCCTTCAACGACAAGGCCTTTGACGAATCCGAATACGCCGAACAGGTGGCGCGCCAGTACAAGACCGACCACCACACCGAAACCGTGGACACCGACGACTACGCGCTGTTGGATACCCTGGCCGACCTGTACGACGAGCCGTATGCCGACAGTTCGGCCATTCCGACCTATCGCGTATGCCAGCTGGCGAGAAAACGCGTGACGGTGGCGCTGTCGGGCGACGGCGGCGACGAGAACCTGGCCGGCTACCGCCGCTACCGCTACGCCATGGCCGAAGACAGCGTGCGTTCGCGCCTGCCGACCGGCCTGCGCAAGCTGGTCTTCGGGCCGCTCGGAAAATACTATCCCAAGGCCGACTGGGCGCCGCGCATGTTCCGCGCCAAGACCACCTTCGAAGCGCTCTCGCGCGACCTGGTCGAGGGTTACTTCCATGGCGTCTCGATCATGTCCGACGCCATGCGCGCGCAATTGTTCACGCCCGCCTTCCGTACCCGGTTGCAGGGCTACCGCGCGATCGACGTGATGAAAGGCCATGCGGCCAAGTCGCCGACCGACGATCCGCTCTCGATGATCCAGTACCTCGACATGAAAACCTACCTGCCGGGCGACATCCTCACCAAGGTCGACCGCGCCAGCATGGCGCACGCGCTCGAAGTGCGGGTGCCGCTGCTGGACCACAAGCTGGTGGAATGGATTTCGGGCCTGCCGCCCGAGATGAAACTGCGCGGCAGCGAAGGCAAGTACATCTTCAAGAAAAGCCTGGAGCAGTATCTGCCCCACGATATTCTGTACCGCAAGAAGATGGGCTTCGCGGTGCCGCTGGCCGGCTGGTTCCGCGGCCCGCTGCGCCAGCGCGTGCGCGATTCGCTCTTGGGCGACACGCTCAAGGAAACTGGCATCTTCAACATCGATTACCTGACCGAGATGGTCGAACAGCACGAGTCGGGCCGGCGCGACTACAGCGCCCCGATCTGGACGCTCCTGATGTTCGAAGCCTTCCTGCGTAAAGAGCTGCTGGGAGCGGGGGCATGACGGGGGAGGGCGCACCATTGCGCATCCTGCACGTGCTCGATCATTCGATTCCGCTGCACAGCGGCTACACCTTCCGCACGCGCGCCATCATCAACGAACAGCGCATCCTGGGCTGGCAGACCTTCCACGTCACCAGCCCGAAGCAGGGCATGACCCAGGCCGCCTTCGAGCATGTCGACGGCCTCGATTTCTACCGCACCGCCGCCGCTGGAGGTCCGCTCTCGCGCCTGCCGGTGTTCAACCAGATTGCCGTCATCGACGTGCTGGAAGACCGCCTGCTCAATGTCGCCCGCGATATCAAGCCCGACGTGCTGCACGCGCATTCGCCGGCGCTCAATGCCGTGGCCGCGCTGCGCGTGGGGCGCCGCCTGGGCATTCCGGTGGTGTACGAAATCCGCGCCTTCTGGGAAGACGCCGCCGTCGACCATGGCACCAGCCGCGAATGGGGCCTGCGCTACCGCATGACGCGCGCGCTGGAAACCTATGCGCTCAAACGGGTGGACGCCGCCACCACCATCTGCGAAGGCTTGCGCGCCGAGATCGTCGGACGCGGCATCCCGGCCGGGAAAATCACCGTGATCCCGAACGCGGTCGATGTGGCCGATTTTCAGGTCGACGGCGCCCGCGACGAGTCGCTGGCCTCGCGCCTGCACCTGATCGGGAAATCGGTGCTCGGCTTCATCGGCTCGTTCTACGCCTACGAAGGGCTGGACGTGCTGCTGCGCGCGCTGCCGTCGATGCTGGCGGCGAACCCCGACATCCGCGTGCTGCTGGTCGGCGGCGGCCCGCAGGATGCGGCGCTCAAGGCGCTGGCGCAGGAGTTGAACGTGGCGGAGCAGGTGATCTTTACCGGCCGCGTGCCGCACGATCAGGTGCAGCGCTACTACAACCTGGTCGACGTGCTGGTCTACCCGCGCCTGAAAATGCGCCTGACCGATCTGGTCACGCCACTTAAACCGCTCGAAGCGATGGCCCAGGGCCGCCTGCTGGCCGCCTCCGACGTGGGCGGCCACCGCGAACTGATCGACGACGGCCGCACCGGCGTGCTGTTCGCCGCCGGCGACCCGGCCGCGCTGGCGCACAAGGTGCTCGACCTGCTCGGCGCGCCGGAACGCTGGCCGGCGCTGCGCGCCAACGGCCGCGCCTTCGTGGAACGCGAGCGCACCTGGGCCGCGAGCGTGGCGCGCTATCAAAAGGTGTACGGCTCGCTCAAGCGCCCCGGCGACCAATGAAAATCCTGACCTTCACGACGCTGTTCCCGAACCAGGTCAAGCCGAACCACGCCATCTTTGTCGAAACGCGCCTGCGCCACCTGGTCGCCAGCGGCCAGGTGGAGGCGCGCGTGGTCGCACCCGTGCCGTGGTTTCCCTTCACGGGCAAGCGTTTCGGCCAGTACGGCGACTTTGCGCGCGTCCCCGCCGTTGAGGAGCGCTTCGGCCTGCCGGTGCTGCACCCGCGCTATCCGGTCATTCCGAAGATCGGCATGAATCTGGCGCCGGCGCTGCTGGCCAACGCCGCCAGGGCCACGGTGGGGCGCATGCTCGACGAGGGATTCGACTTCGACCTGATCGACGCCCACTATTTTTATCCCGACGGCGTGGCGGCGGTCAAGCTGGGCAAGCATTTCAACAAACCGGTGGTGATCACCGCGCGCGGGTCCGACATCAGCCTGATTCCCAACTTTGCCAAGCCGCGCAAGATGATCCAGTGGGCCGCCGCCAACGCCGCCGCCGTCATCACCGTGTGCGACGCGCTCAAGACTGAGCTGGTGCAACTGGGCGCCGACCCGGCCACCATCACACCGCTGCGCAACGGCGTCGACCTGCAGCGCTTCCACCAGGGCGACCGCGCTGGCCTGCGCCGCGAACTCGGACTGGGTGGCTTTACCCTGCTGTCGGTCGGCCATCTGGTGGAATTGAAGGGCCATGACCTGGCCATCGGCGCACTGGCGCACCTGCCTGGCGTGACCCTCTTGATCGCCGGCAGCGGCGTGGAACTGGCACGCTTGCAGGCGCTGGCGCGCGAACTGAAGGTCGAAGAGCGCGTGCGCTTCCTGGGCGCCGTGCCGCAGCCCGAGCTGCCGCGCTACTACGGCGCCGCCGACGCGCTGGTGCTGGCGTCGAGCCGCGAAGGGTGGGCCAACGTGCTGCTCGAATCGATGGCCTGCGGTACGCCTGTGGTGGCTTCCCGCGTATGGGGCACGCCGGAAGTGGTGGCGGCGCCGGCCGCCGGGGTGCTGATGATTGAACGCAGCCGCCAGGGCGTGCTTGATGCCGTCAACGCGCTGCGCGCCGATTATCCGGCGCACGACGATACGCGCCGCTACGCCGAGCAGTTCAGCTGGGACAGCACCACCGCCGGCCAGCTCAAACTCTTTAACGCGATCGTGGGGAAACAGCCATGCCGCTGAGAAGTTCACCGTTAACTGCGACACCGCTGGTATCGGTGATCATCCCCTGCTACAACGCGCAGCGCTACATCGGCGCGACCATCGCCTCGGTGCTGGCGCAAAAAGACATCACGCTGGAGATCATCGTCGTCGACGACGGCTCGCGCGACGAGTCGGTGGCGCTGGTGCGCAAGGGTTTTCCGGCGGTGCGCATCGTCGAGCAGGCCAACGCCGGCGTGGCGGCGGCGCGCAATACCGGCATTGCCGCCGCGCGCGGCGAGTGGATCGCGTTCATCGACGCCGACGACATCTGGCTGCCCGGTAAGCTGGCGGCCCAGCTGGCGCAGATGGCGGCGCTGCCCGAGTGCCGCATGTGCTACACCGCGTGGAAGGTGTGGCCGAGCGACGTGCCGCAGCCGGCGCAGGACTACCTGGCGCGCCTGCAGGACGAGGCGGGCGACAGTGCGCTTTGGCGTGGCGCCTCCGGCTGGATCTATCCGCAGCTGCTGCTCGATTGCGTGGTGTGGACCTCGACGGTGCTGATGAAGCGCACCTTGCTGGCCGAATTGAATGGCTTCGACACCTCCCTGCGCCTGGGCGAAGACTACGACCTGTGGCTGCGCGCCTCGCGCATCACGCCGATTGTGCGCGTGGCGCGCCCGTACGCGCTGTACCGCATGCACCCGGCCAGCATCACCCGCGCCACGCCGGCCGAAAACTACCGTGCGCGCGTGATCGGCCAGGCGCTCGGGCGCTGGGGCCTGGAGTCGCCGGACGGGCGCACCGGCAATGCCGGCGCGGTACGGCGCATGCTGGCCAAGAGCTGGAGCGACTTCGCCGGCGCGCACCTGGAAGCGCGCAACCTGGGCCAGGCGCGCCGCGCCGCCTTTGCCGCGCTGCGCACCGACCCCGCCCACGTACCGGGCTGGAAAGTTCTGGTCAAGACGGGCCTGAAAGCGCTGTCGCCATCAAAGGAAAAAGCATGACACTCAATATCGGACTGGTGGCGCGCTGCCTGAACACCGAACATATTCGCGGCATGGGCAAGTACGTGTACGAGCTGCTCAGCCACTCGAAGGAGCATCCCGAGATGCACTGGCGCCTGTTCGGCGACGACGACCGCCACGGCATGGTCACGCCGCCCGGCGCCAACCTGGAAACCGACGTGTTCACCTTTCGCGGCGACCGCTTTCGCGCCTGGGAACAGCTTGGCCTGCCGCTGCGCCTGCGCAAACTCGATATCGACCTGCTGCACGCCACCGAAGGCGCCCTGTCGCTGTGGCAACCCAAGCCCACGGTGGTAACGGTGCACGACACGCTGGCGTGGGAAGAACGGGCCGACACGCTCGGCGCGCGCCTGTACTGGGACCACACGATTCCGGCGGCCTTGAAAAAATGCGCGCACGTGATCACCATCAGCGAATGCTCGCGCACCGACATCCTGGCGCGCTGGCCGTGGCTGGAACCGAAGCTGACGGTGATTCCGCACGGGATCGATGAAGCCTACTTCACCAATGAGCAGAGTGCGATGCACGCGGAACTGGCGCAGAGCATCGGCGCGTCGCCGTATGCCGTCTACCTGGGCGGGCCGATGAAGCGCAAGCGAGCCGAGTGGGCGATGGAAGTGGTCGCCGCCAGCGCCCAGAAGGACCTGAAGCTGGTCATCTGCGGCTTCGGCGCCGCCGCCCGCCGCACGGCCCTGGCCGAACTGCCGCCGCATTTGCAGGGCCGCGTGCTGTTTGCCGAATTCTTGTCCGACGCCGAACTGCGCGCCCTGTATCGCGGCGCCCAGGCGGTGCTGTATCCGACCCTGTACGAAGGCTTCGGCTTTCCCGCGCTGGAAGCGCAGGCGGCCGGGGTGCCGGTCATTTTCAGCGCCCTGGGCAGCTTGAAAGAGCTGATTGGCCCGCTGGCGATGGTGGTGCCGCCGCACGACCTGGAGGCCTGGGTCGCGGCGCTGGACCGCGCCGGCAGCCTGGGCGAGCAGCGCGCGCCGATGGTGGCCGCCGCTGCAAAATGGGTGCGCAAGTTCGCCTGGTCCGAGAGTTTCGCCAGCCACCTGGCGGTGTACCGCAAAGTGCGTGCCGACCGATGAAGAAAGTGCTGGTCATCGCTTATCTGTATCCGCCGATTTTCAATTCGGGGACGCGCCGCAGTCTCGAATTCGTCAACCATTTGCCCGACCATGGCTGGACCCCGACCGTGCTCACGGTCGACAGTCCCGACCCCCAGCACTGCGACGCCTCGCTGCTGGACGAAGTGCGGCCCGGCACCCGCATCGAGCGCGCGCCCCTGTGGACGCGCCATATGGCGCCGAAAATCGCGGCAAAATTCGCCAGCCTGGTCGACCCGCAGCGCCTGGCCGGCGCCATGGAGTGGCGCGTGCGCCGCTTGTGGAACGTGCCCGACGAATGCGCCAGCTGGATTCCGCTGGCGGTCGAACACGCGGTGCGCCTGCATGCGCAGGAACCGTTCGACGCCATCTACGCCACCGGCTGGCCGTGGTCCTCGTTCCTGATCGCCGAAAAGGTCAGCCGCCGCACCGGCGTGCCGTTCGTGGTCGATTACCGCGACCTGTGGAAGCCGGCCGAGGTGGAGTGGGACAAGACCAGCTGGCTGCAGCGGCGCCTGAACCCCGGCCTGGAGCGGCGCGTGCTGCGCGCAGCTTCCGGCGTGATCGCCACCACCGAATCGTTTCTCGGCCTGCTGCCGCAGGAACTGCTGCCGAAGAACCGTTTTTTCATCACCAACGGTTTTAACGAAGCCGACTTTCCAGCCGCCGCGCCGGCGCCGGCCAGCGGGCACGTGCGCATCGTCTACACCGGCGTATGGCGCCCCGGCTACGGCCCGGACGACCTGTACGCGGCGGTGCGCCTGCTCAAGCAGCGCGGCACGCCGAATCTGGCGCGCCTGCAGATCGTGGTGGCCGGCTACGCCCCCGGCCCCGCGTGTGAATACGGCATCGACGACATCGTCGAAGAACGCGGACGCGTGCAGCATGCCGATGCAACCGCGCTGATGTCGGGCGCCAGCGTCCTGTACCTGCCGGTCTCGAAAGGCGTCTACGAGCACGCCAGCATGCCGGGCAAGCTGTTCGAATACCTGGGCAGCGCTCGTCCGATCCTGGCGTCGGCGCAGGCGGTCAGCGAAGTGGCCAAGACGCTCACGCAAGTGGGCGGTGCGCGGCGCGCCGATCCGGGCGACGTGGAGGGACTGGCCGATATCCTGGCCACCCTGTGCCAGAGCGGCCCGGGCGCGATCTTTTCAGAGCGCATTCCGAGCGAACTGGCGAGGTACACGCGCGCCAGCCTGACCGGCAAACTGGCGCTGGCCCTCGACGCCATCGTCCAGCACCCGCGGAGCGCCGCATGAGTACCGTGCGCCGCGCGATGGTGTTCTCGTTCCTGGAGAGTTACCTCGGCATCGCCCTGAACCTGGTCTCGTTCGTGCTGCTGGCGCGCCTGCTTACGCCCAAGCAGGTCGGCCTGTTTTCGGTGGCGCTGGCGATCATCAGCGTCACCCAGGTCATTCGCGATTTCGGGCTGGTCAATTTTTTGATCCAGAAAAAAGAACTCACCGGCGAATACATCGCCAGCGCCTGGGGCCTGGCCCTGATCCTCGGCGCCGGCCTGTTCTTGCTGATCCAGCTGTGCGCCCCGCTGATCGGCGCGTTTTATCATGAAGAGAGCCTGACCACCATCGCCCGCATCGTCGCGCTCAACTTCCTGATCCTGCCCTTCAATTCGGTGTGCCTGGCGCTGCTGCGCAGGGAGCTCAATTTCCAGTCGGTGATGCGGATTAACCTGTCCGCCGCCGTGCTCTCGACCATCGCCACCCTGCTCATGGCGTGGCAGGGCGCGGGCGCGTATGCGCTGGCGTTCGGCGCGGTGCTCAATAACGCCATCATCGCGGCCGGCATCTGGCATGTGGGCGCGGCCGCTCGCCTGCTGCGTCCCGCCCTGACCAAGTGGCGCGAGATCATGAAGTTCGGCGGTCCGCTCACCGTGGCCAATGTGATCACTTCGATCACGATGGACATCAACGATCTGGCGGTCGGCAAGATCATGGGCTTTTCGGCGGTGGCCATCGCCAGCCGCGCCCAGGGCTTGATGAACCTGTTCCACCGCGACTTCATGGGCGCGGTGCGCAATGTGGCTTATCCGGCGTTTTCGAAAGCGGTGCGCAACGACGACAACCTGGAAGAAAAGTACGTCGTCAGCGTCACCAACGTCACCGCCATCGCCTGGACCTTTTACGGTTTCGCGGCGCTGTTCCCGCTCGAAGTGCTGCGCCTGATGTTCGGGCCGCAGTGGGACCAGTCGGCGCCGCTGGTGCCGTTCTTTTGCCTGGCCGGCGCCGCCAGCGCCATGATCAACCTGACCCCGACCGTGCTGCTGGCCGCCGGCCACTCGCAACTGGTGGCCACGGCCGAACTGGTGATCCAGCCGGTCAAGGCGATCGCCCTGTGCCTGGTGGTCTTCTATTACCGCAACCTGGAGTACTTCGCGATCGGTTTCATGGTCATGGCGCTGGTCAGCGTGCCGTACTGGTATGCGCTCAAAGAGCGCCGCCTGCCGACCGATTTCGGGGCCCTGCTGCGCAACGTGTGCATGAACCTGATGCTCGCCCTACTGAGCCTGGCGCCGGCGATCGCGCTGGTGATCTGGCTGCGTCCGGCCGGCCAGGCGCTCGGCCACGCCGCCTTCTTTAGCGCCGCCGGCGCCACTTGCGTGGCCTGGCCATTACTGCTATGGGCGTTCCGGCATCCCTTGTACCGCGAGTTCATGGCCATCGTGCAGGCGCGCGGCAAGACGGCCACGGCCTGACCGGACTTTATCGGCACGCGCCCGGCGTTGATAATCCGGCACGCGCCGCGCGGATTGTCAAAGCGTTATTACCGTTGCGTTTTTCTACTACTTAGTTATTGAACAGCGTAGTCAAATCCGGCCATCCCGGGTATTGACGGAATGGACCGGCGGATAATCACGCGGCGCGATAATGCGCCCGCTGCCAGCCGGGCCTCCCGCCCGTGCGCACGCCCGGGCAAGCCGCTGGAACCACCCTCCCTGCATGACAACCCTGTTAATTAAGGCCGAGCCCGGTTAATATAGCGGCACAGCGCCTGATAATGCCAAACCGGCTATCCAATTATACCGGCGGTAATATTGGCCAAGCCTTCATTGTTATTCCTATTCGGCAATTTTATAATCATTGCCATTCAATCATTCCGCGAAAATAAATAGCCGTTTTTTCCGTTTTGTTTGCGAACCGCCATTTCATGCGGGGTAAATATACGGTTAGAATGCTGTTTCCATACCGCAACAATCGAACTCATCGCCGCGCTATTGGGGTTGTTTAAAGAACGAGCGACGCCGCGTTAATAGCACTCTTTTCACTGTTATTACGAAGAAACCATCATGACTGATTTGCAACGCCGTATTTTCCTCCGACGCTCCACCATGCTGGTCGCCTCCGGCGCGCTCACCGCTTGCGGTGGCGGCGGTGGCGGCGGCGATGGCGCCGCAGCCGCGCCCACCTCGACCGCCGCCGGCGGCGTGCAGAGCACCGCCTCGGGTCCCTTCGACCAGGGGCCGCCGCCGGTCGCGCCGCAGCCGGGCGCGCCGGTCCCGAATGCCTCGTTTACCGTCGTGAGTACCAGCGGCCAGGCTTCGGTGCCGTTCAGCCTCGGCTTCGCCTTCCGCCGCGGCGACGTGCCGGCCGGGCGCACGCTCGGCTCGGACAAGGGCGCGCTGCAGGTCAACGTCAAGAATGTGTGGCCGGACGGCTCGCTCAAATTCGCGCTGCTCTCCGGCCAGGCCAGCTTGCCCACGGCCGACGGCACCACCGTCAACCTGGGCGTGATCGCGGTCCCGGCGGGCGAGAGCCCGATCGACACCGCGCGCCTGCGCACCAGCGGCGCCGTCGCCGAAATCGGCTGCGGCGCGTTCGGCACCGTGCGCTGGCAGGGCGCCGACTGGGACAGCCCGTTCAAGGCCTGGGTCAGCGGTCCGCTGATGTCGTCCTGGATCTACCGCAAGCCGGTCGGCAGCGACCCGCACCTGGTGGCCTGGCTCGAAGTGCGCCTGTGGTCCAGCGGCGCGCTGGAAGTGCTGCCGTGGATCGAAAACGGCTACCTGCGCGTGGCCGCGCCGTCGAACAAGGCGGCCACCTACACGTTTTCGCTCAATGGCAGCCTGCGCATGTCGGCCGCGATCGACCTCAAACACCACCAGCGCACGCCGTTGATCAGCGGGACCGCCCTGTCGTACTGGGGCGGCGCCGATCCCGGCGTGGTGCCGCGCCAGAATCCGGTGTACCTGCAGGCGACCGAACTGGTGCCGTCGTACCAGGCGCGCGTGGCTGCCGATGCCGCCGCGGTGAAAGCGCTGGCGGCCAGCTACACGCCGCTACAGGCGGGTAACTTCACCTACGACAGCGACAGCATGGCGTCGTCCGGCTACCAGGATCCGATCGGCCTGCTGCCACAGCACGACGTGCTGTTCCTGGTGTCCGACTCCCCGGCCACCTTCGCCGGCGTGGTGCGCAACGGCTTTTCGGCCGGCCGCTACGGCCTGCACTACCGCGACGAGAGCACCAACCGTCCGCTGCGCTTTTCCAGCCATCCGACCCTGAACATCCGCGCCAGCCATGGTTTCAAGGATACCGGCGGCTCCACCAACGGCCAGTACACCCCGGTCGCCACCGGCGGCAATCCGCCCAGCTGGGATGTGGCGCACAGCCCCTCGGTCGGGTTTACCGCCTACCTGGCCACCGGCCGCTTTTACTTCATGGAGCAGGTGCAGTTCGCCGCCACCGCCAACTACCTTGGCAATGGCGACAATACCGCACTGCGCACCGGCAGCCAGGGCCTGGTGCAGACCGCCGTCGCGGCCTGGCAGACCCGCAGCTGCGCGTGGGACTGGCGCACCCGCGTGCAGGCCCTGTGCGTGACGCCCGACGACGACCGCGAGCTGCGCGCCGAATTCATCGCCTCGGTGGAAGCGAACATCGAACACTTCCACGGCCGTTACGTGGCCCGTCCGAACAACCCGTTCGGCTGGATCAAGCCGGGCGAAGGCTACGACGGCACCATCCGTATGGGTTCGCCGTGGCAGCAGGATTTCGTCACCGCGGCCTTCGGCTATTCGGTCTCGCTTGGCTTGCCGTTGTCGGCCGCCGCCAGCGCCAAGCTCAGTGCCTTCTTCGCCTGGAAGGCGCGCAGCGCGGTCGGCCGGCTCGGCGCCAGGGACGCTTTCTGGTACGTCAACGCGGTACCGTACACGATGGTCATCTCGCCCAGCGCCAGGCCCGATTACGATAACGGCACCGGCCCGTGGTACAGCTCCGAGGCCGAGGTGTACCAGGCCACGTATGCCACGCCGCCGGCCTGGCTGGGCAAGACCGAAGGCGTGCTGGCCGGGGAATACATGCCGGGCGAGCGCGCCATGTGGGGCAACCTGGTACCGGCCATCGCCTATGCGGTGCGCCATGGCGTGCCGGGTGCGCGCGAAGCGTACGAGCGCATGACGCGCGCGACCAACTGGGGCGCCTTGCGCGCCGCCTTCGACGTCAAGCCGGTGTGGGGCGTGAAACCGGCGCAGTACGTGCCGGCCACGCCGCTGCCGGTGCCAAGCACGCCGCAGGAAGGCGATCCGTCCTGGTTCGCCGGCACCGGCCTGGGCGAGTGGATCGAAATCGCCGGCACCGCGGGCGCGGGCGGCTCGGCAGTGCATGCCTACAGCGGCATCGCCTTCAATGAGCGCAGCAACGAAATCCTGATCGCGGCGGCCGGCGGCCACCTCGATTCGCCCGACAACCGCGTGGTGTCGCTGCGCCTGACCGACAATGCGCCGTCGTGGCAGCTGCGCCAGGGCCAGAGCGCGCGCACCGCGATCGACGTGGCCTATTACGCCGACGGCAAGCCGACCTCGCGCCACCTGTACAGCACCGCGCATTACGTGCCGCAGCTGAACCGGATCATGACGTTCGGCGTGCGCGCCGCCTACGGCAACGCGCACTCCTTCCACAACGTCGATGGCTTCGACCTGGAAACGAACACCTGGGATGCCGCCGGCACCTGGGCCGACATTCCGACCGGCCACCTGGGCGCGGTCGTGATCCGCTCCACGGGTGACGTCTGGAGCACCGGGCTGGCGCGTTTTTCGGCGGCCACCCGCACCTGGAGCGAGCCGATCAAGCAGCGCACCAACGATACGATCCGCTGGCCGATCGCGCACGACCCCCAGCGCAACCAGCTGTTTTCGCTGAACTGGGCGGACGGCATGGGATACGGGACGCTCGGGGTGTTCGCCACGCGCGTGCCGCTCGATGGCGCGGCGCAGATCTCGGTGTCGTTCAATCCGAGTGCGGCGCTGGAGAGCTTCAAGGCCGACAAGCCAACCTACGCCGGCATGGATTACGATCCGGCCAACGACCGCTTCCTGTTCTACTGCGGCCAGGGCGCGGGGGCCGGGCGCATCTACGTGATCAAGCCGAACGCGGGCAACACCTGGGACATGAGCATGTTCGAACTGGCCGGGCGCACCCGTCCGCCCGAGAGCAGCGGGGCCGGGGTGCATAACCGCTTCCGCTACGTGCCGGCGCTGCGCGGTTTCATGCTCATGCCGAACGGGAAGGACAACATTTTCTTCATCCGTACTTCGGCATAAGTCGTCAGGTGCGCCGGCCGGCCACGCCGCGCGCGGCGCGGCCGGCCGCTTCGCGCGCCAGGCCGCGCAGGCCGCGCAGCGAGCGCGGGTTGTACGCCACCATGCCCCAGCGTTCGCGCCGGTGGTTCATCCAGGTCTTTTTATAGGCATCGTCGCCGATCAGATAATCGATTTCGGTGACTTTGTCCTTGTCGATCGCGTGCTCCATCAGCATGGCGGTGATCAAGGTCCCCGGCGAAAAGGCCTTGAAGCCTTCGTCGTAGGCCAGCTTGTAGATTTCGGCCCGTCCGTACGAGACGATCCACAACTGCGCCGCCACCGGTTCGCCCTTGATCCACGCCAGTCCCAGGCGCAGGAAGCCCTTGGCGGCGTAGGCCTGCATCAGCGCCGGCATGAACGCGGGGAAGGGCTCGGGCTTCTTCCAGCTGGCCGCGTACACTTTTTCGTAGGCTGCGATCGCGACCGGCAAGTCCCTCGCGCTGGTGACGATTTCCAGGGTGCCGCCTTCGTTGGCGAACTTCTTGCCCATGCGCCGGATGGTGTTTTGCAGCTGCCCGCCGCGCGCGGCCAGGTAGCTGGTCCAGTCGCCCTCGATCGGCTGGTACCAGTTGCCGAAGGCGAAATACTCGAACGCCAGCCAGCCCTTGATGCGCATCGCGCCCAGCATGGTCTGGTAGGCGTGCGACTGCGGGTCCATCGGCGTGAGCGTGAGCGAGCCCAGGCCGGGGAATTCGTCCTGGATGGCCACCAGCACCATCACCATCTCGCGCGATTTCAGGCCGGGGTCGAGCACCGGCTCGTACAGACTGGTATAAAAATTCGACAATGAACTCAGTTGCCAGGCGCCGCCGGTTTTTTCGGCGCGCAGCGGCAGCACCGCCATGACTTGCTGGCCACGCCGCAGCACGTAGAAGCGCAGTCCGGGATTGGCCGGGTAGACCGTGTCGACCAGGTTGCGGTACCACGCCAGGCCGCCGGCCACGTTCTGCTTCTCGGCCTTGGTCATGAAGCTTTGCACGTCGGGCGCCAGCGCATCCGGATGGTGGAACACCTCGACCGCCAGGCCTTCCTGCACGCGCGGCTTGCTGCGCCAGGCGCGCAGCGAGACCCTGAGCGCTTCGGCCGCGATCCAGCGGTACAGCGTGCGGTGGCGGATCCAGCGCTGGCCGGTGGCCCATTCGAGCAGATTGGAGTCGGCGTCGGTGTAGAACTCGATGGAGCCGCCCGGATCGGCCGCGAACGCGTGTTCGATCACGCCGCGCAGCAGCAGGCGGCCCGGCGAGTAGTCCGAAAAACTCTCGTCGTAGCTGGTCTTGAGCATCACGTACATGCCGTTGCGGCGCAGCAGCAGGCGCGAGGCGGCCAGCTTGTTGTCCAGCCACAGCTCGCACACCATGGCGTTGCCGCCCTCGGCGGCGCGGCGCAGCAGGTCGCGGTAGAACTGGTGCTGCTCCGGGGTGGCGCCGACCGCGGTGCCGCTGCGGCCCTTCCAGCCGGCTCCTTCGAGCGCGGCGTAGCGGTCCACCGCCGCCTCCATGGCGGCGGGGTCGAGGATGTACACATGGTGCTTGACCACGCCGTTCTCGAGCACGCGTTTCTGGTAGCGCTTGATATTGTTTTGCAGGTGCGCGCGCCCCGACAAGTAGTCCGCGAAGCTGCCATCGAGGGCGATGCGCATGGTGCGCGCGTGGTTCAGCAGGTGCTGGCCCGGCACCGGGCCGTCGAGCACCGCGCCCACGTGCGGGTCGTTGCACAGCAGGTCGAGCTGGATTACCAGCGGCGGCAGGCTGTGCGAGAGCGCGTCGAGCAGGGCGGCGTCGGCGATCAGGGTGGCGCCGAGCTGCGCCTGGGCCGGCAGGAAGCTGGCCCACACCAGGGCGTTGCGCGGCTTGAGGATGCACATCGCCTCGACCCGGCCGTCGCGCCGGCAGGTCCACAGCTGCTCGCTGCCGTCGCCGAACCGGGCCAGCAGGCCGTCGATGAACAGCGCGCCGAGCAGCGGATGGTCGCCGAACAGGCGCGCATTGAGTTCATCCCAGGCCGCGCCGTGCTCGCCGAGGGAGCGTTGCAGCGGCACGCCGCGCCAGCCGCTCATGCCAGCGCTTTCGAGACCAGCGCCGTCATCCACGCCATCTGCTGCGCCGACAGGCCCTGGTGGCAGGGCAGGTGCAGCAGGTGCAGGCGGTAGTTGCGCGCCACCGTGCAGCTCGACACCGCCATGTCATCCCAGCGGAAAATCGGCATGCCGGCATGCTTTAACTGGTAGAACACCGGGTCCGGCTCGGCGATTGTGATCGGGAACATATAGGGGGCGCAGTCGTCGGGCAGGTCGGGCATGAGGGCCTGGCCGCCGCGCGCGCCGGCCACCGCTTCGAGCCATTGGGTGTAATGCCGGCGGCGCCGTTCGACCAGCGGTGCGATGCGGGTGCGCCGCATCACCCAGCGCGACAGGGCCAGGCTGTTCTTGTTTTCCATGGCCGGCTCGTACTGGGCCGAGGGCCCGTCGTGGCGCTCGAGGATGTCGTGCCCGCGCAAGGCGGGGTCGCGCGGCTCGGCGGCGGTGGCCGTGGCATGCGCGGCGCGGTTGCGCGACCAGGCCGACTTGAAGGCCTTGATTTCGCGCAGCAGGCCCGGTTTGGCCGGCGGCGTGATCGGAAACAGCGCCGGGTTGGCCCACAACACGCCGCCGTCTTCGCAGCCGAAAAACTTGTAGGGGCTGGCCATGAGCACATGGTCGGCATTGGCCTGGCCGGTCTGGGCGCGCTTGGCGGCCACTTGCCAGGCGTGCGAACAGTCTTCGATCAGCATGATGCCGTGGTGGCGGCACACCGCGCTCACCGCCGCCAGCAAGGCCGGCGGCTGCTCGAAGCCGAAGTAGTGCGGCAGCACCAGCGCCTTGATGCCGTGGTCGCGCGGCGCCAGCAGGGCGCGGATGCTGTCCACGCGCGGGGTCAGGTCGCTGTCGACGGCATAGAACAGCACCGTGCCGCCCAGCGCCAGCGCCGGGTCGATCATGGTGCGGCAGTGGTAGGACGGGGCCAGCAAGACCGTGCCGGGGCCGATGCCGCCGGCCTGGCAGGCCGCGTGCATGGCGTAGCGGCCGCGCGCGAAGTGGCGCACGGCGGTGCCGTCGATCAGGGCGGGAGCGACGGTGCCGCCGCCGAAACCGATGTCGGCCCAGTGCAGGGCCGGCAACAGGGGTACGCGCGGGCGGGGGAATTCACATGCTACGGCGTCGAAACGCTGGTATTCGGGCATCGGTAATCAGCTTTGCGGTGCGGAGCGTTGTTTGAACCATTGTTCCATCATCATCAGCACCCACACCATGGTGCCGTGGTAGCCGGCGTGCTCGTCCAAGTGCTGGCCGAGCAGCGCGTCGATGAACTCGGGACGCACGATCTGGCGCTTCTTCAGGTCGGACAGGCTGTCGAGCGCGAGCTGCTGGAGCGGCTTGTGCTTTTGCAGCCACACGCCGAACGGCAGGCCGAAGCCGTGCTTTTGCTTGGTGATGATTTCGTCGGGCAGGAAGCCGCGCAGCGCTTCCTTGAAGAAGTAGCGCAGCTGGGTGCCATTGAGTTTCTGTTTGGCCGTCAGGCGCGCCGAGAAGGCCACCATCTGGTCCGACAGGAACGGAAAGGCCGCTTCCATGGCCGCCAGCTCGCACGCCTTGATCACCTTGGGCAGGTCGTTGTCGGCCAGGGTCACTTTCAGGTCGAGCGCCAGCATGCGGTTGATCAGGCTCGATGCGTCGTTCTGGGCGTAGGTGTGCGACAGGCTGGCCAGCGGCGCGCCGGTGTCGGCGCTGGCCAAAAAGCCGGCGGTAAACACTTGCGCCGGGCCGAAGCGGCCCAGCAGGTTGTAGGTTTCCAGGCGCGCCGGCATCGGCAGCGAGGCTTGCTCGATGTAGCTGCGCGCCTTGCGAATCAGTTTGAGCTTCTCGCCGGCCGGGAAGTTGAAGACGGCCGGTTCCAGCAGGGCCTTGCGCAGCAGGCCCGGGACCTTGTCGTACAGGGCGAACACGTGCTGCTTGGAGTAGCGCTCGTTGCCGCCGAATAGTTCGTCGCCGCCGTCGCCGCCCAGCATGCGGGTGACGCCGTCGGCGCGCGCCAGGCGCGCGCAGTAAAAGGCCGGCACCGCCGAGGCATTGCCGAAGGGCTGGTCGAACACCGCGCCGATGCGCGGAATGGCGGCCACCACGTCGTCGGGCGTGACGTAGTATTCGTGGTGGCTGGTGCCGAAATGTTTCGAGGCCAGGCGCGCGTACGACATTTCGTCGTAGCCTTCGGCTTCGAAACCGATCGAGTAGGTGTTGACCGGCTGGTCGCTCACTTCGCGCATGATGCCGGCGATGGTGGAGCTGTCGGTGCCGCCGGAGAGGAAGGCGCCGTACGGCTGCTTGCCGGCCGCATCAAGCACGCTGCTGCGCAGCAGGTCGCGGAACTGCTGCTTGAGGTCCTCGAACGCGTGCTGCGGCTGTTCGTCGAACACCATGCGCCAGTAGGCGCGCTTTTCCACGCTGCCGTTCCTGAAGCGCAGGCATTCGCCCGGCAGCAGGCGTTGCTGGCCGCGGTACACGGTGCCCGGCGCAGGCACCATGTGGAAGTAGACGTAGTTGTACAAGCCTTGCGGATCGATCGCCGCCGGCGTCTTGGGATGGCGGATCAGCGCGTCCGACGAGGTGGCGAACACCAGCGCCTGGCCCGCCGTCTGGTAGCTCAATTGGTGGGTGCCCATGCGGTCGATCGCCAGCAGGGCATCGCTTTTGGCCTCGTCGAGGATGGCGAGCGCAAAGGCGCCTTTCAATTTGGCGCAGACGGCGTCCGGGTCGCGCCGCCACAGGCGCGCCACGCGTTGGGCCAATTCGTCGGCCAGGCCGTCGGCCAACCCGTCGGCCAGTTCCGGTTCGCCCCACACGGCCACCAGCAGGCCGTCGCCGTGGAACACGTGGGCGCTGGCCGCGCGCGCCGACACCGCCAGCGCGCTGCGCGCCGCCTGCACGGTGCTGATGGCGTTCTGGTCGAAGGCGGCCAGCGGCGCCGCCATGGACGCGATCAGGACCTGGTTGTCAGCGGCACTGGCGCCGTGGCCGATCCAGCCACACAGCCCGCTCACTGCGGCTTCCCGGAAAATTGGTTCATTACTGTCCTCGCGCTTGCGTTGGTGTTGGTGGTGGCGTTAATGGTTGATTACGGATCGAGTGCGGATTATGGCATCAGACCAGCACTTCCAGCGCCACGGGATGGCTGAGGAACGCGACCGGGCTGGCCGACAGGCCGTAGGCGCCCGACTGGAACACCACCACCAGGTCGCCCACCTCGGCTTTGGCGAGCGCCATCTGGTCGGCCAGCAGGTCGAGCGGGGTGCACAGCGGGCCGACCACGGACACCGTCTCGCGCTCGTCGGCGTTCATGCGGTTGCCGATGGCGACCGGGTAGTTCTTGCGGATCACCTGGCCGAAGTTGCCGGACGCCGCCAGGTGATGATGCAGGCCGCCGTCGGTAACCAGGTAGACCTGGCCGCGCGACTCCTTGCGCTCGATCACGCGGCTGACGTAAATGCCGGCTTCGGCCACCAGGTAGCGTCCCAGTTCGATCACGATCTCGGTGTCGGGCAGCGCGCGCCGCACATCGGGCAGGATGCGCTTGAGGTTCTCGCCCACGGCGGCCAGGTCGAGCCGTTCTTCGCCGGGGAAGTAGGGAATGCCGAAGCCGCCGCCGATGTTGAGCGTGCGCAGGGGACCGGGCCAGTGCGCGGCCAGGCGGATCGCCAGCGCGAAGGTTTTTTCGTGGGCGTCCTGGATCGATGCCGCTTTCAGGTTTTGCGAGCCGCTGTAGATATGAAAACCCTGGAAGTCGAGTCCCAGTTCGCCAATGCGGCCCAGCATGGCGGGCACGCGCTCGGCGTCAACGCCGAACTGTTTCGGCCCGCCCCCCATTTTCATGCCGGACGACTTCAGTTCGAAGTCGGGATTGACCCGCACCGCCACGCGCGGCGTGAGGCCCAGGCGAGCGCCGATGACGGCGATGCGCTCCATCTCCGCTTCGGACTCCATGTTCAGGGTGACGCCGGCGGCGATCGCGCAAGAAAGGTCGGTGTCGCTCTTTCCGGGGCCGGCAAAGCTGACCAGGTGCGGCGCCATGGGCGTGTCGAGGGCGACGCGCTGTTCGCCGCCGGAAGCGATGTCGATGCCGTCGACCAGGGTGGCCATGTGCTGGACCACGGCCGGCATCGGATTGGCTTTCATGGCGTAGTGCAGATGGATCTCGGGCGGCAGGTGGCGGCGCAGCAGTTCGACCCTTTCGGTCAGCTTGGCGCGGTCGTAGGCGTAGAAGGGCGTGCGCCCGACCCGTTCGGCCAGGCGCGTGAGCGGCATGCCGCCGATCTGCAGGCAATCGCCCTCGACCTCGAATTGCGCCAGCGGCGCGTGTTGCGGACGGGGGGCGCTCATTGTGCGGCCTTCGGGTTGGCTTCGGTCGGTGCTTGCATGAACAGCTGTTCCATTTGTACGCTCAAGAGTTTGCGGTCG
The DNA here is from genome assembly GCF_011682045.1 of Massilia aquatica. Taxonomy (GTDB): domain Bacteria; phylum Pseudomonadota; class Gammaproteobacteria; order Burkholderiales; family Burkholderiaceae_D; genus Telluria_A; species Telluria_A aquatica. The sequence goes on along the minus strand of NZ_VVIW01000021.1, from coordinate 55,528 downwards.
ATTTTGCCGTTCGGATTGCGCGGCAGGCTCTCGGGCGCGATGATCACGCGCGCCGGCAGCATGTAGGCCGGCAGGTGCGGCTTGCAGGCGGCCAGCAGGCTGTCGGCGGTGAGGCCGCTGCCTTCCTTCGGGTGGGCGATGACGACGATGGCCTGGCCCAGGGTCGGGTGGGCCAGGCCGATGGCGGCCGCTTCGGCTACGCCCTCGCGCGCATAGACCACTTCTTCCACTTCCGAGGGGCTGACCCGGTAGCCGGAGGTCTTGATCATTTCATCGTTGCGGCTGATGAAGTACAGGAAGCCTTCTTCATCCTTGCGCACGGTGTCGCCCGACCATACCGCCATTTCGGTCAGGGTCAGGCCGTGATGCACGGAGACCACCGGCTTGAAGCGCTCGGCGGTCTTGGCGCGGTCGTTCCAGTAGCCGAGCGAGACCAGCGCGCCTCGGTGCACCAGTTCTCCGGCTTCGCCGGGGTCGCATTCGCTGCCGTCGGCTCGCAATACCATCACTTCGGCGTTCGGGATCGCCTTGCCCATCGAGTCGGGACGGCGCTCGAGTTCGGCCGGCGGCAGGTAGGTGCTGCGGAAGGCTTCGGTCAGGCCGTACATCAGGAATGGCTGCGCGTTCGGCAGCGCTTGGCGCAGCGCGTCGAGCGTGGGGCGCTGCATGGCGCCGCCGGAATTGGTGAGGTAGCGCAGGGTGCAGTCGGCCGGCCACGGCAGGGGCGCGATCTGGATCCACAGCGGCGGCACCGCCGCCAGGCCGGTGATGCGTTCGGCTTGCACCGCCTTGAGAATATCGCGCGCCAGCAGGTGGTTGATCAGCACGGCGGTGGCGCCGACCGAAAACGCCGTGGTCAGCTGGCTCAGGCCATAGTCGAAGCTCAGCGGCAGCACGGCCAGGATGCGGTCGGCCGGGGTATTGCCGAGGTAGCTGGCCACGCTGTTGGCGCCGGCCACCATGTTGCGGTGGGATAGCACCACGCCTTTTGGCTTGCCGGTGCTGCCCGAGGTGTACAAAATCGCCGCCATGTCGGTGTCGATATTGCGCGCCGGGGTGGCCGCTTCGGCTGCTTCCAAAGCGGCGTCCCATCCCAACACCTTGATGCGGGCCAGGGCGGGCGCGTTGTCGATGTTGCCGGTGACGATGACGGTGTGCAGGTCCGGGCAGGCATCGAGGGCGCCGGCCAGCAGTTTCAGGCGGTCGGCCGAGGTGACCAGGATGCGCACATTGCAGTCGGCCAGGATATACGCCACCTGTTCGGGTTTCAGCAGGGGATTGACGGGCACGAACACGCCGCCGGCGGCGGCGGCGCCGAACATGGCGGCCACATTCTCGATGTTTTTCTCGAGATACACCGCAAGCCGCTCGCCCCGGCCCAGTCCAAGGCCGAGCACGGTTGTCGAGACTTGCCGTACGGAATCCGCAAGTGTTGCGTAATCCAGACGGCGGCCGCCATAAACGAGCGCCTCCGCTTGTGGGGAGCGGCCGGCAGAGCGGAAGATGAAGTCGTGGATCAAGTCACTCATTGAAACCTTGCGTACGGCTGGAAGCCAAAGCGTTGCTGTTCGGGGCGGATAGGGGCGACTTGCGCCATGGATTGTGCCATGCGTTACGCTAGCCAAATTGTGCGGAGATCAATTTCTCCGTGCAAGCGAAATTTGGAAGAAGTTCAAGTACAATCTTACCACTTGAACACGAACAATATCAATTACATATTACTTAAGCGAATCCGGCAAGCTGCCAAGGGCGCTTAGCCTAACCGGACCGCGCCAGATCGTTCATGAGAGATTTAATCATTACGCTGGTTGTGTTCGGCTCGCTGCCGTTCATCCTCAAGCGCCCGTATATCGGCGTGCTGATGTGGGTATGGATCAGCGTGATGAACCCGCACCGGCTCAGCTGGGGCTTCGCCTATTCCTTTCCGTTCGCCGCGATCATCGCCGGCGTGACCCTGATCGGCCTCTTGGTCACGCGGGACCCCAAGAAACTGCCGATGACGCCGATTGTGCTCACGCTCATGGTGTTCTGCCTGTGGATGGGGATTACCACCATCTTTTCGATGTGGCCGGACGAATCGGTGGTGATGCTCAACCGCGTCTCGAAGATCTTCCTGATGACCTTTGCCACCATCATGCTGATCAAGACCCGCAGGCAGATCGAACTGCTGATCTGGACCCTGGTCGGCTCGCTCGCCTATTACGGGGTCAAGGGCGGCATCTTTACCGTGGCCACCGGCGGCAGCAGCATTGTGTGGGGGCCGCAGGGCAGCTATATCGAGGGCAATAACGAAGTGGCGCTGGCCTTCATCACCATCATTCCGGTGATGTGCTTCCTGTATACCATCCTCAAGAACAAGTGGGCGCGCCGGGCCATGGCGGCCTCGATCATCCTGTGCGCCTTCGCCGCGCTCGGTTCCTATTCGCGCGGCGCGCTGGTGGGGATCGGCGCCATGCTGTTCTTCCTGTGGCTGAAAAGCCCCAAGAAGGTGGTGCTGGGCGCCTTGATGGTGCTGATGGTGCCGATTGCCATCACCTTCATGCCCGACAAGTGGACCTCGCGCATGGAGACCATCAATACCTACAAGGAAGACAGTTCGGCCATGGGGCGCATCAATGCCTGGTACATGGCCTACAACATGGCCAAGGACCGCCCGCTCGGCGGCGGCTTCGAGATTTACAACCGCACCGCCTTCGAGCTGTACGCGCCGGTGCCGGACGATGTGCACGCCGCCCACAGTATTTATTTCCAGGCGCTGGGCGAGCATGGCTTTATCGGGCTCGGCATCTATTTGGTGCTGGCTTTCCTCACCTGGCGCAAGGCGGCGTGGATCGTGCGCACGACGGCGAAAAGGGAGGACCTGGCGTGGGCGGGGGACCTTGCCCGCATGATCCAGGTCAGCCTGCTCGGCTTCGGCGTGGGCGGCGCCTTCCTCAGCCTGCTGTATTACGACGTGCCGTATTATCTGATGGCGGCGGTGGTGAGCACCGGCTTCCTGATCGAGAAAACCCTGGCGGCCGAGGCCGCCGAGGCCAAGGCGGCCGCGCGCGAGGCTGCCCGCGCCGCCCAGATCGACGCCCATGCCCATGCCCAGGCACAAGCCCAGGCGCGCGGCGCGAGCGCCCCATGACCCGTTTCACCACGAAAGAACATGCCATGCCGCTCACGCGCACCGACAGCTTCGATTCCGCGCCGGCAGGACCGGCCTGGGCCGGCATGGCCAGCCGCGCCATGCGCCACCTGGGCTTCATGGGCAGTGCGCGCCAGCGCCTGTCAATCCTGATTTTCCACCGCGTGCTGGCGCAGCAGGATGCGATTTTTCCGGACGAGGTCGATGCGCGCCGTTTCGACGCCCAGCTGACCCAGCTGAAACAGTGCTTCAACATCATCTCGCTGGCCGAGGGTGTGCGCGGCTTAAAGGCCGGCAAGCTGCCGCCGCGCGCGGCCTGCATCACCTTTGACGATGGCTATGCCGATAACGCCACCATCGCGCTGCCGATCCTGCAGCGGCATGGGGTGCATGCAACGTTTTTCATCGCCAGCGGTTTCCTGGACGGCGGGCGCATGTGGAACGACACGGTGATCGAGCTGATCCGCCGGGCGCCGGAGCGGATCGACCTGCGCCCGGCCGGGCAGGGCGAGTTCGAACTGAGCTCGGTGGCGCAGCGGCAGGCGGCCATTTCGACCCTGCTCGGCGCGCTCAAGTATTTGCCGCTCGACGAACGCCTGCGCCAGGTGGCGGCGCTGTGCGCGCTGGTGCCGGTGGCGTTGCCAAGCGACCTGATGATGACCTCGGCGCAGGTGCGCCAGCTGCATCAGGCCGGGATGGGCATTGGCGCGCATACGGTTCATCATCCGATCGTGGCGCGCATGGAAGCGGCCGCGGCGCGCCAGGAAATTGCCGATGGCAAAGCCGCGCTGGAAGCGATCATCGGCGCGCCGGTGAGCCTGTTCGCTTACCCGAACGGCAAGCCGGGGCAGGATTACCTGGCCGAGCATGTGGCGATCGTCAGGGAACTGGGGTTCGAGGCGGCGGTGTCGACCTCGTGGGGCGCGGCGCGGCCGGGCGGCGACCTGTTTCAATTGCCCCGATTCACGCCGTGGGACCGCGGCCAGTTCCGTTACATGCTGCGCATGATGCAAAATTTGCGGCGTAATGGCGACACGGTGTGAGGCGCGCGCATGCACGGTAGCGCTCTGGACTGTTTGTCCGGGCGCCGTGTACCATGTCGCGATCTCCCGCCGGAGAAAAAATACCACCAACAAATTCCCACGCATTTCCATCTAGGATTTCCATGTATCTCGAAGACATCAAAACCATCCTCACCGACGTGCTCAGCCTGGGCGATGCCGGCAAGGAACTGAACGAACAATCGGCCCTGCTGGGCAGCATCCCCGAGCTCGACTCGATGGCGGTGGTGAACCTGATGGCCGCGCTCGAAGAACACTTCGGCATCACCATCGACGACGACGAAATCAGCGCCAGCACCTTCGAAACGCTGGGCAGCCTGAACGCCTTCGTCAAGCAAAAACTGGCCTGATGACTGCCCCTCCCAAGCCGCCGGGGGCCGAGCCCTTCTTTCTCCAGACGGACTTGGGACAACGTTTCTGCCTGTTCCACCCGCCCGCCGGCGCGCACTGCCGTGGCGCGATCCTGTACGTCCATCCTTTCGGCGACGAAATGAACAAGGCGCGCCGCATGGCCGCCCTGCAGGCGCGCGCGCTGGCGCAGCAGGGCTACGGCGTGCTCCAGCTCGACCTGTACGGCAGCGGCGACAGCAGCGGCGAGTTTGCCGAAGCCCGCTGGGAAATCTGGAAAGACGACCTGGCCGCCGGCTGCGCCTGGCTGTCGGCGCGCCTGGACGCGCCGCTGACCCTGTGGGGCCTGCGCCTGGGCGCCTTGCTGGCGCTGGACTACGCGCACCAGGCGCGCCATCCTATTGCCCGGCTGGTGCTGTGGCAGCCGGTACAGAACGGCACCACTTTCCTCACCCAATTCTTGCGCTTGCTCACCGCCAATGCCATGCTGGCCGAGGGCGGCGACGGCAAGGCGGCCGCTAAAAGCGGCGGCACCAGCGCCTTGCGCGCCACCCTGCTCGGCGGCCAGATGCTGGAAGTGGCCGGCTACGAAATCGCCCCGGCCCTGGCCGCCGCCATCGACAGCAAGGACGCGGGCAAGCTGGCGCCGCTGGGCTGCCCGGTGCACTGGCTGGAAACCTCGGCCTCGGCCGAGCGTCCGCTCCCGCCGGCCGTGACGCGCCTGGCCGACGCCTGGCGCGAGGCCGGGGTCGACCTGCATCTGCAACAAGTGAGCTGCACGCCATTCTGGTCGACCCAGGAAATCGCCGAGTCGCCCGCGCTGCTGGCGGCCACGTCGGCCCTGTTCGACGGTGCGCCGCCGGTGGTGGCGGCCGACGGCGGCATGCCGCAGGCACACCGTGCGCGCCCCGCTGGCCCGCTGGCGGCGCTCCCCGGCTACCGCGAAGACGTGCTGGGTTTTAGTTGCGGCGGCGAAGCCCTGTTCGGCATTCTCAGCGTGCCTGCGCAAGCGGCCAGGCGCGCCGTGCTGATCGTGGTCGGCGGCCCGCAGTACCGGGTCGGCAGCCACCGCCAGTTCACCACCCTTGCGCGCGGCCTGGCCGCGCAAGGCATCGCCGCGCTGCGCTTCGACTACCGCGGCATGGGCGACAGCCACGGCGCCATGCGCGACTTCGAGGTGGTGGGCGAGGACCTGCGCGCCGCCGTCGACAACTTGTTCAAGGCCGTGCCCGGCGTGGAAGAAGTGGTCATCTGGGGCTTGTGCGACGGCGCCTCGGCCGCGATTTTCTACGCCGCCGACGATGCCCGCGTCACCGGGCTGGTGCTGCTCAACCCGTGGGTGCGCACCAGCGGCGGCCACGCCAAGGCCACCATCAAGCACTATTACCGCGCCCGATTGTTTGACCCCGAACTGTGGAAAAAGATCCTGCGCGGACAATTGAATGTGGGCGCGGCCGCCGGCTCGTTTTTGCGCATCGCCGGCGCCGCGTTCGGCAAGGGCAAGGGCGGTGTGTCGTCCGGAGCGGCCGCCGCGCCGGCGTCGCTGCCCGAGCGCATGCAGGCCGGGCTGGCGCGCTTTCGCGGCAAGGTGCTGTTGATCATCAGCGGCGCCGACCTGACCGCCCAGGAGTTTCTCGACACCGCCGCCGGATCGGCGCAGTGGCAAGGCTTGCTGGCCGGGCCGCAGGTGTCGCGCCAGACATTAGTTGAAGCGGACCACACATTTTCGCGCCGCGTGTGGAAAGACCAGGTGCTGCACTGGACCGGCGACTGGCTGCGCTCGTGGTAAGCGCGCCGCCTTCATGCCATATAAGAGGATATTGATGAAACTATTGCCTTACCTGTTAGCCGGCGCCGTGCTGCTGACCTCGACCGGCGCCCACGCCGTCAACTATTGCGGCGAACTGAAGAATCACTACGGTCCGCTCGACTACCGCAAGCGCGGCGAAGTCAACCTGGAAATCGTCGAGAACGCGCACTTCACGCCCGAGGTCGAAGCCGGCATCAAGGGCAACACCAGCTATCTTGGCGGCGACCTCGACTACACCCTGCGCGCCATTCCCAACCACCCGCGTGCGCTGGCCACCCTGGCCATGGTCGCCTTGCGCGACAAACAGGTCAAAGTGCCGGCGACCAAGTGGCCGGTGGAATGCTATTTCAACCGCGCGATCCGCTTCGCGCCGGATGACGCTGCCGTGCGCGCCACCTACGGCACCTATCTGCTGGCGCTCGGCAAGACCGACGACGCGGTCGGCATGTTCGCCACCGCTGTCGAGATGGCGCCGGAAGACCCGACCATTAATTACAACGCCGGGCTCGCCTACCTCAAGAAAAAAGAGTACGCCAAGTCGCTCTTGCACGCGAAAAAGGCCTACGCGCTGGGCTTTCCTTTGCCGGGACTCAAGAACAAGCTGGTCGCGGCCGGCAAATGGGACGAGCCGGCGCAATGAGGGGCACGCTGCAACCGGGCTGGCGCCGCCGTCCCGGCACCGACTGAGGCCTGCCGATGCGTCGCCTGGTCCTCGTCTTCCTGGTCCTGATCGTCTACGGCAGCCTGTATCCGTTCAGCGGCTGGAGCGAGCCGCTCGCTCCCCTGTTCAGCTTCCTGTTCGCCAACCCCGCGCGCGTGGAAAAGGCCGACCTGGTCCAGAACGTGCTCGCCTACATGCCGTTCGGCCTGTTCATGGTGGCCTGGCTGATGCGCAGCACGCGCTTTGGCGTGGCGCTGGTGACCGCCGCCGTGGCTGGCGGCGTGCTGAGCCTGTCGATGGAAGCGATCCAGCAATTCCTGCCCAGCCGGGACGCCTCGCGCATCGACCTGGTCTTGAATATTTTCGGCAGCGTGGCCGGCGGCCTGCTTGCGTCCCTGTTGCACGGCCACGCCGTGGGCGGGCCGCGCCTGGTGGCCCTGCGCGCGCACTGGTTACGCACGGGCACCTTGCCCAACCTGGGTCTGGCGGCGCTGGCGCTGTGGGCGCTGTCGCAAACCAGCCCGCTGGTGCCGACCTTCGATGTCGGCCAAGTGCGGCACGGGCTGGCGCTGCTCTACGAGTCGCTGCGCGCGCCGGAAACCATGCAGATCGCCCAAGTGCTGACCTACGCCGGCTACCTGGCCGGCCTGGGCTTGCTGGCGCACACGGTCACACGCGACGACAAGCCGGCTTTATTGCTGTTCGGTTCGCTGGTGGCTTGCGTGCTGATGCTCAAGATCATCGTCGAGGGACGCCAACTCTCGCTCGAAGCCGTCGCCGGCGCGGTGGCCGCGTGGATGGTGCTGCTTGTTGTACGCCGCGTGCGCCGGGCCGCGTGGATGGGCATGGCGCTGATCGGCGCCGGTTTCGTCATCAGCGAACTGGCGCCGGGGCCGGATGGCATGATCTACGCCTTTAACTGGATTCCGCTGGTGGGGCAAATGCGTTCGCTGTCGGGATTGCAGAATATCCTGGAGATTTTCTGGCCGTTTTTCGCGATCGCCTGTTTTGCGCGTTCGATCACGCCGATCGGGCACCGCCAGCCGGTGGTGGTGATCGGCACGGTGGCGATTGCGGCGGCGGTATTCTGGCTGGAATGGTCGCAGCAAGGCTTGCCGGGGCGTTTTGGCGATATTACCCAGGTGCTGCTGGCATGCGCCGGATGGATCATTCCGTGGACGTTTGCGGGGCCGGATTTTACAACGCCCATGGCCGCCAAAAAATAGATAGCGGAACCCGGCCAAACAAGTAGCTCCGGACGCAACGCAAAGGCGTAAATATTTACACTCCGTCCATTCTCCTTCCTATAATGGCTTTACGGTCTGCAATATGGCCGTCCGGACATATTCGATGTCGGTCTTGAAGGAGCTACGCAATGCAAAACAATGGAAAAACCCGACAGCGGATCGCCAGCAATGCGTCCGAACGCCCTGCGCGCGTCGCCTTGAAAGCCCGCCTGTTGCTGTGCGCTGCCGCGCTGCTGGCCTGCGGTGCCGCCTCGGCCGAGGTGCAAAGGGCTGACGCCCAAAATCGCAAGACGATCGCCGAGGAACGCAAGATCCCGCCACGCTCGCCGGCGCTGGCCCCGGTGAAACGCGCGGCCGAAGATGGCGACGCCGCAGCGCAGGTCGCGTATGCGAAATATCTGCATCAGCAATTCGACGATCCGATCGAGGGTTTCCGCTGGATGGAACGGGCTGCCGCGCAAGGCCACCCGGAAGGCTTGTATGGGCTAGCGCTGTACTATGCCAACGGCTGGAGCGGCATCAAAAGCCCCGGACTGGCTTTCAAAATGATGCAGGCCTCCGCCGAGAAGGGCTACCACTGGGCCGAACTGGACCTGGGCCTGTTCTACATCAAAGCCACTGGCACCAAACAGGATTTGAACAAGGCGGCCGAATGGATTTCGAAGGCGGCTGCCGCCGGCCTGCCGGTAGCGCAATATGAAATGGGTTTGCTGAACCTGAATGGCGAAGGGGTGAAACGCGACTTCCTGGAAGCGCTGCGATGGTTTAATAAAGCGGCACAGCAAAACCATCCCGATGCGATGTTCTATATTGGCGCCGCCATGTATGAAGGTTCGGGTACGGATAAAAACCCGGAACAGGGCTGGGCAATGATCCAGGAAGCCCTGCGCCTGGGTTCCAAGGTTGCCAACGACAATAGCAAAAACTACCCCAAGCCGGCTGGCGCGCGTCCTTGATGTCCCGATGACGGTTGTTAAGGAGCGATAACATGCAACACAGTGAAAAAACACGACAGCGCTCTGGCGGCGCTACGTTCATGCGTCCTGCGCGCGGCGTCTTGAAAGCACGCCTGCTGCTGTGCGCCACCGTGCTGCTGGCCTGCGGCGCGGCGTCGGCCGAGGTGCCGCAGGCGGACGGAAAAAATCGCAAGACGATCGCCGAGGAACGCCAGATTGCGCCGCGCACGCCGGCGCTCGCGGGCCTGAAACGGGCGGCGGAAGATGGCGACGCCGACGCGCAGGTCGAGTATGCAAGAAAACTGCACCGCCAATTCAACGATCCCGACGAGGGATTCCGCTGGCTGGAACGCGCTGCCGCGCAAAACCATCCCGAAGGCCTGTACATCCTGTCGCTGTACTATCTGAACGGCTGGAGTGTGGCCAGGAACCCTGAGATGGCTTTCAACATCATGCAGAAGTCCGCCGATACCGGGTTCGTGGGCGCGCAGCTTGACTTGGGCTTGTTCTACATAAAAGGCGACGGCACCCAGATCGATTTGAAGAAGGCGGCGGAATGGATTCGGAAAGCGGCGGATGTCGGCCACCCGGTAGCCCAGTATGAAATGGGATTGCTGCATCTGAATGGCGAAGGGGTGCAGCGCAATTTTGGGACAGCGCTGCAGTGGTTCTGGAAAGCGGGTGCGCAACATCATCCGGACGCCATGTTCCATGTCGGCGCCGCTCTTTACGAAGGTGCCGGCGTCGAGAAGGATCAGGTCAAAGGCTGGGAACTCATTCAAGATGCTTTGCGGCTGGGGTCGAAAGTCGCACGCGACAATTTGAAGGGCTACCCGAAGCCTGCCGGGGCGCATCCCTGATCAGTGGCGCTGGCGAAGGGCCGGTCACTTCGGCTTTTTGTCAGCTATACACGCTGTGGCGATGATCGCCATTATGTCGCCTGGACGAGCGATTGCAATCCGCCACAAAGGGATCTCTCCCACGATTTTTATCTGGCAGTAAGTCGTCGCCGCAAGTGTGTACTTGCACAAAGGCAATATTCTCCTCCCTGCATCCGCTAAGCTTGATTTTCTCACTGGCAACTTCCGCCAGCATTCTTCACGTAGAGGACGGGAAAAACCATGCACCTTTGCGCCGCCAGTCATTTTCCAAGGGAAGATAAATATGAAAACTCACATCGCCGCAGAGATAAGTCGAAGACTGATTGAAATAATGAAGCTATCAGATAGCTCAATTAATTTTTCTCAGGAGAACTGTACAGAGAAAGAGTTCAATGATTTCGGTACGGAATTGGCCGAGTAATGGGTGAATTAGTGCTGGAAAGAATGAGTCCATTGTATTAGGTAATCCGGAGGTTAAGCCAGCCGAGTATAAAAACTGAAAGCTCTTGTATTCTCGAAAAAGTACCAAAAAGAAGGGGCAAGGGGTCAATGCCGCCATTCGAGAGTGAGGACGGCCCAATGTCGTTTTGAGTGGAAGTTGACTTCCGCTACCATGCAACAAGTCAAACGGGCCGCCCGCGGATTTCGCACCGAGTTAAAAAACCTTCCGGCCAATCCACTACAACCAGCCGCCGCTCCGTTGCGATCTACCATTTACCGTGGCGGCCGTCCAGTTCCACTCAAAACGGCATAGAGCAATTTCTCTCCTGTGCGGGTTGCTTTCTTATCTGTTATAGCGGAGAAATGCACGGGCAGAATTTTATCTGAATTTCTACAATGGCAAGTTGACAATGCCCTGCATGATGTCTATATTGGTCCGAGCGGCAGCGCTGTCGGTGCGAAGGCAGTTTGGCGCGAAATGGGAATGATTCTATGGAATTTAATTATTAATTGAATGACAAAGAAGGACATCTTGTGATCAAGCCAAATTTTCAAAGGCTATGGCTGGAGTTTCCAGACCATGTCCAATACAAAACGATGAAAGACTTGTACACCATGCTTGGCGGCGCAGCTGAGAAAAATATCAATCTTCCTGGTTTCGGGCCAAATGGAAATGCGTGTGCCAGTCGCTTGAGTGTCGCCTTCAACAAAGCTGGCGCCCCGATCAGCTCAGTCTTGGCGAATTCAGTCGGCGCGCGGACCTTGGGTGCGAAGGATGGTTCTCGCATTATCTACGGCGTGGCTGATTTCAGAAATTATCTGTTCAAAGTCTTGGGCAAACCAAGCGTGGATGACATGAGTCCCTATGACGACCAGTTCAAGACTCGTCAAGGTATTATCGCCTTCAGCGTCAATTGGGCCGGTGCTACCGGACATATCGCTCTGTGGAATGGATCGAACTATCGTGAGCCGGGGCACGATGATTATTCAAGCTATGTCAACCCGGCTAATTCTGACGTTAAAACGTCAAAGGGCGAATTTTGGGAACTTGCATGATGCGCATGGTCTGCATCGCATGGGGGCTGGCGCTTGCCGGCTGCGCCTCCAGCGTGAATACGGCGAACGCGCCACGGCCTGCAGTACAGCGCGACGTCGAAGGCTATGCAATAGCGAGCTGCATGACTTATCAAGCGGATGCTTTTACCAAGGATCAAGGCGATGCCTGGGGGGCCGTGATTGTGCAGCGCATGAAAGGCGATCTTGATGCCATGGCGGAGATCGCAGAGCAGGTCAAACGGGAAAACGCAGCGAGTGGGGTGGCTGTGATGCGTGACGAGTCAGAGCCGCAAAAGGGCAAGGTGTTGCCTATACTGCACTGTGTCGAGATGATCGACAGGCCAGCTGTGCGGGCAGCCATTCAAAAAGCCGTCGCGGCGCTTCGTCCATCGTACGGTAAGGAATAAGGGTGGGACGAGCCCAAGGGGCTTGTCCAATCCGTCGCCATATCTGGCCAGTTCATCGCCTGGCCCTTTGACGGGGCTTGCGCTGTACTGGCTGGTGCAAGGCGCTACCGCCCTGTCGCGGCAAAAAGGTCGCAAGGCCAAACTGGCTGGCGCCGCGTCAGCAGCCAGCGCCTCCTGAGCCCCATGAGCCGACCTTAAGCGCCGCCAGCCGCCGCCGACTTGATCGCATGCCGGCCCATCAGGTCGTACAAGGTCGGCCGGCTAATCCCCAGCAACTCCGCCGCCCGCACAATGTTCCCATCGACCCGCGCCAGCGCCTTGACGATGGCCGCATACTCGGCTTCGTCGCGCACCTGGCGCAGGTTGATCGGCTGTTCCGGTTCCGCCGAGGCCGACAAGCCCAGATCGTCCGCCGTGATCTGCGGCCCGTCCGCCATGATGATGGCGCGCTTGATGCAGTTTTCCATCTCGCGCACATTGCCCGGCCACGGATAGCTTTCGATCACGCCAATCGCTTCCTGGCTGAAATGCAAGGTCGGGCGCGATTCCTGCGCGCAGAACTTGTTCTTGAAATGGTGCGCCAGCAAGGCCGCGTCGCCGACCCGGTCGCGCAGCGGCGGAATGGTGACCACGATTTCCGACAAGCGGTAATACAAATCCTCGCGGAAGCGCCCGCTGGCCGACAGCGCCTTCAGATTCTGGTGCGTCGCGCAGACAATCCGCACATCGACCGCAATCTCTTCATGCCCGCCCACGCGCTCGATCACGCGCTCCTGCAAAAAGCGCAGCAGTTTGGCTTGCAGCGACATTGGCAAGTCGCCCACTTCATCGAGGAAGAAGGTGCCGCCATGCGCCAGTTCCACTTTGCCCTTGGTCTGCTTGGCCGCGCCCGTGAACGCGCCTTTTTCGTAGCCGAACAATTCGCTTTCGAGCAGGTTCTCGGGAATCGCCGCGCAGTTGATCGCCATGAAGCGCTGGTTGGCGCGCGGACTCAACTGGTGCAGCGCGCGCGCCAGCACTTCCTTGCCGGTGCCGCTTTCGCCCAGCACCATGACGGAGGCCGAGGTCGGCGCCACTTTTTCGATATTGCGGCACACGCGCTGCATGCCGGCGTCGCGGCTGATCACGCCACTCAGGGGCGAGTCGACCTGCGATTGGCGCATGCGGCGGTTTTCCTGCTGCAAGGCGTGCAGATAGAAGGCGCGCTGCACCACCAGCCCCAGCATTTCGGGGTCGAACGGTTTCTGGTGGAAGTCGTACGCCCCCAGCCCAATCGCTTCGACCGCGTGCGCGTGGTTCTGGTTCCCGGTCAGGACGATGACTTTGGTGTCGGGCGCCAGCGCCAGGATCTGGCGCAGGGTGGCCAGCCCTTCGGTGGCGCCGTCCGGGTCGGGCGGCAAGCCCAGGTCCATGGTCACCACCGCCGGCTCGTGGCGCCGCACTTGCGCCAGCGCGGCGTCGCGGTCGCCCGCCACCACCACCTCGTAGGCATCGAAGCACCAGCGCAGCTGCTTTTGCAGGCCGGGGTCGTCTTCGATGATCAGCATCTTCATTTTATTTTGGGTCACAGCGATCCTCTGGCCGTCATGCGGCTTTATCGACAGTTTGAGTGTCCTGCTGGCACAGGGGCAGGGTGATTCTGAAGGTGGTGCCTTGCGGCGGCGTGCTGCTGACCGCCAGCTTGCCGCCCAGCTCGTGAATGTATTCACGGCTCTCGAAAGCGCCAATCCCCATGCCGGCCGATTTGGTCGATTCGAACGGTTTGTACAGGCGCTCGCGGATGAATTCTTCGCTCATGCCTTCGCCGGTGTCGCGGATCTCGATGATAACCGAATCATCCGCACGGCTGAGCGTGATTGCCACCTGGCCTTCCTTGGGCGTGGCTTCGATGGCGTTCTGGATCAGGTGGCCCACTACCCGTTCCAGCCGTTCCCAGTCGGCCACCACGCGCAGGCGCGCTTCGGTCACCGTCAGCAGCGGACGCGGCTCGAAGGCGGCCTTGTTGGCCACCGCCTGGACCAGCAGCTTTTCGATTGAGAGCGGAGCCGGGCGTTCCTGCGAGGCGCTGCGGCTGAGCTTTTGCAGCATCAGGCGCATCTTTTGCACCGACAGGGTCACCGTTTCGAGCATGTCGCGCTGGAATTCGGGGTTGTCCTTGTGCTTTTCGGCGTTGGGAATCAGCAAACCCAGTTGCGACACCAGGTTTTTCAGGTCGTGCACCACGAAGGTGGACATGCGGTTGAACGATTCGAACTGGCGCGCCAGCATCAGGGCGCTGGCCGCTTCGTGCTGGGCCAGGTAGCTGGCTGCCTGGCTGCCGGCAATCTTGAGCAGGTCGATTACTTCCCAGTTCAGGGTAATGGCGCTGCGCGGCTGCAACAGCAGCATGAAGCCGAACAGACGGCCCTGCAGCATCAGCGGCACTACCAGGCGCCCGCGCGGAAATTTACCCAGCCAGTCGGGCAGCACCAGGCCTTCGTACTTGTCCGGGTCCTTGGTGAATTCCTGCAGGTCGACCACCCACTGGCGCGATTCCAGAAAGCGGCAGAAGGCCGACTCGTCCGGCTCGGACGGGGCCAGTTCCGGCATGTGCCAGTTGGCCACCGGTTCGCACAGGCCCGCTTCGCGCCGGATCCACAGCATGCCGCCGGAACTTTCGACCAGTTCCCCCACCGCTTGCAGGGTACGCTCGCCCAGGTTGGGGCCGGCTTCCGACAGGGTGCGGGTAAAGCGCAGCCATTCTTCGCGGTAGTCGTAGTTGTAGCTGTAGAAATGCTTGCTGATGAACACCTTCAGCCAGGAACGGAAGGTGCCCGAGAACAAAATGCCGGCGAGCAGCACCAGGGCCCCGAACAGGAAGGCCATCTGCATCAGCGAGCCCCACTGGCCGCCGAAATAGCGCAGATAATAGCCGGCCGCGCCCATGGCCAGCAGGTAGGCGGCCGAGCCGAACAGGGCGGCCGAATGGAACAGCAGGCGGCGCGACACCGCGATGTGCGAGGACCACGATGCGCTGCGCGCCACCGACACCGCGATCAGGGGCGCGGTGAGGGCGTTGACCACGCCGCGCGCGGACCAGATTTCGGGATTGATCTGGCGCATCAGCAGGGCGTTGCTGTACAAATAGAAATCGAAGACGAAGATGCCGCCGATGCCGAGGCAGGCGAACTTGATGGCCCAGCGTTCCTGCACCGGCTTGTTGCGGTACAACTGTTCGACCAGCAGCATGCCGAGCACGGCCATGCCAATGCGCGCCATCACGCCCACGATGCCGCTTTGCTGGCCCAGCACGGCCGGCATGAATTCGCTTAAGATCTTGTCGCCCAGCACCAGCAGGTAGAGCAGGGCGATGGCGGGCAGGGCCGGGGTGCGGCGCAGCTGGCGCCAGCTGGTGCCTTCGAAGTGGCCCAGCAGCGACAGCAGCACCACGGTCCAGGCGCCATTGCGCGCCACTTCCAGCAGTTCGCCGATCCAGATGTGGGCCAGCACGCCCCAGGCCTGGGCCGCCAGTGCGCCCCCCCACAGCATGGTCAGCGCGCAGGCGCAGGCCAGCACGGTCGCATGCTGGCGGCTGCGCCAGCGCGTCAGCAGGACGACGCCGAGCAGCGCAAACGCGAGCGCGGCGATTGAATAGCTCAGGGTGGCGATATTGCTCAGCATTCCTATGCGCTTGTCTTTCCGGTGTGGATCACGGTGTGGAGCAAAACGCCGGGCGAGGCCGGCGCCCGCCCCAAGGGGGGCCCAGGGTGCAGGCAGCGGTCAACGTCCGTGACTGCCCATGACCACCTTGAGGGTGTCGATCAGGATCAGCAGGTCGAGGAACAGGCTGTTGTTTTTCACATAATACAGATCATACTGGAGCTTTTGCACCGCGTCATCGACCGAGGCGCCGTAACCGTAGCGTACCTGGGCCCAGCCGGTGATGCCGGGCTTGATGCTGTGGCGTACGTTGTAGTAGGGAACCTGCTCGTTCAACTGTTCCACAAAGTACGGCCGCTCAGGGCGCGGACCGACGAAACTCATCTCGCCCTTGAACACGTTGAGGATCTGCGGCAACTCGTCGATGCGGCATTTGCGGATAAAGTTGCCCACGCGCGTGACGCGCGGATCGTTCTGGGCCGCCCATTGCGGCTTGCCGCCCTTTTCGGCGTCGTTGAACATGCTGCGGAACTTGAGCACCTTGAAGGTCTGGCCATGCGTGCCGACCCGTTCCTGCTGGTAAAAAATCGGGGCGCGGTCTTCGATGTAGATCGCCAGCGCGGTCAGGAACATCACCGGCAGCGAGACCAGCAGCAAGGTACCGCTGACCACCAGGTCGAAGGTGCGCTTGACGAAAATGCGGATGAAGCTCTGGTCGAAGCCGCCGCCGAACACCAGCCAGCTCGGCTGCAGCGAATCGACCCGGATCTGGCTGGTTTCGCGCTCGAAAAAGGTGGCGGCGTCGATCACTTTCACGCCGTGCAGTTTGCACTCGAGCAAATCCTTGATCGGGAAAGCGCCGCCGCGGCGGTTTTCCACCGACACCACGATTTCTTCCACATCATGGCGGCGCGCCAGGGTCAGCAGCGATTCGCCGCCGCGCACTTCCAGCAGGGCCGAGGCCGGCACGCGCGAATCTTCGGACTGCATGGCGATGAAGCCGGCGATTTCGTAGCGGTGGTAGACCTGGTCGCGGTTGGCCAGTTCGCGGCATTCATTGGCCAGGGCGCCGCCGCCGACGAACAGGATGCGCGATTCGAACTTGCGCGCTTCCGATGTCTTGAGGAAAATCGTGCGCGCCACAAAGATGCCTGCGGCCCCGATCATGAATACCAGCAGCATGATGCCGCGCCCGAAATACAGGTTCGGCACCACGTAGAACAGCAGTGTCAGGATGCAAAAGCCCATCGCGAACGAGGGCAGCAGCTTCTGGAAGAAGGGATTGCGCAAGCCTTCGGTCAGGTTCAACTGGTACATGCCGAGCGCGCTCATGCTGAACACGATGGCGATGGCGTAGGCGATCGCCGAAATCAGGAAATTATCCAGGTGCGGCGGCAGCGAGGTCTTGCCGTCTTCATAAACGCGCAGCGCCGCGCCCGCGTATGCCGAACCGATCAGGATCAGCACCTCGACAAACAGCAGCACGAACACAACCCGTGAGACATAGTGATTAGAAATCCGAAGCATTTTTCCACCCCTGGACAGGATAAGTGGCGTTGCGTGGCAGGCACCGTTGTGCATCCGCCGCAGCGCTTTTAATTGTTATAAGTCAAATTCCGGATGTACCACGCCATGGCTTGCTGCATGCCCTCGCCGATCCGGTGGGTGGGGGCAAAGCCGAGCAACTTGATCGCTTTGGAAATATCGGCCTGCGAGTGACGCACATCGCCGGCGCGGAAGGGCGCGTACTGCGGCTGATGGTCGCGCACGTGCGGAAACTGTTCTGCCAGCAATTCGCACATCATCGCGTGCAGCTGGTTCAGGCTGGTGCGCTCGTTGAGCGCGACGTTGTAGACCTGGTTGCTCGCTTCCGGGTCGTCGGCCAGGGCGGCCAGCAAGTTGGCCTGCACCACATTGTCGATGTAGCAGAAATCGCGGCTGGTTTCGCCGTCGCCATTGATGAACAGCGGCTTGTTCTTGATCAGCGCGGCAATCCATTGCGGGATCACGGCGGCGTAGGCGCCATCCGGATCCTGGCGCGGGCCGAACACATTAAAGTAGCGCAGGCCGATGGTCTGGGTGCCGTAGCAGCGCCCGAACACTTCGGCATACAGTTCGTTGACATACTTGGTGATGGCGTAGGGCGACAGCGGGCTGCCGATCTCGTCTTCGACCTTGGGCAGGGCCGGATGGTCGCCGTAGGTCGAGCTCGACGCCGCGTAGACGAAGCGTTTCACCTTGGCGTCGCGCGCGGCCACCAGCATGTTCAGGAAACCGGTGACGTTGGTGTCGTTGGTGGTGATCGGGTCTTCCATCGAGCGCGAGACCGAGCCGAGCGCCGCTTCGTGCAGCACATAGTCGGCGCCGGCCACGGCCCTGGCGCAGTCGCCTGGGGTACGGATGTCGCCGCGGATAAAGGTGAAGTTGTCCCATGCCGCGCTGCCGACCAGCTCGCGCACCTGGTCCAGGTTGTGCTGGTGGCCGGTGGCGAAGTTGTCGAGGCCGGTGACCTTCTGGCCGAGCCGCAGCAATGCTTCGACCAGGTTCGACCCGATGAAACCGGCCGCGCCCGTCACCAGCCAGTGGCTGCGATGCGCGCGCAAGTGCTGTTGAACCTCGATAAATTTACCCACGGCAGACTCCAGTTTCTTATTCATGCTGCATACAAGGAAGCGCCAGCGGGCGCTTCCCAACGGCCCCTACAGGCGCCAGACGGAAAAACCGGCGGCGCGCAAGGCGTCCTGGTCGAACAGCGATTTGACATCCATGAAGCAGCCGCCCTTGTTCAGCTTGGCCTGGAGGTCGGACAGCGGGCGCGCCAGCAATTCTTTGTGCGACACGGCCGCGATGATGGCGTCGGCCTGCGGCAAGTCTTCCCAGCTGTCGAGCTTGACGCCGTACTCGTGCATGGCTTCGGCGGCGTCGGCCACCGGATCGTGCACGTGCACCTGCACGCCGTAGGTGGCCAGTTCGGTGATGATGTCGGCCACTTTCGAATTACGCAGGTCCGGGCAGTTTTCCTTGAAGGTCAGGCCGATCACGTTGACTTTCGCGCCCTTGACGTTGAAACCGGCGGCGATCATCGACTTGACGGTTTTTTCGGCCACGAACTTGGCCATGCCATCGTTGATGCGGCGCCCGGCCAGGATCACCTGCGGGTGGTAGCCGATCATTTCCGCCTTGTGCGTCAGGTAATACGGATCGACGCCGATGCAATGCCCGCCCACCAGGCCCGGGCGGAACGGCAGGAAGTTCCACTTGGTACCGGCCGCTTTCAGCACTTCCAGCGTATCGATGCCGATTTTGTCGAAAATGATGGCAAGTTCGTTCATCAGCGCGATATTCAAGTCGCGCTGGGTGTTCTCGATGACCTTGGCCGCTTCCGCCACCTTGACCGACGAGGCGCGGTACACGCCGGCCGTGATGATCGATTCGTACAGCTTGGCCACGTCGTCGAGCGTGGCGGCGTCGTCGCCCGAAACCACTTTGAGGATGGTGGTGAGCGTGTGCTCCTTGTCGCCCGGATTGATGCGCTCCGGCGAGAAGCCGACGTGGAAATCTTGCATCCACTTCAGACCCGAATGCTGTTCCAGGATCGGAATGCAGACTTCCTCGGTCGCGCCCGGGTACACGGTCGACTCGAAAATGACGATCGCGCCCTTCTTCATATGCAGGCCGACGGTCTTGCTGGCGCCCGCGAGCGGGGTGAAGTCGGGATTGTGGGCGCTGTCGACCGGAGTCGGCACGGCCACCACGATGTAGTCGGCCCCGGCAATGGCGGCCGGGTCGGCGCTGACGCTCAGGTGCTGCGCGGCGCGCAACTCTTCACTGCTCAGTTCGCCCGTTGGGTCGATGAAGCGCTGATAGCTGTCGATCTTGCTGGTCGACAGGTCGAAACCAATGGTCGTGCGTTTCTTGCCGAATTCGACAGCCAATGGCAGGCCGACGTAACCGAGGCCAACGACGGCCACTACTTTTGCTGCTGCTTCCATCTCGGATTCCCTGTTTAAAACGTATTTTGTTATTATAACAACAGAATTACGCCTGCATAATTTACAACTTGAAAACAAACGTGCGCCCTGCGGTTGCAGTGTCCCTGCGCTTGCGGGCGCCGACGTCAAGCCCCGCGTGCGCGCTTCACTCTTGCAGCGGCCATATCGGCCATCCCATTAACGCCGCAACGGCGTTTCTGGACGACACGCGACAGCTGTCGCCGAGCAATAAATAATGATCGGAACTATATTCTTAGGAATATACACTCTTTCCTTGCGAAATAGCAAAGTTCGTTACAACTTAACTAACTATTAGAGAAATTCGTGTTGTTATTTTTAGCTGTCCATGACAGGGCTGGCAGTTCGCGGGGGCGGCGCACCCGGATGCGTCCGGATGCGAGGGCGCAAGCCATGCCGCGTTCCGGAAAAGGCCGCATAAGACGGGCCTGAATCCTTATTGTAATGACGTGCAAGCGGGCCAAATAAGTATTATTAGTAACTGTTGCGTTTTCGCCCTGACCGGTTTTTCCGCTATGTGAGCAGGGTATCGACGCGAAAGTTTGTGCGTGCGCAAAGTGCGTCGCCACCCGTGTGAACATGAAAGGAATCCGGGAACATGCGGCGCCTGCAGCCTGCTGTCGACCGTGTTTCGCAAAGGAGCCGGCCAATGAAAGCGACCTGCGGCACGGAGCGCGATGTGCGCGTCGAACAGGTTGCCCGACCCCGCCATCATTGACGGCGACAACGACCCGGCCTGCAGCATCACCCATCACCTCGGCCTGGACGGCGGTAGCATGTTTCTTGACGGTTGGTATTAGATAACGCTACTGGAGGCAGCGTTTACTTTTTTGAAACTTGAGTACCTATACTGCGACTCATTCGAACTTGCAGTGCGTTAGCCAAAATGGATGACGCTGCAAAGGCGGGTTGCAGTGCGTTTCTACTCAGGAGATTGGTAACATGGTCAAGGCAAAACATATTCTGGCATTGGTAGCTGTATCGAGCCTGCTGTCGGCATGCTACGTCGTTCCGATCGATCAATATCCGCCGCGCGGCAACGGCAACTACAACAACAACGGCGGCGGTGTCGCCATCGTGCCGGCGCCGGCCATTCGCCCGATTTACACGGCGCGCCTGTATCCGTCCAACGACGAGGCATCGCGCATGGGCCGCATTTCGGGCACGATCAGCAATCCTGAACGCGGTCATGGCGAATTCTCGTTCGCGGCCGGCGGCGAAGCGTTTTCCGGCGAAGCGACGCGCGATCCGGGCGCAGCCAAGGGCGTGGCCAACGCGTCCGGCAACCGGGGCGGCTATGTGCGCTGCGACTACACGATGACGCGCGCCGAAATGGGTTCCGGCACTTGCGTCTTTTCCAGCGGTGCGCGTTTCGACATGCACATCACGCAGTAAGCAGCAGCGCAGCGGGGCGGATACTGAACACGCACGGTGTTGTGGATTACACTGGACGCGGGCAGTATCTTTCCAATCCGCTTTGTGAGTAGACGTAACGATGAAGATGTATATCCTGGTGCGCGACGACGTGCCGCTCGGTTTTGCGATGGTGGCCGTGGCTCACGCGTCGCTGGCCGGCTATCTGAAGTTCAAGGACACGCCCGAAGTCGAGGCGTGGCTGGCCGGGCCGTTCTTCAAGGCCGTCTGCATCGTCAACGCCAAGGAATTCGAGAACGCCAAACAGGTGGCCGACCATGTCGTGCTGACCGAGTCCGCGCTCGAGAACCGCGAAGTGGCCATGGTTTTCCGTCCGCGCGAAGAATGGCCGAAGATGTTCAAGTTCCTCAAGCTGTACCGCGCGGCGCCCATCATCGGCGTTGACGCCAGCGCTTGACGCCACCGCCGTTCAGGCTGGCTTGCTGTCCAGCATCGCCATGAAGCGCCCGACCGGCCACTGCTTGCGGTCCGATACCTGTCCATCGCCCAGCTCGATCAGCCGCAGTATCCCCTCGCTGGAAGCGACCACGTCAACCGAGAAAAACGGGCTGTCGATGCGGTGCGCAAGGGCATGCACCAGCGCAGGCACCATGCCGTCGCGGCCGAACGCCTGTCCGCGCAGCACGAAATAGCGTTCTTCGCTGTCGGCTTGCAACTGTTCAAATTTGCGGATGCATACGCCGCCCTCGACCGCACCCCGGTAGCGTTCGATCAAGCCGACCACCTCCGCAATCTCTTGCGGCGTGGCCGCCACCGAGCCACGCTGGGTGGTCAGTGATTTGACGTAGTCTTTCACGAAATAGGCGGGCCAGTTGCGGCCTTCCACCGCGGCGGCGAAGTCGGCGTCGCGCGCGACGATCACCGTTTCCGGCGTGAATTCTTCGCACAGCGCGTACCACTCGGGCAGGTAGTGGCAATGGCGGTACTGGGCCGGACTGGTCAGCATTGCGCAGTCACGCCCGGCGATGGCTTGATGCAAGCGCGCGTAGCCATCCGGCGCCAGCATCCAGCCGCGATACAGCACGGTGACCCCGGCGGACAGGGCCGGTTGCGCCTTGAATTGCCCCGCTTCAAAATCTTCGAAGGAGAACAGCGAACAGGCGAATCCGGCTGCGCGCGCGGCGTCATATTCTTCGCCATAGGCTTGGTCGGCAAGGCGCTTGTTGAAAGGGTCGCAGGGAAACAGCAGCTGCAACGATGGGGCAGGGTGGATGTCGGTCATTGGTTCAGCAGCCCTTTGTTATCGTCGGCAATGTTATATCCCGCTTCCTGGCTGATGCGCTGCATCGCACATGGCGGCAAAAAACGCCAGTGCTTCGATCGACGGCATGAAGGGAAACGGTCGATTTTAACATCGGCGACATGGCCCGAATGGCGCTGAACTCAGCGCCTTCGCGGGGGCGACAGGCATACGCAACGAGGCAAAGGACAACACAGCGCTGTGCAGAATACCAAGGCGCGTCATGTTCCATCCTGCTTGCGCAGCCGGCTCAGCAATTCCTCGACACTGTCGCTCACCGGCAAGCCATGCTGGCGCAGCAATTGCAGATGCAGCACCAGGTTTTCCAGCACCAGCTTGGCCGACACCGCCAGCAAGGTCATCAGCCGGTCTTCGGTGCTGAAGTTGTCCATCGCGGCGGCCATCTCGCACAGGTGCGCCGCCACCAGCTCGCGCAGCTCGGCCTCGCCGAAGGGCAGGTCGGCGAAATCGATGGGGTCTTCCTGCTCGACTTCTTGCATCAGCGCGGCAAGTTCGTGAGGTTTGATCGGCATGTCCATCTCCAGAAAGTTGACTCGCTTCCATTCTAGGCCGGCACGCGACAAGCACGCCGATCCGCGATAAAATTGAGCAGCTTTGATTCCCCATCGTCGTCAGCCACGTGATTGGATGCCATGGCGCGTCTCATTTTCACCCAGCAGCTTGCCCGGTTTACCGCCGTGCCGCAGGTCGACACCAGCGCCGCCAACCTGCGCGCCGGGCTGGACTCCGCCTTCGCCGTCAATCCCCTGCTGCGCGGCTACGTTCTCGACGATCAAGACCACCTGCGCGAAAACGTCGGCGTCTTCATCGACGGCCGCCGCAGCGACGAACGCATCTTGCTCGACGACCCTCTCGCACCCCACAGTACTGTGTACATTCTTCAAGCACTTTCCGGAGGCTGAACATGCAAGCGCGCGCCTATCTTTCCACCCGCAAGGGCCTGTTCGAATTGCAGCGCGGCAGCAGCGGCTGGGACATCGGCCCCAGCCATTTCCTGGGCGAGCCGGTCTCGATCACCCTGGCCGATCCGCGCGACGGCGCCCTTTACGCGGCGCTGAACCTGGGCCACTTCGGCGTCAAGCTGCACCGCAAGGAAGCCGGCAGCGAGGCCTGGACTGAAATCGCCGCGCCCGCCTATCCGCTCAAGCCCGACAACAGCACCGACAAAGTCGAGTGGAAGAACAAGCTGATCTGGTCACTGGAAGCGGGCGGCGCCGACCAGCCAGGCGTGCTGTGGGCCGGCACCCTGCCGGGCGGCTTGTTCCGCTCAGGCGACCGCGGCGCTTCGTGGGAACTGCTGCGTTCGCTGTGGGACGTGCCCCAGCGCGCCGAATGGTTCGGCGGCGGCTACGACGTGCCGGGCATTCACAGCATTTGCGTCGACCCGCGCAACAGCGACCATGTGCTGGTCGGGGTCTCCTGCGGCGGCGTCTGGCGCACCGAAGATGGCGGGGCCAGCTGGACCATCAGCGCCACCGGCATGCGCGCCGACTACATGCCGCCCGAACTCAACGAAAATGAAGCCGTACAAGATCCGCACCGCATCGTGCGCTGCGCCGGCGATCCCGACGTACTGTGGTGCCAGCACCATAACGGTATCTGGCGCTCAAGCGACAACGGCCACCACTGGAAAGAAATCACGCAAGCGCCGCTGTCGAACTTCGGCTTTGCCGTGGCCGCGCATCCGGCCAATGGCGGCCGCGCCTGGTTCGCCCCAGCCGAGGCCGATCAGCGCCGCATTCCGGTCGGCGCCGCCATGGCGGTGACCCGCACCGATGATGGCGGCAACAGTTTCAAGGTGGGTAATGCGGGCTTGCCGCAGCAGCATTGCTACGACCTGGTGTACCGCCACGGGCTGGCGGTGGCCGACGATGGCGCCACCTTGCTGATGGCGTCCACCAGCGGCGGGGTGTGGATGTCGGACAATGCGGGCGACAGCTGGCACACGCTCTCGACCACCATGCCGCCGGTCTACGCGGCGTGTTTTGCCTGAGCGAAGTAGCTGAGGAACATGCTGACGGCGGCATCGACCACGGCCGCCTGTCCTTCCGGCGCCAGCGGCGGCATGCCCATGGTCACCTGCGGCCAGAAGGCCATCGCTTTCACCTGGCCCTGTAGCAGGGTAGCGGCGAAGACCGGATCGCATTCTTTCAGTTTGCCGTCGGCCAGGGCGGCGCGGATCCAGCGCGTCACGCCTTCCTCGCGCTCGCCCAGGCGCGCCACGATTGCCCGCGCCCGCTCGGGTGCGTGCATGCCTTCGGCAATAGCCACCCGCGCCAGGTCGAGAAAATCCTGGTCGGCCATCGCCCGGACCTTAATGGTCATCAACTCCGTCAACTGCACGCGCAGGCTGGCGTCGCTGCGGTAAGCCAGATCCAGGGCGGCGGCGCTGCGCTCGAACAACTGCACCAGGGTCTCGGCGAATAACTCATCCTTGCTGGGGAAGTGGTTGTAGACCGTGCGTTTCGACACGCCGGCGTTGGCGGCGATCTTGTCCATGCTGCTCGCGTCGAAGCCGAGGCTGCGGAATTGCTCGGCGGCGGCGGCCAGGATGGCCAGGCGTTTGCGGTCGGTCAGGCGCCGGGGCGCGTTCGCCTGCGCTGCGGGTGTTTGCGGTGCGTTCATTTCAATATTTTACACCCGCCAGTTTACTTTTCCAAAAATTGAAACTACACTGTGTAGTGTACATTTCTGATTGGATCACCTGTGCACCGACTTTTTCTCA
This sequence comes from Massilia aquatica, assembly GCF_011682045.1. Classification (GTDB taxonomy): domain Bacteria; phylum Pseudomonadota; class Gammaproteobacteria; order Burkholderiales; family Burkholderiaceae_D; genus Telluria_A; species Telluria_A aquatica. The sequence goes on along the minus strand of NZ_VVIW01000021.1, from coordinate 30,461 downwards.
GCCTCCTGTTAATAGGGACATTCCTCATGGCCTCTTGCACCTTCGCCGGCAGCCCCGCGCCGCAGCATCCTTCGCCCCAGTTCAGCGACGGCAAATTCCGCAACCCGGTTCCCATGTTCAAGCAGAGCCCTGCGCAACTGGCCCGGCTGGCGTGGACTTTTATGATGGGCAAGAACAAGGATACGGTGCCAAGCGGCGCGATTCCGGTGCAAGCGCTCACCCGCGCCCAATTGCTGGCGGCGCCCGACAACACCCTGTTCCGCCTCGGCCATTCGACCCTGCTGCTCAAGCTCGATAATGCCTTTTACCTGACCGATCCGGTGTTTTCCAAGCGCGCCTCGCCAGTGCAGTGGGCCGGTCCCGCGCGCTTTCACCAGCCCCCGATCAGCATCGAGGAGCTGCCCCCGCTCAAGGCCGTGATCCTCTCGCACGACCATTACGACCATCTCGACCACGCAGCGGTGCTGGCGCTGGCCGCCAAGACCGAGCACTTTCTTGCCCCGCTCGGCGTTGGCGATCGCCTCGTTGCCTGGGGCATCGACGCCGCCAAGGTGACCCAGCTCGACTGGTGGCAAGAGCGCAAGGTCGGCAACGTGCGCCTGATCGCCACCCCGGCCCAGCATTTCTCCGGACGCAGCCTGAGCGACGGCAACTCGACCCTATGGGCGTCCTGGGTGTTCGTGCATAAAGACGTGCGCGTGTTTTTCAGCGGCGACACCGGTTACTTCGCCGGCTTCAAGGCCATCGGCGACAAATTCGGCCCCTTCGACGTGGCCATGCTCGAAACCGGCGCCTACGACAAGCAATGGCCCGACGTTCATATGGAGCCGGAACAGACCCTGCAAGCTTTCCTCGACCTCAAGGGAAAATGGCTGATGCCGGTGCATAACGGCACCTTCGACCTCAGCCTGCACCCCTGGCACGAACCGTTCGACCGCATCGCCGCGCTCGCCAGCGCGCGCGGGGTGCCTCTGGCCACGCCCGAAATGGGGCAGGCGCTAGACCTGAGCAACCCGGCACCCGGCCAGGCGTGGTGGAAACGGGTCGATCCGACCCCGGGCTAAAATTATTTACAAACCACGTCTCATAATTTCCACAAGCCAATAGCACGCACTAAAAGAGGTTTTTGCTATAAATCGGGTCGTGTGAAAGCGTTTTCATGACGATATGCACCAACATGGATCTTGCATAACTGTTATGCGTTTTATGAATGCAATATGTTGGTGCGGAGCAATAAGTTATGCGAAACTGACATAAGCGCCATTGGGATAATAAATTAAGAGAATATGCTGCGGCGCAGTATATTTTGAACTGTCAGCTGGCTACGCAGCAGACGATTCGAGCGCCAGAAGCGCCGGATTTATCCATCATCCCCTCTGGAGGTTTTATGTTTGCCACGTCCCGTTTCGCTACCGTCCTGTCCGCAACCTTGCTGTGCCTGAGCGCAACCCAGGCCATGGCAGCAGACCGTCCGGCCCGTCTCGATGCAGCCGGCTGCGAAAAACCGGAATTTCCAGTGCGGTGGCAGGATGATGGCGAAAGCGGCACCGTGACCGTCGCCTATCTGATCGATACCGATGGCAAAGTCGTGCAGTCGAAAGTGGTGGAGTCGAGCGGCGCGGTGCGCGTCGATCGTGCTTCGGTGCGCGCCGGCGCCCGCTGCAAGTTTGAACCAGGTGCGAAAGACGGCCAGGCTGCGCTGGCGTGGGCCAAGGTCAAGTATTCGTGGGTCGTTGAGTAAATGAATCATGGCCCCGGCGTGGACATGCACGATGTCCACGCCTGCCGTCTGTTTTATCAGCTTTAGAAGCGGTACAGCACCGACGCTTCCACCGCGCGCCCGAAGATCGGCCGTGCATTGATCGGACCGCTGCCCTGCGCCCCGGTCAGGCGGGAATTGCCTTCCGTCAGCCCCAGTTCATTGCCCAGGTTCGTACCCGCGAGCCTCAATTCCCAATGCGTGCCCACCGATGCCAGGATGCCCGCGTCCACCGTTTTATACGACGGCAGGTACGACAGATTGGCCTGGTCGGCACAGCGGCTGCCCACGTGCGCGTAGGTGCCATACAGTTTCAGTGAATTCTCGCCCAGCGGAATCCGGTAGCTAGGCGACAGGCGGAACTGCATCTTCGGCTGGCGCTGCACCAGCTTGCCGGTAATCGCCGGATTGTCGCGGTATTTCGATTCCTGATAATTGCCCATCAAGCTTACCTGCAGGTTTTTCACCGGCCGCACGGCCAGTTCGAACTCCACGCCATGCCCGCGCGAACCGCTGACCGAATTGAGCACCGCATCGGTCGTGATCTGCTGGAACGAAATACCGGTAAAGTCGGTGTAAAACCCGTTGATGTAGGCGCTGTACATGGTGCCCACAGTCTTGAAGCCGATTTCGTACTGCGTCACTTTCGGCGTCGGCACGCCCTTGCGGTCGTTGACGGCCGCCTGGGTGCCGGCGTTGCGCATGTCGTCGAAGTAGATAAAGGTGTGGCCGGTGTTGGCGCGCGCAAACACGCTCATATCCTTAGACAACTTGACAATCCCGCCCACCGTGAACGAATTGACGCTGTCGTCGCGGCTGAGCTGGGTGTTGGTGCCGGTCGGAACCGAGGTGCCGTTGTTGTAGACGGTCAGCGGATTGGCGTCCGTATCCATCGTGGTCAGGTTCGAGATCGTCGCTTTCAAGCTCTGCTTTTCGCGGCGCGCACCCACATCCACCTTGATCTGCTCGTTCACCTTCCATTCATTGGCCACGAACAGGGCGGTATTGTTGCCCTTGTACGATGCCACCGGCGCATAGAACACATTCCCGTCCACCCCGTTGCGCGAGACGATCGTGCCATTCGTCAGTTGCACATTGATCAGGCTGGCGTTCGGGGTGGCCGTCATCAGGTGGCTGTTGCCCAGGTACCATTCGTCATTCGACTTGTAGCGCGCCAGATACACACCGGCGGTCGTCGTGTTGTTCTTGAGTAGCTCGCGGCTGATCCGGAATTCGTTCGTAAACGAGCTCAGTTTCTTTTCGACCGACCATAATCCGGCCTGCACCACTTGGTCGTTGGGATCGACCACGCCGCCCTTCACATAACTGATGCTGCCCGAACCGCTTGCCGCCAGCGGATTATGGGTCGCGTTGGCATTGGCCAGGTAGGCTGCCGCCGTCAGCGGGTTGTTCCCGGTGAACATCGAGATGGTGTTCAGGTCGCCACTGAAGTAATTCGCCTTGTTCGACACATCCCAGCCGCCCAGCTTTTGCTCGTACTCGGCGCCGAACACGGTCGCATCCATGCCGCGCCCGTCGGCCAGGTCGCGCGTGAGGGTCTTGCCGGGCGCCGCGTCGATGGTGAAGTGGCGCATCTCATTGCTCATCAGGGTGCCGGTGAGCGGATCGAAGCCGGGAAACTCCGTGATGGTGCGCCCGTTGTCGCTGGAAATGAGCGGCACGCCGGTGTAAAACGCGTTTTTATCCTTGGTGGTGCGCACGTAGGCGGTCACTTCGCCCTCGTTCAGCTTGCGCGTGACGGACGCGGTCAGCTGCTTGCCGTCATCGGCCTTGAATTGCGGATCGCGCACGCCCTGGGTCTGGCGCGCGAAGCCGCCGATGGTCCCGTACCAGCCGTCGGCAATCTTGCCGCCCACAAAAGCATCGAGCCGGCGCAGCTTGCCGGTGCCGGTGGTAAAGCGCAGGGTCGCTTCCGGCGTGTCTTCGCCCTTTTTCAGGATGAAGTTCATGGTCGCGCCCGGCTGGCCGACCGAGTAAATCGTGCTCGGCCCGCCGCGCAGCACTTCCACCCGCGCCACCGTATCGTCCAGGCGGAAGGCCGACGAACCCTCGAAGAACGACAGCACCGGCACCGGATAGAGTGGATTGCCGTTCATCTGCACCGACACGAAGGGCGAATCGCTACCCGACGGAAATCCGCGCACCTCGATGTTCGCGCCCGACTGGCCGCCGGTCGACTCCGCATACACGCCCGGGACCAGTTTCAGCACGTCGGCGGTGCTGCTGGGCGAGGCCGATTTGAGCTGCTCCTCGGTTGCCGTGGTGATCGAAAAACTGGTGTCGATCTTGCGCGTGCCGCGTGCCGAGGCGGTGCCGGTCACCACCACCTGCTGGATTTCGGACGCCACCGCTTGGGCGGCCGCCGCGTCCGCCGTCGCCGGGGCGGCGGCCTGGCCCGACGCCTGGGCTTGGTTCATCAGGGTCAGTACGGCCAGCGTGACTGAGGAAAGCAGGAAGTGCTTGTGACTGTTCATTGTTATGCTCGCTTTTATGTGTCTTGTTGAAATCCGTCTCCTGGACTGGCGTCGCCGTGCTCGAACGGCGCTCACCGCATGCGTGTCCCCTGTCTGATCCTGCCGCGCCGCGCAGCGGGCCGGTCTGCAATTTATTATGATGGCAAGAAAAGACGAATCATTGAAACAAGAAATGTTATCGATGTCAATCGAAATGTTATCGATGTCATTTGGCCTTTAGAGAGGCGTAAACCTGTCATAATGCGGCGGTGTCGTTGTTTTCCTACCAAAATTGAGCGTTTCCATGGCCGCAAACAAGGCTGCAAAAAAGACTGCCGCGCCGGCGAGCACGATCGCGCCGCGCAAGAACGACGCCTCCCTGACGATGGAAGACCTCGCCAGCCTGGCGGGCGTCTCCACGATCACCGTCTCGCGCGCCTTGCGCGACAGCCCGCTGGTCACGGAAAAGACGCGCGAAAAAATCCGCCGCCTCGCCGACGAGCAGGGCTACCGCCTTAACATCAGCGCGCGCAACCTGCGCATGCGGCGCAGCTACTCGGTCGCGGTGGTGGTCGAAATGACGCCTGTGAAGGGGCGCCCCATGTCCGACCCGTATCCGCTTGAACTATTGGGCGGCATCACCCAGGAACTGACCACGGCCGGCTACAGCGTGGTGCTCACCTCCAAGCAGTTGATGGACACCGCCCCGGTGCAGGGCGCCGACGGCCTGATTCTGCTCGGCCAGGGCTCGCACGGCGAAGCGGTGCGCTTCTTGCAAAAGGCCAACCTGCCGCTGGTGGTGTGGGGCGCGCTTGACGCCGGCGCCACCACCATCGTGGTCGGCAGCGACAACCGCCGCGGCGGCGCCAGTGTGGCCGAACGCTTTCTGGCGCAGGGCCGGCGCAAGCTGGTGTTTTTGGGCGATGTCGACCACGCCGAAGTCCAGGAACGCTGCGCCGGCTTCATCGACGCGCTGGGCGGGCAGGGTACGGTGCACATCATCCGTCCCAAGGCCTTCACGTTCGAATCGGGCTTCGACAGCATGAGCGCGCTGCTCAAGAAAAAGGGGCACGCTGTTGACGGCGTGTTTGCCGCAAGCGACCTGCTGGCCATGGGCGCGATCCGCGCGCTCACCGAGCACCAACTGCGCGTGCCCGACGATGTCTCGGTCATCGGCTACGACGACACGCCCGGCGCGGCCAGTTTCGTGCCGCCGCTGACCAGCGTGCATCAGTACCTGCGCGATGGCGGCGTGCTGCTCGCCAAAAAAATGCTGGCGCTGATCAATGGCGAGCAGGTCGAGTCCGAAATGCTGCCGACCACCCTGATCGCCCGCCAGACCTGATTTGCGCGGCAAAATCTAAATAAATTGACATCCCAAACCGATTTGAAATAGACTCGGCCGCAATCCAAACCGGTTTGAAGTGCAAATTTCAAAAGACAGACAAAGGACAAAACCGTGCCCCACGCCCCTTCCCGACATGCTCTCCCGCTCGAACCCTGGTGCCTTCGCGAGACCGCTTTCGACCCCGCCGCGCACTTTTTGAACGAGACCCTGTTCGCGCTCGGTAACGGCTACATCGGCCTGCGCGCCACGCCCGAAGAAGGCTACAGCGGCCCGGCCGGCACCTCGCTCGACGGCACTTACCTCAACGGCTTCTACGAGTCCGAACCGATCGTCTATCCGGAAGCGGCCTTTGGCCTGGCCAAGACCAACCAGTTCATGCTCAACGTACCGAACGCCAAAGGCATCGAAGTCTGGCTCGGCGACGAACGCTTCGACCCCTTGCAGGGCACGCTCGACCGCTACGAAAGGGTGCTCGATTTTCGCACCGGCGTGCTGCGCCGCAGCCTGGAATGGACCTCGGCCAGCGGCAAGCGTCTGGGGCTGATTACGCGGCGCGTGGTCTCGCTGGCCGACAAGCACCTGTTCGCGCTCGATGTCGAGCTGACCGCCCTTAATTTCTCCGGGGCCGTGCGGGTGGTCTCGACCATCGACGGCGCCGTGCGCAACCAGGAAGCCGGGGACGATCCGCGCATCGGCTCGGCCGTCTCCGGCCCCGCGCTGCACCTGCTGGCGGTGGAGCAGGGCGCCAGCATGTCCAGCCTCACCCAGCGCACCCACAACAGCGGCTTTACCCTGGTGAGCGCCATCGACACCGTGGCGGCGGTCGCGGGCAGCGCCAGTCACCACGAGCTGGCGGCCAGCCACAGTTTTACGTTGGACCTCGACGTGATGCTGCCGCAAAGCCTGACCAAATACGGCGTCTATTTCTCGTCGCGCGATTACCCCGAGGCCGAACTGGCGGGCCTGGCAAAAGGCGCGCTGGCCAAGGCCAGGCTTGATGGCTTCGAGGCCCTGTGCGCGCGCCAGGCAGCTTATCTGGCCGACTTCTGGGAGCGCGCCGACGTGGAAATCGCCGGCGACGACGCGCTCCAGCAAGGCATCCGCTTCAACCAGTTCCACCTGCTGCAATCGGCCGGGCGCGACGGCAAGACCAACATCGCCGCCAAGGGCGTCACCGGCGAAGGCTACGAAGGCCACTACTTCTGGGATACCGAGATCTACATCTTCCCGTTTTTCTTGTACAGCAAACCCGAAGTCGCCCGCCAGCTGCTGGCCTACCGCTACGCCGGACTTGAACAGGCCCGCGCGCGCGCGCGCCAGATGTCGCACGCCAAAGGCGCCCTGTACCCGTGGCGCACCATCGCCGGCGAAGAATGCTCCGCCTACTTCCCGGCCGGTACCGCGCAGTACCACATCAACGCCGACATCGCGTACTCCATCAAGCTGTATCTGGACGCCACGGGCGACCTCGATTACATGGCAAAGCAGGGCGCCGAAATCGTGCTGGAGACCGCGCGCATCTGGATCGGCATCGGCAACTACGACCGCGCCGGGCGCTTCTGCATCAACGAAGTGACGGGCCCGGACGAATACACGGCCCTGGTCAACAACAACTACTACACCAACGCCATGGCGCAGATGCATTTGCGCTTTGCGGCGGAGATTGTCGACAAGCTGCGCGGCGCGCGCCCGCAAGATTTTGCGCGCATCGCGCAGGCCATCGGCCTTGACGATACCGAGCCGGCAGCGTGGCGCCGCGCCGCCGGCCGCATGGCGCTGCCCTACGATGCCGCCCTCGGCATCCACGAGCAGGACGACAGCTTCCTCGGCAAAAAGCCCTGGGACTTCGCCGCCACGCCGAAAGAAAACTATCCCCTACTGCTGAACTACCACCCGCTGGTGATCTACCGCCACCAGGTCTGCAAGCAGGCCGACGTGGTGCTGGCGCTGCTGCTCTTGTCCGACCAGTTCACCCAGGACGACAAAAAGCGCGACTTCGACTACTACGAAGCGGTGACCACGCACGACTCGTCGCTCTCGTCCTGCATCTTCAGCATCATCGCCTCGGAAGTGGGCTACCACGACAAGGCCTACGACTATTTTCTCGAGACCGCGCGCCTGGACCTGGACGACACGCACGGCAACACCCACTACGGCGTGCACACCGCAGCCATGGCCGGCACCTGGATGGGCGTCGCTTACGGCTTTGCCGGCATGCGCGTGGCCGACGGCGCGCTGCGCTTTGCGCCCACCCTGCCGGCGCGCTGGCAGCACTACCAGTTCCAGATTCACATCCACGGCGCCTTGCTGCAGGTGCGCATCGATGCCGCCGAAGCACGCTACACGCTGGTTCACGGCGAGTCGCTGACCCTTGGCCACTGCGGCGAGCGCGTCTCGCTCACCGGCGCCGCGCCATCGGTTTCGGTCGCCCGTCCACGTCAGGAGAAAACAGCATGAGCAGGTTCAAGGCAGTCATTTTCGATCTCGATGGCGTCATCACCGACACCGCGCACTATCATTACCTGGCGTGGAAGCGGCTGGCCGAAGCGGAAGGCGTGCATTTCGACGAAGCCTTCAACGAACAATTGAAGGGCATCGACCGCATGGGGTCCCTGGACCTGATCCTGGCCGGCGCGAAGCGCACGTACAGCGATGAACAGAAGCTGGCGCTGGCCGACGCCAAGAACCGGCATTATCAGGAGCTGATCGCCACCATGTCGGCGGCCGACCTGCTGCCCGGCGCGGTCGATGCGCTGGCGGCGGTGCGCGCGGCCGGCCTGCGCATCGGCCTCGCCTCGGTCAGTAAGAATGCGTTCACGGTACTCGAACGCCTGGGCATCCGCGATCGCTTCGACTACGTGGTCGACGCCGCGCTGATCGCCCACAGCAAGCCGCATCCGGAGATTTTTTTAACCGCCGCGCGCGAGCTGGGCGTGGACCCGGTGCACTGCCTGGGCGTGGAGGACGCGGTGGCCGGCGTGGCGTCGATCAAGAGCGCCGGCATGTGGGCGCTTGGCATCGGCAACCCGGATGTGCTCACGCGGGCCGACCGGGTGATCCCGGCGCTGGACGGCTTCAAGCTGGAGGATTACCAGTAGGCGCGAGTAGGACAGCAGCAGGAAGTAGCACACCAAAATAAAAAATATTGGAGACCGTGTGAAAAACCAACGCATTATGTTAGCCCTTTTTTTGATTTACTTCGTCTTTGCGATCCTGCTTAACAGCGTCGGCACGGTCATCCTCCAGATCATCGGCAACTACGGCGTGAGCAAATCGAGCGCCAGCAACCTGGAAGCATTCAAGGACTTGCCGATCGCGGTCGTGTCCTTCCTGGTGGCCTCCTTTTTGCCGCGCATCGGCTACAAGAACGCCATGCTCGCCGCGCTGGCGCTGGTCACCGCCGCCTGCGTCGCCATGCCGCTGCTGCCCGCCTTCTGGACCGCCAAACTGCTGTTCCTGTGCGTTGGCGTGGCGTTCGCGCTGGTCAAGGTGTCGGTGTATTCGACCCTGGGCCTGATCGCGCGCGACCGCCGCCACCATGCCGGCATCATGAATACCCTGGAAGGCGTGTTCATGGTCGGCGTGTTGAGCGCCTACTGGATCTTCGGTTACTTTATTGATTCGTCCGACCCCGCCTCGCGCAGCTGGCTGCAGGTGTACTGGTTGCTGGCCGCGCTGTGCGCCGTCACCTTCGCGCTGGTGCTGTCGACCACCTTCGACGAAGGCACGGCGCAGCTGCCGCAAGGGCGCAGCCGCTGGGACGACTTCAGCGCCATGCTCAAGCTGTTCTTCAAGCCGCTGGTGTGCGTGTTCGTCATGACGGCGTTCCTGTATGTGCTGATCGAGCAAAGCGTCGGTACCTGGCTGCCGACCTTTAACAACGAAATCCTCAAGCTGCCGGCGGCCATGAGCGTGCAGGTGACCAGCATCTTCGCCGCCTGCCTGGCGATCGGCCGCCTGTCTGCCGGTTTTGTGATGCGCCGGATGAACTGGTACCCGGTCATGAACATCTGCGTGATCGGCATGGCCGCCACGGTGCTGCTGGCGCTTCCGCTTACGCATGACGTGGTGGCCGACCCCGGCATCACCTGGTCCAGCGCGCCGCTGGCGACCTTTTTGTTCCCGCTGATTGGCCTGTTCATGGCGCCGATCTACCCGGGCATCAATTCGGTCATGCTCAGTTCCCTGCCGCCGCACCAGCACTCGTCGATGACCGGGCTGCTGGTGATTTTTTCGGCGCTGGGCGGCACCACCGGCTCGTTCATCACCGGTTATGTGTTCGGCAATTTCAGCGGCCACTTCGCGTTCTACCTCACACTGGTGCCAATCACGCTGGTGCTGGTCACCCTGTACTTCTTTAAACGGCAGGTCGATCATGCTGCCTGACCCTGTTGCTATAATTGCAGTCTTTACACCATCGACCAACGAAGTTCGACCATGAATCTCAAGAGCCTGGCCCGTACGCTCGGGATTTCAAAGACCACCGTCAGCCGTGCCCTGAACGGCTACCCCGAAGTCAATGCCCACACCCGCGAACGCGTGCTGGCCGCCGCCAAGGAAGCCGGCTACGAAGCCAATCCGATGGCGCGCAGCCTCGCGGTGGGGCGCACCAACGTCTTCGGCATCATCTATCCGCTGCTGCCGAGCGACCTGGGCGACCCGATGTTTTTGGGCGTGGTGGGCGGCATGTCGGCCGCGCTCGAAAAGAGCAAGATGAACCTGATCATCGCGCCGGTCTCGCCGCAAAACGAGCTGCCGTCGTACGAGCAGATGGTGCGCGGACGCCGCGTCGATGGGCTGGTGGTCAGCCGCACCCTGGTGCACGACGAGCGCATTGCCTACCTGGTGAAGAAGGGCTTTCCATTTGTCGCGCACGGCCGCACGGAACTCAAGCAGCCTTACGCCTGGTTCGATTACGACAACGAAGCCGGCATCGGGCTCGCGTGCGCGCACCTGTTCGAGCATGGCCACCGCCGCATCGCGCTGGTGAGCGCACCGCTCGAGCTCAATTTTGCGTGCCAGCGCAAGAACAGCTTCATCGCCTGCATGGCGCAAGCCGGCCTGCCCATCGATCCGCGCCACCTGGTCGACAACACGCTCGACCGCCGCACCGGCTACCAGGCCATGCAGGAGCTGCTGGCCTGTTCGCCCCGGCCGACCGCCGTCATCGTCGACAATCACCTCTCCGGCGTGGGCGCGGTGCGCGCGCTGCTGGACGCCGGCATCGAGATCGGCAAGGACATGTCGGTCATCGTCTGGGGCAGCATCGAAGACAGCCTGGTGGGGTCGAACGTCACCACCATCGACCAGCCGGACCCCAACGAAGCGGGCGCGAAGATGACCGAGATGCTCGCCGCGCTGGTGGCGGGCACGCCGCCGGCGCAGTTGCAGGTCCTGTGGCAGCCGGTACTGCTGCCCGGCGCCACTGTGGGGCGCTGCATCGCCTGACTTGCAGGGCGGCACTCGCATTGACGTTCATGCAAAATTGCCTTACTCTCTACACGGGCGGATCCTTCAAGCCGGCCTGTTCTTGCCTCGTGCAGGGACGAGCCTCTGCGGGGCTACCCCGTGGGATATTTATTGCTGTGCAATTCACCGCATGAGCGGCCGTGCGCTGCCGCGCACCTGGACTCATGCTTCACGAGACTGGTTGAAGGCTCTCCGCCCCCTCAAAATTCATCAAGCATGATTCCCAAAGACGCCATCGCCCTGGCGCTCGCCGACACCATGCTGGCGCGCGACGCAACGCTCGCCGGCCTGATCGCCAGCGCGACCTGGGCGTTCGGCCATCCGTGGCCGTGGATACCTGAGCTATGCGAGCAAATCCACGCGCGCACCGCCGAACACTTTTACTATTTCAGCCGCCATGAACTGGCGCAGATCATTTTCGACCTGGACCTGTTTCACGACGCCTGGGAAGGCGAGGGAGCCGCACCGCAGCTCACACACTACTGCCTCGACCTGCCCGTGGCGCCGCCAGCGCCCGACTGGCTGGCCGCGCTCGCGCTGCCCGCACTGCCGTCCGTGGGCGACCTTGCGCAGTGGCTGCAAGTGCGCCCGGGTGAACTTGACTGGTTCGCCGGCCAGTGGCGCAAGGAACCGATGCCGGCCGCGCAACTGGAGCACTACCACTATCGCTGGGTGCCCAAGCGCAGCGGCGGCGTGCGCCTGATCGAAATTCCCAAGCAGCGCCTGCCCGGCATGCAGGCGACCATTCTGCGCGAACTGCTCGACCGCGTACCCGCGCATCCGGCCGCGCATGGCTTCCGCCGCGGCCATTCCTGCGTCACCCATGCGGCCCTGCATACCGGCCAGCGGGTGGTGATCCGCATGGACCTCAAGGATTTCTTCCCCAGCATTCCGGCTTCGCGCATTCACGCGCTGTTTGTCAAACTCGGGTACTCGCAGACCGTGGCCGGCGTGCTGGCGCGCCTGTGCGTGAACCGCGTGCCGGCCGGCGTGCTGCGCGAACCGGCTGGCGGCAATGCGCTCACGTGGACCCAGCGCCAGGCACTGCGCGCGCCGCACCTGCCGCAAGGCTCGCCCTGTTCGCCGGCGCTGGCCAACGCCTGCGCGTGGCGGCTTGACGTTCGCCTCGAGACGCTGGCGCAATCGCTCGGCGCGCGCTACAGCCGTTATGCGGACGACCTGGTGTTCTCGGGCGGGCGCGAACTGGAACGCTCGCTCGACCGTTTCCACGCACAGGTCGGCGCCATCGCCCTCGAAGAAGGTTTTGCCATCAACACGCGCAAAACGCGCATGATGCGCGCCGGCGTGCGCCAGCAGGTCACCGGCATTGTGGTCAACCACCATCCCAACATCGCGCGCGAGGAGTTCGATGTGCTCAAGGCCACCCTGACCAACTGCGTGCGCCACGGTCCGCACGGGCAGGATCGCGAGAAGCGGCCGGATTTTCGCGCCTGGCTGGCAGGGAAGGTGGCGTATGTCACCATGGTCAATCCCCAGCGCGGTGGGCGCTTGCAGCGGCTGTTGGACGCTATCGTCTGGCCCGCCGGGCCGCTGTGTAATGGAAGCGAGCCGCACCGATGAGTATTTCACAGCCCGGAGGCTGCCTGGACACCAATGGCATCCCAGATGCCCGATTTGAACCAGCGGCGCCGTTCTCTGAGGCGGAAATCAATGCGCTCGAATCGAGCATTGGCTGGAAGCTGCCAAAGGACTATTCCGAATTCATCAAACAGTTTGGCGGCGCGTTCGTTGGCGGTTGCATTGACGGCGCCGACGATCTTCCCATCCTCGCCTTTTTTGGCGCAGACAAGGACAAGGGAATCCTCTCGAAGCTGCACGCGTATCCGGATCTTCGAGCCGAAGGTGTACTGCCAATTGCCGACTGTGAATTGGGTAACCTGTACGTGCTGGATCGAGAAAATGCCGTGCACTATATTAATTACTACGGCGGAAAAACAAGCGTGCGCAAAGTTGCCGCCTCATTTCAAGCATTCGCTGACCGGATTGCTGTACAAGACGAATAACTCGCAGGCGGTTGTACGTATCGCTACCGACATTCGACAACACGACGCAAAAGAAAATAGAATGCTCTAACTTATTGCATTGGCCGTGATCTGGTACATTATTTGTGAACTCTGGATCAAGTACATCCGAAAGCCGCAATCCATGCCCGGGCCGCGCTCATTCTGGATCGGCATAGCCCAATCTATTGGGTCTGCACTATTGGTCGCTAGTGCAGTTTGGTTGACATTTTTCAGTAAAAAATAGAGATCCTTTCCCCGGAGTGCGCAGTGACACCGACTTCCCCCAATCCCTATTCCGCACCCACTGCCTCCTTCGACGGCGTGGAAACTGGCCGCTGCCGGCGCGAGGGGGACATCCTGGTCGCCTCCACCGAAGAACACCTGCCGCCGCGCTGCGTGAAATGCAACGCGCCCGCCATGATGGACAAGCCGCGCACCTTTACGTGGCACCATCCCGGCTGGTATGTGCTGGTTCCCATGGTGGTGTATCTGATCGTGGGCCTCTTCGTGCGCAAGCAGGCGACCCTGGTACTGGGCCTGTGCGACCAGCACCGCCGCCATCGCCTTTATCTGTCGCTGGCATCGCTCGGCGTGTTTTTCCTTGGCCTAGCCGGACTGTATCTGACCGCCGAGTCGCGTAACTCCTTGCTGCTGCCATCTACCGTGATGATCCTGGTCAGCCTGCTGCTGCGCATCGCCGCCGTGCGCATTCTGCGGCCGGTGTTCATCGACCAGCACGAAATCCGCCTGAAAGGCTGTGGCCCCGAGTTTCTCGATTCGCTCCCCGCACTGAAACAACAAAGGACATAAGTGGAAGCCATTATCTTCGTCGGCCTGCAAGCGAGCGGCAAGTCGACTTTTTACAAAAATCACTATTTCAATTCGCACCTGCGCATCAGCAACGACCTGCTGAAAACCAAATACCGCGAGAAAAAGCTGCTGGAGATCTGCCTCGACACTGACATGCCCTTCGTGGTCGACAACACCAATCCCACACGCGAGGTACGGGCGAAATATATCGATGCCCTCAAGGGCAGTAAATTCAGGATTCAGTGCGTCTATTTCCGCATCGACCTGGAGCGCTCGCTGGCCTGGAACCGCAGCCGCAGCGGCGCCGCGCTGATTCCGGACGTGGGCATTTTCGACACCCACAAGCGCATCGAACTGCCCACCATGGCGGAAGGCTTCGACCAGATGCAGTATGTCGATATCATCGACAACCAATTTATCGTAAAGGCATGGAATGAAATTTGATGAACTCGACGCCATCATGCGCGCCCACGAAACCGCGACCGACCGCTGCATCGAACCGGGCGTGTACATGGTGGCGCGCATCGACGGCCGCAGTTTTACCAGACTGACCAAGGAAAAGGTCAGTTTCGAGGCGCCCTTCGACGTGCGTTTTCGCGACCTGATGGCAGACACCACGCGCCACCTGATGAACTGCGGCTTCAAGGTTGTCTACGCCTACACCGAAAGCGACGAAATCTCGCTGCTGTTCGATCCGGATATCGATCTGTATGGGCGCAAGCTGCGCAAGTACACGTCGATCCTGGCGGGCGAGGCATCGGCCAAATTCAGCCTGATGCTGGGCGAGCTGGCGGCCTTCGATTGCCGCATTTGCGAGCTGCCGGACCCTAAAACCGTGGTCGATTATTTCCGCTGGCGTAACGAGGACGCGCACCGCAATGGCCTCAACGCCCACTGCTACTGGATGTTGCGCAAAGAGGGCGTGGCGGGGGGCGCTGCGGCGGCGCAGATCGAAGGGCGCAGCATCGAGGACAAGGTGGCGCTGCTGGCCAGCCGAGGCATCGATTTCCACGCGCTGCCGGCGTGGCAGTTGCGCGGCACCGGGTTGTACTGGGTGGACGAGGAAAAGCGCGGCTACAACCCGAAAGAACAGGTGGAAGTGGTCTCAAGCAAGCGCGCGATCAAGACCGACGTCGATTTGCCGACCGGCGAGGCCTACGCCGACTTTGTGCGCGCCATGCTGCCGGCATGAGTTCGTGGCCTGCACGTGCGTCACGCTGCCAGTATCGACACGAAAGCAACGTCCCGGTTGACATGGTTTCTGGTCACTCGCTACTGCTTTGCCCGTATGTCGTATGACCGCAGTAATATTGCGACTTGAGCCATTCGCTGAAAGCCGCTATGCAAAAGACGCCGACCAACCCCGCTGTACCGCTGCAAGGTCGTGCCGGCAGCAGTCCGTCCAGCGCTTGCTGGCGCGATGGCAAACTGATCGTCATTCCCGCCGGGGCATCGTTGCCTGCGCGCTGCGTCAAATGCAACGCGCCAGCGCAGATGGGCAAGCCACAAAAGTTTTCCTGGCACGATCCTAAATGGAACCCATTGATATCGATCCACTTCCTGTTGCATGTCGTCGGGGCGGCTGCGTTACAGGAATCGGTCAGGTTGGCCGTTGGCCTGTGCGAACGACATCGGCGCTGGCCCCGCTGGTTTAACTATCTCTCGTATGTCTTGATCGCGCTCGGTTGCGCAACGCTGGCCGCCGCGTTCTTTGTAGAGGAAAGCCTGCTGATAGGATCGCTGGCTTTCGCCATCTGGCTGGTCGCCGCCATCATCGGCACCGCCGCCGGGCATACGCTGACAGCGGCCTATGTCAGCAAGGCGGAAGCACGATTGAAAGGAGGCGGCAGCGCTTTCCTCGATTCGCTGCCGCGCCGCTAACTGCCTGTCCGCCTTACATATTGCGGCGGTACTGCCCACCGACCTCGAACAGCGCCGTCGTGATCTGCCCCAGCGAGCAAACCCGCACCGCTTCCATCAGCTTCTCGAACACATTCGCATTGTCGATCGCGGCCTGCTGCAATGCCGCTAGCACCTGCGGCGCCTGCTCGGCGTTACGGCGATGGAAGTCGTCCAGGCGCGTCAACTGCGACTGCTTCTCGTCGTCGGTGGAGCGCGCCAGTTCGATCTTCTGCGGCGTGTCGTTCGCCTTCGGATTGCGGAAGGTGTTCACGCCGATGATCGGCAAGGTGCCGTCGTGCTTCTGGTGCTCGTACAGCATCGACTCTTCCTGGATCTTGCCGCGCTGGTAGCCGGTTTCCATGGCCCCGAGCACGCCGCCACGTTCGGCGATGCGTTCGAATTCCTGCAGCACCGCTTCTTCCACCAGGTCGGTCAGTTCCTCGATGATGAACGAACCCTGGTTCGGGTTCTCGTTCTTGGCCAGGCCCCATTCGCGGTTGATGATCAACTGGATCGCCAGCGCGCGCCGCACCGATTCGTCGGTCGGCGTGGTGATCGCCTCGTCGTACGCATTCGTGTGCAGCGAGTTGCAGTTGTCGTAGATCGCAATGAGTGCCTGCAAGGTGGTGCGGATATCGTTGAAGTCGATCTCCTGCGCATGCAGCGAACGGCCCGAAGTCTGGATGTGGTACTTGAGCTTCTGGCTGCGGTCGTTGGCGCCGTACTTGTCGCGCATGGCCACCGCCCACAGGCGGCGCGCCACGCGGCCCAGCACCGTGTATTCCGGGTCCATGCCGTTACTGAAGAAGAACGACAGGTTCGGCGCAAAATCGTCGATGTGCATGCCGCGCGCAAGGTATGCTTCCACGAACGTGAAGCCGTTCGAGAGCGTGAACGCCAGCTGCGAAATCGGGTTCGCGCCCGCTTCGGCGATGTGGTAGCCCGAGATCGACACCGAGTAGAAATTGCGCACCTGGTGATGCACGAAATACTCCTGGATGTCGCCCATGACCTTCAGCGAAAACTCGGTCGAGAAGATGCAGGTATTCTGGCCCTGGTCTTCCTTCAAAATGTCGGCCTGCACCGTGCCGCGCACGTTCTGCAGCACCCAGGCGCGGATTTTCGCGGCTTCATCATCGGTCGGCTGGCGCTTGTTTTCGACCACGAACTTGTCGATCTGCTGGTCGATGGCGGTGTTCATGAACATCGCCAGGATCGTCGGCGCCGGGCCGTTGATTGTCATCGACACCGAGGTGCTCGGGCTGCACAGGTTAAAGCCGTCGTACAGCACCTTCATGTCGTCCAGGGTGGCGATCGAGACGCCCGAGTTGCCGACCTTGCCGTAAATGTCCGGGCGCAGCGCCGGGTCGGCGCCGTACAGGGTCACCGAATCGAACGCGGTCGACAGGCGCTTGGCGTCCATGCCTTCCGATACCAGCTTGAAGCGGCGGTTGGTGCGGAACGAGTCGCCTTCGCCGGCAAACATGCGGGTCGGGTCTTCGCCTTCGCGCTTGAAGGCGAACACGCCGGCCGTGAACGGGAATGAACCCGGCACGTTTTCCAGCATCAGGAAGCGCAGCACTTCGCCGTGGTCTTCATAGCGCGGCAGCGCCACCTTGCGGATCTTGGTGCCCGACAGGGTATGGGCAATCAAGCGCGTGCGGATTTCCTTGTCGCGGATCTTGACCACGTAATCGTCACCCGCGTACGCGGCCTGCATTTCGGGCCACATGGCCAGGAGCTTCTTGGCGGTGGCGTCGAGCGCGTTATCGCGCTCGGTAATCAGCTCGTCGAAGTCCGCAGTCTTGGACGCCAGCGCCAGCATGCGTTTCGCTTCCGTCAGTTGCTGGCGTTCGCGTGCCAGCTTGACCTGTTTCGACGCATTCTTGTGGTAGCCGCGCACCGTATCGGCGATTTCGGCCAGGTAGCGCGCCCGTGCCGGCGGCACGATCACGTGCTTGCCGCTGGAGTGGCGGATGTCCGCCTGCGGCAGCTTGCCCGGCGCGATATGCAGGCCGAATTCGCCGAGTTTCGGCAGCAGGCCGTGGTACAGGGCGGTCACGCCATCGTCGTTGAAGCGCGATGCCTGGGTGCCGTACACCGGCATTTCTTCCGGGCGCTTGCTCCACATTTCGCGGTTGCGCTGGTACTGCTTGGCGACGTCGCGCAGGGCGTCGAGCGAGCCTTTGCGGTCGAATTTGTTAATCGCGATGAAGTCGGCGAAGTCCAGCATGTCGATTTTTTCGAGCTGCGAGGCGGCGCCGAATTCGGGCGTCATCACGTACATCGACACATCCACGTGCGGCACGATGGCGGCGTCGCCCTGGCCGATGCCGGAGGTTTCGACGATCACCAGGTCGAAACCGGCGACTTTGCAGGCGGCGATCACGTCGGGCAGCGCCTGCGAGATTTCGGAGCCGGCTTCGCGCGTGGCCAGCGAACGCATGAATACCCGCGCCTGGCCGTTCCATGGATTGATCGCGTTCATGCGAATCCGGTCGCCCAGCAGCGCACCGCCGGACTTGCGGCGCGACGGGTCCATCGAGATGATCGCGATGTTCAGGGCGTCGTTCTGGTCGAGGCGGATGCGGCGGATCAGTTCATCGGTCAGCGACGACTTGCCGGCGCCGCCGGTGCCGGTAATGCCCAGGGTCGGCACGTGCAGGCCTTCGGCCGCGTCGACGATGGCACGGCGCAGTTCGGGCGTGGCCTTCTCGTTTTCGAGTGCGGTGATCAGCTGCGCCAGCGGGCGGTGGCGCGAGGCCACGTCGCCCTGCCGCAGCGGTTCCAGGGTGGTCGGGGAATAGGTGGACAGGTCGATGTCGCAGGTCTGGATCATCGACTGGATCATGCCCACCAAGCCCATGCGCTGGCCATCTTCGGGGCTGAAAATGCGGGTGACGCCATAGGCATGCAGGTCCGCGATTTCGTCGGGGACGATCACGCCGCCGCCGCCGCCGAACACCTTGATGTGGGCGCCGCCGCGTTCGCGCAGCAGGTCGATCATGTACTTGAAGTATTCGACGTGGCCACCCTGGTAGCTGGAGATGGCGATGCCCTGCACGTCTTCGGCCAGGGCCGCGGTGACGACTTCGTCGACCGAGCGGTTGTGGCCGAGGTGGACCACTTCGACGCCGTTCGATTGCAAAATGCGGCGCATGATGTTGATCGATGCGTCGTGGCCGTCGAACAGCGAGGCGGCGGTGACGAAGCGGACTTTGTTGGCCAGTTTCGGCTGTTCGGGGAGATTCAGTTTGGCGGCGGGAGTCAGGTCGTTCATGATGATCCTTGCGATAGCGTTCTTGTAAGGTATATGACGTTTACGTAAACGTCAAGCGACGTGTCGGCGCAGTCAGTCGTGCGTCAGCACGAGTGAGACCACGACATGTGAGCCGTCTTCCCCGCGAAGGCGGGGATCCATAGCAAGCGTGAGAAGCGACATTTCCGCTTATTGCCACCGGCGCCTTTACGCTGCCGTGCTATGGATCCCCGCCTGCGCGGGGAAGACGTCAGGCCGCGTGCTGGCGCGCCCCATCCCCCAGCAGCCGCGCCTTCTCCACGCGGAACTGCGCCACGGCCTTTTCCTTCACATGTCCATACCCGCGAATCTGTTCCGGCAGGTTGGCCAGTTCCACCGCGGTCGCGTGATTGTCGGCATTGAGGCCAGCGATCAGCCCCTCGATCATCTGGCGATACTCCACAATCAGCGCGCGCTCCATCTTGCGTTCTTCGGTGCGGCCGAACACATCGAACGCCCCGCCGCGCAGGCCCTTGAACTTGGCCAGCAGCGCAAACGCCTTCCACATCCACGACCCGAATTCGGCTTTCACCAGGTGTCCCTTGGCGTCCTTCTTGGCGAACATCGGCGGCGCCAGGTTGAACTTGACCGAAAAATCGCCCTCGAACTGCGACTTGAGCTGCTCCACGAAGCGCCCGTCGGTGTACAGGCGCGCCACTTCGTATTCGTCCTTGTACGCCATCAGCTTGAAGTAGTACTTGGCCACGGCCGTCGACAAGCGGTTGCCCAGTCCCTGCGCCGTTTCCGCCGCGCGCACCGTGGCCACCAGCTGCTCGTAGATGGCCGCATACGCGCCATCCTGGTATGCGGTCAGGAACTCGACCCGCTTCTTGATCACGTTCTCCAGGCTTTGCGGCATCTGCACCACGATGGCCTGGGTCGGCGTTGCCACCTTTTCCACGCGCTTCAGATCCACGGCGGCGCGGCGGCCCCACAGGAAGCTCTTCTTGTTCGGTTCCACGCCCACGCCGTTCAATTCAATGGCGCGCAGCAGCGACGCTTCGGTCAAGGGAATGCGGCCCTTCTGCCATGCGTAACCCATCATGAACAGGTTGGCGGCGATCGAGTCGCCCATCAGTGCCGTCGCCAGCTTGGTCGCGTCGATGAAGTCGGCGGCGTCATTGGCAGGCGCACCCACCGATTCCATGATCAGCGCGCGCACTTCTGCGGCCGGATACTCCCAGTCGGCCTGCTGCGCGAACGTGCCTGGCGGCTGCTCGTGCAGGTTGATCACGGCCATGGTGCGGCCCGGACGCATCTTCGAAATCGCGTCCTGCGCGCCGGCGGTGAGCATGTCGCAGCCGAGGATCAGGTCCGCTTCGCCGGTGGCGATGCGCTGCGCGCGCAGGTGTTCCGGCGAGCGCGCCACCTTCACGTGCGAGGTGACCGAGCCGTTTTTCTGCGACATGCCGGTCATGTCCAGTACCGACGCGCCCTTGCCTTCGAGGTGGGCGGCCATGCCCATCAGCGCGCCGACGGTAATCACGCCGGTGCCGCCGATGCCGTTGATCAGGATGTTGTACGGCTGGTCGATATTCGGCAGCACCGGTTCCGGCAGCGGTCCGAAACCATCGTCCACATTGCCTTTGGTGACGCCGGTCTTGGTTTTTTTCAGCGTGCCGCCTTCGACGGTGACGAAACTCGGGCAGAAGCCCTTCACGCACGAGTAGTCCTTGTTGCAGGACGACTGGTCGATGGTGCGCTTGCGCCCGAATTCGGTTTCCTTCGGCAGGATCGAGACGCAGTTCGACTGCACGCCGCAGTCGCCGCAGCCTTCGCACACGGCGTCGTTGATGACCATGCGCTTGTTCGGGTCGGGGAACTCGCCTTTTTTGCGGCGGCGGCGTTTTTCGGCCGCGCAGGTCTGGTCGTAGATCAGCACCGACGCGCCTTCGACGTCGCGCAGCTCGCGCTGGACCGCATCCATCTCCTTGCGGTCGTGCAGGGTCACGATATCCGGCAGCGAGGAGCGGTCGCTGTAGCGCGACAGGTCTTCGGTCACCAGCGCGATGCGCTTGATGCCTTCGGCCGCCATCTGCTGGGCGATCATCGGCACCGAGGTCTGGCCGTCGACCGGCTGGCCGCCCGTCATCGCCACCGCGTCGTTATATAGAATCTTGTAGGTGATGTTGACCTTGGCCGCCACCGCCGCGCGGATCGCCAGGTAACCGGAGTGGAAATAGGTGCCGTCGCCCAGGTTCTGGAACACGTGCGGCACTTCCGAAAACGCCTGCTGGCCGATCCACGGCGCGCCTTCGCCGCCCATGTGGGTGGTCAGCTTGTTCATGCCCGGATAGATCGCGGTGGCCATCACGTGGCAGCCGATGCCGGCCAGCGCGAAGCTGCCGTCGGGGACCTTGGTCGAGGTGTTGTGCGGGCATCCGGAGCAGTAGAAGGCGGGGCGGAACGGGGTGTTGATGGCCTTGCGCAGCACCGCATCCTTGGCGTCCAGGAAGGTCAGGCGCGCCTTGATCAAGTCGCAGGTGCGCGCGTCCGTAATCAGGCGCGAGATGCGCGAGGCGATCACACGCGCCACTTGCGAGACCGAGAAGTCGGCCTTGGAGGTGAGCAGCCACTCGCCGCGCGGCGCCACCCATTCGCCTTTTTCGTCGAACTTGCCGATCACCTTCGGGCGCACGTCGTCGCGCCAGTTGTACAACTGCTCCTTGAGCTGGTATTCGACGATCTGGCGCTTTTCTTCGACCACCAGGATTTCGTCGAGGCCCTGCGCGAATTCGCGCACGCTGTCCGGCTCCAGCGGCCAGGGCATGGCGACCTTGAACAGGCGCAGGCCGACGTCGGCCGCCATTTTCTCGTCGATGCCCAGTTCTTCCAGGGCTTCCAGCACGTCCAGGTAGGACTTGCCGGAGGCGATGATGCCGAGTTTGGCGTTGGCGCTGTCGATGGTGGTGTGATTGAGCTTGTTCTCGCGCGCATACGCCAGCGCCGCGTAGATCTTATAGTCCTGCATCAGCGCTTCCTGCTTGCGCGCCTGCAGGCCGAGCGGGTCGGACGACAGGCGCGTATTGAGGCCGCCTTCGGGCATCACGAAATCCTGCGGAATTTTCACTTGCACGCGGAACGGATTGGCGTCGACCGAAGCGCTCGATTCGACCGTATCAGCCAGCGCCTTGAAGGCCACCGTGCAGCCCGAAAAGCGCGACATGGCCCAGCCGTGCACGCCCAGGTCCAGGTATTCCTGCACATTGCACGGGTACAGCACCGGCACCATGCAGGCCGAGAAGATGTGGTCGGACTGGTGCGGCAGGGTCGAGGAGTACGCCCCATGGTCGTCGCCGGCCACCAGCAGCACGCCGCCATGCTTGGACGTGCCGGCGTGGTTCATGTGCTTGAAGACGTCGCCGCAGCGGTCCACGCCCGGGCCTTTGCCGTACCACATGGCGAACACGCCATCGTACTTGGCCGGGCCGATCAGGTCGACCGTCTGCGAGCCCCAGACGGCGGTCGCCGCCAGGTCTTCGTTTACGCCCGGCACGAACTTGACGTGGTGGGCTTCGAGGTGGGCCTTGGCCTTCCACAGGTTTTCATCGAGGCCGCCCAGGGGCGAGCCGCGGTAGCCGGAAATGAAGCCGGCCGTGTTCAGGCCGGCGGCCTGGTCGCGTTCGCGCTGCATCATCGGGAGGCGCACCAGCGCCTGGATACCGGACAGGAAAATATTGCCCGTGGTCGCCGTGTATTTGTCGTCGAGGGTGACCGTGGTCAGGCGTGAAGCGACGTCCTGCTTGGCAGGCGTCGTTGCCGTGGTATCTGGCATGGTGTGTCTCCAAAAGGGTATTCGGGGTGTTGCCCCGCCAGGACGGCGCCGGGTAGGCGCGTAGATGACGGGGTAGGGTGCTGTTTATAGGCAGCGTGATTCAGGCAGCTTGATTCTACAAGACTCTCCGGTATGGAGCGCCGTTGGCGTGGAGTGTATGAGCTTCCCGGCCATAGGGGAAATACGGTTTTCGGATGGGGGTATAAGAAAAAGTGATGGCTCGCGGCCGCTGCAAGTTATTTGGGCAGCTGCGCGCCCGGCCAGGCGCCGCCGGCGCACAGTTCTTCGGTCACCTGATGCACCAGGCGTTTGACCGCGGCCGCCGCGTTGGTCAGCGGAATATTGCGCGAGGCGCACAGGGTGACCTTGCGCGCCAGCGCCGGGCTGTGGATCGGGCGCGCCAGCATGGCGCCGCGTTCGATGTCGGCCAGCAAGGGCGCGACCGGCAGGATGGTGGCGCCCATGTCGGCCAGAATCGCCGACTTGAGAATGGCGATCGAGTTAATTTCAATCACGCTCGAGAGGCGCAGGCCGGCTTCGCGCGCCACGTTGTCGATGCGCGGTCGCACGCCTTGCTGCCGGGCCGGCAAAATCAGGGTGGTGGCCAGCGCGTCGGCCAGCGCCACCGTCTCGCCCGGCGGGCTGAAGGCGGAACCGGTGCGGCAGATGAAACTCAGTTCCTCTTCCACCAGCGCGCTGCTGGCAAAGGCGCCCAGCTGGCCGTCGTCGAACAGCACCGCCAGGTTAATCCGGCCCGACTTTAACTGTTCGTTCAAATTGCCGGATAACTCTTCGGTTAGCTGCAGGGTGATCTCGGGATAAGTGTTGCGCGCCGCCATCAACAAGGGCAGGGCGAGGGCGCCGGAAATGCTGTGCGGCAGCCCCAGGGTGACACTTCCCGAGGGCCTGGTGGTAGACTGGATCACGGCCGACCGGGCGTCGCCGACCTGCTTCAAAATCGCTTGCGCATGCTCGTAAAACACCTTGCCGGCGTCGGTGGTCAGCACGCCCTGGGCCGAGCGGTGCAGCAGTTGCGCGCCCAGCTCGTCTTCGAGCCGGCGCAGCTGCTGGGTCAGCGCCGGCTGGGCCACGTGCAGCACCAGCGCCGCGCGCGACAGCGAGCCGTGGTCGACAATGGCGACGTAATAGCGCAGCTGGCGTAATTCCATGATGGTCCCGGCCGGTGAGTTGTTTTTGGAAAGCAGTGATGCAATAGGGAAATATTGGCGTTATACTGGTTGCCGCAATTGCGCGAGATTACACCACAGACGGACCGAATCATGCTCAAGAAAATTGACGCCTCGCAACTCAAGACTGGCATGTATATTCATGACCTCAGTTGCGACTGGATGACGCATCCGTTCGTGCGTAATCGCTTCCTGCTCACCAGCGAGGAGGAAATCCGCAAGATCGTCAACGCCGGCATCCATGACGTGGTCATCGATTGCAGCAAGGGGCTCGATGTCGACCATGCGCCGACCCTGGAAGAAACCCGCCAGCACACCGAGGAAGCGCTGGTGGAAATCGCCGCGCGGCCGGTGATCGTCACCCGCACCACCCTGGCCGAAGAGCTCAAGCGCGCGGCCGTGATCCGCCAGCAGGCCACCGGCCTGGTGCGCACCGTGATGCAGGATGCGCGGCTCGGCAAGGCCATCGAACTCGACAGCGTGTCGCCGATGGTGGAAAACATCACCGAATCGATCCTGCGCAACCCTGGCGCGCTGATGGGCATGCTGCGCATCAAGAACAAGGATGACTACACCTTTTTGCACTCGGTCAGCGTGTGCACCTTGCTGGTGGCGTTTTGCCGCTCGCGCGGTATGGATGCCGAGACCACTTACCAGGCCGGCCTGGGCGGCCTGCTGCACGATACCGGCAAGGCGCTGGTGCCGGACCATGTCCTCAACAAGCCGGGGCCGCTGACGGACGAGGAATTCGCGATCATCAAGAAGCACCCGCGCGACGGCTACGATATCCTGCTCAAGTCCCCCGAGATCGGCCCGATTCCGCTCGACATCACCCTGCACCACCACGAGCGGCGCGACGGCAGCGGCTATCCCGAGAAGCAGGGCGAGGGCGCGATCAGCGAGCTGGCGCAGATGGCGGCGATTGTCGATGTGTACGATGCCATCACGGCCGACCGCTGCTATCACAAGGGCATGTCGGCGGCCGAAGCGCTGCGCAAGATCTACGAGTGGAGCAAGTTTCATTTTCATCCCACGTATGCGCAGGAATTCATGCGCTGCGTCGGGATTTATCCGGTCGGCACCATGGTGATGCTCGAATCGGGCCGGCTGGGGGTGGTGATCGAGCCGCACGAGACCAACTTGCTGGCGCCCAAGGTGAATGTGTTCTTCAATACCAGGCGCAATGTCTACATCAGGCCGGAAACCGTCGATCTGTCGCGTCCAGTGGGTTTTGGCGGCGGCGACAAGATCGTGCGCCCCGAGTCGCCGCAGAAGTGGAATGTGGATCCGATGCAGTTCATCAGCGTTGGCTAGGAGCCTGCGCCGCGCTTAAAAGAATTCGGCCGTATCGTTCGACGCCACCGCGTGCAGCAGGCCGCCCGAGACCAGCTGGTCGTAGTGGCAGGCCTGGTTGCGCCCGTGGCTCTTGGCGTAATACAGCGCCTGGTCGGCATGCCCGAGAATGATCACCGGCGACTCGTACGGGCTGATGCTGACAAAACCCACGCTCACCGTCACCTGTCCCACCTGCGGGAAGTCGTGCGATTCGACATTGGTGCGGAAACGGTTGATGATCTTTTCCGCATTGTCGAGCGTGGTCGAGCGCAGCAGCACCACGAATTCCTCGCCGCCGAAACGGAACACCCGGTCCTGCGAGCGGAATGACGATTGCAGCAGGTTGGCGATCAGGATCAGCACTTCGTCGCCGTACAGGTGGCCGAACTTGTCGTTGACCAGCTTGAAATGGTCGACGTCGACCACCGCCAGCCACTGCTTTTCGGCATCGGAATGCTGGCGCCGCTCTTCCTGGCCCGGTTCCAGCGATTCCTGCTCGGCGGTAACGTGCAGCATCTTGGCCAGCTGGTCGTCGAAGGTCTTGCGGTTGAGCAGCCCGGTGAGCGAGTCGCGCTCGCTGTAGTCGAGCAGGTTCTGGAAATTGCGGTACACGCTGACAATCCCGCCGATGACGTGGATGGTGTCGCTCGTGTACGGGGTCGGGTGCATGATTTCGAGGCAGGTGTCGGCCTTCTCGCCGATCCAGATCGGCAGCCACAGGGTGCGCTTGCCATCGGCCGACAGGCTCTCGGCGCTGGTGTCGTTGTTGGCGATGCAGGCGGCCAGTTCCGGAAAGCTGGCGATCGGCTCACCCGGCGAATTCACATCGGCAGGTTCTTCCATGCGCGCCACGCCGCCGGCGCAGATGCTGGCGCGCGCGCGCACGTATTGCTGGCCGCGCACATGCATGATGGTCAGCACGCGCGTCTGCGACGCCCGCGCCAGTTCCTGCACCGCCGAGATCACCGAGATGTCGAGCATCGTGTGGTCGCGGTGGCCAGTCATGTCCACCATGTGTTTAAGAAGGGAATCCATGTCGTTCTCGGAAATGTGAATCAAACAACTACCACGTAGTGCGGGCATGTCCATCGACACGGCGAGCTGGTCTGCCTGAGCGCCGGACCCCCTCGGCTGGCGCCGCGCCTGGATACGTCGTGCACGATAACCCCATTTTGCTTTTTAGGCAATTGTCATGCATAAACGCTCGCGTTCACCCGATTCTACCGTTGTGTGACGCCTTGCGGCTCACCGCACAGCAACTTTTTCGCCATCCTGTCGTATATCGACCGTTTCCATAATAACAAAAATAGTACCTTTGGGAAAGTTGCGTTGGGTCAAGTCGCTGTTTCCCTGGATCTTTATAGTGAACTCAATGGCGGAAAAATTGAAGTACAGCAGCAAGGTACCTCAAGGTAAGGCAGTAGCGCAGCCGCACCCTGTGCCAGAAGTTGGCAGTTTTAACTAACCGGAGATCACCATGAGCACCATCACCACCGCAGTGCAAGCCTTCATCAACGACGAAGACGGCGCCACCGCCATCGAGTACGGCCTGATCGCCGCGCTGATCGCTGTCGCGATTGTCGGATCGCTGACTAACGTTCAGACTGAACTGAAAGCGATGTTTGCCACAGTTGTTGCGGGTCTGAAAACTTAATCCGCGCACGCTTGCCGCCATCCTCGTTCGTCACGCCCAGGCTTCCCGGGACAAGTTCTTGTTCCGGGAGCTTTTTTACATTCTCGTGGCCCTCTTGCCATTTCCCCTCGGTAGGCGCGCAGAGAAGGTACTCCGGGTCGTATTCGTGCAGGACTGCGTTGGGGCGGCGTCAAGCGCTTACGCATCAAAAATAATTCCTTGTAAAAAGTTGCTCCCGGTCAATTTGCTGATCTGTGAGGTCTTTATAGTGAACTCAATGGCGGAAAGATTTGGAGTAAAACCCCCGTACTTCCCCGGTAAGACAGCAAGCGCACCGAACCAGACGCCAGAAATTAGCAATCTTTAACCCACCGGAGGTCACCATGAGCACCATCACCACCGCAGTGCAAGCCTTTATCAACGACGAAGCCGGCGCCACCGCCATCGAGTACGGCCTGATTGCCGCGCTGATCGCTGTGGCGATTGTCGGGTCGCTGAGGGAGGTACGAACAGAACTGGAAGCCTTGTTCGCCACCGTGGTCACGGATTTGAAAGGCTGATCATTCTTTCACCTGCCGCCCCCAGCCTTCATCGCCGTACCCGCCCCCGGAACAGGGCCCTGTTCCCGGGGCATTTTTACGTGAGCCGCCCATGCCCGCCCTGACCTTTCTCGAATGCCTCCTGATCGCCCTGCTGCTGGCCGCCGCCGCCACCGACCTGAAGTCGCGCCGCATCCCCAACCGCCTGCTGGCGGCCGGCCTGGCCTGCGCCGCCATCCTGCACCTGTGTTCGGGCCGGCCGCTGGCCCTGCTCGACACCGGCCTGGCCGGCTTCGCCAGCGGCCTGCTGCTGTTCCTGCCCCTGTACTGCCTTCGCGGCATGGCCGCCGGCGACGTCAAGCTGATGGCCACCGTGGGCGCCTTTACCGGCCCGGCCATGGCCCTGCAGGTCGCCCTGGCCGCGTTCTGCGCCGGCGGCCTGATGGCGCTGGTCATGATCCTCGCCAGCGGGCGTCTGCGCGACACCGGCGCCAACCTCATGGCGCTGCTGCGTCCCCTGTTCCTGCGCCTGTGCGGCATGCCGGTGGTGGCCGAGCCGCTCCCGACCCCGAGTGTGGGAAATATGCCATACGCGGTCGCGATTGCCGGCGGCACGTTTTTCACTCTGGCGCGGCCCTGGCTCTAGTTTCCGTACGGCCATAGCTTGTGCCGCATCAAACCGGCGCGGGGGCTGGTGACTAAAATAAATTGTGGCTTCAGGAAACGCCACCTGTTTATGCGAGGAACCCAAGATGAGTTATACCGCCCCCACCGGAGCGCTGCCGCACAGCAGCTTGCGGATGCGCGCCGCCGCTCCCGACTACGCCAGCGGCAGCCCGCCGCCGCAGCCGCGCTGCGTGCGCGACACCGGCCTCGAACTGAGCCTGATCGTCGAACTGGTCGCCAAGGCGATGTATTCGATCGGCAAGATCCACCTGCCCGTCCTGACCGGCAAGCTCAAGCTGTCGATCTCGGTCCTGCGCGAAGCGCTCGACGCCATGCAGGCCGACCACCTGGCCGAAGTGGCGGGGCGCGGCGACTCCGATCTCGACGTCCACTACCAGCTGACCGAGGGCGGGCGCCAGCGCGCGGCCGAGTTCCTGGCGCGCTGCCGCTACGTGGGACCGGCGCCGGTCACCCTGCAAGCCTACCGCGACCTGGCGCAGCGCCAGTCGGGCCGGCAGGCCGAGGCCGGGCACATCGGCATGGCCGAGATGGCCGCCGCCTTTGCCGACGACGTGCTCGAGCCTGGCGTGCGCGACTTGCTCGGCGCGGCCCTGCAGTCGCGCCGCCCGCTGTTGCTGCACGGCCCGTCCGGCAGCGGCAAGACCACCCTGGCGCGCAAGCTGGGCCAGCTGCAAACCGGGCTGGTGGCCATTCCGCATGCGATCCTGGTCGAGGGCCATATCGTGCAGTTCCACGATCCCGCCGTGCACCTGCCGGCCCCGCCCCAGCACGCCCGCCAGAACGAGGAGCGGCGCA
Source organism: Massilia aquatica (assembly GCF_011682045.1). Lineage (GTDB taxonomy): Bacteria > Pseudomonadota > Gammaproteobacteria > Burkholderiales > Burkholderiaceae_D > Telluria_A > Telluria_A aquatica. The sequence goes on along the minus strand of NZ_VVIW01000021.1, from coordinate 1,426 downwards.
ACCCGGACGCGCGCTGGACGCTGTGCCGGCGCCCGCTGGTCCAGGTCGGCGCCGAGCTGGGCTACGAAATGCTCGACCTGCGCCTCGACCATGCCAGCGGCGTGTACCGCGCGCCGCCGCACTTCATGGCCAACAACGGCATCCTGCTGATCGACGACCTGGGACGCCAGCGCCTGCCCGCCGAAGAATTGCTCAACCGTTTCAGCGCCCCGCTCGACAGCGGCTGCGACCAGCTCACCATCGAGGGCGGCTACAAGATCGCGGTGCCGTTCGATGTCACCGTGGTGCTGGCCACCAATCTGGCGCCGCAGGCCTTGCTCGATGAATCGTTCCTGCGCCGCATCGGCTACAACATCCTGGTCGGGCCGCTGTCGGAAGCGGCGTATGCGGCCTTGTTCCGGCGCCAGTGCCACCAGCATGCGCTGGCCTGCGACGAAGACGTGCTGTACTACCTGATCACGCGCCTGCATTACGGCAGCGGGCGCCCGCTGCTGGCCAGCTACCCGGCCGAGCTGCTCGGGCGCCTGCACGATTTTGCCGCCTTCGCCGGCACCACGGCGCGCCTCTCCGCGGCTGCCATCGAACAAGCCTGGCACAGCATGGCGCTGGGCCAGGGCACGGCGGCGGCCGCTGCCGCACCGGTCACTTTTTCCGCCGATAGCGGCACCACCCTGTACGAGAGGATCATATGAAAAACAAACGCGCATTGCTGACCATGGGCGTGGCGGTCCTGCTGGGGATCGGCGCGGTCGTCTTGGCGTCGCTATGGCTGCTGCGCCAGCCGGGCAATGCCTCCAACCGCATCGCCGTCGCCAGCGCCGACATCAGCCGCGGCCAGCGCCTCTCGCCCGACATGCTGCGCATGGCCGACTGGCCGGGCGCCACCACGCCCGCGGATAGTTTCAAGGACAGCCTCAAGCTGAGCGAGCGGGTGCTCAAGGCCAACGTACTCAAGGGCGAGCCGCTGACCGAAGCCAAGCTGGCCCCGCCCGGCACCCTGGGCGGCTTGTCGGCCCTGATCAGCGAAGGCAAGCGCGCCATCACGGTGCGCGTCAACGATGTGATCGGCGTGGCCGGCTTTGCGCTGCCGGGCAATTACGTCGACGTTATCGTGCACACCGAGCGCGATCCGGACGAGCATGCCAAACAGGGGCGCAACGGGCTGCACATTTCCAAGATCGTTCTCGAACGCATCCTGGTGCTGGCGGTGGCGCAGGAAGTGGGGCGCGACGAAACCAAGCCGAAAGTGGTCAACGCCGTCACGCTCGAAGTCACGCCGGAACAGGCCGAAGCGCTCGACCTGGCGCGCGGGGTCGGCTCGCTGTCGCTGGCGCTGCGCAACCAGGTCGATCCGGGCGCGCCGCAGACGGCCGGCGCTACCAAGTCCAGCCTGCTGGACCAACTGGCCGCCGCCGCAGCCGCCGCG